>NZ_JBITLR010000007.1:255633-619493 GCF_044465445.1 Actinoplanes sp. NPDC049668
GGTGCCTGGTCCCGCTGGCGTGGGCATCGTGACCGCCGATGCTTGCGGGGTGCCTGGTCCCGCTGGCGTGGGCATCGTGACCGCCGATGCTTGCGCGGTGCTTGCTGCGACGGTGTGGCTTGGCGATCGCCGATGCTTGAGCGGGGCGTGCTCCCCGACGGTGTGGGCATGGTGATCGGCGGAGCTTGAGTGGTGCGTACTCCGGCGTGGCGGGGGCCTGGGTGTGGTGCGGGCGCGGGTGTGGGTCTGGGCGGCGGTGCCCGGTGGGTGCGGTTTTTGCGTGGTTGGGCGTGGTGTGCCGTCGTCCTTGCGGTGGGTTCCCTTGAGATCCGCCCTTTCTGCGGCGCGCCACTGGTGCTAAAACCCTTGTTTGCCTATCGTATCGATAGGAGATAGGGGGCGCGGCCGTGGGGCGTGTGGTGGCAGTGGTCGGGGGAGGGTGCTCCGGGGTCCTGGTGGCCCGGCAGCTTCTGCGATGTAGCGACGACGACGTCGTGCTGATCGAGCCGGGCGAGCCGGGCGGTGGGATCGCCTACGGCTCCGCGCAGCCGTGGCACCTGCTCAACTCGCGGGCCGGTGCGATGAGCGCCGACCCCGACGACCCGGGCCACTTCGTGCGCTGGGCGGCCACCACCCCGGAGGCCTTCCGTCCTCGGGCCGAGTACGGGCGGTATCTGCGAGTCGTTCTCGACGAGGCGGCCGCCGCGCATCCCGGGCGCCTTCAGCTGCGCCGTGCCCGGGCCACGGCGATCACCCCGGATGCCGCCGTCGCGCTGGACGACGGCTCGGTCATCGCGGCCGAGCATGTCGTCCTCGCCACGGGTGGGCCGGCGGCCTCGCGACAGGCCATCGTTCATCCGCATTACATCGCGGATCCGTGGCGGGCCGGGGTGCTCGAGGCGTTGCCCGCCGATCGGCTGGTGCTGCTGGTCGGCACGGGGCTGACCGCCGTGGACGTCGCGCTCACCCTGACCGCCGACGGGCGCCGGACCGCGCCCGTGGTGGCAGTGAGCCGGCGTGGCCTGCTGCCGCTGACGCACACCGCGGACGCGGCGCCGCCGGCCGTGCCGTCGCTCGACGACTGCGCCACGCTGCGGGACGTCGTCCGGGCCGTGCGCGCCGCGGCCGGGGAGGCGGGGGACTGGCGGGCCATTGTCGACGGGCTCCGGCCGTACCTGGATGAGCTTTGGACCGCGCTCAGCCCGGCCGAGCAGGATGCGTTCCTGCGGCACCTGGCCCGGCCCTGGGAATGCCACCGGCATCGGATGGCGCCGGAGGTCGGCGCCCGGGTCGCGCAGCTTCGGGCGGCGGGGCTGCTGGAGATCCGCGCGGGCGGGGTGGCCGCGTGGCCCGGTCTCGCGGACTTCGCGGCCGTCGTCAACTGCGCCGGGCCCGGGCGGCTGCCGGGTGCGGCCGGGCCGCTGGTCGGTGGGCTGCTCGCCGCCGGCCTGGCCCAGGTCGGCCCGCACGGTCTCGGCCTCGACATCGACGCCGACGGCCGCCTGATCGGCGCCGGTGGGCGGGCGCACGATCGGATCTGGGTCATCGGCCCGCTGCGTCGCGGTGCGCGGTGGGAGACCACCGCCGTGCCCGAGATTCGTGCCCAGGCGCGGCGGCTCGTCACCGATCTGCACGCAGGCGTCCGAGTCGCGGCCGCCGCGTAGGGGCTTGCGGTTACTGACGCGATAGGCGTTCGCTGAAGACCGGGCGGCCCGTCGGCCCGCCTTTGGTGTTCGGTCGCGCGTGGACTCGGTGCTGCCCTTGGGGTCCGGTCCGGGTTTCATCCGCGGGCCGGCGCGGCTGCAATCGGTACTGCAGTTCAAGGGCTGGGTGAAGTCCGGCAGCGGCTGGACCCGGTGAAGCCGTGGGACCCCTGTGGATGGTCGGCGCTGGCGCTGGGTGTTGCGGTAGGCGGCGGCAAGTACCGCGGCCAGCCACAGCGCCGTCCCGCCGATGTGTCCCAGCGCCGGGTCGGACTGCCGCTGCTCGACGACGCCGTCTGTGGATGTCTGTGCTGGGGGTAGGCGCGCTGGGGTTGGTGTCCCGGACGTGGGCGGCCTGTGGACGGCCGATGGTTGGCGGCGCCATCCCAGGTAGCCGTTTTCTCGCGGTGGTGTCCGCCTCGCCGGCGCGCGGGCTGACTCCGGCTGGGCGTGGAGCGCTGGCGCCGTGAGCGTCGCCAGCAGGGCGGCCAGCGCCCCGGGCGCCGTCACCGGCGACCGGTTCGGCGCATTCCCGCCCGACCGTCGGCATCCCGAACTAGTGATAGCCCGATGATATGACGACAAAGTTTCCGCAGCTCAGAGGCGGTTTGACGGCCATCTAGGTGACTCTGCGCCGACCTACACGAGCCTTGAGTCCACATCGAATCTTCTCGATACTACCGATGGCACCGGTACTCCGGGCACCCGGCGTACACCTCATCCCCCTGGGAGGAACAAGTGCGTAACCCCGGCTCCAAGCTCGGCCGACCGATCGTCGGCCTGGCCGCCGTCTTGCTTGCAGGCAGTGCGTTCGCGTCACCCGCATCCGCCGCCCCGAGCGTCGCATCGGATCCCTCGTTCGCCCCGTCGGCCCTCGCCGGAAAGCTGGACACCCAGCTCGGCGCGGCGGCCGCCGGCTCCTTCATCGACTCGGCCGGCAAGGTCGTGGTCAACGTGACCGACGCCGCGACCGCCGAGTCGGTGGCCGTGGCCGGCGCGACCCCCCGCTACGTCGCGAACAGCGGCGCCGTGCTCGCCGCCGCTGACACCACCCTGAAGGCGCAGCTCAAGACCCCCGGCACGTCCTTCGGCCTGGACCCGGTCAGCAACAAGATCGTGGTCACCGCGGACAGCACCGTCACCGGCGCGAAGCTCGACGCCGTCAAGGCGATCGTCGCCAAGCTCGGCGACCGGGCCTCCTTCGAGTCGGTACCCGGCACGCTGCAGACCACCATCTCCGGTGGTGACGCGATCTACGGCGGCGGTGGCCGCTGCTCGCTCGGCTTCAACGTCCGCAGCGGCAGCACCAACTACTTCCTGACCGCCGGTCACTGCACCAACAGCGCCACGACCTGGACGAACGGTTCCGCCACGCTCGGCACCCGGGCCGGCACCAGCTTCCCGGGCAACGACTACGGCATCGTGCGCTACACCAACACCACCATCACCAAGACCGGTGGCGTCGGCTCGCAGGACATCACGTCGGCCGGTACCCCGGCCGTCGGTGCCACGGTCTACCGCCGCGGCAGCACCACCGGCCTGCGCTCGGGCCGCGTCACCGCGCTGAACAGCACGGTCAACTACAGCCAGGGCTCCGTCTCCGGCCTGATCCGGACCTCCGTCTGCGCCGAGCCGGGCGACAGCGGCGGCTCGCTCTACTCCGGTACCACCGCGCTGGGCCTGACCTCCGGCGGCAGCGGCAACTGCAGCTCCGGCGGCACCACGTACTTCCAGCCGGTCGTCGAGGCGCTGAACGTGTACGGCGTCTCGGTGTTCTGATCCACCTTCCACCACGGAGAGGCCCCACCCGCCCGGTGGGGCCTCTCTGGCTGTGCGTGATTGGACACCATGACAGCGACAGACAAGAATCCTTAGATGCCTGCAGAAACACCGCTCGAGTCGAAACGCAAGGTCGGACGAGGAGGGCTTGACCCGGGTTGCCCCGTCCACGCCGACGCCGACGGCGTCTGGCGCATCCAGGACTACTCCACCGCGCGGTCGATGCTGCGCAGCACCGAGACCCGCCAGGCGGGCTTCGACGCGGAGAACGCCACGCGGCACGAGGGCCGCATGCGCATGCCGGTGCTCTACCGTGACGGCCCCGAGCATCGCGAGCACCGTCGCCAGACGGCCCGGTTCTTCACCCCGAAGCGGGTCGACACAGCGTACCGGTCGCTGATGGACCGGCTGGCCGAGGAGCAGTGCGCGGAGCTGCGAGCCCGCGGCTCCGCGGACCTGTCGCAGTTGTCGTTCCGCCTGGCCGTGGCGGTCGCGGCCGAGGTCATCGGGCTGACCGAGAGCGGACCCGGCATGGCGAAGCGCCTGGACCTCTTCTTCGAGGAGAAGACCACCGGCAGCCGCCCGGCCCGGATGTGGAAGGAGTTCCGCTCCCGGGTCAACCTGCTGCTGTTCTACTGGAACGACGTCCGCCCGGCGATCAACGCGCGGCGCGGCGGCGGCCGGGACGACCTGATCAGCCACCTGCTCACCGAGGGCTGCAAGAACCCCGAGATCCTCGGCGAGTGCGTGACGTTCGCGGCGGCGGGGATGGTGACCACCCGGGAGTTCATCACGCTCGCGGCCTGGCACCTCTTCACCGACGCCGAGCTGCGTGCGGCCTACACAGAGGGCTCGGAGTCCGAGCGGGTCGCCATCCTGCACGAGATCCTGCGCCTCGAACCGGTGGTGGCGAACCTCTACCGCTGGACGACGCAGGAGATCGAGATCGGCGGCGCGACGATCCCGGCCGGCGCGCGGGTCGACATCGGGGTCGCGGCGGCGAACGTCGACCCCTCGGCGGTCGGCGCGGACCCGGGCCGGATCTGCCCGGCGCGGCCGCTGGCGGAGGGTACCGGCGACGCGGGGCTGTCGTTCGGCGACGGGCCGCACCGCTGCCCGGGCTCGTACATCGCCATTCAGGAGACGGACATCTTCCTGACCAAGCTCTTCGCCCTGCCGGGGCTGCGGATGGTGAACCCGCCGAAGGTGGGCATCCGGGCGGAGATCGCGTCCTACGAGCTCACCGGCCTGCGCGTCGAGGTCGATCCGCAATCCTGACCGCGACCCGCCCTGCCGCCGCCCCCGAGAGGGCCTGCGGCAGGGCGGGTCCCGGCGTCAGCTGGTCGCCCAGAGCGCCGGGACGTTCGGCGGCTCCCAGCCCGTCAGTGACGTGTGCGCCTGCAGGCACCGGTACCGCACGCCGTTGTAGGTGACGATCCGGCCCACCGCGTACGCGGTGTTCGGCGCCCACGCCGCCACCGGCGCATCCGTCGTGGCGGTCGGGGTCGGCGTCGGGGTCGGGGCGGTGGTCGGGGCCGTGGTCGGCGGCGTCGTGGCGCCCGCGCAGCCGAACACCTTGAACTCGAACAGCGAGTACCCGTACGGCGTGCCCCGCTCGGTGCCGCTCATCCGCACGTAGCGGGCGGTGCCCGAGATGGCGTGCGTGACGTTGCCGCCGGTGCCGGCGGTCACCGTCGCGGCGGTGGTCCAGGCGGTCCCGTTCGTCGAGGTCTCTATCCGGTACGCCTTCGCGTACGCGGCCTCCCAGCTGAGCTCGGCCCGGCCGAGGGCCTGCGCTGCGCCGAGGTCGACCTGCAGGTGCTGCGGGTCGGCGAACGCGCTGGACCAGCGGGTGCTCGCGTTGCCGTCGACGGCGAGTTCGGCGGGGTAGCCGGCCTCCACCGAGGACGCCGTCGCGGTCCGGCCCTGCGAGAGCAGCGCGCCGCCGGCGCAGGTGGTCGGCGTCGGGGTCGGGGTCGGTGAGCTGGTCGGCGGCGTGGTCGGCGGCGTCGTGACCGTGCCGCCGCCGGTGGCGTTGCCGCCGCTCCAGTTGGTCGCCCCGCTCGCGACGGTCCGGCCGGCCGGGACGCTCAGCGTCCTGCCGTCGGAGTACGTGACCGTCAGCGCGGTGTTCGTGATGTTCGACGCGACGTACGTCTTCGCGCCGTTCTTCGAGAACACCTTGGCCAGCGGGTGGTTCGCCGTCACGCCGGTGTCGACCTGGCCGAGCGCCGCGAGGTTGCGCAGCCAGTGGAACGTGTGCGCCTTGCTCTCGCCCTCCTCGGAGGTGTAGGAGCTGTTCGCCCGGAATTTCGCCAGCGCCGCGTCCGGGTCGCCGAGCGCGAGGTACTGCCAGAGCATGTCGCGCCAGGCCGTCGGTTCGCCGCCGTTGTTGCGCACCAGCTCGGCGTAGGTGGCCTTGACCGACTCGGGGTAGTCGCCGAGGTAGAGCTGGCCGCCCGTCATCGGCAGCATGTTGATGCCGACGACCATGGCGTGGTCACCCGAGAACCACGTCGCGTACGCGCCGCCCGAGCCCCACACGATGGCCGAGTAGTTGTGGCCCCAGCTCGCCGGGAAGTTCTCGTTGCGCACGTCGAACCAGTACTCGTTGATCGCCGCGGCCTGCGTGGTGTGCAGCCAGATCCCGGCGTCGCGTACGGCGTTGTTGCCGGTCGCCTGGCCCCACTGGATCAGCGCGTTGGCGAAGTTCTGCCCCTCCGAGGAGGACTCCTGGTTGTTGCCGGCACCGAACGCGCCGTGCCCCGAGGCCCAGTCGTGGCCCGCGTAGATGTCGAAGTCCCGCAGGTACGGGAACCGCGTGTCGTTGCGGTCGTAGTTGTTGGCGTCGCGGATGAGCAGGTCGACCATGCCGCCGTACTGGCCGGGCGCGGCCCAGGCCGGGTCGAACTTGGCGAGCGTCGCCGCCGCCGCGACGAAGTAGCCGTAGTGGAAGTGGTGGTCGTTGAGGTCCTCGTCGGACGCGTACGACGCGGGGTAGCCGATCAGCGTGCCCCAGTTGCGGTCGTAGTAGAAGACCCGCGACGACTTGCCGGCCGACGCGGTGAACCAGTCCGTCAGCCGGGTCCGGATGACGTTGAGTGCCGAGTCGCGTACCGAGGTGATGTTCAGCTGGTCGGCGATCTCCGCGATCCGGGCGGCCCGGCCGAGGCCCTTGCCGGTCCAGTACGTGTCGTCGCCGCGGAAGTCGGCCGGGTTGTTCAGCTCGTTGTTGAGGAAGGCGGTGATCGTGCTGAGGTCGGCGCCGCCGGAGTCGCCGACGGCGGGGATCTCCGGCAGCACGCCGGTGTACCGCATGGAGGTCTGGAAGCTCGCGCCGGTGACGATCTTCATGGCGCCGCGCGGCGAGACGTAGGTGCGCGACAGCGGGGTCGAGCCGGTGAGGTAGCGCCACTGGTGCGGGTAGAGCGCGATGACCGTGCCGGTGCCGCCGCCCTCGCGGGCGACGGTGGTGAACGCGTACGTGGTGTTCACCGTTCCGGCGGCCTGGTTGTAGGCGTACGACATCCGGGTGCCGGTCACGTGGTTCTGTGCGTACTGGCCGTAGGTGTCGGCGAGCGCGATCTTGTCGGCGGTGGCCGCGCTGGAGAGCGTCGGCAGCACGGCCACCGAGAAGTAGCCCTTGCCGGCGAGGTTGGAGCGGATGGTGCTGCCGCTCAGCGTCCATGTCGAGCCGGCCGGGCCGTACGCGACGTAGTCGTGGCCGCCGATCGAGAAGCCGATTCGGTTGCCGCTGTTCTGCCAGGCCGTCGGCGGTCCGGTGATGCTCAGCAGCGCGTCGCCGCCGGTCACCTGGTAGTAGGAGAGCGGCAGGCCGTGGCCGATGGTCGCCTTCATGGTGCGGGCGCCGTCGCTCCAGGACGGCGTCACCGTCCAGTCGCTCCAGCCGTCCACGAGCGCCTGCGTGGCGTTCAGGCCGGCGACGCCGACGACGACGTGCTGCGCGTACGGGAAGTGGTATTCGCCGAGGCCGGTCGCGCTGCCGCTGATGGCCGCGTCGGTCTGGTAGGACAGCCCGAGCCCGCTCGCCACCGGCCGGTACGCGGCCGGCCCGGCGAACAGCGCCTGCGAGAAGTTGCAGTCGTCGCCCTTCTTGAACAGCAGCGACGACCACCAGTCGTTGGTCGGCACCGGCCCGGCGGGCGCGTTAGAGGTCAGGTACTGCCGCGGGTTGGCCGACATGTTGCCGCAGCCCGCGGGGAGTTTCGCGCCGGCGGGCAGGGTCTCGGTGTAGCTGCCGGCTCCGACGGTCGCCGCCTGCGCCGTTCCGGTCACGGCGACGGCGAGGAAGCCTGCGCCGAGGGCGACGGCGACGGCCGCGGCGAAGCCGGCCAGCCGGCCGCGCGGTGATCGTCGGTGGGCGTGCGGGGACGGGGGGATCGGGGGATGCATGCGGGGGTGCCTCCGATGGGGAAACGGGGGTCGGAGCAGTGGTGAGAGAGCGCTCTCACGGTCCCGCGAGGCTAACTGTACCGAAAGTGTTTCGTCAATGTTTACGGCAGTGAATAGTGCCTGCTCACGGGCGGTCGTTGGCCTCGTCCTCGGCGACCTGCTCCTCGCCGCGGCGGCGCAGCATCTTGAGTCCGGGGATCCCGACGATGGCCATCCGCAGGTCCCTGACCACGTCGAGCAGCGCGTGCAGGTCGGGCCCGACCTTGTCGAGCGTGCCGAGCAGCGGCATCACGTCGTCGCTCAGGTGCTCCCGCAGCCGGGGCAGCTCGTCGATCATGCGGATCGCGGCGGTGATCTCCTCCGGCGTCAGCTCCTCCACGAACCGCTGCGCCAGGGGAGCCGCGCGGCGCAGCGTCGCGCCGTACGCGTCGAGCAGCTCGCGGGCCTCGGCCGAGGTCGCCTCCGCCTGCCGGACCACCACGGAGGCCGCGCCGGCGACGGCGCCGGCCTCGGTCAGGATCGCGCCGGCCCCGTCGGTGGTGGCGGACACGCTCTCCAGCAGCTGCGCCGCGCGCGGCACGAGCACGCCGGCCTCGTCGACGGCCAGCGCGGCGCCTGCCATGATCACCTTGGTGTCGGTCAGCGCCTCCTCGGCGCCGTCGACCACGCCGTCGACGCGGTCGAGCACGTCGTCGACCCGCTCGATCAGCCCCTCGGCGCGCTCGGCCAGCACCGTGATGCGGCTGACCAGCAGTTCGGTCTGGCCGAGCAGGCTGAGCGCGCGGACCGGGACCGTGGCGACGGAGGCCGCGGTCTCCACCACCTGACCGATCGCGTACCGGCTGAACTCGACGAGGGCGGCAGGTGACGGGAGAAGGGCCATGGCCACCATTGTGCCCGGCGGTGCCAGTGACTGATAGTGAGATCGGGTGAGCGCTCGGTAGTATAGTTTGGGATCCCGTAAGAGTCACGGCAGTATGCATATGTGCGACGAACCCGACTCTGGATCTTCCCGTGCGCGGTAGCGGTGATCGTGGGCGGCGCGTCCCTGATCGGCCTGGGCATCAAGGACGACAGCGGCGGTGCCGGCGGCGGCGTTCTGCCGCGCTCCCTCACGTTCGGTGAGGACAAGCCGACGGCCGCACCCACGCCGACGGGCCCGAGTCCGGAGGAACTGGCCGCGCAGGAGCGGGCCAAGCGCACCAAGGCCCTCGACGCCGCCCTGAAGAAGTACGCGGCCACCGCCCCCGAGTTCTCCGTCGCCGTCCTCGACAAGAAGACCGGCGAGCGTTACTCGTACCGGGGCTCGGAGAAGTACGACACCGCCAGCATCGTCAAGGTCCAGGTGCTGGCCTGCATGCTGCTGAAGGCGCAGGACGCCGGCCGCGACCTGTCCTCGAACCAGCTGTCGCTGGCGAAGCGGATGATCCGGCTCAGCGACAACAACGCCACCACGTCGCTCTTCAACCAGCTCGGCAAGGCGACGGCGGTCGGCAAGTGCAACAAGCGGCTGGGCCTGAGCCAGACCGTGGTCAACAACGCCTGGGGTCTCACCCGGACGACGGTGAACGACCAGGTGAAGCTGCTGTCCGAGCTGGTGGACAAGGCGGGGCCGCTGGACTCCGACTCGCGCAAGCTGGTGTTCACGCTGATGAACACGGTCGACGACAGCCAGGACTGGGGCGTGCCGTTCGTCGCGAAGAGCGGCGAGACCGCCACGGTGAAGAACGGCTGGGACACCCGCAGCAAGGACGGCGGCCTGTGGGCGGTCAACACGGTCGGGCGGGTGACCCTGGACGACGACGTGAACGTCTCGATCGCGGTGCTCTCGCACAACAACAAGAGCATGAACGCCGGCATCACCCTGGTGCAGAAGGTCGCCAAGCTGACCCGCCAGCACCTGAAGTACTAAGGCGTGTGCTGGACCTGGTGAGGTAGGCCGCCGGCCTGGGTCATCGACTCGTGCTGCTGCTTGGCGTGCTCGGTGAGCGGCACCACCCAGACCGCCGTGCCGTACGCGCAGACCTCGTTCCAGCCCTGTGCCAGCTCGCCGTTGTCGAACCGGAACGCGACGATGGCGTTCGCCTGGCGCTGGCGTGCCTGCCAGATCATGCGGCCCATGGCTTCGTTGCGGCTCTGCGTCATCAGCTGGGTCATCTCGGGGATCTCGCCGCCGCTGAGCGCGCGGAACCCCGCCGACAGCCCGGTGCCGATGTTGCCGGACCGCACCGTGATGCCGAACACCTCCCCGAACACCGCGTCGATCCGGTAGCCGGGAATCTCATCGGAGCTGACGATCAACATGCCTCGATCGTAGTGATCAAGGCAAGGCGCCCCGGCGGCGCGGCGACAGGTAGCGCGATTCCAGGTAGTTCCGGGCGACTTCGAACGGGACGGTCAGGACCTCCCTGTCGCCGGCCGTCTCTCCGTTCTGCCGCCAGTCGTAGTCGCCGCGCCGCTCCGGCGGGATCGTGGTCCAAGGCTCGACGCGGGCGCCGCGGTCCGCTCCGGCGCGTCGATCCTGCCGGTGTATGAAGGCCGCGCACAGATGGGACTGCGTGACGAGTATCCGCCAGAGGACGGGATGGGTCCGGGGATGGAAGTTCAGCAGCATTCCCAGGAACGGTAGGCACGCCTGATTGACGGCGCTGCCGTTCTTCGAGAAGGCGGCGTCGAACTCGCCGAACCGCATGACGCGAGCCGGAGAATCGCCTCCGGCGACGATGACGGACTGGCCGGCCGCTTCGAGGACACCCGACGGCAGCCCCTGATTCGGGTGCTCTTCCTGCGGCTTGTACGGCAACGGCTCGGGTTCGCACTTCGCGAAGGAGTAGGCGTCCGTGATCGTCCAGGCCAGTTGTTTCGCCATCCAGTACTGGATCCTCGTCTCCTCGTCGAGACGCAGGTCAACCAGGGTCATCCGGTCCTGTAGCAGGTGGAAGATCGCTACCGGGGCGACCAGGCGATGAATGGTCGTCCGCAGGTAGTAGCCGTCGCCGGAGAGCCAACCGTCGGCCGGCTCGAGATCGCCTTGCCGTGCGCACCTGGCCAGTCCTACTATCCGGCCCGCCAGGTCCTCGGCCCGTTCGGCGAGCTGAAAGAAGAGCGGCTCCGTGACCTCGTAGAGACGTTTGCGGGCATCGTAGGCATAGTCCCTGCGCGCGTCCTGTTCCTTCGCGCTCTCCGACAGCGCGGCATTCTGCCGGTTCAGGTGTTCCTGAACCGACCTGTCGAGTGCCGACTTCTGGTCGTTGAGGCGCTTCTGGACGGACTCGTCGAGGGCCGCCTTCTCCTTGTTGAGGCGCCTGTTGAAGAAGAAGGTCAGCACGGCCACGGTTACCGCGGGGCCGATGAGGAACCCGACTATCGTCACCCACAGTGGAGTCTGGCTCATGCCACCGACGGTACTTGGCCGGGTGGCTAGGCCGACTCGGTCTGTTCCTGCCGGGCCGCCCGGCGCTTGCTGATCAGGCTGGCGATCTGTCCGACCACCAGGACCAGGGCGACCGCCGCGACCACGCCCTGCCACGGCTCCGGGAAGATCGAGCCGCCGGCCACCCCGATGGCCGCGTAGACGGTCGACCAGAGCAGGCAGGCCGGCGCGTTCGCCACGAGGAAGGTGCGCCAGCTCAGGCCGAGGAACGCCGCGGCGAGCAGCACCGGCACCCGGCCGCCGGGCAGCAGCCGGGAGACCAGCAGCACCGGCACCTGGCTGCGGTGCAGCCGCTCCTTCATCGCCGTCAGGTGTTCCTCGCCGCGCAGCCAGTGCAGGCGCCGGGCGAGCTTTTCGCCGCCGACCAGGCACATCGCGTACATGACCAGGTCGCCGGCGTAGGCGCCGACCGCGCCGGCGGCGATGACCAGGACGATCAGCAGCGGGTGGTTGTGGAAGGCCAGGGCGGCGGCGGCGCTGACCGCCGCGCCGGTGGGGATGACCGGCACGATCGCGCCGAACGCCACCACGAGCGACAGCCAGGCCAGGGCGCCGAGTTCGGATATCACGTGGCCGGCTCGAAGCTGAGCGTCTCGCCCTGTGCGAGCACCCGGACCCGGGTGTCGGGGGAGGTGCGTGCGGCGTGCCGGGCGAACTCGGTGCCCGGGTCGTGGAACATGTGCGGCCGGATCCGGCTCAGGCCCGCGGGCCAGAACGTGCCGTAGTGCACGGGGACCGCCCAGGCGGCCTTCACCCGGCGCAGCGCCTCGGCGCCGTCGGCCGCGTCGAGGTGGTGCTCCGAGCCGAGGGTGGGGCCCCAGCCGCCGACCGGTATCAGCGCGAGGTCCAGCGGGCCCAGCGAGGACATCCCGTCGAACAGGCCGGTGTCGCCGCTGTACCAGGTGCGGGCGGCGCCCTCGACCACGAAGCCCATCGCCACCGAGCGCAGCCGGGACCACGGGCCACGGCCGCCGTCGTGCGCCGCCTCGACCGCTCGCACCGTGACCGCGCCGACCGTGGTCTCCTCGCCCGGCAGCAGCTCGACGCAGCGGTCGGCGTAGGCGGCGCCGAGGCCGGTGGCCACCAGCGTGGTCGCGCCGCGCGGCACGATCAGCAGCGGCTCACCGGGGATGGCCCGCAGCGACCGCAGGTGGAAGTGGTCGGCGTGCAGGTGGGACAGGAGCACCGCGTCCGGGGCGCAGGGCAGCTCCGGCCGGGGCCCGGCCAGCCGGCGCAGGTGGATCACCCGGTTGGTGAGCAGCGGGTCGGTGAGCAGGCAGACGCCGGAGTCGGCCAGCCACATCGTGCTGTGCCCCCACCAGGTGACGCTGGTCCCGCTCACATACCAACCGTACGGGACCGGGCACACAGGCGTCGGAGAGCGCGTCCGCAGATCCGCGCGTACAGGTGCTGTGCGAGGACCGCGACCGGGCCGGCCAGCCGCATCGGCAGGCGGGCCGGCGCGCTGAACGCGGTCACCGCGAACCAGACGCGGCCGTCGGCGTCCCGCTCGACCGTGAACGACTCCTCGCCGCGGGCCTGGTGCCCGGGGAGGGTGCCGTAGCCGAAGCCGGCCAGTTCGGTGCCGGTCGCCGCCCACACCACCTCGCACGGCACGACCAGCGGCCCGGCGCCGACCGTCAGCCGTACGCCGGGTGCGGCCCGGTCGGCGTCCGTGCGGATCCGGGCGCCGGTCGCGCGGTGCATCCGCAGGGTCAGGATCGCGTCGGCCGCGGCGGCGAAGTCGTCGCGGCCGAGCTCCGTGCGGTAGTGCAGGTGCCGGTAGCCGACCGGCAGCGGCTCGTGCCGGGTCGCGCCGACCTCGGCATAGGTGAACCCACTCATGAAATTCCTCCCTGATTCAGAGAATCGCCCCGGCTCGGCGCCAGCCCACCATGCCGCACACCGCGAAACCCAGCGCGTTCGCCACCCCGTGCGTCGCCGCCATCCAGCCCAGCGACGGGTGCGGCAGCCCGGTCGCCTCGCCGAGCGCCCAGCTCACCGCGAGCACCATCGACACCGCGAGCACGGCCGCGGAGCCGCCCAGCAGCAACGCGGTGAGCCGGTCGGCCGCGCCGGTGCGCGCGTAGCGCCAGACCAGCCAGCCCACCGTCCACATGCCCGCGGTCAGCACCAGCGCGCCGGCGAGCTCGACCGCCTCGCCGGTGAAGTAGCCCAGCAGCACCAGCAGCGTGCCGGCGGGCACGGTCAGCGCGGCCGCGTCGGCCGCCCGGCTCGGCGCGACCCGGGTCAGCAGCCCGGCGATCAGCGCGGCGGCGAACCCGGCGAAGTGGAAGTGCGCGACGGTCAGCGCCAGCACGTCCAGGTCGAACGAGAACAACCGGTATCCGGCCCGCTCGGCGATCAGCGCGCTCGCCGCGACGGCCGGGCCGACCAGGGCGGTGAGCACGGCGGCCTCGGCGGGCCACTCGCGGCGGGGCCGGGGCGGGCGACTCATCGCGTACGCGCAGAGCAGCGCCGCCGCCACCGCGTAGACGGTAGCCAGGGCGGTCGCCACGGTGCCCCGGGGCAGCCACAGGCTGGCCGCGCCGGCGACCGCGCCGACCGGCCAGCACCGGCGGGCCAGCTCGATGCCGGGGTCGGCGAGCAGCCGCAGCCCGGCCGGGACGACGACCAGCATGCCGATCATCACCAGGAGGTTCACCAGCACCCGCATGGCACCCACCCACTTCTTTGAACGTGTTCAAGTCTGGTGTCACTGTAACCCACGGGGGTGGGGTCGCTGTAGTGGTGCGGGTTACTGCACACTTGCCGCGTGAGCAGCACAGAGCCGGTTCCCGAGACCCGGATGATGCCGGGGGACGAGCTCTCGGCGGACGACGCGTTCCTGGCCCTGCGGCACTACGGGCGCTGGCACCTGCTGCGCGACGCCTTCGTCCGGTTCCGCTACGGCGACGGCTTCAGCCACTCCCGGGCCTTCGCGCTGCAGCTCTGCCTCGCCATCGTGCCGTTCCTCATCGCGCTCTCCGGGCTCGCCACCGACCTCGGCGTCTCCGAGGGCGGCGAGGTCGTCGCGGACACCGTCATCGCGCTGACGCCCGGCGCCAGCGAGCCGCTGGTCACGCAGCTGCTCGACGACGACGAGCGCACCGAGGACGCCGGCGAGCTCGCCCTCGCGCTCGGCCTGGTCACCGGGCTGTTCGCGCTGACCTCCGCGATGGCGCAGATCGAGCGCGGCGCCAACCGGATCTATGGCGTGGAGCGCGACCGCAAGGCGACGCACAAGTACCTGCGGGCGGCGATCCTGGCGGTGGTGGCCGGGCTGCCCGCGCTCTTCGGCTTCCTGCTGCTGGTCGCCGGGCACTCCGCCGGGCAGTCGGTCGCCCGGCACTACGGCTGGGGCGCGGGCGCGCTGACGGCCTGGGACTGGGTGCGCTGGCCGGTGAGCCTGGCCCTCATCGTGTTCGCGGTGGGGCTGCTGTTCCGGCACTCGCCGCGGCGCCGCCAGCCCGCGCTGAGCTGGCTGCTGTTCGGCGCGACGCTGGCCACCGTCCTGTGGTGGGTCGCCAGCCTGCTGCTGGCCGGTTACGTCCGGGTCAGCGACGGGTTCGGCGCCACCTACGGGCCGCTCACGGCGATCATGGCGCTGCTGCTCTGGGCCAACCTCACCGGGATCGCGCTCTTCCTGGGCCTGGCGTTCGCCGCCCAGCTGGAGGCGAGGCGGGTCGGCGTCTCCCGGCCCGCCCTGCACGACGTGTGGGAGCCGGGCACGGACGAGCAGCCGGAGGGGGCCGCCGTCCCACGCCAGCGGGAGACCGGTGTGAGCTCCGACCCGAAGGGGTAACACCCGCGCACAGACGCGAGTCCCCTATCGGGCGGGAGCCACACGGATGTCCACCGAGCACGGCACGGTCCACCGGCGAACCGGCTGGGCGCCGGCACGCCACTTCACCGAGCGCAGCGTGCTCGGCCTGTCGGCGGTGGTTCTGATCGGGCTCGGCTTCGGCCTGCTCCTGCTGCTGGTTCGGCTGCGCTGGGAGCCGCTGGAGCGGCTCGACCGGGCCGTGGCGGACGGCCTGAACGGCCTGGTCGCCCCGTACCCGCCGGCCGTCACCGTGCTCGAGGCCGTCGCGCGGCTCGGCGGCCGGCCGATCATGATCTGGCTCGTCGCGGTCGTCGTGGTGGTGCTGCTGATCCGCCGGCGCATCCGGCTCGCGATCTACCTGGCCGTCACCGGACTCGGCGCGCTGCTGCTCGACCCGTCGCTGAAGACCCTGGTCGGCCGGCTGCGCCCGGTCGTCGAGGCGCCGGTCGCCGCCGCGCCCGGCAACAGCTTCCCGAGCGGCCACGCGCTCGGCTCGATGGTCGTCTACGGCGCCCTGCTGCTGGTGTTCCTGCCCGCCGTCGCGCCGCGCCGGCGCCGGCTCTTCATCGGCCTCACCGCGGCGGTCATCGCCCTCATCGGCGTCACCCGGATCGCGCTCGGCGTGCACTTCGTCTCCGACGTGCTCGCCGGCTGGCTGCTCGGCGCCGCCTGGCTCGGCGTCACCGCGTACGCGTTCCGGGTCTGGCGCCGCGAGGTCGGCCGGCCCGTCGGCCCGGTCGAGCAGGGGCTGGAGCCGGAGTCCGGCCACGCCGTGACCCTGGCGTCCGACGGGGAGAAGGTACTGCCGCACCCCTGGGCCGGCGCGGCGGAACTGATCGTCGGCTGGGTGTTCACCTTCGGCCTGCTGTACGTGCTCGGCTGGACGATCACCAACCGCACCGGCGGCACCTGGATCTCCTCGGCCGACGTCGGCGCGGTGCGCTGGCTGCAGAGCCTGCGGACGCCCGCCCTGGACGACCTCAGCTACGCCTGGAGCAAGGCCGGCGACACCCACCTGATCCTTGCCGTCTCGCTGGTCTTCTGCCCGCTGGCGGTGGCGGCGTGGCGCAGCTGGCGGCCGGTGCTCTTCGTGGTGCTGGCCATGTTCGGCGAGCTGAGCCTCTTCCTGGTCACCGCCGCGGCCGTCGGCCGCCCGCGGCCGCCGGTCGAGCAGCTGGACGGGCAGATGCCGACGTCGTCGTTCCCCTCCGGACACATCGCCGCGACCATGTGCCTGTACGCCGCCATCGCCCTGCTGGTGGTGCCGCGGGTGCGGGCCTGGTGGCGCTGGCTCTTCGTGGCGGCGGCGGTGGTCATGCCGCTCGGCGTCGCCCTCTCGCGGATGTACCGCGGCATGCACCACCCGACCGACATGCTGGGCGCGGGCGTGCTGGCGGCCTGCTGGATCACCCTGCTCTGGTTCGTGCTGCGGCCGAACGCCGGCGTCGGTGACGCCGACGACGCGCCCGCGAGCGCGGACCGGGAGCCGGCCGAGGTGCCCGCCCGGTGACGCTGCGAGTCCTGACCTGGAACATCAAGACCGGTGGCAGCGGCGGCCGGCTCGACGCCGTGCTCGCCCTGCTGCGCCGGGAGCGGCCGGACATCCTGGCCCTGCAGGAGCTGCGCGGCTTTCCCGGCGGCCGGATGCGGGACGTGGCCCGCGCCCTGGGCATGACGCCGTTCCTCGCCCGCTCGGTCCTCGGCCAGCCGGTGGCGGTGCTGGTCCGGCCGCCGCTGCGGATGGTCTCCTGGTCGGCGCTGTGGTGGCGGCTGCACCACGCCGCCGCGGTGGTGGTCACGCCGACCGCGGCCGGGCCGGTGACGGTGGTCAGCACCCACCTGAACCCGTTCTCGCCGAGCCGCCGGAGCCGCGAGGCACGCCGGCTGGTGGCGCGCTGCCGCGCGGCGCGGGGGCCGGTGCTGATCGCCGGCGACCTCAACTCGCTCGACCCGGGCACCGACCACGCCGAACGGCTGGCCCGGCTGCCGGAGCACTACCGGCGCCGCCATCTCGGCCCGGACGGCGCGGCCGACACCCGGGCGATCGCGGAGTTCGAGGCCGGCGGCCTCGTCGACCTGTGGCGGGTGGCGGGGGAGGGCGACGGGCTCACCGTGCCGACCACCGCCGGCGGTGGCGGCGAGTTCTCCGCCGCCGGGATGCGGCTCGACTACCTGCTCGGCACCGCGTCGATCGCGGCCGCCGCGACCCGGGTCCGGGTGATCCGCGGCGACGAGGCCGAGTACGCCTCCGACCACTACCCGGTGGTCGTAGAACTGGCCCTCTAGGCGTCGGCGACGACCCGGTCGCGGCCCTCGCGCTTGGCCACGTACAGGTTGCGGTCGGCCAGGGACAGTAGCGCCGACGGGGTGGCCCGGCCCTCGGCAGAGGTGGTCACGCCGATGCTGGTCGTCACGGTCAGCGCGCCGGTGATCGGCTCCCAGGCGTGCGCTCGGATCCGCAGCCGCAGCCGCTCGCAGCGCTCGGTCGCCTCCTGAGCGTCCATGCCGGGCAGCACCAGCAGGAACTCCTCGCCGCCCATCCGCGCGGCGATCATCGCGCCGCTCACCGACTCCGACAGGAGCTGGGCGACGCTCTGCAGCACCGTGTCGCCGGTGCTGTGCGACAGCGTGTCGTTGACCCGCTTGAAGTGGTCCAGGTCGAGCAGCGCCACCGAGATCGGCGTACGCGTGGCGACGGCCTCGCCGATCAGCGCGGGCAGCCGCTCGTTGACGTAACGCCGGTTGTAGAGCCCGGTCAGCGCGTCGCGGTGGGCCATCTCCCGGAAGTGCTCGCTGGCGCGGCGCGCCTCGGTCGCCTCGAAGACCGCCTGCAGCGCCCGCGCCTGCGCCTCGCGCTGCGTGGAGTGCAGGGCGGTCGCCGCCGAGTGGAACGCGCGGTGCTCCTCGTACGCCTCGCGGAAGCGGCCGGTGGCGGCGTACAGCGCCGCCTGCTCCTCGCGCGCCTGCGCCCGTACGCGATCAAGGCCGCGCTCCTCCGCGAGCCGCACCGCGGTGTCCACGGCGGCCTGGGCGCCGGCGTAGCGCCGGTCCAGCCGGCGCGCCTCCGCCAGGGTGAGCAGGCAGAGCGCCATGGTGTCGCCCTCGAGGGCGACGATGGTGGACTCCGCGCCGTCGACGAGCGTGTGCAGGGCCTCCTCGACCGCCGCGTAGTTGCCGCTCATCATGTCGATCCGGGCCACCGTGTCGAGCTCCAGCGTGCCGAACGCCCGGCCGCCGCGCGCCTGCACGGCCCGCATCTGCGCGACCAGCTCCCGGGCGCCGGCCTCGTCGTTGTTCTCGTACGCCGTGAAGGCCATGTTGTTCAGGATGTTGAGGGCGAGCTCGAGGTCGTTCTCGGCCGAGGCGAGGGCGAGCGCCTCGCGGAAGCGCCGGTCGCCCTCCTCGGTCGAGCCGCTCTCGTCCAGCGCCACCGCGAGCGCCATCAGGTGCCGGGCCCGGACGACCCGCGGCGCGTCGTCGGTGAGGTTGGCCACGGCCTGCACGGCGTGGGTGAGTGCCTCGGATAGGTCGCCGATCTGCCGGTAGAAGAACGACAGCGCCCGGTGCGCGCGGGCCAGCAGGAACGGGTTGCCGTGCTGCTGGGACCAGGCGAGCACCTGGTGCGCCCAGCGGCCGCCCTGCTCGGACTTGCCGTCGCGGACCAGGACGATGGCGCGCAGCAGCCGGGCGCGCATGGCCAGCTCCTCGTCGCCCAGCTCGGTGGCCCGGCGCTCGACGACGGCGGCGGGCGCGGCCGTGGTGCGGAACAGCGACGGCGGGCGCGCCTCGAGCTCGACCAGGGTCGCCTCGAGCGCCGCGAGGTCGTCCGCGACCACGGCGTCGACCGCTGTTGTCGCCTCCGTCGTCACTGGCGTCCTGCTTTCCCCATGGGTCCCGGCGGGTCCTTTGCAAGTTCCCGATCGGGCACCCACGCTGAATGCTGAGGGTCCGCCAGTTGCGAATCGGTTAGTTGCGCCTGGTGCAGACCGGCTTGGAGGCGGCGACCTGGTCGACCGTGTAGACCACGGCGATGGTGAAGCAGTAGTCGAGCTGCTTGTTCAGCCCGTACACGACGTAGTCGGTGGTGCCCGCCGGGAGCTGCTGGAAGGCGCGCTGCTCCTGCCCGGTTCGGCCGCCGGAGATCAGTACCGGCCCCTCCGAGCCCTTCGGGTAGCGCCAGGAGAGCGACACGCTGTCCCGGTTGTCCTTCAGCGTCACCCCGGCCGGCGCCACCACGGTGCTGGTCGGCGACGGCGCGGAGCTGGCCGGGGCCGGCGGCGCCGAGGAGGTGGCGGCGGCCGGTGGCGCGGCCTGCGGTCCGTCGTCCGGCAGCGTCGCGACCACGACCGCGGCCGCGACCGCGATCCCCGCGACGAGCACCGCGGCCAGGATCAGCGACTGCCGGGAGGCGCGCGGGCGGGGCTTCTCCACCGGTACGGGCAGACGGCGGTCGGTCTCCGGTGCGGCCCTGTCGAGGGGCTGCCGGGGCAGTCTCGGTCCCGGCGGGTAGGCGTCGGGCGGGTAGGCGTCGGGCGGGAAGGAGTCGGGCGGCCAGGGGCCGGGCGGCTCGACGGTCCAGGCCTGCGGCGGCAGTGGCTCGGTCGGCCCGCCCTGTTCCGGCACCTGCCCGAAGGCCTCGCCCTGTCGCCCGGCCGACGGCTGGTGGGTCACGTCACCGACCGGCTCACGGGCGGCGGGCTGGTGGATCGCCTGCTCGTAGACGGCCTGCTCGGCGATCGCCTGCTCGTAGGCGGCCGGTTCGGCGACCGCCGGCTCGGCGGGCGCCTGCTCCGGCGGCGGCGAGGTCAGCGGCAGTGTGAGGGCCGGTTCCGGGCGGGCGTGCCGGCCGGTCAGGTCGCCGGGCGCGGGCCGGCGCACCGGGTGCACGCCCGGGACGGTCGTGGCCGGCACTCGGGTCACGCCGGACGCCGGGCCGCCGGAGACCGGCCCGGTGGAGCTCTGCACCCGGCCGCACACGTGCCGACCGGTGGCCGGCGCCCCGGCGAGCCGGGCGACCTGCTGGGCGAGCGCGTGGTCGGGCGGCAGGTGGCGGGCGCACAGCTCCTGCGCCTGCGCGAGATGGGCCTGCGCGTCGCGGTCGTGGCCGCACTCCCGCTCCATCGCGCCGAGCCGGGCCAGCATCTTGATCCCGGCCGGGGCCGCGTCGCCGTACGTCTCGTGGTGCCGGGCCCAGGCGTCGGCGAGCCGGATGCGGGCGGCGGTGCAGTGACCCGCCGCGTGCTCGGCGGTGGCCAGGTCGGCCTCGGCGGCCAGCACCCGCGGCGACAGGCTGCCGTCCAATGCGGTCAGCTCGCCGACGAGGTCGTGGTAGAGCTGGGCCGCCCGGCCGTGGTTGCCCACCCGGTGCAGGACGGCGGCGTGGGTGGCCGCCGCGGCTACCGTGCGCTCGTCGTGCGGGCCGTGCAGGCGCTCCTCCGCGGCGTGCGCGAAGCCGGCCCAGGTCCGCGCGCCGTGCGGATCGCCGAGGGCGATCAGGATGCGGGCCTGCAGCGCCGCGGCCAGCGCGAGGTCGGGGGAGGCGCGCTGCGGGTCGACGTCGGCCGGATCGAGCACGTCGGCGAGCACGTCCCGGGCACCGGCGAGGTCGCCTGCGGAGCTGAGCGTCTGTGCTCGGGCGGTCAGTTCGGCGAGCGGAGGTGCCACGCCTCATAGTGTCTGTTCAGACACCCTAGGTACAAGTCCCTCCGCGCGTGGACCCGGTCCCACCTGCGCGTCCCGGACGCCGTATAACTCGTTTATGACCGCTGACAGCGTCGCCGACGTCAAGCGCGAGATCCTCGTCCGGCACATCGAGGCGTGGGCACCGGCCGCGCTGCACCGGGCCCGCCGCGCGACCTACGCGCACGGATACGCCGACGCCGGTCCGGACCTGGCCGAGGCGGCGCTGCGCGTGTTCGCCGAACAGTCCGACCTGGTCAGAGGCCGGGAACTGACCATGGTGGCGGTCGGTGAGCAGACCGCCGAGGTCGGCGAGCGGCTGGCCGCGGTGCAGCGGGGCGCCGACGCGGCGGCGGGCCTGAGCGTGCACGCCGTCGCCGGCGGCACCGACGCCGCCCTCGCCGTCGCGCTGAAGGCGGCCGGCGCTGCCCGCGTACCGTTGCTGGGTTTTCTCGATGCGACCGCCGTGGGCGTGCCGCCGGCCGCGGCCACCGTCGCGGCGCTGGCCGCGGGCCGGCCGGCGGAGGTGATCATCGTGCTGCGCGCCGAGGGCTTCGCCGCGGACGAGTACCGGGCCGGGCTGCGCGACGCGGGATTCCCGCTGGTCGCCGCGGTGGAGCTGGCCGTGGACGAGCGGCCCGGCGAGGTGCTGATCTTCGCGACCGCGGCGGGCAAGAGCCTGGAGGGCTTCAAGGACACGCTCTGGGCCGTCGACGAGTACGCGGGGGTGCGCTACCGCGATCCGGGCGACCCGGAGCGGCACCTGATCGACATCTCGCTCAATCCGCACCCCGGGCCGCTGCGCCGGGAACTGCTCGGCCATCTCGCCGAGGTGGGCGAGGCGACGGTGACCGAGTTGCGGACCTTCGCGCTCACTGAGACCGTCTACCGGGCCGCGGACGCGACCAGGGTGGTGCACGCACTGCTGACCGCCGGGTCGGTGACCCGGCGGCCGGAGCAGGGCAGGCTCGGCGGCGACGTGGTGATCGCCGCCGGCTAAGCGGTCAGGACTTGTCCTGCTTCCACGACAGCGGACCGGGCAGGTCGACGCGGTGCGCCCGGGCGCGCGAGTTCCACGACCAACGCCCGATCTTGATGGACCAGGACGAGAAGCCCCGCTGGGTGAAGTTCAGGATCAGCGGTCCGAACTTCCTGCGACTGCGGAACATGATGCCCATCGGTGAGGTCCTTCCGTGGATGGCCGGTTGGCTGGAAGGTTCCCGATCGTCGATGTCCGCAAACGCGCTAGCGCGGCTGCCAGGCGTCGGGCCGGGTGGTGAGCTTGCGGACGTGCGCCGGCATGCGGCCGCTGATCAGCTCGGCCAGGCTCACCTCGTCGACGACCTCGCGCACGGCGGACCGCACGGCGACCCACAGGTTCGGCAGGTTCTCGGCCGCACCGGAGTACTGGGTCTCCTCGGGGCGCAACCCGCGGACTCCCGCGAGTGGACCGTCGACGGCCCGTAACACCTGGCCGATCGTGATGTCGCGTGGGGATTGCGACAATGTGTAGCCGCCCTCGGCGCCGCGCTGAGCTCTGACCACCCCGGCGCGGCGCAGGTCGGCGAGAACCGCCTCGAGGAACTTCCGAGGCATGTTCTGGTCCTGGGCAACGGCCTGGGCGGACATAAGGGCCGGGTAGGCGTGGGCCAAGCTCAGCGCCGCCCGTACCGCGTAGTCGCCGCGCGCGGAGATCTGCACCCCACCATCATGCCGCGTCAAAGCCCGTCGCCCTCGCGCACCCCGGGAAATATGGGAATTCGGGCATTACTTTCAGTCATTAGCCAGTCGCTGAGCGGGGACCCGGGCCCCGATGTCGGCCACGTCGTCGGGTACCCGGTCCGGCATCCGGGCCGCCGCGCCGGTCCGGAACGCGCCCGGGCTGAGCCCGACCTCGCGGTGGAAGAAGCGCCCGAAGTTGGTCGGTTCGCCGAATCCGAGCCGCCGTCCGATCTCGGCGACGGACAGGTCCGTGCAGGCCAGCAGGCGCTGCGCCTCGAGCGCCACCCGGTCGTCGACGACGCGCTTCGCGCTGCGGCCGGTGACCGCGAGGCAGGCCCGGGTCAGCGTGCGGACCGAGCAGCCGATCCGGGCCGCGTAGTCCTCGACCCGCCGGGTGTGCGGGTGGCCGTCCTCGAGGTCGCGGCGGAACCGCGCGTACGTCCGGCTCTCCGATGTGTTCGTGCCGCCGAACCCGTCGGCGGAGTCTGTCAGCAGGGCGATCCGCAGCAGCAGGACGGCGAGCTGATGACGCAGCAGGGCGCCCGCGACCACCCCCGAGGAGTGCCGGGCGCAGTCGACGCCGAGCTGGGCCACCTCGTTGATCACCGCGTCCGCGTCCTCGCCGGTCAGCTGCCAGTGGTTCGGCCCCGGCAGGTCGTCGACCGGCACGCCGGCGACCTCCGCGGCCGAGAGCAGCTCGCGGTCCCAGGAGACCAGCGCCGCGTCCAGTCCCGGCTCGACGCCGAAGCGCATCGCCTGACCGGGACGGATCCAGAGCAGGGTGCCCGGCCGGCAGGGGTGAGCGGAGAAGTCGATCTCGACAGTGCCGTGCCCCGCGGTCGTCAGGGCCAGCAGGTGGTGATGCAGCAGCCGCGGCATCGGGTCCGCGACCGCGAGGTCGGTCTCCGGCAGCGTCCAGGTTCCGACGCCCGCCCAGTTCGGGGCGGGTGCGGGCCTGTCGACACGCGGACCGGTGGTGACCATCGAGGCCGACCGTAGCGGGCCGTGACCAGTGATGCACGTGAGAACCCGGAGAGCGGACTTTAATGGCCCGAAGACCTCGGTAATTAGGGCTAAATCAGACATAAAGCGTGTTCGGTGGCGCTATTCGCTTTCTGTCCGGGAATCCGCTTACGCCAGTCGAATGTCCGTTTTTCACCCTGTTGGTTTGATCGCCCCGGCTTTCCGGCATGTAAAAGGCGACCCGCGCGGACCGGCAGTGTCCGCGCGGGTCGCCCCGGCAATTCCTGTCGTTATCGACCGGCGAGCAGCCGGTTCACCGCTGCGTCCACGTCCAGGTGTTCGGACTCCCGGCCACGCGGCACCACCACATAGGTGCGCCGCAGGAACCGGACCAGGACGCTGCGCGGCACTTCGAAAAGGGCGTTGCCGTCGGGTGACGACAGCGCCAGGGCGACGAAGTCGCCCCGCGGCGTGGCCCACGGCCACACCCGGACGTCCCCGATCCCAGCGGGCTCATCGAGCCCGGTCACGAGCAGTTCCCGCGCGAAGGACCAGCTAACGGCTTCCCCACCGGCTGATTCTGCGTGGAACAACACGTGGACCGCGTACGGGTCGGCTGGGTCGTACCGCAGACTGGCGCGCACGGGCAGAGCCGTGGCGTCTGGCGCTACGAGCCGCAGCGAGGTTTCGACCTCGACGGTCGTTGGACGAATGGTACTCATGGACGAACTCCCCCCGGCACCGCTGCGAGGCTGGTGAACCCCGCGTTTCCCATACTCAGGTGATCCCTGTCATTACGCTCCGCCATACGCTGATCTCACCCAGTAGTGGGAAGACGGTTCCGATAAGCTCACCGAACGAGCCGTTAAACGGTATCTTGTCCTGTTCTGCCCATGTACTCGGTTCCGCCCGGCGTCGGGTGGTCCAGCAGTTGACTCACTCCGGTAACGTCCATTCCTCCCGGGTAGTGACGGGGCTGGGGAACACTGGGGGATGAAATGACGGGGAGCACGCGATCTTTGCCGCGAAAGTGAACGAGATGTCCCAAACCGACCCCATGACCGAAACTCCGCCCGAGGACCGCTCACCTCTCGGCCTGCTCGACCGAATCCGGGCCAATCCCTCCGGCCGGCTCGCCCTCAAGATCGGTATCGGAATCCTCGGCGGCCTCGTGGTCGCCGTGGGCATCGTGCTGATCCCGTTCCCGGGCCCCGGCTGGGCCATCGTGATCCTGGGCCTCGCGATCTGGGCCGTCGAATTCGTCTGGGCCAAGCACCTGCTGCACTTCACCAAGAAGCACGTACAGGCCTGGACCCGGTGGGTGCTCGCGCAGTCGCTGCCCCTGCGCGCGCTGATCGGCCTGGTCGGCTGCATCTTCATCTGCACGGTGGTGTGGACGTCGGTCAAGCTCACCATGGACGTCGACCTGGCGTCGGTGATCTGGGGCTACGTGAACGGGAGCTGACGCGCCGGACCCTGGTTCGCGTCAGCGGCCGTGGGTCCGGTACAGTCTGACTCCGTTAAGGGCGATTAGCTCAGCGGGAGAGCGCTCCGTTCACACCGGAGAGGTCACTGGTTCGATCCCAGTATCGCCCACGAGTACTGCTAGCTGCGAAGACGCTCGGTCTTGTGATCCACGAGGCCGGGCGTTTTGTCATGCTTGTGGGAGCAGATTGGGAGCGGCGCCTTGACTCCTGAAGAGACCACTTTCGAGGAAGCTCGCTGACCGGGATCTCGAGCAGCGTTCGACAGCGCTGAAGGGCTGTCAGGGTCGTCGTACGGCGGTGACCACTCCTGTCGTTGCTCCCGTGACCACAACCTGATTGCGGAGTGGTCAGGTGCCGTGCTGGGTAGCGCCGTATGGTGCGCATCGAAGAAAACCGCCACCGAGTAGTTGGCGATGAAGCGCGCCAGTCCCACTGGCGTCTGACCGTGGGTACTCGTCACGAACGGATCCGCTCCGTGCTCACGCGGCGTGGTGATGATCGTGCGTCGCTGCGTGCGTAGAACACGGCCAGGAACAGAGCGGTGTTACCGTGCTGATCTACTGCGTCGACTTCGGCACCAGCTTTGAGCAGGGCAATCGCTGCCTCGACAGAGTGTTGCAGTGCGGCCAGGTGTAGCGGCCGGAAGCGCTGCTGTCCTCCGCGTTCGCATCGACGCGTGCATCGACATTCCGTTGGATTGCCGCAACGTCGTTCTCCAACGCCGCGTAGTGCAAGGGGCCACGCCCGAAACGATCAACCGTCGGCCGACCTCTTCCGCTCGCTCGTCCCGCGCAGGATCATGTCACGTTCGCGCCGGTAGTCCTGCGCCTCATCGGCACCTCCGACGCTAGCGATACTCTCGCGCGCACGGAGATGCAGCCAGCAACGCGTTCCTCGGCCGAACCGGCAGCCGTCACCGGTGAATCATCGAGCTCGCATTCGAACTCTTCAGAAGGCCTGTGGACTCCGGATCCCGCGCAGCCGGCGCAGCGGACGGCGAAGTCGCCAGCCATTGAAGACGGAGAACGCGGCACACACGGCAGCCATGAGGATCGTCTTGGCGAGGTTGTCAGCACCGACCGCGACGATGGCCACCATGAGGATGGTCGCCACGCCGAAAATGACCGTCCACATCCCTAAAAAGAGCACGCTGAGCAGGCCGATGATCCGGTCTCGGGCATCGCGGCGGGCGGCACCCGTTCCGGGCTTGACCTGCACGTCGGAGGGAGTTGAGGAGCCAGATTCGTGCATGATCGACGAGCATAGACGGTGGTCAGTCGCCGTTCGGCGCGGACACGACGAACCAACCTCGAACCAACCGCACTTCTGTAGGCCCATTGACGCCAGCCGATCAGCGTCCGCTCATCGGCAGTTCAGCACGCCAGGCATACTCAGAGGGCCGGCCGCTGATCGAGACCGGGGTTCGATCGGCTGCGGATCATGCATCTACGGGGTCGGCGAGGACCCCAGGTCTTCCTCAACGGCTCCGGCGGCCACCGCCAGTGGGTAGCCAAGCTCCTGAGCCTTCGCCCGGACGTGAGCCGGTTCGGTCGTTGGATTGAACGCACGGATCACGGCGTCGGTCAGCGACCGGAACGCGGCGACGTGCCCAACCACGGACGGGGGCCGCCAATCCGTGCTCACCGGGCGAGGGTGTGCGCGATTTCGTTCGCGTGATCAGTCACGGACGCCGCGGTCACCGTCGCCCGCACCGGAAGGATCTCCAGGCAGCGACGCAGCGCCGCACCGAGCAGCGGGTTGGGCACCCGCATGCTGACCGTGCAGTGCGGCACCCACCGGCCCGGCCGGTAGTGATCCCACACCTCGATCCCGGCCGCGGTCAGGCGCTCGTGCACCGCCCGGTGCACCGCGAGCAGCTCCGCGGTGGGGGTGACGCCCAGCCACAGCACGCGGCCCACGAACTGGCCGACGAAGTCCAGGTCAAGCGTCAGCCCGACGCCGAGGTCGAGGCCCGCCAGCGCGGCCGCGATCGGCACCGGGTCCAGCCGGGGCGCCGCCGCCAGCGACACGTGCGGGCGGTGGCGCTCGGCAAGCAGCGAGGCCAGCGTCTGCACGCCCTCGGCCTCCAGCGCGTGCCACAGCGTGCGGAGCCTCCGCGTCGCGTCGACGTCCAGATACAGTTCGAGAGCCGCGACCACGACGACACCGTAGCGGCACCGCGCCGGGCCGCGCCCACGGTTTACCCGCCGGCCTCGGTCCGGTGCCCCGGGCTGGTGCTCGAGAGGCAGCGAAGTCCAACCCTCCTGCCCAAAGGCTGGTGGTTGCCGGCCGGTGCCGTGCTGATCGCGAGCCAGGAGCCGAAGGCCCGGCAGACGTTGGAGCCGGCCGGCTCGGTACACGCCGACGAACGGTTAAACGAGGTCATCCGCGATGAGCCATTCGGGGCGATTCCGGGCGCGCCGACGCGCGTACGTAACCGGAACGGACTTCCCCAGCTGTGAGCCCCGCGATCAGGTAGTGGCCCGTTCGCCGCCGGGGTGAGGTTCTGGACTGCTCAGGCTGAACAGCGACCGCTGGTCATCGCGAGCCACGGCATGGCCATGACCTTGTGGCTGGCCGCGACGGTCGGGCTCGCGGACGCAGGTGCATTCTGGGCCGGTCTTCGACTGCCGGCCTCTCGTGACGGCGCCGCTGTCCGGCGTCCGCGGAGCAACCGCCGTCGGCGACTACCGACGCGATGCGGTTGCGGGCGGCCGCGGCACGAGTGCGCCAGCCGAGCAGCCGACCGCAACACTTCGCGGCAGAGTCGGATGCTGGTGCGGCGACTTCAGGCTGCGGTTGCGTGACCTGCTCGACCATGCCTGGCGTATCGGCTGGCTTCCGGTCTCCGCGTCCTTGATCGCGGACCACCCGCGTAGGCTGCGGCGCCGTGGAGAGTGTGCTGAGCCGGTTGTCCAAGATCCAGCGGGCGGAGACGGTGACTGGTGTGCCGCTGGTGAGCGGCTCGTTCCCACCCGGTGAGCACGACCGGGTCTGGCGGGCCCTGCGCGCGGAGCACAGCCGCAACGGCCTCTGGCCGGTGCTCGGCTCGACAGCTCACGGCGCCGCCGAGTGCTCGTATGCCTGGACCTCCGTGGGGCCCCAGGGCGCCGAACTGCTCGCCCTGACCCGGCGGATCGACCCCGCCGAGCGGATGGCGCTGATCGTTCGATCCGTCTGGGAAGACTGCGTCAAGGGCATGGAGCCGACAGACCCTTTCTACCTCGAGTTCGAGGCCGACTTCGACCCGGTCCGCGTCGCCGCAGCGGTCGGCGACCTCGGCGTGACACCGGCCCGGAACTCCGGCGGCACCGACTGGGTGTACCCGCCCACCGACGTGCTGCTCGTGCCGGCTGCGGCCGGGCACGAGGTCCTGGCCCTGGTCCCCGCCGAGATCATTGCGATCATCAACAACTGGAGCGGCGGCCCGTCCCACCCTGATCTCGAGTACATGGACCACATCCTCGTCCTGCAGCACTGGGAGCGGCGATGGGGTGCCCAGCTCTACGGCCGGGTCGAGGGCACGCTGGAGCTCGCCGTCGAGCGCCCGCCAACCGACCCGCTTTCCGCCGCGGTCTGCGCGATCGAACAGTCCGCCTACTGCTACGACCTGGCGCAAACTCTCGGCGACGTGCACGACGTGGCCAGTCGGCAGGCGCCGGCCTCGCGCTGGACGTTCTGGTGGGATTGACCTAGTACGGCAGCCGCCGTTCGTGAGGTGACCTCGGATCCCGCGGGAACGGGGACGGCCACCGCATGGTCGTCTGTGCGTTGTGGACACAACATCAGACCTTGCGGTGGCCGAGTGCCACAGCGTAGAGCCTGCCCGGTGGCGGCGAACCATCGACCTGGTGACCAGCTCGTTCGCGGGCCGGTTCGCAAAGGTCGAACCCCGGCGGGCGGCCGCCGGGTTCGTCACCGGCCTGCTCGCCGACCTGGAAAACAAGACGTGCTGGCAGCTGGCGGAGCAGGCCGGGCATGGCCGGCCGGACGCGATGCAAAGGTTGCTGTACCGGGCAAAGGGGGACGCCGACGCGGTCCGTGACGACGTGCGGCAGGTCGTCGTGGACCGGCTCGGTGACCCCGATGGTGTCCTCGTGGTCGACGAGACAGGGGATCTGAAGAAGGGCGTGCATTCTGTCGGCGTGCAACGTCAGTACACCGGCACTGCCGGGCGGATCGAGAATGCCCAGGTCGGGGCGTTCCTGGTTTGGGTGGCGTCGCGCTCGTGGAGTCAGTAACTCTGGCGTCGTCCAGGGAGGCGAAACACACCGCCGTCGTCCCTGTCCGGTTCTGGCGCAGACCCGTCCCCCGTTTGGAAGTGAGGTCTGCTGGGCTGGGGGAGGCGAAGATGTTGATCACCGCCTACCGTCCGCCGCGTGAGCAGACTTTGCGAGTGGTGGAGCGGCAATCGTGCCTGATGATGACGTGGCCGGCATTCCTCCGCCCAGGTGGCGGACCCGCCGGACCGTCCTGGTCCTCGTTGCCGTCGGCGCCCTCGCAGTCGTTGCCGTTGGCGGCGTAAGGGCTGGAGGCCAACAGGATGGGCCTGGTCCGCGTGCCGTCGCGTCACTGCCGCCTGCCTCACCTGGCGTCGTCAGTGTCGGCTATGTAGGCAGCCACTGGCGTCTGACCGACGTGGCGGACGCCCGTGGCACTACCGAGATCCCCGAATCAGTCGACGCATGGCTTGAGCTGGCGGCCGACGGCAGGTACGTCGCCTCCGACGGCGGCAACGCGATCAGCGGGACCTTCGGCACCACCGGCATCGGCTTCGACATCACCGAAGCGGCATCCACGCTTGCCGGATACGTCGAGAACGACCCCGTCCAACTAGCAGCCATCACCGGGATCGACGCGATGATGATGGCCGTGGACGGGCAGGCCGCGCACGTCACTGTCCTGTCAGCGGACCGCGAACACCTGACTATCCAGGCCAGCGGGGTGCGGCTCACCTTCGTCCGAACCGGACCGGCCGGAAAGTAAACACGCCGACAGCCGGGCCCTCTCCGTACATGCTCCGGAGCCGAGGAGGCAGGATCTCTGGAGTCGTCGGGGGAAGGCGGAAACACTCCATGGCTAGCTGAGGTGAGATGTACGAAAGGCCAGGTCAGACTGGCAGCGAAGCTTACTGCTGGCGCCGTTCGTGGCGGCCCCAGGTACGCGCTGCCGGTCCGTGACTGGCCTGTCAGCTCCTAGGCTGGCGATCATGCTTAACCCGCTCAGGCCGCCGCGGAAGCCCCCTGTCCGAGTGCTGCTCGCCGGGTTGCTCGACCTCGCGATCGTCGGCTCTGAGAGCACGCTGAGCCTGGCCGTGCAGGACGCCACGGGCAGCAGCCGCCTTGGCGGCCTGGCCGCCTGGCTCCTGGCGGTTCCATTCGTGGTCTGGCTCGCTCCGAAGGTTCCTACCGCCGCCGGGACGCGGTGCTCGCCCCCTGGGTCCTCCTGATCGTCGCGTGGCGGATCGCCTCCTTGCCGTACCGGGACTGGCCGCCGCGAGACGACGAGGCGCCGCAGGCGCAGTACATCCGCGAGGTGGAGTTCGGCGCGGACTGGAAGCCCGAGTACTGCGGTCTCTGGCGGCTGCCGAAGTGCGCTCCCTGCCACTGAGCATGTTTGAGCTGGTCAGAGGCTGTTCCGGTTGCCTGTGGGAGCGCTGGGGCGATGGATTCGGCGTTTCGGGCCGCGCCGTGCTGTGCTGCTCCCCAAAAGCCGATGATTGGCGGGGAGCAGACGGGGTTGTCACTGGCAGCGCCGAACGGCGTCGAGCGCCGTTCAGCAGCGTCGGGCAACGTCGTCTCAGCAGGGCCGATCTGCATTTCTACTGGTCAGCGGCTTGGGTGGACCACTTTTACACAGGAGCGCTCCACAAACAGCGTCCAACAGCGTCGAAGAGTGCGTCTACGCAGCTCAACGGCACTGAACGGCGTGATCGCTTTACTACGTCGGCTCCCATGACCTCTCCCTCATGACCGGAGTGCTCTATCGAGCGTTTCGGGCGCCGACTGGGTGCCACTCGGCGGCAGGAGGGGCTGCTGTTCGCTGCAGGCTTCTCCGCCACCGCAGCCTCCGTGGCTGACATCACGATGCGTCACCACCGAAGGTGCAATAGAACCGTTCGTTTAGGAGAAGCGTTCGCGGTGGGTCGTGGTGGACGCCGTTGCCGGTGGTGGCGAGGGTGATGCAGGAGGTGGTGTTCCGGGTGGCGGATGAGGTGTCCGGTTGCGAAGGAAAGCGTCACATAGGCGGGGACACAGGTGCCGGCGGGGCAGGTTTGCTGGTGGTTGCGGCTTGACCGGTGTGGGCCTCTCGCGCGGTGTTGAGGAGATCGCAGGTAGCGGCGACGTCGAGGACGGCGAGTTGCATTGCCGGTTCCGGTCCACCGGCTTCGAGCTGAGCCTCCCATCGTCGGAGACGGAGGGCGCCGGGCCGTGTGGCCAGTGGCCGATGACGACGGTCGTGATGTCCAGACCCTGGGTGAGGCCGAAGGTGATGCGTGCTCGGTTGCTCGTCGTGGCCAGCTCGGTGTCAATGATCAGCAGGTTTAGTAAGTGCCCCCGGCGGGGCACCAACCTGCGCTAACAGCCCGCCCGTAGGGAACGCCGGGACGCCCCCGTTTACCCCCCGAAAACCAGTCGCAGGCGTCCACCAACAGTGACTAGCATTGATCATCACATGGCGGTGTCTGAGCAGTTCAGTGCCCAGTTTCGACGATCAGTGACAAGCCAGGTCGGGCGTTGGTCGATAACGGAGGGCCCGGGGTCCGATTCCCCGCCGGCGCACCAATGCAGAGCCCTGGGCTGTGGAAACGCTAGTAAGGGTTCTATATTTATCTGTGTGGGTCCTGAACCTTTCCCCGCCCCCGGTAACGCCATTGGTCCCCGCCCCCGGTAACGCCATTGGTCCCCGCCCCCGGTAACGCCGTGGGCGATCAGGTTCGGTGACCTGCCGCGCGGCCAGGTGTGCGTGCGCTCTACGAGGCGTGATTCGGCCATGATCACGGAGCTTAGGGGGACGGTTGTGGTCCGGCCCGGTGCCGAGCTGTTCGAGGATCTCGGGAGCAGGGCCGCCACTCCATGTGGTGTGGTCGAACGCCGACAGTCATCACGCCGCGCGGACGCCGCAGAACTCGCCGCCGCTCTGATCACCCGCGCCGGCGGCGCGGACATCTTCACCGCCGGCGGTGCCTTCGCCACCTCGACCGTCATGCTGCTGGCCCTGGCCCACTTCGCTGGCGTGACTGGAAGTCGCTGATACGGCCCCGGAGGCGGTAACCGCGCTGCCGGACGATCAGCAGGCTTTGACGACTCGTTCGTTCGGCGCGTAGGTGAGCCATTCGTCCTCTGTCAAGCCGCCGACCCGGCCGCACAGGTAGGCGAGCGGGTCTTGCTGGAACGGAACGTCCCACAGCCGCGCCACTCCGGCATCATCCACGCGGGCCAGCACTTTGCTGTCAGGGCTGAACGTCACCTCGGATGCGTCCTCAAGGCTGCCGGTGAGCGGGGTTCCGATCGGGTGTCCGGTGGCGGAGTTCCGCAGTCGTACCGTTCCGTCCGAAGCACTGGTCGCCAGCAGCCTGCTGTCCGGGCTGAACTGGGCTGCTGTCGCCTCGGCCAGGTCCGGGCCGACCTGTTTTTGCGTTTGCGGGTCCCACAGCATCGCAAAAAACGGCCGGTAAAGGATGACCAACCGTTGGCCGTCCGAGCTGAAGGTGATGTCCGTATCGTCCTCCTCGGCCGGCAGCGTACCGACCTGGCGCCCAGTCGCCGGATCCCACAACGGCATGATCCCGTTGTCGTCGCCCATGTAGGGGAACAAGCTCACGGCGAGCATCTTCGAATCCCGGCTGAACTCGGCATCCCGAATCTTGTCGCCCGGCTCACCGATCGGTTCTCCGATCGGCCGTCCGGTGGCGGAGTCCCGTAGCCGCAGGCCGTCTTTGCCCTGGGTGATCATCCGCTTGTCGTCCGGGGCGAACGCGACCGGCATGGACCCGGCAAGCGGCGCGCCGGACGGGCGCCCGGTGCGTGCGTTCCACCACCGCACTGTGGGTCCCTGAGAGCTGCCGGTGATCAGTGTTCCATTCGGACCAAAGTGGGCGAGATCGTTCGGTCCGGGCAGAGCTGCACCGACGGGGCGCCCGGTAGCACGGTCCCATACCTGTCCGGTCCCGTATTTGTCGAGGGTGGCCAGCAGCTTCCCGTCCGGGCTGAAAGCGACCTTGGCCGTCTCGGTCGGCACATCGATCGGACGTCTCGTGTGTGGATCCCACACGCGCACGGTGCCTCGTGGGCCGTTGATGATCAACAGCTTCCCGTCCGGACTGAAATATGCGACATTTTTGTCGCCTTTGCAGGTAACGGGCCGCCGAGCGGGTGTCCGGTAGTCGGGTCCCTGATCCAAACCTTCCCGCCCTCGTCTACCGTCGCCAGTAGCCGCCCATCCGCACTGAATTCGATATTTGCGGTCCCGGCTAGCGGTGTCACGAACGGCTGCCCGGTGTCTGGATCCCATAGCCGTACCGCCTGGTCCTCACCGGAGGTGGCCAGCATGCTCCCGTCCGGGCTGAACTCGACCGCCCGGATCGTCTTGGGATTCGCGCTCATCCGTCTGTCGACCGGTCGTCGCGTCTCCAGATCCCACAACTGCACCACGCCGTCGAAGCCGCCGACGGCGATCAGCTCGCCGTCGGGGCTGATGGCGATTGGCGGCGCTTCCCCGGTCACCGCCAGGGGGGAGCCGAGCGAACGCCCCCTCCGCGCGTCCCACAACCGGACAGCACCTCCGACATCGCTGGTGGCGAGCACGGTCCCGGCCGGGTTGAAATCCATCACGTCGACCACTCCCGGCCGGATCGAGAAGCGACCCTGCAACGGCGGACCGACTGGGCCACCGGTTCGCGCATCCCACAACTGCACCGTCTCGTCGTCACTGCTTGTGGCGAGGGTCCTGCCGTCAGGACTGAACAGCAACTTGTGCACCACGCCGGTGTGGCCGGTCAGTGGCTTGCCGATCGCCCGCCCGTCGTCGGGATCGCGCAGCTGCACCGTTCCGTCCTTGGCGCCGGTCGCCAGCCGCCGGCCTTTCGGGCTGAACGCCGCCGACACCTCAGTCAGAGCGGCCCCGACCTTCTTTCCGGTCTGTGGATCCCAGAGCAGGACCGGGCCCTCGGCGCCTACGGTGACCAGCCGATTCCCGTCCGGGGCGAACGTCAGCTCCCAGGCGTCCACCGGCAGGGTGACGGTCACCCGTCCCGCCAGGGGGTCCCAGAGGCGCACCATCCCGTCCTGGCCGGCGGTAGCCAGCAGCTTCCCGTCCGGGCTGAACAGGATGGGGCGGCGGGGGCCGAAGGTCACCCCTGGTCGCCTATGGCGGGGATCGCCGTAGGCGGCCAGGGGCGCGCCAGCCAGGAGACCGGTCTGCGGATCCCACACCCGCACCGTCCCGTCCGGATCGGCGGTCGCCAGCAGAAGTTTGCCTTCCGGGCTGAACGTCGCGGTCCCTGCGTCGCCGGGCAGGACGCTGCGATGGTCGGCGAGCAGCGGACCGACGGCGTCGAACGCCTCGTCGGTGCCGGCGATCGTGAGCGCCGTGGTGGCGAGTCGCTCCGCGGCGATGCGATCGGTGCCACTGGTGGCGCGGCTCAGCGCGGCAAGCTGGCGGGATTGCGCGACGGCGTGCTGGCGGTCCACGCGGATCGCGTTATTGATGGCCAGCACCAGGAGCATCGCCATGGCTGCGGCGACGGCTTGGTAGACACGTCGCCTGCGGCGGGAGCGGCGGCCACTGGCCTGGAGGAATTCGCTGGTCACCGCATCGATCGCGAGCTGCCGGCCGGGGTCGTCGGTCCAGCGCTGGACGGCGTCGTCGGCGGCGACGAGGCGGGCGCCAGAATAGAGGTAGGAGGAGTCGCGGCGGTGGTGCTGCCAGGTGTGCACATCCTCGGCGAGGGTGCGGCGCAAGGCCTGGTCGGTGAGGCTGGGCTGCAGCCAGTCACGGAGCCGGTCCCAGGACCGAAGCAGCTCCTCATGAGCGATGGTAACCAGGCCGTTCTCGGCGACGGTGATCAGGCGCCGGCTGGCGAACGCCTCGATGACGGGGTCGACCAGGTCGCTGCCGGTCGCGGTACGCAGGATATTGCGGGTGCTTGGGCGGCGGGTGGGTTTACCCTCGGTCACTGTGGTCAGGTGCAGAAAGAGGCGGCGGGTGAGGTCCTGCTGGTCGGCGTCGAGTGTGTCGTAGACCTGTTCGGCGCTGGTGCGCACGATGTCGGCGACACCGCCGGCGTGGTGGTATCCGTCGAGGGTGAGCTTGCCGGCCTCCCACATGACGAACATGGCTTGCGACAGCAGCGGGAGGACGCCGCTGTCGTAGCCGGTGGGGAGGTTGCGCGCGCGAAGGTCGTCGAGGATCGCCGCGCACAGGTCGTCGGGTACCCGGACGCCGGTTTCGGCGGCGGGTCCGGTGACAGCCTCGCGGAGCTCGGACTCGCTCATCGCGCCGACGGCGAACACCCCGGCCTCGGCGGCCTGACGCATTGTCGGATAGGCCATGCACTGATCGACAAAGTCGCCGCGGATGCCGGCGACGATCAGTGCGCCGGGTCGGCCGTCGGGCGCGGGCAGGCGGGTGGCCATGCTGTGCAGTGCGGTCAGGAACCGTTGTTGGTCGGCGGGGTCCCCGCTCAACGTGAACAGCTCCTCCAGTTGGTCGACCACCAGGATCAGGCGGGGGTGACCAGCGGCGGCCAGTACCTGTCCGACCAGCAGGTGTGCCTGCTCAGGGCTGGTCTTCAGGCTCTCGTAGGTGGTGATCGCGTCGGTGCCGGCCAACTCGGCGAGGTGCACAGCCAGGTGTCGGATCGGGTCGCCGGTTGGAGTGATTACCCGCCGGGGCCAGAACTGACAACCCGGCATTAGGGCGTCCTGGGCCAGTGACCCCATCAGCCCTGCCCGTAACAGCGACGACTTTCCCGCCCCAGACGGACCCAATACCAGCAGCACACCGGCGTCGCCCGGATGCCTGCGAAGCCGATCGAGCAGCCGACCGGTCAACGCCCGCCGGCCGTAGAAGACCCGGGCATGGTGTTCCTCGAACGGCGGGAGCCCGAGATACGGGCAGCCCTTCCAACCCGGCCGGCGCTCGCGGCGGCTGTCACCGGCGCGCTGCGCGGACCGGTCTGCCTCGACGCTCTCGGCCAGGAACCGCGCCCTCGCCTGTTCCCGGTCGGTGGCCTGCAACGCCTGCGCGATCTTCACCGCTACGTCGGGTCCCGGAGCGGTCTTACCCGCGAAGATCTGGCTCAGGTGCCCGACCGACACACCCGACACACCGTTGATCTTCCGCAGCGACGGCCCGCCGCGGCGCTGGCGTAGTTCGGTCAGCAGGTCATGCAACCGGCGCTGATCACCGACCAGGCCGCCGCCGGACGGGAGCGTTTGGTCGCCCCGCGTGCTCACCTGTTCAGGCTAACGATCTCGGCGCCGGGTGTTCGGCCTGTTCGCCAAGCCCGTACCACCCAGGGCGCGCAGTCCCAGGCCACACCCGCAACGCTCAACAGGTGTTCACCGCACCCCGGTGAACACCTCCGCCCCGCGGTCAGCTGGTGTCACCGACACGAACCGCTGGAGGACACCATGCAAGCCCAGACGACAGCACGCCGAACGGCAGCGCCGGCACCCGGCACGCTGCCGAACCAGCGTGAATCGGAGCTGCGCGCCTTGATGACCATGGCCTCCCACGACCTGAAGAACCCGCTGGCCAGCGTCGCCGCGCATGTCGAGATGCTCCGGGCCGACTACGCCGGCACCCTGGGCGAGGACTTCCAGCGCGATCTCGCCATCATCGAACGCGGCCTGGCCCGGATGAGCCGGCTGACCAAGGATCTGCTCGACTACGCCAAGGCCGACCACAACCTGAACCTGGCCCCATCGTCACTGGAAGAGATCGTCAGCGACGTCGTCGCCGAACACCTCACCAGCCCCGACACCGCCCGCATCACCGTGAACGGCACCCTGCCGACCGTGGTAGCCGATGGCACGCTGCTGCGTCACGTGGTGGACAACCTGGTCGGCAACGCCATCAAGTACACCCGGGCCGGCGAGACACCCCAGATTGAAATCTCCGCCCGGACGCTGCCCGACGGGAGCACTCGCATCGAGGTAGCCGACCACGGCATCGGCATCCCCGATGCAGACCGGCCAAAGATCTTCGACGCGTTCCACCGCTGCACCAACAGCGGCGGCTACCCCGGCACCGGCCTCGGCCTGGCCATCTGCCACCGCATCATCGAACGCCACAACGGCCACATCGAGGCAACGGAAAACTCTGGCGGCGGAAGCCGCTTCCGGATCACCATCCCGACGCTGACTCCCACCAAATGACGGAGACGGCCTGGCGCGTGGCTTCGGACGAGATGTCCTGGTGGCGCGGCGGGTAGCGAACATCCCGAACACCAGCGCCAAGATCTCTACACTCATGTCGTGGACACGCGCGGTGGCCGGCCGGGCACCGCGTTAGGTGCGCCGGTGGGTGATCATCGCCGGTTGCATGATCTGCTGCTGGAGTTACGGAGCCGGGCCGGCGAGCCGTCACTGAGGAAGATCCACGGCGTGTCCGGGGTGTCGGTCGGGCATCTCAGTGAGATCTTCGCGGGTAAGACCGCGCCGGGTCCGGACGTGGCGGTGCGGATCGCGCGGGCGTTGAAGGCCAACGACCGTGAGCAGGCGCGGGTTCACTTTTACGCTGAGGGAGTCGAGGCGGACAGGTCCGCCCAGCGCACCGCCGACACCAAGGGCCGCCGACCCGGCAGCAGTGTGGTGCGGGTCGGCAGGATGCCCCGGCAGGCGGCGTGGTTCCAGGACCGTCACACTCGTATCGATCTCGCCCGTGCGGCCCGGGCCGGACGCACCGCGGTGCTGACGCAGGTCCTGTCCGGCCTCGGCGGCGTCGGCAAGACTCAACTGGCCGCCCAGTACGCCCGGCGCCTCGACGCCGCCGGCGAGCTCGACGTCCTGGTGTGGGTCACCGCGTCGAGCCGGGACGCGATCATCGCCGCCTACACCGAAGCCGCCCAAGCCGTGCATGCGGCCGGCGCCGATGTGGATCCGCAGGCCGCTGCCGCGCGGCTGCTGAACTGGCTGGAACACACCGAGCAGCGATGGCTGATCGTGCTGGACAACCTCGACGTCCCCGCCGACGCCAGCGGGTTGTGGCCACCGGACAGCCCCCACGGTCGTACCGTGATCACCACCCGCCGGCGCGACCCGATCCTGCACACCGACGGCCGTACGTTGATCACGGTGGACCTGTTCACCCCGATCGAGGCCACCGACTACCTCGCCAACGCTACCGAGGCCCCGGCAGGGCAGCACGCCGACGTTCAAGCCCTCGCCGCGGACCTCGGCTACCTACCCCTCGCCGTCGCGCAGGCAGCCGCGTTCATCCGCGACCGCGGCATCGGCTGCGCTGTCTACCGACAGCGCCTGGCCAGCCGCCGCGAAACCCTGGACGGTCTCGCACCGCCGGCCGACGCGCGACCCGATGACTACCAGCCCACCGTCGCGGCTACCTGGTCAATGTCGGTCGACGCCGCCAACAGCCAACCACCGCACGGCCTCGCCCGTCCGCTGCTCGATATCGCCGCGCTGCTGAACCCCAACGGCATCCCCGCCGCACTGTTCACCACCGACGCCGTCGTCGCCCACCTCACCACGGTCCTCGGTCACGACATCACCACCGAGGAGATCAGCGACGGGTTACGCAACCTGCATCGACTGCACCTGATCACCCACGACCCCGACAGCGGCACCGTCCGTGTGCACGCCCTGGTCCAACGCGCCACCCGCGACCAACTCGACACCGACCGGCTGACGACCGCCGCGCACACCGCCGCTGACGCCCTGGGCCAGCTCTGGCCTGACCGTGAACCCGACGCCGGCACCGCCCAGCCGCTCCGCGCCAACACCACTGTCCTGTACCAGCACGCCGGCCACCTCCTGTGGACCACCGCTGACGGCGCGGACGGCGCCCACCCCGTCTTGTTCCGCACCGGCGACAGCCTCGGCGAGACCGGACAGGTCAACGCCGCCCGCGACCACTTCCACCAACTGCACGCCGACTGTGCGGGTGTGTGGCCCGGATCATCCGTGTACCCTGGGCGCCCGCTACGGTGTCGCCCGGTGGCGGGGTGCGGCCGGGGACGCGGCGGGGGCCGTCGTGGCGTTAGAGCAGTTGCTGGTTGACCAGGCAAGAGTGCTCGGCCCCGACCATCCAGACACCCTGGACGCCCGCCACACTCTCGCCCGGTGGCGAGGTGAGGTGGGAGATGCGGCCGGGGCCGCCGCCGCCTACCAGCAGCTGGTGGCCGACCGGGTGCGGGTATACGGCCCAGACCACCCGCGCACCCTGGACGCCCGCCACAGTTTCGCCTGGTGGCGTGGGGAGGTGGGGAATCCGGCCGGGGCTGCCGCGGCGTTGGAGCAGGTGTTTGCTGACCATGTGCGGGTGCTTGGCCCTGACCATCCAGACACCCTGGACACCGGCCACAGTCTCGCCTGGTGGCGAGGTGCGGCGGGAGATGCGGCCGGAGCGGCCGTGGCATTGGAGCAGGTGCTGGCTGACCGGGTGCGGGTGCAAGGCCCGGACCACCCGGGAACCCTGGCTACCCGCCATAATCTCGCTTGGTGGCGAGGTGCGGCGGGGGAAGCGGCGGGGGCCGTCGTGGCGTTTCAGCAGTTGGTGGCTGACCGCGTGCGGGTGCTCGGTGCTGACCACCCGGACACCCTGGACGCCCGCCACAGTCTCGCCTGGTGGCGGGGTAAGACGGGGGACGAGGTGGGAGCCGTCGTGGCGTTGCAGCAGTTGTTGGTTGACCGGGTTCGGGTGCAAGGCCCAGACCACCCGGACACCCTGGACACCCGCCACAACCTCGCCTGGTGGCAGGGCGAGGCAGGACATCCGGCCGAGGCCGCCGCCGCATACGAACAGTTGCTGGCCGACCGGGTACGCGTGTACGGCCCGGACCACCGGGACAGCCGCGCCACCCGCCGCAGCCTGGCATACTGGCGCCAACGGACCAGCGACACAGGACAAGGAAGCCCGTCGTGGACGCAGCCTGACTGAGCCCAGAGCCCTAGGGTGCGGGCCCGGCCGAGTTGGTCACTGCGGCCGACGAGCAGGCTCACGTCGGTCGTGGGTGCTCGGCTTCCTGGGATCGCTGCCCCAGGCTCTCCTCGCGATGCTGCTACTGCTGCAGGGCCGGGGCTTGACCGGTAGCGACGCGGAGACGCATTCGGAACTGGGGCTGTTCGCCGCCGCCGTGTTCCTTTTCTGGTGGCTGGTCGGGTGCGGCGTGCTGGCTCTCTGGATCCGCGCGAGCCCGCTGGCCGCCGCTCTCGCGCGGGGAGCATTGGCCGGATTCGTTAGCTGTTGTCGTCGCTTTCGCATCCTGATCGCCGTCTGGTACCGGCAGCGAACTCGACGGCGGTCTCGGCGCGCTCGGGCGCGCTCAACTCGGCAATGCGTTAACGTGATCATGGCCTGGGCGATTCGTCGTGGCTACGGTCGGTGACGGCGGGGCCGGCGGATGCTTCGCTGCTGAGGGAGCAGTGCGGTAGTAGGAAGGGCCTTTGGGCCGTCATCGGCGGAGATGCGCTCCCAGAATCGCTCCCCGCCGGGCGCCTTGCCGGTGTTCTGTGGGAGTCGGCCTCGTGGGTCTGGCCGGGTCTCTTCGGACATGGGCTCGAGGTGCCACGCTTGGGGGAGCGGCCTTGGTCCTCCCATCGAGGGTGTTTGTGCTGTTCGTTGGCCGTTGTTGTGGGTGGTGGGGAGCGCTGCGGCGGTGAATTCGGCGTTCGGGGCTGGGGTCGTGTGGCGTTGCTCCCCTGAACGGGTGATCGATGGGGAGCAGGTGGGGTTGTCACGGATAGCGCCGGGCGGCGTCGAACAGCGTTCAGCGGTGTCGGGTGGCGTCCTCTCACCAGGGCGGATCTCCGTTTTGGCTGGTCAGCCGCGTGGTGGGACCACTTTCACACCGGAGAGGTCACTGGTTCGATCCCAGTATCGCCCACGAGCTTTGGGGTGCCCCCTGTCCGCGGAGTGCGCGGGCCGGGGGCGCTCGTCATTTCTGCTCCGGGGCCGAGCCCCCGGAAGCCCCGCGTTGCGGTGGTTGCGCCTAGCTGGTTCGGTTGCGCTTAGCCCGTTCGGTTGCGCTTAGCCCGTTCGGTTGGGCCTCGCTGGTTCGGGTGCGCCTGGATGTCCCACGTGCGTAAGAGTCAAGCAGTGGCGGGTAGGGCTGCGTCAGATGGTCGCGGATCGCCTGCTCGGCGAGGAACCCGGGTGGCGCTGCGGGTGCGGGCTACGTTGTGTTGGACCAGGCGCGGCTGGACAGCACCAGGCGATACCCATCCGGGTCCTCGACCGTGACACCCCACCGGTCCCAGTACGCACCTTGGGCGACCCGCCGGCCGCCGGCCTGCTCAAGCTTGGCGACCAAGGACTCGTCGACCGGCGCGGACAGATACAGCACGAGCAGGTCTTCGGCTGTCGGTGAGGGCGCGACCTTCAGGTTCGGCCCTCCGACGAGTTCGAGATGCCACGATGCTTGTGGCCAGCCAACGATGACCAGGTCATGCTCGTCAGGGGACTCGGCTGCCACGCGGCAGAGCACCTGCAATTCGAGCCCGCGCGTGTAGAAGCGTTCAGCGGCCGCTAGGTCACCACTGGGGCGAGCAAGGCGGATCGCTGCCGTTGGGCGGATCATCGAGTGACTCCGTTCTCTCAGTCGATGATCACCATGCAACCTGAACCAGACTGGAGGTCAAGATCTGCGCGTGTCCTCAGGTATGCCTCAGCGGTCCTCCACGATGAAGCACGTTGACCGCGGGCTTCTTCCTCCGTGAACGTTCTGCCAGAGGGACCGCGTACCGCGTCTGGAACACGTCTGCCGATACGAATCCCATGGGGTCGTCGGCATGGATCGTGATGCGCTGCTCGTTGCGGCCGTCCGGGCTGGCGATCCGGTAGCCGTGGCGCAAGCGCTCGCAGACGGCGCCGCCCGACGCCGTTGCCAGCCGTTCCACTGAGGCGGCGAGTACCGGGCGGATGGAGATTGCCCGGTTGCTGGTGGACGCGGGGGCATCGCTACGGGCGAGGAAGCCGCGGTATCAGTCGCCGCTGATGTCGGCGGTGAGCGAGGGCCACCTCGAGGTCATCCGGCTACTCGTCGATCGTGGCGCGCTCGGTGCCGAGACCGCACCGGGCGAGGAGATCCCGATCGTCCAGGCGGTGCTGGGATCGGCGTCACCCGGCACGATCCGCATGCTGCTCAGCCACGGCGCTGATCCGAACGCGCGGCGCTCCGATGGCACCCCAGCTCTCATCCTCGTCGCTCGGCGCGGTGACCAAACAGTCGCCCAGAGGCTCACTGGTGAAACGGCCGAGTCGCCCACGGCGTCGTGGCATCGCATCGAGCTGACCAGGACAGAGCTGGCCACGGTACGGCAGGGACTCGTGGAGCTCGGCCTCAACCACCCTGCCAACGCGTCGAGCCCGGACCGTTGGTGGTCCGGGCTCGGGCGGGCCCGGCGGTGACACCCTCGTGAGGGGGCGCCGCCGCCGGGCCGGGGTGGTGCCTACGCGAACGGCTTGGCCAGGGCCAGGATGCCCGCGCCAGGGAGAACGCCCTGGTAGACCTGGACATCGTCGATGTCGCCGGTGAACCAGTCGGAGTTGCCGTCGTTCCAGCGGGTCCGGCCGACGGTCAGCGGGCCGACCGCGTGCCACGGCGTGGCGGGCGCGGCCAGGGTGGCCGCCTGCTTACCGTCGACGTAGAGCGTCGCGGTGCCGGCCGCCGCGTCGTACACGCCGGCCACGTGGGTCCAGGTGTTCAACGCGGCGGTGGCGGGCTCCATGACGGACACCTGACCCGGGTTGACCGTGTCGGCGTTCGGCATGGCGAACTCCCAGCACTTGCAGTTGTAGCCCCATTGCAGCTGGAAGGCGGACGAGTGCAAGCCGTCCTGGCTGACCGCAGTCTGGAAGTGGGTGTTGTCTGTCACCCGCAGCCACGCCGCGACGGTGAACGACTGGTCGGTGCGCAGCAGCGGCTTGCCCGCGGTGACGAAGGCATCGGTGCCGTTGAAGCGCAGCGCACCGGGGTCGGTGGCCGCGGAGCCCGGGGTCGTCCGGGTGATCCCGCCGGTCAGCGTGCCCAGGTTGCCCCGCTGCCCGCTGTCCCCGGCGACGGTGCCGGTCGTCTCGTCGAACGCCCAGTCCGCGATGGTGGTCGGGCCGGCCAGATCGCCGATCTCGCCGGCCGTCACGACCCGGTCCCACATGGCCACCTCGGCGAGGTCACCGGCGAACCAGGTGCCACCGCTGCGGCCGATCCAGGTGGCGCCGTTGGCATCGTTGAACGTGTCGACGTTGCGGGTGGTTCCGTTGACCACGCCGTCCACGTACAGGGTCAGGGTTTTGAGCCTGCTGTTGTAGACGGTCGCCAGATGGGTCCACTTGCCGAGTTTCGGCGGCTTGACCGACCGGACGTCGTTCCAGGTGACCGTGCCGGAGGTGGCCGTCGGCATCTGGGCGATCCAGCGGTCGGTGGACTTCTGGTATTGGAAGTACAGCGAGGCGGACCCGCTGGCGTCGCGGGTGACGATGGTCCGGTCCGCCGACTTGTCGGTCAACCGAGCCCAGGACGCCACCGTGAAGCTCTTGCTGGTGTCCAGCTTGAGCGGGGTGATGCCGAAACTGCTGGTTCCGTTGAAGGTGCCCGCGCTGGTCCCGGCCAGCCGGCCGGCGCCCCACCCGACGTTGGTCAGCGTCGCCGGGTTTGCCTCTGCCGGGCTGCTGTCCGCCGTGGCGGTTCCGGCGCCCTCGGCGAAGTTCCACGCCCCCACCGGCGGAGTGCGCTCAACCTGCTCGTCCTCGGTCAGCTTGACCTGAACCCCGCCGCCGGTGAACGCGCCCTGGTAGACGTCGAGCTCGTCGATGCCGCCGAACCACTGGTCGGTCCAGTTGCCGTTGCCCGGGTCGGCCGACCACCATGCGCCGCCGACACTCATCGGGCCGGTGGCGTTCCACAGCAGGCCGGGGCCGCTCGCCTCCAATGAGCCGTTCACGTAGAGCCGCAGCTGGTTGCTGCTCGCCGCGTTATAGACGAAGACCAGGTTGAACCATTCCTTGGTGTCGTTCTCGGTGAGCACCCGCGGAGCGATTAGGTGGTTGTACACCTCGGTGTCGGCCTGGTCGGCGCTGACCGTCATGACCTCGAACCGCATGCCGGTGACGCCGTCGACCGTTGACTCCCGGGTCTGGAGGTAGAACGGCGACTGGTGGGTGCCCTTCTGGGCGACCGCGGTCATCGTGCTGGTCAGCTTGGCCGGCTGCACCCAGACCGAGACGCTAAACGACTGGTCGGTCTTCAGCACCGGGCTGTCCTGCCAGCTGTCGGGGTTCCCGGTGTTGCGCTGGACGATGCCGCGTTCCTGAGTGATCTCCTGGAAGTGCGGATCGCTCGGTTCCCCAGTCCAATGCGTTTTATCCAGGCTCAGACCGTTACTGAAGACGCCGGCGCCGGGGCTGGCGCCTGGGGTGAGGTTGATCCGCTGACGCCAACCGGTGCCGACGTCGGGCGCGTCGCATGAGCCGGTCTCGTTGGAGGCCTCGTAACACGGGATCATCGACTCGAAGTCCCATTTACCCACGTGTGTCGGTGCCAGGATACCCGGCTCGTCGACGCCGCCGGAGTCCTCGTCGGAGGCCTGCTTGCCGGTGAAGTCGTTGGCGACCAGCGCCCGGTCGAAGATCTGCACGTCCGCGACGCTGCCGCGGAGCGCCTCGTTGTACTGGGTGGTCGAGTACTTGCGGTTACCGATGCGCAGCGGGCCGGTGGAGGCCCAGACGGTGGTGGGTGCCGCGGCGGACGCCCGCTGCACGCCGTCGACCCAGATGCTGATCTGCTTGGTCGCCGCGTCATATGTGCCGGCCACGTGCGTCCACCGGTTGGCGACCGCGCTGTTGACGAAGCAGGTGTAGGTGAAGTTCGACGTCGCCGAGGTGTCCGTCGGCCGGATGCCGAAACACCAGGACTTGTCGGGTACGCCGTCGCTGTTCACGTCGTCCGGCCGGTACTGCAGTTGGAAGTTGGCGGTGCCGTTGCCGTCCTGGGAGATGATCGTGGCGAAGCCGGCCAGGTCTTCCAGCCTGGCCCAGGCGGCAACCGAGTAGCTCGTGGTGGTGTTCAGGAAGTTCGGGGTGGTGACCTCGCCGTTGCCGGTGAACGCCAGGTTCTCCGCGCCGACCACCCGGCCCTTGTCCCGCCACTCGGTGCCTGTGATGGTGAGCCGGTTGTCGCCCATGGGCTTGGGCTGCTGGTCGAGTATTGCGGCGGTCGGGTCGACCGGGCCCCCGCTCTGCAAGGCCCAGTGTGCGACGGCCGGGGACGGCCGCAGCGCGGTGAACTCCGTCGACGCGTATCCCTTGTTGAGAGTGCTGTCGACGGCCTGCGCCCACAGCTGGTTGATGCCGTATTTCGGCGTGGTCAGGGTGACCGTCGCGGTCTTCGTGCTGCCCGATGTCGTCGGGGTGACCGACGACGTCGCCGCGTCGGTCCAGCCGTAGTTGAACTTGGTCACGTCGGCGGACGTGGACGACAGCGTGAAGGTGACCGGCTTGCCCGGCCGGGTGTCCGCGTCCGCTGTCACCTTGGTGACGCTGATGTTCGGCACCGAGGTGTCTACGGTGAAGTAGCAGTATTCGGAGGGGACGCTGTCTATGTTGTACGGCGCCGGATCGGTGCTGTAGGCGCGGAACGCATATCGGGTGTTGTTGGTCAGTGTGCTTGTCCTGGCGCTCTGGCTGCGTTTGCCGGCCGGCACCGAGGTGGGGGCCGGCGCGGAGATCGCCGTCAGCGCGCCGCCGGACGGCGCCTTGTACAGCTGCCAGGTCGCCTTCAGCGCCTGGGTGTCGTCGGCGTCCGGGAAGCTCGCGGAGAAGTACGGCGTGGTGGTGCCGATGGCCAGGGTCGAGCTGCAGCCGACGCCGTTTACCTGCAGACCGCCCGGCTTGCCGGGCACCGCGTCGACCACCGTGATCAGCCTCGCGTCCGCCGGGAAGAACTTCTTCCACCGGGAATCGCCGGACTCCCCGGAACCATCGGACGCGCGGCCGGCGAAGGCGAAGGTGACGCTCGCGCCGCCCTTGCGGGCGATGCCGTGGACGAGGCTGGTCACGGCCGATCCGGTGAAATTGACGAGCATGTTGGGCTGCGGCGAGTCGCTGCAGCCCGAGCCCTCGTTGGCGTTCGACGAGGTCGACGTCAGGTACTGACCGAGCGACGTGCTCCACGACGTCCGCGGGGTGGCGATGGAGCCGCCCTGGTACATGTAAGTCGGGGTTTTGGTGCACGAGTAGCTGTGGTCGAGATTCATCTTCACGTACGCCGACTCGACGTGCTTGCCCTTGATCGCCGTGGTCGGGAACTCGAAGAAGGACCGGTAGATCTTGCTGCTGTCCGGGTCGGCACCGACGCGGGCCCTCGAGGTGTCGGTGTTGTTCGAGTTGTTGTTCGTGGCGTAGGCCCAGCGGGTCTTGCCGGTGCTCCACTCGGGGTCGATGAAGACCGGGAACTTCGCGGTCGCGGCGAGGAGCTTGGGGTCGGGGCGCAGCACCAGGCGGTGCTTGCCGGTCACCTCCACATCCATCGGCGCGATCTTGGCGGCGTCGCCGGGGCCTTCGTGGCTGGACCTCAGTTCCTCGGCCGCGATGGCCGGCGCGGCCTTGTCTGCCGCGATCTTGGCGGCGGTCGCCGTCGTGGAATCCCACGCCTGCGGCGCCGCCGCGGTCGCCAGGACCTGGGCGCCGACCGTCGCCCGCAGCGAACCATCCGGCAGAGTCATCGTGGTGGCGTCGCCGCCCAGATCAAAATTCACCGTACGCACGGCGGGATTCGCGGCCGCGGCCGCGTTCTTCACCACCAGGACATGCGTGAAGCCGGTATGGGTCGCCCGCACCACCAGATCGACACCCGGCAGCACCTCCGCATACGTCGCCGAATCCGCCGAAAGGGCCGGCGCCGGCAGGCTGGCCAGCGGCCAGCCCAACGTCATGGACTTGCCGTCCTGCACCAGCGTGACCAGCGGATCCTTACCGCCGGCGGAGAACCGCACGTCGGCCGCGGAAACCGCCGGACGCAGCAGCCCGTCCGCGCTCTTGGCCAGCGTCAGGTCGATGTCGGACCAGGTGCCGTCGGCGTGCCGGACGCGCTGCGGAACCGCCGACGCCTCGTAGACCAGCCGGCCGTCCGGCTCGGCGAACACCTGGGTGAACTCTGTGCGCTTGGAGAGCGCCTCGACGCGCTTGCCGGACCGGGCGGCGGCCTTCGCGGCTGCGCCCTCGGTCGGCGCGGAAGACGCTGCCGGCACAGTCGGTGCCGGCTTGGCTATGGCGGGTGTCGGTGGCGAAAGGATGAGGGCCGAGGCGCTCACCGCCGCGGTACACGCGGCGGTGAGACGGCGGCTTGCTGACAGGCGTATGGCCAACACAAATCTCCATGATCACGAAACGGGTGGCTGGACTCGCGACCGGCGGTAGGGATTTGTCGATCAAGGCGAGACCGTGGTCGACAACATGCCATCCCCCGAGTTTTTGATCAAGCAGCTTGGTCACCGGGAGTGCCACTGTACGCACTGTCGAGATAGGACCGCTGCCCCTTGATCTCCGCCCACCCGAGATCGCCCTGCGTAGCAATTTGGTGATCTTGTTTACAGGAAGTTGTCGATGCCCCTACGATGCGCTCGCCGGTTCACATGTACGGGGGATATTCATGGTGGACGCTGTTGCGTGGGTTCGTGCCCACCGTAGGCATTTCGACTTCACGACGACCTGGGCAGCCGCGCCATCGCTGCGAGCGCCGGTCGTCGACGACATCCACGTCCGTCCGGGCGCGCCGACCGACGCACAGGTCGCCGCTCACCACACCGTTACGGAGTTCTGAGCCATGTTCGCAAAGAGAGGGCTGGCGTTCGCCACCCGGTTGCGGCTGGCTCTGGCCTCCGTATCCGTGCTCACCCTGACCGGATCGTTCCTGGTGGTCCCGCCCGCCCTGGCGGATCCGGTGAAGCCGACGCACCTGGCCGGGCAGGTCGAGAAGCTCGATCGCGACGGCGGTGAGGTGGCCGGTCGCGGCTGGCCGGTGCGTAAGCCCTCGGACGCCGTCGTGCCGGCGCCGGTGTGGCCGGCGGCCGGTACCGCCATTCGGTCCTCGTTGAAGAAGCGCACGGGCAGTGCCGCGGCCGCATCGCCGGCGGCCCCGGCCGCCGACGTCAGGGCCGAGGTCGTCGACCGGCGGTCCGTTCCGCAGCGGTGGCGGGCCGGCGTGGTCGCGCGGGTGTCGGCCACGGACACCGGCACCGCTTCGGTCGCTGTCGACTACGCGAAGTTCCGATACGCGTACGGCGGTGGCTGGGCATCCCGGCTGCGCCTGTGGCGGCTCCCGGAGTGCGCCCTGACCACCCCGGAAAAGGCCGGCTGTACCGCCACGGCGCTGCCGTCGAGCAATGACACCTCCAGCGGCACGGTGACGGCCGACGTCGCGGTCGCCGCCGCGGCGCCGAGCGCGACCGCTGCCGCGGCACCAGGTAAGGCGAGCACGCTGGTGGCGCTGGCCGCCGACGAGTCGGGCTCGGCCGGTGACTTCGGAGCGACCCCGCTGGCGGCGTCCTCGACCTGGTCCGCGGGCGGTTCGACGGGCGGCTTCTCCTGGTCGTACCCGGTGCGGGTGCCGCCCGCGATCAACGGCCCGGCGCCGGTCGTCTCCCTGTCCTACTCGTCGTCGAGTGTGGATGGTCGTTCGGCAGCCACGAACAACCAGCCGTCGTGGGTTGGCGAGGGGTTCGAGTATTCGCCGGGCTTCATCGAGCGCCGCTATGTGGCGTGCAGCGAGGACAAGTCGGGTTCGCCCAACAATCCGGCGCAGACGGCCGACCTGTGCTGGCGTTCCGACAACGCCACCATGTCACTGGGCGGCAGCAGCACCGAACTCATCTATGAGAGCGGCAAGGGCTGGCATGCCCGTTCCGAGGACGGCTCCGAGATCGTCAAGCTGACCGGCGCCACCAACGGCGACGAGAACGGCGAGCACTGGAGGGTGACCTCGAACGACGGCACCCAGTACTTCTTCGGGCTCAACAACCTGACGGGTCAGGGCACTGCCACGAACTCCGCCTGGACCGTCCCGGTCTACGGCAACCATGCCGGCGAGCCCGGTCACGGCACGACGTTCGCGAGCTCGCGCGAGACGCAGGCGTGGCGCTGGAATCTCGACTACGCCATCGACGTCAACGGCAACACCCTCTCGCTCTTCTATGACAAGGAGACGAACAAGTACGGTGCCGAGGCCACCGAGAGCAAGACGGTCTCCTACGTCCGCGGCGGCACGCTGAGCCGAGTCGACTACGGCACCTGGGACCGGGGCAGCACGGACCGGTCCGTGGCGCCGCTCGCGCAGGTGTTCTTCGATACCGCGGACCGCTGCAACGCGGACTGTGCGACGCACTCGGGGACCACGTGGCCGGACACCCCGTGGGACCAGGAGTGCAAGTCCACCGCCACTACGTGCTCCAACTATTCGCCGTCGTTCTGGTCGACCAAACGGCTGAGCAAGATCCGTACCCGGGTCTGGGACGCCACCAAGGCCACGCCGGACTGGCAGGATGTCGATTCCTACACCCTGTCGCACAGCTTCCCCTCGCCAGGTGATGGTGAGCCTGGTGGCCTGTGGCTGGACTCGATCGTGCGCACCGGCCACGTCGGTGGCACGGTCACCATGCCGCCGGTCACCCTCGATCCGGTGGCGAAGACCAATCGGGTGCTGACCAAGCACAACACGACGAACAACTGGCAGCGGCTGTCGGGCATCCACACCGAGACCGGCGCACTCATCCAGGTCACGTACTCGAACCCGGAGTGCACGGCGACGAACCTGCCGGCATCCCCGGAGACCAACACCAAGCTCTGCTATCCCGTGATCGGGCCGGATCCGCTCAGCACCTCGGGAGGGGACGTCACCGAGTGGTGGCACAAGTATGTCGTGCGGCAGGTGTCGCAGACCGACGTGCAGCTCGAAGACGGCCATCAGGCTCCGACGATCAACACCTACTACACGTACGAGGGGACGCCGGCCTGGCATTACTCCGATGACGACGGGCTGAGCAAGGCGAAGTACCGGACCTGGAATCAGTTCCGTGGCTATGCCGGCGTCTCGGTGCGCGTCGGTGACAGCAACCCGACGCTGACGCGGACCAAGTTCCTGCGGGGGATGCACGGCGACCGCGAGGCCCCGGCGGGCGGTAAACGGTCGGTCGTCGTGCCGGCATCGCTGGGTGCCGAGACGGTCAACGACGAGGACGAGTTCGCCGGCATGGCCCGCGAGGAGACCGTCTACAACGGCACCGACGACAAGCCGGTCAGCAAGACGGTCAACGTGCCGTGGCGGTCCACGCCGACCGCATCGCGGACGGTCAACGGAGACACGGTGACCGCGCGGTTCACCGGCCTGAAGACCACATACCAGGGCACCGCGCTGGGCACGGACGGTTCCGACGGATGGCGCGTGAGCGGCCAGACCAGCACCCTCGACGATGCATACGGGGTCGCGAACTCGGTTCAGGACCACGGTGACGTCTCCAAGTCCGGCGACGAGAAGTGCACGAGCACGTCGTACAACCGCAACATCGCGAAGAACATCCTCACCCTGGTCAAGCAGGTGACGGTGAAGGCGCTGCCCTGCGACACCGCGCCGGCCGGCAAGGATGTCATCATCTCCGATACCCGGACCTTCTATGACGGTGCGACCAGCGTCGACACCGTTCCGAGTAAGGGACGGGCGACCCAGGTGGACACGCTCAAGTCCTGGACGCCGTCGGGTGGAACGGAGTGGCTCCCACTCACCTCGGCCACCTTCGACGCGTTCGGGCGCCAGGCGACCGGCACGGACCTGGTCCGCGCGAACACCACGACGACGGTGTATACGCCGGAGAACGGTCTGCTGAACAAGCGCACCCAGACGACGCAGCAGGGCTGGGTCACGACTGAGGAGATCCACCCTTACTGGGGTGTGCCGGGCAAGGTCACGGATCTCAACGGAAGGACGGCCGAGGGAACGTACGACGCTCTCGGTCGCACCACCAAGGTCTGGGAAACCGGCTGGCCCCGGTCGGAGCACCCCGATCGGCCGTCGACGGCGTTCACCTACTACTACAGCCCGCAGCGCACCTCGTACCCGTACGTCAAGACGGAGGCGCTCAACTCCGGCGGGGGCACGACCGTCACCTACCAGATCTACGACGGCATGCTGCGCCCGCGCCAGACGCAGAAGGTCGCCGTCGGCGGCGGCCGGATCGTGTCCGACACGCTCTACGACTCATACGGGCGTACCGAGTTGACCTTCTCGGCGCACGCGGAGCCGGGAGATCCCTCCGGCACGCTGTGGTGGGAGCCGGAGTGGTCGGTCCCGGCCCAGGAGCTGACCCTCTACGACCGGGCGGGCCGGGCCACCGACAAGATCTTCAAATCCGGCGACGGCGTCACCAACCTGGTCGAGAAGTGGCGGACGAGGACCACATACCAGGGGGACCGCACCACGGTGGTCCCGCCGCAGGGCGGCACGCCCACGACCATGCTGACGGACATCCTCGGTCGCACGGTCGAGGCGCGGCAGTACACCACGGCGTCCGGGATCAACGGCGCCTACGACGCGACGAAGTACTTCTACGACGCCAAGGAGAAGCTCGCCGTCGTCAGAGACTCGGCGGGCGACGAGTGGAAGTACACCTACGACCTGCGCGGCCGGGAGACCGAGGCCTCCGACCCTGACAAGGGCACGACGAAGTCCGAGTACAACGACGCCGGCGACCTGACCAAGACGATCGACGCGCGCGGCGAGGTCCTCGTCTACTCCTATGACGGGCTGGGCCGGCAGACCGGCGTCTACGACGACGCCGTGACCACCGCCAACAGGAGGACCGAGCTCAAGTACGACCGGTTGTTCACCGGGGTGACGGTCAAGGGGCAACTGACCGAGTCAATCCGTTACGACAACGGCAACGCCTACAAGTGGCAGGCGCGCGGCTTCACCACGCGATACCAGGTCAGCGGCGACCAGTACGTCATTCCGGCGGCGGAGACCGGGCTGGCCGGTACCTACATCTACAGCCACGGTTATTCGCCGTACACCGGAGAAGCCGCGACGATCGGCTATCCGGCGGCCGGCGGCCTGGTGGACGAATCGGTCACCACGAAGTTCGACACGACCTACGGTCTGCCGACGAGCATGACATCGGCCTGGTCGAGCGTCGGCTCGTACGTGACAAAGCAGCTGTACTCCAGCTACGGCGAACCGACGGTCACGCAGCTGAAGATCGCCGGCGGCCTCTACGCCGAGCAGTCCACCACCTACGAGCTGGACACCCGCCGGGTCCACCAGGTGAGGGTCAAGCCGGAGACCGCGACGGGCACGGTCGTCGACCGAGCCTATGAATACGATCCCGCCGGGAACATTCTGTCCGTCAGCGACAACCCGCAGGTGGGTGCGGCCGACACACAGTGCTTCGGATACGACGCACTTCAGCGGCTGAACTCGGCGTGGACCCCCAAGAGTGGGATCTCGTGCGCGACCGCGCCCACGACGAGCAACCTCGGCGGCCCCGCGCCCTACTGGTACGACTGGACGATCGACAAGATCGGCAACCGCACCAAGGAGGTCTCACACGCGGCGGCCGGAGACACCGTCCGCAACTACGCCGTGCCGACCGCCGGTCCCAACGTGATCCGTCCGCACGCGGTCACGTCGATGACGACGACCCAGCCCGGGCAGAGCACGGGCACCACGGTCTCCTACGGCTACGACAACGCCGGCAACATGACGACCCGGCCCGGCGCGACCAACGGTCAGGTGCTGAACTGGGATGCCGAGGGTCGCCTCTCCACCGTCGTAGAGGGCGGCAAGACCACCACCAACCTCTACGACGCCGGCGGTTCCCGGCTCATCCGCCGCGACGCCGGCGGCACCACTCTCTACCTGCCCGGCCAGGAGATCCGCAGGACTGTCTCGGGCAGCACCGCGACGCTTTCCTGCACCCGCTTCTACGGCTTCGCCGGCTCGACCGTCGCCTCACGCAGCACCGGGCAACCGGCTCTCACCTGGCTCTTCAGCGATCACCAAGGCACGCAGCAGGTCTCGGTCAATGCCGCCGGCCAGCAGGTCAGCATCCGCCGGCAGAACCCGTACGGCGAAGCCCGCGGCGCCAACCCGACCTGGCCGACCAACAAGGGCTTCGTCGGCGGCGACATCGATCCGACCGGCCTGACGCACCTCGGCGCGCGGGACTATGACCCCGCTCTGGGCCGGTTCATCTCGGTCGACCCGATCCAGGACCTCGCCGATCCGCAGCAGTGGAACGCGTACGCCTACGCCAACAACAGCCCGGTGACCCTGAGCGACCCCACCGGTACGGACCCGTGCCCCGGTGGTGGCGGCGGCTGCGGATACCCCGACACGCCGACGCACGTCTCGAACCCCGGTGCCTGCGGCAGCGCGAACTCGTGCGAGCAGCACCAGCGAGTGGACGGTAACGGCGGAGGCACGACCGGGAAGGGAGGCGGCCGCGGCGGCAGCGGCAACAACGGCTCGAAGGCCGGCTGCAACTCGGCCACCACCTGCGATCACGACAACTACCAGAAGACCGAACGAATTCGCGCCGCCATGATCCAGATCATGTCGGACTCCAACCCGGACAGCCGCACGGAGATCGGCGGATTCTGCCGCATGGATCCGGCTATGTGCGCGGCCTATCTTCAGGACCTGAAGCGCGGCGGGGTCCCCTGGCGTATCGCCGCTTCTATTCACTGCGGCGAGTCCGTCGCCTGCCGGCAGGACTACGGCATCGGCGGCATGGCCGGCGGACCTTCGCTCGGGAGCACACTCAACCCCGTCGTGGGTGACGCCATATTCGAGTCGATCGTCGGCGGCGGATCTCTGACGGTGGTTCGACTCGTCCGCTTGGCGCTCAGCGGTAAGAACCGCGAGGCGGAGCAGGCACTCAGAGCCTGTGTTGTCAGCTATGGCACCCACAACAGCTTCGATCCAGCCACGTTGGTCCTCATGGCCGACGGCACCACCAAACCGATCCGCGACGTCCAGGTCGGCGACCTGGTCCTGGCCGCGGACCCGGAGACCGGCGCCAGAACAGCCAAGAAAGTCACCGACCTTTACAACAATCTCGACGTCGACCTCGTCGACGTGGAGATCGCGCGGGCGTCCGGCGACCCCGAGATCCTGCACACCACCGCCGAACACCCGTTCTGGGACGAGACGCTGGCTCGGTGGGTCCTCGCGGGCGACCTCCAACCCGGCCACCGACTGAGCACCACGGAAGCCGGCACGGTCACCGTGCTAGACCGCAGGCCGGTCCCCGGTAGCAACTTCATGCTCAATCTCTCGGTCAGCGATCTACACACCTACTATGTGCTCGCTGGCACCACGCCGGTCCTCGTTCATAACGATAATGGAATTTATTCCTGGCCGAACACGGATGGCCCTATTCCGCAGCGAGGTCAAACCGCTCTGTATGCACAATTTGACCAGCGCACTGGCGAGTTCCTGAAGTGGGGCGTATGGACTAACACAACGGGCAACTATTCGCGTTACAAGCAGAAGTACCTCAAGGAACGGGGAATTCAAACCACGGTACTTCGGAACTTCGACTCGAAGGAGGAAGCTCACGCAGTCGAGAGTGACCTGGTTGCCAGAGCTCCCGGCCGATACAACCTCGAGCAGTATGCTGGAAGCAAGAGTGTAGGTGAGGATCCGCTCGATATTATTCGGAATCACGGATACAGGGGAGGCCCGGGGTGCTGACGTCTGAGCGATCGGCGCTGTGGGCGCTCATTGATTCAATTCCAAATACTAATCGAAGCGAACAAGAAATGACGGAACCCCTTCTGGCTAAGTTGTCAGACTTACCGATACCGCGGGTGGCGCGATTTCAACGCGAGCTTCTCGATTGTATGGATGACTTGTTGAATTGGAGGTTATGGGAGGCGGCCGACATTATTCATGAGCTGCCGTGCTCGGGTGACATGTTTGCCGACTTCAGATTGTGGGTAGTAGCTCAGGGCGGTCAGGTGTGTCGAGAGGTTCTGCGAGACCCGGACTCGCTCGCGTCAATACCTGAAATAGCGCGGATCCTTCGCCTTCCACGATCCTGGGCCGATGCGGACTATCCCCACTTCGCATCGCTTGGCGCGCTCGCCGGTGATGCTTTTGACGAGATTCTTGCGAAGCTTGGACCGGCTGTCGCGGAGTCGGTCGACCGCCCGGCCGTGCTTGATGAGCAGATCCCGGCCTACCTGAAGGAGTCATTTCCTGCGGACTACGGCGTCGATTCTGCTGTGCATCTTCGGTTGCCGACGCTTAGCGCTATGCGCTGGTCGCTCTAGGATGAAGCTGCCTTGCGACTGAATGAGGATGTCGATTCAAAGTTTGCCGTCGGAATGGTGCTCATTATTGGAATTCGGGGGGTCGCGGTGGCAGTGTCGGTCGGTCGGGTGCGGGCGTGGTTGCCTGGACCTTTGCTCGCGCTCTTGGCACTCGCAGCGGGCTGTGGGGGCGCCGGGGCGGTGACCCCTGTGACGGCACCTTCGCCGGCTCGGTCGGCGGTCACGTGGAACAGCTTCGCTGCGGAGTGTCCCGAGCTGGTCGATCCGCCCTACGGCTTGCCGGCGCGGGGTAAGCCGTTCGCGGCGGATCACGCCGATGACGCCGAACGCTACGAGACCCGCTGTGACTACGTGGCGCCGGCGGGCCAGCCGCTGCTCACCCTCCGGATGACGATCGACCGGGGAGCGAGCGGCGCGACGCGCGTCGAGCAGGAGTATCTGACGGAGCGCGAGGCGGCCGGCGGAATGGGCTGGGTCGACGTCGTCGATGTGCCGCAGGTCGGTGACGCCGCTTTCATGGTGTATGACCAGGGCACGTGGTCGGTGCTGGCCAAGGCGCGGACGGGGAACGCGATTGCTGTCGCGCAACTGCTCGCGGGCAGAGACGTCGCCGAGTCGTGGGATGACACCACGCCCCTGCAGCAGCAGGTTCCGGTGCTGTCGCCGGTGCTGACGACCTTCCTGACCGGGCTGAGCTGACCGGGCTGAGCTGATCGGGCGAGCGGGCGGCTCAGGCCAGGTGGGCGGGTAGGGCGGCGGTGGCCAGGACCACGCGGTCCCGTCCGCCCTGTTTGGCGGCGTACAGGGCGTCGTCCGCGGCCTGCAGCAGGGTGGCGGGGGACTCCAGCCCGGTGTACACGGTCACGCCGGCGCTGAAAGTCGTGACGATCGTCGCGCCGCCGAAGATCAGCGCGTGGTCGCGCACCGCCTGGCGTAGCGCGTCCAGCCGGGCCACCGCCTCCGCCGCCGTGGCTCCGGGCAGGAGGAGGACGAACTCCTCGCCGCCGTGTCGCGCCACGACCTCGCCGTCGCCGAGGGCGCGGCTCAGCGTTCGGGCCAGTTCCACCAGGACGGCGTCGCCGGCGGCGTGGCCGTACTGGTCGTTGACGCGCTTGAAGTGGTCGAGGTCGACCAGCGCGAGGGCCAGCGGCGTGCCGTCGTTCGAGGCGTGCTCGACCGCGGCGGCGAGGGCGTTCATGAGGTAGCGCCGGTTGTGCAGGCCGGTCAGATGGTCGCGGATCGCCTGCTCGGCGAGGTCCGCGCGAAGCAGTTCGATCGTCCGCAACTGCTCGCGAAGCTGGTTGTTGACGCGCTCGAGCTCGCGGCGCTGTCGGCTCCGCTCGGTGATGTCCCGGGCGACGAGTGCCCAGCCGATGCTGCGGCCGGCGCGGTCGTTGAGCGCGGACACGCGGACTTCGAGGTCGCGCCCGGAGCCGGCGACATTCTGAATCGTGTGATCGACGTCGGTGTCGGGGACGAGCTTGATGCCCAGGTCCGTGCCGAGCAGCACGCGGAGTGTGGCGCCGATGTAGGTGCTCGGCGCATCCGGCAGCAGTGAGCGCAGCAGGCGATCCGCGGACGGATTGAGGGAGAGCACCCGACCGCCCGCGTCCACGACGACGACCGCGTCGCCGATCTTCTCGAAGACCCGCTCGTGGGCGACCGGGGCCAGACCGGGCAGCGAGAAACGGGTCATCATCACGTACATGATCGGCGTGCTGACGGCGAAGCCGAGGACGGTCAGGTCGATGACCTTGCCGTGCAGCGACAGCACTATCGCGTTGGCGATGGCTGACGGCATCGAGATGACGATGGCGATCAGGTAGCCGCGGTATCGCGACGTTCCGCGTGCCCAACCCCGGATGACCCGGATCAGGGCGATGCCCAGCAGCACGTAGCAGTACGCGGTGTGCAGCCAGAAGAGCGGACCGAAGATCGCCACGTACCCGCCGTCGAACCCGGTCGGCTCGGCGCCGACGAAGAACTGGTGGTGCCAGGGGTTCGTCGCGACCGCCAGCAGGCAGAGCGCCGGCTCGATGGCCAGCCAAGTGATGGTCCGCCGGGTCAGCCGCCAGGTCCGGTCGATGGTCGTGTACGAGAAGCAGTGCCAGCTGGCGACGACGGTGCACACCCCGATGAAGGCGACGCCGAGAAACGCCAGCACGATGTCGGGGTCGCGGAACTGCATGGACGCGGCGTCCGCGACCGCCCACTGGGTGATGCCGGCCCCGAGGACCGCCATCGCGCCGTAGCCGGGCGCAATGTGGCGGCGTCGCCAGCCGGTGACAGAGACGGCCGCCGCGACGCCCGCGGCCGCGAGGAACAGCAGAGACAGCACAAACGTTGCCACGCCGCCGCCTCCCCACTCGAACTGCCATGAGGCTCATCGGCAGGGCGGAAACCCGGGTGAGCAGAAGCGGAGGGTTTGAGGCCTCGGCGTGACCGACACGACTTGCGTGCCCGTCTAGCATTCGCGGTATGTTCCGACTCCGCCCCGCCCTCGCGCTGTCTGCCGTCCTGTTCTCGCTGGTCGCGTGCACCCCCGACAAGGCCGAGAACGGCGGAGGTGAGGCGGCGGCGGTCAGTCTGCCGGCCGGCGAAACGCTGGTGAAAGAGTCCGCCGCGGCGATGCGTGAGATCAAGACCGCCCAGTTCCTGATCACCGCCGACGGTGAGATCGCCGGGCTCGGCCTGCGCCGCGCCGAGGGCACGCTGACCAGGGAAGGCAGCGCCAAGGGCACTGCTCAGGTCGAGCAGGCCGGCAGCCTCGTCGAGCTGGAGTTCGTGATCGTCGGCGACAAGCTCTATCTGAAGGGCCCGACCGGTGGATACCAGACGCTGCCGCTCACGTTGGCGGCCACCGTCTACGACCCGTCGGCCATCCTCGACCCCGACCGTGGCATCACGAAGGTGCTCGAAACGGCGACCGGCGCCACCACCGAGGCGTCGGAGCCGGTCGACGGCAAGGACGCCTGGCGCGTCGCGGTCAACACGACCGGCACCGCCCTGGCCGCGCTGATCCCCGGCTCGACCGGCAACATCACGGCCAAACTGTGGATCGCTGACGCCGACAAGCGCCTGCTCAAGGCGACCTTCACCATGTCGGGCGGCACGGTGACGGTGACGTTCAAGGAGTTCGACGCACCGGTGACGATCAGTGCCCCCTAGCACCACCGACGCCGCGCCGGCAGCGGCACGGCGGCGCCTGGCGATCAGCGTCGGTGGCGCCACCGTTCTGCTCGCGGCCCTCGACGCGTACGTCGTGGTGACCGTTCTGACCGACATCCTCGGCGACGTGCACATCCCGCTGAACCGGCTCGAGCGCGCCACGCCGATCGTGACCGGCTACCTGCTCGGGTACGTGGCCGGTATGCCGCTGCTCGGCTCGCTCTCCGACCGGTTCGGCCGCCGCGCGGTCATCGTCGCCTGCCTGGCCGGCTTCGCCGTGGGTTCGGCGGTGACCGCCGCCTCGGGCGAGTCGCTCCACTGGCTGGTGGCCGGCCGCGTGCTGCAGGGGCTGGCCGGCGGGGCGCTGCTGCCGGTGACCATGGCCCTGGCCGGCGACCTCTGGACCGCGCAGCACCGCCGCGCGGTCGCCCTCGGCGGGGTCGGCGCCGCGCAGGAACTGGGCAGCGTGCTCGGCCCGATCTACGGCGGCGCGGTCGCCGCGCTGATCGGCTGGCGGGGCATCTTCTGGATCAACATCCCGCTGGCGGCGCTGGCCGCCGTCGCCGTACTGTTCGCGCTGCCCCGCGAGACCGCCGCCCGGCCGCACCGTCCCGGCGTCGACGTGCTCGGCGGCATCCTGCTCGCGGCCGGTCTGTCCCTGCTCGTCGTGGGTCTCTACAACCCGGATCCCGAGCGCGCGGTGCTGCCGTCGTGGGGGCCCGCCACCCTCGGCGCGGCTGTCGCCGTACTCGTGATCTTCGGTTTGTGGGAAAGCCGGGCCCGGACCAAGCTGTTCGATCCGGCGGGCGTGCGCATGGCGCCTTTTCTCGCCGCGCTCGGCGCGAGTTTCTGCACCGGCGCCGCCCTGATGGTGACGCTCGTCGACGTCCAGCTGGTCGCGCAGACGCTGCTCGGCAAGGACGCGTTCGGTGGCACGCTGCTGCTCACCCGCTTCCTGATCGCCCTGCCGATCGGCGCCGTGCTCGGCGGCGCGTTGCTCGCCCGCCTGAGCGAGCGTCTGGTCACCCTGGTCGGCCTGCTCACGGCCGCTTTCGGGTACGGACTGATCGCGTACTGGCCGGCCGACGTGCTCGCCACCCGGTACGCCGGAATCCTGCCCCGCCTCGACACCGACCTCGCCATCGCGGGCCTCGGCCTCGGCCTGGTCATCGCGCCGCTCGCCGCGGCCGTGCTGCGCGTGACGCCCCCGGACCGGCACGGCGTGGCCTCCGCCGCCGCGGTCGTGTCCCGGATGGTCGGCATGCTGCTCGGCGTCGCCGCGCTCACCGCGTGGGGCCTGCACCGCTTCCGGGAGCTGACCGCGACCCTCGACACCCCGCTGCCGTTCGGCGTCGACCCTGCCGAATACCAGGCCCGGCTCGCCGTCTACGACGTGGCGGTCAAGGCCGCCCTGCAGACCGAGTACCAGGAGATTTTCCTGTTCACGGCCGGCCTCTGCGTAGTCGGTGCCCTGCTCGGCCTGCTGCTGGGCGGCAAGCGAACCACCGCGGGTGTTGCGCATGCCTGAACGTCGTAGCGATGCAGAGTCCGTCGATTGGGCCTCGCTCGAGGTGTACGGCCCGCCCGAGGAAGTTCCCGTCGCCCTGAACGCCATCTGGTCCACCGACCCGCAGCGGCGGCTGCTCGGCTACAGGTACCTCTCCGATCGCTTCGTGCACCAGGGTTCCCGGTACCCCGCCTCGGCCGTGGCGGCGCCGTTCCTCATCGACGTGGTGGCCGACTCGCAGGCGCCCGACCGGTTCGCCGCCTGCCAGGTTCTGTTGCATATCGCCATCGGGGACGAGGAGTACACGCTCAACGACCGGCCGGACTACGCGCACCGGCGGCGGGAAAGCGTGCGCAAAGCCGCCTTGACCGTCGAGGAGCTGGAAGCGGAGGAGGCCGCCTGGGTCGCCTCCGCCAAGGATCCGCAGGAGCACGCCGCGCGGGAACAGCGTGCCCGCCACGCGAACGTCGAACGGGACCGGCTGGCCGAGCGCTGGGACGTCGAGGCCTACGACGCCGTGCGTGCTGGTGTGCCTGCCTACATCCAGGCACTGTCCGCCGACCACCTCGGTACCCGGATCTACGCCGCCCAGCTGTTGGCGTACTTCCCGGAGGACGCGGCGTCGGTGGTCCCGGCGCTGATCCGGGTGATCGGCGAGGAGGACCCGATCGTGGCGTCGGCCGCGGCGATGGCGGCCGGCATCTGCGCCCGCGGCACCGAGGACCCGGCCGCCGCGGCGGCGATCACCGCCCGCTGGGAGGGCGCGACGAACCTGGCCGAGCGCTGGGCCACCGCGATCAGTTTGGCCCAGCTGCTCAACCACCCGGGCCCGGACATCCTGGCCGACGTCGAGGCCGCGACCGAGGCGCCGGCCCCGGTGCCGCATCTGCCGTTCCTGGACGGTGACATCGCAGCGGTCGCGGCCTACACGCTGGACCGCCTCGAGGACAAGCACACCCTCCCGTCCGGCCCTTGGTCGGACTGACCGCTCTGCTGCCGCAGTTGAGCAGCTCAGCCGTCATCCGGATAGGCTGCCCCCGGCGGCGTCGGGCTCTGCTCAGGCGTCCTTTTTCACGGGCGAGAGGCGGATCACCAGCATGACGCCGGTTTCCAGCGATCGGACGGCTACCGTGCGTCGAGCTGTTTCGGGAACGGCGGAGGATCTGCGCCCGTTGTTCGGGGAGTCGTCGGTCGTCTTCGCGTTGCTGGCCGGCCCGGAGCATCTGGTGGAGACGGCGAACCCCGCGTTCTTCGCCGCCGTCGGCGGGCGGCCGGATGGTCCTGGAGCCAGGCTCGCGGATCTTGCGCCTGAACTGGCAGAGCAGGGCTTCATCACCCTGCTCGATCAGGTCTTTCGCACCGGGGAGCCGTACGCCGGCCGCAATGCCCGGGTCGTTCTCGGTGCCGGCGAGGCATTCTTCGACCTCACCTGTGAGCCGCGCCACGATGCCGACGGTGAGGTCACCGGGATCCACCTGATCGGGGTAGAGACCACCCAGGTCGAGCACGCCCAGCGGTTGATGGCCGAGCATCGTGCGCTGTTGGAGCAGATCGCCCGTCAGGCGCCGCTGCCCGAGGTGCTGGACGGTATGGCCCGGTGCATCGAGAACCTCGCCCGGCAGGAGGTTCTCGTCTCGGTTCTGCTGGCCGATCCCGACGGTCGGCATCTGCGTCACGGCGCGGCACCCAGCCTGCCCGATTTCTACAACGAGGCGATCGACGGGATCGCCACCGGTGAGGGCGTCGGGTCGTGCGGCACGGCCGCCCACCGGCGGGAACCGGTGATCGTCACCGGCATCGCCACCGACCCGTTCTGGGCCGACTTCCGGGACCTGGCCGGCCGGGCCGGGCTCGGCGCCTGCTGGTCCACGCCGATCCTGGCCCGCGACGGTGACCTGCTGGGCACGTTCGCCATGTATCACCGTGCTCCGCGCGTCCCGCAGGACGCCGACTTCGCGCTCGCCCGGGTCTTCGCCGACACCGCGGCCCTGGCGATCGAGCGCCACCACATCGAACAGGCGAAGGCGGCCGCCGAGGCACGCGCCAGGCTCGCGCATGACGAGCTGGCCGAGGCGGTCCGCGCGGAGCGGGAACTACGTGCCGAGGCCGAGCAGCGCGCCACCGCCGCGGCGGAGCTCGCCGCCCAGATGCGCGCCGCCGCGGCTGCCCAGTCGGCCGTGCCACACCCGGAACGCTGCCAGCTCGGTGGCACCGCCGGCTGCGCCGAACCGGCCGAGATCAAGGTCGCCGACTCGTGGGGCGACGCGGCCTGGGGCTGCGCCGCCCACGTCGAGGAAGCGATCATCAGCGTGCGTTCGGTGTTCATCGCCAGCGAAGCGCTGGGCGGCCTGGCCGCCTACGTCAACCGCTGACCTGGTTCGCCTGGCGTCGTTTGGTGAGCCAGCGCATCACGTCCAGCGGGTGCGGCGCGGGGGCGGGGATCGGGTGGAACACGTGCTCGATCGTGTTGTCGCTGACGACCAGCGTCAGCCGGTCGTACAAGGTCATGTCGGCTGCGGTGGAAGTGGGTAGGCCGAGCTTGGCGGCCAGGGTGAGCTTGGGGTCGGGGATCAGCGGGTACGGCAGCCGGAGCCGGTGCACGAGTTCGCGTTGGTAGCCGGTCGACTGCGCGGACAGCCCGTAGACGCGCGCCGCCCCGGCAGTGAGGATTTCCGTGTGGTGGTCGCGGAACCAGGCGGCCTGTTCGGTGCTGGCTCGCGCGCCGTGGATTTCCAGCAGGCCGTTGGGCAGGTCTACGCCGGGCCGGCCGGTGAGCGGGTAGACGAAGATGACGCTGCGTCCGGGGCCGAGCGCGGCGAGGTCGACGGGTCGACCGTCGGTGGCGTAGAAGTCGAGGGACGGCATCGCTCTGCCGATGAGGCTGCCTGGGTCCGCGCCGGCGGCCGGCCCGGCGGTGATCACGCGACTCGCGGCGGCGTCGAGGCGGGCGTCGAGGGCGTCGCGTTGGGCGGTCAGCTGGCCGATGCGTTCTTGCAGGCCGGTGATGGTGCTGCGGTATGTCGCGAGCGCCGCGGCGCAGACGTGGGCGTCGTCGGCTCCGTCGGCGATCGACTCGACGAAGGGGCGGGTCTCCTCGACGCTGAGGCCGAGCGCCATCAGCTCGCGAATCTGGTCGACGAGGCGTACCGCGATCGGGTCGTACTCGCGGTAGCCGTTGCCGAGGCGTCGCGGCACGACCAACCCGGCCGCCTCGTAGTACCGCAGGGCGCGGACGGTGGTCCCGGTCCGGCGCGCCAGTTCCCCCACTCGCATGCCGCGACCCTAAACCCGGACCCATGGGTACGGGCGCAGGCATCGGCGGACGTCGGTCACGGCCGGCCCACGATCAGGCGCATCGACCCGGTGAACGTCGGCTGGGTACGGAGGTGACCGTGGCGGGCGTCCCAGGCGCCGGAGTCGAGGTCGGCGCGCAGCCGGTCGACGGCGCGGGTGGTGGCGGCCTCGTCGACGAAGCCCCATGCGGACTGCGCGGCCCGGACCCGTTCGTCGAGGAAGCGCTCGGGGCGGGCGTAGTAGGCCTCGGTGAAGCCGTCGACGCAGTCGATCGGGACCGGCACCTCGATGATCTCGGCATGGGATCCGACCGCGGCCGCGATGCCGGCGATCGACGGATAGCGGCGGCGTTCCGCGGCGATGAGTTCCGGGGCGTACTCGGCCAGCCAGAGCCGGTCGAGGGCGTCGCCGTCGCCCGTCAGCACCAACACCGGGCCGCGGGCGACCCGGCGCATTTCGGCCAGGCCGCGAGCGGTGTCCGACCACTGGTGCACGGTGACGGTGGCCATCACCGCGTCGAAGCTGTCGTCGTCGAACGGCAGCCGCTCGGCGGTGGCGTCCAGGGCAGGGGCCGCGGTCGCGGGACGCTGGGCGCGCATCCGGGCGGACGGCTCGACCGCGATGACGTACCGGTCGGCGGGCTCATAGGAGCCGGCACCGGCCCCCACGTTCAGGACCGTCCGGGCCTCACCCAACGCCGTGTGGATCATCGCCGCGATCCGCGGATCGGGGCGCCGTTGTAGCGCGTATCCGTGGCCGTCCGTCTCGTAGTCGACGTCGCCACTCGGTGCCTTGATCATGCGCTGACGCTAAACCCGCACCCCCGGGTACAGGTCAAGGCCGACGCGCTAGCCGGCGGCGGGGTAGGCGTGGGTTTCGGTGGCTTTGACGGCGGCCCACACGGTCTGGCCGGGGGCGATGTGCAGGTGCGCTGCGGCGGCCGGGGTGATGTCGGCGGCGACGATGATCGGGCCGTCGAGCTGGACGCGCAGGTTGTCGCCGTGGCGTTGCACGCCGGTGATGGTGGCGGGCCAGGTGTTGCGGGGGCTGCCCTCGGGGCGGTGCGGGTGCAGGGCGACGGCTGTCGGCGGGAACGCGACGAAGGCGTCGCCGTCGAGGCGGTCGGTGGTGGTGAGGGTGAAGCCGTCGCCGACGCGGACGGTGTGGCCGTCGGCGTGGCCGCGGTAGAGGTTGAGGCCGACGAGGCGGGCGACGTAGTCGGTGCGGGGCCGGGCGGTGATGGTGGCGGCGTCGCCCTCCTGCACCAGGCGGCCGTTCTCGATGATGACGAGCCGGTCGGCGAGCACCAGGGCGTCGAGCGGGTCGTGGGTGACCAGCAGGGTGGCGCCGGGGTGTTCGGCGAGGTGGCGGTGCAGTTCGGCGCGGGTGTCCAGCCGGGTGCGGGCGTCCAGCGCGGCGAGTGGCTCGTCGAGCAGCAGCAGGGCGGGGTGCACGGCCAGGGCGCGGGCGAGCGCGACCCGCTGGGCCTGCCCGCCGGAGAGCTGGCGGGGTTTGCGCGCGGCGTGTTCGGTGAGCCCGACGCGGGCGAGCCAGTCGGCGGCCTGCTCGCGCGCCCGGCGCCGGTCGGTGCCGTGTCGGCGGGGGCCGAACGCGACGTTGTCCAGCGCGGTGAGGTGCGGGAAGAGCAGGTAGTCCTGGAAGACCACGCCGATCGGTCGTCGTTCGGTGGGTGTCCACCGCCGGGTGTCGGGCCGGTCGAGGTCGTGGCCGGCGAGCCGGACGTGGCCGGCGGTGAGCGCTTCGAGGCCGGCGAGGGCGCGCAGGGCGGTGGTCTTGCCGGCGCCGTTGGGGCCGAGCAGGGCGACGACCTCGCCGGCGGCGATGCGCAGCTCGATGTCGAGGCGGAAGGTGCCGCGGTCGACGACGAGGTGGGCGTCGAGCGCCGCCGGGCCGGCGACCGGGGTCATGGGCTGGTGATCCATTTGTCGCGGAGCGCGGCGAGGATGGTGACGGAGACGATGAGCAGGATCAGGCTGAGCACGATCGCGGCGTCCAGGTCGGTCTCGAGGGCGAGGTACACCGCGAGGGGCATGGTCTGGGTGACGCCGGGGAAGTTGCCGGCGAAGGTGATGGTGGCGCCGAACTCGCCGAGGGCGCGGGCCCAGCACAGTACGGCGCCGGCGGCGACGCCGGGTGCGACCAGGGGCAGGGTGACGTGGGTGAAGGTGGTCCAGCGGCGGGCGCCGAGGGTGGCGGCGGCCTCCTCGTAGCGGGTGTCGGCGCCGCGGAGTGCCCCTTCGACGGCGATGATGAGGAAGGGCATGGCGACGAAGGCCTCGGCGATGACGACGCCGGCGGTGGTGAACGGCAGGGTGATGCCGAACGCCTGGTCGAGCCAGGAGCCGAGGAGGCCTCGGCGGCCGAAGACCAGCAGCAGGGCGATGCCGCCGACGACCGGCGGCAGCACGAGCGGGACGGTGACCAGGGCCCGTACGAGCCGGCGGCCGGGGAAGTCGACCCGGGCGAGCAGCCAGGCGAGGGGCACGCCGAGGGCGAGGCAGAGCAGTGTGGCCAGGGTGGCGGTCTGCAGCGACAGCCGCAGCGCGGTGAGCACGCCGGGTTCGGCCAGGCGCTGCGGCAGGGTGGCCCACGGCACCCGGATGAGCAGCCCGGCCAGGGGCAGGACCAGGAACGCCAGGCCGAGGCCGGCGGGCACCAGCAGCGCGATCGGGACGCGCTGGCGGCGAGCCCGCCGGGGCCCCGCCGCGGCGGGGCGGTCGCTGTCGAGGGTCATGGTTACGGCGCTTGGAACCCGGCCGTGGTGAGGACGGTCCTGGCCTTGTCCGACTGCACGTAGGCGACGAACGCCTGCCCGCCGGCCTTGTTCGGGGCGTTCTTCAACACCACGATCGGATATTCGTTGATCGCTCCGGCCGACTCGGGGAACTCGATGCCGTCCACGTCGGCGTCCGAGGCCTTCGCATCGGTCCGGTACACCAGCGCGGCGTCGACCTCGCCGAGCTTCACCTTGGACAGCGCCGCCTTGACGTCCTGCTCCAGGGTCACCGGGGTGATCTTCACCCCGGCGGCGGCGAGGGCCTTGGTCGCCGCCGCGCCGCAGGGCACCTGCTCGGCGCACAACGCGACCTTCACCCCGGGCCCGGTCAGATCGGCAAGGCCCTTGACGCCCTTGGGGTTGCCCTCGGGCACGGCGATGACCAGCTGATTCTTGACGAACGTGGTGGGGGCGCCCTCGGCGTTGCCGGCGTCGGTGACGGTCTTCATGGTGGCCGGCGAGGCGGAGGCGAACACGTCGGCCGGTGCACCCTGGTTGATCTGGGTGGCCAGGGCCGAGCTGCCGGCGAAGTTGAAGACGACCTTCGTACCCGGGTTGGCGGCCTCGAAGTCCTTGCCGATGGTGGTGAACGACTCGGTCAACGACGCCGGGGCGAACACGGTGATGTCGCCGGTGACGCCGGCCGCGCCGGGGCTGCCGTCGGTGCTGTCGCCGCAGCCGGTCGATATGAGTAGGCCCGAGACGGCGAGTGCGGCCAGGGCGTTGCGGAGTCTCACTGTTGGTTCCTCCCCTTGCTGCCACCGGGAGCCGATGACGGCCTCTCCACCACGACGTTGGTCGACTTGATCACCGCGACGGCCACGGAGCCGACCTGCAGGTCCAGGTCGTCGACGGCCTCACGGCTCATCAGGGAGACCACCCGGAACGGGCCGGCCTGGATGTCCACCTGCGCCATCACCGTGTCCTTGACCACGGCGGTGACGATGCCCCGCAGCCGGTTACGGGCCGACGAGGAGTCCGTCGGGTCGGCCTCGCCGGCCAGCGTCTGCGCGTACGCGGCCAGGTCGGGGCCGGTGATCGTGCGGTGGCCGTGCTCGTCGCGGGTGGCGGGCAACCGGCCGGCGTCGACCCAGCGGCGCATGGTGTCGACGCTGACGCCGAGCAGCTCGGCGGCCTCACCGATCCGAAAGTCCGTCACGACGCACACTCTACGTCCTGGCATATCCGAGGTAAAAGAGTCATCCTTCCTGGTGGAAACCAGGGTGCGGCGCTTCGTCGGCCAGCATCTGCATCACGGCGTCATCCGTGGTCCGACGTGGGTGCCGGCGCTCGGGATGCAGATTGACGCGGTGCCGGGTCGGTCGGTTGCCTGTCGGTACTGGGCGGCGATCGCCGCGGCGGCGTCCTCGGCGGCGGCGGCGGTGGCCAGGGCGACGGCGCAGCCGCCGAAGCCTGCGCCGGTCAGCCGGGCGCCCAGGACGCCGGGCGTCCGGGTGGCGATGTCCACGAGCGTGTCGAGTTCGGGGGCGCTGACCTGGTAGTCGTCGCGGAGGCTGGCGTGGGACAGGTTCATCAGGCGGCCGAACTCGTCGACGGCGCCTCGTCGTAGGGCGGTGACGCCGTCGAGGACGCGCCGGTTCTCGGTGACGACGTGGCGGGCACGTTTGAACTCCACCGGATCAAGGCGGCTCTGCTGGAGGGTGAGCAGGTCCTCCGTCACGTCCCGCAGCGCCCGGACGGTCGGGTCGGCCGTCCGGAGAGTGCGCAGCGCGGACTCGCATTCGGCTCGGCGCTGGTTGTAGGCGGAGCCGGCGAGGGTACGCGGGACGGCGCTGTCGAGGATGAGGACGCGCACGTCGGCCGGCAGCGGCACGGGGTCGACGTCCAGGCTGCGGCAGTCGATCAGCAGGAGGTGCCCGGCGACCCCGGAGGCGACGGCGAGCTGGTCCATGATGCCGCTGTGCACGCCGACGATCTCGTTCTCGACGCGCTGAGCGAGGCGGGCCAGTTCGGTGGGCTCGGGGGTTTCGCCGGTCAGGGACAGCAGGGCGGCGAGGACGCCCAGTTCGAGCGAGGCCGAGGAGGACAGGCCGGAGCCGAGCGGGAGGTCGCCGGCGATCATCAGGTCGGCGCCGTCTAGGTGGTGGCCGGCGTCGCGCAGCACCGCCGCGCAGCCGCGGACGTATCGGGTCCACTCCGGTCCGTCGCCGGGTTGAAGGTCGGTGAGCGGCCTCTCGTCCGTCGCGTCGAACCGCAGGGCGTGCACGCGGAGCAGGCCGTGCGTCCGGTGGCGTACCGCGATGTCGGTTCCGATGTCGAGGGCGGCGGGCAGGGCCCAGCCGTCGTTGTAGTCGGTGTGCTCGCCGAGCATGTTGATCCGTCCGGGCGAGTACACGATCAGGTCGGCGGGGGCGCCGAACGCCCGCTCGAATCGGTGCGGGAGGTCGCCGGCCGCGGCGGCGTCCGGCAACCACGGTGGCACGCGGAGTGTCATCGGCGGTCCGGCAGGTCGCGGAGCCGCTGGGCGGCGCTCTCCGGGGTGATGTCGCGTTGCGGCTGGCCCAGGAGTTCGTAGCCGACCATGAACTTCCGGACGGTGGCCGAGCGCAGCAGCGGCGGGTAGAAGTGCGCGTGCAGGTGCCATTCGGGATGGTCCGCGCCGTCGGTGGGCTGCTGGTGCAGGCCCATCGAGTACGGGAAGCTGACCCCGAACAGGTTGTCGTACCGGCGGGCCAGCCGGCCCAGGATGTCGGCCAGGCCGTCGCGCTGCGCCGGGTCGAGCGTCGGCAGGGCGCCGTGGTGCGCCCGGGGCAGCACGAGCGTTTCGAACGGCCAGACGGCCCAGAATGGGACCAGCGCCACGAAGTGGTCGTTCTCGATGACCACGCGCCGGCCGTCCTGGATCTCCACCTCGAGGTAGTCACACAGCAGGCATCCGCCGTCTTCGGCGTACCCGCGTTGCTGGTCCAGCTCCTTGACGACCTCGTTCGGAATCAGTTCGTCGGCCCAGATCTGGCCGTGCGGGTGCGGGTTGCTGGCGCCCATCATGGCGCCGCGGTTCTCGAAGACGAGTACGTTGCGGACCCAGTCGACGGCGGCGAGGTCGGTGTACTGCTCGCTCCAGGTGTCGACGACGCGGCGGATCGCGGCGGGCGGCATCTGGCCCAGCGTCAGGTCGTGGCGCGGCGAGTAGCAGACCACCCGGCAGATCCCACGTTCGCCCTCGGCGACCAGCAGTCCCTTGTGGTCGAGGCGCTCGGTGGGCGAGTCGGGCAGCAGCGCGGCGAAGTCGTTGTCGAACACGTACGCCTCGGCGTAGTCCGGGGTCCGGGCGCCGCGGGCCCGAACGCTTCCGGGGCAGAGGTAGCAGTCGGGGTCGTGTGGCGGGCGTTGCTCGATCACCACGTCCTCGACCTGCCCCTGCCAGGGGCGCTCGGTGCGGTGCGGGGAGACGAGCAGCCATTCGCCGGTGAGGCGATTGAGTCTGCGGTGAGGACTGGTGAACATGGCTACGTCCGATCAGGTGCTGGTGTGGCGACTGCGGCGATCCGGAGCCGGGCAAGCGCGTCTGGCGTTGGTGTGCCGGGGCGATGCCCGGCTCCGGATCCATCCCGCGCAGGGGGAGGGGGTGCCCGCCCTGCGCTGGTCGTGTGCGCAGTAGGAGTTATTCCTTGACGGGGATGGACTGCGACTTGAGAGTGGCGATCGTCGAGTCCTGGGCGGACTTCAGTGCCTCACCCAGCGTGCCCTTGCCGGACACGGCGGCCTTGAAGCCGTCCGAGGCGTCCGTGTAGGTCTTGGTCATGGTGGGTCCCCAGACGAAGTCGGGCTTCACCTGACCCGACGCCTCGGCGAAGACGTCGTAGATGGGCTGGCCGCCGTAGAACTCGACGCCCTTCTTCAGCGCCGGCAGCTGGGCTCCGGCCTTGGTGGCCGGGTACAGGTTGGCCTTCTGGTTCAGCAGGGTGAGCGCCTCCTCGGAGGTGTTCAGCCAGAGCGCGAACTGCGCGGCCTCGTAGGGGTGCTTGGAGCCCTTGAAGACCACCGTGCTGGAGCCGCCCCAGTTCCCGGCGCTGGCCTCGCCGGCGTTCCACTGCGGCATCGGGGCGACCGCCCACTTGCCGGCGGTCTTCGGCGCGCCGGTGGCGATGGTGTTGGCGCCCCACACGGCGGAGACCCAGGTCCACGCCTTGTCGGAGTTGTAGGCGTTGTTCCACTCCGGGGTCCACGGCGGCACCGCGGAGACCAGCTTGCGGTTGATCAGGTCCTGCCAGTAGTCGGCGACCTTGGTGGTGGCCGGGTCGGTGAAGGTCACCGACCAGGCGTTGCCGTCGTTGGCGAACCAGTGCCCGCCCGCCTGCCAGGCCATGCCGGCGAACTGGTTGATGTCGACCTGCGAGAAGTTGGTGATGTAGCCGCCGGTCTGCTTGACCTTGGCCGCCGCGTCGGCGTACTCCTGCCAGGTCGTCGGGACCTTGATGCCGTTCTTCTCGAACAGGTCCTTGCGGTAGAACATCGCCATCGGGCCCGCGTCCTGCGGGACGCCGAAGGCGGATCCCTGCTCGCCGAAGCTGACCTGGTTCCAGGTCCACTCGACGAACTGGTCCTTGGCCTTCATGACGATGTCGCAGCCGCCGAGGTCGGTGAGGCCGTCCTGGACCCGGAAGCTGGGCAGCGTGTCGTACTCGACCTGGCCCAGGTCGGGGGCGTTGCCGGCCTTCAGCTGGTTGGAGAAGTTCTGGTAGGTGCCGGCGTTACCGGCGGGCCCGGTCTGGACCTTGACCTGGACGTTCGGGTTCTTGGCATTCCAGGCCTCGACGACCGACTGGATTTCCGGGATCCACGAGGTGAAGGTCAGTTCGACCTTTCCCTGCGTGGGTGCGCAAGCCGACTTGGCGGAACCGGACGTCGCATCCGTCTCCGTGCCTGAACAGGCGGCGGCGGCGAGTGCGGATATCAGAATGATGCTGGAGGCACGCAGCCTTGAACGCATTGTTCTACTTCCTTTGCGGTAACCGGGTGGTGAATCACTTGAGCGAACCGGTACCGAGACCGGCTCGCCAGAAACGTTGCAGGGACAGGAAAACGAGCACCACGGGCACGATGGACATCAGTGCGCCGATGAGGACCAGGCCGCGCAGCTGGGGATTCTGGTCGACCTGGGAATTCCAGGTGTAGAGCCCGAGGGTGACGGGAAAGAGCCGCTCGTCGCCGAGCATGATCAGCGGTAGGAGGAAGTTGTTCCAGATGGCGACGAAATGGAACAGGAAAATGGTGATCAGGGCGGGCGTCATGAGCCGAATGGACACGGTGAAGAACGTGCGGACCTCTCCGGCGCCGTCGATCCGGGCCGCCTCGAGCAGGTCGCTGGGCACGCTGGCCGAGGCGTACACGCGGGCGAGGTAGACGCCGAACGGATTGACGATGCTCGGCAGGAAGACCGACCAGAACGTGTTCGCGGCGTGGAGCTGGCTGAACATGAGGAACAGCGGCAGGGCCAGCGCGGTCGCCGGCACCAGCACGCCGCCGAGGACGATGTTGAACAACATCTCGCGACCCGGGAACCGGTAGACGGCGAGTGCGTAGCCGCACATGCCGGCGAACAGCGTGCCGAGCAGCGCCGCGCCGCCGGTGTAGGCGACGCTGTTGAGCAGCCACTGCAGGAACAGGCCGTCGCGGTACTGGAACAGGTCGCTGAGGTTGGTGAACAGCTGGAAGTCGCTGAACCACAGCGGGTTGCCGTCGATCAGCTGGCTCTCGTCCTTGGAGGCTCCGACGACCAGCCACCACAGCGGAACGAGGACGTATGCGGTCGCGACGGCCATGACGGCCATGGCGGCGGTGCGGGAGAGCAGGCTGTCGCGGACCGCGGCCGGGCGTCCGGCGTCGACGCGGGGGCCTGACTGCCGGCGGACCGGCGTGGTGACGGTGACACTCATCGGATCCCCCGGCGCTGGGTGGTCTTGAGGAAGGCGAACGACAGCACGAAGATCGACAGGGCGAGCACGACGGAGAAGGCCGCGGCGAGCGAGAAGTTGGGGATCGCCGAGGTGGAGTAGACGGTCAGGTTCGGCGTGTAGGTGCTGTTGACCGCGGAGCTGAAGCTGCGGAACACCTGGGGCTCGGCCAGCAACTGCAGCGTGCCGATGATGGAGAACACCGTGGTGAGCACGAGGGCCGGCAGGATGAGCGGCACCTTGATGGAGATCGCGGTGCGGATCGGTCCGGCGCCGTCGAGCTTGGCCGCCTCGTAGATCTCCTGCGGGATGGCGAGCAGCGCCGAGTAGAGGATCAGCATGTTGTAGCCGACGAAGACCCAGGTCACGACGTTAGCCATGGACCAGAGCACCAGGTCGGCGGAGAGCAGGTCGAGGTTTGCGGTGACCGCGGTGAACGGCGACAGGTTCGGGGAGTACAGGTAACCCCACATGATGGCGGCGACGACGCCGGGCACCGCGTACGGGAGGAAGAAGGCGAGCCGGAAGAACCGGCGCCCCTTGACCAGCCCGGAGTCCAGCAGCAGCGCGAACAGCAGCGCGAGGCCGAGCATGACCGGCACCTGCACGACGCCGAACAGCAGCACCCGGGCCACCGACGTCCAGAACGGCCCGTCGGAGAAGACCCGCTGGTACTGGGCGAGGCCGCCGAAGACCTCCCGGGCGGGGCCGAACGTGCCGGTGCGCTCCACGACGAAGAGCGACTGCACGATCGCGTAGCCGATCGGAATCAGATAGAAGAGCGCGAACAGCACCGCGAACGGCAGGACGAAGAACATCACCGCTCGGGTGTAGCGCTTGGTGGGAGATCTCATCGGGCAACCTCTCTGACGACGCGGACCTGGCCGCCGGGTACCTGAAGCAGGCCGGCGACGGGCCGGTCCTCGACGAGTTCGTGGCCGTTCGCAGGTAGCTCGATGTCGTCGGTGCCGTGGTTGACGACGAAGACGTACCGGCGGTCGCCGTCGGCGCGGCGCACCACCTCGACCGAGCCGTCGTCGCACGGCTCGCCGGCCGTGACGCCGGCGGCCTCGGCCGCCTCCCGCAGCACCTGCCGCAGGGCGTCCGGTTCGAGGGCGGTGGCGATGTACCGGCTCGTGCCGGCGCCGAAGGCGTTGCGGGTGACGGCCGGTACGCCCGGGAGCGGGCCGTCGCGGTAGCACGCCAGCGCCTCGGCCGTGGTGAGCCGCAGCCGTTCGCTCCAGAGGCCGGCCTGCTCGCCGTTGGTCAGCGTGAGCGCGGTGCCGGGCGTGAGCGGGCAGAACTCCTCGACCGTGATGCCGAGCAGGTCGCGGAACGCGCCGGGGTAGCCGCCGAGCCGGATCCGATCGGTCTCGTCCGCGATGCCGCTGAAGAACGTGACGACGGCGTGGCCGCCGCCGGCGACGTAGTCGGTGAGGACCGCGGCGTCGGTGTCGGAGACGGCGTAGAGGCAGGGGGCGGCGACCAGGCGGTAGCCGCTCAGGTCGGCGCCCGGCGCGACGATGTCGACGGTGACGCCCAACTCCCGCAGGGCGTTGTACACGGCGTGCACCTGTTCCAGGTAGCGCACCGCCTGGGACGGGCTGCCGTCGCCGTCGGCGGCCCACCACGACGGCCAGCTGAAGATCAGCGCGGTGTCGGCGACCACCCGGGTGCCGGCGACCTCGGCGAGCCGCTTCAGCACGGCCGACAGGTCGAGCACCGAACGCCAGGCGACGGTGTCGGTGCCGGCGTGCGGAATGAGCGCCGAGTGGAACTTCTCCGCGCCGTGCGGGGAGGCCCGCCACTGGAAGAAGCAGATCGAGTCGGCGCCGCGGGCCACGTGGGTCAGCGAGTTGCGCAGCATCTGGGCCGGTGACTTCGCCAGGTTGTGCGGCTGCCAGTTGACGGCGCCCACGGCCTGTTCCATCAGCATCCAGGGGCCACCGCCGGCCAGCCCACGGGTCAGGTCGGCGGCGAAGGACAGCTCGGCGGTGGGATCGCCGAGGCGGTGGTCGAGGTAGTGGTCGTTGGCGATCACGTCGACGTGCGGCGCCCACGACCAGTAGTCGAGGTTGCGGATGTGCGCGGTGACCATGAAGTTGGTCGTCACCGGGGTGGTCGCGTACCGGCGGATCACTTCGGCCTCGGCGCGGTGGTGGCCGAGCAGTTCGTCGGAGCTGAAGCGGTGGAAGTCCAGGACCTGGCTCGGGTTGCGGTGCGACAGCGCGGCCCTCGGCGGCTGGATCTCGGCGAAGTCGCCGTAGCGCTGGCTCCAGAAGGAGGTTCCCCAGGCCGCGTTCAACGCCTCGATGCTGCCGTAGCGCTCGGCGAGCCAGCCGCGGAACGCCTCGGCGCTCACCTCGCAGTAGCACAGCGCGTTGTGGCAGCCGAGCTCGTTGGAGACGTGCCACAGGGCCACGCCGGGGTGCCGGCCGTACCGCTTGGCGACCTGCTCGACCAGGGCCAGGGCATGCCGGCGGAAGACCGGGGAGCTGGGGCACCAGGCCTGGCGCCCGCCGGGGAACCGGGTGGTTCCGTCGGCGGTCACCGGCAGGATCTCCGGGTGGCGTGTCGTCAGCCACGGCGGCGGCGAGGAGGTCGCGGTGCCCAGATTGACCCGGATCCCGTGGCCGTGCAGCAGGTCGATCACGGCGTCGAGGTCGTCGAAGGCGTACTCGCCGGCGCGGGTCTCGAGGGACGACCAGCCGAAGATGTTGATCGCCACGAGATCGATGCCGGCCTCTGCCATCAAGGCCGCGTCCGCGTCCCACACCTCTCGGGGCCACTGCTCCGGGTTGTAGTCGCAGCCCAGCGTGATGCCGGGCAGCGGCAGCGGGCCGCGAGGTGGAACAGCGGGTTTGCGCATGACTGACGTCCGTCCGGAGAGCTGGTCTGTTCACGTGCACACATCGCCCCGGCCGGCGGTGCCGACGGGTTGGCGTGTGAACGTGCACACATTAGGTTTGGAAGATCGTTCAGGTCAAGAGCAACGGCTAAAGTCGGCGCCGTGACGATCTCCCGCCCGCTCTCGCGCCGCGCCACGATCCACGACGTCGCGGCGGCCGCCGGGATCTCCCGTGGCACGGTGAGCCGGGTCCTCAACGGCGGCTACGTGTCACCGCAGGCGCGCGCCGCGATCGCGATGGCGATCGCGCAGGTCGGGTACGTCCCGAACACGGCGGCCCGCAATCTGGTCACCCAGCGTTCGCAGGCCGTGGGGTTCGTCGTCCTGGAACCGCACATGATGTTCCTCGAGGATCCGAACATCGGCGCGCTCATGCTGGGGGCCAACGCGACCCTGTCGGACGCGGACTACCAGATGGTGAACCTGGTGGTCGACTCCGAACGCGACACCCAGCGGGTCGGCCGGTACCTCAGCGGCGGGTTCGTCGACGGTGTGATCATCGTGTCCGCGCGCACCCACGACCCGATCATTCGGGTGCTCTCCCAGCTGGCCGTTCCCACCACCTACGTCGGGCACCCCCGCGATCTGCCCGCGGGCATCCCCTTCGTCGGCATCGACAACACCGGGTCCGCCAAGCTCATCACGGAACGCCTCATGGCCACCGGCCGGCGGCGCGTCGGCATGATCGCCGCCGCCGTCGACCGGGACTCCGGAGCCGACCGGCTCACCGGGTTCCGTCAGGCCCTCGGGTCACGCTTCGCCCCCGAACTGGTCGCCGAGGTCCCCCTTTACGACTATTCCTGGGGCGTCAGGGGCATGCGTACGCTCCTCGACCGGGAGCCGGGCATCGACGGCGTCTTCGCCGGCTCCGACGCGCTCGCCGCCGGCGCGCTCGAGGCGTTGCGCGACGCCGGCCGCGACGTACCCGGAGACGTCGGCGTCGTCGGCTTCGACGACAGCTCGTGGGCGCTGCGCACCCAACCCCATCTGTCCACAGTGCGCCAGCCGGCGACCGAGGTGGGTGCCCGCGCCGCCGAGCTGGTGCTGCGGCGACTGCGCGGCGAAGACGTCGACGGAAACGGCGTCCTGCTGCCCACCCCCATCGTCTGGCGCGAATCCGCCTGAGCCACCCCTGCATCGGGAGCACCGTGAACACTGTCGAGATCTGTGACGACACCACCACCGTGGCGATCCACGCCGGCGCCGTGACCTACGCGATCCGCCTCGACGTCGAGGCCGGCGTCATTCAGCCCGTGCACTGGGGCCCGCGCCTGAGCATCGGCGCCGCCGCCTCGCTCCCGGCGCGGCCGTCACCGCATCCGGACACCTTCGAAGCGCCCTGGGAGGCCGCCGAGGACTACCCGGCCGAGGGCGGCCGGACCTTCGGACCGGCGGCCCTGGGCGCCTGGTTCCCCGACGGCACCACCGGGCTCGAACTGAGCATCGTCGGCCACGGCGCCCGCGACGGCGCGTTCACCGTCACCCTCGCCGACCGCCACCAACCGCTGGCCGTCGACCTGTACTACCGACCGGCGCCCGGCACCGACGTCGTCGAGCGGTGGGCGGTCGTGCGGCACACCGGAGACGCGGGCGACGGCGACATCGTGCTGCACCGCCAGGACGCCGGCGCGTGGTGTGTCCCACCGCGGGACGACTACCGGATGAGCCACGTGACCGGGGCCTGGTCGGCCGAGGGGATGTTGCACCGTACGCCGGTGCCGACCGCGCAGACGCAGCTGACCAGCCGGCGTGGGGTGACCGGCCACCACGCCAACCCATGGATCATGATCGACGACGGCACGGCGGGGGAGGAGCACGGCGAGGTCTGGTCGATGGCGCTGGCCACCAGCGGATCCTGGCGTATCACCGCGGCCCGCAGTCACGCCGGCCGCTGCGCCGTCACCGGCGGTGCCGGGCACGACGGCGTGCGGCACCGGCTGCACCCGGGGGAGACGCTGACCAGCCCGGTCTTCGCCGGGCTCTACACCGCCGAGGGATTCGGCGCCGCGAGCCGGGCCTGGCATGCCTATCAGCGGCGCCACATCAGCCCACACCCCGGTGAGCTGCGGCCGGTCCTCTACAACTCGTGGGAGGCCACCACCTTCGACGTCACCGAGCAGGGCCAGCTCGCACTCGCCGAGCTCGCCGCGGACCTCGGCGTCGAACTGTTCGTGGTCGACGACGGCTGGTTCGGTGCCCGCACCAGCGACAGCGCCGGACTCGGCGACTGGCACCCGAATCCCGACCGCTTCCCCGACGGGCTGCGTCCGCTCGCCGACCGGATCCGCCGCCTCGGCATGCAGTTCGGGCTCTGGGTCGAACCCGAGATGACCAACCCGGACAGCGACCTCTATCGCAGCCACCCCGACTGGGTCCACCACAGCCCCGGCCGGCGGCGCACCGAGCTACGCAACCAGCTCGTCCTCGACTTCACCCGGGCCGACGTACGGGAATGGGCCTGGAAGTGGCTCGACCGCCTGGTCCGCGACACCGGCGCCGCCTTCCTGAAATGGGACTTCAACCGGCCCATCACCGAGGCCGCCGACCCGGCCTGGACCGGGCACGCCGCCGGCGTCTACGCCGTCATCCACCGGCTGCGCGTCGCGCACCCCGGCCTGCGCATCGAATCCTGCGCGGGCGGCGGCGGCCGCATCGACCTCGGCGTTCTGCGCCGCACCGACCAGGTCTGGGCCAGCGACAACACGGACGCGGTCGACCGGCTGACGATCCAGCACGGACACACCCAGCTCTACACGCCGGCCACGATGGTCGCCTGGGTCACCGACAGCCCGAACCCGCTGACCGGGCGCGAGGTTCCGCTGCGGTTCCGTTTCCACGTGGCCATGACCGGGGTGCTCGGCATCGGCGGGGACCTGACCCGATGGAGCCCCGGCGACCGCGACACCGCACGCGAGCTGATCCGCCTCTACCGCGACGTCCGCCCCACGGTGCAGCACGGCGACCTCTACCGCCTCCGGCCGCCACGAGCCACGACCAGCGCGGTGCAGTACGTCCACGGCGACCACACGGTCGTGTTCGCCTTCCGGGTCGGTGCGGACTTCGCACCCCACGAGCCCGCGCTGCTGCTGCGTGGCCTCGACCCGCAGGCGGTGTACCGCGACGACGACACGGGCGAGCAGTACCCGGCCGGGGTTCTGATGGCCTGCGGCCTGCGGCTCGCGCTGCCGGGCGGAGCGCACGCCAGTACGATGACCCGACTGACCCGGATCGCCGCGGGCGGCAGCTGACTATCCGGCGAGCACCCATCGGCCGCGCCCGAGGCGCTTGGCCTTGTACATCGCCTCGTCGGCCGAACGCAGAACGAGCGCGGGGGACCCGTCGGGACCGGGGCTGTGCGAGGCGATGCCGATGCTGACGCCGACGGTCAAAGTGGTGTCACGGAACGGGATCGGGGCGTCGACGTCACGGAGGATGCGCTCGGCCAACGCCACGGCGTCGTCGATCGTGACGCCGGGGCAGGCCACGGCGAACTCGTCCCCACCGATGCGGGCGACCACATCGTCGGCGCGCACCGCCTGGGTGAGCCGATCGGCCACCGCCTTCAGCACGGCGTCGCCGGCGTCGTGGCCCTGCATGTCGTTGACTTCCTTGAAGCCGTCCAGATCCAGGTAGAGCAACACCGAAGGACCGTCCCGGTGCAGGCGCTCGTTCAGCAGGGCGCGGTTGGCCAGGCCGGTCAGCGGATCGTGCCAGGCCTGGAAGGCGAGCTGCGCCTGCGCGCGCTCCTGTTCCCGTACGGCCTGCATGAACCGCGTGACCACCAGTCCCGAGCACACCGCGGTGGCCACCAGGACGACGAGCCAGGCCCTGAACTCCAGGTTGTGGCGCACGACCGTCATCACCGGCGCCGCCATCAACGCCATGCCCAGGAAGATGCCGCGAGCCCGGTGCATCTTGGTCGACGGCGGACCGGGCGTGGTCAGCTCGCCGCGGTCGGGGTGCAGGATCACGGCGGTGATGAGGACGTTGCACAGCAGCACCAGTGCGGCGATCCGGTCCACGTACTCGAAGCTGACCACGGAGAACACCACGCTGTAGCCGAGGTTGATGAACAGCCCCAGGCCGGCCCAGCTGAGCAGCAGCCCGGTGGGAACGCCGCGGCGCCCGGGGGACAGCAACAGCAGCAGGACGACCGCCAGCATCGTCACATCGCTGAGCGGGTAGGCGACCGGAACCAGGGTCTCGGCGACCGTCAGCCGGCCCTCGGCGAACATCGGCTCGATCAGGAAGAGGTACGCGGCGACCGAGGCGGCGGTGGTCAGCGTCAGCGCGTCGAGGGCGGCGGCGCGCAGCTGACCCGGCGCACGGCGGCGCGCCATCAGGATCAACGCGGCGATCTGCGGCGGGTAGGCGCCGAGCCACAACACGTCGGACGGGCCCGCGATCGGGGCGCCGCCGTTGAAGTACTGCCAGGTCTGCACGGCGTCGCCGGTGACCGACAGGCTCAGCATGAGCGCGAGAAACGCCCAGATCAGCCGGCCGCCCTCTTGGCGCCGCCGCAACGCGCCCCACCACGCCAGGCAGCACAGCGGCACGGCGGCGACGTAATACACCACATCGGCGGCCGGCTCACCAAACAAGATCAACTCTGCGATGGTCGCGCCGACGCCCGCGGCGACGAACAGCCAGATGGCCTGCTTGGTCATGCACCGACGATCGTGCGGGCGGCTCGGTAGCTGAGCGCCTATGGGACAGGTCACGAATCCTCAGGTGCGCGGGAGATGGATCGATCGCGGTATGCGCGAAGGCGGGGCTCGGGCGGCGCGTCCGCGACGACGCGGTCGCGGCCGGCGTCTTTGGCGGCGTAGAGGTTGCGGTCGGCGGTGGCCAAAGTCGCGGGCAGGCTGGGTGGCGAGGTCTCGCCGGCGGCGGCGACGCCGATGCTGATCGTGACGGGCAGCTCGCCGGTCACGTCGTGCCAGCGGTGCCCGCCGATCGTCCGCCGGATCGCGTCGAGGTGCCCGACGGCCGCGCCGAGCCGGGTGGCGGGCAGCACGAGCAGGAACTCCTCGCCGCCGAGGCGGGCGACGAACCCCTCCGGCGCGACCTCGGCCAGTCCGGTCTTCAGCAGGTCGGCGACCTGGATCAGCACCTGGTCGCCGGTGTCGTGCGACAGCGTGTCGTTGATCCGCTTGAAGTGGTCGAGGTCGGCGATCGCCAGGGCGAGGTCGGGGTCGCCGGCGATCAGGGCGGGCAGCTCCTCGTCGACGTAGCGGCGGTTGCGCAGACCGGTGAGCGGGTCGTGGCGGGCCTGCTCCCGGAACCGCTCGGCGTCCTGGCGGGCCTCGGCGGTCTCGAAGATGGCCTGGCGGGTCTGCGCCTGCGACTGCCGCTCCTTCACCCGCAGGTTCTCATTGGCGGTGAAGGCCGCCTTCTGCTCGGCGTACGCCGCTGGGTACTCGCCGCGGGCGGCGTGCAACTCGGCCTGTTCCAGGTGTACCCGGACCATCACCTCGTGCAGCTCCAGTGCCGCGCAGAGCGCCCGTGAGGTGTCCAGGGCGGCCTGGGCCTGTCCCAGGTCGCCCAGTCCGCGCAGGGCCCGGGCCAGGGTCAGCCGGTACTCGGCCATGTCGTCGGCGTTGTCGCTCTCGCCGGCCGCGCAGCGCTGGATGCACAGCCGCATGGTCCGCTCGGCCTCGGCGAAGCGGCCGTTCTCGACCTGGATCGCGCCGATGGTGTCCAGCGCGGCCGGGTCGAGCTCGAACCCGCGCACGGCCGCGTGCTCCAGCAGCCGGTCGGCCACCTGCTCGGAGCGGGCGAACTCGCCGCAGCAGTACTCGATGTAGGCCCAGTTGTTGAGCACGACGGAGAGCAGCTTCCACTGGTGCAGCTCCCGGGCCGCCTGCTCGGCCTGGCGGAAGTGGGGCCTGGCGGCCTCCATGGTGTCGTTGAGGCCGAGCGCCTCGGCCAGCCGCAGGCGGTGCGACACCTGCATGTACGGGGTGGCGGTCTCGTCCAGCAGCTCGACCGCGCTCAGCGCGTGCTCCAGCCGCTTGGCCGTGTCGCCCGCCAGCTTGCTGGCGTTCGCACAGGCGATGTGAACGCGGGCCTGCAGCTGCCGGTCACCGTGTTGAGTCGCCCACTCGTGCAGGGCGTAGATCTGCCGGGTGGCCGTGGCGATGTCGCCCGAGCGCAGCCGCAGGCTCGCCGCGCAGAGCCGGGCCCGGGCGAGCAGCAGCGGGTCGCCCAGCGGCTCGGCCAGCCGCGCGATCTCGACCGCGGTGGCGAGGTCGCCCTCGACGTCGGTCACCACCTGGTCCTCGACCGCCTGGAGCGCAGCCGACAGTTCCTCGGCGCTGACGACGCTTCCGGCCACCGGATCACCCCTCACCTGTCGCGGTTCCGATCGACTCCCCGAGCGGCGGCTCAACCATTTCGCCGCCGCGGCGTGGGTTGCGAAGGTCACCACGGATGGGGCCGGACCAGCACGGGCCCGGCCCCACAGCGCTCAGAGGGACGTCGATGCCGACCAGGAGACGTTCGCGGTGGTGCCCAGGCTCCCGTACCAGTTGTTGGGTGCCGGGTGGAGCTGAAGGTAGGGCAGGTCCGGGACGCCGTATGCGTGCAGCACGTCCCACACGGCGTCGGCGCAGTTGTTGCCGATGACGTCGTAGCCTCGGCCGGCCGCGGCGGCCGCGACACCGTTCGCCGGGCTGGGGTCGAACCGGGCGCGCGAGCTCACGGTCTGCTTGTACGCCTGGTAGCCGCGGCCCCTCATCGCGCTGAGCATCTGTGACTCGGTGCCGCCCTGCCGCCAGAAGCCGTTGTCGGCGCCGCGATCGATGTGCGGCTTGCCGGTGGGGTTCTCCACCGAACCGTAGGAGTAGCTGCCGGTGCACGTGGTCCGGTAGCCCCAGCCGATGTGACCGAGGCCGTTCGCCCCGCCCGGCCGGACGAACACGTAGGCGCCCTTCGCGGCGCCGCAATCCAGCGGCGCCGCCTGCGCCTCCCGGGCCAGCGGTCCGAGGGATGCCGCGAGGAATGCGACCGATAATGCAATCAGCGGAATGAACCAGCGACGGCGAGCCGCGGCAGTTGGCATAGAGGTCTCCTTTGTGCTCAGACTGAACTGAACCGGCCGACCCTGAGTGGTCTCGCCTGCGCGGTCGACTCCGGCTTCGACAGCGAAAGTAGGCGACGGCAATTGCTGAAGTCAATCTTTCCGAAGGCGGGACCTGATCTCGTATGGATCGCTACCAGGAGTGACGGTGAGGATGGTGTCCACTCCCGGGCGTCGGCCCGGGGTGGCCGACCCGGCACGCCGCACGACAGCCATCCACGATGGATCGCGCCGCGCGCGGTCACGGTCAAGGCGTGTGGACAACGGGTCGCGGGACGTGGCTCGCGCGTCGGGATGGGCGACCATCGCCGTCAAGCGCGGATCCGGCACGGCGCGCTGCGTTTCGCCTGGCAAGGCACTCAATCAACAGTTGCTCTTGACCGGCGGGAGGGATCGGGCCTAGTGTGTGCACGTTCACAGTAAGGCTGGCGGGCTTGCATTGCCCTCGACTATGTGCACGTGCACGGCCCCGGGTGACCGACGAGCGAACGAGGAGGTCCATCGCGCTCATCGTGGCGCCGTCCCGTGCCGCTCAGATGGTCCACTACGGTGAGTGGCGATTACGGAGTGTGCTGCCGAGCGGCGTCATATGAATGGTCGAGACCGGCTTCGATCTCCCAAAATGCCAGCTCGAATCGATGGTCTGACGTCGAAGGTATTGTCTGGCCCGGCCGCAAAATAGAAAGGGTGGCGACTGTTTCTGGTGGGCGGACCACACCGATTCGAGGTCAGCTGCTCGCTTTGGTTTGTGCCGGTCTTGCTGTCAGTCGTCGAGCTCGCCGACCAACGGAAGGCGACGGTCTTTGTCAGAGTAAGGCCTTCCGGAGGCGCTTCTGCTCGTACATGGCGGCGTCCGCGGCGGCGGTCAGCGTCGCCAGCGAAGTCCGCTCACCCGCAGGCCGGACGGCGGCCCCGATGCTGACTCCCACCTCCGCGGTGCCGCATTCGAGGGTGATCGGCGCGGCGATGGTCTCGCGGAGCCGGTCCGTGATCGCGTCGAGGTCGGCGGCGTCGGTGCCGGGCATGAGTACCAGGAACTCGTCGCCGCCCAACCGCCCCGCCAGATCCGGAGCCCGCAGGTGCGAGGTCAGCCGCTCCGCCACGCGGCGCAGCAGCTCGTCACCGGCGGCATGACCCCAGGCGTCGTTGATCTTCTTGAACCCGTTGAGGTCGAGCACCAGCACCGCCAGCGCGGCATCGTCGTGCCGTTCTGCGTGGTCGGCCAGCCGTGCGCGGTTCGGCAGCCCGGTCAGGTCGTCGTGCGAGGCGCGGTGTTCGAGCTCGCCGCGGACCTCCTCCAGTGTGGTCAGCTGGCGCGCGTACGCGGAGGACTGCGCACCGGTGATCAGCGCGATCAGCAGGTTCATGCTGATCAGGGGCAGTAGCTCGCTGGGATGCATACGGAAGGTGACGCAACCGTAGGCCAGGGACGTGAGCAGCCATACGGCCAGGGCGCCCCGGAGTTGGTGCCGAAGGGCACTCACCACGATCGGCACGGCGAGCGCCGGCGAGACGGTGCCGTTGCCGCTCAGCTCGCCGAGCACGGCCGCGGCGGTGACCGCGGTGGTGTCGAGTAGTACCTGCCAGGCGCTGAGGCGATGGTAGGAGCGCCGGGCGGGATGCCGGAACGCGATCACGGCGAGGATGTTCGCGGTCGTCATGACCGCTATGGCGATCAGGCAGCCGACGAACATCGCGGGCGCGTGCCGCGGCCCCGACCCGGGCAGGAGGCCGGCCACGAACGCCAGGGTCGCGAGCAGACCCAGGCTGCGCGCGGCGATCGCGCACGCCTCGATGGTCCGGCGGCGGCGCAGGGTCGCCTCGATGGTTGCCTCGCGGGTACCCATCTGAGCGATTTCCTCCTCCGGCAGCTCGCCATGCTACGCAATAGCGGTCCATCGGCAGGGAAGGCCGACACCTGAGCTCTTTGCGGGTGCGGCACCGATCGCCGCCGCTACGTGGTGGCGCGGGGCCCGTACATGATGACGGCGACGCCGAGCAGGCAGATGGCGGCGCCGATGAGGTCGTAGCGGTCGGGGCGGAACTTGTCGAAGGCCATGGCCCAGGCCAGCGAGCCGGCGACGAACACGCCACCGTATGCGGCGAGGATGCGCCCGAAGTGGGGGTCGGGCTGCAGGGTGGCGACGAAGCCGTACGCGCCGAGGGCGGCGACGCCGGCGCCGATCCAGAGCAGGCCCTTGTGTTCGCGGACGCCCTGCCAGACCAGCCACGCACCGCCGATCTCGGCGATGGCGGCGAGGACGAACAGCAGGATGGATCGGATGATCGTCATAGGCGTATGGCAGCACACAGGTGCGCCGCGGTGGCGTTAAAGGCGCGTCAAGAAACGACCCGGGAGCGTAGTCATCGCGTTAACAGCGCTCACAACGGCTCCGGCGCGCGCTGTGCTTCTCCTAGGCAAGAACGCAACCCCCTCGTCTAGGAGTCATCTCGTGGCTGATCTCGTGTTCGTCGGTGTCACGGTGGTGCTGTTCGCGGCGCTGACCGTGCTGATCCGGGCGGTCGAACGCTGGTGAGCGCCGTCAACCTCATCGGCCTGATGGTGGCCGTCCTGCTCGGCGCCTTCATGGTGGCCGCCCTGCTGTTCCCGGAGAAGTTCTGATGGCCGGCCGGCTCTTCGTCGTCGCGCTGGTGATCGCCCTGGTGGCGGTGTACCGGCCGTTCGGCGACCACATGTACCGGGTCGTCACCGGCACCCGTAGCAACGTCGTCGAGCGTGGCGTCTACCGCCTCGTCGGCGTCAACCCGGCCGCCGAGCAGACCTGGGGTGTCTACGCCCGCAGCGTCCTGGCGTTCTCGGCGGTCTCGATCCTGTTCCTCTACCTGTTCCTGCGGGTGCAGGACAAGCTCTGGCTGTCGCTGGGCTTCGACCCGGTCACCACCCACGTCGCCTGGAACACCGCGGTCAGCTTCGTGACGAACACGAACTGGCAGGCGTACTCCGGCGAGTCGACGATGGGTCACCTGGTGCAGATGGCCGGCCTCGCGGTGCAGAACTTCGTCTCCGCGTCGGTCGGCATCGTGGTGGCCGTGGCGCTGATCCGCGGCTTCGCCGCCCGCAAGGGCGGCACGCTCGGCAACTTCTGGGTCGACCTGACCCGGATCACCCTGCGCATCCTGCTGCCGATCTGTGTCCTGGCCACTATCGCGTTCATGGTCGCCGGAATGGTGCAGAACCTCTCCGGCGGCACCGACGTCACCACGCTGACCGGTGCGACGCAGCACATCACCGGCGGCCCGGTCGCCTCGCAGGAGGCGATCAAGGAACTGGGTACCAACGGCGGCGGCTTCTACAACGTCAACTCCGCTCACCCGTTCGAGAACCCCACCACCTGGACGAACTGGCTGCAGATCTTCCTGATCTTCCTGATCCCGTTCAGCATGCCCAGGGTCTTCGGCCGCATGGTGGGCCAGAACCGCCAGGGGTACGCGATCGTCGCGGTCATGGGCATCCTGGCGCTCGCCTCCGTCGCCCTGACCGTCGGCTTCGAGACGCACGGCGGCGGCACGGTGCCGCAGGCCGTCGGCGCCGCCATGGAGGGCAAGGACGTCCGGTTCGGCGTGCCGAACTCGGCCACCTTCGCCGCGGCGACCACGCTGACCTCGACCGGGGCGGTCAACTCGTTCCACGACTCCTACACGGCCTTCGGCGGCATGATGCCGATGGTCAACATGATGCTCGGCGAGGTCGCACCCGGCGGCGTCGGAGCCGGCCTCTACGGCCTGCTCATCCTGGCGATCATCACCGTGTTCGTCGCGGGCCTGATGGTCGGCCGGACCCCGGAGTACCTGGGCAAGAAGATCGGCGCCCGGGAGATCAAGCTGGCCTCGCTGTACTTCCTGGTCACCCCGACGATCGTGCTGGCCGGCACCGCGCTGGCGTTCGCCACCGGCAACAACTCCACGGCACTCAACGCCGGCCCGCACGGCCTGTCCGAGGTCCTGTACGCGTTCACGTCCGCCGGCAACAACAACGGCTCGGCGTTCGGCGGCATCACGGTGAACACGCCGTGGTGGGACACCGCCCTCGGCCTGGCCATGCTGCTCGGCCGGTTCCTGCCCATCGTGCTGGTGTTGGCCCTGGCCGGATCGCTGGCCCGGCAGAAGGCCACCCCCGAATCCGAGGGCACCCTGCCCACCCACCGACCCCTGTTCGTCGGAATGGTCGTCGGCGTCACCGTCGTGCTGGTCGCGCTCACCTTCCTGCCCGCACTCGCCCTCGGACCCATCGCGGAAGGCCTGTCATGACCACCCTCACCCTGGAGAAACCCTCCAACCGCCGGGTCGGCGGTGGCCTGCTCGACCCGGTCCAGCTCTGGCGCTCGCTGCCGGGCGCGCTGGTCAAGCTCGACCCGCGCACGCTGTGGCACAACCCGGTCATGCTCCTCGTCGAGGTCGGCGCGGTGTTCACGACCGTCCTGGCGATCACCGGCCCGAGCGTGCTGGCCTGGTCCGTCACCGTCTGGCTGTGGCTCACCGTCGTCTTCGCGAACCTGGCCGAGGCCGTCGCCGAGGGTCGCGGCAAGGCGCGGGCGGCGGCGCTGCGCCAGTCGAAGCAGGACATGACGGCCCGGCGCCTCGTCGACGGCGTCGAGCGCCGCATCCCGGCTCCCGAGCTCAAGCTGGGCGACATCGTCGTGGTCGAGGCCGGCGAGACGATCCCGGGTGACGGCGACGTCATCGAGGGCATCGCCAGCGTCGACGAGTCGGCGATCACCGGCGAGTCCGCACCCGTCATCCGCGAGTCCGGCGGCGACCGGTCCGCGGTCACCGGCGGCACGAAGGTGCTCTCCGACCGGATCGTCGTGCGGATCACCCAGCGGCCCGGTGAGAGCTTCGTCGACCGGATGATCGCCCTGGTCGAGGGCGCCGACCGGCAGAAGACCCCGAACGAGATCGCGCTGAACATCCTGCTCGCCGCCCTCACGCTGATCTTCCTGCTGTCCGTGGTCACGCTCCAGCCGCTCGCCGTCTTCTCCAAGGCGTTCCAGGCGGCGGCCCCGGACACCGCCGCCATCGACGGCGACGGCGTCACCGGCCTCGTGCTGGTCTCGCTGATCGTCTGTCTCATCCCGACCACCATCGGCGCGCTGCTGTCCGCGATCGGCATCGCCGGCATGGACCGCCTCGTACAGCGCAACGTGCTCGCCATGAGCGGCCGTGCGGTCGAGGCGGCCGGCGACGTGAACACGCTGCTGCTCGACAAGACCGGCACCATCACCCTCGGCAACCGCCAGGCCGCCGAGTTCATCGCGGTGGACGGCGTCACCGCCGCGACCCTCGCCGACGCGGCGCAGCTGTCCAGCCTCGCCGACGAGACCCCGGAGGGCCGCTCCGTGGTCGTCCTGGCCAAGACCGACTTCGGCCTGCGCGAACGCGAACCCGGGCTGATGCCGCAGGCGACGTTCGTGCCGTTCACCGCGCAGACCCGGATGAGCGGCGTCGACCTCGGCGACCGGCAGATTCGCAAGGGAGCCGCCGCGGCGGTGATGAAATGGGTCCGGAGTAACGGCGGGCACCCCACCGAAGAGGTCGGCGAGATCGTCGACATGGTCAGCACCACCGGCGGCACGCCACTGGTGGTCGCCGAGCACGTCGCCGGGCAACCGGCCCGTGCGCTCGGGGTGATCCACCTCAAGGACGTGGTCAAGCCCGGGATGCGGGAGCGTTTCGACGAGATGCGCCGGATGGGCATCCGCACCGTGATGATCACCGGCGACAACCCGCGCACCGCCAAGGCGATCGCGGACGAGGCCGGCGTCGACGACTTCCTGGCCGAGGCCACCCCGGAGGACAAGCTCGCCTACATCCGTAAGGAGCAGGAGGGCGGGCGGCTGGTCGCGATGACCGGCGACGGCACCAACGACGCGCCGGCCCTCGCCCAGGCGGACGTCGGCGTCGCGATGAACACGGGCACGTCGGCCGCGAAGGAGGCCGGCAACATGGTCGACCTCGACTCCGACCCGACCAAGCTGATCGAGATCGTGGAGATCGGCAAGCAGTTGCTGATCACCCGCGGTGCACTCACGACGTTCTCGATCACCAACGACATCGCCAAGTACTTCGCGATCATCCCGGCCATGTTCGCCGCGGTGTATCCCGGCCTGGACACGCTCAACGTGATGCGGCTGCACTCGCCGGGCTCGGCGATCCTGTCCGCGGTCATCTTCAACGCCCTGGTGATCGTCGCCCTGATCCCGCTGGCCCTGCGGGGGGTCCGCTACACCCCGTCCAGCGCCAGTTCGCTGCTGCGCCGCAACCTGCTGGTCTACGGCCTCGGCGGCGTGATCGCCCCGTTCGCCGGCATCAAGCTCATCGACCTCCTCGTCCAGTTCATCCCCGGGATCTGATCATCGTGCGCATTCCCTCCTGGCTCGCTCAGCACCTGGCCGCACTGCGCGCCCTGCTGGTCTTCACGGTGCTCCTCGGCATCGCCTACCCCCTGGTCATGTTCGGCGTCGGCCGGCTGCCCGGACTCGACAACCGCACCGACGGCTCCCTCGTCAACCTCGGCGAGACCACCGTCGGCAGCCGGCTGATCGGGCAGGCGTTCACCGACGCCGACGGCAACCCGGTACCGCGCTACTTCCAGAGCCGGCCGTCCGCGGCCGGCGACGGCTACGACCCCACCTCCACCTCCGCCAGCAACCTCGGCCCGGAGAGCATCGTCGACACCCTCGCCGACAACCCCGACGACGCCGCGCAGAGCCTGCTCACCCAGGTCTGCTCCCGCAGCGTCGCCGTCGGCGAGCTCGAGGGCGTCGACGGCCGGCGGCCCTACTGCACCGCCGACGGCGTCGGCGCCGTCCTCGCCGTCTTCCGCCGAGACGGGTTCACCGGCCCGGTCACCCGGGTCGTGTCGGTCAACCAGACCGGCACCCCCTTCCTGTCCACCTACGAGGGCGTACCGGTGGAGCCGGCCAGGACCGGGCAGGACTACCGGGCCCTGGGCGGGGTCATCACGCCGATCCGCGGCGACGCGCCGGCCGATCCGGCCGTCCCCGCCGACGCCGTCACCGCCTCGGGCAGCGGCCTCGACCCGAACATCAGCCCCGCGTACGCCGAACTGCAGGTGCCCCGGATCGCCCGGGAACGCGGACTCAGCCCTGAGAAGGTGCGAGCCCTGATCAAGGACAACACCGCCGACCGTGCGCTCGGTTTCCTCGGCGAACCCGGCGTCAACGTTCTCCAGCTCAACCTCGCCCTTGACGGCAAGTAGACGAACCCTCGTCGGCAAGCAGACGAAAGGAGGGCGGTGCCGAGATGGCACGCGGAGAACTGCGCATCTACCTCGGCGCCGCCCCGGCGTCGGCAAGACCCCCTCGCCGCCGAGGAGGTCGTGCCGCGCGCGCTCGACGACCTCGGCCCGGACGGCCGCTTCCGGACCTGAGCGTTCAACCCAGGGCCGCGCCCACCTGGTCGGCCAGCGTCACCGCGACGCGGCGCTCGCTCAGCGGCGCGGACGTTTTCGGTACGGCGCTCAGCAGGTAGCGGCCATGCAGGAGGCCGGCGTTCTCCACGAGCAGCTCGATGTCGGTGTCGGCCGGCAGACCTTTGCGGTCGACGTCCCACACGCTGCCCTTCCACAGGATCTGGCCGTCGCGGCGGAGCCGGGCCGGGCCGCCGAGGCCGGCGACGCCGGGCTGGTAGTGGGCGCTCTGCAGGTGCAGGGTGTCGACCAGCTGGCCGGACACCTGCTTGATCAGTTCCTGGGACGAGCCGCCGGTCGCGCCGATCTCGGCGGCGGCCTGAATGCCCTCGAGATAGCCCGCCTCGCGGTTGGCGGTGGCCGCCTGCCGGCGGCCCCACACCGCCAGTTCGGTCACCGCTATCCCCACCACCATCAGCAGCACGAGCGTCTCGACGTCCGAACCGTCCCCGATGGTGAGGTCCTGGTAGGGCTCGGTGAAGAAGAAGTCGAACCAGACGCCGGCGGACAGCGCCGCCAGGTAGCCGGCCGGCCGGTTGCCGAACCCTGCCACGGCGACCACGACCACGACGAGGAGGAGCGCGACGTCGGTGTTCTCGATGCGGTCGCGCAACGGCACCAGCATCGTCGAGACGACGAACGGGACGACGACCGCGAGAACGACCGCGAGCCAGTCCCGCCTGCGCGAGGTAGCCACGGCTCGACCATACTCACGAACCCCCGCGGGCCGTGGCGCCTTTGCCTTGATCGGCCGGCGCGGTCTGGACGGCGGCGGCGGAGGCCTGCGGGTCAGGGCCGGAAGCGGTACCCCATGCCGGGCTCGGTGAGCAGGTGCTGCGGGTGGGCGGGATTGGCCTCGAGTTTGCGGCGCAGCCGGGCCATGTACTGGCGCAGGTAGTTGGTCTCGGTCGAGTATTGCGGCCCCCAGACCTCACGGAGCAGGGCGCTCTGGGTGATGAGTTTGCCGGGGTTGCGCAGCAGGTGTTCGAGGAGCTGCCACTCGGTGGGAGTGAGCCGGACGGCGCCGCCGCCGGTGATCGTGTGGTTCGCGAGGTCGACGGTGTGCGCGCCGACATTGACTACGGGCGGTGTCTCGTCGGCGGGCTGGGCCCGGCGGGTGACGGCGCGGATGCGGGCCAGCAGTTCGTCGACGCTGAAGGGTTTGGTGACGTAGTCGTCGGCACCGGCGTCCAGCGCGTCGACCTTGTCGTGGCTGTCGGCGCGGCCGGAGAGCACGATGATCGGGATGGTGGTCCACTGGCGCAGTCCGCGGATGACCTCGACGCCGTCGAGGTCGGGCAGTCCGAGGTCGAGCACGACCAGTTCGGGGTTGTGCAGGGCGGCCGCCTTCAGCGCGCCGGCGCCGTCGGCGGCGGTGTGCACGTCGTAGCGGCGGGCGCGCAGGTTGACGTGCAGGGCGCGCACGATCTGCGGATCGTCGTCGACGACGAGGACGCGGGTCATCGGCCGGCCGCCGCCGGCAAGGAAATGATCATTGTGAGGCCGCCGCCGGGGGTCTCGTCGGGGGCGAGGGTGCCGCCCATCGCCTCGGTGAGGCCGCGGGACAGGGCGAGGCCGAGACCGACGCCGGTGTCGTTGTCGCGGTCGCCGAGGCGCTGGAACGGCATGAACACATCGTCCCACCGGTCGTGCGGGATGCCGGGCCCGCGGTCGATGATGCGCAGCTCGACGGTGTCGCCGAGGCTGCTGGCGGTGATGACGGGTGGGTGGTCGGCGGGGCTGTGGCGCAGCGCGTTGGCGATGAGGTTGACCAGGATGCGTTCGAGCAGGCCGGGGTCGGCGTGCATGGCGGGCAGGTCGTCGGGCACCCGCATGGTGACCCGGTGCCCGTCCGGTCCGAGGTCGTCGAGGGCGCGGGGGACGATGTCCTCGGCGCCGATGTCGATGGCGTTGACGCCGACCGCGCCGGCCCGCAGGCGGCTCATGTCGAGCAGGTTCGCGACGAGCCGGTGGAGCTTGTCGAGGGACTCGTCGGCGGTGGCGAGCAGCTCCGCGCGGTCGTGTTCGTCGAAGGCGACGTCGTCGGCGCGGAGCCCGGCGATGGCGGCCTTCGCGGCGGCGAGCGGGGTGCGCAGGTCGTGGCTGACGGCGGCGAGCAGTGCGGTGCGCATCTTGTCGGCTTCGGCGAGGGGTTTGGCGGCGGCGGCCTCCGCGGCCAGCCTCTCCTGGCGCAGCGCCAGGGCGGCCTGTGCGGCGAAGGCCTCGACGATGCGCCGGTCGCTGGCCGCGAGGGGGTGTCCGCGTAGCAGCAATGTCAGGTCGGCGTCGACCGTGACGTCCTGGTCGGCGTCGTCGGGGGTGCAGGGGCTGTCGCCGACGGTGGCGACCACGGTGCCGCGTTCGCGCAGTGTGACGGCGTTCAGGTTGAGGGTCTCTTGTAGTCGTTCCAGCAGGGCGGTCAGGGGTCGGGCGCCGCGCAGGACGCCGCCGGCGACGGTGGCCAGGGTCTGCGCTTCGGCGCTGGCCTGCGCGGCCTGGCGGGTTTTGCGGGCGGCGGTGTCGACGACCCAGCTGACCGCGACCGCGACCACCACGAAGATCGTCAGGGCGAGGAGGTTGGTGCCCTCGGCGATGGTGAATCGGCCGACCGGCGGGGTGAAGAACCAGTTCAGCAGCAGGGATCCACCGACGGCCGCGAGCAGGGCCGGCCACAGCCCGCCGATCAGCGCCACCGCTACGACGGCGGCCAGGAACAGCAGGATGTCGTTGGTCAACGACATCGAGGGTGCCGCGCGCAGCACGACGGTCAGCGCGGGCAACCCGAGCAGCACGGCGGCGAACCCGGCGATTCGCCGGCGCCGGGACAGCGCGGGCGACAGGCGTCCGGTGCGCAGCCCGCGTCCGGCCCGTTCGTGCGTGACCAGGTGCACGTCGATCGTGCCGGAACGAAGCGTGGTGGTGACGCCGACCCCGGCGGCGAACAGCTGCGCGAAACGGCCTCGGCGGCTGGCGCCGAGCACGATCTGGGTGGCGTTGACGCCCTGGGCGAAGTCGAGGAGCGCGGCGGGAACGTCGGCGCCGAGGACCTGGTGGTAGCTGCCGCCGAGGCTTTCGACCAGGACCCGCTGCCGGGCCAGGGCGGCCGGGTCCGCGCCGGCCAGGCCGTCGTTGCGTGCCACGTGTACGGCGAGCAGGTCGGCGCCGCGGGCGCGGTCGGCGATGCGGGCGGCCCGCCGGATCAGGGTGTCACCTTCGGGTCCGCCGGTGAGCGCGACCACGACGCGCTCGCGGGTCTCCCAGGTGGCGTCGATGTGGTGGTCGGCGCGGTACCTGTCGAGCTGGTCGTCGACCTTGTCGGCGAGCCAGAGCAGGGCCAGCTCGCGCAGCGCGGTGAGGTTGCCGGTGCGGAAGTAGTTGCCCAGCGCGGCGTCGATCTTCTCGGGTTTGTAGATGTTGCCGTGCGCCATCCGCCGGCGCAGGGCCTCGGGGGTCATGTCGATGAGCTCGACCTGTTCGGCGGCGCGGACCACCGCGTCGGGGACGGTCTCGCGCTGCGGCACGCCGGTGATCTGGGCGACGACGTCGTTGAGCGATTCGAGGTGCTGCACGTTGACGGTGCTCAGCACGTCGATGCCGGCATCGAGCAGCTCGTGCACGTCCTGCCAGCGCTTGGCGTTACGGCTGCCGGGGACGTTGGTGTGTGCCAGTTCGTCGACGACGGCGACCTGCGGCCGGCGGGCCAGGACGGCGTCGAGGTCCATCTCGGTGAACTCCGCGCCGCGGTAGGCGAGCGTGTGGCGCGGCACGACCTCCAGGTCACCGATCATCGCGGCGGTGTGCCGCCGACCGTGGGTCTCGACGAACGCGACGACGATGTCCGCACCGCGCGCGGCGCGCCGGTGCGCCTCCTCCAGCATCGTGTACGTCTTGCCGACGCCGGGTGCGGCACCGAGGTAGATGCGTAACTGCCCGCGTGGCACCGCAGATCCCTCCCATCGCCGGCGCTCGCTCACCAGTGTGCGCACTACCGCCGCACCGAACCCACGTTCTCGCGGGAAACCCGGTCGTACCTCACCTCGTCACCGAAATTCATAGTCTCTTTACATGGCTTACGAGCTGTTCGACGAGGTCGTTGACCGGACGAACACCAACTCCATGAAGTGGGCGTGGACGGGCGCGGGCGACCCGCTGCCGATGTGGGTGGCCGACACCGACTTCAAGGCGCCGCCGGCGGTCATCGACGCCCTGCACCGGGCCGTTGATCACGGAGTCTTCGGCTATCCCGCCGGCGCGACGGAGAGCTACCTCGATGCCGTCACCGGCTGGCAGGCGAGCCGCTTCGGCTGGGAGGTCCCGCGGGACTGGGTGCTGCAGACCTCGGGCGTCATCACCACGCTCAAGACCGCGGTGCAGGCATTCTCCGCGCCGGGCGACTCGATCCTGATCCAGCCACCGGTGTACGCCCACTTCCACGACGACGTCCTGCTCAACGGCCGCTTCCTCGCCTATGCGCCGCTGGAGCGCAACCAGGACGGCTACCGGTTCGACCCGCGGACGTTCGAGGCCGCCATCCGGCCCGACACCAAGATGTTCATCCTCAGCCACCCGCACAACCCGACCGGCAACGTCTGGTCGGCCGAGGAGCTGACCACGATGGGCGAGATCTGCGACCGGCACGGCGTCCTGGTCGTCTCCGACGAGATCCACCAGGATCTGATCCTCAACCGGGCCAAGCGGCACATCCCGTTCGCCTCCCTCGGCGAGCGGTTCGCCCGCAACAGCATCACCTGCACCGCCCCGAGCAAGACCTTCAACCTTCCCGGCCTGCAGAGCGCGAACGTCTTCGTACCGGACCGCCGGCTCCGTGAGGAGCTCGCCCGCCAGTACGACCGCAACGTGTTTCCGCTGGTCAACGTCCTCGGCATGGTCGCCGCCGAGGCGGCCTACGCGCACGGTGCGCCCTGGCTGGACGCGCTGCTCTCCTACCTGCGCGACAACCACACCCACTTCGCGGACAGGATCAACGGCGCGACCTCACGGGTACGGGTACTGCCGGCCGACTCGCTCTACCTCGCCTGGATGGACTGCCGCGGCCTCGGCATGGACGCCGAGTCCCTCGACGAGTTCATGCTCACCGAGGCGCGGCTCTGGCTCGACAAGGGCCAGAAGTTCGGCGCCGAGGGCCACGGCTACATGCGGGTGAATCTCGGCTGCCCCCGCGCCACCGTCGACGAGGCCATCGAACGCCTACTCGGCGCCGTCACCGACCTCTGATCGCCGCCAGCAGGTTCGTGTTGATCCGGATCAGGTGGTCACGCCTCAGCCGTCCAGCGTTTGGACAGGCTGGCCTGTGATCGTGGCGATGAGGTCGAAGTCCTTGTCGACGGAGAGGACGGTCAGTGCCGCCTTTTCCGCCGTCGCCGCGATCAGTAGGTCGGGAATTGACGGTGCGCGGTGCTGACCACGGTCTGCCAGCAGCATCTGTACCTGGAATGCCCTGTCCTCGATGGCGGGCGTCAAGTACTCGATCGGCATCAAGGACAGCGGCGGGAGAACGAACTGCCGGCGACCTGTCTCTCCAGAGCGCGCGGAGTAGCCGAGTTCGAGGCGAGTGATCGTGGAGAGCCGGACCAGCCCGCGGCTGATTCGCGCGCTCCACTTGTCGCGATTCGCTACCTGGCCGAGTTGGAGACGCGCATACGCAGACTTGTCGATCAGCCAGGTCGTCACCGCCATGCGGCGTCCATCACCGTGGGGTCGGCCAGGTCAGCGAAGGCCTCGGCGGATCGTTGCCAATCCTCAGCGGTGACCACCCGCTCGCCGGTGGGGCTGATGCCCTCTTCGAACTTGCGACGCAGGTATTCGTTGCGTGAAAGGCCGAGGTTGGCGGCTGCGGCATCAATGCGGGCGACGGCTTCCTGGCTCAAATCGCGTATGAGGATGTCAGCCATGGCGCGCCTCCGAAGGTATGCGTGATATCACGCTATCACCCAGAGTTCGGCAAGGAGGCGGTTGCGGTCTGGCCGTGGGCCAGGCAAGCGGACTTGATGCAGGTCACGTCTCGAATATCTCTCAGTGACGCTGGGGGGCGAACGTTTCAGTGGGTGTGGTGGCGTCCGATCTGGGGCGCATGGCAGGTCAGCGATTGAGGCTTCCTCGGGGCGCGCAGCTTTCGCAAGAGTCGTGGCGGGCGCGCCATCGGATTCTGCAGGGACTGCTGTGGGTTCATGTGCCACTGCTGATGCTGCTCGGCTTCCTCGGGCCGCGGCCGCTGTACGAGGGCGCCCTGCTGGCGTCCGGCATCGCGGTCGTGGCCGCCATCGGGCGTACCGTCGGTGGGCCGAGGGTTCGGTCGACGGTGACCGGGCTCGGGTTGGTCGGGACGTCGTTCGCCGTGATCCAGCTGGCCGGCGGAGATCCCTCGTCGCATCTGCACCTGTTCGCGATTCTGGTCTTCGTGTCGCTCTACCAGCAGTGGGGTCCGCTGCTGTTCACCGTCGGCGTCGTCGTGGCGCACCACGGCATCCTCGGGCTGGTCGCGCCGGAGATGGTGCTGGGTATGCACATGCACACCGTCGGGGAGGCGGCCGTCATGGTCGCGATTCACGCCGGCTGTGTCGTGCTCGAGGTCGCCGCCATCCTGGTGATGTGGCACTTCACCGAGCAGACCGAACGCGAGGCCCAGGTGATGACCGCCCGGGCCGAAGAGGCCCGCCGGGAGCGCATCGTCGCCGAACAGGAAGCCACCGCTCGGGAGGCCGCGGCGGCACGGGACCGGGCCGAGCGCAGCCGGGCGCGGGCCGAGCGGATCGCGCTCGACGCCGCCGGCCTCGCCGCGGCGGCCAGGGAGGCGATCGCGGCGGTCGGTGCCGTCGACGCCGAGCTGGCGGGCCTCTCCGATGCGGTGCGGAACATCGCGGAGCGTTCCGCTCACGCCGCGTCGGTCGCCGAGTCCGGTGAGCGGGCGGTCGGCACCGCGCGGGAGCGGATGACCGTGCTGGAAGGCTCGGTCACGGAGATCGCCGAGGTGAACGGCTTCATCGCCCTGCTCGCGGGGCAGACGAATCTTCTGGCTCTCAACGCCACCATCGAAGCGGCCCGCGCCGGGGACCTCGGTAAGGGATTCGCCGTCGTGGCGAGCGAGGTCAAACAGCTGGCGACGGAGACCTCCGGTTCGGCGAGCAAGGTCAGCACCGTGATCCAGGCCATCATCGAGCAGACGAATGCCACGGCGGCGGGCTTCGCCTCGACCGCCGAGACGGTCGGCGAGATCAGCCAGGTTCAGATCGACATCGCCGCCTCGGTCGAGCAGCAGGCCGCCGTCCTGGCGGAGGTGACCCGGCAGCTGTCCACCGCGGCGTCCGCCACCAACGACATCCTGAGCGGCCTGGACCGACTGACCGACAACGCGCGCTGATCATCGGAGTCGGCCGGGGTCGGTGGTCAGTTCGACGTTGAGCCAGACGTCGTAGGGCAGGTCGGAGAGCCGCGACGCGATCTCTCGGCGGACCCGGTCCTCGTCGGCGATGTCCCAGCGCCCCGGCTCGACGATGAAGTCGGCCTCCACGTACAGCTTGCGTCCCACCTTGCCCACCCGCAGCACCGACCGGCCGAGGCCGAACTCTGCGCCGACGCGCTCGACCCGGTCACGGACGGGCTGCTGGACGCGCTGATCGGCGGCGCCCTCGAGCAGTTCGACGGCCATGGTCCTGATCATGTGGACCGGCTGCGGCGCCAGCAGCAGGCAGGCCACCAGCACCAGCACCGGGTCGAGGTAGCGATGCGGTCCCGGGCCGAGGCGGTCGCCGAGCAGCAGCGCGAGTGCCGATCCCACCAGCACGACGAGGCTGAGCAGGGCGCCGGCCCACCACTGCCGCGCCTCGGCGTCGAGGAGGTCGGAGTCCGGGTCCGCGCGCCGCAGGTACCGGTGGATCGCCAGCGCAGCGACGGCGGTGACCAGGCCGTAGGCGGCCATGGAACCCGGCGAGACGTCCTCGGTGCCGCCGTCGATGATGACGCGGGTGGCGTCGAGTGCCGCGTATCCGCAGGTGCCGAGCAGGACGAGTCCCTGCATGCCGACGACGAGCGGTGCCAGCGACTCCCGGCCGAAGGGATAGCGGGGTGTCGGCCCGGCGTCCATCAGCCGAGCGGCGTGCAGCGACAGGCCGGTCAGGACCATGCCGATCAGGGTGTACGCGCCATCGAGCAGGATGGCCTGGGAACCCGCGGCCATGCCCCAGCCGACACCGAGCGCCGCGAGCACGGCCGTCGCGACCAGGGACACGCGAAGCGCAACTTGCTCCCTGGGCGGATTCGCACCGGATTGCCGCGACGTTCCCATCGCCTCCCAGTGTCAACGGGGGATGAGGCGAAAGGGCCCTTTCGGGCAAGTTCGGCGGCGGCGCGGGTAGCCTCTGATCAGGAGATCCGTGAGGGTTTGGTGGGCTATGGCCGTACACCCCGGGGGCGCCCCGGTACGCCGGGGCCTGTGGATTTACGGGGGCGCGGTGATCGCCACCGCCCTCGTCATCGTGCCGATCGCCGGCTATCGCCTGGCCGTTCACCCGTACCTGATAGTGGGTTTCTTCGTCCTCATGGCGGCGGCGGATCTGCTGACCGCGCATCTGCTGGTGCAGCAGTTCCTGGCCGGCGGCAGGCTGGCGACGCTGGGCCTGTCGTCGGCCTACCTCTACTCCAGCGCGATGATGGTGCCGTATGCCGTCGTCTTCAGCCGGATGCAGCACCTGAGTGCCGACTCGACCTTCGCCGAGGTCTGCTCACCGTGGCTGTTTCTGGCGGTCATCGGCGGCTTTCCGCTGGTGGTGGCGGCGCAACAACGGGTCGTCGCGGCGCTGCCGGCCCGATGGTGCGGGCGGGTCCGGACCCGGCGACGGGCCGCCGCCGCGGTCGCGACCGCCGCGGTGCTCGTGCTGGTGGCGGCGGTGAACGGCGTCGTCTTCGGTGGCGCGGACTGGCTGCCCCGGCTCTATGAGAGCGGCACGCAGACCACGGCCGGCCGGTGGATAGGCTCTGCGGCGACGCTGACCACGGCCGCCTGCCTGCTGGTGGTGGTCCGGGATCTGGGCCGCCGGCCACCCGCGGAGCGGTGGGTGGCGGTGGCGATCAGCGCGTCCCTGGCCACCGCGATCCTGTACCTGGCCGCCCCGCGTCGCTACACGCTCGGCTGGTATTCGGCTCGGGTCACGCTGCTGCTCACCGCCGGGGTGGTGCTGGTGGCACTGCTCGCCGAAACCGCGAGCCTCTACCGGCGGCTGTCGGCGGCTCACGAGGATCTCGACCGGGCGCACCGCGAACTGAGCCGGCGGGCCGAGCATCTCGCCGCCGTCAATCTCGAGCTGGAGGCCGCGGGCACCTGGAAGAGCGACATGATCGCCACGCTCTCCCACGAGATCAACCAGCCCCTGGCCGTGATCTCGGCCTGCTCCGAGGAGCTGACCGATGAATGGGACACCACGACCGACGAGGAGCGTCGTGCGGCCGTCGGGGCGCTGGGCGACCGAGTCAACCAGCTGCTCGACATGGCAGCGCATCTGCTCGCGCTCTGTCGCGCCGAGCGCGGCGAAATCCGTACCCGGCCCGTCGCGCTGCCGGTCGAGCAGGCGCTGGCGCGGGTCATGGAGAACCTGACGAGGCAGGCCCGTGCGCGGGTCAGCGCCGGCTACGGCCCACCCGGCGCGGCCGTGTTGGCCGACCCGGTGCACACCCACGAGGTGCTGACCAACTTTGTCACGAACGCGGTCAAGTACAGTCCCGGCCACATCCACTTGTCGGCGGCCCTCGACGAGACCGGCAACGAAGTCCTCCTCGCCGTCAGCGACGAAGGCAACGGTGTACCGCCGGAGTTCGTCGCGCACCTGTTCGACCGCTTCACCCAGGCCGAGCAGCCCGGCGCGGCGAGGACCGGCGCCGGTTTCGGGCTGTACCTGTCCAGACTGCTCGCCGAGGCGAACGGGGGCAGGGTCTGGTACGAAGACGTCGTGCCACACGGCAGCCGGTTCGTGCTGTGCCTGCCCAGCGCCCAGCGGAGCCCGAGGCCGGCGGTTTCTCGGGACGCGGGCTTGACCCTGACGTAGCGTCAACCCTCGATGCTGGCGGCATGAGTTACGCGATACGCGTGCGCGGCCTGGAGAAGTCGTTCAAACAACTGAGGGTGCTGCGCGGTGTGGACATCGAGGTGGCACGAGGAAGCATCTTCGCGCTGCTCGGTTCGAACGGTGCGGGCAAGACGACCCTGGTGAAGATCCTGTCCACCCTGCTGAAGGCCGACGCCGGCAGCGCGGAGGTCAACGGCGCCGACGTCGCGACGCAGGCCGCCGACGTCCGCGAGTCCATCAGCCTCACCGGTCAGTTCGCGGCGGTCGACGAGATCCTCACCGGGCGGGAGAACCTCGTCCTGGTCGCCCGGCTGCGGCACCTCAAGAACGCCGGCACGGTCGCCGACGACCTGCTGCGCCGCTTCTCGCTGACCGACGTCGGCGCCCGCCGGGTGGCGACGTACTCCGGGGGCATGCGCCGCCGGCTGGACATCGCGATGAGCCTGGTCGGGGAGCCGCCGGTCATCTTCCTCGACGAGCCGACCACCGGGCTGGACCCGGAGGCGCGCCTCGAGGTCTGGCGTGCCGTCAAGGAACTCGCCTCGGGCGGCACGACCGTGCTGCTCACCACGCAGTACCTCGACGAGGCGGAGCAGCTGGCCGACCGGATCGCGATCCTGCACGACGGCCGCATCCTGGTGAACGGCACCCTCGACGAGCTGCGGCGGCTGCTGCCCCCGGCCAAGGTCGAGTACGTCGAGAAGCAGCCGACCCTCGAGGACGTCTTCCTCACCCTGGTCGGCGCCGCCAAGCACGGAGGACAGTCATGAGCAGCCACTTCGTCGGCGACACCGCCGTCCTGCTGGGACGCTCGCTGCGCCACATCGCGCGCAGCCCCGACACGATCATCACGACGGTGGTCACCCCGATCGCCATGCTGCTGCTTTTCGTGTACGTCCTCGGCGGCGCGATCCAGGCCGGCACCGGCTCGTACGTGAACTACCTGCTGCCCGGCATCCTGATCATCACGATCGCGTCGGGCATCTCCTACACCGCGTACCGGCTGTTCCAGGATCTGCAGGGCGGCATCTTCGAGCGGTTCCAGTCCATGCCGATCGCCCGGTCCGCGGTGCTGTGGGCGCACGTCCTGACCTCGGTGGTCGCCACCCTGATCTCGCTGGTCGTCGTCGTCCTGGTCGCCGTGGCGATGGGCTTCCGGACGGGTGCGGGCGTGCTGGGATGGCTCGGGGTCACCGGCATCCTGGTCCTGTTCACCCTGACGCTGACCTGGCTCGCGGTGATCCCCGGCCTCACCGCGAGCTCCGTGGACGGCGCCAGCGCGTTCGCCTATCCATTGATCTTCCTGCCGTTCATCAGCTCGGCCTTCGTGCCCACCGAGTCGATGCCCGGCCCGGTGCGCGCGTTCGCCGAGAACCAGCCGATGACCTCGATCGTCGACAGCGTCCGGGCGCTGTTCGACGGGCGACCGGTCGGCTCGGGCATCTGGACCGCCCTCGCCTGGTGCGTCGGCCTGCTCGTCGTGGCCATCGCCCTCGCCGGCGTCACCTACCGCCGCCGGGCCGGCTGAGCCAGGATCTGAGCATGCTGACGATCGGGCAGTTGGCCGCGTACGCGGGCGTCACGGTCCGGGCCGTGCGGCACTACCACCAGATCGGGCTGCTGCCGGAGCCGGAGCGGGACGCCTCGGGCTACCGGACGTACGGCGCGCCCGCCGTGGTGTCGCTCATCAAGATCCGTACGCTCGCCGACGCCGGCGTGCCGCTGCGGCAGGTCGCCCGGATGCTCGACGCCGACGAGGCGGCCTTCGCCGAGGCGGTCGAGCGGATCGACGCGCACCTGCGTGCGGAGATCGACCGGCTGGAGGCCAGCCGCAAGCAGGTCGCGCAGCTCGCCGCCGGGGAACGACTGATACTCCCGCCGGAGGTGGTCGGCTACCTCGACCGGCTCCGGGAGATCGGAACGTCCGAGCGGATGCTGGCGGGCGAGCGGGACGGGTGGATCCTGCTCGCGGCCCGCTGGCCCGACCAGGTCGTCGAGTGGGTGCCGTACAAGCTCGCGCAGCTCGACGACCCCCGGGTCGTTCGGCTCTACCAGGTGTTGTCGGCGCTGCTGGAGACAGAGGGCACCGACGATCCGCTCGTCCTTGAGGCCGTCGACCTCCTGGTCGAGCTGGCGGAGCAGGCGGAGGCAGACGGAGAGCTCGAACTCGGCGAGGGCGACCGGGACGAGGTGTCGTTCGCGCTGCTGGACGATCTCGCCGACGCGTCCGACAACCGGGCCGAGCGGTTGCGCGAGCTGATGCGCGAACGCGGCTGGGACGGGTGGACCCGGATGCAGCGCTTGCAGGAGCCGCCCGTGGGTTAGGGTGCCGCATCGACAGGGATCTTGACGGGGGAGTGTTCATGCGGGTGCGTACGGGGATGGCTGTTCTGGTGGTGGCTCTGGGTGTGAGCGGGTGCGGCGCCGCCGCCGGCGAGCCGCGGAAGGACGCCGACAACACGGCGGCGTTGTGCGCGAAGTGGAAGGACTCGACGCGGGCGTTCGTGGGCGGCGCCGGCGAGGAGCTTGCACCGCAGACGCAGGCGTACCGCGAGGCCATTGAGGACGAGTACGTCGGGAAGCAGCGGCCGAAGGCCAAGCTGGCCGAGATCCAGCGGGCCTACTGGAGTGCGCAGGCGGCGGTGCCGCGCGTGCTCGCCGCCGAGGCCACCGATCCCGAGCTGAGTGACGCCTTCGCGGGCTACGCCGACGAGCTCGCGGGCAGGGCCCAGGGCCGGCTCCCGGAGACCGGAGGCGCCATGCTGTCGCCGGCGCAGACGACGTTGATGTCGATCTGCTTCCCGGGATCATGGCCCAGCAGCCCGGCCACCCCTGGTCGGTGACCACCCGGTCGGCCGCCGAGCCTCGCTATTTGACGAGGATGAACTCGGTGGGCTGATACCCCAACGGATACTGGGGGGCCTGGCCGCCGACGCTCATGTTGACTCGCGGCGACAGATCAAGCCAGCTGTGCGGTTCGGGCCGTCCCATCCAGGTCGTGTCCGGAACGTGCCCGGCGTGGCCCTGGTAGGGGGCACCCCTCGCGGCCGCGGCGGCGCGTTCGGCGGCAGCGGCCTGCGACGCCGCGGTGCGCAGCGCGCCGCTGGTCGGCACCCGTCCGGTAGGTGACAGCTTGCCGGCGGAGATCGCCTCGTTGCTGCCCTTGATGTACGCCTCCAGTTCCGCGATCTCCGCCGCGGTGGCTGCTGGAGGCGCTCTGATGAGCACCGGCCCGGAGAGGGTGAGTGGCACCGGGATTATGCCGTACGCCACCGGAACCACGTTGCCGTTGGCGTCCCGCCAGGGGTGGGGGTCGGGCGCGGGCAGGTCGAAGAACGGGTCGTCGGGATTGCGTGCGTGCCAGTACTGGGCGTCGCGGCCGCTGAAGATGTCGTCGGTATGCCGGAAGAAATCGCTGACGAAGTAGCTGAACATGTTGGACGCCGAGTCGGCGGCCTCGAGCAGGGGCGCCGGCCCGTACACGTCTATCTCGTCGGCCCACAGGTTGGGGTCGCCCAGGCCGGCCAGGGCCTGCTCCGCCGACCAGTCGGGGGTTCCGGGATCCGCCTCGTACGGCCACGGTGCCCAGTCGTCGGGGTCGCTGGCATCGTCGGGTTGATGGCCGGTGGCGTCCGTCCAGCCGAGCGGGTTGCCGTACGCGTAGAGGTACCGGTTGCCGGACTGGGTGCGGCCGCGGTCCGGCACGACGGAGTCGGGGCTCAGGAATCGCGCGGTCTTGGGCTCGTAGTACCGGTCGCCCATCTGGATGAGGCCGGACCACGGGTCCTGACGCTGACCGGTGAACCGGAGGTCGGTGGCCGCGCTCTGCGGGCCCGGCGACGCCCCGGACGGGCGGTAGTCGTAGCGGGCGCCGACCGCCCCGGTCCCGGTCGTCAGCAGACGGGTCGATCCGAGCCGGTCGGTATGGAAGAAGTGCAGACCGTTGCGGTCGCGGCCGGCGATGAGCGTGGAGCCGGCCCAGTAGAACTTGACGCTGTCGGCTCCGCGCGCGCCCGCCTCGAGCCACGGCCCGAAGTATCGGCGGACCCGCGTACCGTGGCGGGTTTCGACGCGGGTGCCGTCGGCGTCGTACCGCATGCAGGTCCGCCGGCCGGCCTCGTCCTCGACCATCACCAGGCGGTTGTCGTCGTCCCAGGCCAGGTGCCGCATGGCCGGGGTCGTCGAGGACCCGGCGGTGCAACCCGCGGCGCCGGCCGCCGGCGGCAGGCGCAGGCGCTGACCCGGGTAGATCCAGTGCGGGTCGGTGAAGCGGCCGCCGGGCGGGTCGGGATACCGCTCGCCGCGGTTCAGCGCGAAGATCTCCGGCCATCGCCGCGGGTCGCCGAGGCGATCGGCCGCGATCGCCCAGAGCGTGTCGCGACGCCGGCCGGGTTGCTTGGCGCGCACGGTGTACGTGGGCGCGTCGCCTACCGCCACGGTGTTGCCGTTGGCGTCGTAGTAGTACCGCTCGCCGGCGATGCTCGACGCGGCGTGCGGACCCCGGCACGGCGCCCGCGCGGTTCCCGAGCCGCATCCGGCGGGGCCCGGCGGCGGATAGGTGTACCCGCCGTTGACCGACGACTGCCGCAGGTTGCCGACCGTGTCCCAGCTCAGGTGCTCGGCCAGGGCGCCGGTCACCTCGGTGAGCCGGTCCAGGCCGTCGTAGGTGAACGACAGCTGTCGTCCCGGTGGGGTGACGGACTCGGTCCGCACCAGGCCGTCGGGCTCGTGGGTGTAGCCGATCCGCAGCAGCGGCCCGGTGACGGGGGAGGCGGTGCTGATCTCGTTGAGCCAGCGCCTTTTCGGATCCCAGGTCCACGCGGTGACGGTGCTGTCGGCCCGCTCGGTCCAGGTCGGATTCCCGTCGGGGTCGTAGCGGAACTCACCCACCAGACCCGGCATGTCCCGCAGGCGGCCCGCGGTGTCATATCCGTACGTCTGCCGTTCGCCGTCGGGGTAGGTGACCGCCAGCTGGCGGCCGAGGCCGTCCCACTCGAAGCCGACGGCCTGCCGATCGCCGCCCACGCATCTGAGGTCCTCGGCGAGGTCACCGCCGGGGTGGTAGCGCAGCGACCGGGACCGGCCGCCCGGGCAGCCCTGACCGGTGGGGTCGCCGACCGAGGTGAGCTGTCCGATGCCGGCACCGTGCCCCGGCTCGTCGTAGTGCCACCGGAACTCGGAACCGTCCCGACGGATCTCGGCCACCGGCCGGTTGGCGGCGTCGTAGCGGTACCTGAGCCGCCGGCCGCGCGCGTCGGTCTGGGTGTCGCGGTTCCCGGCCGGGTCCCAGGTCCAGCGCCACACCCCGAGATCGGGGTCGTCGATCGCGGCAACCTCACCGAGGAGCGTGTAGTACCACCGGCTGACGTTGCCCTGGTCGTCGGTCATCGTCCTGAGCCGGCCGGCGGCGTCGTATCCGTAGCGCAGCCGGGACACGGTGCCGTGGTCCCGTTGCTCCACCACGGCGAGTCGGCCGTGCGCGTCGGACTTGCGCGTCGTGGTGTCGCCGCGCTCGTCGGTCTCGTCGACCCAGGTGTACTCGTCGTCGTTGCGGTACGTCCACCGGCGTATGGCGCCGTCGGCATGGGTATGGCTGGTCAGCCGGCCGTCGGCGTCGTAGGCGTAGCGCTCCACCACCGGCGCCTCGCCCGCCGGGAGGCTGAACCAGTTGGTCGTCGCGGCCGGCCGCGCCGCGGCGTCGGAGTAGAAGAGGTGCCGCACGAAGGTGCGACCGGGTTGGTCTCCTTCGCGTTCGATGCCGGTCGGGCGGTCCAGCCCGTCCAGGAACGTCTCCGACCAGAGGCCGTCGGGGGTGCCGTCGTCGCGTACCTCGCGGATCCGTCGGCGGGCCGGATCGTTCCAGTCGAGATAGCTGTAGCGGACCGCGCCCCGGCCGGGCTGCCGCACGGTCGCCGGCCGGCCGAACGGATCGGGGTCGGTCTCCAGCCGGGCGCCGTTGGCGTCGGTGAACGCCGTGATCAGGCCCTGCCGACGGTCCCAGTCGGTGACGGTGCACTGCCGCAACGCGTTGCACACGCGCTCCGGCAGCAGCTGGCGCTCGGGGTCGTAGGTGGTCGTAGTCGTGTGACCGAGGGCGTCGGTGACCGAGGTGCGGTTGCCGAACGCGTCGTAGGTGAGGGTGGTGGTGAGGTAGCGGCCCCGGTCGTCCAGCCGCTTGACCGCGGTCAGGAGGCCGAGCCTGCCCGGCACGCCGGGGCAGGCACCCCGCGGCGGGCCGTTGTCGCCGTCGTAGCACCAACCGGTGTCGCGCAGCCGTTTCGAGGTCGCACCCGTGCCGTCCCGAAGTTCCTCGCCGGCCGGTGCGTCGACGATCCACGGCTGGGTGGCGGGTCGAAAACGCCGCCGGATCACCTGGTCGTCGCCCGGGTCCGCGGGGTCCCCCAGGGCCTGGAACCGCTCGACATTGCCGAAACGGTCGTAGGCGTACGCGATGCGACTCTCCCGGCCCACCGCCGGGCCGCCGCCGGTCGGTGTGTCGTACTCCCAGGTGCCGGCGGTCTCCGGCAGACAGGTGGCCGGGACGCGTCCGCCGGTGGGCAGGTACGAGGTGACGGTGCGGCCCAGCAGGCGGCCGGCCGCGTCCTGGCGGAAGGACGACACCGGCCGCACCAGGCAGGTGTCGTCGATGCGGTAGTGCTGCACGGTGCTGCGGGCCGGCCGGTTCGCGGCGGCCGCCTGGGTTGTCGCGGTCCGGGCCCAGCCGAGCAGCCGCCGGTCGGTGTACGACCATCGCGCACACGAGTAGTCGTACTCCGCGCGCGCCGGCGAGGTGCCCGCGACGCGTAGCTCCACCGCCGCCGGCAGGTTCAGGACGACGCCGTGCGGAAGGTGGCAGCCGGACAACTCCGGCGCCGGCGGGCTGCGCGTCCGGAACGCCGACGACGGCCGGTAGCCGATGCTGGTCCGGGCGCCGAGGCCGTTGTCGACGCCGACGAGAAGGTCCGGCGGCGCGGCCGCGCGGATCGTGGTGACCTGCAGCGATCCCGCCCGCAGGTCGAGACGGACCAGGTCCGCGTCCGCGTCACCGTCCGCGTCGGCCGGCGCGAACTCCAGGGCGCCCGGTGACGCGTAGCCGGGTAGCGCGTTCGGCACCGGCGCGGTGGGCCGCCACACCCCCTGCCCCAGCGAGGTGAGCGTGTCGATCCGCAGACCGAGCTCCGGCTGACCGCCGGGCACGTGCGGCGGCAGCCGGAAGGGCAGCAGGTGCAGCAGGTCCGATCGGCCGTCGTGGTTGACATCGGTCACCCGCCAGCGTGCCGTGTCGGCGATCGCCGCGTCGTCGGCGAAGGGGTTCGGAAACGCGTCGGCGGCGTTCTCCGGCCGCCACCTGCCGTCGCCGTGTGCCAGCAGCGACCGAACGGAGATCCCGGTCGCCGTACGGTCCGGCCGGACGAGGTCCGCCTTGCCATCGCCGTTGGCATCCGCTACCAGCCACCTGCGGGCGTCGACGGCGAGGTGCGTGCCGGCGAAGGGCTGGGTCGCCCGGCGCCAGCGGAGTCCGTCGCCGGTGGACAGAACGGTGTCCACCCAGCCGCCGCCGGCGACCGGGCGAACCCGGACGAGGTCGGTCCGGCCGTCACCGTTCACATCGGCCTGTTGCCAGCTCAGCGGTCCCGCGGCCGGCGGCTCGCCCGGCACCCGCCCCGGCCGGGGCGTCCAGGCCGCATCGCCGGTGGACAACAGGGTGTTGATACGCAGCACCTGGTCGGCGCGGTACAGGTGGATCAGGTCCGTCCGGCCGTCGCCGTTGACATCCATGGTCCGCCAGCCGGGGTCGTCGCGCCCGGACTCGCCCGGGTTCTGCGCGACGTAGTTGGGCCAGGCGACCCGCGTCCGCTCGGTCCACCCGCCGGCACCGTCGGCCAGCAGGGAGGTGATCCGGAATCGGCCGGGCTCGTCCACCAGGTAGATGAGATCGGCGCGGCCGTCCGCGTTGACGTCGCCGACCTTCCAGTTCCGGGCGACCTGGGTGCCGCGGCCCGGCAACACGCGCTGGGCCCGCTGCAGGTAGCCGCCGCCCGGTCGCCGCAGCAGGGCGTAGATCGTGGTGGAGTCCTTGGCCGGATGGACGTAGAGGGTGTCCTGCCGGCCGTCGCCGTCCACGTCGGCACCGATCGACCGCCGGGCGCTGTCCGCCCCGGTGCGTGGCGACACGTCATCCACCGCGATCAGCGGACCGGCGTCGCTGTACATGCCGAACAGGTCCGCGAGGCCGTCGCCGTCGACGTCCGGGGCGTGCACGCCCTGCCACGTCAGCAGGTCGTCGAACGTGTACGCGCGTTCGCTGGACGCGCCGCAGTCGGTCCAGCTCGCCGGCCACCGGAACGTGCCGTCACCGACGCCGAACACCCGGGTGAAGCTGGTGTGCGGGCGGTCGAACGCGGGCGAGCAGGCGGTGGCCGGATGCGCCTCGGTCAGCATGGGGAACAACAGGTCGATGTTCCCGTCGCCGTCGGCGTCGCCGGCGGTCACGTGGACCATCAGGTATCGCTCGTCGCCGACCAGCCGGTCGGGAACCTGGTCCTCCCGCGCCAGCCAGCCGCCGCCGCGCTGGCTCACCAGGGTCTGCACGAGGCCACGCCGGGTCGGCTGGCCCGGCAGGGTGACCACCCGCAGCAGATCGGCGCGGCCGTCGCCGTTGACGTCGGCGGCGCGCAGCCGGCCGTTCCATCCGTGGAACGCCGTCTGGTGATCCACCAGGGAGTAGGTGCCGTCGCCGCGTCCGAATCCGGTCCACCAGCGGTGCCTGAACGCCAGGCTCACGTCGGCGCGGCCGTCGGCGTCGGCGTCGCCGACGGCCAGGTCCGGTGTGCCGCGGTGCGAGCCGCGATCCGGGGCGGCGACGGAGGCGGTGGTGAAGGTGCCGTCGCCCCGGCCCAGCGCGGTGCCGAGATACTGGTTGAGCGGCTCCAGGATCGGGCTCACGAACGGGTCCGAGTACACGCAGACCAGATCGGCCCGGCCATCCCCGTTCGCGTCGCCGGGCTGGCAGAGCATGTCGAAGCCCGAGTTCGGGTTGTCGATCCAGGAGGTCTCGGTGAACGACGGCAGCAGGCGGAAGGTGCCGTCGTGCTCGGACAGCGCCACGAAGATCAGCATCACCTGTGGTGCCGTCTGGCCGCCCACCGGAAACGAGATCACCGGCCGGCCCCGCCGATGGCCGACGGTCAGGATCAGGTCGTCGCTGCCGTCCGCGTTGACGTCGGTCGCCCACACCTGCAGGCCACGGTCGAGCGGATCGCCCCAGCCGTCCGGGTCCGGCCACGGGAGGATCTCGGAGACGGAGGTCGGTACCAGCCCGCGGTCGCTCACTCCGGTGGTGATCTCCACCCGGGCCGGCCCGGCGTCGTCGTTGGCGTTGACCTTGATCCAATCGGTGCGGTCATCGCCGTTGATGTCGCCCGTCGTGTACGGGGTGTCCTCCGGATCTCGCGGCCGCTGGTGGAACTCGCGGTCGACCACCTGGTCGCGGAAGACCGAACCGGGTCGCGAGCCGTTCCACCGCGGGCCCGGATCGGGGATCGTCGCGACGGGCTCGGCGGCCCACCAGGCGGCCGGCGCCGGGCCGGCCTGCGCGGTCAGCGTGAGGGCAGGCGCGGCCGTGCCGGACACCACGGTGCCCGAGCCGTCGAGCACGGCGTCCCGGCCGTACTGTTGCACCGCTCGCAGCATCGAGCGGGAGGTGGTGCCCGTTCGCGTCTCGTACCGCAGCGCGTATGCCCGCAGCCGCTCCCCGTGCACCTGGACGTCGATGGACTTGAGGCGGTGCCGGGTCACCACGAGTGCGCGACCGTCGGCCTGATCGATCGGATCGGGCCGAGGCTCCGAGTGGAACGTGACGACCACGCCGTTGTACGAGATGGCGCGTGGATATTCGCGGCCGGTGCCGAGCGGGTCGGCGTTCTGTGAGTAGGAGTAGGCGACCTGGTTGCCCCGCGGATCCTGGACGCCGGCCAGGTGCCAGGCCGCCGGATCCGTACCCACCGGCAGGCGCGGCCGGTACGTCAGCCGCGTTCCGTCCCGATTCCAGACGCGCCACGTGCCGCCCGCGGCGGAGGGTTCGAATTCGATTCGCCGGTAGCCCTCCACCTGCGTGGCGTAACCCTGTGCGGCCGGTGAGGACGGATGCTCGCATCCGGGACTCCGTACCGGTGCGGCACCGCCGGCCCGGCATCGCACCAGCCGGAGCCCGTCGAGGTGGAACTCGTCCTGATCCGTGTGGCTCGGCACCCCGCGGCCCGGCGCCAGCCGCGTTATCTCCGACAGGCCGGACAGCGACCATCCGACGCCGAGCCAGCCGTTCGGCGCACCCGCGTCATAACTCAGCCGCAGCGCCGGTTCGAGACCGCGGAAGGCGGGCACCTCCACCCGGACGTCGGTGTAGCCGCCGGGTCCGCTCGCGTCCGGGCCGCCCGCCCGGCTCTGCGCCTCGGGCCGCATTCCGACCAGATCCGAGGCCAGCAGGCCGCACACGAGCACCACCGCGGCGGACGCGCGTACTCCCATGGTCTCGGCTCTCGGCGCAGGAATGGCTCTCAGCGCCAATCGTGCACAAAAGCCATCGATGGTGGTCAGCGGATAGTCGGGTATGCGATTGAAGTTCGGGGTTTCCAGCGGGGCTTAGGACGGATATGGCCTATCTTCGCAATATGGATATTTGGAACAGCTTCCCGGCGCGCGCCTGACGTTGACCGCACGGCGCCGGGAGGAGTTCCCGCCGGATCCATGGCACCACCAAGGAGAAGCAATTGTCCGTCGAGCTGGAGTCCGATCTGCGGGAACTGCGTGGCCTGCAGTGGCATGCCATGACGGTCGACGAGGTGGCCGAGACGCTGGCCGCCGACGCCGGGCGGGGCCTGTCGAGCGCGGAGGTCGCCGCACGCCAGGCCCGGTACGGGCCGAACGCGCTCAAGTCGGCGCCGCCGACGCCGTGGTGGCGCACGCTGCTGGCGCAGTTCACCGACGGGCTGATCCTGGTGCTGTTCGGCGCGGCGGTGCTGTCCCTGGCCATCGGCGAGATCGAGGAGGCCGCCTTCATCGCGGTTCTCCTGGTGTTCAACGGCCTGCTCGGGTTCTGGCAGGAGCGGCAGGCGCAGAAGTCGCTCGCCGCGATCCAGGCGCTCGTCGTGCAGCAGGCCCGGGTCCGCCGCGACGGCGCCGTGCAGCAGATCCCGGCGGATCAGATCGTGCCGGGCGACGTCGTGCTGCTGGAGGCCGGCGACACGGTGCCGGCCGACGGCCGCCTCATCGCCGCGTTCCGGCTGGCGATGGCGGAGGCGGCGCTCACCGGCGAGGCGGTGCCGGTCGACAAGGACTCCGGCCCGGTCGGCCGCGACGCCGCCCTCGCCGACCGTACCGACATGGCGTTCACCCACACCGCGGTCACGGCCGGCCGGGCGGAGGTCCTGGTCACCGCGACCGGCATGGACACCGAGATCGGCAAGCTGGCGACGCTGATGTCCGAGGTGGAGTCGGAGCCGACGCCGCTGCAGCGCCAGACCGCCCAGCTCGGCCGGCGGCTGGCGATCATCGCCGGCTTCGCCGTGCTCGGTCTGCTGCTGATCGGGCTCGCGCAGGGCCAGGAGTTCGCCGAGCTGGTCGTCGGCGCGATCGCGCTGGCCGTCGCGGCCATCCCGGAGGCGCTGCCGGCGACCGTCACGGTGACGCTCGCGGTGGGCATGAGCCGCCTCGCCAAGCGTCGCGCGGTGGTCAAGCGCCTGCACGCCGTGGAGACCCTCGGCTCGACCTCGGTCATCTGCAGCGACAAGACCGGAACCCTGACCCTCAACCAGATGACCGTACGGACGCTGGTGCGCGGCGACGAGGAGTTCTCCGTCGACGGCCAGGGCTACTCGCTCGACGGGCGGATCGTCGCCACCGACTTCGACCGCCGGCCGCCCGAGCTGCGCCGGCTCGCGGCCGCGATGGCGCTCTGCAACGACGCCGTCATCCGCGACGGCGCCTGCATCGGCGACCCCACCGAGGGCGCGCTGGTGGTCCTGGCCGCCAAGGCGGGCATCGACGTGGACGGCGCCCGGCAGCGGTTCCCGCGGGTCGGCGAGGTGCCGTTCGACTCCACCACCAAGTACATGGCGACGATCCACGAGGACCGGCTGCGGCAGCACGGCGACGAGCTGGTGATCTGCGTCAAGGGCGCGGTCGAGAGCGTGCTCGAGCGCGTCGACGACATCGCGGATCACGACGGCGAGCCGGTGGCCCTCGACGACGCGGGTCGCGCCGCGGTCCGGGCGTCCGCCGAGCGGCTCGCGGAGGGCGGGCAGCGCGTGCTGGCGGCCGCGGGCCGCTGGGTGCCCCGTAACCGGATCGACCTCGACGGCGATCTCGCGCAGGCCGCCACCGGCATGACCTTCCTCGGCCTGGTCGGCATCGTGGATCCGCCGCGGATCGAGGCGAAGGAGGCGATCGCCGCCGCGCACAACTCCGGCATCGAGATCAAGATGATCACCGGGGACCATCCGGCCACGGCGGGCGCCATCGCCGACGCCCTCGGCATCACCGGCGAGGTGATCCGCGGCGCCGATCTCGAGCACCTGGACGACCGGGAGCTGGCCGGCCGGGTACGCGACATCGGCGTGTTCGCCCGGGTCGCGCCCGAGCACAAGCTGCGCATCGTACGGGCGCTGCAGTCGCACGACCTGGTGGTGTCGATGACCGGCGACGGCGTGAACGACGCGCCCGCGCTGGAGCAGGCCGACATCGGCGTGGCCATGGGGATCACCGGCACCGAGGTGACCAAGGAAGCCGCCGACATGATCCTGCTGGACGACAACTTCGCGACGATCGTGACCGCGGTCCGCGAGGGGCGGACGATCTACGAGAACATCGTCAAGTTCGTCCGCTTCCAGCTCTCGACCAACCTGAGCGCCATCATGGCGGTCCTGGCCAGCGCGTTGCTGGGCCTGGCCGCGCCGTTCACGACGATCCAGATTCTCTGGGTCAACCTCATCTGCGACGGCCCGCCGGCGCTGGCGCTCGGCGTCGACGAGCCCCGCCCGGGGGCGATGGACGAGCCGCCGCGGGCGAAGAAGACGCAGATCCTGCCCGGTGCCCGCCTGCGGGTGCTGCTCTGGCTCGCCGCGGTCATGGCCGCCTGCTCCCTCGGGGTGGTCGCCCTCGCCGAGCCGGCGTACGGCGTCGCCGTCGCGGCCACGATGGGCTGGACCACGTTCGTGCTGGCCCAGCTCTTCAACGTCTTCAACGCGCGCGCCGAGCGGGCGTCCGCGTTCGTCTCCGGCTTCTTCTCGAACCGCTACCTCTGGCTCTCCGTCGGCGCCGTCGCCGTCGCCCAGCTCGCCATCGTCAAGGTCGAGTGGCTGGGCGAGTTCTTCGACGCCACCCACCTGAGCGGGGCGCAGTTCGCGGTCTGCCTGGCCGCCGGCTCGGTCGTGCTGTGGCTCGAGGAGGCACGCAAAGTGGTCGTCCGTCGCCGCGCCCGGGGCGCGGCGCGGGCCGGCAACGCACAGTCCATCCGAACCAGCCCGCTCTGACGAGGCGTACCCGGCGGCCGCGGTGACCGCGGCACCCGGGGGTCAGGCCGTGCGGGTGAGCTCGACGACGGGGATGGTCCGGATTCCGGCGGTCTTCTGCGCGTATTCGGCGAAGCCGGGATAGCGGCGGGCCTGCTCGTCGAAGCGCCGGTCGCGCTCGTCGCCGGTCAGCTCCCGTACGGTCACGGCGTACGTGTCGGTGCCGAGCTCGACGGTGGCCCGGCCGGCCGCGACGACGTTGCGGTACCAGTCGGGGTGTTCCGGCGCGCCGCCCTTGGACGCGAACACGTGGATGACGTCGTCGTCGGTCTCGTTCGGCAGGTACATCAGCGGTGCGACGAGTTCGCGTCCGCTCTTGCGGCCGCGGTGGTGCAACAGCACCATGGGCGCACCGGCGAACGGCCCGCCGACGCGGCCCTCGTTCGCCCGGAACTCTTCGATGATCTTGGTGTTCCAGTCGCTCACGCCGCCACCCACTGCTTGGCCTGGTCCAGCTCCGACTTCGGGAGGGTACGCGCCTCGCCGGGCATCATCCAGGCGAACAGGCCCATGGCGTGGCGTATCCAGTCGAGATCGGAGACGATCGCGATCCGTGCCCAGGCCTTGTGATGTGACAGGGCCGGGCCGAGGCCGAACTTCAGGTCCTCCCAGAAGGCGCCCGGCTGGAACCAGCCGAAGTCGTCGTCGATGACGAACAGGAGCCGTACCCCGCCCTTCTCGAGCGCGGCCTTCATCGGCGGCAGCAGGATGTCCACGTACTCCTCGCGGCTGATCGGCCCGGTGAATCGGAAACCGAGGGCGCCGTCCGGCAGGTCGGGAAGCACTTCGATCATGGATCTGACTGTGCACCGGCCGGCCCGCGGGCACCTCATCCGCGATGGGTGATCCGCGTGAGAAACTGCGTTCATGAGCGGTGACGTGGACCCCGAGGTGAGCGCCCTGGCGATCAACGTCACGATCCCCGAGGAGCTCCGCTGGACCGACACCCGGCGCGGTGTGGAGTTCATGCTGACCACGCTCAACGTCCGGCTGCTCAAGGACGGCAGCCTCGCGGCGAAGGCGTACGGCCGGCCGACCGCCGGCGGCCGCGGCGCCTACGTCTCGTTCACCGTGCCCGACCGGCCCGAGCTCGTGGCCCTGGTCGACCGGGCCGCCGGCCGCGCCGGCGAGCTGTGGGCCGGGCACCGCGGTCTCGGCTGACGCGCCGCGGCGGCGGCCCCGGGCGCCCCACCGCCCCGCTCGGCCGGAGCCGGGCGGGTGCGATGGGTGCGGCGGGGTCGGTCAGCCGATGCCGATGTTGTTGTGCGCCATGACGGGCCGGAACCAGCGGTTGCCGGAGAAGATGGCGTCGTAGCCGTTCACCAGCAGGTTCGCCAGGGAGATCGGCGGCGGGATGGGCCCGTTGCGGCACTCGGCGACGCCGTTCCAGTCGGTGGTCGCCTCGCACATGAACCAGCGCTCGCCGGTGGTGACGAAGGAGACCGGCAGACCCGGCACCGGGCGGCCGTCGAGGGTAGTGATCCGGGCCCGGAGACCGAGCACCTCGCGGGCGATCACGTCCAGGGTGCCGTAGTAGGCGGTGGCGTGAAGCCGCTGCGGCGGCGGTTGCGCCCCGACGGCCTGGGCCGGGCTTGCAGTAGCGACGCTTATGAGCGCCACGGCGATCGCGAGCAATCGCTGGATGGTTTGCTTCATGGAGCACAAAGTAGGTGGTTTGTCTGTCTAACAGGCACGGACACACCCAAGCGTGTTGAAATGCCCACTATCGGGTGTATGAGACATTCTCAGTCTGTCGGCCCGGTGCGCCGAGAGGGTGTCGCGGGATGCCGGGCGTATCGGCCGCCCGGTCATTCGCTGGCTCCGGTAAATGCGAGAGATTCAGTGAGAAGCGGCCCCGGGAGGCTCCGCGGGGGTCGGGTGTCGCGCTCCTAATGACTAAAGCGGAAGTGCCGAGTGCGGCCGCGCAGATAATCGGCCGAGTCCGACCACATTCGACACGGCGGCGAAAGCGGCATTCGCGTCTGCACCGTCCATCCCGGTCGGAGCGACCTGCGACGTACTGCACTTACGCGGTGGAGAAACCCATCCGGGTGACCCGCTTGCAAGATCACCCTGCCGATGTCGCGTGTTCTACCTTGGACAGCGAAAGGTGACGTAGCATCCCTGAAAAGCGCATCCGGCGGCGAACTTGCATCGGTGCGCTCTGCGTTTTTCGTGGCGGCTTTCCGGTCGAGCCGTCAACCGCACGCAAGCATGGGGACATCAGTGGACATTGCGATTGTCGGTCTTTCCTGCCGTTTTCCGGGTGCTCGTGACGTCGTGGAGTTCTGGGCGAACTCGTTGAACGCGGCTCAGCAATTCCGGAGCGTTCCGTCCACGCGCTGGAATCACGAGACGGTTTTCTCGCACGATCGCCGTGATCCGAATTCCACCTACACCGACCAGGTGGCCTTCCTCGACGGCGTCGAGGAGTTCGCCGCCCTGCACCACCGGATTCCGCCGCGGCGTGCCAAGGCCATGGATCCCCAGCACCGCCTGCTCATCGACCTGGCCCGGGAGGCGGTACAGGACGCCGGCTGGGAGCGGTCCGAGTTCGATCGGGCGAGCACCGGCGTGTTCGTCGGTCTCAGCACGTCCGACTACTCGAGCGTGGCCGGCGCGCGGGTCGCCGCGATGATGCTCGCCGACGGGTCGCTGTCGCCGCAGGCCCGCGACCCCGAGCTGCTCGGCGCGGTGGCGCGGGCGGCGGCGAGCGCCGTCGACGCGCCGCAGTCCTTCTCGCTGGCCGGCTCGCTGCTCAACATGGGGCCGTGCGCCGTCAGCGAGCTGCTCGACCTCGGCGGCCCGTCGTTCGCCATCGACGCCGCGTGCTCGTCCGCGCTGGTCGCGCTGCACCAGGCCGTCAATCACCTGCGGACCGGGTCGTGCAGCGCGGCGCTGGTCGGCGGGGTCTTCCTCAACCTGACCCCCAACGCGCTGATCGGCTTCTCCCGGGTCGGCGCGCTGTCCGCCGCCGGCGTGTGCCGGCCCTTCGACGCCCGCGCCGACGGGTTCGTGCTCGGCGAGGGTGGGTCGCTCGCCGTGCTGCGCCCGCTGCGCGACGCGGTCGCGGCCGGCGACCGGATCTACGCGGTGCTCAACGGCATCGGTACGGGCAACGACGGCAAGGGCTCCGGGCCGATGACGCCGCGGGCCGAGGGCCAGGAGGCGGCGATGCGGGCCGCCTACCGGGACGCGGGCGTCACCCCGGGCGCCATCGACTTCCTGGAGGCGCACGGCACCGGCACGACGGTCGGCGACCGGGTCGAGATCGAGGCGGTACGGCGGCTGCGCTCGACGGGCGCGGCCGGGCGGCCCTGCTACCTGTCGTCCGGCAAGGCGATCATCGGGCACACCCTGCCGGCGGCCGGCGCCGCGGGCGTGCTGCGGACGGCGCTCGCGCTGTACCACCGCACCGTGCCACCGCAGCCGGCCGTCTCCGCGCACCCCGACCTGCCGCTCGCCGCGGCGGGGCTGGAGATCACCACCGAGGCCCGGCACTGGCCGGAGGTGCCGGACGACCGCCGGCGCGCCGGCGTCAGCTCATTCGGCTTCGGCGGCACCAACGTGCACGCCGTGCTCAGCGAGGTGCCCGATCAGCGGGAGCCCGGCGACGCGGACCGGGGCCGCGACGACCGCCCGTGGCTGGTCCTGCTCACCGCGGACACGCCCGACCTGCTGGCGGCGCACGCCGAACGGATGGCGGCCGTCGTCGCCGCCGACGACGCGATGACGCCCGCCGCCGTGGCCCGCACGATGGCCGCCCGCCTGCCGCTGCCCGCCCGCCTGGCCGTGATGTGCCGCAGCCGGGCGGAGCTCGTCGACCGGCTCGCGGCCGCCGCGCGGGCGCTGGCCGCCGGCTCGCTCGGCCGGCTCGGGCCGGGCGTGTACGCCGGCGCGGCGCCGCTCGCGCCCGAGCAGCGCCGGCTCGCCTTCCTCTATCCGGGCCAGGGCTCGCTGCGGGCGGGCGTGCTGCGCGACCTGGTGGCCCGCTTCCCGGCGCTCGACCGGAACGTGCGGCCGCTCACCGACCTGGTCGACCAGCGCACCGGCACCCCGGTCTCCAAGCTGCTGTGCGAGGAGCCCGGTCCGGACGCCCAGGCGGAGGTGAACGCGACCCGGATCTGCCAGCCCGCGCTCGGCGTCGCCGGGATCCCGATGACCCAGCTGCTCGCCGACTGCGGGGTGACGCCGCTGGTGACGCTCGGGCACAGCGCCGGTGAGGTGGTGGCCGCCGTCGCCGCCGGTGCGCTGACGCCCGGCGACGGCATCGACTTCCTGGTCGACCGCGGCGCCGCGGTGACCGCCGGCGAGGAGCCGCCGCCGGGCACCATGGCCGCGGTGAAGATCGGCCCGGCCGGGTTCGAGGAGCTGCGCCGGGGCATCGAGGGCGTCTGGGCCGGCTGCTACAACCATCCGACGCAGACGGTGGCCAGCGGTCATCGGGATGCGGTCGCGCGCCTGCTGGCGCGGTGCGAGGACCGCGGCGTACAGGCGGTGCCGCTGCGGGTGTCGCACGCCTTCCACTCGCCGCTGCTCGCCGGGGTCGACACCCTGGTGGCCGAGCACGCGGCCGAGCTGACGGTGCGCACGCCCGCCCTGCGGCTGGTGTCCAGCGTGGACCCGGGCGCGGCCGGCGACCCGGAGACGCTGCGTGCACTGTGGAGCCGCCAGGGCTCCTCGCCGGTGCTGTTCCGCGACGCGGTCGACGTCGCGGTCGACTCCGGCGCCCGCATCCTCGTGCAGGTCTGCGCCGGGGACGCCCTGCTCGGCATGGCGGCCCGGACGCCCTCGGCCGCGGGGCTGGACGCGATCGCGCTGATGCCGGCGGAGCCCGACGACGGCTACGCGCTGCTCGAGGGGCTGGGCCGGCTGGCGGTCGCCGGCGTGCCCGTGAATCTGATGCCGCTGTTCGCGGGGCTGCGGGTGCCCCTGCTGACCCTGCCGCCGTCGCCGGTGGCCACCCAGCACTACTCGATCCGCGGCAACGCCGGCGGCGGTCGCCCGCGGCCGTCCGGCGCGCGTGCCGGCCGCCCGCCGGTGGCGGCCGGATCGGCGCCGTCCACAACCGAGTCCCGTCAACCGGAGCGCGCCGCGCTTCCGGCCGTAACCAGGAATGGAGAGCGGACGTACATGAACGACGTCATCCTGCTGCTGCGGGAGCAACTCGCTGCCCTGCAGAGCTTCAGCGCCGAGCCGCTGGAAAACTATGCCGGCACCGGCATGCGGGACGTCACGCCGTCCTCCGCCGTGGGCTGCTCCCCGGCGACGGCCGGCGTCGCACACCCGCCGACCGCGCCGGCGCTGCCGGCCTCGCCCGCGACGCGGGCACCGGTGCCGACGCAGAAGTCGTCGCCGGCGGACACCGGCCAGATCCTCACCGAGCTGGGCGTCATGGTGGGCCGGATCAGCGCCTACCCGCCGGACCTGGTCCGCGCGGAGCACTCGTTCGCCGCCGACCTGGGCTTCGACTCGATCATGAGCTCCGAGCTCACCGCGGCCGTGAAGCGCCGCTGGCCGCACCTGTCCCTCGACCCCGCGGACGTCTTCGGCATCACCACGGTCGGCGAGCTGGCCCAGGCGCTGGCCAGGGCGCAGTCGGGCGGCTCCATGGCACCCGCCCGCCCGGCCGTCGAGGTGGCACCGCCCGCGCCGGCCGCCGCGGACTCCGGGCCCCGCCCGGTGTGGCCCGAGCCGCGCGGCGCCGAGGTCGCCGACGTGGCGTACCTGCCCGAGATCGTGGCGTTCCAGCAGCGCGGCGTGATGCTCGAGCGGCTGCAGGTGGCCAACCCCTACTTCCTGGTGCACGACAGCGTGATCGACAGCCGGACCAGGGTCGGCGGGCGCCAGCTGATCTCGTTCTCCAGCTACAACTACCTCGGGCTGGCCGGGCACCCGGCCGTCGCGGGAGCGGTCAAGGACGCGGTCGACCGGTACGGCTCGTCGGTGTCCGCGGCGCGGATCCTCTCCGGCAACCGCGCCCTGCACGACGAGCTGGACCAGGCCCTGGCCGACCTGGTCGGCGCCGAGGACGCCATCACGCTGATCGGTGGGCACTCCACCAACGTCAGCGTGATCGGCCACCTGGTCGGCCCGGACGACCTGATCGTGCACGACGCCCTCGCGCACGACAGCATCCTGCAGGGCTGCCGCCTCTCCGGCGCGAGCCGCCAGCCGTTCCCGCACCAGGACCTGGACGCCCTCGACGCGATGCTCGGGCAGATCCGCGACCGCTACCGCCGCGTGCTGATCGTGGTGGAGGGCGTCTACAGCATGGACGGCGACATCTGCGACCTGCCGGCGCTCATCGCGCTCAAGAAGCGGCACGGCGCCCTGCTCATGGTGGACGAGGCGCACAGCATCGGCGTGCTCGGCGCGCGCGGCGGCGGCGTCGGCGAGCACTTCGGCGTCGACCGCGGCGACGTCGACGTGTGGATGGGCACGCTGTCGAAGTCGCTGGCCAGCTGCGGCGGCTACGTCGCCGGCCGGCACGAGCTGATCGAGTACTTCCGGTACACGCTGCCGGGCTTCATCTTCAGCGCCGGGATGAGCCCGGCGAACGCCGCCGCGGCCCTGGCCGCGCTGCGGATCTTCCGCGAGGAGCCGCAGCGGCTGGCCCGGCTGCACGACCGCGCCGCGCTGTTCCTGCGCCTCGCCCGGGAGGCCGGCGTCGACGTCGGCACCAGCGCGGGCACGCCGGTGATCCCGTGCATCACGGGCGACTCCGTCAAGGCGCTGCGGCTCTCCGACACGCTGCTGAAGAACGGCGTCAGCGTCAACCCGATCCTGTACCCGGCGGTCAAGGAGGAGCTGGCGCGCCTGCGGTTCTTCGTCACCGCCGAGCACAGCCCGGAGGACATCGAGACCACCGTCGACCTTCTGGCCCGGAACCTCGACCCGGCTTGCCAGGCCGGCGTGCCGCAACCGGCATGACCCGCGGCCCCCTTCGCAGATTGCGCCTGACATGACCCCTGTGAAATCTCCGCCGGCCCGGGCCGCCCGGCCCGACGGGGTCAGCACCCGCGGCCCGGGCACCGGCGTCGTACTGCCGTTCGTCGCCCGTCGCCCGAAGCTGGTCATCCTCGCCGCGTTGCTGCTGGCGGCGCTGGCGGTCGCCTTCAGCGGCGACGTGGTCGGCGCGCTGAAGACCGGCGGCTTCGACGATGTCCACTCGGACTCGGTGCAGGGCCGGCAGGTGCTCGCCGAGCACTTCCGCGGTGCCGACCCGAACCTGGTCATCATGGTCGAGAAGCCGGGCGGCAGCGCGTTCGACACCGACGCGGGCGACGCGGCGCGGCGGGTCGTCCGGCGCCTCGCGATGGCGCCCGAGGCCAGCGTCGTGGGCGTGTACTGGGACGACATGCTGCCGCAGCTGGTCAACAAGGCCGGCGACCGGGGCATGATCCTGGTGCATGTGGACGGCGACGAGGACCAGAGCATGCAGCGGGTCGAGCGGCTGCACGAGGACCTGGCCGGCACGACCGGCGCGGTGCGGGTCGCCTTCGGTGGCCTGACCCAGATCAACAACGACATCGCCGATCAGGTGACGGAGGACCTGGCCCGGGCCGAGTCCATCGCGATCCCGATCACCCTGCTGTTGCTGCTGCTGGTCTTCGGCACCGTCTGGGCGGCCGGCGCACCGCTGCTGATCGGCATCTTCTCGATCGTCATGACCCTGGGGGTACTGCGGCTGCTGGCCGTCTTCACCGACGTGTCGGTCTTCTCGGTCAACATGGCCACGGCGCTGGGCCTCGGCCTCGCCGTCGACTACAGCCTGCTCTTCGTCTCGCGCTACCGGGAGCAGCGCGGCCGGGACAAGGACATGCTCTCCGCGCTCGCCGTCACCATGCGTACCGCCGGCCGGACGATCCTGTTCAGCGCGGCCACCGTCGCGGTGGCGCTGTGCAGCCTGCTGGTCTTCCCGCAGTACTTCCTGCGCTCGTTCGCGTACGCCGGGATCGCCGTCGTCATGGCCACTGTCGGCGCGGCCCTGCTGGTGCTGCCGGCCCTGCTGGTGCTGCTCGGCGACCGCATCGACAAGTGGTCGGTGTGGCCCCGGCACCGGACGGTCGGCGGCGACACCGCCTTCTGGGGCCGGGTCGCCGGTCACGTGATGCGCCGCCCGGCGCTGACCGCGGCGCCGGTGGTGCTCGTGCTGCTGGTGCTCGCGCTGCCGTTCACCCACGTGGGGTTCGGCGTCGCCGACGACCGGGTGCTGCCGAAACACGCGGAGAGCCGGACGGTCGCCGACTCGATCCGGGGCGACTTCGGCGGCACCGGGAACGGCGCCGCCGTCATCGTCGCGGAGCACTGGGGGCACGGGCCGGACGCCGTCATCCGGGCCGCCGACTACGCCGCCGGGCTCTCCCGGATCGCGGGGGTGCAGCGGGTCGACAGCATGGCCGGCTCGTTCGGCGGCGGCACCGCGGTCGTCACCGCCGCGCCGCCCGGCGCCTTCATCGCCGGCGAGACGGCCTGGTTCTCGGTGCTCAGCAACCTCGAGCCGTACTCGGACGCCGGCGCCGACCTGGCCCGCGCCCTGCGCGCCGCGCCGGTGCCGCAGGGCGTGCCCGTGCTCGTCACCGGGCTGGCCGCGCAGCTGGTCGACATGACCGGCTCGATCGGTGACCGGCTGCCCCTCGCGCTGGTGCTGATCGCCTGCACCACGTTCGCGCTGCTGTTCCTGCTGACCGGGAGCGTGCTGCTGCCGGTCAAGGCGCTGCTGCTGAACCTGCTGACGATGAGCGCGGTCTTCGGGGTCGCCGTCTGGGTCTTCCAGGACGGCCATCTCTCCGGCGTCCTGGGCCATACCGCGACGCCGCTGGCGGTGGCCATGCCGGTGCTGCTGTTCTGCGTCGCGTTCGGACTGTCGATGGACTACGAGGTCTTCGTGCTCTCGCGGATCATCGAACGGCACGGCCAGGGTGCCGATCTGCACACCTCGGTCGTCGACGGGCTGTCCCGCAGCGGCCGGGTGATCAGCGCGGCCGCGGCGATCCTGTCGGTGTCGTTCCTGGCCATGCTGTCGTCCGGGGTGTCGTTCATCCAGTTCTTCGGCCTGTGCGCCAGCCTCGCGATCATCCTCGACGCGCTGCTGGTCCGCCCGGTGCTGGTGCCCGCCCTGATGCGGCTGGCCGGGCGCTGGAACTGGTGGGCGCCGCGGCCGCTGCGCGCGCTGCACGCCCGCCTCGGGCTGCGGGAGCAATCCTGATACGGCGGGCGTCCAGGCGGCGAGTGGCATTTTGCACTCGACGTGCACTTGTCTCGGTGTGTCACGAAACCTAGCGTCACACCATGGCTGCTTCCTGGACGTTCGCCGTGACCCGCGCCAACCTCGGCGAGACGACGCTGCTCCTGAGCGATCTGCCCGACCTGGCCGACGGCGAGGCCCTGCTGCGGGTGGACCGCGTCGGCCTCACCGCCAACAACGTGACCTACGCGGTGCTCGGCGAGTCGATGCGGTACTGGCAGTTCTTCCCGCCCGAGGCGTACGGGCTCGGGCCCGAATGGGGGCTGCCGCCGCTGTGGGGTTTCGCCGAGGTGGTCGCGTCGACGGTGCCGGAAGTCGCGGTCGGCCTGCGGGTGTACGGCTATCTGCCGTCCGCCGGGCACCTGGTGGTGCGGCCGGACCGGGTGGACGCCACCGGTTTCCGCGACGTGAGCGCGCACCGGGCCGACCTGCCGTCGCCGTACAACGCCTACCGGGCGACGGACGGCGACCCGGCGTACCGGGCGGACGCCGAGGACCTGCTGATCCTGTTCCGGCCGCTCTTCTTCACCTCGTTCATGCTGGCCGACCAGGTCATCGACGAGGACTACTACGGAGCGGAGGCGCTGGTGCTGTCGTCGGCGTCCAGCAAGACCGCCTACGCCGCCGCGTACGAGCTGCACGGCCGCGGCCCGCGCCTGATCGGGCTCACCTCGCCCGGCAACATCGAGTTCACCCGGTCGCTCGGCTGCTATGACGACGTCGTCGCGTACGAGGGGATCGGCGACCTCGACCTGGTGCCGACCGCCTACCTCGACCTCTCCGGCGCCCCGGCGGTCCGGGCCGCGCTGCGGCAGCGCCTCGGCGACCGGATGGTGCGCGATGTCGCGGTCGGGCTCACCAACCAGATCCCCAACATGGACGCCGCCGGCGAGTTCTTCTTCGCGCCGGTGCGGATCTCCAAGCGTCGCCAGGACTGGGGCCGCGAGGAGCTCGACAAGCGCTTCGCCGCGGCCTGGCAGCGGTTCGCCGGCGTCGTGGGCGACTGGCTCGACGTCCGGGTCGGCGAGGGCCCCAAGGCCCTGCGCCGCGCGTGGGGGGAGGTCCTACGGGGCGAGACGCCGCCGCGGGTGGGCCAGATCGTCCAGCTCTGAGGCGGGCACCGGCCCGAGGTCGCCTGATGGTGTCGCGGGCGCTGCACCTAGGGTGGTGCCCGTGCGTGACATAGCGGTGTTCACCGGGAGTGCCCATCCGGAGCTGGCGGCCGAGATCTGCGAGCAGCTGGGCGTGCCGCTGCTGCCGACCAAGACGTCCCGGTTCGCCAACGACTGCATCGAGGTGCAGCTGCAGGGCAACTGCCGCGAACGGGACGTCTTCCTGATCCAGCCCCTCGTGCCGCCCGTGCAGGAGAACCTCGTCGAGCTGCTGTTCATGCTCGACGCCGCCCGGGGCGCCTCGGCCGGGCGGATCACCGTGGTGCTGCCGCACTACGCGTACGCCCGCAGCGACAAGAAGGACGCGCCGCGCATCTCGATCGGCGGCCGGCTGGTCGCGGACCTGCTGCAGACCGCGGGCGCGGACCGGATCCTGGCGATGACCCTGCACTCGCCGCAGGTGCACGGCTTCTTCAGCGTCCCGGTCGACCACCTGCACGCCCTGCGCGAGCTGGCGCACCACTTCCGCGGCTACGACCTGAGCAACACCGTCGTGGTCTCGCCGGACCTCGGCAACGCCAAGGAGGCGGCGGCGTTCGCCCGGATGCTCGACATCGAGGTCGCGGCGGGCGCCAAGCAGCGGTTCGCGGACGACAAGGTCGTGATCAGCTCGGTGATCGGCGAGGTGGCCGACCGCGACGTGATCGTGCTGGACGACGAGATCGCCAAGGGCAGCACGGTCTTCGAACTGCTCGACCGGCTCCGCGAGCGCCACGTCCGCAGCGTCCGGGTGGCGTGCACGCACGGGCTCTTCACCGCCGGCGCGGTGGCCCGGCTCTCGGCGGAGAAGGACATCGAGGAGATCGTCTGCACCAACACCGTGCCGATCCCGGCCGGCACCCGCACCGACAAGCTCACCGTGCTGTCGGTGGCGCCCGCGCTGGCCGAGGCGATGCGCCGCATCCACAACGGCGAGTCGGTCAGCGCGCTATTCGCCTGATTTCGAGGGCTGCGGGCCGCAGAGCGACAGGATCGCGCCGAGCAGCGTCGAGCGGGTGAACGGCTTCTCCACCAGCATGCTGTTCTCGTCCAGGTGCAGCTGCGGGCCGAGCGACGCGGCCGTGTAGCCCGACATGTAGAGCACCGGCAGGTCCGGGTGGTGGGTGCGCAGCGCCGCGGCCAGCTCGGGCCCGGTCATCGTCGGCATCACCACGTCGGTGATCAGCAGGTCCGGCTGCGCGCCCGCGGCCACCTCGGTGACCGCGGTGAGCGCGTCCGTCGCCACGGTGATCTCGTAGCCGGCCGGCGCGATCAGCCGCTGCACCAGCTGGGCCACCTCGGGCTGGTCCTCGACGATCAGCACCCGGCCGATCACCGCCGGCTTGGCCCGCCGGTCGACCCCCGCGCGCTGCTCGGCCGCGGGCAGGTACAGGTGCACCGTCGTGCCCATCCGCGGCTCCGACTCCAGCGCGATGTGCCCGCCGATGCCCTTCACGATGCCGGCGGTGGTGGCCAGGCCCAGACCGGCGGCGGTGGGCCGGGTGGTGAAGAACGGCTCGAGGGCCCGCTTGCGGGTCTCGTCGGTCATGCCGACGCCGGTGTCCTGGATGACCATGTGCACGAGGCGGCCGGTCGGCGCGTCCTCGGCGAGCTGACCCGGCTCGATGACCTCGTTGGTCGCCGCGACCCGCAGCATCCCGCCGTGCAGCATCGCGTCGCGGGCGTTCGCCGCCAGGTTGACCAGCGCCTGCTCCAGCGGGCCGCGCTCGGCCCGCACCGGCCAGACGTCGGGGCCGAACGCCAGGTCGAGGCCGATCCGCTCGCCCAGCGTACGGCTGAAGAGGCTCTGCACGTCGGTGAGCAGGTCCGGGATCGGGATGATCTCCGGCCGGTTGCCCTCGGTCCGGCCGAAGGCCAGGAGCTGGTGTGTCAGGGTCCGCCCGGTGTTGACCGCCTCCATGATGTCCTTGGCCATCCGATGCTGCGGCGAGTCCTCGGCGGTGGTGGTGGCGATCATGTCGGCGGAGCCCTGCACGACGGTCATCAGGTTGTTGAAGTCGTGCGAGATGCCGCCGATGAGCTGGCCCATGCTGTCGAGCCGGCGCAGGTGGTCGAGCTGGCGCTTGAGGCCGCGCGCGTCGATGTGGTCGGTGGTGTCGGTGATCATGCAGAGCACGTGGCCGTGCTGCCCGTTCTCGTCCTCCAGCGGCATCATGCTCATCCGCACGCTGCGCTGCGAGCCGTCGGCGCGCATCAGCCGGGTCGCGCCGACCGTCGAGCGGCCCGCCCGGCACTCGGCGAGGCGGCGCATCAGCTCGCGCTGGCCGGCGTCGTCGAGGAAGCCGCGCAGCGAGACCCCGATCAGCTGAGCCCGGGGCAGGCCGAGGACGACGCCGATCGGCTCGTTCGCGTACGTGGCGACGCCCTCGTCGTCCAGCTGGAGCACGCCCTCCGGGATGGTCTCCAGCACCCGGCGGTAGCGCTCCTCGCTGGCCCGCAGCCGCTCCTGCGCCCGGGCCGAGGACAGCGCCAGCGACAGCTCGCCGGCGATGTCACGGGCCAGCTCGACCTCGGCCTCGGTGTAGGCCGCGCCGGGTGCGCCCCGGACCACCAGCAGGTAGCCCGCGTAGGTGTTGTCGACGATGACCGGGCAGAGCACGGCCGCGTGTACGGCGGGTGCCCGCTCGCCCGGCTCGGCGCCGGCCCGGTGCAGCACGGTGAGCGGTTCGCCGCCCTGGCCGGTCAGCACGACCGGCCGGCGGCTCGCGGCCAGCCCGGTCGAGAAGTCGTCGTCGGGCAGCTCGCCCTCGCGGTCGAGCAGCTCGGCGTACGGCGCGCGGAGCCCGTCGTCGGGATGATGGAACGTGATCGCGTCGTAGCGGCCGTCCTCGCGCAGCATCTGGATCCCGGCGCCGTCGCCGACCATGTCGGCGGCGGCCTGCGCCGCGGTGGCGCGGACCTTGGCCACGTCCTGGGCTGCCCGGCTGAGGGCCAGCGCGAGGTCGGCCAGCGCGTATCGGAGGGGATAAGCCATGACACCCATGCAGTTCACTATCTGCAATAGCGCGGTGTGGCGCGGGCGTTTCCCCTCAATCCGCGGCGAACCAGCGCTCGGCGAGCGACCCGAGGGTCGGCTTGGCCGGTGCGGGCAGCCGTTCCAGGTACGCGCCCAGATTGCTGTAGTAATGCAGCAACGTCCAGGCCATCAGCCGCCGCCGCAGCTCGGCGTCCGGCTCGATCCCGTACGCCCGCAGCATCCGGCCGTAGAAGCGCCCGTCGCCGTTCGCGAGGAACACCGCGGGCCCGACGAAGTCGTACTCGGCGGCGCCGCGCATGGCCGGCTCGAAGTCGATCAGCCCGGTCAGCCGGCCGCCGGCGAAGAGCAGGTGCTCGTCGAGGATCTCGGTGTGCAGCAGCACCGGGGCTTCCGCGCCGAGCGGCACCTCGGCGAGGAACGACGGGATCTGGGCGACCCAGGCCGGGTCGAGCCCGAGCGCCCGCTGCCGGCCGGCGCACCCGCGCGACTGGCCGGCGACGAACTCCGGCCAGTCGTCGGGCCACCACTCGTCGACCTCGGGCGCGGGTACGGCGTGCAGGGCGGCGATCGTCTCGCCGAGCTGATCGGCCACGGCGTCCCGCTCGGGCGCGGTGAGGCCCGGCCAGACCGAGGAGAGCGGCACGCCGGGCATGCGGTCCATCAGGACGTAGCCCCAGCGCTCGAAGGTCCCGGCGGCGTGCACGGCGGGCGTCGGCACCGGGAGGCGGCCGTGCACCGCCGCCAGGACCGCGGCCTCCACCGGCAGCTCGTCGGCGTGCACCGGCGGGAAGAGCTTGAGGACCAGGTCGCCGACGGCGTACACGGGAAGTGATCCGGTCGGGAAGCGCGACGCGGCCCCGGTGACGCCGAGCGAGGCGCAGAGCGCGCGGACGCCCGGCCCGAGCGCCGCCTCGTCGCGGGCGACGAAGTCGAAATCCTCCTCATCGTCGGCGCATGGCCAGACCGAGTCGACGTTTTCCCTGGTCAAGTGCGTTCCACCTCGATGAACGACGGGCCGGGACTGCGGTGACGGGTAGCGCCGGACAACCACCTCACGTGCGAACTCCGACGCTGAAACTTGCAAGTTGATCCGGACAAACAGCATTATTCCGGTCGGCTCGAGCTTGGTTGACGGTACAGCTGGTTCGACGACGGAGCACACCACAGCGGCCGGAAGGACACGACCACGGTGGATCAGGATCCCACGGGCGGCGGCGTACGCCCGGATTCCCTCGGCGCGTCGACCCTCGATTTGAGCGGGCGGTGCGTCGGCGGCTCGTACCTGCTCGTCCGGCCCATCGGGCAGGGCGCCACCGGCGTGGTCTGGCGCGGGGTCGACCGGGCCTCGGGCGAACCGGTCGCGGTCAAGCTGCTGCACGAGAGCCTGCTGCGCCAGCCGAAGCTGGTCACCCGCTTCGTGCAGGAGCGCACCATCCTGATGATGCTGCGGCACCGCAACGTGGTGCGGGTCCGCGACCTGATCACCGTCGGCGAGTCGCTCGGCCTGGTCATGGACCTGGTACCGGGCGGCAGCCTGCGCGAATACCTGCGGGAGCACCACACGCTGCGCCCGGGCGAGGCCGCCCGCGTCGCCGCGCAGGTCGCCGCGGCCCTGGCCGAGGCGCACGAGCTGGGCATCGTGCACCGCGACCTGAAGCCGGACAACATCCTGCTGCACCGCGAGGACGGGCAGCTCGACATCCGGCTGACCGACTTCGGCATCGCCCGGGTGCTGAACACGCCGAGCCTCACCACGCCGAACGCCGTCGTCGGCACCCCGCACTACATGGCGCCCGAGGCGTTCCAGGCCACCCCGACCACCCCGGCCGCCGACGTGTACGCGCTCGGCGTGCTGATCTACGAGACGGTGTGCGGGCGGCCGCCGTACGACAGCGACAACGTCCACGAGCTGATGCAGCTGCACCTGCAGGGCGACCCGGTGCGGCCGCCCGGCGTCCCGGACGTGCTCTGGGACGTCATCGTCGGCTGCCTCGACCAGAAGCCGCGGCTGCGCCCGACGGCCGCCGAGCTGATCGCCGACCTCAGCGACGTCGAGCGCCGGGTGGCGGACACGCCGGCGTTGCCCAGGGCGGCCCCGGCGCCGTCGCGCGCCCCGGCGCTGTCGTGCCCACCGCAAACCCCGCCGCCCTCGCTCGGAGGCCGGCCGCAGGTGCCCGCGCCGCGCGGCGGCAACCGGCCGGCCGGCTGGCGATGGGGGCGGCCCTGGGCGATGATCGGGCTGGTCACCGCGGCGATCCTGGCCTCCGGCGTGACGACGACGGCCTGGCATCTCGGCCGCGCCGACGATCCGGGCGTCGCCGTGGCGCAGGTGCCGGTACCTCGGGTGCCGCTCGCCCGGCCGTCCGGCCCGGCCGCGGCGGCCCCGGCGGCCACGCCGTCGTCGCCGGCGAAGACCGCCGCGCACACCAAGGTCGCCGCGCGGCGCCCGGCGCCGGTCGCCGCGCAGGCGCTCACCCCGGTGCGCCCGGGCAAGCCGCAGGAGACCCGCCGGCCCGCCGCGCCGCGCCCGGCCGGCACCACCGCCCCGGTCCGTGAGGCCAAGGAGTACGGCCCGGAGAACTGCCGCCGGCGCCTCACGGTCGCCAACTTCAGCAACCCGGTGCTGCACGACGCGTGCCACGCGATCGGCGCCAAGGTGCAGATCCGCGGGAGAATGGCCGCGCCGAGCCGGGGCGAGGGCCGGATCTCGGTGGCCCTGCGCGACGTCGGCACCGGGCGCCTCGCCGGCGCGCCGAAGGTCTGCGCGGGCCTCGGCTTCCGCCGGGATCGGCCGGTGCACGACTGCGGCCCGGTGACCGTCGACCCGCCGCACGGGCACCGGTACCAGGTGGTCATGGCGTGGACCTTCACCCCGGCCGGCCAGCCGCCGACGACGGGCGAGACGACGGGCGACGATTTCGACTGGTGAGCGGCGGCCCGGAAATAGGGTCGCACCCGCCGGCGTTACCGCCTACCGTGATCGCCATGTTCGCCGCGCCCGGTATGCAGCTGCCCGCAGGGTTCACCCTGCCGGTGGCTCCCGCGTGCGATACGCGAATCTGACCCTTCCCCAGGCCGCAGCAGAACACGGGGAAGGGTAGCCGTGCCGTTCTGGCGCGCGTCCCTGGGCAAGGCTCGCGTTCCGCATCCGACCCGACGTTTCTCGCATCCAGTGAGGACAGGCATTCCCATGGCCAAGAGCCAGTTCATCCGTACCAAGCCACACCTGAACATCGGCACGATGGGGCACGTCGACCACGGCAAGACGACCCTGACCGCCGCCATCACGAAGGTCCTCGCCGACCGCGACCCGGCCGCCAACCGGTTCGTCGCCTTCGAGGGCATCGACAAGGCACCCGAGGAGGCGCTGCGCGGCATCACCATCAACATCTCGCACGTCGAGTACGAGACCGCCGGCCGCCACTACGCCCACGTCGACATGCCGGGGCACGCCGACTACGTGAAGAACATGATCACGGGGGCGGCGCAGGTGGACGGCGCGATCCTGGTGGTCTCGGCGCAGGACGGCGCGATGCCGCAGACCCGCGAGCACGTGCTGCTCGCGCAGCGGGTCGGCGTGCCGTACCTGGTCGTGGCGCTCAACAAGAGCGACGCGGTGCAGGACGCGGAGCTGCTCGACCTGGTCGAGCTGGAGGTCCGTGAGCTGCTCGGCGAGTACGGCTTCCCCGCCGACGAGGTGCCGGTGGTGCGCGTCAGCGCGCTGAGGGCGCTGGAGGGCGACCCGCGGTGGGTCCGGTCGATCGTGGACCTGCTCGACGCCGTCGACGCGTACGTGCCGGTCCCGCCGCGCGAGCTGGGCGAGCCGTTCCTGATGCCGATCGAGAACGTGCTCACCATCAGCGGCCGCGGCACGGTCGTGACCGGGAAGATCGAGCGCGGCACGCTGCGCGTCGGCGAGCCGGTCGAGATCGTCGGCCTCGGCCCGACGGTGGCGACGGTCGCCACCGGCCTCGAGACGTTCGGCAGGTCGCTGCCGGTCGCGGAGGCCGGGGACAACGCGGCGGTGCTGCTCCGCGGCATCAAGCGCGACCAGGTACAGCGCGGCCAGGTGGTGGCGCTGCCCGGCAGCGTCACCCCGCACCGCGAGTTCCGCGCGCGGCTGTACGCCCTGCGGAAGGAGGAGGGTGGTAGGCACACGCCGTTCGTGGCGAACTACCGTCCGCAGTTCTTCTTCCGCACCACCGACGTGTCCGGCGCGATCGACCTGGGCGACCTGCCGATGGTCATGCCGGGCGACACGGTGGACGTGACCGTGCGCCTGGGCAAGGAGGTCGCGATGGACGCCGGGCTCGGCTTCGCGGTCCGCGAGGGCGGCCACACGGTGGCGGCCGGAACGGTCACGGAACTGCTCGACTGACGTGCCGGTGCCGCCCGGGAACCCGCCCGGGCGGCACCGGCCGTCACTGCTCCTCGGACTCGCGCTTGCGCAGTTCCTGCTCGCGCCGGCGCAGGTCGGCCTCCCAGCGCGTCATCATCGACTCGTCCTCGCGCAGCGAGCCGGCCAGCTTCCGCAGGAACTCCGGGTCGTCGTCGGGGGCGACCGGCCCCTTCCGCGGGCGCTGGTCCTCCGGGAACCCGTTGCCGGGCCGCCAGGTGGTGCCGTTGCTCAGCCGCACGGGGCGGGCGGGGCGCCCGGCGACGAACCAGGCGATCGGCCCGATCGGGGAGAACAGCAGGATGATGAAGACCCAGGCGATCCGCGGCAGCGCCCGGATCTCGGACTCCTCGGCGGAGAGGCAGCCGATCAGGGCGATGACCAGCAGCGCGAGGTCGATCAGCACGAACAGCGAGTAGAGGCGGATCATGGCCAGAGATCTTCGCAGATCCGGGCCGTCCGCACCGGCCCGGGCGGGTGGTGGATCCCGCCCGGGCCGTCTTTCTCGGGGCGGGTCAGCCGAGCGCCGCGTTCAGCGCCGGGAGGTAGCCGTACCGGTAGCCGGCGTTGTTCGGGTGGAACGAGTTCGTCGGCGGCACCACGGTCAGGCCGTGCAGCCACGCGTTGTTGCCGCAGATGCCGTGGCCGGCGAACTCGTCCGCGACGCTCGACCAGGTGAAGCCGGCCGCCTGTGACCGCGCGGCGATCACCGCGTTGAGCTCGGTGGCGCCCCTGTTCAGCGACTTGCGCTTGGGCACGCTCATGCCGCCGATGCCGCAGTTCGCGACCGTCTCGTCGAACAGGATCGGGTAGCCGAGCACGACGACCTTTGCGTTCGGTGCCTTGCCCCGGATGTCGGCGTACGTGGCGTTGAGCTTGGCCGGCAGCTGGTCGCGCACCTTGACCAGGGCGTTGGCCACGGCGGTCGCGCAGCCGCTGTCGCTGGCCAGCGTGCAGGTGATCACCGTGTCGGCGAAGCCGATGTCGTTGCCGCCGATGGTCAGCGAGACCAGGTCGGTCTCGGCGTTCAGGCCGGACAGCTGCCCGGACCGCAGGGTGGCGGTGGTCGCGCCGCTGCAGGCGTTCGACCGGTACGTCTTCGGGCTGTTGGCGGTGTTCCACAGGCCGGGGTAGGCGTTCGAGCTGCGCAGGCAGAGCCCGGTCTGCCCGGACGCGCCGACGCCGGACGAGTACGAGTCGCCGAGCGCGACGTAGTCCCAGTCGGACACGGCCGCCGCGCCCGCCGCCGCCGCGGCGGGCGCGGCGATGACGAGGCTGAGAAGGGTCGAGGTGACGAGGCAGGCGAGGACGTTGGTGCGTCTGCTCATCGGGTTGGCCTCCGGATCCGCGGGGGATAGGGGGCCGGAGCGCTCCGGTTACCGAACAGTAAGTCAAGACTTCATCGAAAGAAACATAGTGACATTCCTGTTACCTCGTAGTAACATCCATCGATGTGACCTGCATCTATGTCATGCGGTCATGTTTCGTGTACGCAGCGCGATTATTTCTTACCGGCGGTCCAGCCGGTCTTCAGCGCGCGCACAGGTCGGCGGAATAGCGTCAGGGGATGGAAGAACAGCGGGCCCGGAGAGTCGTCGAGACATTGCGCGGACGCAACGTCTTCGCACATGTCAAACTGCCGCACGCCGGCATCACCCAGTACGGAATCCGGGTCGTCCTGCCCGACGGGCGCGAGGCGATCTGGGACAACGACGGCACGGCCGGCCTCGAGGCGCAGGTGATGCGCGACGGGGTGCTGGTCGGCTTCGTGTCCTCGATCCCCGGCTCGGAGAACTTCGGCGAGGAGCAGATCATCGAGGCGATCGCGGCGGCCGACTACGACCGGCCGATCGGCCGCTCCCGGCCGGCCACGCCTCGGGGCGGCGCCGACCGGGTCGCGGCGGCGCCGCCCCCGCCCGGACTGGGCGACCGGCTGCGCCGCACCTTCCGGGGCTGAACCGCCGCCCGGTCAGCCCACGCCGAAGTACGCGTTTCCGGCCGGCAGCCGCCGGCCGTCCCGGTCGTACGCGCTGACCTTGCTCAGCCGGGCGCCGGGCGCGACCTCATCGAGGGCGAACCAGAACAGCACGACCGAGGGATCCTCGCTCCAGACGGCCTGCCGCGCCTTGACCGTCTTCCCGTCGGCGGTCACGGTGATCCGCGCCGCGTCACCGACGTAGTAGCCGAACGCCGGCACCGGCCCGCTGCCGATCTCCATGGGTGCCTGCGCGGCGTGGAAGCCGGGCGCCCGGTCCGAGCCCTCGGACTCGTTCGACGTGACGTCGACGACGAGCCCGCCACCGGCGTCCCGGCGTCCGGTCGCGATCCCGATGGCGGTGTCCGGCAGCGCGGGGTCCTCGAGCTCGGTGACCCACAGCAGCCGCGGCACGCCGCCGGTCCGCATCCCGGTGTCGACGACGTCGCCGAACGCGCCGTCCTGCCGTGGCTCGACCGGGCTGACGTGCACCCCGGGCGACCCGGCGCCGACCGGCCCGGCGCCGTCCGGGCGGGCCAGCTGCGCGCCGCCGACCAGCAGGGCCAGCACCGCGAGGCCGGACGTCGCGCCGACGGCGAGGCGGCGGCGCCGGCGCAGGCGGCCGCCGGCGGCCATGACCGCGGGAATGTCGAGGGGCTTCGGCTGGAAGTCCGGCGTGTTCATGGCGTCTCTCAGGTCATCGAGATCGTTCACGTGCGTACTCCGCTTTCGGCGCGCCGGGGTGCAGGGATGGAGACCCGGAGCTTGGCGAGCGCCCGGGAGTTGAGGCTCTTGACCGTGCCGAGGGAGATGTCGAGCTCCCGGGCCACGTCCACCTCGGTCGCGTCGAAGAAGTGCCGGAGCACGACCACCGCGCGCTCGCGCGGCGACAGCGCCTGCAGCGCGCCGATCAGCCAGCGGCGGCGGGTGACGTCGTCGGCCAGGTCCCGCGGCAGCGGCTGCTCCGGCAGTTGCTCGGTCGCGTACTCGCGCATCGGGCGGCGCCACTGGTCGGTGATCAGGTTGGCCAGCACCCTGCGGGTGTAGGCGTACGGGTCCTTGCGGCGCACCCGGCCCCAGGCCGCGTACACCCGGACCAGGGCGGCCTGTGCCGCGTCCTCGGCCTGATGGCGGTCGCCGGTCAGCAGGTACGCGGCGCGCTGCAGCCGCGCCGAGTTCGCCCGCGCGAACTCGACGAACTCGTCGTCGCCTCTTCGAGCTAATCCCACGACGGCCATGACGGGTGAGCGGCGGAAAAGGTTGCGGCAACCTTTTCCGGGGACCGTCCGTCTCGATCATCGTCACGCACCATCCGCCCCATCCTGATGGAGATACGCAATGGGACTGTCCCGAAACCGCTGGATCCTCACCGCCGGGGTAACCGGAACCGCACTCGCCGTGGTGGTGGCGGGTGCCGTTGCCGCCAACGCCGCACAGGAGAAGCCGGTGGCGGCCCCCTCGCGGTCGGCCGCCCCCGCACCCGCTCCCGAGGTGCCGGAGCCCGCTCGGGAGCAGCTGGGCGACGTGGTCGACGCCGGCTTCGCGGCCAAGGAGGGCACGTGGGTGCTCTACGCCGTACCGATCAAGGAGAAGGTGCTGCCCGGCACGCACTTCGGGGTGATGGCCGGCCGCCGGCTGGCCGACGGCACGATCGTCGACGTGGTCGTGACCAACGAGGTCGAGGGGCGGGACCGGGCGCCCGGCTTCCACGCGGTGCAGGGCGGCATGGAGGTCGAGGGCGAGCAGACACCGTCCTTCGGCTACTACGCCGGCGACGCGGCGCGGATCACCGCGCGGGCGGGCGGCCGTACCGTCGTGGCGAAGATTGCCGCGTGGAGCAAGGACCGCCGGGTCAAGTTCTTCTGGTTCGACCCGGCGACCGAGGCGGTCGCGAACCTGAAGGCCTTCGACCGCGCCGGCCGCGCCCTGCCCAAGGGCAACAACCAGGTCGGCGTCGGCTAAGGCCCTGTTTCGGACCGGGGGCCGGGCTGCGGCGGGCCCAGCCGCCGCCTGGCCGCACGCCGGGATCACCCACATACAACACCGGTATGCGGGTGATCCCGGCGCACACCCAGACGACGCCTGGACCTCGCCTCACCGCGACCCCCGGTCCGAAACAGGACCTAGGCCCAGACCGCGCGGACCCGCTCGGCCACCTCGGCCGCCTGCGCCCGGCCGGCCTCGCCGGCCGGCGCGCGGCGAGCCGGGTCGAGCGGGTTGCGGCCGATCGCGGTCAGGGCGGCCCGGTTCGGGCTGATCACGGCGGTCCGTACGCCGGCACCGAGCGCCGCCGCCTGCGCACCCGGGCGGTCGGCGCGCCGGGCCGCGGCGACCAGCGGCGCGATCACCACCACCCGGTCGTAGCCGGCGGCCAGGTCGACGTTGGCGACCGAGCGCACCCCGCCGTCGATGTAGCGGCGGCCGCCGACCGTCATCGGCGGCCAGACCAGCGGCACCGCGCAGCTCGCGGCGACGGCGTCGACCAGCGACGCCCCGCTGTCGCTGTCGAAGACCATGACCTCGCCGGTGTGCGCCTCGACGGCCGGGATCAGCAGCCGCGGCCCCGCGGGCCAGTCGTCGCGCCGTACCCGCGAGGCGATGGCCGTGCGCCGCTCGGACTCCGGCACGGTGTGGGCCTTCAGCGCGGCCCGGCCCAGCCGGGCCCGGCCGCGGGCCCGGCCGCCGGGCCAGAGCGCGGCGAGCACGAAGCCGAGCAGCACCCGCGCGCCGATGGTGGCGTTGCGGTCGCCGCCGGTGTCGGCGAGCTCGCGCTCGTAGAGCTCGGCGACGGAGGCGCCGCCGGTCAGCTGGGCGGCCACGACCGAACCGGCCGAGGTGCCGACGAGCAGGTCGGCGGTGGTGAGGTCGACGCCCCGCTCGGCGAGGCCGTGCAGCAGGCCGATCTCCCAGGCGACGCCGGTGACGCCGCCACCACCCAGCACCAGCGCGCGTCTCTGCATGCCGTCGACTCTATTCGCCGAAGAGATCCTTGTAGACCGCCGCCGAGCTTGGATTGGGGAAGCAGCCGGCGTCCGTGCGGTACAGGCTCGACTGCACCCCGCCCGCGCCGCAGTCGGAGAAGTAGGCCTCGTACGCCAGATGCCGCGCATGGCCGGCGAACCAGGCGTGCATCCAGGCCACGAACGACGGGTTCTCCCGGCCGGCGTCGCCGGTCGGCACCACGCCCCACTCGCCGACCGCGAACGGCTTGCCGTGCGCCCGGGCGAACCGGTACAGCCAGTCCAGGCCCTCGGGGGCCGCGGCGACCCGGTCGAACGCCGCCCTCGTCGGCGACCAGGGGTAGTGGTCGTAGTTGTCGATGCCGACGATGTCCACGTAGGCGTCGCCGGGGTAGCAGTTCGTGCTCACCCCGCCGCAGACCCCGGCCGGCGTGCCGTGCGCGTTGATCGTCCAGTCCAGCAGCACGTCCGGATTGGCGGCGCGGATGTTGGTGGCGGCGCGGCGGTAGCAGGCGATCCAGGTCGCCGGGTCGTCGGCCCGCCAGGGCGAGGTCCGCTCGTTGAACTCCCAGCCCAGCCGCACCACCGAGTCGCCGCGGCCGTGCCGGGTCATCAGGGCGCCGAAATTGCGCCAATCCCGATCCTTTTCGCCGTTCGCGCACGCCGCCAGGTCCGCGCTCGCCCCGATGGGCACCAGCCCCTGCGAGACGACCAGCATGCCTTCGAAGTCCGAGAACAGGTCGAACGTCCAGCCGGTGCCGGCGGTCATCGACTCCCAGGACGTCCGGTCGGTATAGGTCTGCGCGACCCGGCACGGCCGGCCGCGCGCGGCGCAGAACGCGTCGACGTGCGCGGTGTCGAAGATCGGGTCGCCGTTGACGCCGGACAGGCCGTTCGGCCCCGGCCACTCGCCGTCCTCGCGGGGTAGCGCGATCAGCCGCCGCGCGGAGCGCGACTCGGCGGAGGACGGTGCGCCGCGGGACGCGGATGCGGACACCGACGCGGACGGTGGGGCGGACGGCGGGGGTGCGTCGGCCGAGTTCGCCAGGGCGATGCCGAGCCCGGCGAGCAGGACCAGCGCCGCGACGCCGGCCGGCCGGGACATCGGGCGGCGCGGTCGTTGGTCGGCCATGCGGGACCTCCGGCGATTCGAGTGTTTTGCCCGATTCTGCCAGAGCGGACCCGATGAGGATTGCCTCACCTAAAGAATGGCTTACCTCATTTATAAACCGCGAAAATTGACCTCGACCATGCCGCGCGAATGTGCTTCGCATAGTTTATGGTCGGCTAGGAGAAAGGGGTCCCACCATGACGCAGATGATGGAGATGCCGCGCGTGCAGAGCTGCACGGTCAGCGGCTGCGGCTACAACCACGACGGCTGTACGGCCTTCGCGATCACCATCGGCCGCGCGAACTCGGCGTGCGACACGTACATCGAGACCGCCGAAAATGGCGGGATGGGCCAGGTCGCGGCGCAGGTCGGCGCGTGCAAGCGGTCCGAGTGCGTGCACAACTCCGAGCTCGAGTGCCACGCGCCGTCGATCGTCGTCGGCGCCGCGCAGGACCGGGCGGACTGCCTGACCTTCGAGGCGCGATAGGCGTTCTATTAACTGAGCCTTGCCTTATCGGGCCGCCGCCGGAATTCCGGCGGCGGCCTTTTGTTGATCGTTATTCATTGTCGCGCCTGGTTGCGTGCCGGCGTCCGGGGTTGACCCGGGTGGGCGCAGCGGCTAGGTTGTTCTCAGATCGAGTCTTACTCACATCGAGAACAACACGGAGCGACGATGCCGAACGAACGGGAGTTCCTCGAGAGCTACGACCCGAGTGAATTCGCCCCGGTCGCCGTCACCGTCGACGTCGTGGCGCTGACCATCCGGGACGCCAGGCTGCACGTCCTGCTGGTCGAGCGCGGCGGCCACCCGTTCGCCGGCCGGCGCGCCCTGCCCGGCGGCTTCGTGCGCGACGAGACGCTCGACGCGGCCGCCCTGCGCGAGCTCGCCGAGGAGACCGGGCTGCGACCGGGCGAGGACGACCTGGACCGCGTGCACCTCGAGCAGCTCCGGTCGTACGGTGACCCGGGCCGCGATCCCCGGATGCGGGTCTTCTCGGTGGCCTACCTGGCGTTCGCGCCCAGCCTGCCCGACCCCAGCGCCGGCGGCGACGCGTCCGGCGCGTACTGGGTGCCCGTCGACGAGGCCGGCGAACTGGCCTTCGACCACGCGGCGATCCTCGCCGACGCCCTCGACCGGGCCCGCGCCAAGCTGGAGTACACGCCGCTGGCCACCGCGTTCGTCGGCGACGAGTTCACCATCGGCGAGCTGCGGGCGGTCTACGCGGCGGTCTGGGGCGAGGAGCTGCACGCCGGCAACTTCCACCGCAAGGTGCTGTCGGTGCCGGGCTTCGTCGAGAGCACCGGCGAGACGGCGACCCGGGGCGGGGAGCGCGGTGGGCCCAAGGCGCGGCTGTACCGGGCCGGCGACGCGCGGCTGCTGCACCCGGCGCTGCTGCGGCCGGCCCGCGAGGACGGCATCCGGTGAACGCGACGCTGTCGTTCGCGGACGCCGTCGAGCGCATCGAGGCGGCGCGCACCTTCGCCGACCTGGTGGACGGCGCGCGCGGGCAGAGCGCCGGGCACGCGTACCGGATGCTGGTCAAGCTGGTGCACCCGGACGTCGCGCCGGCGGGCCGGGGCGCGGCCGCGACGGCCGCCCTGGCCCGGCTCGCCGGCCTCTGGGCCGCGCGCGGCGGCCGGGCGATGACGACCGGCCGCGCGACCTACCGGGTCGGCGGCGTGGTCGCGAGCGGCGACATCGCCGAGCTCTACGCGGTCGACGGCGACGCGGCGCTGCTCAAGCTGCCCCGCCGGCCGGGCGACAACGACCTGATGCGGGCCGAGGCCGCCGCCCTCGGCCGGCTGGCCGCCGACGGCGACCCGCGCCTGCGTGCCTACGCGCCGCGGCTGATCGAGAGCTTCACCCACGAGGACTCTGCCCGGGCGCGCCGGACGGCGACCATCGTCGAACGCCAGCGGGGCTTCGTGTCGCTCGCGCGGGTGCGGCGCGCCTACCCGGCCGGCATCGACGCGCGCGACGCGGCCTGGATGTGGCGGCGGCTGCTCACCGGGCTCGGCTGGGCGCACCGGGCCGGCGTCGTGCACGGCGCGGTCCTGCCCGAGCACGTGCTCGTGCACCCCGGCGAGCACGGCGTGGTGCTCGTCGACTGGTGCTACTCCGTCTCGCCCGGCACGAAGGTGCCGGCGCTGGTCGCGGCGCACCGGGACGCGTACCCGGGTGAGGTCCTCGCCGGGCGGCCGGCGACCGCCGCCACCGACATCTTCATGGCGACCGGCCTGATGCTGCGCCTGATCTCCGACCCGCCGGCCGCGCTGCGGCGCTTCGCCGCCGGCTGCACCTACGACGCGCCACGCATGCGCCCGCAGGACGCATGGTCACTGCTCGAGGAGCTCGACGAGCTGCTCGGCAACCTTTACGGCCCCCGCCGGTTCCGCCCGTTCGCGTTGCCGGCGTGACACACCAGGAGGTATGAAATGGGAAGCGGACGCTGGTCAACCGACGTCTACTCCGCGGCAGCCGGCTACCGGGCCGCCAGCGGCACGAGCGCCTTCGCCTACAGCGACAGCGGTGCCCGTGAAGCCCACCCGGAGCTCGACCCGAAGAACGTCGCCGCGCGCGAGAGCCGCGACAGCGACGAGCACCCGATGAGCACGCCGATCGCCGTCCTCTTCGACGTGACCGGCTCGATGGGCAACGTGCCGCGGGTGCTGCAGACCAAGCTGCCGCAACTGCTCGGCCTGCTGACCCGCAAGGGCTACGCCACCGACCCGCACATCCTGTTCGGCGCGATCGGCGACGCCACCTGCGACCGGGTGCCGCTGCAGATCGGCCAGTTCGAGTCCGACAACCGGATGGACGAGGACCTGGCCCGGATCGTCCTCGAGGGCGGTGGCGGCGGCCAGAAGCGTGAGTCGTACGAGCTCGCCATGTACTTCATGGCCCGGCACACCAGCCTCGACTCGCTGACGCGCCGCGGCCGCCGCGGCTACCTGTTCATCATCGGCGACGAGATGCCCTACGCGCAGGTCAAGCCGAAGGAGGTCCGGCGCTTCATCGGCGACCGGCTGGGCGAGCCGATCGCGATCGAGGCGATCATCGACGAGCTGCGGCGCAGCTTCGACATCTACTACATCATCCCGACCGCGGCCGGCTGGGGCGGCGACAAGGAGATCCTGGGTCACTGGCGCGGCCTGCTCGGCCAGCAGGTCATCGAGCTGGACGACCTCGACGCGGTCTGCGAGACCATCGCGCTGACCGTCGGCCTCGGCGAGGAGTCCATCGACCTCGACGGCGGGCTGGCCGACCTGGTCGAGGTCGGCTCGGTGGCCGGGCCGTCGGTCGGCAGGGCGCTCGCGCCGCTCGGCGCGGGGCGGGTCGCGGCCGTTCGTTCCCCGCTGGACCTGGGCGGCGCGGCAACGCCGGGCGGGAACGAACGGCTGTGAACCCCGCCGGGCACGTCGCCGTGGTCGACCTCGGCTACGGCGACGCCGGCAAGGGCACGGTGGTGGACGCGATCTGCGCTTCCGGCCCGGTCACCGCGGTGATCAGGTTCAACGGGGGAGCGCAGGCCGCGCACAACGTGGTCACGCCGGACGGCCGGCATCACACGTTCGCGCAGTTCGGGTCGGGCACGTTCCAGGGCGTGCCCACCCACCTGTCGCGCTTCGTGGTGGTCGACCCGCTCGCCCTCGCGGCCGAGGCCGCCGCCCTCGGCAACCCCTTCCACCTGCTTACCGTGGACGGCGACGCATTGCTCGCCACTCCGTGGCATCGCGCCGCGAACCGGGCCCGCGAGCGGCGGCGTGGGCCCGACCGGCACGGCTCGTGCGGCATGGGCGTCGGACAGACCATGGAGTACGCGCTGAGCCACGCCGACGCGCCCCGGGTGCGCGACGTACTGTCACCTGCCCGGCTCCGGTCGCGGCTGGCTGCGGTGCAGGCCGCGTTCGGTCCGCTGGCGGCGGCGCCGCTGGACGACGTCGTGGACGCCTTCCTCGCGTTCGGGCGGGCCGTGACGATCGTGGACTCGTCGTACCTCGGCGCCCTGCTGGACACCGGGCCGTGCGTCTTCGAGGGCGCGCAGGGCGTGCTGCTGGACGAGTGGCGGGGCTGGCACCCGTACACGACGTGGTCGACCACGACGTTCGACAACGTGGCGGAGCTGTGTGCGGACTTCCAGCGGCTGGGCGTGGTGCGGACCTATACGACCCGGCACGGCGCCGGACCGTTCGTCACCGCCGCGCCGCTCGACCTGCCCGAGGCGCACAACGGCACGGGTGAGTGGCAGGGCGAGTTCCGGGTGGGCCACTTCGACGCGGTGGCGCATCGGTACGCCGTCGAGGTCGCCGGCGGCGTGGACGCGCTGGCGATCACCCACCTCGACGCACCGGCGCGGGAGCCGCGGCTGCGCGTCTGCACCTCGTACGAGCTGGACGGTGCGCGGTGGGAGCGCATCGTCCCCGGGCCGCCGCGGGACCTGGACCGGCAGGCCGCGCTGACGGCGCTGCTGGCCCGGTCCCGCCCCGGCGACCTGGAGCGGCCCGCCGACTTCGCGGCCCGGATCGCGGAGCTGCTGGACGCGCCGGTGCTCCTCGAGTCCTATGGACCCTGCCGCACCGACAAGAAGGGCCTATAGGTACATGCCCGTCGCCGGCGCGGTGGTCGGCACGGTCACCGGCCGGGCGCCGGTGCGCAGCGCGTACAGCTCGGCGAGGGTCGCGCCGTCCGGGCCGACGCCCGCCGGGGTGCCGAGCCAGGCGACCGCCTCGCCGTACGGCAGGCGCCCGACCTCGATGCTGGCCAGGCACCGGCCCGGCCGGACCACCGCGGGGTGCAGCGACGCCAGGTCCTCGTTCGTGGTGATCGCGATGAGCGCGTTGCGGCCCTGGCCGAGCAGCCCGTCGGTCAGGTTGAGCAGCCGGGAGAGCGACTGCCCCGCGGCCGCCTTGGCCTCGCCGCTGATCAGCTCGTCGCAGTCCTCGAGCATGAGCAGCCGCCAGCGCGGCTCGTCGTCGTCGCCGCTGCCCAGCGCGACGCTCATCAGGTACGCGGGGTCGCCGAACAGCCGCTCGGGGTCGAGCACGCAGTCGACCTGGCACCACGAGCGCCACTGCTGCGCCAGCGCGCGCAGCGCCGTCGTCTTGCCGGTGCCGGGCTCTCCGTGCAGCAGCATGAGGCGGCCGTTGACGGTGGAACCGTCGATGGCCATCAGCCGTTCCAGGGTGCGCGCCACCGGATCCGCGTAGTTCGCGCGGATCTTCTCCCACGGCGCGGCGTCGATCTCGCGCTGCACGCGGCGCGGGCCGTGCGGTCCGAAGTGCCAGAAGCCGATCGGCACGCTGTCGGCGGCCGGGGGCGGCTCCTCGACGGCGTTCTCCACCGCGACGGCCAGCACCGACTCGGCCATCTCGGCGCTGACGGCGGTGACCGTCACGCGGGCCCGGCGACTCTGCTTCCAGCGGGTGACGTGCAGGGTCCAGCCCTCGCCGACGGAGAGCCGGCCGTGGCCGTCCTCCTCGACCGCGTCCCGGACGATCCGGGCGTCGTCGGTGGTCAGCAGGGCCTCGGCGCGGACGTTCTCCAGGTGGGTGGTGCGGCCGTACGGCTCCCGTCCGGTGACGAAGGCGTCGAGCGCGAGCAGGTCGACGACGTCCACCAGCCGGTCGCAGTCGTCGACCGCGCCGGACAGCGGCAGCGAGGCGGCGACGGCCGGCTCGGCGGTGCGGCTGCCGAGCCGGTCGACGGACTGATGGGGGGTGCGCATCACCCCATGATCGACCCTGGGTGGGGTACCGGCATCCCGTTTTCCCGCATGTCCCCGGTTTCCAAGATCCTCGACCTTCGATCGCGTTAGGTTGACCTAACCCTGTGTAATCAAGGATTGGAGACCGACGTGGCGACACCCATCTCGCGCCGGAACCTGTTGTGCGGCGCGGCCGGTGTGGCGGCCGCCGGAATGCTCGCCGCCTGCGGCGACGACGACAGTCCGGACACCGGGAGCTCGCCCGCCGCGTCGGGCGGCACGTTCCCGACCACCGTGCCGCACCAGTTCGGCAGCACCACCCTCGACAAGTCGCCGGCCGTGGTCGTCTCGCTCGGCTGGGCCGACGCCGACGCCCTGCTCGCCCTCGGCGTCGTGCCCACCGGCATCCTCGACTGGTTCCAGGCCTGGCCGACCGGCGTCGGGCCCTGGGCGCAGCCGAAACTGGGCGGCGCCAAGCCGACCGTCCTCACCGGCCCGGAGATCAACTTCGAGGCCGTCGCCGCGCTGCGGCCCGACTTCGTAACCCTCACCAAGAGCGACAACGTGAAGGCCACCTGGGACCAGCTGGAGAAGCTCGCGCCGACGCTCTCCGGCCCCTCCGGCACCCAGCCCTACGGCACCACGCTCAAGGACCAGACGCTGACCATCGCGCAGGCGCTGGGCCGCGAGTCCGAGGGCGAGGCACTGGTCGCCGCCAACGACAAGGCGCTCGCCGACGCCAAGGCGGCCAACCCCGAGTTCGGGGGCAAGACCGTGGTCGTCGCGGCCGCGTTCAACGGGCAGTACGGTGCCTACACCAGCGGCGACGGCCGGGTGCAGTTCATGGAGGCGCTCGGCTTCACGAACTCGCCGAAGATCGAGGCGCTCAACCCGCCCACCTACTACGCGCCGATCTCCAAGGAGCAGGTCGCCCTGCTCGACGCCGACCTCACCGTCGTCTTCGGCATCGGCGCCGGCAAGGAGCTCAAGGCGGACCCCGTACTGAACAGCATCCCGTCCGCGAAGGACGGCCGGCTGCTGATCATCGACGACCCCGACCTGGCCAACGCGTTCTCCACCAACTCGGTGCTGAGCACCCCCTACACGCTCGAGAAGTTCGTGCCGATGGTCAAGGACGCCCTGGCGTGACCCACGCCGCCGCCGAGCGGGCCGGATACACCACCCTCGAGGCGCGGGTCCACCACCGGGGCGGGCTCACCGCGCGCGGCCTCGGGCTGGCGCTCACCGGCACCGCGCTGATCCTGGTGGCGGCCCTGAGCGTCGCGGTCGGCACCAAGTCGATCCCGCTCGGCACGGTGTTCCACGCGATCACGACCGGCGGCACCAGCGAGGACGTCCGGATCGTCCTCGACCTGCGGATCCCGCGGACGCTGATCGGGCTGGCCACGGGGATCGCCCTCGGCCTGGCCGGCGCGCTGATGCAGGCGCTGACCCGCAACCCCCTGGCCGACCCGGGCATCCTGGGCATCAACGCGGGCGCGGCGACCGCCGTCGTGCTCGGCATCCGGGTGCTCGGCGTCGCCACCCTGACCGGCTACATCTGGTTCGCGTTCGCCGGCGCGGCCGGCGCGTTCGTCGTGGTCTACCTGCTCGGCACCCGCGGCCGCTCCGCCGCCTCACCCGAGCGCCTCGCGCTGGCCGGCGCCGCCGTCGGCGCGGCGCTGCTGGCGGTCACGAACGCGGTCGCCCTGCTCGACGTCACCACCTTCGACCGGTACCGGCTGTGGACGGTCGGCTCCCTCTCCGGCCGCGACCTGGACGTCCTCTGGGGCGTGCTGCCGTTCATCGCCGTCGGCACGCTGCTGGCGCTGCTCCTCGCCCCGTCGCTCAACGTCATCGCGCTCGGCGAGGACACCGCGCGCGCCCTCGGCGCCGACCTGAACCGCACGCGGGTGCTCACGGCGGTCGCCGTCACGCTGCTCTGCGGCGCCGCCACCGCCGCCGTCGGGCCGATCGCGTTCCTCGGGCTCGCCGTGCCGCACATCGCCCGCATGCTGGTCGGGCCGGACCAGCGCTGGCTGCTGCCGTACTCGCTGCTGCTCGCGCCGACCCTGCTGTTGCTCGCGGACATCGTCGGGCGCCTGGTCGTGCGCCCCGGCGAGCTGCAGGCGGGCCTGGTCACCGCGTTCCTCGGCGCGCCCGTCTTCCTCGCCGTGATCATGCGCCGCCGGATCGTGCCGCTTTGAGACGCCGGATCACCGTACGGGCACCGGGCGTCGCGCTGCGCCTCGACGTGCGCGCCCTCTGGGTCGGCGGCGCGCTGCTGCTGGCCGTGACCGCCATGGTCGCGCTGACCGTCGCGGGGGTCGGGATCTGGCTGCCGTTCGCCGACATCATCGAGATCGCGGGCGGCGGCGGCCGGCGCGCCGACCGCTTCATCCTGCTCGACCTGCGCCTGCCCCGGGTCACCCTCGGCCTGCTCGTCGGCGCCGCGCTGGCCATGTCCGGCGCGGTCTTCCAGAGCCTGTCGCGCAACCCGCTCGGCAGCCCCGACATCGTCGGCTTCACCACCGGCTCCGCCACCGGCGCGATCCTCGCGATCGTGGCCTTCGGCGCCGGTCCGGCCGGTGCCGCCGGCGCGGCCATCGTGAGCGGCATCCTCACCGCCCTGATCGTGTACGGGCTGGCGGCGATCGGCGGCGGCGCGATCCGGCGCCTGATCCTGGTCGGCATCGGCATCGCCGCGATGCTGGTCGCGGTGAACAGCTACCTGATCAGCCGGGCCCGGCTCGACGCGGCACAGTCCGCCGCGGTCTGGCTGGTCGGCACCCTGAACGGGCGCACCTGGGAGTACACGCGCCTGCTCGGCCTGGCCCTGCTGGTGCTGACGCCGCCGCTGCTGCTGCTCTGCCGGCGGCTGCGGATGCTCGAGATGGGCGACGAGTCCGCGCAGTCCCTCGGCGTACGGGTGCACCGGTCCCGCCTGATGCTGGTGGTCCTCGCGGTCGCGCTGTGCGCGGTGGCGACCGCCGCGACCGGCCCGGTCGCGTTCGTCGCGCTGGCCGCGCCGCAGATCTCCCGGCGCCTCACCGCGGCGCCCGCGCCGCAGCTGCTGCCGGCCGCGATCACCGGCGCGCTGCTGATGGTGCTCAGCGACTTCGTCGCGCAGCGGCTGCTCGCGCCCGCGCAGCTACCCGTCGGCGTGGTGACCGGCGCGGTCGGCGGCGTCTACCTGGCCTGGCTGCTCAGCACCCAATTTCGAAGGGAGGGCCGATGACCTCGCGGCTGTCCGGCTCGGACCTGAACCTCGCGTACGACAGCCGGGTGATCGCCTCCGGCCTCGACGTGAGCATCCCGGACGGCTCCTTCACGGTGATCGTCGGGCCGAACGCGTGCGGCAAATCGACGCTGTTGCGGGCCCTCGCCGGCCTGCTGGTGCCGAGGCGCGGCTCCGTGGTGCTGGACGGCGCGTCGATCAGCTCCTACCGGCCCAAGGAGGTGGCCCGGCGGCTCGCGCTGCTGCCGCAGACGGCGACCGCGCCGGAGGGCATCTCGGTGGCGGACCTGGTGGCCCGCGGTCGCTACCCGCACCAGCGGCTGCTGCGCCAGTGGACACCCGAGGACGAGAACCAGGTCGCGGCGGCGATGGACGCGACCGGCGTGACGACGCTGGCGGACCGGGCCGTCGACGAGCTGTCGGGCGGCCAACGGCAGCGGGTCTGGATGGCGATGGCACTGGCACAGCAGACGGACATCCTGCTGCTGGACGAGCCGACGACCTACCTGGACATCGCGCACCAGATCGACCTGCTGGACATGTGCGCCGACCTGAACGAGCAGGGCCGGACGCTGGTCGCGGTCCTGCACGACCTCAACCAGGCCTGCCGCTACGCCACCCACCTCATCGCGATGAAGGCCGGGAAGATCGTCGCGGAGGGCGACCCCGGTGCGATCATCACGGCCGAGCTGGTCGCCGACGTGTACGGCCTGGCCTGCGAGGTGATCCCGGACCCGCAGACGCACACGCCGCTGGTGGTGCCGGCGGCGCGCGCCGCACGCCTCAAGCGGTAGCGCGCCGCAGCACGAACACCGGGATCGAGCGCTTGGTCTTCTTCGCGTAGCCGGCGTAGTTCGGGAACGCCTCGACCGCGCGCTCCCACCACAGCGCCCGCTCGTCGCCGGACACCTCGTGCGCGACGTACGCGTGCCGCTCCTCGCCGTCCTGCAGCTCGACCTCGGGGTTCTTACGCAGGTTGTAGACCCAGACCGGGTTCTTCGGCGCGCCGCCCAGCGAGCCGACCACCGCGTACTCGCCGCCGTGCTCGACGCGCATCAGCGCCGTCTTGCGCAGCAGCCCGGTGCGGGCGCCGACCGAGGTCAGCACGATGACCGGCCGGCCCAGGATCTCCCCGGCCTTCGCGCCGTTCGTCGCCTCGTACGTCTCCGCCTGCTCGCGGGCCCAGTTCGACGTGCTCGGGCCGTACTCGCCGGTCAAAGGCATGCGGACTCCTCAGTCGGAGGTCGGGGTGAGAACGAAGACCGGGATGACGCGTTCCGTCTTGGTCTGGTAGTCAGCGTACGGCGGCCAGGCCTCGACGGCCCGCTTCCACCACAGCTCGCGCTCCTCGCCGTGCACCTCGCGCGCCTCGTAGTCGCGCTTGACGGAAAGGTCCTGCAGCTCGACGTGCGGGTTCCCGACCAGGTTCCAATACCAGACCGGGTGCTTCGGCGCGCCGCCCAGCGAGGCCACCACCGCGTACTCGCCGCCGTGCTCGATCCGCATCAGCGGGGTCTTGCGCAGCTTGCCGCTCTTCGCGCCGACCGAGGTGAGCACGATGATCGGCTTGCCCTGCAGCTCGTTCGCCTCGGCGCCGTTGGTGGCCTCGAACTGCTCCACCTGCTCGCGGGCCCAGTCGGACGGGCTCGGCTCGTATTCACCGGTCAACGGCATGAGAAAACTCCTCCTCGGAGAGCGACAGTCCCGCCGAAAACCTAACCACGGCTCGGGCCGGTTCGCCGCCGCGTTGCGGGAAGCCGGACCCAGTATCCGCCCTTGGGCGTCCGATAGCCTCACGATCATGCCTGCGATCGATGTCGGCGACGTCACGTTGCACTTCGAGGAGTCCGGGAGCGGTCCGCCGGTGCTGCTCATCCCCGGCACCGCCGCCCGCGGCCGCACCTGGTGGCTGCACCAGGTGCCGGCCCTGGTCGACGCCGGCTACCGGGCGATAACCCTGGACAACCGCGGCGTCGGCGGCAGCGGCCCGGCCCGGCCCGGCCTGACCGTCGCGGACCTGGTCGCGGACACGGTCGCGGTCATCGAGCGGGTCGCGGGCGGTCCGTGCCGCCTGATCGGTACGTCGCTCGGCGCGTACGTGGTGCAGGAGGTCCTGCTCGCGCGCCCGGACCTGGTCGACCGGGCCGTCCTGATGGCGAGCCGGGCCCGGCCGGACGCGGTGTCGCTGGCGCTGGCGGCCGCCGAGCGCGCCATGGCCGACGCCGGGATCGTGCTGCCGCCCGGCTACGACGCGGTCAACCGCGCGCTGCAGAACCTGTCGCCGCGGACCCTCGAGGAGCCGGAGACGGCACAGGACTGGCTCGACATCCTGGAGATGTCCCCGACGGACTGGGCCGACGAGGGCCAGCGCCACCAGCTGGAGGTGACGGTGGACACCGACCGGCGCCCGGCGTACCGGACGATCCGCGTGCCGACCCTGGTGCTGTCGTTCGCCGACGACCTGGTCGCGCCGGCCGTCCGCGGCCGCGAACTGGCCGAGGCGATCCCGGGCGCGAGGTACACCCGGATCGCGGACGCGGGCCACTACGGCTACCTGGAGCAGCCGGAGGCCGTGAACGAGGCCGTCCTGGAGTTCCTCGCCGATGCTTGAGCGCCTCCTGCCGCCGGACGTGCGGACCGCGCACACCAGGACCGACCCGCCGGATGCCGAGATCTTCCCGGCGGAGGCCGCCCTCATCACGAACGCCGTCGCGAAACGCCGGAGCGAGTTCACGACGGTCCGGCACTGCGCGCGGCTCGCCCTGGCCGAGCTGGGCGTGCCGCCCGCGCCGATCCTGCCCGGGGTACGCGGCGCGCCGATCTGGCCGGCGGGGATCGTGGGCAGCATGACGCACTGCGTGGGCTACCGCGGCGCGGCGGTGGCGCGGGCGGACGTGGTCCGGGGCGTCGGCGTCGACGCGGAGGTGGACGGTCCGCTGCCGGAGGGCGTGCTGGATCTCGTCTCCTCGGAGCGGGAACGGGAGCACCTCGGGCAGCTGGCGCGGGAGCACCCCACGGTGTCGTGGGAGCGGCTGCTGTTCAGCGCGAAGGAGTCCGTCTACAAGGTGTGGTCGCCGCTGACCGGCGAGTGGCTCGGCTTCGAGGACGCGGCGGTGACGTTCGATCCGGCGGCGGGGACGTTCACGGCGCGGCTGCTGGTCGACGGGCCGTTCGAGACGCTGGCGGGGCGGTTCCTGGTGGCGGACGGGATCGTGCTGACGGCCATCGCCCTCGGCGGTCCGGCGCGATGAAACGGCTGGGTGCGGGCGTGGACAACGTCGCGTACCTGATCGACGACCTGGTGGTGCGGTTCCGGCGCACCGATCCGGAGGAGGTCTCGCGGGAGGCCCGGGTGCTGCGGGCGGTCGGGGCGGTGTCGCCGATCGCGGTGCCCGTACCGGAGTTCGTCGATCCGGTGGGTGGGTGTCTCGCCTACCGGATGCTGCCGGGGGTGCCGTTGCTCTCGGTCGCGGGCTGGGACGCGGGTGCGCTGGGCCTTGAGCTCGGCCGCCTGCTTGCGGCACTGCACGCCCTGCCTCTCTCCGAGATGGACGACTCCGCGCCTCAGGAGTGGCTGGACGAGGCGCTTTCGCTGTGGCCCGAGGTTGCGGCGGAGGTGCCGGTGGCGTGGCACGGCGCGGTGCGGGCGTTCCTGGCTGAGCCGGCGCCTTCGTCGGCGCCGTCGCTCGCCTTCTCGCATCAGGACCTCGGCGCCGAGCACGTTCTGGTCGATCCGGGCACCCAGGAGATCACCGGGGTCATCGACTGGTCGGATGCGGCGGTGGGCGACCCCGCCCGGGACCTCGGGCTGATCCTGCGTGATCTCGGGCCGGCGGCGTTCGCGGCGGCGATGGAGCAGGTCACCCCGGACCTGCGCGACCCGGAAATCACCGAGCGTGCCCTCTTCTATGCGCGGTGCGGGCTCATCGCCGACCTCGCGTACGGCATCACCACGGCCCAGCCGGTCTATCGGGAGAAGTCGATCGCGGGCCTGTCCCGGCTCTTCGCGCCGCTCCACCGTGCTTAGCCTGCGCTTCACGGCAGAAGTCCACAGCCGGCACGAGACAACCGTCCGCCGCGGGCTGCGCGCATCGCGAAGACTCGAGGGTAGAGCATCGCCTCCCGACACGCCGACGGCCAGGTTACGCGAGTGCCGCTCAGAGAGCGGCAAGTCGGCAGCCGGCATGTCGCTCCGGTTACTCTGCCCGCGGATTCTGCTAGACGCAGGCCTCACAGTCGTTGCTTGCACTCTCACTTGCTTCGGCCGCTTGACCGGGAGCGGACAATGATCCCATTTTTGTGCCAGGATGCCGGTACAGGATTAACGACCGTTAATGGTCTTGGTTAGTGGCAACTTGCCACTTGCCAAACTGCCAGGTGGCACATTCGTTTGACGGCCGGATTGACGTTCACTCATCGTGGATTAGTAGCTCTTTTTGGCTACGTACCGCACTATGTGGATGAGGGGCACCTCCGTCTACTACCGGCGGTGCGGCACCTCCGGGGGTAGTGGAGGTTGTGGACACTTCCTCACAGCACAGCTGGGAGGTGCGTTCTCCGATGGCGAACGACGCTAGGGGTCTCCGCCGAGGAGCTGTGGCGCGCTTCTCGTACTGGCTGGCTGCCACCGCTGCTGCTGCTTTGCTGACTCTACTTGTAGGGGTCGGTGTGGCCGCGGTACTGGGAGAACAAGGGGCTGCCGCGGATTGGGGTCGATGGAGCGATGTCGGTCAAACCTTCGGCGTCCTCAGCTCGATCATCAGCGGGCTTGCCCTCGTCGCTGTCGTGGTTACCGCCCGCGTGCAGTTTCGCGAGCTTCAGCGTAGCGCCGCCGCCGAGCTGAGTATGCTGCACCTCGAAATCCTCAAGATGAGCATAAATGATCCGCAGCTTGCCGGGGTTTGGCCAGCTTTTCGGCCGGGCCTGCCCGAAGAGAAAAATCGACAGTTCCTTTACGCTAACATCATCTATCAATTCCACTGGACTTCACTGAAGCTGAATAAGGCAACTGACGAGGAGGTTCTCGGCAGTATGCGCTACCTCTTTACGAGTCCTATCATGCGAGAGTATTGGGCGGTAGCAGAGCGGGCCAGAACATCCCTCGAGCCGGGCAGCCCAGAGCACACGTTCACGAAGAAGTTGGATGAGCTTTGCCGAGACTACGAGACCGCCGTCGCCGCCGATCATCGCTACAGGTCCCGGCCAAGTATGGAGGTTCCTGAGCCTGCCGATCTGGCGGAAGAAGCCGCCTGAGCAGTCATGCGAGGATTACTGTCATGGAGGCGGCACCGCCCCGCACGTAAGCCGGTGAAGGAGCGCGCCTGGCCTTGAGCCCAAGTTGTGACCCAAGGGCCGTGGCCACCGGACAGCTTGTCCGCCAAACTTGTCGCCGCGTGGCGTTGCTTGAACGGCAACGTAGCTGCATGCAAACTTGGCTGAACTCAGGATCATGCCGGTTCAACCGTTAGGGAAGGCACCTTCGTGGAGTTCGTGCGTCGACTCGGGCGATCACCTCGGGAACGCGGGTCACTGAACAATGGGACCTGCCCTGATGTATTCGAGCTTTCTAATGGTGACTTCGCCATTATCGGTACTGACGTGACCGAAACGCTGGAGTTCAAACTGCCGGCAGATGCGGCGCGTGCGGATTACGAACGGATCGTCGTGGTGTCGCGAGAGACGTTGCTTGCCGCGAAGCGCGATATTCCGGATTCCTGACCAGCGCAGGAGTCTCAGGTACCAAACGTCGTCTCGCGCTCGCTCGACTATTTGTCGGCAAGATGATGTCATCCCACCAGGTTCGCCGAGCAAGATCGACTGCATTGCGCTGCCGTGTCGAAGGCGGTGCAGTCCTGCAGGCGGTGACGCACCGCAAGGTATGACACCGGCCTACACTCTGATCCACTTCGTGTGGGCCGGGGGACATCGAACGCTACGTGCGCTGGTTGCAGGAGACCCGCTGCTACCAACCGTCAACGGTCTCGCGACGGCTATCCGTGGTGTCCAGGATTGAGCCTTTTCAACGTGACCGGGCGGCGGCTCCCGGCGGCGGTCAAACGGCTGGGATACCGCTGGCCCGGGGCTAGGTTGAAGTGCTCAGTGACCTGAACGGATCCCCTACGCGGGATCCGAGTCCGCTTCTGCCGATGAGTGGGGAGCCTGATCTTCAGCTCGGGGGAGTGCTACGGCGTTGGTGGCGTTCGGCGAGTTGCTTCAGGTTCAGCAACTGCCGGCGAGCCATGACGAGGTCACCGACGGACAGCGCGGGAGCGGCCCAGCGGTTCGTCTGCATGACCACCTTGAGCAGCAGGCGGGTCGTGTTGCGCTCCTGTGGCACGAGCACGTAGGACATGAAGGCGCCCATGATGGTCCCCGTCAGCTGCTTTCCAGGGTCGAGGGAGACGATCCTGCCCAACTTCCGCCCGCCAGAGGAGGTGAATGCCTCCCCGACTTCGGGTTCGGGAAGGCCCATTATTCGACGAGGTGAGCGGCGGCCGAGGTTGTCGATCCAGTCATAGGAATACGGCGCGATCCTTACCTGGACAACCCACGGCCATACTGTCGCGGTAGGCGCCGCAACGTGCACTCCGCGCCACGCCTGCAATGCAGGGGCGCCGACAAACTCGTCGCATGGATAGTGGCGCAACATCTCGTCGTCGGTCACGCCCCACCGGTCACCGATCATCGATCGATCTTCCCACCGCTATCGATATCCGGATCTGCCACGACAGGGCGCGTGCGGGTTCGTGCATCGGGCCTCCGCCACCGGTCACCAGTCTCGGACGTCCGCGCTGACCGGTATCGGGTACGCGGCGGCGTTCTTCAACGCCGGCTATGAGGTGCCGGCGGGCGGAGTCGAAGGTGCGGCCGCCCGGATACGACTGGCCGGAGCCTGGGCGGGGTCACTGCTGTTGGCGGGCCGCGAAGGCCATCAGGTCGCGGCGTTCGATGGCCGCCGCCATCAGGTCCGGGAACGCGTCGGGCGTGCACGCGAAGGCTGGCACGCCCAGGGCCGCCAGCGCCGCCGCGTTCTCGTGGTCGTAGGCCGGCGCGCCCTCGTCCGACAGCGCGAGCAGCACCACCACCTGGACCCCGGCCGCCGTCATCTCCGCGACCCGGCGCAGCATCTGCTCGCGGACGCCGCCCTCGTAGAGGTCGCTGATCAGTACGAAGATGCTGTCCCGCGGCCGCGTGATCAGCTGTTGGCTGTAGCCGATCGCCCGGTTGATGTCCGTCCCGCCGCCGAGCTGCGTGCCGAACAGGACCTCGACCGGGTCGCTCAGCTGGTCGGTCAGGTCGACCACCGCGGTGTCGAAGACCACCAGCGACGTGCGCAGCGAGCGCATCGACGCCAGCACCGCCGAGAACACCCCGGAGAACACCACCGACGCGGCCATCGAGCCGGACTGGTCGACGCAGAGCACCACGTCGCGCTGGATCGCGGTGGCGCGGCGGCCGTAGCCGACCAGGCGCTCCGGGATCACCGTGCGGTGCTCCGGCTGGTAGTGCTTCAGGTTCGCGCGGATGGTCCGATCCCAGTCGATGTCCGCGTGCCGGGGCCGGTTGATCCGCGCCGCCCGGTTCAGGGCGCCGCTCACCGCCGCCCGGGTGTGCTGGGAGATGCGCTGCTCCAGCTCGGCGACGACCTTGCGGACCACCTGCCGCGCCGCGTCCTTGGTCCGCTCCGGCATCACCGCGTTCAGCGAGAGCAGCGTCCCGACCAGGTGCACGTCCGGCTCGACGGCGTCCAGCATCTCCGGCTCCAGCAGCAGCCGGGTCAGGTCGAGGCGCTCGATCGCGTCCGCCTGCATCACCTGCACGACCGTGCTGGGAAAGTACTCACGGATGTCGCCCAGCCACCGCGCCACCTTCGGCGCGGACCCGCCGAGTCCGGCGGAGCGCGACGTCCCGGACCCCTCGCCGTCCCCGCCCGCGTCGTAGAGCGCGGCCAGCGCCGCATCCATCGCGCCGTCGCGACCCTGCGCGGCGCCGAGGGAGTCCTCCGCGGGACCGCCCAACACGAGCCGCCATCGGCGCATGCGCTCGCGCTGCGCCGGATCCTCGATGTCCGTCATCCGACCTCCCTGCCCAGCAGCCCACTCGGCGTAGGTGGCACGAGGGCGACCTTCTCGTGCCCCAGCACCAGCCGTCGGCGGCGCTGGCGTTCGCGACCCGCCGGATCTTCGATGTTGGTCATCGGACCTCCTGGCCCAGGAGTGCATGCAGTGTGGGTGGCGCGAGGGCCGCGTTCTTGTGGTCCAGCACCTGCCGTCGGCGGCGCTGGCGTTCGCGACCCGCCGGATCTTCGATGTTGGTCATCGGACCTCCCGGCCGAGGAGTGCACTCAGCGTCGGCAGCGTGAGGGCCGCCCTCTCGTGGTCCAGGATGAGCGGCTCGGCGCCCGGACGCCCGCCGGCGCCCGTGCCCGCGATCCGTTCGCCGATCGCGCGGCGCTCGCCGGCGGCGAACCCGCCGAACGTGCGGCGTAGCAGTGGCAGCACGTCGTCGAACGAGTCCGGCGGGATGTCGGCGACCCAGCCGTCGAGCAGGTCCAGGAGCGTGTCGTCGTGCACGAGCAGCAGCCCGCCGCCGGCCAGGAAGCCCTCGACCCAGGCGGCGCCGTGCGCGGGCGGCGTGCCGACGGTCAGCGGCAGCCGCAGCCGTCGCAGCACCTCCGCGATGCCGAGGCGGCCGGCGTCGAGCAGGAGGCGGGTCAGCCGGCCGGCGAGCAGGCCGTGCAGGTCGGCGCGCTGGGAGACGGACGCCAGCGTGGTCAGCCAGCGTTCCCGCAGCTCGTCGTCGTCCAGCAGGGCGACCGCGGAATGCACGCCGTCGACCTGCCCGCGCAGCTGCTTGGCGGCCTCGTCGGAGAGCGAACCGGCGGCGGCCGGCAGGCCGGCGCAGACGCGGGCGAGCAGGGTCGCCGTCACAGTGGACAGGCCGGCGAGGTCGGTGCGGCGGACGTCGCCGTAGCGCAGGGTGCGGGCCAGCGCGGGGATCGCCGCCATCAGGTGGCCGATGTCCGAGTCGAGCGCGGCGCGGGTGTCGAGGGCGGCGAGCACGGGCGCGTAGGCGCCGGCCAGGTCGGCCAGCAGGCATACCTCGACCAGCTCGGTGACGTCGGCGAGCGTTGCGGCCTCGCGGGCGGCGTCGATCACCTTCGTGGTCGCCGCGGCGGCGACGGTGGTGCCCCACATGCTGCCCTCGACCAGCTGAACGGCGAACTCCGGCTGCCAGCGCAGCCGCCACTGCTCGCGGAACGTGCCGGTGCCGCGCCGGGCCGTCTCAGCCTCGCCCCACGGCACGCCGATGGTGCGCAGCCGGTGCAGCAGCCGGCTGCGGGACAGGTCGATGTCGCGGCGCAGGTCCAGCTCGAGCTCGCGCTCCAGCGCCTCCGGCTTGAGTCGCACCGTGCGCTGCTGCGCCGCGAGATCCTTGGCCAGCGGCACGGCCGGCATGTCGTCGGGCACGCCGCCGAGCCGTTCGCCGACGACGAGGCGCCGGTCGATCAGCTCCAGGCGCAGCGGCTCGCCGTCGCACATGACGGCCTCGGCGGCCTCGGTCACCTCCGCGAGCCCCGCCAGCGGCCGCCCGCGGATGACCGCGAGCGCCTCGGCGAGCCGGGTGGCCTCGATGACGTGCGCCGACGAGGTGGGCACGCCCTCGGCGCGCAGTACCCCGGCCGCGTCGACGAGCCACCGCGGCACGACGTCGTCGGCGGTCGTGAACAGGTGGTGATACCAGCCCGGAGACCGCACTCCCGCGCCATAGCCGGACTGCGAGGCCAGCCGCCCGTAGGTCCACGGCACCCAGGTGAAGGCGACCTTGGCCTTCTTCCGCCCCTTGAGCAGTGCGGCATCGTCCTTGGCGGCGACCTTGCGCGCCAGCGCGGGGACGTGCCACGCGCCGCACACGACCGCGATGTTGTCGTGGGTGCGGCGCACCTCGCGCAGCACCGTGCGCATGTATGCCTCGCGGACGAGGTCCTCGGGGTCCTCGGGCGACGACTCGCGGATGGCGGTCATCGCCTCGGCGATGGCCTCGAACGCGGGCAACCCCCGATGCTCGACGACGTCCTCCCACCACCGCTCGGGATCGTCGTATCCGGCGGCCGCGGCGAGCTCCCCGATCGGATCGACCGGCCGCACCCGCACCGGCGCCGCGACGCCCCCGGCCTCCCCGGGACCCCGCGGCGCGGGAACCACCGGTCCCGTCTCGCCGGCGCCCGCCGGGACGTCCAACTCGCCCGGGCCCGCGCTGCCGGGGTCGCCGGGAATGGCCGGTCCGGGGCCGCTGTGGGCAGGCGCTCCTGCCGCGGCCGGGTCGTGGTCGGCGGCGGGGTGCGTCGTGTGGGTGCCGGGCGGGCCCGTGTCGGCGGCTGGGGGCGGGGGAGCGCCGGGACCTCGGCCGACGGACGGTGGGGTGTCCGGGGTGTGGGCGTCGGTGAGGCGGTAGGAGTAGGGCAGGTCGAAGAAGCGGACCGGCACCCCGTGCTCCACCGCCCAGCGGATCGCCTGCCACTCCGGTGAGAAGACCGCGAACGGCCAGAAGGCCGCGCGGCCCGGGTCGTCCGCCGCGTAGCCCAGCAGCGCCACCGGCGGCTCCAGGCCGGTGTCCGCCGCCCAGCGGACCAGGTCGTCCGCCTCCGGTGGGCCCTCGATCAGCACGACCGCGGGGCGTTGGCGGTTCAGCTCCTGGACGACCGCGCGGGCCGAGCCCGGTCCGTGGTGACGGATGCCGTAGAGCTGCTCAGGCATCGCGGGCGGCACGGTAGAAGTCGCGCCAGTCGGTGCGTTCGCGGACGACCGTCTCGAGGTATTCGCGCCAGACCACGCCGTCGGAGGCCGGGTCCTTGACCACCGCGCCGACGATGCCCGCGGCCACATCGGACGGGTGCAGGGTGCCGTCGCCGAAGTGGGCGGCCAGGGCCATGCCGTTGGTGATCACCGAGATCGCCTCGGCGGGGGAGAGGGTGCCGGTGGGCGACTTCAGCTTGGTGCGGCCGTCCTCGGTCAGGCCGGTGCGCAGCTCGCGGAAGATCGTCACCACCCGGCGGATCTCGTCGAGGGCGGCGGGCACCTCGGGCAGGTCGAGGGACTTGCCGAGCTGGGCCACCCGGCGGGACACGATCTCCACCTCGTCGTCGGCCGACGCCGGCACCGGCAGGACCACCGTGTTGAACCGGCGGCGCAGCGCGCTGGAGAGCTCGTTGACGCCGCGGTCGCGGTCGTTGGCGGTGGCGATCAGGTTGAAGCCGCGCTGCGCCTGCACCTCGGTGTTGAGCTCCGGCACCGGCAGGGTCTTCTCCGAGAGCACGGTGATCAGCGCGTCCTGCACGTCGGACGGGACGCGGGTCAGCTCCTCCATCCGGGCGATCGCGCCGGTCCGCATGGCGCGCATGATCGGGCTGGGCACCAGCGCCGCCTCGCTCGGGCCGTCCGCGAGCAGGCGGGCGTAGTTCCACCCGTAGCGGATCGCCTCCTCGGCCGTGCCGGCGGTTCCCTGCACCAGCAGGGTGGAGTCGCCGGAGATCGCCGCCGCGAGGTGCTCGGAGACCCAGGTCTTGGCCGTGCCGGGCACGCCGAGCAGGAGCAGCGCCCGGTCGGTGACCAACGTGGACACCGCGACCTCCATGAGCCGGCGGGGACCGACATACTTCGGGGTGATCTTGGCGCCGTCGCCCAGGAGGTAGGTCACCACCGCCTGCGGGGAGAGCCGCCAGCCCGGCGGTCGCGGCCGGTCGTCGGTCGCGGCGAGCAGCGCGAGCTCCTCGGCATACTGATCCTCGGCGTGCGGTCGCAGTGCGGTCACTCGAACTCCTGTCTGTCCCACGGCCCGGCTGTCCGGCCCGCCGGCGCTGGTATGTCTGGCACGTTACTGAGCACCTCCGACAAGAAACGACGGTCGGGGCGGCAACTCCTGGAGCATCTCGTGGCGGAAGGCGAGGATCCGGGCCAGCTCGGCGACCGGCCGCACCCGGGAGGGGTCGGCCGGCTGCTGATCGAGCTGCTCGGCCAGCCGGGCGACCTGCGCCGCGTAGCCGGGCGGCATCGCCATCGCCGTGGCCCGGCACAGCTCGGCGAGCTGCCAGCTGTGCCGGTCCGCGTGTACCCGGTGCGCGATGGTCTCCACCACCGCGACCGCGAGCTCGTCCGGCCAGGCGCCCGGGTGCACGGCCAGCAGCCGGTGCGCGAGGTGGTCCTCGCGCCGCAGGAAGTCGGCGGCGATGCGGGCCAGGTCGGCCGGCGGCAGCAGCAGGTGCAGGTCCCAGCGGACGGCCTCGCGCAGCCCGGTCGCGCTGCCCCGGGTGTCGTTGTCGACCAGCGCGGCCGCCCAGGCGGAGTCGGCCTGCATGATCGCCGCCTTGGCCCAGCCGTGCAGCAGCGGCGTCTCCCAGTCGTGCCCGCGGGCCAGGTCGACGACCGCGGCCGGTGAACGCTCGAAGGCGTCGGTCCAGACGGTCAGCGGCGTGCCGGCGATGACCTCCTCGAGCAGCCAGGCCTGCACGCCGGTGCCGTGCGCGGGCTGGGCGCCGACGCCGTCGCGCCGCAGCTCGGTGGTCAGCTCCGCGGGCGGGTCGACGACCAGCCGGTCGCGCCCGAGTGTGCGGCGCTCCAGGCGCACCGCCGCGGTCGCCCGGGTGGTCATCCGCCGGCCGAGCGACGATTCCGGCAGCCGCCGCAGCAGGTCGAGGGCGGTCTCGCGGACGCCCTTGCGGCGGTCGTCGAGGGCCCGTTCGAGGAAGTCATTGTCGGCGAGGGACAGACCCGTGCCGAGCGCGTCCACGAACCGGGTGCGGTCCTCGGGCGTCTCGGTCGGCCAGGTGCTCTCCAGCAGGGCGAGCGCGGCGGCCGGATCGGCGCCGCGCAACCGGGTGAGGTGGGCCAGGCGTTCGCCGCCGGTGCCGGTCTCCCACACCTGCGGATCCGCCGGCTCGGCGGCGCCGGGCGCCTCGTCGCGCAGCCAGCGCCAGTCGGGGCGCATCGCGGCGAGCCAGCCGCCGCGCCGGCCGGCGACGCGCCCGATCGCGGGCCGGACGGCGCCGTTGCGGCGGCCGGCGTCGAGCAGCGCGGGCAGCGACTCGGGCGGGACGAACCCGCCGTGCCGGGCGGCCGCGGTCAGCCACTGTGCGAGCAGTTCCTGCGCCTGCTGGGCGCCGCCGGGCGCCCCGCCGTCGGTCAGCAACCGCAGCAGCCGGGCCCCGGCCGCGGCGGGCAGCGGCGGGCCGGTCTCGACGGGTGCGGACGAGACCGGCGCGTGGCCGGACGACGGCGTGACGCCCGCCCGCCGATAGGTCAGCGCGGTGGCGGCGGCCTCCAACAGGTCGGCGTCCGGTGCCATGCTCAGGACCCGATCGCCGACGTGCAGACCCGGTGATGTCCACGGCCGCCGGGCGGTGCCGACGAGGGCCGCCGCCAGCAGGTCGGCCGGCAGCTCCGGCCCGCGCCCGCCGCCCCCGCCGGGCGCCGGCGGGGGCGCCGGCACATACCTGCCGTCGACCCACGCCGCCAGCGGCCGCAGCCCCGACGGCGACCACTCGCCCGCGACGGTCGCCGGTGACCCGCCGGCGGCGGCCAGCAGCCACCATGGCTCGCGATGCCCCGGCGCCAGCGGCAGGGACTCACCGGCGGCGTCGACGAGGAACCCGTCCGGGCCCGGCACCACGTCCGCCAGCAGCACCGGCGCGTCGTGGCGCCAGGGCTCGGCGGCGAGCGTCGACGACCAGCCCGCCAGCGCCGCCCGCAGGCCGGCGGCCGGTCCCGGTGCGGTCAGCGGCCGGGGCGTGCCGAACTGCTCCTTCACCAGCGCCCGCAGCGGCGCGGCGCCGGGGTAGAAGCAGAGCGCCGCCTCGATCGCCGTGCCCGGCACCACCTCGGCCGCCGGCGACTGCCCGGGCGCCGCGAACGACAGCAGCAGCGCGAACCGTCCACTGCCGACGCCGAGCAGCCAGGTCCGCCGGGTCGTGATCGCGCCCTCCTCGCTGTCGACCTGCCCCAGCACCTGCCACAGGTCCCGGACCTCCGCGGTGGCTAGCACGTCCTGGTTGGCCACCGGGAACCCGATCCGCGACCGGACCGTCGCGGCCAGGGCCGGCGGCAGCGTGCCGAGCCGCTCGTGACCGGCGACCAGCAGCCGCAGCAGCGCGAGCTCGCCGAGCAGCCGGTCGGCCCAGTGCGGCCCGATGCCCGCGATCCCGCCCAGCCGGCGCACCGCGGAGGCGGCGGCCGGTGCCTGCGCGTCGACGAGGCGGGCGGCCATCGCCTCGTAGGGCCGGCGCCCCGCCTGCTCCGCGCCGGCCAGGCCCTGCTGCACCTGGTCGTCGAGCCAGCGCCGCAGCTCGGCCATGCCGGCCGCGACCCGGTCCGCCCGCTGCCGGGCGCGTTTCTCGGCGGCGGCCGGGTCCGCCGTCCCGGCGGCCCGCGCCGGGGCCGCCGTCCGGGCCGCGCGGGCCGCCTGCCACTCGCCGGCGAACGCGGGCGGCGGCGAGGAGACCGGGCCGCCGCCGGCCCAGTACAGCAGCAGGCCGAGCGCGTGCTTGCAGGGGAACTTCCGGCTCGGGCACGAGCATCGGTACGCCGGCCCGGCCAGGTCGACGCAGACCTGGTACGGCTTCTGTCCGCTGCCCTTGCAGAGACCCCACAGGACCTCGTCGAGCAGGCCGGCCTCCAGCCACCGGTTGATGCCGCGGGCGCCCTTCAGCGAGCTCGCGTCGGGCGCCAGGGCTTCGATCTGCGCGGTGGACCATCGTTCAACGGGCACCGGAGCACTGTAGAAGCCGGGTATGACGTTCCGCGCCCGCGAGGGTGGTGCACCCTGAAGGCATGAAGGTCATCATCTTCGGCGCGACCGGCATGGTCGGCCAGGGCGCGCTGCGCGAGAGCCTGCTCGCGGAGGACGTGGAGCAGGTGCTCACGCTGGTGCGCCGGCCGACCGGGGTGCGGCATCCCAAGCTCCGGGAGCTGACCTGGGCGGACTTCGCCGACCTCGGCGGCATCGAGGACGAGCTGCGCGGCTACGACGCCTGCTTCTACTGCCTCGGCGTCTCGTCGGTCGGGCTCAGCGAGGCGGAGTACACCCGGATCTCGTACGACTTCCCGGTCGCGGCCGCGCACCTGCTCGCCCGGCTCAACCCCGAGATGACCTTCCTGTACGTCTCAGGCGCCGGCACGAATCCCGACGGCCGCGCCATGTGGGCCCGGGTCAAGGGCCGCACCGAGCTCGAGATCATCAAGACCTTCCCGAACGGGTACGCGCTCCGCCCGGCCTTCATCCAGCCGACCCACGGCGCCACCTCGAAGACCGGCATCTACCGGGTCCTGTACACGCTCACCGCTCCGCTGCTGCCGCTGCTCGGGCGGGTTGCGCCGGGATACGTAACCAGCACCGACCGGCTCGGCCGGGCCATGCTGCGGGCGGCCCGCACCGGCTTCCCCACGCGCGTCGTGGAGAACGCGGACCTTCGCTGACGCGCCGTAGAGGACCGCGCCGAAGGCGACCAGCATCCCCAGCACCTGCGCCGGCGCGAGCCCCTGACCGAGCGCCGCCCAGCCGACGGCGGTCGCCACCAGCGGCGAGAGCAACCCGAGCAGGGAGATCCGGGCGGCCGGCAACCGCTCGAGACCCCAGAACCAGATCATGTACGCCGCCGCGGTGCCGATCATCGACAGGTACGCGTACCCGGCGAGATTCCCGGCGGTGAGCGCGGCCGGCAGGCCCTCGACGCCGATCGCCACCGGGGCGAGGAACAGCCCGCCGGCGGTCAGCTGCCAGCCGGTCGTGGTGAGCAAAGTGGTGTTCGCGGGCCGTCCCCAGCGCTTGGTCAGCACCAGCCCGAACGACATCGACGCGGTGCCGCCCAGCCCGGCGAGCAGTCCGACGGGATCGAGCCCCGCGCCGGCCGTCAGCACCGTCGCCGCGACCCCGCCCGCGCCGGCGACGGCCGCGAGGACGGTACGCAGGGCGACCCGCTCGGTGAGCAGCAGCGCGGTGAGTCCGGCGACGAACAGGGGCGCGGCGGCCCCGAGCACGGCGGCCATCCCGCCGGGTAGCCGGTAGGCGCTGACGAACAGCAGCGCGAAGAACACCCCGATGTTGAGCGTGCCCAGCACCGCGGACCGCCACCACCACACGCCGTGCGGCAGCCGCCGGGCGAGCGCGATCAGCAGCAGCCCGGCCGGCAGGGCGCGCAGGGTGCCGGCGAGCAGCGGACGGTCGGGCGGCAGGAACTCGGTGGTCACCGCGTACGTGGTGCCCCAGGCGACGGGAGTGAGTGCGGCGATCAGCATGACCGGCGGGCGCATCCCAACTCCCTTGACGTAAAGTATCTCGACATCAAGAGACTCTCTTGGGATCTGCTTCTTGTCAAGATGCTCGACATCGAGACAATGGAGACGTGGCACACCCCGACCGCGTAGACCGCATCACCGAGCAGTGGCGCGGCGAGCGCCCGGAGCTCGACACGACGGCGATGGCCGTCTTCGGCCGGATCTTCCGGCTGTCCCGGATCGCCGGCGACGAGATGGAGCGCGTCTACGCGGGCCACGGCATCGGTCGCCCCGAGTTCGACGTGCTGGCGACCCTGCGCCGGGCCGGGGAGCCGTTCCAGCTCTCGCCCGGAGCGCTCGCCGCTTCGATGATGGCCAGCACGGGCGGCACCACGGCCCGGCTCGACCGGCTGGAACGGGCGGGGCTCGCCGCTCGCTTCCCGTCGCCGACCGACCGGCGAAGCGTGCAGGTCCGGCTCACGCCGAAGGGCCGGGAGATCGTCGACCGGGCGGTCGCCGCGGGCCTGGCCGAGCAGCAGCGCATGCTGTCACACCTGCCCCCGCAGACCCAGCGGCAACTGGCGGACCTGCTACGGGAGGCGCTCGCCCCCCTTGAGAAGGATGGTCCGCGGCCACTACGGGGAGGCGACCCGCAGGGCTCCCGGTGACGGGCCCTCGAATCTCAGGACGTCGTGTGCCTGCTCGTCGGTCAGTTCTTTCCTGCTCAACGCGCTCACGCCGGCGGCGGGCAGGCAATCATGGTCCTGACTCAGCCAGATGCCCAGCATCGGCGCGGGGTTGGACGGCAGCCGCTCGATGTAGCGCATCATCATCGTGTCGTCGTGCGAGCGCCCGGACAGCGACAGCACCAGGTGACCTTCACGGCGCACCTGTCCCGTGTAGCTGAGATCGGTGACCATCCCGTCGGCGTGTACCTCATGCGACACGACGTCGGCCTTGAGCGAGCTCCGGAAACCCGGCCGGATGGTCACGACCGCGCGTCCGAGCATCATCCGGCCGTGCCGGAACGTGTAGTGGTACTCGTACCAGGTCCCCAGCAGATATCCGTGACTGTTGCGCGCACGCAGGTATCTGATCGGCGTCGACCACCAGGTCACCGACGCGCCGACCAGGGCGCCGACAAGAGTGACGATGATCCAGTTGGGTTCCTGCGAAAGGGCGATGAGCATGCCGGCTCCCGGTCTGGTCTGGCCTACGACCAATCCACCTGAATCCAGCCTGAGGTCACCTGTCAAACAACCGCCGTTGCGCACACGGCGCAGACTCGGGGCGTGGGCACGATTCAGGACCCGGGCGCCGACCGCGACTGGTTGAAGCGCAGCTACACCGACACGAGCGGCCGGGTGGTCATCCGGGCCACCGTCTGGCTCACGCTGGCCGGGATCTTCCTGGCCATCCTCGCGACCGGCCTGAACGAGCCGGGGTGAGCCCGCCCGAGGCTAAGGCTTGCGGGCGACGCCGGCGAACATCGCGACGTGTGCCGGGTCCGGCCGCGGCTCCGGCTCGTCCTCGGCGCGCCACTCGCTGACCGCGGTCACGCCGGGCTCGACGAACTCGAGCCCGTCGAAGAGGGCGGTGAACTCGGCCCGGTCCCGCGGCCAGACGTTGGTGACGCCGGAGGCCAGCGCCGCGTCGTAGGCCGCGGCCATCTCCGGGCTGACGAGATCCTTGGTGGCGTTCGTGATCACCAGGAAACTGCCGTTGGGCAGGGCGTCCATCAGGGTGCGCACGACCGGCGCGCCGGCGCCGTACCCCTGGATGAAGTGCAGGACGGCCACCAGCATGAGCCCGACCGGCCGGCCGAGATCGAGGGTCTCGCGTAGCGCCGGGTCCGCGAGGATGCCCTCGGGCGACCGCAGGTCGGCCTCGAGGTAGGTGGTCTTCCCCTCCGGCGTGCTGTTCAGCAACGCCCGCGCGTGCACCATGACCATGGGGTCGTTGTCGACGTAGACGACGCGGCTCTCGGGCGCGAGGCGCTGCGCGACCTCGTGGGTGTTGTCGGCGGTCGGCAGCCCGGTGCCGATGTCCAGGAACTGCCGGATGCCGGCCTCGGCGACCAGGTAGCGCGTCGCCCGTTGCAGGAAGCGGCGGTTCTCCAGCGCCGCGATCCGGGCCGTCGGGAAGGCCTTGAGGATCTCGTCACCGGAGGCGCGGTCCACCGCGAAGTTGTCCTTGCCGCCGAGCCAGTAGTTGTACCGGCGGGCCGGCTGAGCGGTCGAGCTGTCGATCTGGTCGCTCACGGAAACCTCCATGGTGGACGTTGCCGAGCATCGTAGGGCGCCGCCGCCCGTACCGCCGCCCCGGAAGACGCCGCGGGGCCGGAAACCGCCGGTCCTGGGCGGTGCCGGAGATTTTCTGGCAGGGTAGTCAGATGACCGCCAAGATCAGTGCCCTCCTGGCCCGGTGGACGGCGTGGGTCCCGGTGCTGGCCGTTCTGGTGCTCGCCCTGACCTGGGGCCGCGACCTGCCGGCATCGCTGGTGATCATCTGTGGCACGCTGCTGGCGGGCGCGGTGCTCGCCGCCGTGCACCACGCGGAGGTGGTCGCGCACAAGGTCGGCGAGCCCTTCGGCTCGCTGGTCCTGGCCGTGGCCGTGACCATCATCGAGGTCGCCCTGATCGTCACCCTGATGATCAGCGGTCCCGAGAAGTCACAGGCCCTCGCCCGCGACACCGTCTTCGCCGCCGTGATGATCACCTGCAACGGCATCCTGGGCCTGTCCCTGCTGGTCGGAGCGATCCGACGCCGCTTCGCGGTCTTCAATCCGGAGGGTACGGGCGGAGCGCTGGCCGCCGTCGCCACGGTCGCCACGCTGAGCCTGGTCCTGCCCAGCCTCACCACCAGCCGCCCGGGCGCGCAGTTCTCGCCGGCGCAGCTGGCGTTCGCCGCGGTGGCCTCGCTCGCCCTGTATCTGCTGTTCGTACTGGTGCAGACGCACCGGCACCGCGACTACTTCCTGCCGATAACCACGGCCGGCAAGGTGATCGAGGACGAGGACCACCTGGACCCGCCCACCGGCCGGGCGGCGCTGGCCAGCCTGGGCTTCCTCCTGATCGCCCTGATCGCGGTCGTCGGCCTGGCGAAGGGCGTCTCGCCGTCGATCGAAGCGGCAGTGATCAAGGCGGAGTGGCCGCCGGCCGTGGTCGGCGTGGTGATCGCCCTGCTGGTCCTGCTCCCGGAGACCATCGCGGCGGTACGCGCCGCCGCCCGCGACCGCATCCAGACCAGCATCAACCTGGCGCTGGGCTCGGCGATGGCGAGCATCGGCCTGACCATCCCGGCGATCGCGATCGCCATGATCTGGCTGCCGGGGCCGCTGCTGCTCGGGCTGGGCGGCACGCAGATGGTGCTGCTGGCGCTGACCGTGGTGGTGGGCACGCTGACGGTGGTACCGGGCCGCGCGAACGTCCTGCAGGGCGGCATCCACCTGAGCCTGCTCGCGGTCTTCCTCTTCCTGGCCGCCAGCCCGTAGCCCACGAGCCGGATCAGCCGGTCCAGCGGAGAAAGCGGTCGAACAACTCTCTGGCCGTGCCGGACGGAAGGTCCAGGGCGGCCGGCTCCAGGCGAATCCACATGTGGATGCGCAGCGAGGTGGGGGAGAGCTCGGCCGCCAGATCCTTCCGGGCCGGCTCGCACGGCCAGGGCTCACCGCAGGCCCGGCAGTCCCAGCCCGGCCGCTCCTCGACGTGCCCGCCGCTCACCGGGAGCGCGCCCGGCACCGGCCGCCCGGATCCGTCACCTGTCGAGCCAGGGAGGGACGGGCCATTGGGCGGCCGTCATCAGCAGCCGCCTTCGAGCGGCATTCCGCTCGGCCTCCTGGACCGCCGCGGCGGCATCGAGCACCGCCCGTCGTTGCCGCTTGGACCACCGGGTCATCAGCCAGGTCTGCTGCCGCCGTCGCGTCACCGTTCCGCCCTCCTTGATCAGCGGGGACAGCGGTCAGGACGCCGTCTCCGGGTGTAGCGTCGCGCTCACGCACGGGGAACGGCAGGGTCATCGCGTTGCCATCGCTGGCAACACCGGCGGTGGCAACGCTCGGCTTTCACGTTCGGGGGTGGACGATGGAGACGTTCGGTCAGGCCTGCAGGCGGCTCCGTGGCGAACTGGCACTGCGTGAGGTCGCCCGGCTTGCTCACCTGGACCCCGGCCATCTCTCCCGCGTCGAACGCGGGACGCGACCCCCGAACGCGGACCTCGCACGCGCCCTCGACCAGGCGCTCGACACCGGCGGAGAGCTGGCCGCATTGGTTGCCGAGTCGTCGCAGCGATGGGATCTCGACCAGCCACGCCCGTGGGAGACGACCGAGCTGCTCCAGCGGATGCGGGCGGGCGCGGTCACGCCTGGAACCGCGGACTCCATCCAGGCCGCCGCGTTCGAGCTGTGCTGCGAATACCCTGCCCGCGAGGCTAGCGGCCTGCGCAGGGAGGCGCACGGATGGCTGGGCGAGGTGACCCGGCTCCTCCGTCAACCCGTCGGGGTGGCCGTGCACAAGGAACTGCTGACCGCAGCCGGTTGGCTGGCCCTGCTGACCGGCTGCCTCGAATACGACATGGGTATGCGGGCGGGCGCCGAGGCGACCCGGTTGGGCGCTCTGGAGCTCGGACGCGAGGGCGGAAACCCCGAGATCGTCGCTTGGGCATACGAGATGGTCGCCTGGTTCGCGCTCACCCAGGGCAGATACCGTGACGTCCTGGATGCGGCCTCGGCCGGGCAGGCGGCCGCGCCGCACGGCTCCGCGGCCGTCCAGCTCGCCGGGCAGCGGGCCAAGGCGCACGCCCGGCTCCGCGACACTCAAGCGGTCCGCGACGCCCTCGACTGGGGCCGCGCCCGGCTGGCCGACATGCCGCACCCGTCCCGGCCCGACCATCATTTCGTTGTGGACCCGGCCAAGTGGGACTTCTATGCCATGGACGCCTACCGCCTCGCCCGGGACGACGAGCGCGCGGCGCATCACGCGCGGACGGTGCTCGAACTCGGCGCGAGCCCCGACGGGGAGCGCGCGCCGATGCGCATGGCCGAGGCCCGGCTGACGCTCGCGGCCGTCGCGGCCCGCGGTGGCGAGCTGGAGCACGCGGTCACAACCGGGATCGGCGCCCTCGGCGCGGCGCGGAAGTCGCTGCCCTCCCTGCTGATGGTCGCCGGTGAACTCGACCGCGAGCTGAGCAGCCACTACCCCAGGGAGTCCGAGGCCGCCGACTTCCACGAGGTGCTCAACTCGGTCAGAAATGGCGACCAGCCGACCTGAACGTAGAGTCGGGCTCGTGATCGAGTCGCAGCGTGAACGGGTGCCGCTCAACGACGGTGGCGAGATGGATACGGGGCTGGCGTTTCTGGCCTTTGCGCGGTCCTGTGTGTTGAAGAAGGTGAGTGGGCTGGACGAGGAGCAGCTGCGGCGGCGCCTGGTCGTGTCCGACACGACACTGCTGGGGCTGGTCCAGCACCTGGCCGACGGCGAGCGGTACTGGTTCGGATACACGCTGGCGGGCGACCCGCGCTACGCCGAGGTCGCCTTCGACATGGTGGTCGGCCCGGAGCGGTCCGCGGAGGAGGTCGTCGCGGACTATCGGGCCGCGATCGCCGAGAGCGACGCGCACATCCGCGCGGCGGCCGGCCCGGAGGCCCGGACCGCGAACCCGGTGAACGACGAGCCGCGCACGCTGCGCTGGGTGCTCGCGCACATGACGGGCGAGACGGTACGGCACGCCGGGCACGCCGACATCCTGCGGGAGCTCATCGACGGCGTGACGGGTCGCTGATCACGCCGACTGGCGCAGTACCAGGGTGGGCTCGTAGATGACCGAGGAGATCCGCATGCTCGGGTCGTCGATGCGGGCCAGCAGCAGCCGCGCGCTCTCGGCCGCCATGTCCTCCAGCGGGTGCCGCACCGTCGTCAGCGCCGGGCTCGCCGCCACCGCCGCGCTGCTGTCGTCGAAGCCCACCATCGCGACGTCGTCCGGCACCCGGCGGCCCGCGTCGCGGAGCGCGAGCAGCGCGCCGAGCGCCATCAGGTCGTTGGCCACGAAGACGCCGTCGATGCCGGGGTTCTCCGCGAGCAGGGCGCGCATCGCGGTCTCGCCGCTCTCCTGGGTGAAGTTGCCGGAGGCCAGCGGCACCCAGGCGTGGCCGTGCCGGGCCATCGAGCGGCGGAACCCGGCGATCCGGTCGTTGCTGGCCGGGACGTCCGCCGGGCCCGAGATCATCGCGATCAGCTGGCAGCCGCGCTCGACCAGGTGGTCGGCGGCCAGGGACGCGCCCGTCTCGTTCGCCAGGTCGACGTAGTTGATCGGTACCGGGTCGGCCGGGCGGCCGATCATCACCGCCGGGACGCCGACGTCCGTGAGCATCCGGGGCAGCGGGTCGTGGCCGGGCAGGGACAGCACGATCACGCCGTCCGCCTGGCCGTGGCGCAGGTCGCCGACGAGCCGGGTGCGCTGCTCCTCCGTGCCGACGATCTGCAGGGCGAGCTGGATGCCGGCGGGACGCAGCACGCTCATCAGGCCGCCGACCACCCGGCCGAAGTACGGGTCGGCGAAGAACCGGCCCATGAACGGGTCGTCGTCGTGCGACTCGGAGTCGGAGACGACCAGCGCGACCGTGCCCGTCCGGCGGGTGACCAGGGAGCGGGCCAGCCGGTTCGGCACGTAGCCGGTCTGGCCGACCGCGTTCCACACCATCTCGTGCAGCTGTGGGTCCACGTTGCGGATGCCGTTGATCACCCGGGACACGGTGGCCCGGGAGACGCCGGCGACCCGGGCCACGTCCTCGAGGGTCGGCAGGCGCTCGCCGACGGGCACCCGCCCGGTGCCGGCGGTCATCGGGTCGTGTTCCGGGTCTGCATAACAGTTTTTATAGCACACCTTGGAGAGCGCTCTCCGAAATGCGGGTTCCGAGGCCGTCAGGTTCCGGATCAGGGCGGAGATATTGACGGATGTGCAACCTGGGCGTAACACTTCGGAAAGCGCTCTCCAAGTACGTCCCGCATCGCCCGGCCGATCCCCGCGCCGCCGTGGCGTGGCACCCCGCCACGCCCTCAAGCAGGTGCCAGGCCGGGTGAGGCACTCGTCCTCATCCCCCTGGGAGAACCCATGAGATCAGGGAAAAGCCGGCTCAGACGCCTCGTCGCGCCGCTCGGAGTCGCCGCCGTCGTCGGATCGCTGCTGGTGGCGGGGGTCCAGTCGGCGCACGCCGCCGACAGCCTGCTGTCACAGGGCAGGCCGGCCCTCGCCTCGTCGCTGGAGAACGGCGAATCGCCCGCGGCCGCCGCGGTCGACGGCCGGGCAGACACCAGGTGGGGCAGCCAGTGGTCCGACCCGCAGTGGCTGCGGGTCGACCTCGGCGCCACCGCGACGATCACCCAGGTCGTGTTGCAGTGGGAGACCGCGTACGCGCGGGCCTTCCAGGTGCAGACCTCGCCCGACGGCAACGCCTGGACCACCGTCTACAGCACCACGACGGCCACCGGCGGCACGCAGACCCTCGCGGTCAACGGCAGCGGCCGGTACGTGCGCATGTACGGCACCCAGCGCGGCACCGGCTACGGCTACTCGCTGTACGAGTTCAAGGTCTACGGCACCAGCAGCGCACCGCCGCCGACCGGCGGCGCCGGCTACGTCCTGGCCAACCCGCCGGTCACCGGCGTGGTCCCGTCGACGGCGACCCCGCCGGCGACCAACCCCCCGACCACCCACCACGAGTTCCAGGCGAACTGCTCGGTGAGCCGGTCGAACCTGCCGGACGACCCGATCGTCTTCCCGAACCTGCCGGGCGCCTCGCACTCGCACACGTTCATGGGCAACACCACCACGAACGCGGCGACGACCCTGGCCAGCCTCAACGCGGGCGGGACCTCCTGCATCACGCCGGGCGACAAGACCGGCTACTGGATGCCGACGCTGCTCAACGGCGACACCGCCGTTCAGCCGGTCGGCCGCCAGGTCATCTACTACAAGAGCGGCGTCATCGACTACCGCAGCGTCCGCCCGTCCCCGCCCGGCCTGCGCTACCTCGTGGGCAGCCCGTCGGCGACGCTGGACGAGTTCCGCAACGCGCCCGGCGCGGTCGAGGGCTGGGAGTGCGGCGACAGCTCCCGCAACTGGGACTTCCCCGGTTCCTGCCCGGCCGGCACCCAGCTGAACATCCGGTACCAGGCGCCGAGCTGCTGGGACGGCATCTACCTGGACACGCCGGACCACCGGAGCCACATGGCGTACCCGACCGTCGGGGTCTGCCCGGCCAGCCACCCGGTGGCCGTGCCGATGATCGAGTTCAAGATGGCGTTCCCGGTCAGCGGCAACATGTCGAACGTCCGGCTGTCGAGCGGGCGCGGCTACTCGTTCCACTACGACTTCTACAACGCGTGGGACCCGCCGACCCTCAACGCGCTGGTCAACCACTGCATCCGGGGCGGGCTCCAGTGCGACCCGCGCGGCTTCGACCTCTACAAGCCGGATCGCGGCGCCGCCCTCAACGAGAACTACGTCCTGCCGTAACAGAAAACGAAATTCGTCCGGGCGCCGAAACTGGCGCCCGGACGATTTCCGGCTGCCCGAAAAAGGATTTACGAAAGGGTCGCGACGAGCCTCGGCAGGTATCGTTTCCGGCTGCTGATCGCCTGCGCCGCGAGGGTCTTGGTCTGCGGCTCGACGCCGGACTTCACCTCGCTCTCGGCCAGCTTCACGCCCTGCTCGAAGTGCGCCTTGAGATGACCGGCCAGCAGGGCGTCGAACGCCGCGCCCTTGGTGGCCGCCGCCAGGGTGACCTGCTCGGGTGTCACCATGCCCGGCATCGGCATGCCCTTGTGTGGGTTCTCGGACGGCAGTCCGGCCTGGTCGTGCAGGCCGCGCAGGGCGGAAAGCTCCTGGTCGTTGGCCGCCGCGACCTCCGCCGCGAGCGCCTTGGTCGCCGCGTTCGAGCTGTGGGTCGCGACCAGCTCGAGCAGCGGAGACAGCTCCTCGTTCATGGCGATGTTGATCTCGACCCAGGCGCGGTCGGTGCCGCCGAAGAGGCTCGGCGCGGCCGGCGCGGGTGCGCCGGTCGGCGGCGCGGCGGTGCCGCCGTCGCAGGCCCCGGCGCCGAGCAGCGCGGCCAGCAGGCAGCCGGTCACGGCGGTGCGCTGCGCGAGGTTCACGCGAACTCCATTCCACAAGCGAGGCGTCTTAGTTTCGACGTATCGGCCGGGGGTGTCAACGAATTCCGGAACCTCAGCGTATTGACGTGGAACAACGTCGCCGTAACAATCGATTTACTTGGAGAGCGCTTTCCAAAGATCATTATGCGGTGGCCTTCTCGATCCCGCCAGCGGGTGCCACCCCCGTCACGACAGGTAGGACCATGAATCCGATACCGCCGCCCCCGCGCGGGCGCCGCAAGCTGACCGCCCTCATGGCAGTCCTGGTCACCGCACTCAGCCTGACCGTCGCCGGCCCCTCCCGCGCCGCCGATCCGTTGTTGTCGCAGGGCAAGCCGGCGACGGCGTCCTCGCAGGAGGGTGCCGACGTGTCCGCGGCCAAGGCGGTCGACGGTGACGCGGGCACCCGCTGGTCGAGCCAGTTCAGCGACCCGCAGTGGCTGCAGGTCGACCTCGGCGCCACCGCGACGATCAGCCAGGTGGTGTTGCAGTGGGAGGGCGCCTTCGGCAGGGCGTACAAGATTCAGACCAGCCCGGACGGCAGCGCCTGGACCGACGTGTACAGCACGACGACCGGGGCCGGTGGCACGGAGACCCTGACGGTGAGCGGGTCGGGCCGGTATGTGCGGATGTACGGCACGGCTCGGGCCAGCGGCTACGGCTACTCGCTGTGGGAGTTCAAGGTCTACGGAACGACGGGCGGTGGCGCCTGCAGTGCCGCGCAGGGCCTGCCCGCGACCGCGTCGTCGCAGGAGGGTGCCGACGTGTCCGCGGCCAAGGCGGTCGACGGTGACGCGGGCACGCGCTGGTCGAGCGTGTTCAGCGACCCGCAGTGGCTGCAGGTGGATCTGGGCGCCAGCGCCACGGTCTGTCAGGTGGTGTTGCAGTGGGAGGGCGCTTACGGCAGGGCGTACAAGATTCAGACCAGCCCGGACGGCAGCGCCTGGACCGACGTGTACAGCACGACCACGGGTACCGGAGGGACCGAGACCCTGACGGTGAGCGGGACCGGCCGGTACGTGCGGATGTATGGCACCCAGCGCGGCACCGGCTACGGCTATTCGCTGTGGGAGTTCAAGGTGTTCACCAGCGGCGGAACCACCACGCCGCCCGTCGAGCCGACCGACCCGCGTAACCCGAACTTCGGCCCGAACGTCAACGTCTTCGACCCGTCGACGCCGGCCGCGACCATCCAGAACCGGTTCAACCAGCTCTTCACCGCGCAGGAGACCAACCAGTTCGGCCCCGAGCGCTACGCCGTGCTGTTCAAGCCCGGCAACTACACCGCCGACGTCAACCTCGGCTTCTTCACCCAGGTCTCGGGCCTCGGCCTCTCGCCCGACGACGTCAACCTCAACGGCCACGTGCGCGTCGAGGCCAACTGGATGAACGGAAACGCCACCCAGAACTTCTGGCGCGTCGCCGAGAACCTGTCCGTCACCCTGCCGGCCGGCACCACCGTCGAGCGGTACGCCGTCTCGCAGGCCGCGCCCTACCGCCGCATGCACCTGCGGGGCGCCGGCAACCAGATCCAGCTCTGGAACGGCGGCGACGGCTGGTCGTCCGGCGGCCTGATGGCCGACACCAAGGTCGACGGCGCGGTCGTCTCCGGCTCGCAGCAGCAGTGGTACTCGCGCAACAGCGAGTTCGGCAGCTGGGCCGGCTCGGTCTGGAACATGGTGTTCCAGGGCGTGCAGGGCGCGCCGCCGCCGAACTTCCCGAACCCCTCGCACACGGTCATCGGCACCACCCCGACGGTCCGGGAGAAGCCTTTCCTGTACGTCGACGGCGCCGGCGAGTACAAGGTGTTCGTGCCCGCGCTGCGGCAGAACAGCACCGGCACGAGCTGGTACAACAAGACCCCGGCCGGCTCGTCGATCTCGCTGAGCCAGTTCTTCGTGGTCCGGCCCGGCACCACCGCCGCGACCATGAACGCCGCCCTGGCGCAGGGCCGGCACCTGCTCGTCACCCCGGGCGTCTACAACCTGGACCAGGCGCTGCAGGTGAACCGCGCGGACACCGTGATCCTCGGCCTCGGCCTGGCCACGCTGAAGCCGACCGCGGGCACCGCGGCCATCAAGATCGCGGACGTCGCCGGCGTGAAGCTGGCGGGCGTGCTGGTCGAGGCCGGCGCCGCCAACTCGCCGACGCTGATCGAGGTCGGTGCGGCGGGCTCCGCCGCGAACAACGCGGCCAATCCGATCTCGCTGCACGACGTGTTCGTCCGGATCGGCGGCTCCGGCGTCGGCCGGGCGACGAACAGCGTCGTGGTCAACAGCAACCACGTGATCGGCGACCACCTGTGGCTGTGGCGCGCCGACCACGGCGACGGCGTCGGCTGGTCGGTCAACACCGCCGACCAGGGCCTGGTCGTCAACGGCGCCGACGTCACCATGTACGGCCTGTTCGTCGAGCACTTCCAGCGGTACCAGACGGTCTGGAACGGCGAGCGCGGCCGGACGTACTTCTACCAGAACGAGATGCCGTACGAGATGCCGAACCAGGCGGCCTGGATGAACGGGGCGACCCGCGGCTACGCGGCCTACAAGGTCGCCGACGCGGTGAACACCCACCAGGCCTGGGGCGTCGGCAGCTACTGCGTCTTCACCCTCGACCAGTCGGTGGTGGGTGAGCGCGCGATCGAGGCCCCGGTCAAGTCCGGCATCCGGTTCACCAACATGGTCACCGTGTCCCTGGGCGGCCAGGGCACGATCAACAAGATCATCAACGACAAGGGTGGTACGGCGCAGCGCGGCGCGGAGATCCAGTACCTGACCGCCGGCCCGTAACAACCCCAACAGAATCCCCCTGCGCGCCACGGTGCCACCGAGGCTGTGGCGCGCAGGGGCTTCCAACGTCCGCGGCGGGACCCGGGTTGGCGTACCGGAAACGCGGCGGTTTAGATGGGCAGCGTGAGCCGATCCGTTCTGCTGCTGGACCTCGACGGGGTGCTGAACCCGTTCGCCGCGTCCTCCTGCCCCGACGGTTACCTCGAGCACGAGTTCTATCCGGGTGAGGGACCGGAGCGTTACTGCCCCGCGCACGCCGCCTGGATCACCGAACTGGCCGCGGCCGGTGACCTGCACTGGGCGAGCGCCTGGGGCGACGACGCGAACACGCTCTACGGGACCGTGCTGGGCGTCGAGCCCTTGCCGGTGGTGCCGTTCCCGCCGCTGCCGTTCCCGCCGGAGGCCAAGGTGCCGGCCGTCGCGGCGGTGGCGGGCGACCGCCCGCTCGCCTGGATCGACGACAACCACACCGAGGCCGGGCGCCGGTGGGCCGCCGGGCGTTCGGCGCCCACCCTGCTGGTGCCGATCGACTCTGCGATCGGCTGGACCCGCGCCGACGTGGACCGCGTCCTGGCCTGGGCCGCCGGCCTGCCCGGCTGACGGCGTCAGGCGTTCTGCCAGAGGCCGATCAGGTTGCCCTCGGTGTCGGTGACGTAGGCCGAGAAGCCCATGTCGCCGACCGGCCTGCGCCCGATCTTCACCGAGCCGCCCAGCTTCTCTACCCGGGCCAGTGACTCGTCCAGGTCCTCGACGCCGATCGTGATGACCGGGCCGGTGATCGGACCCTGCCGGGCGAGCATCCCGCCGTTGATGCCGCCGGTCTCACCGGGCCGTCCCGATTCGTCCGTCGGCGTGGTCGTGACCATCGTGTAACCCATCTGCGGCATGGTCCGCAGCTGCCAGCCGAAGGCCTCCTGGTAGAAGGCGTGTGCCCGGTCGGCGTCGTCGTAGGGGACCTCGAAATGGACCACCTTGTCCATGGTCGCTCCTCAGCGTTGGCGTTCCCCGTCGACGTTAGTGCGTATCGCGCCGGCCGACGCGAAGTTCACGCTCCAGCTCCGTGATCACCGCGCGCAGGTCGTCGAGGCGCTGGCTGATCGCGAGCCGGTCCAGCTCGTCCGGTACGCCGTCGCCGTCGGCGTCGAAGTCCGGGGCCAGGCCCTCGGTCATCTCCAGCCGGCGCACCTCCTCCATCGAGTTCACGATGACCGCGATCAGGATGTTCACCAGCAGGTTCGCCGTGATCAGGACGTAGCTGACGTAGTAGACGAGGGTCCACCGCGAGACCGCGAGCCCCTGCTCGATCAGCTCGGGCAGCGTCTCCAGGGAGAGCAGCACGAAGAGCGTCAGCACGGCCCGGCCGATGTTGCCGTACTCGTCGGGGTAGTGGTCCTTGAAGATCAGCCAGCCGGCCATCCCGTACACGTAGAGGGTGACCAGGGCGAGCGCGAACGCGCCGCCGACGCCGGGCAGGCTGCGCATCAGCGCCGAGACGATCGTGCGCAGGCCCGGGGAGAAGCGCACCAGCCGCAGCACGCGGGCGATCCGGACCACCCGCAGGATCGTCGTGTCGCCGTGCAGGCCGGGCACGAACACGGCCATGGTGACCACGAAGTCGAAGACGTTCCAGCCGTTGCGGAAGAAGTCCTGCGGTCGCCGGCCGTGTGCCAGGATGCGGAGCGCGATCTCGACCACGAACAGGTAGCGGAAGAACAGTTCGAGGCCGTGCAGCAGCGGGCGCGCCTCGTCCAGGTGCGGGTAGGTCTCGAGGCCGAGCACGATCGCGTTGGCCCCGATGGCGACCACGATGGAGACCTCGAACAGCCGCGATCCGGTGATCCGGGCACTCCATCGCGCGACTCGAGACATTCACCAACATTACGGTGGGCGCCCCTCGCCGAGTGAGGGGCGCCCACCTTTCCGGAACGGCGGCCACCGCCAGACGTCCGCCGCCGGGTCAAAACCGGGTGCTCAGCTTCGGTAGACGCCGAGCTCCCAGAGCGAGTAGCCGTACGAGGTCGCGCGGGCGGTGCCGTTGACCCGGACGTAGCGGCCGGAGCCGGATATCCCCAGGTCGTCGAAGCCGCCGTTGCCGGCCGTCGCGGTGTAGATCGTGTTCCAGCTGGTGCCGTTGTCGGACACCTGCACCGTGTAGCCCTTGGCGTAGGCCGCCTCCCACGCCAGCAGCACGCGGTTGAACGACTGCACCGAGCCGAGGTCGACCTGCAGCCACGCGGTGTCGACCCATTCGCTGGCCCAGCGGGTGCCGTAGTCGCCGTCCACCGCGTACGCCGGCAGCTGCGGCCCGTTCGTGCCGGTCGGCTGGTAGCTGGACGCCGTCGCGGGCCGGCCCCGGGAGAGGTTGGTGCCGGGGATCGTCGGCGGGACCACCCGGAACGAGCGCTGCTCGATGCCGACGTTGCCCTGGCCGTCGTACGCGTACACGTAGACCTTCCAGACGCCGAGCTGCTCGGGGGCCCGCGCGGTGAACGTGCCGTTCGCGCCCCCGGTGAAGACCACATTGGTCAGCCCGGTGCCGCCGGTGATGTGCTTGTTGCTGTACATCAGGTTGTAGCGGATCAGGTCGCCGTTCGGGTCGGTCGCCGCGGCGTTGATCGTGAACGTCCCGCCCGCGGGCACCGCGGTCTGGTTGCTCACCGACATCGAGGTGATCTCCGGCGGGGTGTTCGCCGAGGCCTGCCCGGTGTACGCCTGCCGCAGCGCGTGATACCCGAGCCGGCGCCAGCCGCCGGTGAACGTGTTGAGCCAGACGCCGCCGAAGTCGTTCTCGAGGCCGTAGTGGAACTCGGTCGCGCCCAGCGCCACGCCCGGGTGCGCCTTGATGGCGTTCCAGCTCGCCGTGTAGCCGGCGCGCTTCTGCAGGTCGGACGGCTCGGTCGGCACCCCGTTGACGTCGTTGGGCACCTCCCACTCGCCGGCCGGGCCACCCTCGGTGAGGATGTACGGCTTGGTGTAGCCGCCGTTGATCCAGTCCTGCTTGACGTTGCCGATCGCGCCGTACGAGTTGACCGCGAGCAGGTCCAGGTCCGGAGCGTTCTGCTTGTAGTACGGCCACGCGCCGGTGTACGCGTCGGTCGAGGTGACCGGATGGTTCGGGTCCGCCGCGTGGATCGCCTGCGCGACCTCGTTGACGTACCGGGCGTAGGCGACCCGCCGTGCCTCGACCTCGGCGGCCGGCAGCCCGTGGTCCTGCATGGTCAGGATGACCTCGTTGCCGACGTCCCACATCAGCACGCCCTGGCGGTTCTTGAGCGCGTTGACCCGGGCGACGATCTCGTTCTTCGTGTTCGTCTTGTACGCGGTGTCGTTGACGTAGTCGGCACCCTGGTTGAGCCAGTGCCCGACGACGACCTTGATGCCCTGCTGAGCGGCGCGGTCGAGCAGCAGCGGGGTGTTGGCGTCGTCGACGCCCCAGATGCGGATCGTGTTGACGCCCATGTTCTTCAGGTCGCGCATGTATCCGTCGGCGGCGGCCTGCGGCGGGCCGTAGGTGATGCCCCTCAGCTCGTACGGCGCGCCGTTGACGTTGAGCTGCCAGTTGCCCTGCGAGCCGGTGACCCGCACGGTCGACGGTCCCGCCGGGGTGGCCGGGTCGGTCATCGCCGCCGGGGTGGTGCCGGTGGCGCGGGCCACCGTCACGGAGTCGACGCTGAGCACGCCGCCGGACGTGGTCTCCGGTGTCGGCGTGGTGTATCCGGCGATGGCGTTCGGCAGCGAGCCGCCGACGGCCAGGTCGAGGCGGAGGAAGAAGCCGTGGTGCACGGCCGCGTTCCATGCCGTGACGCCGACCTGCGACTCGCGGACGACCCAGGTCTGCCGCCCGTCGAGGTAGAAGCGGATCTCCTCGTCGGTCCGGGTCCGGTCGATGATCTGGGTGTACTCGTGGTAGCCGGTCTGGCAGCCGGCGCAGGTGGCGAACCCGCTGCTGCGGCCGTTGTACTCGGCGCACGGCCCGTCGGGCGCGGTGCCGCAGTGCAGGGTCTGCGCCAGCCGGCTGCGCCCGTTCACGTCGGTCATGATGTCGGTCTCGCCGACGCCCGGCCAGTTGTTGTAGTTGCCCCGGTAGGCCGCGCCGGTGGCGCGGAAGCCGGGCCAGTAGCCGTCTCCGTTGGCGACCTCGGGCTGCCGCAGGATCGCGGTGAACTTGGTCTGCTGGCCGGCGAGCGGCTCGAAGTCGGTGCGCTGGGTCTCGATCCGGCCGGACGTCCAGTTGCCGGCGCCGTCGCGGATCGCCTTGATGTTCAGCTTGCCGGCGCCGTCGAGGTAGACGTTGGCGGTCGAGTTGCTGGCGGTCTCGACCTCGCCGGTGCCCCAGTTCGCGGCGCCGCCCGGGTACTGGGTGCCGGTGCGCAGCAGCCAGTTCGCCGGGTTGGGCGAGGTGTTGGCGGCGCCGGAGAAGTCGTCGGTCCAGACCGTGGTGAAGTCGCCGGGGATGGTCGGCGGGGTGGTCGGCGGGTCCGTCGGCGGCGTGGTGGTTCCGCCGGTGGTGAAGACCTTGAACTCGTACAGGGAGTAGCCGTAACCGCTGCCGCGCACGGTGCCGTACATCCGGACGTACCGGCCGGTGCCGCTCACGGTGAGGGTTTCGGTGCCGCCGGCTCCGGTGGTCGTGCTGTAGACGTCGGTCCAGGCGCTGCCGTCCGGGCTGGTCTGGATCTTGTACGCCCTGCCGTAAGCGCCCTCCCACTGCAACACCACCTGACAGACCGTGGCGCTGGCGCCCAGATCCACCTGCAGCCACTGCGGGTCGCTGAACACGCTCGACCAGCGGGTGCCCGCGTCACCGTCGACGGCCTTGGCCGGGGTCACGTCGGCACCCTCCTGCGAGGACGCCGTCGCCGTCTTGCCCTGCGCGGCGTTCGCCGAGCCGCAGGTACCGCCACCCACGGACCCGTACACCTTGAACTCATACAGGGAGTAGCCGTAGCCGCTGGCCCGAGCGGTGCCGTACATCCGCACGTACCGGCCGGTGCCGCTCACCGTGAGGGTTTCGGTGCCACCGGCTCCGGTGGTCGTGCTGTACACGTCGGTCCAGGCGCTGCCGTCCGGGCTGGTCTGAATCTTGTACGCCCTGCCGAAGGCGCCCTCCCACTGCAACACCACCTGGCTGATCGTCGCGGTGGCGCCGAGGTCGACCTGCAGCCATTGCGGGTCGCTGAACTGGCTCGACCAGCGGGTGCCCGCGTCACCGTCGACCGCCTTGGCCGCGGACACGTCGGCACCCTCCTGCGAGGACGCCGTCGCCGGCTTGCCCTGCGACAACAACGAATCGGCGGCCTGCGCGGAGAGCTGCACGACGCCCAGATAAGCGACGACGACGGCGAGCACGGTGACGGGGATCAGCCTCCGCCATCGGTGGGGTGTATGCACGGGGAACTCCTGACGATCGGGGACGGAGTCACTGGGGGAACGGGGATTCGTGGAGAGCGCTCTCCACGCATGCCGCAGTGTTACGCCCGCTTTTCTTTCGTGTCAATAGCTGGGCTTCGATGGCCGAAAAGTCGCCATGACTTTGCGGTCCAATGCCGCTTATCGGATCTCGATCTCTTGACATTGGACGGACGGAGGACGATTTTGGAGGGCACTTGGAGAGCGCTCTCCAAGAGTGGCCGGCGGTCCGCGCCGCCGGCCACGCCGGAATTCCCCTCGGGCGCATGTCGAGAACCGCGCCCGGCCTCCGACTCACCGGCGGAAGCGCCCCCGCCGAGGGGCCCGTGAGCTGGGAGACTGAGCCATGAAATACATGCTGATGATGTTCGGCGACGGCGCGACGATGATGCAGACCCGCAGCCCGGAGTGGGTCGACGAGATGATGGCGTTCATGGAGACGTTCATCGCCGACCTGCAGAAGTCCGGCGAGCTGGTCACGGCCGAGGGCCTCGCGGATCCGGGCACGGCGAAGACGGTGAGCCTGGTCGACGGCCAGGTCGTGGTCACCGACGGCCCGTTCGCGGAGGCGAAGGAGTCCCTCGCCGGGTACTGGATCATCGAGGTGGCGGACGAGCGGCGCGCGATCGAGCGGGCCGGCGAGGTCGTCGTCTGGGCCGACCGGGTCGAGCTGCGCGAGGTCGCCGCCGGCCCGCCCGAGCAGTGAGTGCTGAGACACCCGAGACACCCGGGATCGAGGGCCTGCTGCGCGAGCTGGCGCCGCAGGCCCTCGGGGTGCTCGTGCGGCGGTACGGCCAGTTCGACGCGGCCGAGGACGCCGTGCAGGAGGCGCTGCTCGCCGCCGCGCTCAAGTGGCCCGTCGAGGGGCTGCCGGACAACCCCCGCTCGTGGCTGATCACCGTCGCCGGGCGGCGCCTGGTCGACGAGTGGCGCAGCGAGAGCGCGCGCCGGGCCCGCGAGGAGAACGTCGCGCTGCTCGAGCCGGCCGGCGCGGCCGCCGCACCCGAGCGGGACGACACCCTTACGCTGCTCTTCCTCTGCTGCCATCCGTCGCTGTCCGGGCCCTCGCAGCTCGCGCTGACGCTGCGCGCCGTCGGCGGCCTGAGCACCGCCGAGATCGCCCGCGCCTTCCTGGTGCCCGAGGCGACCATGGCGCAGCGGATCAGCCGCGCCAAGCAGCGGATCCGCACCAGCGGGCTCGGCTTCGAGGAGCCGCCGCCCGGCGAGCGCGCCGAGCGGCTCGGCGTCGTGCGGCAGGTGCTCTACCTGGTCTTCAACGAGGGCTACACGACCAGTGCCGGACAACAGCTGCAGCGTGCCGACCTGACCGCCGAGGCGATCCGGCTGACCCGGATGCTGCACCGCAGCTCGCCCGGCGACGGCGAGACGGCGGGGCTGCTCGCGCTCATGCTGCTCACCGACGCACGCCGGGCCGCGCGCACCGACGCGCACGGCGCCCTGGTGCCGCTCGACGAGCAGGACCGGACGTCGTGGAACGCCGCGTTCATCGCCGAGGGGGTCGCGATCGTCTCCGCCACGCTCGGCCGGGGGCCGCTGGGCCCGTACCAGTTGCAGGCCGCGATCGCCGCGCTGCACGACGAGGCCGCCACCGCCGAGGAGACCGACTGGCCGCAGATCCTCGCCCTCTACGAGGTCCTCGAGCGGGTCTCGCCGGGGCCGGTGGTGACGCTGAACCGGGCGGTGGCGCTCGCCCGGGCGCGCGGGCCGCTGGCCGGGCTGGCCGCGCTCGCCGAGCTCGACGGCGACGAGCGGATGGCCGGCAACCACCGGCTGGAATCCGTCCGCGCGCACCTGCTCGAGCTGGCCGGGGACCACGCCGCCGCGCACGCCTGCTACCTGCGGGCCGCCGGCATGACGGCCAGCCTGCCCGAGCAGCGCTACCTGACGCTGCGGGCCGCGGTGCTGGCGACCCGTACAACATCCGAACATTGACCGGCGCCGCGCCCGGGCAGAATGGGGCGGTGAGCGACGCTTCCGCCAAGGGCCTGATCCTGCTCGTCGAGGACGAGCGGCCGATCGCGGACCTGGTCCGGCTCTACCTGACCCGGGACGGCTTCGGCGTGCACGTCGAGCACGACGGCGTCGCCGGGCTGGCGGCCGCCCGGCGGATGCGCCCGGTCGCCTGCGTCCTGGACATCGCGCTGCCCGGGATGGAGGGCACCGAGATCTGCCGGCGGCTGCGCGAGGACGGCGACTGGACCCCGGTCGTCTTCCTCACCGCCCGCGACGACGAGGTCGACCGGATCCTCGGGCTCGAGCTCGGCGGCGACGACTACCTGACCAAGCCGTTCAGCCCGCGCGAGCTGGTGGCCCGGGTGCGTGCGCTGCTGCGCCGCGCCGCCGGCCCGCCCGACGGCGGCCGGGTGCGCGCCCTCGGGCCGCTGCGGCTCGACCCCGGCCGGCGGCTGGTCACCGTGGACGGCGCCGCGCTCTCGCTCACCCCGACCGAGTTCGACCTGCTCGGGCACCTGCTCGGCCGGCCGGGGCGGGTCTTCACCCGGGAGGAGCTGCTGGCCAGCGTCTGGGGGTACGCGTCGCATGCCGGCACCCGTACCGTCGACGTGCACGTTGCCCAGGTCCGCGCCAAGCTCGGGCCGGCCGCGAACCTGATCCGCACCGTCCGCGGCGTCGGCTACACCGCCGATGCGTAGGTTCCTCGGCACGCTGTCCGGGCGGATCGTGCTGGTCACCGCCGCCACCGCGGTCGTCGCCGTCATCGTCACCGCGATGGTGGCGCTGCCCATCGCCGTGCGCTCGGCGAACAGCGCGGCCCGCGAGGACCTGGTGGAGAAGTCCGCCCTCGCCGTGGAGCTGCTCACCACCGAGCGTCAGGTCGCCCGCGAGCGGATCGTCTCCCGGCTGCGCGCGGACGGCGTCGACGTGTACCTGATCAGGCGCGGGACCGTCGACCGCGCGGGGCTGCCGGACCGGGTGATCACCGATGTGGCCGGCGGCGCGGAGGTCGACACCCGGGGAATCGTCGGCGGCCGGGCGGTCATGATCGTCGGGCGCCCGCTGCGCGGCGTCGACAGCGGCGTGGTGCTCACCCGCGACACGGCGTCCGGCACGGCGGGCCGGGTGCTCCGCGGCGTCTGGCTCGCGCTGCTCGCCGGCCTGCTCGGCGGCGTGCTCGCCGGCGCGCTGCTGGCCCGCTTCATCGCCCGGCCGCTGCGCCACGCCGCGGTGGCCGCGGGCCTGCTGTCGGCCGGCGACCGGTCCGTGCGCCTCGCCGTCCGGCCGCCCGAGGAGGTCGCCGAGCTGGCCTCGGCGCTCAACCAGCTCGGCGCGGCGCTGCAGATCAGCGAGGGCCGCGAGCGCGACTTCCTGCTCTCGGTCTCGCACGAGCTGCGCACGCCCCTGTCCACCATCCGGGGGTATGCGGAGGCGCTGGCCGACGGTGTCATCGGCGCCGAAGGCGCGCCGCGCGCGGGGGAGACCATGCTCGCCGAGGCGGACCGGCTCGACCGGCTCATCTCGGACCTGCTGGTGCTCGCCCGGCTCGAGGCCGCGGACCTGCCGGTCGACGTGGTGCCGGTGGACCTGGTCGACCTGGTCGGCTCCGCCGCCGAGGCGTGGGCCACGCGCTGCGTGCCGGACGGGCCGCGGCTGCTCACCGAGCTGCCGTCGGCGCCGATCCCGGTCGACACCGATCCCGGCCGGATCCGCCAGGTCATCGACGGGCTCTGCGAGAACGCGCTGCGGGTGGTGCCGGCCGGCGCCCCGCTCGTGCTCGCGGTGCGCGCCGGCGAGCACGGCGGGGTGGTCGAGATCCGCGACGGCGGCCCCGGCTTCACCGACGAGGACCTGTCCGTGGCCTTCCAGCGCGGCGCCCTGCACCGGCGCTACCGGGGCATCCGCAAGACCGGCAGCGGCCTCGGCCTGGCACTCGCCGCCCGGCTGGTCGGCCGGCTCGGCGGCGAGATCGCCGCCGGCCACGCGCCCGAGGGCGGCGCGATGTTCACCGTGACGCTTCCTTACACAGCCCGAACATGACGCTGATCCGGCCCGTGCAACGCCGGCGCAATCTGATCGGCATGACACGTTCCCGAATCGCGCTGACCCTGACCACGCTGGGCCTGACCTCCCTGCTCGCGCTCACCGCCTGCGGGGCCGGCACCTCCGGCGCCGCACCGGCGAGCATCGCCGACGTCGCCGATGAGGCTTTCGCGCTGCAGGCGGTCGGCCTGGAGACCGGGCTGGAGGCCGAGCCCGCGCCGGTCTCGGCCGGACCGGGAGAGGACAAGGGGCGCCGGCATCCCGGCGTCCGCCGGTTCCTGCGCAAGAACACGCTGCACGGCGAGCTGACGGTGCAGGGCAAGGACGGCGTGCGGACGGTCGTGGTGCAGCGCGGCACCGTCACCGCCGTCGGCGACGGCACCGTGAGCGTCAAGTCGTCCGACGGCTTCGCCCTGACCTGGACCCTGGGCGACAAGCTCAAGGTCGTGCAGGACCGCAAGGCCGTCGACCCCGCGGCGATCAAGACCGGCGCGGAGGTCGGGGTGGCCGGCGCCAAGGACGGCGACAAGAACGTGGCCCGCCTCGTCGCCGTCAAGTAGCGACTCCTCCGATGAGAAGGGCCCGCGCTCTTGGACAAGCGCGGACCCTTCCCATGCCCCCCTCGAGGAAAGTCGTCGGGCTACTGGAGGATCGCGCCCATCGGTGACAGCAGCAGCTTGCCGAAGCTCTCCGCGGTGCCGTCCAGGCGGCCCCGCTCCCGCGCCAGCGCCTGCAGGTCGTGGCGGACCGCCCAGAGCCGCTGCGCGTTGCGCCAGGCCACGTTGCGGGTGTACTCGATCAGCTCGCCCTGCCACCAGTCGTCCAGGTCGCCGTTCATCATGTCGATGATCAGCTGCCACTTCTCCAGCATGCCGCGGCGCAGCCCCGGGATGGACTCGGCGAAGATGTCGTTGATCTGCAGGTAGTCGTGGTGCTGGTCGCTGTCGTCGACCGGGTCCGAGCCCAGGTGGTCGAACGTGGTCACCAGCGCGAACGGCAGGTCGTAGTTGATGTGCGCGTTGACGCCGGCGGCCGCCGACGGCAGCGGCCGGGCGTCCGGCCCCGGTATGCGGTGGAACAGCACGGTCCAGGCGCGCGGGCAACCGCTGCTCGCGTCCGACCACTGGCGCAGGGCGTCGAAGTAGCGGGCCGCGAACTCGACGTCCAGCCGGGCCAGGAACGCCGGGTCGGCGAACCGGCCGGCGTACAGGCGCTCGAGCACGTTCGTCGTGATGGTCAGATAGAGCTTGTTGAAGTCGGCGAGCGGATTGCCGGCGAGCAGCGGAGGCACCCGCATCAGCACGTCCTGGAGCTTCGTGAGCTGGTCGACCACGGCGGGCACGTCGTCCGGGTGTCCGGCCAGCACGGCGGCCATTTCCCGTTGGACGGGGCCCCAGACGGAGTCGGCGGTCATAGCGGTCCTCCACACACGAAACTTCCCGGCGGAGGCCCTCCAGCACCGCCCGGCGTTGCCGGGCGCCGGGCGGTGCTCCCCCGAACGAGAGCCAGCCTTCCATCGGCGACGTACGAGGGGATCGGTAGAACGACGTATTCCGGGTACGCGGATAACGAAACGGTCACGCCGCCCGTAGGTAGACCCGGCTGGCCTGCACCCGGGTGCGGACCTGGAGCTTGTCGAAGATGTGCCCGACATGGACGCCGACCGTGCGCTCGCTGATGAACAGCTTCTGGCCGATCTCCCGGTTGGTCAGCCCCTCGGCCACCGCCACCAGCACCTCGCGCTCGCGGTCGGTGAGCGCGCCCAGCTCGTCGTCGGGTTCGGGGCCCGGCGGGGGGTGCGGAACGGTGTCCTCGTCGCCGGTCAGCGCGACCCGGGCCCGGGTCGCCACCGTGGTTATCTCGGCCGCGAGCGGCTTGGCGCCCATCGCCCGCGTCGTCGCGTACGCCTCACGCAGCGCCGCCGTCGCCGCCGCCCGGGCCCGCGCGGACCGGCTCGGCCGGCGCGCGAACGACGCCTCGGCCTGCCGCAGCCGCGAATACGCCGCCGGGTAGGGCTGCTTGCGCCGGTCCCACGACGTGGCGGCCTTTGCCCACAGGTCGGGGTCGTTGCGCTCGTCGATCCGGCTCTGCTCGGCCGCGCACAGGTCCAGGTAGCCGTCGACCACGGCGCGGACCGCCGGCGCCGCGCTGCCCGCGCCCCGGCCCAGCCGCTCCACCACGACCTGCAGCCGCCGGACCGCGCCCGGGTCGACCGGGACCGCGCCGCCGGCCTGCGCCTCGGCCTCGGCGCGCAGGCCGTGCCAGGCCAGCACCCCGAGCAGCACCAGGTCGTCGGAGCGGGTCTCGGTCAGGCCGCGCTGCACGGCCGCCCGCGCGTCGGCGTGCCGGCCCTGCCACATGGCCAGGCCGGCGCGCAGCGTCAGCATCGGCATCACGTGCCGGGCGCCGCCGCCGGCCAGGATGGTGGCGACGGCGTCCAGGTCCCGGTCCGCCTGCTCGACGTCGCCGAAGCCGACCCACAGCCGGCACCGGGAGAGCAGCAGCTCGACGGCGTCCGCGCCGGACGGGCGGTGCCGCATCGCGGTCTCGAGCACCCGCTCGGCCTCGGCCCAGTCGCCGACCCGGAAGAGCCCGTTCGCGGCGATCGCCAGCAGCCGGGTCTGGTAGGTGCGGCCCTGTCCGATCGCGGCCAGCTTCGCGGCACCCCGGCGCGCGACGAGCACGCCCTCCTCGACGCTGTTCAGCGGCCCGGTGAGCAGCTCCGCCAGGTGCAGGTAGGCGCAGCCGACGTCGTCCGGGTGGCCCGAGCGCTCGGCGATCTCGACGGCCTGCCGGATCACCGCGAGCCCGGCGTCGGGGTCCTCGCGGAAGGCCAGGCTGAAGCCGAGCGCGGCGCTGGCGCGTACCAGGTCCGCGGTCGAGCCGTCGGCGCGCTCGGCCAGCTCGAGGGCCTCGCGGGCGCGGGCGCCGGCGTCGGCGTAGCGGCCCAGGTGCAACAGCAGCTCGGCCAGGTTCGCCGCCGCGCTGGCCTTCTCCTGCTGCGTGCAGGCCTGCGTCGCGAGCGCGCGTTCGTACTCGGTCTCCGCGGTGGCCGACCGCCCGGCCGCCGCCAGGTAGCGGGCCCGGCGCAGGTGGAGCTCGCACTCGCCGGGGCCGTCGGGGCGCGCGGCCAGCTCCTCGATGCGGGTCAGGGCGCGCTGGTGCTCGCCGCAGCGGTGCGCGGCCTCGGCGGCGCTCGCCAGCAGCTCGGTGCGCTGCGGCGCGTCGTCGCCGGTCAGCTCGAGGGCGAGGGTCCACTGGCGGTGCGACTCGGCGTAGCCGTACATCAGCTCGGCGTCGCGGGCGGCGGCGATGACCGACGGCAGCGCGCGTTCGGGCTCGCCGGCCTGGCGCCAGTGGTGTGCGAGCCGGGCGTGGTCCGGCCCGCCCGGCGCGGCATCCAGCGCCTCCGCGTAACGGCGGTGCCGGGCCGCGCTCTCGGCCGGCAGCACCTCGTGCTCGAGGACCTCGGCGACGACCCGGTGGCGCAGCCGGTAACCGTCGCCGGCGCTGGTCACGAAGCGGTGCGCGACCGCGGCCCGGACCGCCTCGATCAGCTCGGACTCGGGCAGCGGCAGCACCCGGGCGAGCAGGGCGTGCTCGACCGGCTCGACGCCGGCCGCGACCGCGTGCACCACCTCGTGCGCGTGCGGGGGCAGCTCGTCGACGCGGGAGAGGAAGATCTCGCGCAGCGTGTCGGAGAGCTCGACCCGGCCGTCCCGCAGGTCGCGGGCCAGCTCCTCGACCACGAACGGGTTGCCGCCGCTGCGCTTGAAGACCCGCTCGGTGTCCTCGGCCGCGACGTCCGTCCCGGCGATCGCGGCGACCAGCTCACCGGTCGCGTCGCGGTCGAGCGGGGCCAGGTCCAGCACGCGTACGGAGCGCAGCCGGCGCAGCTCGGCGAGCACCCGGCGCAGCGGATGCGACCCGTGCAGCGACTCGGCCCGGACCGCGGCCAGCACCGACAGGTTGAGCTCGCCGAGGCCGGCCAGCAGGTAGAGCAGCAGCTGACGGGTGCTGCGGTCGGCCCACTGCAGGTCGTCGAGGACCAGCAGGAGCCGGCGGCCCTGGGCGAGCGAGCGCAGCTGCTGGGAGACCCGTTCGAGCAGGGCGCCCGCGCCGTCCTGTGCGCCGGCGTCGGCCGGGCCGGGCTCGGTGTGCACGCCGGCGCGCCGCAGCGCCTGCAGGACCGGGTGCAGGGGAGAGGCGTCGCCGATGTCCAGGCAGGTGCCGGAGAGCACGGCGATGCCGGAGCCGCGCAGCGCGTCCGCGGTCTCGGTGAGCAGGCGGCTCTTGCCGACGCCGCTCTCGCCGGTGACGAACACCGCCGAGGTCCCGCCGGGCCCCGCGTCCAGCAGGTCCGTGCGCAGCTCGGTCAAAATGCCGGTACGTCCGACAAGTGGCGCGTCGTCCCCCTCGCTGGCCATGCGTGGCAGCCTAGTGCCCATTCCGGTACCAGGTTCTCGTCGGTTCGGACGGTTCTGCGTCACAAATTCGACTGTCGGCGGGCTGTCACAGATACGTCATTTTGCAGATCCGCCGCTCGCGCCGGAATGGCACCGTTCTCCTCGCCAAGGCGGCGAAGGAGCGTGGGCATGAACAGAACGGCGACCGGCATCAGATGCCGGCGACAGGCTGTGACGGTGCTTTTCGTCGACATCGTCGGGTTCACCAGCATCGTCGACGAACTGGACTGCGCGGACGTACGGGATCTTCAGGTCGACTACTTCGCGACGGTCTCCGCCGCGGTGCGCGCCGCCGGCGGGGTCGTGGAGAAGTTCATCGGGGACGCGGTGATGGCGGTGTTCGGCGCGCTCGGCCCGGACGCCGGCACCCCGGACGGGGTCGCCTGCGCGGCGGCGAGCGCGGTGCGTGCGGGCCTGCGGGTGCAGGAGGCGCTGCGGGGGCGCCTCATGGCCGGCCGGTTCCCGGTGCGGACCCGGGTCGGGCTGGCCACCGGCGACGCCATCGTCGACCTGGAACAGACCCGCGACGGCGGCTATGGCATGGTCAGCGGCAGCGTCGTGAGCACGGCGTCGCGGCTGCAGGCGTACGCGCCGCACGACACGGTCGTGGTCTGCGCCACGACCCGCGACGTCACCGACGCCGCGGTGGCCTACCAGGAGATGCCGCCGGTGTCCGTGGCCGGCAAGGCGGCGCCGGTGGAGCTGTGGCGGGCGCTGCATCCGCAGATCCCGGCCGCCGGGCGCGCACTGCAGGCGTGCGGCTGACAATCCTTCAGCGCGCCTGGCGCGCGCCGATAGAGCAGCCGTGGGTGTCTCGCCATCGCTGCCGGCAGAGCCGGAGCAGATCCAGTTCGAGCCCGGCGATGCCGCCGGGCTCGAGGTGCTGGGCGAGATCGGCCGCGGCGCCCAGGCCGTCGTGCACCGGGTCCGCTACCGCGGCCGCGAGTACGCCCTGCGGCTGCTGCGCCACGACGCCGCGCAGCACCCCGATCAGGCGCAGGAGTTCCGCCGGCAGAGCGCGCTGCTCGCCGCCATCGTGAGCCCCGGGCTGCCCCGCGTGCACAAGGTCGGCATGGCCGGCGGGCGCCCGTACGCGGTGATGGAGCTGATCGAGGGCGACACGCTCGCCGCCCGGCTGGCCCGGGGCCCGATCCGCGAGCGGACCGCCGTGCAGATCGGCGCCGACATCGCCGCCGCCCTACGCGCGGCGCACGAGTACGACCTCGTGCACCGCGACGTCAAGCCCGAGAACATCATCGTCACGCCGCAGGGCGCGGCCCGGCTGGTCGACTTCGGGCTGGCCACCCGCGCCTCCGACGCGCCGCCCGGCGGCCTCACCGGTCCCGCCGACCCGATCGCCGGCACGCTGACCTACAGCGCCCCGGAGCAGGCCGGCATGCTGAACCGGCCGGTCGACGCCCGCTCCGACCTGTACGCGCTGGGCGCGGTGCTGTTCGAGTGCGTCACCGGCGCCCCGCCGTTCGCCGCCTCCGACGTCGGCGAGCTGCTGCACCTGCACGCCACGGCGTCCGTGCCGGACCCCCGGGCCCTCGCGCCCGGCCTGAGCGCGTCGTTCGCCGCGGTGATCGTCCGGCTGCTCGCCAAGGACCCCGACGACCGTTACCAGGGCGCCCGCGGGCTGCTCGCCGACCTGCGCCGGCTCGCCCTCGAGCCCGACGCGATCTTCCCGCTGGCGCTCAACGACGGGCCGACCGTCATCGGCCAGGCGCCGCTGACCGGCCGCGACGCCGAGCTGGAGACCCTGCGCGCGCGCTGGGCCGACGCGGCCGCCGGCCGCGGCGGCATCGCGGTGCTGCACGGCCCGGCCGGGTCCGGCAAGAGCCGCCTCGCCGCCGAGCTCGGCGCGGCGGTCACCGCCGCCGGCGGCATCCTGCTGCGCGGCAGCGCCACGCCGAGCGAACGCCGGCCGATGGCGCCGATCCGCGCCGCGGTCGACGAGTACGTGCGCGGCCTGCTGGGCGAGCCCGGCGGCCGGGCCGCCGCCGCCGCCCTGCTGCGTTCCGCGGCCGGGCAGGGCGCCGCCCTGGTCACCAGCCTGTCGCCGGTGCTGGCCGAGCTGCTCGGCGTGCCGGAGGTGGCCGGCGAGATCGGCCTGGAGCGGCACTCGGCCGCCGTCGCGGACCTGCTCACCGGCGTGGCCCGGGGCGCGGGCCCGGTGCTGCTGCACCTCGACGACGTCCGCTGGTACGACGACGGCACGGTCCGCGTGCTCGAGAAGCTCGCGACGGACCTGTCGGGCGTGCCGCTGCTGGTGCTCGCCACCGCCCGCGACGACGAGGCCGCACCCGAGACGGCGGCCACCCTGGCCCGCCTCGGCCCGGCCCGCGACACCGACGTGACGCTGCCGCCCCTGCCCGCCGAGGACGTCGGCACCCTCATCGAGTCGCTCTCCGGCGGCAACCGCATCGACGCCGACAGCGCCGAGATGATCGCCATGCTCACCGGCGGGAACCCGTTCGTCACCCTGGCGTACGCCAAGGCCGTGATGGACGCGGGGCTGCTCCTGCCCGACTGGGGTGTCTGGCAGATCGACGCGGCCGGCATCCGCGATCTGGCGCTGCCCGCCGACTCGGCGCAGCTGGTGCTGCGCCGGATGGGCGAACTCGACCAGGAGAGCCGTCGCCTGCTGCGGGTGGCCGGCGTCGTCGGCACCTCGTTCGCGCCCGCCCTGGTGGCCGAGGTCGCGGGCGTTGACCGCCGGCGCGTGCTCGACGTGCTCTCCGACGCGGTCCGCCGCGGACTGGTCGAGCACCGCGACGGTGTGCACCGCTTCCTGCACGACAGCATCCGCATCGCGCTCCTGGACGGCATACCCGACCAGGAACTGCAGACCCTCCACCAGCGGATCGCCGACGTCCTGGACGGTACGCCGGACGCCGACGTCTACGCCCTCGCGCGGCACTGCGCGCTGGGCGACCCGAGCCACGACCCGGACCGGATGGTGCGCGCCGGCCACGCGGCCGGCGCCCGCGCGCTCGCCGACCACGCGCCGGACACGGCACTGATCTACCTCGACTACGCCGCGGAGGCCGCCGAGGCGGCCGGCATCGCCCTCGGCAGCGGGTTCCTCCAGCTGCTCGGCACCGCCTACCACCAGAACGGCCGCTTCGACGAGGCGATCGCCACGTTCACCGCCGCGCTGGAGAAGTCGGCCGACCCCACCGAGCGGGCGCACGTACACCTGATGCTCGCCCGGGTGCACGAGAGCAACTGGGGCGGCGCCGAGCAGCTGCGCGCCGTCGAGGAGGGCCTGGCCGAGCTCGGCCGCCCGCTGCCCGCCAACCCGGTGCTGTCCGCCCTGACCAGCCTCTGGCTGCTCATCGTCGGCTGCCTGATCCGGATCACCCGGCTCGGCTACGGCACCGCCAAGGGCGCGTACCGCGAGCGCCTGCGGCTGCAGTCGACGCTCTACCACTACGGCGCCTCCGGCAGCGTACGGACCATGAAGCCGCTGCGGTCCCTGCTGTACGGCATGCGGATGATGCACCCGGCCAGCCGGCTCGGGCGCTCCGCCGAGCGGGCCCGTGACCTGGTCGCGCTGACCCTCGCGCTGCGCATGATCGGCCTGCAGAAGACCTCCGACCGGATCACCGCGAGCGCGCTGAGCATGGCGCACGAGCTCGGCGACCCCACGCTGGTCGCCCGGATCGACTGGATGACCGGCATCGCCTACCACGGCAGCGGCGGCGACTCCGGCGAGCGGATCGGGCAGGTGCTGGCCGAGCGCGAGCGCTTCCTCGACGTCGGGCTGATCCTGGACTGCTACACCGTGCTGGGCTGGGACTGGGTGCTGCGCGGCGAGATCGGCGTCGCCGACGCCGCGCGGCCCGGCCGGCAGCGCTGCCTGGACGCCGGCGGGCACGCCGACCGCAGCGCCGTCGTCGCGGTCGACGCGGGCCTGCTGGCGCTGCGCGGACGGGCCGGCGAGGCGCTCGCGACCCTGGCCCGCGCCGACGACCGGCCGAAGGGCATCCACGAGGTCATCCACACCCTCACCGCACGGCTGCTCGCCGCCGTCGAGCGCGACGACCTCGGTCCCGCCTTCAACGACGCCGTCGCCGAGTTCGACGGGTTCGGGGTGCGCCCCATCGACCTGCTCCCGGCGCAGCAGGGCTACTACGTCTGCCTCGCGTACGGCCGGCTGGAGCAGGCCCGCCGGGCCGCGCCGGAGGACCGCGAGGCCGCGGTGGAGACCGCCCGCGCCGCCGTCGCCGCCCTCGGCCGGATCACCCGCCGCCCGATCATCGCCGCGCACCACCAGATCGCCCGGGCGGCCCTGCTCGCGCTCGACCCCGAGCGCGGCGAGGCCGCGCTCGACCTGCTCGCCAAGGCGGAGCCGCTGCTGCGCCGGGTGGACGCGCCGCTGCCGGCCTTCGAGGCAGCCCTCGTACGGGCCCGCGCGCTCGCCGCGACCGGCAGCACCGGCGAGGCCGAGCGGCAGGCGCGGATGGCCGCGGGCATCGCCGAGGCGCAGGGCTGGCCGCACCGCGCGCGCCGGGTCGCCGCCGAGTTCGGGCTCGACACCGGGCGCCGCAACCGCGTGCCCGTCGTGGCCGCGCGGGACCGGGCCGGGCAGCGCTGGGCCGCCCTCGAGCAGCTCAGCCTCGCGGCGTCGCGGCTCAGCGACCCGGAGCGGCTGACCCGGGTCGCGCTGGACGAGACCACCCGGCTGCTCGGCGCCGAGCGCGCCATCCTGTTCCTGATGGACGCCGAGTCGCAGGTGCTCGCGCCGTACGTCGGGCGCGACGCCGCCGGCCGCGACCTGGCCGAGCTCGCCGGATACAGCGCGACAGTGGTCGACCGGGTCCGGCACAGCCGCCAGCCGCTCGTGGTCACCGGCACCGAGGAGGGCGCGGCACTCGGCGCGCAGAGCGTGGTCCAGTTCGGCCTGCGCAGCATCCTGGTCGCGCCGCTCGAGCTGGACGACCGCCTGCTCGGCGTCGTCTACCTGGACAGCCGGGTCGCCAAGGGCGTCTTCAACGTCGACGACGCCGACGTGCTCACCGCGATCACCCACCACATCGCCGTCGGCCTGGAGACGGCCCGCGCCGCCCAGCTCGAGGTCGCGGTGGCCGCCGCCAACCGGCAGCGCGACATCGCCGAGACGCTGCGCCGCGCGATGGCCCGGCTCACCGGCACGCTCGACCCGGAGCTGGTGCTGCGCCGGCTGCTGCTCACCGCCCGGCAGACGCCCGGCGCCAACCGCGGCTGGCTGATCCTCGGCACGTCGGCCTCGGCCGAGGTCACCGTGCACGGCGGGCCGGTGCCGCTGACCCTGACCCTGGACGACCACCCGGAGCTGCGGGCGCTGCTGGAGCACCGGCAGGCGGACATGCTCTCGGGCACGCCGCCCTGGGCCGGCTCGCTGGACGACTCGACCGGCCAGAGCTGGCTCGCGGTCACCCTCGACGACCGCAACGGCGCGGTCGGCGTGCTGGTGCTCGCCTCCGACCGCCCGGGCGCCTACGCGGCCGCGGACCTCGGCGTGGCGGCCGCGCTGGTCGGCCAAGGCATGGTCGCCTACGACAACGCCCGGCTGTTCAGCCGGGTGAACGAGCTGGCCACCACGGACAGCCTCACCGGCGTGGCGAACCGCCGGCGGTTCTTCGAACTCGCCGAGCGCTCGCTGACCGTGGCTCGGGCCAAGGACGGCCCGGTGACCGCCCTGATGGTCGACATCGACCACTTCAAGCGGATCAACGACGCGTACGGGCACCAGACCGGCGACGACGTGATCAAGGGTGTCGTCGGCCGGCTGCTCGTCGGGCTGCCGACCGACGGCCTGGTCGCCCGGTACGGCGGCGAGGAGTTCGCGGTGCTGCTGCCCGGCGTCGACACGTCCGGCCCCACCCTCGCGGAGGAGCTGCGCGCGGTGGTCGGCGGCTCGCCGATCGACACCAGGTCCGGGCCGATCCCGGTCACGATCAGCATCGGGCTGGCCCGGCTGCGCCCCGAGGACGCGACCCCCGACACGCTGCTGGGGCGGGCCGACGCCGGGCTCTACGAGGCCAAGCAGGCCGGCCGCAACCGTGTCGTGGCTCACGACCAGTAGGATTCGTCCCTTTCGTCGCTGTTATGTCGTGACGCACGCAGTCGGCCTCACAAGAAGTCGTCGTACCAGCCCGGTAGGCTCGCCGCGTCGTTGACAGCCGCCATCGCCGGGAGTAGTGCTTCGTGACTGCGCAACCAGAGATCCTCTACGGGGCTGATGACCTCACGCACCTCGAAGGACTCGACGCTGTCCGCAAGCGCCCGGGCATGTACATCGGCTCCACCGACAGCCGTGGCGTCAACCACCTCGCCAACGAGATCATCGACAACGCCACCGACGAGGGCGTCGGCGGCCACGCCGACCACGTCGCGGTCATCCTGCACGCCGACGGCTCGGTGCAGGTCGACGACGACGGCCGCGGCATCCCGACGGACATCAACGCCAAGTCCGGCCTCAACGGCGTCGAGCTGGTGCTGACCCGGCTGCACGCCGGCGGCAAGTTCGGCGGCTCCGGCTACAAGACCTCGGGCGGCCTGCACGGCGTCGGCGCCTCCGCGGTCAACGCGCTGTCGCTGCGCTTCGACGTGACGGTCAGGCGCGACGGCAAGGTGCACGAGATCTCCTTCCGCCGCGGCGTGCCCGGCGTCTTCGCCGGCCCCGGCCCCGACGCGGCCTTCGTGCCCGAGTCCGGCCTGCGCGTGATCCGCCGGATGAAGCGCGGCGAGCGCGACGGCACCTCGATCCGCTACTGGTACGACGCCCGCTACTTCGAGGCCGGCGCGCGCCTGGACCTCGACACCGTCAAGGCCAAGCTGCGCAACACCGCCTTCCTCGTGCCCGGCGTGGCCTACGTGCTGCGCGACGAGACCGGCGAGGAGCCGGTCGAGGAGAAGTTCCACTACCCGCAGGGCCTCACCGACATGGTGGAGTTCCTCACTCCGTCGGGTGAAAAGCCGGTATCCGGGATCCTGATGATCACCGGCGAGGGCACCTACAAGGAGAACGCCGCGGACGCCAACGGCGTCATGCAGGCCAACGTCGTGCGCCACGCGCAGGTCGAGATCGCGTTCCGCTGGGGCACCGGCTACGACCGCACGGTCGAATGCTTCACCAACACCATCCGCAACGTGCACGGCGGCACCCACCGCAAGGGCTTCGAGCGGGCCATGGTCCGCGCCCTGACCGACGCGATCCGCAACGCCCGCGGCCTGCTCAAGCCCAAGGAGGACCCGCCGGTCCTCGACGACCTGCTCGAGGGCATGACCGCGGTCATCCACGTCCGGGTGCCCGAGCCGCAGTTCACCTCGCAGACCAAGGACGAGCTCTCCACCGCCGGCATCACCCGGGTGCTGCAGACCCTGGTCGAGCAGCACCTCAAGGCCTGGATCGACGACCGGCGCACCAAGACCGAGGCCCGCACGGTCCTGCAGAAGGTCGTCGACGCGGCCCGGGTGCGCCTGACCCAGAAACAGCAGAAGGACGCGGCCCGCCGCAAGACCGCGCTCGAGGGCGCCTCGATGCCGCCCAAGCTGGTCGACTGCCGCTCCACCGGCATCGGCCGCAGCGAGCTCTACATCGTCGAGGGCGACAGCGCGCTCGGCACCGCACGGATGGCCCGCAGCTCGGAATACCAGGCCCTGCTGCCGATCCGCGGCAAGATCCTCAACGTGCAGAAGGCCAGCCTGCAGCAGGTCCTCGACAACGTCGAGTGCTCGGCCATCGTGCAGGTGCTCGGCGCCGGCTCCGGGCGCACCTTCGACATGAGCACGATGCGCTACGGCCGCGTCATGATCATGGCGGACGCGGACGTCGACGGCTCGCACATCCGCACGCTGCTGATCACGCTGTTCGCCAAGTACATGCGCCCGGTGATCGAGCAGGGCCGGCTGTTCGCCGCCATGCCCCCGCTGCACAAGGTCGTCACCAAGGGCCGCAACGCCGAGACCCTCTACACCTACACGCAGCAGGAGATGGAGCGGACCGTCGGCCGGCTCGAACAGTCCGGCAAGTCCGTGGTCAAGCCGGTGCCCCGGTTCAAGGGCCTCGGCGAGATGGACGCCGACGAGCTGTGGGACACCACGATGAACCCGGCGACCCGCACCGTCCGGCGCATCACCATCGACGACGCCGAGCAGGCCGAGGCCACGCTCGAACTGCTGATGGGTGAGCGGGTGGAACCGCGCAGGAACTGGTTGATCGAGGCCGCCGGCCGCATCGACCACGAGACGATCGACGCCTGAGGGGCCTTCAGACATGGCACGCCGAAAGAACGAAACGTCCCGGGTGGACCTGTCGGCCTTCGACCAGGCCGGCGCCAGGGTCATCGACAACTCGCTCACCACCGAGGTCGAGGACTCCTACCTGGAGTACGCGTACTCGGTCATCCACTCCCGCGCCCTCCCGGACGCCCGCGACGGCCTCAAACCCGTCCACCGCCGCATCCTCTGGTCCATGCAGGAACAGGGCCACCGCCCCGACCGCCCCTACGTGAAGTCCGCCCGCGTCGTGGGTGACTGCATGGGCAAGTACCATCCGCACGGCGACCTGGCGATTTATGACGCGATGGTGCGTCTGGCGCAGGGCTTCTCGCTGAATGCGCCGCTGATCGACGGGCACGGGAACTTCGGGTCCCCGGACGACGGGCCGGCCGCATCGCGTTACACCGAGGCCCGGATGTCGCGTGAGGCGATGTTGCTGGTCGGTGAGCTCGGCGAGGGCACTGTCGACTTCAAGGCCAACTACGACGGGTCCGAGCAGGAGCCCCGGGTGTTGCCCGCGGCCTTCCCCAACCTGCTGGTCAACGGCACGTCCGGGATCGCGGTCGGCATGGCGACCAACATGATCCCGCACAACCTGGGCGAGGTCGTCGCGGCGACCCGGCACCTGATCACGGATCCCGAGGCCGACCTCGACGCGCTCATGCGCTTCGTGCCCGGACCCGACCTGCCCACCGCCGGTCAGCTGCTCGGCCTCGACGAGGTTCGCCGGGCATACGAGACCGGCCGGGGCGTGGTGCGGATGCGGGCCCGCGCGCAGACCGGGCCCCTCGAGGGCGGTCGCGGCCGCCAGGCGATCACCGTGGTCGAGCTGCCGTACGGCGTCGGCACCGAGAAGATCATCGAGGCGATCACCGATGAGGTGAAGGGCAAGCTCATCACGTCCGGGCCGCGCAAGGGTCAGCGCCAGCCGGCCCGGCTGCAGGGCATCGCCGACGTCAAGGACCTCACCGACCGCGAGCACGGCATCCGCCTGGTCATCGAGTGCAAGGTCGGCGTCAACCCGCAGGCCCTGCTCGCCGACCTCTATCGGCTGACACCGCTGGAGTCGTCGTTCGGCATCAACAACCTGGTGCTGGTCGACGGCCAGCCGCGGACGCTGGGGCTCAAGGCGCTGCTCGAGGTGTTCCTGGCGCACCGCTACGAGGTGGTCACCCGGCGCACCACGCATCGGCGTACCAAGCGGCAGGACCGGCTGCACCTGGTCGACGGGCTGCTCATCGCGCTCATCGACATCGATCGGGTGGTGGCGATCATCCGCGGCAGTGACGACGCCGCGGCCGCCAAGGACGGCCTGATGAGCGAGTTCGGCCTCACCGACATTCAGGCGACGTACATCCTGGACACCCCGCTGCGGCGGCTCACCCGCTTCGACCGGATCGAGCTCGAGACCGAGCAGGAGCGCCTGCGCGGGGAGATCGCCGAGCTGAGCCGGATTCTCGACAACGACGACGTGCTCAAGCAGGTCGTCTCCGACGAGCTCGCGGCGGTGGCGGCGGAGTTCGGCGGGCCGCGCCGCACCACGCTGATCGACGGCGACCTCAAGGAGGTCCTCGCGGCGTCCGTGCCGGCCGGTCCGCTGGAGGTCGCGGACGACCCGTGCCAGGTGATCCTCTCCGCGACCGGGCTGATCGCGCGCACCGCGGCGGAGAGCGAGGAGACGATCGAGGCGCGCCGGCGCAGCGGCCGGGTGAAGCACGACGCGGTCCGCGCCATGGTCCACTCGACCGCCCGCGGCCGGGTGCTGCTGGTGACCAGCGCGGGCCGGGCGTTCAAGACGGACGTGCTGCCGCTGCCGGTGCTGCCGGAGCAGTCCGGCACGGTGTCGGTGCGCGGCGGCATGTCGGCCTCGGAGCTGATCCCGCTGGCGCCGGGCGAGCGAGTGGTCGGCCTCGCCCCGCTCGGCGCCGACGGCTCGCCGGGCCTGGCGCTGGGCACCCGGCTCGGCGTGGTCAAGGTCTGCTCGCCGGAGTGGCCGGTCCGCTCGGACGAGTTCGAGGTCATCACCCTCAAGGACGGCGACGAGGTGCTCGGCGCGGCCTGGCTGACCGACGGTGCGGAGTCGCTGGCCTTCGTCTCCTCGGACGCCTCGATGCTGCGTTTCCCCGCGAAGCTGGTCCGCCCGCAGGGCCTCAAGGGCGGCGGCATGGCGGGCATGAGCCTGTCGGCGGACGCCGACGTGGTCTCGTTCAACGTGGTGGACACGACGGACCCGCAGCACGGCGAACCGATGGTGGTGACCTCGACCGGCACCCAGGTCAAGGTGACCCCGTTCGCGTCCTACCCGGCTAAGGGCCGGGCCACCGGCGGCGTCCGGGTGCAGCGCTTCCTCAAGGGCGAGTCCCGGCTCGAGCTGGCCTGGGTGGGCACCCGCCCGGTCGGCGCGAGCAGAAACGGCGACCCGGTGGAGCTGCCGGACCCGGACGGCCGCCGCGACGGCTCCGGCGAGGCGGTCCTGATGGGTCCGCAGATCATCGGCCACCTGATCGAACGCGGCTGACCACAGCAGACACGAAAGGAGGGGCGGGGCCGCACGCGGCGCCGCCCCTCCTTTCGTTATCGCGCCTGGTCCGGCTCGCGTGCCGGCGGTGGTGGGGTGAGCCGGCCTGGGGGTAGGTGGCGGCCGCAGAGGACCAGTAGCAGGTCCTGTGCGGTGCCCCGGACCGGTGTGCCGGTGCCGTAGCTCCAGTCGAGGTCGGTCGCCTGCAGGGCGATGCCGTCGAGGTCGGTGCCGAAGAATGCGATGTTTCTCGGGCTCAGGCCGGCCAGCACCAGGCCGACCCGCTCCGGGGGTACCCGCCGGTCCAGGCCCAGGCCGACTGTGATGTCGAGGCCGTGGATGACGTCGTGGGAGAGCGCGCCGCGCGCGCCGCCGCCCGGTGGGGTCCACGGGTGGTCGATGTTGTCGCGCAGCGCGGCCAGCAGCTCCCGGTCCGAGAGCCGGGCGGCGTCGCGGCGCGCGCAGCGGTCCGCCATGCGGTTGACGTCTCCGCGTGCCCGCGCCAGCTCCAGCACGGTCCGGCCCAACGACGTCCGGAACGGCATGGTGGTGTGTGCGACGACCTCGCGGACCCGCCAGCCCGCGCACAGGGTCGGCGCGTCCCACTGTTCCGGCCGTAGGCCGGCGAGCAGCTCGGCCTGTTCGCGCCGCTCCGCGGCGACCGCTTCCCGAAGTTCTCTGTCCATGCGAGGTGTACGCCGCGCGTGCCGGAAACCAATCGGGCCGGCGGTCACCAGATCGGGCGCACCCGGCCGGGGGTGCCCAGCCGGGCGAGGTCCGCGCGCAGCGCCGCCAGGCGTTCGGGTCCCAGGGCGGCCGCCCAGGGGCGCAGCAGCTCGGTCGCCGCCTCGTCGGCCGCGCGGGTGCAGGCCCAGCCCTTCGGGGTGAGCACGACCAGCCGCGCGCGGGCGTCGTCCGGGTGCGGTCGCCGCGTCACGTAGCCCTTGGTCACCAGCTCCTCGATCATCTGGCTGGCCGCCTGCTTCGTCACGTTCAGGTGCTCGGCGAGCTGCCCGACCGTCGCGCCGTCGCCGGCGAGGCGCACGAACGCGAAGCCGTGCGCCGGGCGCAGGTCGTCGAAGCCTCGGGCCCGCACGCCGGCGTCGATGCCGTCCACCAGCGCGCGGGCCGCGCTGAGCAGCAGCACCGGAAGGTCGAGGAGGTCACGTTCCACGGAAAGCAGTTTGACAGCTTGGTCAAGCTGCTGGACTATTTCGTCAAGCAGCTTGACTACCTTTCGAAGGGATCGACATGCCAGTCGTCCGCGAGCACGACGCCGTCGCGCACCAGCTGCACGGCGCCACCTTCAACTCCTTCGTCGCGCCCTCGTCCGGCAGCACCGAGCTCTGCGCCTGGCGGCTCGAGGTGGCCGCCGGCACGACCGGGGTGCCGCACCGGGTGAGCCGCGAGGAGGTACTTCTGATCATGTCCGGTGAGGTCACCGTGAACATCGACGGCGTGGTCAGCGCGCTGCGGCCCGGTGAGGTCGCGTTCGTGCCCGCGGGTGCGATGTTCGGCCTCGACAACGCGTCCGGCGACCCGGCGACCGCCTGGGTCACCACGAGCGTCGGACTCGAGGCCACCCTCCCCGACGGCTCCTCGATCAGCCCGCCCTGGGTCCGCTAAGACACGCCTCAGCCCGGCGAGACCGCGTATGAGCCCTTGCCGTCGCGTTTGACCGCGTACATCGCGTGGTCGGCCTCGCGGAGCAGGGCCTCGCCGTCGGGGAGGTGGCCCGCCGGGCAGGGGCGGGCGAACGCGATGCCGACGCTGGCGCCCACCCGCGCCGAGCCGCCGTCGACCGGTACCGGTGCCTCGATCTCGCGGACGATGCGGGCCGCGATCTCGAGCGCGTCGTCGCCGGGCAGGGCCGACAGCAGCACCGCGAACTCGTCGCCGCCGATCCGGGAGACCGTGTCCGAACTCCTTACGCAGGACCGCATCCGGTCGGCGATCACCTTCAGCAGGTGGTCGCCGGCCGCGTGGCCGTGCGCGTCGTTGACCAGCTTGAAGTCGTCCAGGTCGACCAGCATGACCACCGCCGGCTCGCCGGCGGCGAGCGCCGCGTCCAGCCGGTGCGAGTACAGCTGGCGGTTGGGCAGGCCGGTGAGGCCGTCGTGGAAGGCCTGGTGCTGCAGCCGGGCCGCGAGGTTCTCGCGCTGGTCGAGCGAGTTGTGCAGCTTGGCGAGCAGCTGCGCGTTCTCGTGGAACGCGTCCAGCTGGCGCAGCACCACCAGCAGCGTGCTGATCGCCGCGCCGGTCAGCGCGATCGGGACGGTGGCCGTCTCGTTCCGCCAGATCGCCACGGTCAGCAGCCCGTAGGTGATCACGATCGCGCCGTACGGCAGCAGGCTGTACGGCCGCCGGCCCCGGCGGCCCTCGAGCGCCAGGGGATTGCGGGTGAGCTGCATCTGGGTGACGCGCGCGGCGATCGTCAGTCCCGCGTTCGCGACGATCGTCATGGCCAGGAACCAGTGCAGCCGCCCGGGGGCGAGGCCGTCGCAGCTGAGCAGGTCCGAGCCGGCCTTGAGCGCCGCGGCGGCGGTGCCGATCACGGCGCAGGCGCGGGTGAACAGCGCGGTGCCCGACATCGTCAGCTTGGTGATGGCGAAGACGCACAGCAGCAGGATCACCGGGCCGGTCAGCACCGGGGCCGCCGCGCTCAGCAGGTCGGCGGGGCGGTCGGGAAGCACCAGGTGCCAGCCGACGACGACGGCCGCGACCATCACCGTGGCGACGTCCAGCCAGAAGCGCAGGCGCGCGCGGCGGGTGGCCAGGCCGAGCGGGGAGGCGAGCAGGGCGAGCAGCAGCCAGGCGCTGCCGGCGGCCAGGGTCGCGACCCGGATGGTTCCGCCGGTCGCGGCGGTGGGCAGGTCCGGCCGGGTGGCGGCCAGCACCACCTGGGCCAGGTCGCCGGCGAGGTAGGCGGTCGCGCCGACCAGCACGGCGCGCCAGAAGCGCCGGACCACGGCGGGCAGGCCGGGTGTGCGGGTGAACGACCGGGTGGTCCAGATCAGACAGGCGTGCATCGAGGCGACGAAGACCCAGGCCGTGACGACCTGGGCGGTGCGGCTCGACGGCGCGGTCGCGTACCAGATGGTCAGGCCGGCGGTGGCGGCGAGCAGGGCGAGCAGCAGCCGGTCGGAGCGCAGCGCGCGGAGGCCGTGGCGCATCGTGTCCGTACCCGTTCGCCAGGGTGCCGCCGCTCTCGGAGGAACGGCGGCACCTGCGTGGGACGACTCAGCGCCGGGCACCCAGTCAGGCTAGGCGCAATATCTACGCCGATCTACTTCGAAGGCTCAGGAACATCGCAGGTAATTTTTGGGTTGACGCCCAACCAGTTGAGTGGGCCGGCGACCACCGTGACGATTACCGTGCCGGCCTCCGCGCAGCCGGCGTCGCCGCTGTCCTTGAAGTAGCCGCGCTCGAACGCGGCGATAATGCCGAGGACGAGCCAGATGGCGACGATGACGCCGCCGATTGATCCTGCGCGCATCGGGGGGCTCCTAGGTCGTTGGGACTGCGCGTCAGGTACCCCGAAACCGTCGATCTTTAAACCGCCGCGCGAACCGCCTGCAGCGTGTAGGTGTGCGGCAGCCGCTCGGGGCGGTCGGCGAGCTGCCATTCGTCGTTGCCGACCCGGCGCATGTGGCCGCGCACCGCCTCCCACGGCACGGAGTCGTGCTCGACGAGACCGGTCACCGACATCCCGGCGTCGAGCAGCGCGGTGACGATCTCGCCGAGGCCGTGGTTCCACTCGTGGGTGGTGTTGTGGGTGAACTCGGCGTCGGTCTCGACGTAGGTGCCGCCCTCGCTCCAGACCAGCGGCTCGGGCTGCTCGAAGTACGGGTACTCCAGCGTCAGCGCCCCGCCCTCGGGCAGCGGGTCGGACAGCGCCCACAGGATCGGATGGCCCTCCCTGATGAACAACCGGCCGCCCGGGCGCAGCAACCCTGCCACGACCCGCGCCCAGCGGCGGATGTCGGGCAGCCAGCAGAGCGCGCCGATTCCGGTGTAGACCAGGTCGAAGCCGCCGCCGAGCTTGTCGGCGGCGTCGTAGACGTCCGACTCGACGAATTCGATCGGATTGCCCGCCAGCCGCGAGATCCGGCGTGCCTCCGCGAGCGAGGCCGGGGAGAAGTCGACGCCGGTCATCGTCGCGCCGAGGCGGGCCAGCGACACCGTGTCGGTGCCGATGTGGCACTGCAGGTGCACGCCGCGCAGGCCGCTGATGTCACCGAGCAGCGGCAGGTCGAAGCGGACCACGTCGCTCAGGTGTGTGGGGTCGGCGGCGAAGTCGTTCACCCGGTAGTCGGCGGAGGCGGCGTGCACCGGGGCCCGCTCGTCCCAGTTCGCCCGGTTGAGCCCGCGATAGTCGGTCACGGCGCGACGGTATCGCGCCCGGCCGGATCCGTGTGGTGGTTTCCGCGCCGCCCGTGTCACATGATGGCAGGGTCATGGCGTCGGGATGTGAAGGCGGTAACGGTTTGGAGACCAGGCGTACGACGGTGCGGGACGTCCGCCGCGCGAACCGGGCCAGCCTGCTCACGGACCTGTTCCACGGCGGCCGGCAGAGCCGCCAGCAACTCGGCGAGACGACCGCGCTGAGTCAGGCGAGCGTGAGCAACCTGATCGGCGAAATGATCGACGAGGGCCTGGTGGAGGAGGCCGGCCTGGTCGGCTCGGACGGCGGCCGGCCGCGCGCGCTGCTGCGGGTGGCGCCCGGTCACGGCTACGTGGTCGGCGCCGACGTCGGCGAGACCCGGGTCCTGGTCGAGCTCTACGACCTGGCGATGTCGCGTCTCGCGGTGGCGCAGTACCCGCTCGGCGGCGACGGCTCGGACTCCGCCGCGGCGGTGGCGCTGCTGCTCGAGGGCCTGGCGTCGGTCGTCAAGGAGTCCGGCGTCCGGTGCGCGGACGTGCTTGGCTTCGGGGTCGGCGTGCCCGGCGTGGTCGAGGAGTCCGGCGGCTCGCCGGTCGTCCACTCGCAGACCACCGGCTGGGACGCCGTGCCGCTGGGCGAGCTGCTGGGCGCGGGCACCGACGTGCCGGTCTTCGTGGAGAACGGCGCGAAGGCCGTCGGCCAGGCGGAGATGTGGTTCGGCGCGGGCCGGGGCGCGCGGCACGCGGTGATCGTGCTGGTCGGCAACGGGGTCGGCGCGGCCGTCGTGCTGGACGGGCGCGGCTACCGGGGCGCGTTCAGCAACGCGGGGGAGTGGGGGCACACCACGCTGGTCTACGACGGTGACCTGTGCCGCTGCGGCGCGCGGGGCTGCCTGGAGGCGTACATCGGATCGGCGACGGTGACCGCCCGGATCGCGGCGGCGACCGGGCAGGAGCCGGATGCCCGGCTGGTCACCAGGATGCTGGCGACCGGCGGCGCACTGGAGGGCGCGGCGGCGGACATCATGGCGGAGACCGTCGGCTATCTGGGCGCGGGCATCGCGGGGCTGATCAATCTCTTCTCCCCGGAGCGCATCGTGCTGGGCGGCCCGCTGGGCTTGGCCTTGGGAGAGCGCTTTCTTCCTGACATTCGGGCTGCGGCCGCACGAAACGCCCTGAAGCAGCCGTACTCCCGTACCCGAATCGATCTCTGTCAGCTCGGGCCCGACGCCGTCGCGATGGGCGCGGCGACGCTGCCTATCGCGAGGCTGCTCGCCGACGGCGGCCTGCCGGCGGCGTCGGACGTCTCGGCGCCGCCGTCGCGCGCCGCCCATCGGCGGTCGCTGGCCCGGGGCCGCGGCTGAGCGGCCCCGGGCGGTCGCGCTACGCGGGGACGGTCCACTTCTGGTTTGCGGCGCCGGTGCAGGTCCAGAGCTGGAGCCTCGCGCCGTCCGCGAGGTTGTTGTTCCTGATGTCGAGGCACTTGCCGGACGCGGTGTTGATCAGGTCGCGGCCCGCCGTCGCCTGCCACTGCTGGCTGGCCACTCCGGCGAGGCAGGTCCACAGGTGCACGGTCGCGCCGTCGGCGGTGGCGTTGTTCTGCACGTCGAGGCACTTGCCGAGGCCGCGGACCGTGCCGTCGGACGCCCGCTGCCAGGTCTGGTTCGCCGAGCCGGCGTAGCAGGTCCACATCTGCGGCTGGTTGCCGTCCGCGGTCGAGCCGTCCGTCACGTCCAGGCACTTGTTGTTCGCCGCGCTGACGATCGGGCCCGAGCCGCCGCCGGGCGGGGTCGTCGGCCCGCCGCTGCCCGGGGTGCCGCTCCAGGTGAACGTCGCCGTGGTGCGCGCCGGCAGGCTGTAGGTGAACGACTGGTTGCCCCACACCACCTTCACCGACTGCGCGGACCCGCCGCCGTTGTGCGCGATCAGCGCCTTGGACCCGTCGGCGTTGCGGTAGGCGACGTTCGGCACGGTGCCGCTCGCGGTCGAGTCGATCCGGTACGCGCCCGGCCGCACGAACTTCGTCAGATGCCCGGTCGTGTAGTACTCGACCGTGTAGTCGACCTGCCCGGCCCGGGAGCCGCCGTTCTGCACGGTGATGAGCCCGGTGCAGGTGCCGCACCCGCCGTTGTGCGGGCCCATCGACTGGTCGACGGCGAGGCTCCACTTGACCAGGCTGCCGCTCCAGTTCCGCGCGTAGTTCACGATGTCGGCGAGGTCCTCGTTGTGCTGGTTGGAGATCCAGGTGCCGCCCGAGTGCTCGGTCGAGAACTGCGGCACGTTCGGGTACTGGTTGTGCACCTGGGTGCCGACGGCCGGGTCACCGAAGTAGCCGTGCCAGGCGATCCCGCCGAAGAGCGGGTCGTTGCGCACCCCGGCGTCGGCCAGGATCGCCGCGCCCATGCCGGCGTAGTCGCCGTAGTTCCAGTCGTGGATGAGCACCTTGGTGGTGATGCCGGCGGCCCGGAACGCGGGGTAGACGAAGTTCTTGGTGAACTCGACGAGCCCGGAGGAGTTCCAGTTCATCCCCGGGTACGTCTGGTTCACCGGGTTGGTGGCGTTGCAGCAGTTGGGCTCGTTCTGCACCGAGATGTAGTTCACCGGCACGCCGGCGGCCTGATAGGACTGGACGTACTTCACCAGGTACTGCGCGTAGGTGGGGTAGTACTCCCACTTCAGCCAGCCCATCTGGTCCATCCGCCCGTTGTCCTTCATCCAGCCCGGCGAGCTCCACGGCACGCCCTTGACCCGCAGCGCCGGGTTGAGCGACCGGGCCTGCTGCGTCAGCAGCCGCACGTTGGTGTCGTAGCCGTTGGACCCGAAGTCGTTGAGGTCGCAGCAGGTGTCGTCCAGCGAGACGTTGCCGGGACGCGACAGATCGGAGGCGCCGATCGGGTTGCGCACGAAGGAGAGGCCGATGCCCTCGGTCGGGTTGAACAGCTTGCGCATCACGGCGTCGCGGGTCGCGGCGCTGACCGGGCCGCCGCGCAGCAGGTACGCGGTGGTGTCCGTGATGGACGCGCCGCCGCCGGAGAACTGCTGGTACTGGGTGCCCTCGTTGACGGTGACGGTGGTGTTCGCGGCCGCGCTGGAGGACGCGAAGGCGATCGGGGTCTGCTGCTGCAGGCCGCGGGTGACGTTGACGCCGCGGGAGTCGTTGGTGGTGGTCAGGTAGATGTTGACGGCTTCGGCAGCAGCCTCGGCGGGGGTACCGAGGAGCACGGCTGCGCCGGTCGCGGCGAGCATGAGGGTGGCGGTCGCGGCCACGGTGAACTTCCGGGGAGTGGTCACGAAACAGATTTTCCCGGCGCCGGAACAACCGGTAAAGCTTGTTACATAATTTACATGGATTAATGAAAGGCCCGGCCGCGGCCGGGCCTTTCATACCCCGATCAGGCCCCGCGCACCCGGCCGATCGTGTCGCGGTACCAGAGCGCGGACTGCTTCGGCGTACGCGCCAGAGTCTCGTAGTCGACGTGCACGATGCCGAACCGCTTCGCGTAGCCCTCGGCCCACTCGAAGTTGTCCATCAGCGACCACGCGAAGTAGCCCTGGATGTCGGCGCCCTGCTCTCGGGCCGCCACCACCGCCGCGATGTGATCGGCCAGGTAGGCGGTGCGGTCGTCGTCGGCGACGAAGCCCGAGTCGTCCGCGGTGTCGTCGAACGCGGCGCCGTTCTCGGTGATGACCAGCGGCAGGTTCGGGTAGTCGCGGTGCAGCCGGACCAGCAGCTGGGTGAAGCGCTCCGGCGTGATCGGCCAGTCCATGGCCGTGCGCGGCCGGTCCAGCGGCACCCCGCGCACGATCGGGTGCCCGTCGGCGTCGTGGGTGTTGCCCTGCTCGTCGGTGCCGCTGAAGTCCTGTCCGAAGTAGAAGTTCACGCCGAGCAGGTCGAACGGCGTCGAGATGACCTCCAGGTCGCCGTCGCGGACCGGGAACGCCGAGCCGCGCGCCGCCAGCTCCTCGACCATGTCGGCCGGGTACTCGCCCTTGCGCAGCGGGTCGAGGTAGACCCGCAGGCCCATGCCGTCCGCGCGGCGCGCCGCGTCCAGGTCCGCCGGCGAGTCGGTGGCCGGGTCGGCCGTACCCATGTTGAGCGTGATGCCGAACTTCATCTCCCGCGGCGCCGCGGCCTGCATCCGCTGGGTGGCGAGGCCGTGGCCGAGCAGCAGGTGGTGCACGGCGGAGATGGCGGCGTCGAAGTCCTTGCGGCCCGGCGCGTGCACACCGACGCAGTAGCCCAGCCACGCCGAGCACCACGGCTCGTTCAGCGTGGTCCAGGTGTCCACCCGGTCGCTGAGCCGGTCGAAGACCATCATCGAGTAGTCGGCGAACCGGTACGCCGTGTCGCGGTTCGGCCAGCCGCCCGCGTCCTCCAGCTCCTGCGGCAGGTCCCAGTGGTACAGGGTGACCCACGGGTCGATGCCGGCGCCCAGCAGCTCGTCGGTGAGCCGGTCGTAGAAGGCCAGGCCGGCCTCGTTGACCGGGCCCTTCCCGCCCGGCTGCACGCGCGGCCACGCCACCGAGAAGCGGTAGGCGTCGACACCGAGGCTCTTGATCAGCGCGACGTCCTGCGGCATCCGGTGGTAGTGGTCGCACGCGACGTCGCCGTTGTCGCCGCCCGCCACCGCGCCGGGCACGCGGCAGAACGTGTCCCAGATGGACGGCGTGCGGCCGTCGTCGGCGACGGCGCCCTCGATCTGGTACGAGGACGTGGCGACGCCCCAGGTGAACGACGGGGGCAGTGCGGCGGTGGGCAGGAGCAGGCCGGGTGCTCCGGTGGCGGTGGGGTTCATGGTTCTCCTGGCAGAACTCGGCGATGGGGATGGATACGAAGACGGCCCCGGCTGGTGGGCCGGGGCCGTCGGCGTTATGTCTCAGCCGACCGGCTGCTTGACCGGGTGGAGCCAGCACGCGACCGTACGGGTCGCCCCGTCGGGGGTGCCGGGATTGCCGAGCACGGGGATGTTGTCCGCGCACGGGTCGAAGACCTTCGGGCAGCGTGGGTGGAACGAGCAGCCGGTCGGCATCCCCTTGAGGTCCGGCGGGGAACCCGGGATGCCGGACAGCTCGCGGCGCGGCCCGCGCAGCGCGGGGAAGGAGTTCAGCAGGCCCGCGCTGTACGGGTGCAGCGAGTCCCGGTACAGCGCCGTCGCCTGCGCCTCCTCGACGATCCGTCCGCCGTACATGATGGCGATGCGGTTCGAGAACTCCACCAGCAGCGACAGGTCGTGCGTGATGAAGATGACCGAGAAGCCGAGCCGCTCGCGCAGCTCGATGAGCTGGCCCAGGATCTGCCGCTGCATCACGACGTCGAGCGCCGTCGTCGGCTCGTCCATGATGACCACCTGCGGCTGCAGGATCAGCGCCATGCCGATCATCACGCGCTGGCGCATGCCGCCGGAGAGCTGGTGCGGGTACGCGTCCATCCGGTCCGGCGAGATGCCGACCAACTTGAGCATCTCGCGGGCCCGGGCGTTGCGGCTGTGCGGCGACATCTGCGGCTCGTGCGCCGCCAGCACGTCGGTCAGCTGGGTGGAGATCTTGTGCACCGGGTTGAGCGAGTTCATCGCGCCCTGGAACACGATCGCCGTCTCGGCCCACCGGAACTGCTGCAGCTGCTTGTCGCTGAGCCCGAGGATGTCGTACGCCTCGGCGTTCTCCGGGTGGTAGATGACCTCCCCGCCGGTGACCACGCCCGGCGGGGCGAGCAGCCGGGTCAGGCCGTACGCCAGGGTGGACTTGCCGCTGCCGGACTCGCCGGCCAGGCCGAGGACCTCGCCGCGGTGCAGGGTGAGGTTCACGTCCCGGACGGCGTGCACGGCCTGGTCACCGAGCCCGTAGTCGACGTTCAGATTCTTGATCTCGAGAACCGGCTCGTTCACTTGCTCGCCTCCTTGCTGCGGTTCACCGGGGTCGGCTTGCCGCCGATGACCGGGATCGGGGTGGCGTGGGTGTGCGGCGCGGCCGAGTTGTCCAGGACCGGCGTGAAGCCGACCCGCATCCGCACCGTGCGCCCGGAGGCGGTCTTCAGCTTGGTCTTGCCCATGCTGCGCAGGCGCGGGCTGACGAACTCGTCGATGCCGAAGTTGATCAGCGAGAGCGCGGTGCCGAGGAACGCGATCGCGAGGCCGGCCGGCACGAACCACCACCACGCGCCCTGCGCCAGGGCCTGCTGGCTCTGCGCCCAGAACAGGATCGTGCCCCAGTTCCACGAGGAGACCGAGCCGATGCCGATGAACGCCAGGGTGATCTCCGAGGTGACCGCGAAGATGACGGTGCCGACGAAGCCGGACGCGATGATCGCGGTGAGGTTCGGCAGGATCTCGAAGATGATGATCCGCCAGGTCGACTCGCCGTTGGCCCGGGATGCCTCGACGTAGTCGCGTCTGCGCAGCGACAGGGTCTGCGCCCGGAGTATTCGGGCGCCCCAGGCCCACGACGTGAAGCCGATGATCAGCGCGACCAGGGTGTCGCCGCCCTCCGGCACGGCCGCGGTCACGATGATGATCAGCGGAAGCGCCGGGATCACCAGGAAGACGTTGGACAGCGCGGAGAGGCTGTCGTCCCAGCCGCCGCCGAGGTAGCCCGCGGTGACGCCGATCAGCACGGACAACAGCGTGGCGAGGATGCCCGCGGCCAGGCCGACGACCATGACGGCCCGGGTGCCGACCAGGATCTGGCTGAAGACGTCCTGGCCCAGGTGCGTGGTGCCGAACCAGTGCTCGGCCGACGGCGGCTGCACCAGCTGGTCGCCGCGCGCGTCCGGGTCGTACGGCGCGACCCACGGCCCGATGACCGCGAACAGCATGTAGAGGCCGAGGACGATGATGCCGGTCAGCGCCTTGCCGTTGGAGACGAACCGGAACTTGCGGCGCTTCGCCCGGCCGGGCTGCGGCGCCTCCGTCTGCGCCGCCGTCGCCTGATCGAGGATGACCTCGTCGATGCTGGAGGTAGGAATCGTCACCTGTCAGCCCTCCTTGCGGGTACGCGGGTCGAGCAGCAGGTACGCGATGTCCGCGATCAGGTTCGCGACCAGCACGGAGATCGTGATGACCAGGAAGATGCCCTGCATCAGCGGGTAGTCCTTGGCGCCGACCGCGCGGAAGAGCAGATAGCCCAGGCCGGGATAGGAGAAGACGATCTCCACCAGCAGGGTGCCGCCGACGATGAAGCCCAGCGCCAGCGCGAAGCCGGAGACGTTGGGCAACAGGGCGTTGCGGGCGGCGTAGCTCAGCGCGACCCGCCGGTCGGAGAGGCCCTTGGCGTGCGCGACCGTGATGTAGTCCTCCGCCGCGACGGTGACCATCATGTTGCGCATGCTCAGGATCCAGCCGCTGACCGACGAGATCAGGATCGTCAGCGCGGGCAGCAGGCTGTGCTTGATGGCGCTGGGGATGAAGTACATGTCCCAGGCCGGCACGTAGGCGCTGTCGTATCCGCCGGACGACGGGAAGAAGCTGTCCGGACCGGCCAGCAGGTAGATCGCCAGCAGGCCGAGCCAGAAGTACGGGATCGACGACAGGAACGTGGTGACCGGCAGCAGGCCGTCGACCCACGAGCCGCGCCGCCAGCCGGCGAGGACGCCGACGCTGGTGCCGATCGAGAAGCTGATGATCGTGGTGATGCCGACCAGGGCGACGGTCCACGGCAGGGCCTGGCCGATGATCTCGGAGACCGGGGTCGGGAACGCGGTGAAGGACAGGCCCAGGTCGCCGTGCAGCAGCTGCTGCCAGTAGTCGACGTACTCCTCCCAGAGGCTGGCGTCCTTGTCGAGGCCGAACAGCACGTAGAGCGAGGCGATCGCGTCACTGCTCATCTGCCCCTGGAAGCGGGCCAGCAGCGACTTGACCGGGTCGCCCGGGATCATCCGGGGGATGAAGAAGTTGATGGTGATCGCGGCCCAGGCCGTGAACAGGTAGAACAGGGTCCGCTGGATCAGGAACTTCATCGGACCTCCTCCGGGTGCGCGTTCTCGGCGACGGCGACGGCCTCGGGGGAGAAGTCGGTCGCGGCGGAGCCGGGCTTCTCGGCGGCCACCGTCGCCGGGTCGTAGAGCCAGCAGGCGGCCCAGTGGCCGGGCTGGTCGCCGATCTCCAGGCGGGTCGGCAGGTCCCGCGAGCAGCGGGGCATGGCCATCGGGCAGCGCGGGTGGAAACGGCAGCCGCTGGGCGGCTTGATCAGGCTCGGCGGCTCGCCGTTGCCCCGGTCGGCGAGGTCGCCGAGCAGATTCTCGATCCGGTCCGGGTCCGGCGCGGAGTCGATCAGAAGCTGGGTGTACGGGTGGGCCGGCGACTGGGTGACCGTCTCGCTGTCGCCGCCCTCGACCATGCGGCCCGCGTACATCACCATCGTGTCGTCGGCGAAGTAGCGGGCCGAGGCGATGTCGTGGGTGATGTAGAGGATGGCGAGGTTCAGCCGCTCCTTGAGGTCGCGCAGCAGGTTGAGCACGCCGAGGCGGATGGAGACGTCCAGCATGGACACCGGCTCGTCGGCGAGCAGCGCCTCCGGGTCCGCGCCGAGCGCCCGGGCGATCGCGACGCGCTGCCGCTGGCCGCCGGAGAGCTCGTGCGGGAACTTGTCCAGGTACCGCTCCGGTGGGGTGAGGTGCACCCGGTTGAGCAGGCTGCCCAGCGCCGCCTCGAGCTCCGCTGCGGAGTCGCCGGCGTTGCCGTGGATCTTCAGCGACCGGGTCAGGTGGTACCGGATCGTGTGCACCGGGTTCAGCGACGCGAACGGGTCCTGGAAGATCATCTGGACCCGGGCGGCGTACCGGCGGAACTGCCGGCCGCCGCGGACCCTCGTGCTCAGGCCGTGCAGCTTGATGTCGCCGGCGGTACGGGGGTACAGCTGCGCGAGCAGCCGGGCCACCGTCGACTTGCCGGAGCCGGACTCGCCGACGAGGGCGGTCACGCGGCCCCGCCGCAGGATGAGGTTCACGTCATCAACCGCGTGCACGGCGTCGTGCGTGCGGTTGAAAAGGTCGCGCAGCTTCCGGCGTACGGGGAAGTGCTTGCTCAGGCCGATCGCCTCGAGCACCACCTCGTTCGCCGGCGCCTCGGCCTCTTGGCTCAACGTCATGCCGAGTTCCTTCGCAGAGGGTCAGAACTGCCGCGGTGCCGTGCCCCGGACGGGATGGCCCCCGTCCGGGGCACGGCGGTGCGGATCAGGAGGTGGCGGACTTGAGGTGCAGGACGACGTCCAGGGCGTTGGCCTGCGTGGGCTGGCCGGCGCTGTAGGGGTTGGTGTCGTCGGGCCAGCCGACCCAGTTCTTCGTGCTGTAGGCCATGCCGATGTTGTCGGCGCCGACCGGGATCATCGGGGTCTGCTCCACGAAGACCTTCTGGAGCGTGTTGAGCGCGGTGGTGCGCGCGGCGTCGTCGCTGGCGTTCGCGTACGCGGCCAGCGCCGAGGTCGCCTCGGGGCTGTTGAAGCGGCCGAAGTTACCGCCCGGCGACGCCGTGCCGATCGGCTTGAGCAGCTTGCCGTCCATCACCGTCTGGTAGATGTCGTACGGCGTCGAGCCGCCGTTGGTCCAGCGGAACGTGGCGTCGAACTTGCCCTCCTCGACGTTGCGGAACCAGGCGTCCTGGTTCGCCTTGTCGACGGTGGCGGCGATGCCGATCTGCGCCAGGTTGTCCTTCACGATCTCGAGCGAGGTCTGGTAGTCCGACCAGCCGCTCGGGTCGGTCAGGGTCAGCTTGACCGGCTTGCCGCTCGGGTCGGTCAGCGTGGTGCCGTTGAGCTTGAAGCCGGCGTCGGTGAGGACCTTCTTGGCGCCCTCGACGTCGACGGCCTGGTTCTTGCCCTTGTAGTCCGGGGCGACGTACGCGTCACCGGCGGGCGACGGCAGGCCGGTCACGCTGGTGATCAGCGGGTGGAAGTAGCCGGCCTCGGCCTGGTTGAAGATGTCCTCGCGGTTGACGACCATGTTCATCGCCTTGCGCAGGGCCGGGTTGTCGAACGGCTTCTTGGTGGTGTTGATGTAGAGGCCGTGGATGCCGAGGACCGGCGGCGCCCAGACCTTGTAGTGCGCCGGGTCCTTGTCGATGAAGACCGTCTTGTAGTTCGGGATGAAGACGAAGCTCCACTCGTTCGAACCGTCCGACAGGGCGGTGGTCTGCGCGTTGTTGTCGGTGTACGACGTGTAGCGCAGCTCCTTGACCTGCGGCAGGTCCTGCCAGTAACCCTCGGTGCGCACCGCGAGCGTGGTGGTCTGCGGCGTGAAGGACTTCAGCGTGTACGGGCCCGAGCCGACCGGCGTCTTGTTGGGGTCGGTGGTGGGGTCCTTGATGGCCGACCAGACGTGCTTCGGCACGATCGGGGTCTGGCCCAGCCACTTGTCCTTGTAGACGAACATCGAGCTGGTGAACGTGACCGTCACCGTGTTGCCGCTCGCGGTGATCTCGCCGTACGGCGTGGCGGCCAGGTTCAGCGCCTCGTTCTTCTTGATCAGCTCGAACGTGTAGGCCACGTCGTCGCCGGTGACCTTCTGGCCGTCCGACCAGGTCGCGTTGTCGCGGACCGTGATGGTGACCTTCTTGAAGTCCGGTGCCCACTCGGCGCCGGTGGCCAGCCACGGCCGCGACGCGTCCGCCGGCTTGACCGGGTTCCACATCAGCAGGGGCTCGTAGATCATCCAGCGGTAGCCGAGGGAGGCACCCGCGGAGGTGGTGAGGAACGGGTTGTGGTTCTCCGTCTGCGGACCGTTGGGCATGCCGACGGTCAGGAACGTGGCACCACCGGAAGCGTTCTTGTTGCCCGCGTTCGGCGACTCGCTGCAGGCGGCGAGTCCGCCCGAGGCGAGCACGCCCGCGAGGGCGACCGCGAACAGTTTCCTTCTCTGCATCTCTGATTCTCCTCAGGTGTTACGGATTTTGGGTGAGAGGGGTGCCCGAGGCAGGGCGAAGTGCGCCGGAAGCCGAAGCGCCGGCCGAAGGTGCGGGTTTCTATCGGATCTGCGTACGGACTACGTGGGTTCGGCGTTGGTGCCCGCGCCGGTCGAGCCGCGGACGGTGAAGGTGGCGGGAATGACGGTCGGGCGGTTGGGCAGGGGTGTGCCCTCGAAGTGGGCCAGCAGCGTGCGTGCCGCCGCCTCGCCCATCTCGCGCAACGGTTGGTGCACGGTGGTGAGTGGCGGCTGGGTGTGTGCCGCCATGGGGATGTCGTCGAAGCCGACCACCGCGACGTCCTGCGGTATGCGCCGGCCACTGTCGAGCACGGCCTGCATCGCGCCGGTGGCGGAGAGGTCGTTGTGCGCGAAGATCGCGTCGAATTCGAGGCCGGACCCGAGCGCCGCCTGCACGAGCTCGAAGCCGCGGGCGATGGTGAAGTCGCCGAGGAGCACGCGGTCCGGGGTGATCGGATGGCCGGCCTCGGCGTACACGGCGGTGAAGCCGTCGAGGCGCTGCGCGGTGCAGCCGAAGCGCTCGGGCCCGGTGATGACGATGGGCCGGTGCCGGCCGGTCTCCAGCAGGTGCCGGGCGGCGGCGCCGGCGCCGGTGTGGTTGGTGGTGCCCACGCTCGGGATCTGCACCGGCTGCGTGTCGCGGTCGTCGATGAGCACCACGGGAAGCCCGCGGGCGTGCAGGGTGGCGATGAAGTCGAGGGTGCCCTCGGGCTCGATCACCAGCAGGCCGTCGAAGCTCTTGGCGGAGACCTGGGCGCCGAACTGGCGCATCGACTCCTCGCCGCGGTTACAGGTGAACAGCAGCAGGCCGTAGCGCTCGGTCTCGAGCACGTCGACCGCGCCCTGCAGCACCTCGCCGATCCACGGCCAGGTCAGCGACGGCACCAGCATGCCGACCACGCGGGTCCGGCCGCGGGCCAGGCCGACCGCGCGGGAGCTCGGCACGTAGCCCAGCTCCTCGATCACCTTGCGGACCCGGGCGGCGGTCGACTCGTCCAGCTCACCCTTGCCGTTCAGCACCCGGGACACGGTGGTCTTGCTGACCTTCGCCCGGGCCGCCACATCGGCGATGGTGATTGGCACGTGTCCTCCGACTGTGTTACCGGATCATTGAACCGCGGTTTCGGAACCGGTTTCGGGAGCGGTTCCGGGCAGTAAACTCCGGTGAGCCCGGTCACGTCAACGAGTCGGAAGCTTTATTTAGGTTTCGAGACGATAACCGTGGGACGCATCGATCGCGGTCGGTAGGAACAACAGTGCTTTCCGGGCGAAACGGCCGGCCGGCACCATCGTCGACTGACGACCCGACCGAAGTCGGGTGGGCCGTCGAACGGCCTCGGTCAACCGGGGACCGCGGTGCGCTCGACGCGGGCGGCGAGGTCGGGCAGGATCTCGCCCAGCGCGGCGTCGACGGTCAGGTCCGCGTATGGACCGCCGCGGGTGAAGCCCTGGTTGACGATCGCGACCCGGATGCCGTCGCGGGACGCGCGTACCACGAAGCGGCGGCCGGACATGACCGTCAGGGACGAGCCGAGCACGAGCAGGGTCCGCGCGCCGGCGACCAGGCCGAAGGCGCGGCTGACGCGGTCGGCCGGGACCGTCTCGCCGAAGTAGACGACGTCGGGCTTGAGCAGGCCGCCGCACGAGACGCAGTCGACCACCGCGAAGTCGCCGAGCGCCGCGTCGTCGATGTCCACGTCGCCGTCGGGGTTGACCCGGGTCACCGCCGCCGCGAAGCCCGGGTTGGCGGCGTCCAGCCGGGCCGAGTGCTCCGCCCGGGCGGTCAGCTCGCCGCAGCCGAGGCAGACGATCCGGGCCAGGTTGCCGTGCAGCTCGACGACGCCGTGCGCGCCGCCGGCCTGGTGCAGCCCGTCCACGTTCTGGGTGATGATGCCGTCGACCCGGGCCAGCGCCTGCAGCCGCGCGACCGCCCGGTGGCCGGCGTTCGGGCGGGCGCCGCCGATCGTGCGCCAGCCGAGGTGGCTGCGCGCCCAGTAGCGCCGCCGGGCGTCCGGGTCGCCGGTGAAGGCCTGGTAGGTCATCGGCGTGGCGCGCCGGGCCGTGCCGGTCGGGCCGCGGTAGTCGGGTATGCCCGATTCGGTGGAGAGGCCGGCGCCGCTGAGCACGACGACGCCGCCGTCGCCGACCCACTCGGCGAGCTGCTCGATCCCTGTCACCCGTCCATGGTCCCTCACCCTCTGGAGTGGGACGAAGAACGCAGTCACGCCGATCTGTGCACGGACGGGCCGAGAACGGTAAGTTGATCGGGTGACTGCCGTCGCACGCCTGCTTCCCCGTCACTGGGACGGGCGTCGCCTGCTGCGGTTCCTGACCGGGCTGGCCCTGATCGCGCTGGCCTTCGCGGCCCCGGTCCTGGCGGCCTCCCCGGCGGTCGAGCCCGCGGAGCCCCCGGTCACGATCATCACCACCGTCGACACCCCGGCCGTGCCTGAGCTGCCGGCCGAGGCCGGCCTGGCCGGCCGCGTCGAGGTGGAGAGTCCGGCGGCGGCCGCGCTGAGCCCGGCCGACCAGGACACCGCCGACCAGGACACCGCCGCGACCCCGGCCGAACCCGTCGCCGATCAGGTCGCGGACCGGGCGGTGTCCGGCGAGCGGATCTGCGTCGAGGCCCGCACGCCCGCGGGGGCCGACCGGGACGCCGGGGGCGAGCGCGCCCCGCCGCGCATCTAGCCACTCACCGCACCTGCGTCCTGTGACGCCGCCGCGTGCCCGCGACTCCGCCGGTACCGCGGGCAGCGCCGCACCGCGGCCTCCGGAACCCCTGTGCGCGTAAGGGATCCGGGTATTTGGCCCATCCGTAGCCGGAACGAACCCACAGAGCCCGAGAGAGGCCGGTGTTCATTGTGGAATCTACCTTCTTGTTGGTCCTGTTGCTCGCTTTCGCCGCCGCGGCGGCGGTTCTCGCCGCGCCGCGGCGCACCGCCCGCGCAGGATGGCCGGTCACGGAGCTCTATGCCGACCAGGTCGCGCTCGCCGCGGAGCAGGCCGCCGCGATCGCCCGCCGCCGCCGCGCCGACTGGGTGCGCGCGCAGGACGAGGTCGACGCGGCCTGGGCGGCGTTCGACGCCGCCGACCGCGCCGCCCGCAAGTCCGTCACCGCGGCCGCCTTCCCGATCCTGCGGCAGCGCCGCACCCGCGCGGAGCTCGCCGACCGCGAGCGCGACCTGCACCGCCGGGCCACCGCCGCCTGCCGCCGACGGGAGCTGTCGATCGCGCAGCTCAACGAGGTGCTCGCGCACCGCGGCGGGTGGAATCCGCGTCGCCATCCGGTCGCGCAGGAGGCCGCGCTGCGCGCGGCGGTGCGCGAGCACCGGTACGCGCTCTACCAGGCGGCGACCGGCCGGGAGCGGCGCGCCTGGCAGGACGCCGAGCGGGCCGCGGCAACCGTGCGCGGCCTGCGCACCGAGGCGCTGGCCGTGCAGTCCCGCGCCGAGCGCGACGCGCGGCTTTCGCAGCGCTGGACGCCGACGCGGCCCACGCGGACGCGGCTCGCCGTGCACCGCCCCCGCCCGTTGCGGGCACCGTCCTGAGTGGATACCGCCACCCCGATCGCCCCCGTTGCGCCGCGTAACACCGGCAGGCCAGGTACCGTCACAGAGTCGCTCATGAGGGATGGCAGGAGGCCTTGAGTGTCATTGACCCCGGCGGGCGGACCGCCCGCCGTGCGCCTGCACCGGGCCGCGCGCATCGAGGACGCCGTGCACGAGGTGATCGAGCGACGGCTGCGTCAGCGCGGCTGGCAGCCCGTCATCACCGCCTACACGGGGTACGGCGCGCCGGGCTGGGCCCGCGTCATGGGCCGCGTCGTGCTGACCCGGAGCACCCCGGCCAAGCGCCGCCCGGAGAAGACCCGCGGCTGGCGTAGCTTCACCACGTCCCCGGTGAACAACGCTCCCGTGCTGCTGCAGGTCGGCGACCGGATCCACGAGACCCGGACCGACCGCAGCGGATACATCGACACCCGGGTCAGGGGCGATCTCGAGCCGGGCTGGGCGCACGTGCGCCTGAGCACCGAGGGAGCCCTGCCGGTGGAGGCGCCGATCCGCGTCGTCGACCCGGCCATGAAGTTCGGCGTGATCTCCGACATCGACGACACGGTGATGGTGACCGCGCTGCCGCGTCCGCTGCTCGCGGCGTGGAACACGTTCGTGCTCGACGAGCACGCCCGCGCGGCGGTGCCGGGCATGGCGGTGCTCTACGAGCGCCTGGTCACCGCGAACCCGGGCGCGCCGGTCTTCTACCTCTCCACGGGCGCCTGGAACGTGGCGCCGACGCTGACCCGCTTCCTGTCCCGGCACCTGTACCCGGCCGGCCCGCTGCTGCTCACCGACTGGGGGCCGACCCCGGACCGGTGGTTCCGCAGCGGGCAGGAGCACAAGCGCAACACCCTGCGCCGGCTCGCGGCCGAGTTCCCCGACATCAGGTGGCTGCTGATCGGCGACGACGGCCAGCACGACCAGGAGATCTACTCCGAGTTCGCGCACGCGCACCCGGAGAACGTCGCCGCCGTGGCCATCCGCCGGCTCTCGCCGACGCAGGCTGTTCTGGCCGGCGCCATCCCCGGGCCGACGGGCGACCCGGAGGTGGTCGGCTCCGGCGGTAAGACCTGGTTCGCCGCACCCGACGGCGCGGGCCTCTGGTCGCTGCTGCGGGACACCGATGTCGTCTAGGTGTCAGTCCTCGCCGGCCGGGGACTTCGCCGTCTCGTCGGTCGCCTCGGACAACCGCGCGTGCAACCGCTCGCGGATCTCCTCCGGCGTGTACGCCCGGCGCCGGCGCTCCGAACGTGCCAGCACAACACCCGTGGCGGCGACCCCCGCCAGCCCGGCCAATCCCGCTACCTTCCACCAACGCATCTGATGAGGATAGACAAGTGGTCGCCGACATCAGCCTCGACGAGGCCATCGATCTGACGCGTACGGGTGACATCTGGCTGTTCCGGGGCCGCTCCGGACCCGACCGTGCCATCCAGGCCATGACCAACAGCCCCGTCAACCACGTCGGCATGTCGCTCGTGATCGAAGACATGCCGCCGCTCATGTGGCACGCCGAGCTGGGCAAGTCGCTGCCCGACCTCTGGTCGGGCACGTTCCAGCGCGGCGTGCAGCTGCACGACCTGCGCGACGCGGTCACCGTCTGGGCGCACCGGTACGGCCAGCGCGGCTGGCTGCGCCAGCTGGAGCAGCCGGTCACCCCGCAGATGGAGGACCGGGCGCTCAAGACGGTCGCCCGGCTCGATGGCACGCCGTTCCCGTCCAGCGCGCAGCTCGCCTGGCGGTGGGCGCGCGGCCGGGTGCCGCAGCTGCGCCTGCCGTGGCAGGAGAAGGGCACGCAGGACGCGGACCTGGAGACCGCGTACTGCGCCGAGGTCGTCGCCGTGACCTACGAGGACATGGGGCTGCTGGGGCGCAGGAGGCAGCCCAGCTGGTACGACCCGGGCCGGTTCTGGAGCGGCGACGACCTGGAGCTGTGCAACGGCTACCGGCTCGGTGCGGAGATCGCGGTGCACACGCCATAGGGTTGTCCCGTGGGACTGGTGGGCCGGGTACCCGAGGTGGTCGCCCTCGACCGGCTGCGCGCCGCCGCGGCCGCCGGACAGGGTGCCGCCGCGCTGCTCGTCGGTGAGGCCGGGATCGGCAAGACCACGCTGGTCGAGGAGGCGGTGGCCCGGGCCGCCGCGGCCGGCGCGACGGTCGGCACCGGGCGGGCGGTGCCCGACGAGGGCGCGCCCGCGTACTGGCCGTGGCTGCGCCTGCTCGAGGACGTGCCGGGCCTGTCGCCGGAGTTGCTGAGCGCGCCCGCCGCCGAGGGCGAGTCCCCGGCGGCGCTCCGTTTCCGGGTGGCGCAGGCCACCGTGCGCGCCCTGCGCGAGGCCGGCCACCTGGTGCTGGTCCTCGAGGACCTGCACTGGGCCGACCCGCCGTCGCTCGCCCTGCTGCGCCTGCTCTGCCACGAGCTGCCCGGCACCCGGCTGCTGGTGATCGGGACGGCACGGCCGCCGTTCGCACCCGACGGGCTGCCCGGCGCGGAGGTGCTGCGGCTGGACCCGTGGGAGCCGGCCGCCGTGGGCGCGTACCTGAGGGCACACGCCGGTCCGGGCGTGCACGGCTCATGGCCGGCCGCGATGCACCGGCTCAGCGGCGGAAACCCGCTCTACGTAAGGGAATTGACCCGGCAGCTGGAGCGTGAGGACCGGCTGCGGCACCCGGCCGCCGGCGTCGGCGTGCACACGGAGCTGCGGCGCCTGGTCGGCCGGCGGACCGCGCAGCTCGGACCGGCCTGCCGCGAACTGCTCGGCGGCGCCGCGGCACTCGGCGCCGAGATCGACGTGCCCGTGCTGCGGGCCGCGGCGAGCGACCCGGCGGCGGTGGACGACCTGCTCGCCGAGGCCCTCGACGCCGGCGTGCTGACCGACGACCCGTGGCGCCCGGCGCTGCTGCGCTTCGCGCACGAACTGGTGCGCCAGGCCCGCTACGACGAGCTGGCCCGCGCGGAGCGGATCGCCTGGCACCGCCGCCTCGCCGACGCGCTGACGGCGGCCGGCGCCGCACCGGCCGAGGTGGCCCGGCACCGGGTCCGCTGCGCCGTCGACGCGGGCTCGCGGCAGGCGGCCGTGGAGGCCTGCCGGGCCGCTGCGGCCGCGGCCCTCGACCTCGCGGAGGCGGTCCGCTGGTACGGCCACGCCGTCGACCTGGCGGACGACCCGGCCGATCGGCTCGCCCGCGCCACGGCGGCGTACGCCGACGGCCGCCTCGACCTGGCGATCGCCGACTGCGACGACCTGCTCGACGTGGCCGAGCGCGCCGGGCGGCCGGCCCTCGCGGTCGACGCCGCGCTGGTCGTGCGGGGCGTCGCCGGACCCTTGGCCCCGGCGCTGCTGCTGCTCTGCGAGCGGGCCCTGGCGCTGGCCGGCCGCCATCCCCGGGTCCTCGCCCAGTACGCGTTCCTGCTCGCCGAGAGCGGCGACCCGGGCCGGGCGGCACAGATCAGCGTCGAGGCCATGACGCTGGCCGAGGAGTCCGGGCTCCCGGGCGACCTGGCCGCCGCGGTGCACGCCCGGCACCAGGTCATCGACCCGTTCGAGCGGCCCGGCCTGGTGCTCGAGCTCGCCGACCGGAGCTGCTCGCTCGGCCGGCCGGACGCCGAGCTGTGGGGCCGGACCTGGCGCATCGACGCCTACCTGATGAGCGGCGACAACGCCGCGGCCGAGCAGGAGACCGTGCGGCTCGGCGTGCTCGCGGACCGGCTCGGCTGGCCGCTCGCCCGCTGGCACCTGCTGCGGGCCCGGGCCGCGCGGGCGCTGCTGGCGGGCCGCTTCACCGAGGCCGGCGAGCTGGCGCTGGAGGCCCGCGAGGTCGGCGTCCGGATGCAGGACGACACCGCGGTCCTGCTCTACCACGCGTTCGCGAGCGGGCTGGTGCTGCAGACCGGGGACTCCGGCCGGTACCTGAGCACCGCCGCCGCCGAATGGCTGCCGGTCGCGCTGTCGATGCCGGTCGCGACGGCGCAGCTCGGCCGGATGGCGATGGACGCCGGCGTGCGCGAGACGGTCGAGCTGTGCTGGCAGAGCCTGCGGCCCGTGCTCGCGGACCTGGCGCCCGACGCCCGCCGCAGCTACATCCTGATCACCGCGGGGGAGCTGGCGGCCCGGGCCGGCGACCGCGACGCGGCCCGCGACTGCTACGACCGCGCCGTGCGCTACGAGCGCACCTACCTGAACAACACGACGAGCTGTTACGGCGCGACGGCGAGGTCGCTCGGCACGATCGCCTCGGCGCTGGGCGAGCACGACGCGGCGGTCGGCCATCTCGTCACCGCGGTGGAGATGGACGAGGGCTCGCCGCCGTTCCTGGCGCACGCCCGGCTGGGCCTGGCGCGCGCGTTGGTCGCCCGGGCCGCCCCGGGCGACCGCGGGCGGGCCCGGGACCTCGCGGAGTCGGCCGCGGCCGCCGCCCGGCGGCTGGGCATGCCCGGCGTCGCGGCGGCGGCGCAGGCCCTGGCCGAGGAGACCGCGGGGGTACGCGCGGGGCCGGGCGCGCTGACCGCCCGGGAACGCGAGATAGCCTTCCTCGTCGCCGAGGGCCTGGCCAACCGGGCCATCGCGGCGAAGCTGGTGCTCTCCGAGCGCACGGTGGAGACCCACGTCCGCAACCTGCTGGCGAAGCTCGGGCTGAGCAACCGGACCCAGGTGGCGTCGTGGGTACGTACCGTTTCTCAGCGGTAGCACTGAGTGCCGGCGGCGCCCGGGCGGCGAGGCTTGCGGCATGACACTTCATCTCGAGGCAGAGGTCCTGCCCGGTACCTACCGCATCGACCCGCGCCGCTCGACCGTACGGTTCACGGCGACGCACGTCTTCGGCCTCAAGCCGGTCGACGGCACCTTCAAGATCCGCTCGGGGACGCTGGTGGTGGCCGCGAGGCCGGAGCTGTCGACGGTTTCCGCGGAGCTGGACTCGGCCAGCTTCACCACCGACGACAAGCGGCGCGACGCCGACGTCCGCGGCCGGCGCTTCCTCGCCGCGGACGCCCATCCGGTGATCGGCTTCCGCAGCACCGGCCTGACCCGTACGGCCGAGGGCTGGCGGCTGGCCGGCGTGCTCGGTGTCCGCGGCGGCTCCGCCCCGATGGTCCTCGAGTTGGTGGACGCGACGCCGGCCGGGGACGGCTACCGGTTCCGGGCGACCGCGGTGGTCGACCGGGTGGCCGCGGGCGTCCCGGCGGGCCGCTGGATCATCGGCCGGCAGGTCCGGGTGACCGTGGACTGCCGCGTGGAGCCCGGCGGCGCGGCTTGATCAGACAGCATGAAGCCCGCCACGGTCAGGACCGTGGCGGGCTTACGACGCCTGCTACTTAGCGGGCCGCCCGGCTGCGCGCCGAGAAGGCTGCCGCGCCGCCGCTGGACGACTGGGTGGTGTGCACCGTTGTCGATCCGGTCCCGCCCCGGCGTCCCCGCGAGGAGCCGCCGCCCTGCGAGTGGCCGCCCTGCGACCGGGCGCCGCCGCCCTGGCCGCGGCCGCCGGACCGGGCGGGCTGCTCGCCGCCGCCGCGCGCCGCGCCGCCGGCGCGGGCGCCGCCCGCACCGCGGGGGGCGCCCGCGGCCCGGGTGCCGGCCGGGTGACCCGTTGCCCGGGGCCGCCGCGAACGACCGCCGCCGCCGGTGGACGCGGGCTCCGGCTCGGCCACCGGCGAGACCGGCGCGCTGAAGGTGCGCTCGCCCGGCGCCAGCTGCGCGAGCAGGGCGTCGCCCGGGCGGGTCTTCGTCGTGGTGGGCTTGATGCCCGCCTTGCGGGTCAGGTCGCGCACGTCGCTCTGCTGGTCGTCGGTCATCAGCGTGATGACCGTGCCCTGCGCGCCGGCCCGGGCGGTACGGCCCGAGCGGTGCAGGTACGCCTTGTGCTCGACGGGCGGGTCGGCGTGGATGACCAGCGCGACGTCGTCGACGTGGATGCCGCGGGCCGCGATGTCCGTCGCGACCAGCGTCTGCGCGCTGCCGTCGGAGAACGCCGACAGGTTGCGGTTGCGCGCGTTCTGCGCCAGGTTGCCGTGCAGCTCCACCGCGGGCACGCCGGCCTGGACCAGCTGACGGGTGAGCGTCTTCGCCCGGCGCTTGGTGCGGGTGAAGATGACCGTGCGGCCCGGCGCCGCCACCAGGTCCACGAGCACCGGGAAGCGGTCGTCGTGGCGCACGTGCAGCACGTGGTGGGCCATCTCGACCGGCGCCTCGGCCGCCGCGTCGACGTGGTGTGTGACCGGCTTGCTCATGAAGCGCTTGACCAGCACGTCCACGCCGCCGTCCAGCGTCGCGGAGAAGAGCATGCGCTGGCCCTCGCGGGGCGTCGCGTCCATCAGGCGGCGTACCACCGGCAGGAAGCCGAGGTCGGCCATGTGGTCGGCCTCGTCCAGCACGGTGATCTCGACGGAGTCGAGGCTGGCGTAGCCCTGCTGCAGGTGGTCGGCGAGCCGGCCGGGGCAGGCGACGAGCACGTCGACCCCCGCCTTGAGGCCGCGGATCTGCGGGTTCGCGCCGACCCCGCCGAAGACGGTGAGGGTGCGCAGGCCGAGCACCTCGGCGAGCGGGGCGAGGGTCGCCTCGATCTGGGTGGCGAGCTCGCGGGTCGGCGCCAGGATCAGCGCGCGGGGCCGCATCGGGCGCCGGGGCGCCTTGCTCGCCGCGAGGCGGGCGAGGACGGGCAGCACGAAGGCGTACGTCTTGCCGGAGCCGGTACGGCCGCGGCCGAGCACGTCGCGGCCGGCGAGCGAGTCGGGCAGCGTGGCTGCCTGGATCGGGAAGGGGGTTTCGATGCCGCGGGCGGCAAGAGCCGCGGCGAGCTTGGTGGGCACGCCGAGGTCTGTGAACGAGGACATGTAGGTGAGAACTCCGAAGTTCGAAGGGGTCGTCCTGCCCGGCGCAGACCTACACGGTCGCGGCGCGTGGTGGTCGATCCAAAGACGGCCCGAGGCAGAACTGGGCGGGCCGTGAGATCAAGTGTACGCGGTGATCGCTGCAACCTCGCTGCACCCGAGTGTGACCTGCCCTGCACCTGTGGGCCGCGACCTTTCTCGTCAGTGCCGGATTCCCCCCACCGGCCGGGTACTGCGAGGAGTGACCCCCATGAGCGGAGAACCCGCCTTCGACCGTCGGCGCGAGGATGTCGTACGAGCGCACATGCCGCTCGTCGGCCACCTGGTGCGGGAGATGCTGGCCCGGGTCCCGGCCCATGTGAACCGTGACGACCTGCTGTCCGCGGGGTACGCCGCCCTGGTGGCCGCCGCCCGCGGCTTCGACGACGCCCGCGGCGTGCCGTTCGCCCGCTTCGCCGCGGCCCGGGTGCGCGGCGCCCTGCTCGACGAGCTGCGCGGCCTGGACTGGGCCAGCCGGTCGGTGCGGCAGCGGGCCCGGCGTACCGACAGCGCGCGCCAGGAGCTGACCGCCGAGCTGGGCCGGATGCCGTCGGCGACGGAGGTGGCCGAGCGGCTGGGCTGCACGGTCGAGGACGTCGAGTCCGCCGACGACGACGTGCAGCGTGCGGTGGTGTTCAGCCTCCAGGGCTTCGCCACGGCCGGCGCGGACGACATGGTCACCGAGCCGAGTCTCGGCCCGGAGGAGATCCTGATCCGCCGCGAGCGGCTGGGCTACCTGCGGCACGCCGTCGACGTGCTGCCGGAGCGGCTGCGCGCGGTCATCACCGGCTACTTCTTCGACGAGCGCCCGATGGCGCAGATCGCGGTCGAGCTGGGCGTGACCGAGTCGCGGGTGTCGCAGCTGCGCGCGGAGGCGCTCGCGCTGCTCAAGGACGGTCTCAACACGCACCTCGACCCAGCCCTCGCGGCCGAGAGCCCGACCAAGGAGGGCTGCGTCGCGCGCCGCCGGTCGGCGTACTTCGACGAGATCGCCACGCGCGGCACCCTGCGGGACCGGCTCGCGCTCACCGGCGTCGACGGGATGCCGGTAGCTGCCTGAGGCCGGTCACAGTGGACCGGCCCCAGGCCAGGGGTCATGCGTTGGCGCAGGTACCGGCCTTTCGCTGTGCCGCGATCGCCTTGTCGGCGCCCTTGGCGTAGAGCTCCAGGCCCTCCTTCGCGGGCTCGAGCTTCCAGGCGTCGCCCTCGTACACCATGGTGTACGACTGCGCCGCGACCAGCTGTTTGGCGATGACGATCGCCTTGTCGGTGCCCTCCATGCGGGCGCTGGTGAGCTGGATGGCGAGGCCCTTGCGGGAGCAGGCGGTGTTCAGCTTGACGTAGTCGTCCTTGCTGATGGCCTTCTTGCCGGCCGCGGTGTACAGCTCCCAGGCGCCGGCGAAGTCGCCGCCGCTGAAGCGGTCGAACACGGTCTGCGCGGCGGCCTTGGCGGCCTCGATGTTCTTGGGCTCCGGGCCGCCGGGTGCGGCCGCGGCGGCGTTGCCGGGGGCCTCGGCCTTGTCGTCGGAGCAGGCGGAGGTGAGGGTGACGGCGGCGACGGCGATGAGCGCCAGCGCGCCGAGGCGTCGGAACGGGTGGCTGTGGTTCATGTACCGCTTAATGTCGATGTGCCGCTCGGCGTAACGGGCGGGGGCCCACGGTGACGGATTCCTTACACTTGCCCGCACGGGCCGTAACCCTGGCCACCATGTCGCCGCCCGGCATCGACATCAGCTATTCTGAGCGTTTCCATGGAAAGCAAAAAAGCCACCTCAAAGGGTGGCTGACCTCGGAATGCTACCACAGCAAGGAGTAGCTTTGTCAAGCTCCGCCGGCAGTACGGAAACACAGCGGAACGACGACATCGAGTCCGAAAAGGCCTACCTCGCGACGCTCTACGGCCGCCTCGATCTGCTGCGTGAGCAGGCCGACGAGCGGCTGCGGGCGATCCTGCTCGAGGCGGGCGGCACGCCGCAGGGCCGATCGCAGCGGGAGGCGACCCGCAGCCACTGGGCCGAACAACTGGCCCAGATGAATGCGGTCGAGAATGGTCTGTGTTTCGGCCGGCTCGACTTTGCCGCCGACAATCCGCGATACATCGGCCGGATCGGGCTCTTCGCCGAGGACCGCGCCCGGGACCCGCTGCTCGTCGACTGGCGGGCCCCCGCGGCGCGGGCGTTCTACCTCGCCACCGCGGTGTCCCCCGAGGGGGTGACCCGGCGGCGCCACCTGCGTACCCGGGGCCGGGAGCTGACCGGCATCGACGACGAGGTGCTGGACCTGGCGGCCGGCGCGGCCGGCGGCCGGGAGGACGTGACCGGCGAGGCCGCGCTGCTCTCCGCGCTGACCGCGCACCGCACCGGGCGCATGCGCGACATCGTCGAGACGATCCAGTCCGAGCAGGACGAGGTGATCCGCGCCGGGCTGCCGGGCGTGCTGGTGGTGCAGGGCGGCCCCGGCACCGGCAAGACCGCGGTGGCGCTGCACCGCGCCGCGTACCTCCTCTATACGCACCGCGCCCAGCTGACCAAGCAGGGCGTGCTGATCCTCGGGCCGAACGCGACGTTCCTGCGCTACATCTCCCAGGTGCTGCCCTCGCTCGCCGAGACCGGCGTGCTGCTCGCCACCCTCGGCGACATGTTCCCGGGCGTGACCGCCCGGGCCGCCGAGGCGCCGGAGGCGGCCGCCCTCAAGGGCCGCACGGACATGCTGGACGTGCTCGCCGCCGCGGTCGCCGACCGGCAGACCGTGCCGGACGACCACGTCGAGGTCGACCACGACGGCTTCCCGCTGCGCATCGAGCGGGCCGTCTGCGAGGAGGCGCGCGAGGAGGCGCGGCGCTCCGGGCGCCCGCACAACCTGGCCCGGTCGATCTTCGTGACCGCGGTCATCCACACCCTGTCGCTGCAGATCGCCGAGCGCATCGGCGCCGACCCGCTCGGCGGCGAGAACCTGCTCGAGGAGGCCGACCTCGCCGAGACCCGCCGCGAGCTGCGCGAGGACGCCGACGTGCAGGCCGCCCTCTTCGACCTGTGGCCGATCCTCACCCCGCGGCAGGTGCTGCGCGACCTGCTCGGCGACGCCGGCCGGCTGGCGTCGGCCGCGCCCGGGCTCACCGACGACGAGCGCGGGCTGCTGCTGCGCGGGCACCGGGCCGGCTGGACGCCGGCCGACGTGCCGCTGCTGGACGAGCTCGCCGAGCTGCTCGGCGTCGACGACACCCTGCGGGCCCGGGCCGTGGCCCGCGAGCGCGAGCAGGCCATCGAGTACGCCGAGGGCGTGCTCGAGATCGTCGAGGGCTCCCGCTCGCTCGACTTCGAGGACGAAGAGGAGGAGGTGCTCTCCGCGATCGACGTCGTGGACGCGAGCGCCTTCGTCGAGCGCCACGAGGTGATCGACACCCGGACCGCCGCGGAGCGCGCGGCCGCCGACCGCAACTGGGTCTTCGGCCACGTGATCGTCGACGAGGCGCAGGAGCTGTCGCCGATGGCCTGGCGGCTGCTGATGCGCCGCTGCCCGAGCCGGTCGATGACCGTGGTCGGCGACGTGGCGCAGACCGGCGAGCTGGCCGGGACGACCACCTGGGAGCAGGTCTTCGAGCCGTACGTCGCGCAGCGCTGGCGGCTGGCCGAGCTGACCGTCAACTACCGCACCCCGGCGGAGGTGATGACGGTGGCCGCGGACGTGCTGGCCGCGGTCGACCCGTCGCTGCGGCCGCCGCGGTCGGTGCGGACGGCCGGCGTCGAGCCGTGGGCGGCCCGGGTGCGGCCCGCCGAGCTGGCCACGGAGCTGATCAAGGCGGTACGCCGGGAGGCGTCCGGCGTCACGGGCGGGCGCGTCGGCGTCCTGGTGCCGGCGGAGATCGAGGACGAGCTCGGCCGCGAGCTGACCGCGGCGATACCGGAGTCGGCGGTCGGTGAGCAGCCCGACCTGCTCAACCACATCGTGCTGATGACGGTGCGGCAGGCGAAGGGCCTGGAGTTCGACAGCGTGATCGTGGTCGAGCCGGACCGGATCATCGCGGAGAGCCCGCGCGGCCTGAGCGACCTCTACGTCGCGGTGACCCGTTCGACCCTGTCCCTCGGCGTGTTGCACACCGCCGATCTGCCGAAGGTCCTGAACGCCCTGGCCTGACGCCGACACGAAAGAGGGCCGGCGCGTTCGCGCCGGCCCACTTCTCGTCGCCGGTGGCTCAGGCGGCCGTCGGGTCCTGGACGGACAGCGGCGTCAGGCCGTGCGCGTTGGTCAGTGCCAGCCGCGAGTGCAGGCTGGTGTTGCCGGCGATCGTCGCGAAGTAGCTGGCACGGCGGCGCGCGACGATGCTCTCCGGGTTCTCCACCTCCGGCGCCAGGTGCGGGTCGAGGTGCGTGTTGAGGCCGTCCTTGAGCAGCGACAGCGCCTCGGCGCGCAGCTGGCTGATCCGGCTCTCGGTCACGCCGAGGTCGGCGGCGATGTCCGCCATCGGCCGCTCCCGGAGGAAGTACTCCGTGACGACGATCTGCAGGCGCTCCGGCAGCGACTCGATGGCGTGGTGCAGGTAGCCGATCTGCTCGCGGCGCAGCAGCATGTCCTCCGGGCCGGGGGTCCGCTCGGTGACCAGGTCGTCCGCGCTGGTGGTGGTGAAGCCCTGCAGCGACAGCACGGTCGCGCGCTGCACGTCGTTGTCGGTCTGGTTCAGGTCCGTCGTGGTGGTGCCCAGCGCCTGCGCCAGCTCCTCGTTCGTCGGCGTGCGGCCCAGGGTGGTGGTCAGCTGCTGCCGGGTGGTGTCCGTCATCCGGGCCTTGGTACGCACCGAGCGGGTGGCCCAGTCCAGCGAGCGGAGCTCGTCGAGGATGGCGCCGCGGATGCGGGTCGTGGCGAAGCGGTGGAACGGGATGCCGCGGGTCGGGTCCCAGCCGCGGGCCGCGGTCACCAGCGCGTGCAGGCCGGCACTGGTGAGGTCGTCGCGGTGGATGTGGTTCGGGATGCGGGTGAGCATGTCGCGCACCAGGTGACCGACCAACGGCATGTGAGTCCGGATCAGCTCCTCCTGCTCGGCGGCGGACAGCGCCGGTACGGCGGGCGCGGTGTCGGCGGCAGTCGTCATGGCGCTGGTCATGTGATCCCCCGTGTGTTGTCCGTGGCCCTCGGCGGATGGCCTACGGCTTGACAAGGGGAAACACTGAGTGACTACGGGTGCGCCGCCCGGTGGCGCAGCGTTGCCTCCCGGTTGCGCTCGTTACAGTCGCTCAAGTAGCCCGGGCGGGCAGATCCGCCGTCGCCAGGTCCCACACGAAGCGGGCCGGCGCGAACGCCTCCGCGTAGCGGACCCGGGCCTGCGCGCCGAAGTGCCGGGCCGTTCCGGTGGGCAGTTCGGGATCGACCGGGTACGGCGCCGCGGCGAGCGCCGCCAGCTTGCGACCCAGGTACGCGGAGACGTCGACGAACAGCGCCGGGGCGAAGCTCAGCGTCGAGTCCACGGCGTAGTGCAGGATCCGGCCGCTGTGCCGGGCGGCGGCGAGCGTGGCGACGGCGGCGGCCCGGTGCTCGGTGTCGGCGTCGTCGGGGGCGTGCACGTAGATCACGTCGGCGTCCACGCCGGTGAGCACGTTCTCGATGGCGGCGACGGTCATGCCGTCCGGGGTGACCGGGCCGGACCCCCAGGGCTGATCGGGACGCGGGCGGTGCACGCGGCGGTCGCCCGGGCCGCGGCTGAGCGCCCGGCGGTCCCCGCCGGAGCGGCGCTCGGCGGCCTGCGGTCCCCAGACGAGCAGGCAGTCCAGCGCCCGCGCGGCCGCCTCCGCCTGCCGGCCGCCGGCGGTGTCCGGCCCGTCGCAGGTGAGCACCAGCATGGTGACGGAGTCGCCGGCGGCCCGGTGCGCGGCCAGGGTGCCGGCGCAGCCGAACTCGATGTCGCCGGGGTGCGCGCCGACGGCCAGCACGCTGCGGGTCATGCCGCGCCTCCGGGTGGGGTGTGTTCTCGACGCACATCGGCCTCCCGGGGTGAATCGGCGTCGCCGAGGGGGGTCGGCGATGCTGAGTCCCATCGGCCGGCGGGCGCTCAGGTTGAGGGTTATGGCGCGGCTGCGGCAGGCTGGTCGGTATGGATCTGACCGATACCGGGACCGTTGTCACGTTGATCGCCGGCGTGGCCATGCTCACCGGGATTCTCGGGGTCGTGATCCCGGTGCTGCCGGGGCTGCTGCTCTGCTGGCTGGCGGTGCTGCTCTGGGCGATCCTCGGCGAGGTCGGCGGCGGGCGCTGGGTGGTGCTGGCGCTGGCCACGGTCGTCGCCATCGGCGGCACGGTGGTGAAGTACCTGTGGCCGGGCCGCCGCCTGAAGAGCACCGGCGTGCCCACGTCCTCGATATTCGCCGGCGGCCTGCTCGGCATCGTCGGCTTCTTCGTGGTGCCGGTGGTGGGGCTGGTGCTCGGCTTCGTCCTGGGCCTCTGGCTGGCCGAGCGGGTGCGGCTCGGCCCGGGTCAGGCCTGGCCGTCGAGCCGGCAGGCCCTGGCCGCGGTGGGCCTGTCCCTGCTGGTGGAGTTCGCCGCGGCGCTCGGCATCGCGGTGATCTGGGTCTTCGGCCTCGTCGCGGCCTAGCGGCGCCGCACCCGGCGGCGGCGCCGCTGGGTGAGCAGGAGCAGCAGCGGGGTGGCGGCGAGCACGACCGCGAGCACCGCGGCCAGGCCTAGCGACAGGCCGCGGTCCGTCGTCGTCCCGGCGGCCGCGGCGTCCGCCCGGCCCGGCGCCGGCGCGGCCGGCGCGGCGCTGCCGTCGACGGCGGTGACCTGCGCGGCGGCGTCCTCGGGCGTGACGAGCTTGCCGACCGAGGCGTCCTTGGGCAGGGCGAATCCCCAGTCCAGCAGCGCGGCGCCCTGCTGCCAGCCACGCAGCGGCGCGGCCTCGGCGCCGAGCACGGTCGCGACCAGGCGCCGGCCGTTGCGCTCGGCGCCGCCGACGTAGCTGTGCCGGGCCAGGGTGGTGAAGCCGGTCTTGCCGCCCAGCGCGCCCTTGTAGTTGTAGATGAGCTTGTTCTCATTCTGGATCTGGAACCCGCCGCGCTTCAGCTTCTTCTGCGCCGGGATCTGTGCGGTCCGCGCCAGCGCGTACTTGCGGAAGTCGGGCTTGTCGAAGCACGCCCGGGCGATCAGCGCCAGGTCGTAGGCGCTGGTGAACTGCCCGGGCCCGTCCAGCCCGGACGGCGTCACCGCATGCGTCTGGTACGCGCCCAGCCGCTTCGCCTCGGCGTTCATGTCCTCGATCGTGGCCGGCAGCCCGCCCGCGCCGCCGCCGAGGCGGGCCAGCGCGTTCGCCGCGTCGTTGCCGGAGTTGAGCAGCAGGCCGAGCCAGAGCGTCTCGACGTTGTACCTGCCGCCCTTGACCAGTCCGACCGCGGAGCTGTTCGCCTCGATGTCGAGGTCGCCGGCCGTGGCGGTCATGACCTGCTTGGGGTCGAGCTTGTCCAGGACGGTCGCCACCAGCAGCAGCTTCTGCACGCTGGCCGGGGTGCCGTACACGTGCGGACCGCAGCCGCCGAGCACCTCGCCGGTGTCCAGGTCGGCGACCAGCCAGCTGGTGGCGGTGAGCGCGGGCGGCCGGGGGCTGCCCGCCGGCACGACGAGGCCGTCGGTGGCCAGGCCGTCGCCGCCGACCGCGCGCAGCACCGGGTCGTCCGGCGGCGGGGTGGGCCGGGCCGGGCGGCCCTTGGGCGGCTTCACCTTGGGCCGGGGGCAGGGGATGGTCTCGACCTTGCTCGCGACGGGCTGCGCCGCGTCGGCCGGTCCGGGCAGGGCGGCCGCCGCGGGGAACGCGGTCGCCACGGCGGTCACGGCCGCCACGACGCGCCGACGGGTGGTGGCAGGGGTGTAGCGCCGAATCACGGTCACCGGGCCTCCGCGTCGAGCCGGCGCCGCAGCAGCTCGGCAAGGGGCATGGTCTCGCCGTCGCCGCCGCCGGCGCCCACGATCAGCCGGGGTGCGCTGGGCGACACGTCGGCGCCCGCGAAGCGGGCCCGCAGCGACGAGGGCACGGCCAGGACGTAGTAGTGCCCGTCCTCGCCGACGGCGACCGACTGGTTCGCCTTGAGGTACCAGCCGCGCAGCCGCGTCCGGTAGGTCGCGCGGCCGTCGAACGCGCGGGCGCGCAGCGCGGTCGGCGCCACGCCGCGCTCGGCGGCCGCCCGCACGAAGTCGGCGAGCAGCCGGCCGGCCTGCTCGGCCTCCGCGGCGCGGCCGGCGTCCAGGGCGGCGGCCTGGCCCGCGACGGCCTGCCGGCGCTGCTCGTGCCAGGCGGCACGCTCGTCGTCGGCGTTCATGGCGACGACCCTAACGGCACCCTGGCGCACACAGCCACCCGGGTTTAGCGGCCGCCCATCCGGATCGGTCCGGGGCCGATTACCCCGGAATAGCAAGGTCGCAATTAGGGAAGGCGGCTCGCTAATTGCCCCGAGTCGGCGATAGTCTGTGAAATCCCGGAGAACTGTTGCGTACGGAGTCGCGACAGGCGAGACTGGGCGCGGTTCTTCGGATTACGTCAGGAGTCGTTATGGCGCGGCAGGTAATCACCACTCTCATCGACGACCTCGACGGAAAGCCGGCTGACCGGACAGTCGAGTTCAGCCTCGACGGGACGAGCTACACCATCGACCTTTCCGAGGCCAATGCCGGCAAGCTTCGTAAGGCGCTGGACCCGTTCATCAACGCGGGTACCCGTATCGGTCGCGGTGGTTCCGGCCGCGGCCCGGGCCGGCCGGCGAGCGGCACCCGGACGGCGGGCAGCCGCGACGAGAACAGGCTGATCCGGGAATGGGCGGCCGAGCACGGCCACCAGATCTCCGAGCGCGGCCGCATCCCGCAGAGCGTCAGCAGTGCGTACCGGGCGGCGCACGGCCGCTGACCGACGGCGGATCCTGATCGCATCGACCGCGGCTATGTCCGCGGTCGATGCGTCGTGTCCGCTACCAGGGAGGCCGGGGGCCGCGCCGGAATCGGCGGGCGCCCGGTCCGCTCGCGCGTGCCCGGTCCGGGCGTACTCCGGGCCGGGCCGTTTGTGGCGCGTGCCCGCCGCGGGCATACTCCCGGCCGCGCCGTTCTGGCGCGAGTCCGCCAGGCGGTCCGGGCCGCGCCGCAATAGGCCCGGCGCCCCCGCAAAGAGCCCACCCGGACGCCGGAAAGGCCCGCCTCCTATGGGCCGGAAAGTCTTCGCGAGTGTTAACACGGGCCGGTGGTGCGTAAAGTCCGGCCCGGCGCCCGTTAACGATGGCCCAGCGTGTGTAAAGCATTGCCCAGCGTGGCGTATAGGGGAGGACCCGGCGCGCGTATTGGGCCGCCCGGCCCGGTAAGTCCGGGCCGGGGCGAAAGGCCGCCACCGTAACGTCGCGCCGGACCGGGCGGCGCCGTCAATGACGGCCCCGGCAACGCCCGCGGCCGGGTGCCGGAGCCGGGCGGCGTTCGGGTTTCCCGCGCCCCGCCCGATCCGGCCCGGTGCCGCGACCGGAAAGGGCCGCAAGGATTCCGGCGAAGACCCGCCTGCGGCTCAGGAAGTACGCAGTTCCGGCAGCATCGAGGCGACCATTTCCAGCACCTTCTCATCGCCGGCATACCAGCCGCTGGCCCGCGGCCAGTGCGCGATGACGTCGGTGAAGCCCAGCCGCGCCGCCCGGCCCACCGCGTCCGCGAACGCCTCCGGGCTGCTCAGCGAGAAGACCGGCGACGTGTCCAGGTTCAGGTAGCGGTCGAGCGTGCGGCCCGCCTCGGCCTCCGCCTTGGTGAAGCGGTCGCTCACCTCCTCGACCGAGCGCCACCAGGCCTGCGGGTCGTCCAGGAAGCGCTCACCCGTGGTCACCCAGCCGTCGCCGTACCGGGCGGCCAGGCGCAGGGCGCGCGGGCCGCTCGCCGCGACCAGCAGGGGCGGCCTCGGGCGCTGCACGGTGCCGGGGGTGCTGCGGGCGTCGACCGCCTGGTAGTAGTCGCCGGCGAAGTCGACCCGGTCGTTGCTCAGGAGCAGGTCGAGCAGCGCCAGGAACTCCGCGAACCGGTCGACCCGGCGGCGCGGGGTCAGCTCCGGCTGACCGAGCACCTCGGCGTCGAAGCCGATGCCGCCCGAGCCGACGCCGACCATCAGCCGGCCCTCGGAGATGTCGTCCAGCGCGGTGATCTCCCGGGTGAAGTGCACCGGGTGCCGGAAGTTCGGCGACGCCACGTAGGTGCCCAGCCGGATCCGGCCGGTCACCGTCGCCGCGGCGGTCAGGGTCGGCACGGCGTCGAACCACGGCCCGTCGACCAGATCACGCCAGCCCAGATGGTCGTAGGTCCAGGCGTGGTCGAAGCCGTACTCCTCGGCCCGGCGCCAGCGGCCGGAGGCCACGGACCAGCGCTCGTCGGGGAGGATCGCGATGCCTATGCGCACGTCAGGACGCTATCTCACGCCGAACGCAGCCCCTGCTCACGACCCGCCGTATCAAGATCAGCAGCCGCGTCGAACGCCTCGAGGGCCAGAACCAGGCCGGCCCGGCGGGCCGGGCTCATCCGCTCCAGCACCTCGAGCAGCGCCGCGCGGCGGCGGTCCCGCAGCTCGTCCAGGAGCCGCCGGGCCGCCGGGGTGAGCAGCAGCCGGACCTCCCGCCGGTCGCGGGGATCCGGAACCCGGCTCAGCAGCCCCGTCGCCTCGAGGCGGTCGCAGAGCCGGCTCGCCGACGAGGGGACCACCTCGAGCGCCTCCGCGAGGCGGCTCATGTTGGTGTGCGGGTTACGGGAGACGATCGTGAGGACGCGCAGCTGCGCCGGCGGCACCACCGGCGACTGGGCCAGCCGGGCGCGTTCCAGGACGCCCAGCAGCGACTCGACGGTCGACTCCACCGCCGCGGCGACGTCTGTGAGGGGCTCCATGCCGGTCCTCTGTGTACGAGAATGTGTGAGCGTCACCGTACCGACCGGCCGGGCGGCGGGCCGCAGGCGCGTCCGGCACACCGCGCTCGCACGCGCGGATTCACCGCACCGTGGCGCCCGCGAGCGACTTCTCGAAGTGGATCAGGCTGCCGCGGCGCGGGCTGGACTGCATCCGTACGTTGTCGGCCAGCGCCCTGATCAGGGACAGGCCCCGTCCGCGCTCGCCGCCGCGGCCCGGCCCGGCCGCCGCGGACGGATCGAAGCCGACCCCGTTGTCGCGGACGTCGATGGCGCAGCGGTCCTCCGCGACGTCGAGGTCGACCTCGATCCGGTCGGCGCCCGCGGCGTGCTCGACCACGTTGGCGCAGGCCTCGGTCAGCGCGATCTCCAGGTCGTTGCCGTCGTCGCGGGAGAGGTGGCACAGCGACAGCGCGCAGCGCAGCAGCCGGCGGACCGTCGGGACGCTGTCGGCCTCGCGCGGCAGAGCGAGTCGTACCGAGATACGCATCAGGCTTCTGCCTCCTTCGTCGGCCTCGACTCGGGTATGTGCCCGCTCGGGGCCGGACCTAACCGTCGGGCGGGTCCGGAACCGGCCGCCCGAAGTTCCTGTTATCCCCGGCCGTTCGGCCGGTCTCCCTTCCTGCAGTCAACAAACGACCCAACCCGAGCGATGATCGATGCCCCACGGAGAGGTCACCACACCCATGGCGTTTCAACCGGACACCGCGACGGTGGTCGCCGCCCGCGCGGGCGACCCGGCCGCGGTCGATCGCCTCGTCGCCGGGTACCTGCCGCTGGTGTACACGATCGTCGGCCGGGCCCTGGACGGGCACGCCGACGTCGACGACGTCGTGCAGGACACCATGCTCCGGGTGCTGCGCAGCCTCGGCGACCTGCGCGACCCCGCGGCGTTCCGGTCCTGGCTGGTGGCGATCACCGTGCGCCGGATCCGCGACCGGCACCGGGTCCGCCGGTCGGCGCCGGACGTGCTGCTCCCCGACGACGTGCGCGACCCGGGCGCCGACTTCACCGACCTGGCGATCACCCGCCTGGAGCTGTCCGGGCAGCGCCGCGAGACCGCCGAGGCCACCCGCTGGCTGGACGAGGACAACCGCGAGCTGCTCTCGCTGTGGTGGCTGGAGGCGTCCGGCGAGCTCACCCGCGACGAGATCGTCTCGGCGATCGAGGTGACCCGGCAGCACGCCGCGGTCCGCATCCAGCGCATGAAGGGCCAGCTGGAGACGGCCCGGGTGGTGGTCCGGGCGCTGGCGGCGGCGCCGCCCTGCCCGGAGCTGGGCCTGGTCATCGTCGACTGGGACCGCCGGCCCGGCCCGCTCTGGCGCAAGCGCATCGCCCGGCACACCCGGGACTGCCGGCAGTGCGCGCCGGCCTGGTCGAACCTGGTCGCGGCGGAGCGGCTGCTGGTCGGGATGGCGCTCGTTCCGCTGCCGCACGCGTACGGCGGCGGGCCGGCCGCCACCGGTGCGCACGCCGCCGCGTCGGCGGCCCCAGGCAAGGCGGTCGCCGGCCAGGCCGCGGTCCGGGGCGCCGCCGGCGTCGGCCGGCGGGTGCTGACCGCCCTGCTGGCGACCGGCGCGGTGGCCGGCGCCGGCGCCGCCGCGGTCGTGTACACCGGCGGCGAGGAGCCGGTCGCCGGCGCGCCGGCGCTGGTGTCGACGTCGGCACCCGCGCCGCGGCTCTCGCTGCCGGCGCCCGGCGCCACCTCGGCGTCGCCGTCGGCCCGGCCCTCGGTGGCCAGGTCGCGGACCCGCACGCCCGCGGCGCCGTTGCCGCCGGCCGGCGACTCGCCCAAGAAGGGCGTCGGCACCTGGCGATTCGACGGGATCAAGGGCGCGCTGCGGGACGTCGGCGCGGGCTGGTACTACAACTGGTCGCCGGACGACGACACCATGCCCGGTCCCGCGGGCGTCGAGTTCGTGCCGATGATCTGGGGCCGCGAGAACGCCGACGCCGCGACCCTCGCCAAGGCGAAGCGGGAGGGCGAGGTGCTGCTCGGCTTCAACGAGCCGGACATGGCCGGGCAGGCCGACATGAGCGTCGAGGACGCGCTCGGCGCCTGGCCCGGGCTGGAGGGCACCGGCATGCGGCTCGGCAGCCCCGCCGTCGCGTTCGGCGGCGACACACCCGGCGGCTGGCTGGACCGGTTCATGAAGGGCGCGAAGGCCCGGAACCTGCGCGTCGACTTCATCACCCTGCACTGGTACGGCTCCGACTTCAGCGACGCCGCGGTCGCACAGTTCCTCGGCTACGTCGACGCCGTCCACGCCAGATACCGCCTGCCGATCTGGGTCACCGAGTACGGCCTGATCAACTTCACCGGCGCGCCGAAGTACCCGACGGGCGCGCAGCAGGCGAGGTTCATCAAGGGCACGACCGCCGCGATGCAGCGACGCTCCTTCGTCGAGCGGTACGCCTGGTTCGGCCTGCCCGCCGTCGGCGACAGCGTCGACTTCGGCCTCTACTCCGACGCCTCGACGCCGACCGAAGCGGGCAGGGCGTACCGGGCCGCAGGATAGGGTCGGACCATGATTCGGTTCGGCTACAAGGCATCGGCGGAGCAGTTCGCCCCGCGCGAGTTGCTCGGCTACGGCGTGCAGGCGGAGCGGCTCGGCTTCGACTCGGTCTTCGTCAGCGACCATCTCCAGCCCTGGCGGCACGACGGCGGGCACGCGCCCGCGGCGCTGCCCTGGCTCGGCGCGCTCGCGGCAAGCACCGAGCGGGTGCTGCTCGGCACGAGCGTGCTCACCCCGACCTTCCGCTATCACCCCGCCGTCGTCGCGCAGGCCTTCGCCACCCTCGGCTGCCTCGCGCCCGGCCGGGTCATCCTCGGCGTCGGCTCCGGCGAGTCGCTCAACGAGGTTCCGCTCGGCCTGAGCTGGCCGGACGGCAAGGAGCGCTTCGCGCGCCTCAAGGAGGCGGTCACCCTCATCCGCCGGCTCTGGACCGAGGACCGGGTGACGTTCGAGGGCACCTTCTACCGCACCGAGGTCGCCACGATCTACGACAAGCCCGAGCAGCCGGTGCCGATCTACATCGGCGCGTCCGGGCCGGCCGCGACCCGGCTCGCCGGTCGCATCGCCGACGGCTTCATCACCACCAGCGGCAAGGGCCACGAGCTGTACACAGAGACGCTGCTCCCGGCCGTACGGGAGGGCGCGGAGAAGGCGGACCGCCCGCTGGACGATCTCGACCTGATGATCGAGGTGAAGGTCTCCTTCGACCCGGACCTGGAGAAGGCGCGCAACGACACCCACTACTGGGGTGCGCTGGCGCTCTCGCCGGAGGAGAAGACCGGCGTCGAGGATCCGATCGAGATGCAGCGCCGCGCGGACGCGCTGTCGGTCGACCGCACGGTGACCCGCTGGATCGTCTCCTCCGACCCGGAGGAGCACGTGGCGAAGGTGGCCGAGTACCTGGAGATGGGCTTCAAGCACCTGGTCTTCCACGCGCCGGGCCCGGACCAGGACCGCTTCCTGCGCGTGTACGGCGAGGAGATCCTGCCCCGGCTCCGGGACCGGGCGAAGAACCTCTAGCCGTCAGTAGTTCTCGCCGGGCACCGCGCGCAGGTGCGACGGGCCGCTGCGCTCGTCCCGGCCCTCGCCCTGGATGACGGTGAGGTCGGGGCGGCGCGAGCCGGCCCCGCGCCGGGTCCGGTCCCGGGCTCGGTCCCGGGCCGGCGGACGGGCGGCGTGGCGCCCGGTCGGCTCGTCGGCGCGGCGGAACGGGCGCGGCGCCTCGTAGCGGGCCGGCGCCGCGTCGTGACGGGCGGTCTCGAGATGCCGTTGCGGCCGGCGGGCGAACCGCCACCGGCGTATGTACTCCGAGCCGACGGTGCGCAGCGCCCGCAGCGCGGCCGGGAGCAGCCGGCGCGGCCGGTCGCCGTGTATCCGCGGGTAGCCGACCGTCGCCACCTCCACCACCCGCAGCCCCTGCGACGCCATCCGGATCGTGGTCAGGGTGTCGATCTCGGGTCCCTCGCCCCAGGCGATGCCGCGCCGTGGGCCGCGCACCTCCGGAGCGGGCAGCTCCAACTCCGGGATCAGCTCGCGCCAGTAGGCGTCGTAGCCGCAGGTGAGGTCCGTGAAGCGGGTGCCGAAGAGCAGGTTCACCGCGCGGCTGAGCACGAAGTGCCCGACCCGTTCCAGCGCGCCGCCGTCGCGGTGGTCGCCGCCGGTGCGGAAGCGGGAGCCGTGCGCCGCCTCGGCGCCGGAGAGCAGGGCGTCGACGAAACGATAGATCTCGCCGGGGTCGGCGGAGCCGTCGGCGTTGAGGGTGACCACGATGTCGCCGGTGCTCGCGGCGAAGCCGCAGACGAGCGCGTTGCCCTTGCCGGAGCGGGTCTGCCGGATCACGACCACGTCGGGGCGGACCTCGCGGGCGACCGCGACGGTGTCGTCCTGCGAGCGGCCGTCGACCACGATCACCTCGTCGACGGGCGGCAGGTTCTCCAGGATGAGGGGCAGGTTGTGCTCCTCGTTGAGGGCGGGGATGACAACGGTCACGGTGGGGGACGGCGCGGGAGGCATGGCGGTGGCTCCTCGGCGGGGGCGGGCGCGGGGGTCTACGGGTGTGGAGACCGTCATCAACTTACCAATCGATTACGGTGAGTCAACTAGGTGGATACGACCGGTCTCAGAATTACGGAGGGTTAGATTATGTCCGCGGGTTGTCGATCGAGGGGAGTGTCGTGACGGTGCGGGCGGTGGTCTTCGACCTGGACGGCGTCATCATCGACACCGAGGAGGTCTGGGAGGAGGTGCGCCGCGGCTACGTCGCCGAGCACGGCCGGAGCTTCCTGCCCGACAGCCAGAGCCGGATGATGGGCATGAGCACGCCCGAGTGGTCCACCCACCTCAGCGCGGACCTGGGCGTGCCGCGCAGCCCGCGCGAGGTGGCCGCGGACGTGCTCGACCGGATGGCCGCGCGCTACCGCGAGGACCTGCCACTGATCCCGGGCTCGGTCGAGGCGGTGCGGCGGATCGCCGGGCACTTCCCGGTCGCCCTGGCCAGCTCGTCCGCGCGGATCCTCATCGACCAGGTCCTCGAGACGGCCGGGCTGACCGGGACCTTCCGGGTGACGCTGTCCACCGAGGAGGTGCCGCGCGGCAAGCCCGCGCCGGACGTGTACCTGGCCGCGGTCGAGCGCCTCGGGCTGACCCCGCAGGAGTGCGCGGCCGTCGAGGACTCCAGCAACGGCCTGCGGTCGGCCGGCGCGGCCGGGCTCGCGGTCATCGCGGTGCCGCACGGCGTCTACCCGCCGGCCGAGGACGCGCTGGCGCTGGCGAGCCTGGTCATCGGCGGCCTGGACGAGCTGACCGTCGAGGCGGTCGGCAAGCTGCGCTGACGGTCACACCAGCGTGGCCTCGTAGTCCGGCAGGTCGATGCCGGCGCTCCGGTCGCCCGCGACCCGGTAGGTCAGGGTCATGAACCAGCCCTGGTTGTGCAGCCAGTTCCGGACCCGGATCCCGTACGCCCGGCGCGGCGCGAGGAACCGGCCGACGCCGTTGCCGCCGCGCTGCGCCCGCCGGGCGAAGGCGCCGACCCGGGCCTGGTAGCGGGGGAACGCCACCGCGTGGTCGCCGCCCGCCGCGGCGAGCTCGCCGGCCAGCGCGTACGCCGCGACCAGCGCCGTGCCGTTGCCCATGCCCCCGATCGTCGCGCCGCACGCCGCGTCGCCCACCAGCGCGATCCGTCCGCGGTGCCAGGTGTCGACGTCGACCCGGCAGATCTGGTCGAAGTACATGTCGTCCGCGGTGTCCATTGCGTCGAGCAGGCGCGGCACCCGCCAGCCCAGCCCCGCGAGCCGCGCGCGCACGATCCGCTTCTGCGCGGCGAGGTCGCGCCGGTCGTACGCGATCTCCGGCGACGCGAACGCGACGAACGCGCCCGCGGTGTCCGGATCGCGGTGGTCGCCGCCGATCGAGGCCAGCCGGCCGGGCGCGTTGTAGTTCAGCGTGTCGCGGCCCAGGCCGAGCTCGTTCGGCAGCTCCCAGCCGGCCACGTAGTAGCCGAGGTGGCGCACGAAGCGCCGCTCCGGCCCGAAGGCCAGCCGCCGCACGTTGGAGTGCACGCCGTCGGCCCCGATGACCAGGTCGAACGTGCGCCGGGCGCCGCTCGCGAAGGTGACCTCGACGCCGTCGGGCGTCTCGTCCAGCGCCGCGATGCTGTCGCCGAACAGGTACTCCGTCCATTCGGCCCCGGCGGCGCAGAGGATCCGCGACAGGTCGCCGCGCAGGATCTCGACGTCGCCGCCGGCGAAGTCGGCCGGCATCTCCATCAGGCGCCGGTCGTGCTCGTCGACGAAGCGCATCGCGGTCCCGCCGGTCTGCACCGCGCGCAACTCCTCCAGCACCCCCATCCGGCTCAGCAGCCCCAGGTGCACCGGGCCGCGGAAGTCGACGGCCCGGCCGCCGGTGCGCAACGCCGGGGCGATCTCCACGATCGTCGGCCGGAAGCCGTGCCGGCCCAGCCAGTAGGCCAGCGCGGGCCCGGCGATGCTCGCGCCGGAGATGAGGACGGTCCTGCCGGTCATGGCGGCTCCAAACTGTGTCCATGGGAATCAGTTTTTCTCTGTGTACGGTAGATACAGTTGTCGCCGGGACGCAAGAGGGTTGACGGATGTCGGTGGAATTCCTGTGGGGGGAGCGCGCGGCGCCGACGCGCGGGCCGAAGCCGGCGTTGAGCCTCGCGGCCATCGCCGACGCGGCCATCGCCGTAGCCGACGCCGAGGGCCTGGCCGCGGTGTCGATGCAGCGGGTGGCCGGCGAGCTGGGATTCACGAAGATGTCGCTCTACCGCTACCTGCCCGGCAAGGCCGAGCTGGTCGCGGTGATGGTGGAGCGCGCCCTCGGCGAGCCGCCGGAGCTGCGCGCGGGCGGTTGGCGCGAGGCGCTCGCCGAATGGTCCGAGCTGCTGTACGAGGCCTTCCTGCGGCACCCGTGGACGATCGGGGCCACCGTCGGGAGCCGCCCGCTCGGCCCGCGCGAGCTCGGCTGGATGGAGTGCGCGCTGGCCCGGCTCGGCCGCGACTGCGGGCTCACCGGCGCCGAGCGCCTCGACGCCGTCGCGGTGCTGGCCGGCCACGCCCGGATGCTGGCCCAGCAGTCGGACGAGGCGGAGATGACCGCGGCGATGGGTGAGGTCATGCGGCAGCACGGCGACCGCTTCCCGTACCTCACCGCGGCGATGATGGAGACGGCGGCCGAGGGCGGTCAGAACCTGGCGTTCGCGTTCGGCCGGGACCGCATCCTCGACGGCCTGGAGAGCCTGATCGTCCGTCGGATCGGGCGGGTGTAACCACCGCCACAGCGGGGTATCGGCTTCTCCGACCATTTCGGAGGTGCCCGTGGAGACGCTAGCTGCCGAGGGACTACGGCTCGATCTCGACGTGTTCGATTACCTGATCCTGGCGATCTACTTCGTGACCGTGCTCGGCGTGGGCGTCGCCGCCCGGCGGGCGATCAGCACCAGCGCGGACTTCTTCCTGTCGGGCCGGGCGATGCCCGCCTGGGTCACCGGCCTCGCCTTCATCTCGGCCAACCTCGGCGCGCTCGAGATCATCGGCATGGCGGCCAACGGCGCGCAGTACGGCCTGATGACCCTGCACTACTACTGGATCGGCGCGGTGCCGGCCATGGTCTTCCTCGGCATCGTGATGATGCCGTTCTACTACGGCTCGAAGGTCCGCAGCGTCCCGGAGTTCCTGCGGCTGCGCTTCAACCGGCCGACCCACCTGTTCAACGCGCTCAGCTTCGCGGTCGCCCAGGTGCTGATCGCCGGCGTCAACCTGTACGCGCTCGCGCTCGTGCTGGACGCGCTGCTCGGCTGGCCGCTCTGGGTGTCGATCGTCACGGGCGCCGCGATCGTGCTGGCCTACATCACCATCGGCGGCCTCTCCTCGGCGATCTACAACGAGGTGCTGCAGTTCTTCGTGATCCTCGCGGGCCTGATCCCGATCACCATCGTCGGCCTGGTCAAGGTCGGCGGCGTCGACGGCCTGTTCGACGCGGTCCGCGACAGCAAGCTCGGCGAGGCCGGCCTGCACACCTGGCAGGGCACGGCCACCTCGGACAACCCGCTGGGCGCGAGCTGGATCGGCATCGTGTTCGGCCTCGGGTTCGTGCTCTCCTTCGGCTACTGGACGACGAACTTCGCGGAGGTGCAGCGGGCGCTCTCGGCCAAGGACATGAGCGCGGCCCGGCGCACCCCGATCATCGGCGCGTACCCGAAGCTGCTCATCCCGGTCGTCACGGTCGTGCCGGGCCTGATCGCCCTCGTCACCATCCAGGGCCTCGGCGCCGACGAGGGCGACCTGATGTACAACAACGCGATCCCGCTGCTGATGCGCGACCTGCTGCCCAACGGCGTGCTCGGGGTCGCGGTGACCGGCCTGCTGGCGGCGTTCATGGCCGGCATGGCGGCGAACGTCAGCGGCTTCAACACGGTCTTCACCTACGACATCTGGCAGGCCTACCTGCGCCGGGACCGCTCGGACTCCTACTACCTGCGGGTGGGCCGGATCGCCACCGTCGGCGGCGTGATCATCGGCATCGGCACCGCGTTCATCGCGGCCGGCTACAGCAACATCATGAACTACATCCAGGCGCTGTTCTCGGTCTTCAACGCCCCGCTGTTCGCCACCTTCATCGTCGGCATGTTCTGGAAGCGGATGACCGCCTGGGCCGGCTTCTGGTCGCTGCTGCTCGGCACGCTGTCGTCGCTCACGCTCTACCTGCTCTACCTCGGCGACGTGGCCAGGTTCGACTCCGATCTCGAGGAGAGCTTCTGGGGCGCCGGGCTGGCCTTCATCGTCGCGCTCGTGGTCGCCGCCGTGGTCACGCCGCTGACCCGGCCTAAGCCGGAGGACGACCTGCGCGGGCTCGTCTACGGCCTGGCCGGCACGTCGACCTCGGGCGAGACGATCCTGGCGGCCGACAAGGTCTGGTGGCGCAACCCGGTCCTGCTCGGCGTCACCGCCGTCGCGCTCGCCCTGCTGCTCTACATACCCGTCTGGTAAGGAGGCGTCATGGACGAGGACAGGAACCGCCCGGACGAGGAGAAGGTCTCGGCGGCGGCCCGGCTGTTCGACGTGCGCCGGGTGATCGGCGGGCTCTTCCTGGTGTACGGGCTCATCGTCACGCTGGTGGGCGTCTTCGACGGCAGCGCGGAGATCGCCAAGGCACAGGGTGTCCGGATCAACCTCTGGATGGGTCTGGCGATGCTGGCCCTGGGTGCCTTTTTCCTGATCTGGCTCCGGCTGCGGCCTGCCGGTGTGCACGGACGACACGGGAGATCGGCGCCGGAGACCGGCCCGGAGGAGCCCGCCGGGGACTGAACGGCCGCACCGGCCGACCGTCTGATGGATAGGGCGGTGCGGCTCGGGTGCAAGCTGGTTGCGCGGGCCCCCGGTTCCTTCCGAATCTGATCACGTGCTACCGATACTCAATGCATGGAACCCGTCGCCTCTGTAAGCCTCGCCAGCGGTGCCGGTCAGCGGCCCGCTGGCTGGCAGATGCAGCTACGTGTTGACTTCGCGGTCAGCAGGGTCATGCAGACGCATCGCGGTCAGTCCGAGGATGCGGTTGCCCAGGCCATTCAGGAACAGCTTCGCAGTGTCGGCGTCGTGCCGAACTGGAGGCAGGTCGCCCAGTATGCGGCAGTGATCAGCCAGTTGCCGGAGATGCCTCCCACCAGCCACGCCTGATCCCCCCTCAGATCCCCGTTTATCCCCCCACGCCGGCCCCGCCCGTGACCCCTCACGGGCGGGGCCGAGCAGTGAAGCGCAGAATTCTGTCGTCGCCCTCCCGCCCCTCGCCGCGGTCGGTGTTCGACGTGGTGAGCCAGAGCGCGCCGTCCGGCGCGACGGCCACCGTCCGGAGCCGCCCGTACCGCCCCGTGAACTCGGCCCTCGGCTTGCCGCCGCCGAGCGGCACGGTCCACAGCCGCTGACCCCGCAGCGCGGCGACGTACAGGGTGTCGCCGGCGATCGCCGCTCCGGACGGTGAGGCCTCGTCGGTGCGCCAGGTGACGATCGGGTCGGCGTACCGGGAGCCGCCGCCCTTGCCCTCGACCTCGGGCCAGCCGTAGTTGCGGCCGGGCTTGATCACGTTGACCTCGTCGAACCGGTTCTGTCCGAACTCGATGCCGTACATCGTGCCGTCCGCCGCCCAGGCGAGGCCCTGCACGTTGCGGTGCCCGAGGCTCCAGACCGGCGAGCCCGGCGTCGGGTTGCCCGGCGCGGGCCGGCCCTCCGGGGTGAGCCGCAGGATCTTGCCGTTGCTGTCGCCGGGGTCCTGCGAGGCCGAGCCCTCGCCCGCGTCGCCCGTGCCGGCGTAGAGCATTCCGTCCGGGCCGAAGGCGATCCGGCCGCCGTTGTGGATGCCGGCCTTGTCGATGCCGTCGAAGATCACCTCTGGGTCGCCGCCGCCGAGCTTGAAGCGCACGATCCGGTTGTCGTCCGCCGCGGTGTGGTACGCGTAGACCCATCCGGTCTCGGCGTAGTCCCGGGCCACCGCGAGGCCGAGCAGGCCGCCCTCGCCGGCCGCGGCGACGCCCGGCACCTCGAAGACCTGCCTCGGCGCGCCGCCGCCCGCCGCCACCCGCAGCACCCGCCCCCGGTCCCGCTCGGCGACCAGCGCGCCGCCGTCGGGCAGGAACGCCAGCCCCCACGGCACGTCCAGGCCGGTCGCGACGGTCTCGGGCGCGCTCAGATCCGGTACGCCCCCGCGCGCGGAGGGTGCCGCCGGCGCGGGGGCGGCGGACGCGGTCGTGGGCGTGGCCGAGGGGGTCGTCCGGTGGGCGGCGCGTCGCCCGAACAGCCGGTCAGCAGCGCGGCACTCGCCGTAGCCACCCCGATCGACCGGCGTGCCCTCGTCCGTATGGCGGTTGACATCCGCATACCGTGCCCTGCCGTCCTGAGAAAAACCTGAACAGTGACGAGATCTACTGATTTGCATCCTTGACAGCCTCTCGCGCGGGCCGGGAGGGTCCACACACGACCTTCCCACCCATGGAGGCTCCAACCATGACCTCAATTCGCTGGGTTACCGCCGGCGCGTTATCGCTCGTGACAGCGGCCGCCACGGTCCTGTCCGGCATCACGCCGGCGGCCGCCGCGGCACCGGAGGACAACCTCGCGGTGTACGTCGGCACCCTCGACGCACCACAGCTCGAACGACTGCGTGCGGTCGGCATCGACCACGACGAGAGCGCGGTGACCGCCGCCGCCGAAGGCAAGGTCACCGTCGAGACAATCCTCGGCCGGCGCCAGGCCGAACGGCTCGTCGCCGCGGGCGTGCCGCTGACCCAGAAGCGGGCCACGACGGCGATGCGCCGGCAGGCCGCCGCCGCGCCGACGGTGTTCCGGCAGTACAACGCGCCCGGCGGCCTCCGCGAAGAATATGCCGCGACGGCCGCCGCCAACCCGCGCATCGCCAAGCTGGTCACCGTCGGCAAGACGGTGCGCGGCGTGCCGATCCAGGCCGTGAAGGTCACGCGCGACGCGCGCGTGGTCCCCGACGGCCGCCGCCCCGCGGTGATCTACCTGGGCGGCCAGCACGCCCGGGAGTGGATCACGCCCGAGATGAACCGGCGCCTGCTGCACCACGTCATCGACGGCTACGGCACGAACCCGGAGCTGACCCGGCTGATCAACACCACCGAGCTGTGGTTCCTGCCGGTGGTCAACCCGGACGGCTACGACTTCACCTTCACCGAGGGCAACCGGCTGTGGCGCAAGAACCTGCGCGACAACAACGGCGACGGCGAGATCACCGCCGGCGACGGCGTCGACCTCAACCGCAACTTCGCGGAGAAGTGGGGTTACGACAACGAGGGTTCGTCGCCCGACCCGGCCAGCGAGACCTACCGCGGCCCCGCGCCGAACTCCGAGCCCGAGACCAAGGCGCTCGACGCCCTGTTCAAGCGGGTCGGCTTCGAGTTCCTGATCAACTACCACTCGGCCGCCGAGCTGCTGCTCTACGGCATCGGCTGGCAGGTCAGCACGCCCAGCCCGGACGACCAGATCGCGATCGCCATGGTCGGCGACGACGCGCACCCGGCGGTGCCCGGCTACGACCCGGACATCTCGGCCGAGCTGTACACCACCAACGGCGACACGGACTTCCACGCACAGGTGCGTACCGGAGCGATCGGCTTCACGCCCGAGATGAGCACGTGCCAGACCATCTCGAACCTGTACCCGGACGACCAGTGGAACGCCGCGGACTGCGAGAGCGGCTTCAACTTCCCGGACGACGAGAAGCTGATCCAGGATGAGTTCCTCAAGAACCTGCCGTTCGCGCTCTCGGTCGGCAAGTCGGCGCAGAACCCGGACAACCCGGTCTCGGTCGTCGGCCGCAGCACCGCCGACCTGACCGTCGACGCGTTCGACACCTCGTACGGCTCGCGCCAGCAGGTCGCCGTGACCGCCCGGCGCAGCCTGCGCGACGTCACCCTGCACTACAAGGTGAACGGCGGCCGGGAGCGGACCGACGGCACCCGGGAGTGGGACGACGGCGAGCGGTATGGCGACGGCCTCGACCAGTACTTCGCCGAGCGCCGCGGCACGGCCAAGGCCAAGGCGAAGGACAAGGTGGAGGTCTGGTTCACCGCCCGCAAGGGCCGGGAGACCGTGCGGTCTGCCGCGTTCACCTACACCGTCGCCGACAAGATCGGCGGTGACGTGCTGGTGCTCGCCGCCGAGGACGTCACCGGCATCTCGCCGGCGAACGCCGACGGCGCGACCAGCGCCCGGTACGCCGACGAGCACGTCGCGGCCATCAGGGCCGCCGGCCGCACGGCCGACGTGTACGACATGGACACCAACGGCCGCAAGGCACCACACCCGCTGGGCGTGCTGTCGCACTACGACGCCGTCGTCTGGGAGACCGGCGACGACATCATCCCGCGCGCAACCGGCCAGGTCGGCGGCACGATCGCCCGCTCGGCCCTGGAGACCGAGCTCGCCGTCCGCGACTACCTGAACGAGGGCGGCAGGCTGCTGCTCGCCGGGAAGTACGCGGGCTTCGCGCAGGGTGCGAACGGGGCGTACGTGTACCAGCCGAATGGCCCGGCCGAGTGCACCAACGCGACCGACCCCACCTGTCTGCCGATCTTCAACGACTTCCAGCAGTACTGGCTGGGGGCGTACTCCTACGTCAGCGACGGCGGCACCGGACCGGACGGCACGCCGTACCCGCTGACCGGCACCAGCGGGGCCTTCGCCGGCTTCTCGGCCACCCCGACCGGCGACCACACCGCCGCCTTCCTGTCCACCTCGAGCTTCCTGCCGAGCTCACAGTTCCCACAGTTCCGCAGCTCGGCACCGCTCGACTGGCAGCTGCCTGGCGCCGCACCGTACGAGCCGTTCGACGGTGACTGGTACCTGTGGAGCGGTCAGGCGGACGTCTCCTACAAGCGGCTCACCAAGACCGTCGACCTCACGTCGGCGAGCGCCGCGCACCTGAAGTTCCAGACGTCGTTCGACGTCGAGGCGAACTGGGACTTCCTGTTCGTCGAGGCGCACGTCGTCGGGACCGACGAGTGGACGACGCTGCCCGACGCGGGTGGGCTGACCACCACCGAGACCGGCGACAGCTGCCAGTCCGGTATCACCACCATCCACCCGTTCCTGGCCCACTACCAGGGCGCCGACTGCACCCCGACCGGCACCACCGGCACGTGGAACGCGGCGACCGGCAACAGCGCGGGCTGGAAGGCGTTCGACGCCGACCTGTCCGCGTACGCGGGCAAGCAGGTCGAGATCTCGATCTCCTACATGTCCGACTGGGGCACCCAGGGCCTGGGCGTCTTCCTGGACGCGGTCCAGATCGAGACCGACGGCGTCGTGTCGCAGCAGACCTCGTTCGAGGCCGACCTCGGCGGCTGGGCCGTCGCCGGGCCGCCGCCGGGCTCCGGCATGAACAGCACCGACTGGGCGCGCAGCCAGCTCGCCTTCGACTCGGGCGCGGCCGTGACCACCCGGGACAGCGTCTACCTGGGCTTCGGCCTGGAAGGGCTGCCCGAGGCGGACCGGGCCGACCTGATGCGCCGGGTGCTGCGTCACCTGAAGGTTTAATCACTTTAGGCTGGAAATCGCCCGATACTGCAGACCGCGCCGCGCGCTTGCCCTAAACAGGAGGCGCGCGGCGCGCCTGCCGTGCAGGGCGGAGACAACCGGTGCGAGCGATCACGCGGCCGATCCTGGCCTCGTTCCTGACTGTCCTGACGGCATCGGCCCTGGCCGCCGCCCCCGCACGCGCGGTGCGGGGTGCGGAGCCGGACTGGTCGGCCTGCGCCGACGACGCGAGCGCGCAGTGCGCCTGGCTCGAGGTCCCGGTCGACTGGGCGGACCCCGACGGGCCGACGATCCGGGTCGCTGTCGCCCGCCGGCCGGCCGCCGACCCGGGTGCGCGGATCGGCACGCTGATCGTCAACCCCGGCGGTCCCGGCGGCTCGGGCGTCGACTTCGCCCTCGGCGGCGTCACCTTCTTCAGCCCGGAGCTGCTCCGCCGGTTCGACATCGTCGGCTTCGACCCGCGCGGCGTCTCCCGCAGCAACCCGATCGTCTGCTCCACCGCGCTGCTGGCCGCGGGCCCGCCGATCACCGTCGACGACGCCCGGCAGTACCGCGAGGCCGTCGCCTACAACCGCCGGCTCGCCGACGACTGCGCCGAGCGCACCGGCCCGCTCTACGGCCACGTCGACACGCTCAGCGTCGTGCGGGACCTGGACGCGCTGCGGGCCGCGCTCGGCGAGGAGAAGATCAGCTTCTACGGCACCTCGTACGGCACGCTGCTGGGCGAGCAGTACGCCGGCCGCTACCCGCACCGGATCCGCGCCCTGGTCCTGGACAGCGTCGTGGACCACAGCGTCGACGTGGACGGCTTCCTCGGCGGCGGCGCCGCCGCCGCGGAGGACTCCTTCGACCAGTTCGTCCGGTGGTGCGAGCGCAGCATCGAGTGCGCGGCGCACGGGCGTGACGTGCGCGGGCTCTGGAGCTCCCTGCTGGCCGCCGCCCGCGACGGCGCCCTGTGGGACCCGTACGTGCGCACGGACCGGCTGACCGTCTACGAGCTCGTCAAGATCGCCGTCGACTCCCTGTACGAACCGCAGTGGCACGCGCTCGGCCGCTATCTGCGGGACGCGGAGGCGGGCGGTGACCTGGGCCTGGGCCTGCTCGGCCGGCTGGACCCGGTCGAGGTCAGCGAGCACAACTACCCGGCGGTGTTCTGCAACGACTGGGCGGTGCCCGTCACCGGGTACCGGAAACTGCGCAAGCACCTGAAGCGGGCCGCGGCCCGGGCGCCGGGGATGCTGTTCTCCCCGTCGACGCTCTCCTCGGTCAACGGCTGCCTGGGCTGGAACCGGGGCACCGCCAACCCGCAGGCCCCGCTGCCGCCGGCGCGGACCGGCCCGGTGCTGCTGGTCAGCGCCCGGCACGACCCGGCGACCCCGTACGCCTGGGCCCGCAGCGTCGCCGACCAGCTCGGCCCGCAGGCCTCCCAGCTGACCTACGAGGGCTGGGGCCACGTCGTGTACGGCCGCAGCGGCTGCGTGAACGCGGCCGTCGACCGCTACCTGATCGAGCTACGGCCGGCCCCCGCCGGGGCGAGCTGCCCGGGCATCGAGCCCAAGCCGGCCGGGATCGGCGCCATCGCGCTGGTGCAACCCCTGATGTTCGGTAACCCGATGTGAAGACCGCGTCTCGGGTTGTGCACGGCGACGCGTGCCGGTAGGCAGGATAGGTCTGTCCACTGTCTATCACCCGGAGGCATGATGCGCCCGTCCGCGCTGGCCATGGCGGCCACGCTCACCCTGACCACGGCCGTGCTGGTGCCCACCGCGGCGACCGCGCAGGCCGGCGCGCCGCCGCGGGACCCCACCGCAACTGGCTACGGCGGCGCCGTCTCGACGGTTGATCCGACCGCGACCGCGGTCGGGCTCGACGTCCTGCGGCGCGGCGGCAACGCGGTCGACGCCGCCGTGGCCGCGGCGGCGACGCTCGGCGTCACCGAGCCGTTCTCCGCCGGCATCGGCGGCGGCGGGTTCTTCGTCTACTACGACGCCGGGCAGCGGCGGGTGCACACCATCGACGGCCGGGAGTCCGGGCCGGCGACGATGACCGAGGACATCTTCGTCGACCCCGCGGACGGGCTGCCGTACGACTTCCAGGAGGCCCGGGTCAGCGGCCTCTCCGTCGGCACCCCGGGAACCGTCGCCACCTGGGCGGCGGCCGCCGACCGGTGGGGCACGCGGTCGCTGCGCAGCCTGCTCGCGCCCGCCGCCCGGGTCGCCGAGCGGGGCTTCGCGGTCGACGCCACCTTCCGCCAGCAGATCGCCGACAACGCCGCCGCGTTCGGCCAGTTCGACGCCACCAGCGAGCTCTACCTGCCCGGCGGCGCGCCGCCGGCGGTCGGCTCGACGCAGCGCAATCCCGACCTGGCCGACACCTACCGGCTGATCGGCGAGCGCGGCACCGGCGTCTTCTACCGCGGCCCGATCGGCGCCGACCTGGTACGGACCGTCCGGCGCCCGCCGGTCTCCGAGCATCCGACCGGCACCTGGGCCTACCCGATCCGCCCCGGCGGCCTGAGCCGGGCGGACCTGGCCGGCTACCGGCTGCGGTTCCCGGCGCCGACCCGGTCCGGCTATCGCGGGCTCGACGTCTACGGCATGTCGACGCCGTCCAGCGGCGGCACCGCCGTCGGCGAGGCGCTCAACATCCTCGAGCGGACCGACCTGTCCCGGGTGCCGACGATCCAGGCGCTGCACCAGTACGCCGAGGCGACCGCGCTCTCGTTCGCCGACCGCAACCGGTACGTCGGCGCGTACACCCCCCGGTCCGTCCTGAACAGGCTGATCAGTGACGCGTGGGCGGGTCAGCGCGCCTGCCAGATCGATCCCGCGCACGCGCTCGTCAAGCCGGTGCCGCCCGGCGACCTCAACGCCTCCGGGTGCACGCCGGCCGCCGTCGGCGGGCCGGTCGAGGACGGCCAGAGCACGACCAACCTCACCGTCGCCGACCGCTGGGGCAACGTCGTCGAGTACACCCTGACCATCGAGCAGACCGGCGGCAACGCGATGGTCGTGCCCGGCCGCGGCTTCCTGCTCAACAACGAGATGACCGACTTCAACTTCACGCCGACGCAGGGCAGCGCGCCCGACCCGAACCTGCCCGGCCCCAACAAGCGGCCGCGGAGCTCGATGTCGCCGACGATCGTGCTCAAGGACGGCAAGCCGTTCCTGGCGCTCGGCTCGCCCGGTGGCGCCACGATCATCACCACCGTGCTGCAGGTGCTGATCAACCGGGTCGACCTGGGCATGACGCTGCCGGAGGCGATGGCCGCGCCGCGGGCCTCCCAGCGCAACTCCGCCGGCATCCAGTCCGAGCCGGCCTTCCACCTGCGGTACGGGCCGGGGCTGACCGAGCTCGGCCACAGCTTCGCGGCCGACGTTCCGGAGCTGGGCGCGGCGACCGCGATCGAGTTCCGGCCGGGCGGTGCGATGATCGCCGCCGCCGAGCCGGCCCGGCGCGGCGGCGGCGCCGCGGGGGTGGTCCGGCCCCGCGGCTGAGTCAGGTCGTCAGGGCGATGGTCAGGGCGCCCGCCGCGACCATCACCGCGGCCCACAGCTTGTCCACGTTGAACCAGGCCCGGCGCAGCACGCCGAGGCCGACGAACTCGTAGACCAGCACCGCGCAGGCCGCCATCACCGCGAACATCGCCACCGTGTGCACGCCCGCCGCGAGCAGCCCGTCCAGGGCCGCGGCGGGCGTGCCCGCCAGGCCGGCCGGCGCGGCGGCGGCCAGGTGCGCCCCGTGCCCGGCCGGCCGCGCCGCCGGCGCCGTCGTCGCCAGTACGGGCAGCAGCATCAGCCCCGCGCCGTGCGCCGACGACATCAGGAACGACCAGCCGGCCAGCTGCGCCGCGGACAGGCGCATGCCGGCCCACCGGAAGTGCCGGGCCGAGAGCAGCCGCCACAGCCCGAAGCCGACCAGGACGACGCCGCCGACGATCGCGACCACGTTCCCGGCGACCACCGACTCCGTCGCCGACACCACCGCCGCGACGATCGCCACCGAGGCCAGGTGCCCGGCGGCGATCGGCGGCAGCGAGTACAGCAGCACCGGCCGGCTGCGCTCCTGCATGCCGCGGGCCACCGCGAAGAGCCAGCCCATCGCCGGGTTCAGCCCGTGGAAGGCACCCAGCCCGGCGAGCACCGCCAGCTGGCCCGCCGTCACGGGAAGCAGTACGAATCGGACGAGGCGTCCCCGCCCTGCAGCCGGGTCTGGTGCACCCGCCGGCCCCTGAAGTCGTCGCCGTGCGGGAAGAAGCGCGGATCCAGCGTCATGCCGCCCGCCTCGGGATCCACGTCGATCTTCGCCATCCAGGCGCCCACGCCGTCCGGGTAGAACTGGTCGTCCCACGCGCCGTAGAGCGAGTTGGTCACGTAGACGCGGCGGCCGTCGCGGGAGACCTCGACCATCTGCGGGCCGCCGGCGAGCCGCTCCTGCGGGAACGACGGGTGCGCCACCCGGCCGACGATGCCGCCGAGGCGTATCGAGCCGGTCTCCACCGGATGCAGCGGGTCGGAGACGTCGAACTGCTTCAGCTCGCCGGTGCCCCAGCACGAGACGTAGAGGAAGCGGTCGTCGACGGAGAGGTCGATGTCGGAGATCAGCGGCGGCACGGCGCCGAACGGCTGCAGCGCCGGCGGCAGGTCCGCGGCGTCGGCGGGCTCGGCCGGCACGTCGATGACCTTGGTGACGGTGAACTCGCCGCCCGAGCGCTGCCACACCCACACCGACGCCGACAGGTCCTCGACGCTGACGACCACGCCGAGGAAGCCGTACTCCCGGCGGGGATCGTGCGCCGGGCGCAGCTCCAGGGTCATCTGGTACTGGTCGCCGAGGTCGACCGTCTGCACCAGGGTGCGCTTGGCCAGGTCCCAGAAGTGCAGGCGGTGGCCGTACTTGCGGCCCAGCAGCAGCTCCGGTACCAGCCCGTCCTCGATCATGGACGGCGTGCCCCACTCCGAGGAGACCAGCACGTCGCGGGTCAGGTGCCACCAGAAGTCGTACGCCAGGTACTGGTCGCCGCGGTCGTTCTCCCACGGCCCGCGTACCTCGAACGTGGTGTGGTCCAGCACCGCGATGCCGCCCGGGCCCTCGGCCGAGCCGCCGCCGAGCGCGGACACGTAGATGCCGTCCGGGCCGCAGTGGATCGTGTGCGGCCGCGAATAGCCGGCCTTGCCGGCCAGCTCCTCGGCCGGGATCTCCTTCACCAGTACGGGATTGCGCGGGTCCGCCTTGGTGTCCAGCACGTAGATCCGCGAGGAGCGCAGGCCGGGGACGATGAGGTAGCGCCGCTCGACGTGCGGGTGCGGCGCGGTGGGGCACAGGGCGCTGCTGCACGCGTTCCACCCGAAGTGGTGCAGCTCGTCGCCCGTGTGCGGCAGGTCGGTCCAGCCGACCACCGTGCCGTACGCGGCGGAGTCGGGATCGGTGTCGACGACGGCGATGGCGTCCGGCAGCTCGGCCGAGCGGTCGAACGCGGCGACGTACGCCAGCTGTTCGGCGGGCGCGCCGGCAGCATCGCGTGCGGACGGGTAGAACGTCGGATCGGGGGTCCACCTGGTCATGTCCGTAATCCTGCTACCGCGGCCGGGCTGTGAACAGGGTCACAACTGTCAAGGACCTGTCAACGGGTGTTCAACGGCAGCCGGACCAGCACCGTCGTCCCTGGACCCTCGTGCTCGGTGACCTCGATGCTGCCGTGGTGGCGCTGCACGACGGCGCGGCTCAGGGTCAGCCCCAGCCCGCTGCCGGTTACGGCCTGGTCCCGGGCCCGGCTGGTGCGGTAGAGCCCGGTGAACATCTTCTCGCGCTCGTCCTGCGAGACGCCGATCCCGGTGTCGGTGACCGCGAGCTCCGCGGTCCGGCCGACGCTGCGCAGCGTCACGCCGATCTCCCCGCCGTCCGGGCTGTACTTCACGGCGTTGCTCAGCAGATTGTCGACGACCTGCCGCAGCCGCTCGCGGTCGCCGGGCACGACCAGCCGCTCGGGCAGCTCGTCCACGATGGTGACCGGCTCGTCGGCGACCGCCTCCCGGGTACGCTCCACCGACTCGCGGACGATCTGGGCCAGGTCGACCGGCGACAGCCGCACCGAGGCGTGCCCGGTGTCCAGCGCGGACAGTTCGAGCAGCTCGTTGATGATGTGCCGCAGCTGGGTGGCGTTGCGGTCGATGACCTCGAGCAGCCGCGGCCCGTCCTTGACCAGCCCCTCGGCGTCCGCGTCGCGCAGCAGCTCGGTGTACGCCGCGATCGAGGTGAGCGGGGTCCGCAGCTCGTGGCCGACCAGCGACAGATACTCGCTCTTGCTGCGGGCCAGCTGCCGCTGCAGGTCCTCGACGAGCCGCCGCTCGATGAACTGGGCGATCTGCGCCGAGATGCCGGACATCAGCGCGACCAGCTCGTCCTCGGGATCCTCGATGGTGTCGGCGAACGCGACCAGGACGCCGAGCGTCTCGAGCCCGTTGCGGACCGGCACGGCCAACGCCGTGTGCAGCTGCGAGGCCTCGGCGGTCGCCGCCGAGATCAGGCTCTGCGGCCGCCCGACGTCCCGGATCCACAGCGGCTTGCCGGCCTGCCAGGCCCGCCCGGCCAGGCCGGTGCCGTACGCCAGCTCGCCGGGCACCTCGATGTCGGCCTGCCAGCTCGGGGAGTGCCAGCTCGCGGCGGAGCGCACCACCCCGGCGGCGTCGTCGGCGACCCACAGCTCGGCATGCGTCCAGCCCAGCGTCGTCACCACGGCCTCCAGCACCCGCGGCCCGGCGGCCTCGACGGTGGGCTCGGCGGCCAGGGCGGTGATCACGGCGAGCTCGCAGGTGCGGAACCGTTCGGCCCGCTTGCGCCGGGTCACGTCCTGGATGGCCTGCACCGCGCCGACGGTCCGCCCGTCCGGCCCGAGAATGGGCTGCGCGTCGACCAGATAATGGCGGGTGCGCCGCCCCCGGAGCTGGAACGCCATCTCCTCGTCGCGCAGCCGCTCGCCCCGCAGCGCCCGGAACAACGCGAGATCCTCGCGCCGCAGCGGGTTGCCCTGCGCGTCGGTCAGCCCGGCGAACGCCGCATCGTCGTCCAGGTCGCCGGGGAACGGCGCGCTGCCCCACAGCCGGTGCATGCGCGCGTTGACCAGCACGATCCGCCCGTCGGCGTCGCAGGCGGTGACGCCGTCGTGCAGGCTGTCGACCACGGCGTCGAGAAAGCGGTGCTGCCGATCGATCTCCAGCCGGCTGAGCTGCTCGGTGATGAGCAGGTTGGCGACGTACGCCGCGTCGCCGACGGCGGCGACGTCAGCGTCGCTCCACGGCCGCGGCTCGGTGTCGAGGGCGCAACAGACGCCGACGATGACGCCGGCCTCGTCCCGGACCGGATGACCCAGGTAGGCGCCGGTCATGCCGACCCGGTGTATGGGGGAGCCCGCCGGGACCCGGGGGTCGGCGCGGAGATCCTCGATGACCAGCGGCCGGCCGCTGGTGATCAGGATGCCGGCCAGGGTGTCGTCCAGGCTGACGTCGGCGACGTCCTCCCACCGCACGCTGATGCCGTAGCCGCCGTAGCTGCGCAGCCGACCACCCTCGACGAAGTGCACCAGGCCGGCGGGCGCGTTGGCGGCGCGGGCGATGAGCGCGGCAAGCTGATCGGCGGCACCGCTGGTAAGCAGATTCCGCCGCGGCGCCGAGTCACCCTGCCATCCCGCCGTCCGCGGAGTCCACGAGCCCACCGCCTGCGATCCAGCCTGGGGCGATGCAGGCTGGGGTGATCCGGGCGGGGTTGACTCGGGTTCGGGCGATCCGGGCGTGGGTGATCCAGCCACGGGTGATTCAGACTCGGGCGGCCCGGGTGTGGGCGGCCCGGCATTGGGTGTTCCCGCCTTGGCCGTTCCGGCCCTGGGCGGTCCGGGCTTGGGTGGTCTGGCCGTGGGTGGTTTGGGCGTGGGCGGTCCAGCGGCGGGTGTTACGGCCGTGGGTGTTCCGGGCTTGGGTGGTTCGGGCGTGGGTGGTCCGGGCTTGGGTGGTCTGGCCGTGGGCGGTCCAGCGGCGGGTGGTCCGGGCGCGGGTGGTCCGGGCTTGGGTGGTCCGGCCGTGGGCAGTTCAGCCGCGGGTGGTTCGGGCGTGGGTAATTCGGGCTTGGGCGTTCCGCGCTTGGGCGGTCCGGCCGTGGGTGTTCCGGAAGTGGGTGTTCCGGGCGTGGGTGATTCGGGCGTGAGTGAGCCAGGCGGGGGTGAACCGGGCGCGGGTGATCTGCGCGTGGGTGGTCCGGGCGTGGGTGAGCCAGGCGTGGGTGATTCCGGCGCGGCCGGGCCGGGTCCGGGGGTCGGTGCGGGCGAGGGATCCGGATCCGGATCCGGTCCGGCGGACCCGGCGCTCAGCGCTCCCGGACCGGGCTGGCGCCCGAGGCCAAGATCACTTTGCCGCATGCTCCGACCTCCGCCCTCAAGCCTACGGGCGGCAAAGCCGTAAAAACGGCAAACCGGAGGTTAAGGCCTACCTGCGGCGATAGATCAGGTCGAAGACCTCGCGGCCCGCGGTGACCCCGCGCCGCTCGAACTTGGTCTCTGGGCGGTAGGCCGGGCGTGGGGCGTAACCCTCGTGTGCGTTGATCAGGCCCGGATCCGCCGACAGCGTCTGCGCCATGGACTCCGCGTAGTGCGCCCAGTCCGTCGCGCAGTGCAGCGTGCCGCCCGGGCGCAGGCGGTCCCGCAGGAGGGCGACGTTGGCCGGCTGGATCAGGCGGCGCTTGTGGTGGCGCGCCTTGGGCCAGGGGTCCGGGAAGAAGACATGCACCGCGTCGAAGACCCCCGGCTGGATCTTGCGGACCAGCTCCATCGCGTCGCCGTGCACGACCCGCACATTGGTCAGACCTTTCTCGCCGATCAGCGCGAGCAGGTTGCCGATGCCCGGCGTGTGCACCTCCACCGCCAGCAGGTCACGACCCGGGTCGGCCTCGGCCATCGCCGCCGCCGAGTCACCCATCCCGAAGCCGATCTCCAACACCCGCGGCGCCTCGCGGCCGAACAGTTCCCCCAGGTCGAGGGGCACGCGGTCGCCGTCGAGCACGGTCAGGCCGTATGCCGGCCAGAGCTCGGTCATCGCGTCCGCGTGCCGGGCACCCATCCGCCCGCGCCGGGGATGGAACGTCCGGATCGGGCGTTCTGTCGTGTCGCTCATCAGGCCGCCCACGATACGCGGAGGCCGACCCGAACGCCCGGCCCGGCCCAGCCCGCGACCGGTCGGTCACACCAGCTCCAGCGGGCCGCTGGGTCGACCTGCGGGAGCTGGGCGGTTGGCCCGGACCGGGAATGCCAGGCCGGGTCGTGACCGTCACGTTGCCGCCGTCTTAACCAGAAGTGCGGGCTGGTCTGGGAGCGCCGGGCTGGTGTGGGAGTGCCGGGCTGGTGTGGGAGCCCGGGTTGGTCTGGGAGTGCCGGGTTGGTCTGGGAGCCCGGGCTGGTCTGGGAGCGCCGGGCTGGTGTGGGAGTGCCGGGCTGGTGTGGGAGCCCGGGCTGGTCTGGGAGCGCCAGGCTGGTCTCGGAGTGCCGGGCTGGTGTGGGAGAGCCGGGACGGGCTGCGGCTGTCGGTTGTCGCTGCTTCAGGTGGGTGTGCGGGCCGGCCCGGGGTGCCGGGTCGGCCCGTGGTCGTTCGGGAAAGGGTTACCGCGTCGGCTGGACGGTCGGCTGGGAGCCCGGGTGGAACGGGGTGCGGGTGCCCGTGGTCAGGTTGATGACCATGACCCAGGAGCTGCCGCCGTGGTTGGCCGTCAGGACTCCGCGGGCCTTGTCGACGTACGCCAGCTCGCGGTCCTGGACGGCGCCGAGGTTGCGCTTGGCGCCGGTCGCGACGTCGTATTCGACCACGTGGACCGGCTGGTTCTCGGCCGTGGTCTCGCCCTGCTGCCACGCGGTCCAGGCCAGCTTCGCGCCGTCCGGGCGCCAGTTGGGCACCACCGCGAAGCCGGAGTTCTGCAGGCTGCCGCCGCCGTAGGCCGCGACCGTCTTCTCGGCGCCGGTCGCCACCGTGCCGATGCTCAGGCAGGCGTCGTACGTCGACTCGCAGTCGCCGCCGCGGAAGGCGACCCTCGCGCCGTCCGGCGACCAGGCCACCGCGTCGTCGTAGCGCAGCCGGTCAATGAGCGAGCCGGTCGCCGCGGCCTTCGTGGCGGCGGACTCGTCCGGCAGGTCCTGCTCCTTGCAGGAGCTGGGGAAGACCACCGCGGGCTTCGCGCCGGTCCCGGTCGCCGAGATCCGGTAGACGCCCGGGCCGCCGGTGCAGGACAGCGACGCGAAGGCGATCGTCCTGCCGTCCGGCGCCCACGACGGGCCGGCGGCGGGCCGGGTGGTCAGCCGGCGCTTGGCGCTGCCGTCGGCCTTCATGGTCCACAGCTGGCCGGCCTTGAGCAGGGCGATCGACTTGCCGTCGGGCGAGAAGCGGGGGCGCGACCAGCCGCCGCCGGTGGTCAGCCGCGACTCGGTCGCGCCCCTGCTCGCGTACACGTCGCCGGAGCGGACGTATGCCACCAGGCTCGGCGTCGTCGGGGTGGCCGCCGCGGCGGGCGCCGCCTGGAAGGCCGCCCCCGCCGCGACCCCCGCCATCGCCACCACCGTGTTGCCCGCGAACCGCGTGACTGCCCTCATGACCGACGCCCCCCGACGTAGTACCTGCTTGTACCTCAACGATCGTCGCAACCAGGCTGCAACTAAGCAGTTCCCACGCCGAAACCAAGAAAAATCGGAACCGTTCGGGTCAGCGGGCCTTGATCAGGCGGCGGTGGCCGCCCACATCGCGATGAACGCGGCCGCCTCGCCGGCCAGCCAGCGCTCGACGTCACCGGCCTTCGCGCCCGGGTCCATCCGGTGTGAGACGCCGCGGCGCAGGTCGACCAGGACCGGCTCCGCGCCGGGCAGGACCTGGTCCATGTGCCGGGCCATCAGGTGCAGCGTCGCCGTGATCGCCTCCGTGGTCGGCGGCTGCTCGTCGAAGTGCAGCCGGACCGCCTCGCGGCGGCCGTCCGTGTAGCGCAGCCCGAAGTGAGGGTTGATTTTCACCGCGAGCGGGCCGACGGAGGCCAGGGCATCCCGGGTCTGCGCGAGACTGATCTCCTCCGGGTCGCCGAGCGAGTGCAGGTAGGTCGTCGCTCCGGCGCTGACCGCCTCGTAGAGCGGCTTCCACCGCGGCTTGACCAGATCGGGGACGCCGCCCAGGTAGCTGCCGCCGGTGCGGAAGGCGATGTCGGCCTTGAGCGCCTTCACCAGCTGGCCGTGCGGGTTGAAGCCGGAGCGGCGTTCGCGCTGGCGCCGGAGTCCGCCGACGAAGGTGGCCTTGGCCGGGCCCGTCCGCGCGACATAGCGGGTGAACCCGAGCATCGTGGTGTATGGCGGAATCGTGGACAAAACAGGCGTCGTCACAATGATCTCCCCGCAGCTCAGCGCTGGTTTTAGTACACACATACTAATCGACGGGTACGACATTCCCCAAACGCTGCGGTGACCGTGCGGATGCGCTGAGTGATCAACGGTTGGTGATGAGTTTTCGGGTCCGGACCCGTCACACCTACGACGGGACATGACAAGGCGGAAGGATGACGTGATGGGTGCGGACACGCGGCTGGGGGAGACGGGCGTGAGCGGTCTCGGCGAGGAGGGCGAGCTCGCGTTCTCGGGGCTGGTCGAGCGGCACCGGCGGGAGCTGCACGTGCACTGCTACCGGATGCTCGGGTCGTTCGAGGACGCCGAGGACACCGTGCAGGAGACGTTCCTGCGTGCCTGGCGGCGGCGGGAGACCTTCGAGGGGCGCTCGACGTTCCGGGCCTGGTTGTACCGGATCGCCACCAACGCCTGCCTGGACCTGCTCGCCAAGTGCCGGCCGGAGCCCGCTACCGGCGGCGAGGTGCAATGGCTTCAGCCGTACCCGGATCGGCTGCTCGACGAGCTGCCCGCGGGCGGCGCGGACGAGCCGGAGGCCGTCGCGCTCGCGCGGGAGACGATCGAGCTGGCGTACCTGGTCGCGGTCCAGCATCTGGCGCCGCGGCCGCGGGCCGTGCTGATCCTGCGGGACGTGCTCGGCTGGCCGGCGAGGGACGTCGCGGAGCTTCTCGGAGACTCCGTCAACTCGGTGAACAGCGCGCTGCAGCGGGCCCGCGCCGGCATGCGGGAGCACCTGCCCGCGCAGCGGCAGGACTGGACCGGCGGCGAGCAGGACGCCGAGACGCGCGAGCTGGTGCGCCGCTACACCGACGCCAGCGTCGCCACGGACATCGACCGGGTCGCCGCGCTGCTGCGGGACGACGTCCGCTGCTCGATGCCGCCGACGCCGGGACTGTTCGTCGGCCGCGACGCGGTGGTCAGCGACTGGGTCGAGAGCGGCTTCGGGGAGATGACGAACCTGCGCACGGTACCCACGTCCGTGAACCGGCAGCCGGCCGTCGCCTTCTACCACTGGCGGGAACGGGAGGGCGCCTACCTGCCGCTGACCATCGACGTGCTGCGCGTCGCCGGCGGGGCGATCGCCGAGATCTTCACGTTCCACGCCGACCGGTTCCCGCGGCTCGGCCTGCCGGAGCGCCTGCCGGCGTACGGCACCGAGTAGTCCCCGTGTGGACGCTCGCGCTGCGCGGCGGCGCGCGCGTCGCGGTGGTCGCGGCGCAGTGGCGCGACGCGTTCGGCGTCGTCACCCGCGGGCGGGTGCAGCTGGAACTGCGCGACGGCGAGCCCGGGCCGGTCCTCGGCCGCGACGCCGGGTTCTGGCTGCGCGGCACCGGCGTCCGCGCCCTGCGCAACCCCGGCCGCCGCACCGCGACGGTATGCATCATCACGCCCAAGCCCAGGAACACCCCGACTACGGAGGAACGACATGAACAGCAGGCAGGGACACCCCCACCATGGAGGAACGGCATGAACGGCAGGGATGACACCGGGGTCGTGGCGGGTCAGGCACCGGGCAGGCTCCGCGGGCTGGCCGTCACCGGACTGGTCGCCACGCTCGTGGCGGTGGTCGCCACCACCCTCGCCGCCGCGCTCGCCAAGGGCGTCGGCGTCGACTTCGAGATCCCCGATGGGGGCGAGACCATCCCGCTGGCCGGGTTCGCCGTGGTGACCGGCTTCTTCTCGGTCGTCGGCGTCGTCATCGCGGCGGTCCTGCTCCGCTGGAGCGCTCGCCCCGCCGCGCGGTTCGTGTGGACGGCGGTGTCGCTGACCGTGATCTCGTTCGTCCCGCCCCTCGTCTCCGGGGCGGACACCGGCACCGTCGCCGCCCTCGTCGTGCTGCATCTCGTCCCCGCGGCGGTGATGATCCCCGCCCTGACGCGGAGCCTGCGCGCCCGGACCGGCTGACGATGTCGCCACGCGGCGCCGGGGTATGAAGAGCGCGCCCGGCCGCCGGAACGTGGTCGATGAATACTGGGGACCATGGCACTGATCCGCTGCGACTTCTCCTCCGAGGCCCTCGAGCTCGGCACCTCCATGACCGTGCTGCTGCCCGAGCGCGCGGGCGCCCAGATCGGGCTCACCGGGCACGACACCGACGCGCCGCCGCCGGTGCTCTACCTGCTGCACGGCCTGACCGACGACGACACCGCCTGGACCCGCTACACCTCCATCGAGCGGTACGCGGCCGAGCGCGGCCTGGCCGTGGTCATGCCCCAGGTGCACCGCAGCTTCTACGCCGACGAGGTGTACGGCGCCCGGTTCTGGACGTTCCTGTCCGAGGAGTTGCCGGCCGTGGTGTCGTCGTTCTTCCGCGTCTCGACCCGCCGGGAGGACACGTTCGTGGCGGGCCTGTCCATGGGCGGCTACGGCGCCTTCAAGTGGGCGCTGCGCGATCCGGGCCGGTTCGCGGCCGCCGCCAGCCTCTCCGGCGCGCTGGACCTGGCGTATGTGAGCCAGTGGGACAAGCGCCCGCACATCACCGCCCTCGTCGCGCGGGTCTTCGCCGGCCGCCCGGTCGCCGGCACCGACGACGACCTGCTGCACCTGCTCGCCACCAACCAAGGCGACCTGCCGCGGCTGCTGCTGCGCTGCGGCGACGGCGACCACCTGGTCGCGCAGAACGAGCGCTTCGTGGCGGCCTGCCACGAGCACGGCGTCGCGATCGACGCCGCGTTCGGCCCGGGCGAGCACGTGTGGTCCTACTGGGACGCCCAGATCCGCACGGTCCTCGACTGGCTGCCCCTGAAGAACTAAGACCGCAGGCTGCTCGCCATCCGGGCCTGCTCCTCGAGGACCTCGTTCATGCGTGCCTGGACGGCGTCCATCTGGCCGATCGTCTCGCTCGTGGTGAGGATGCCGGCGGAGACCGTACGCGCGCTGTTCTGGATCCCGGTGATCTGCTCCGAGACCCGCTGGGTGGCCTCGGCGGTCTCCCGGGCCAGGTCCTTGACCTCGCCCGCCACCACGGCGAAGCCCTTGCCGGCCTCGCCGGCGCGGGCCGCCTCGATGGTCGCGTTGAGCGCCAGCAGGTTGGTCTGCTCGGCGATCGACGAAATGATCTTGATGACGTCGCCGATGGCGGTCGACGCGTTGCCCAGGGCCTCGACCTCGTTGGTCATGTCGGAGGCACGGTTCACCGCGTCCTGCGCGACCCGGGTCGCGTCGTCGCTGGCCGCGCGCAGCCGCGAGACCGTGTCGAGCAGGGCCTGCGCGTTCTCCGCGGTGTTCTCCACCGCGCGGACGATCTCGAGCCGCTGCGACACCAGCTGCGCCACGTTGCGCAGCGCCGAGGCGCGCGACTCGGACAGTTCGATGAACTCGTTGGTGAAGAAGTCCATCGTGCCGACGATGCGGCCGTTGCTGTGGATCGGGAAGCACACGCCCGAGCACACCCCGGCGCGCTGGGCGGCCGGCGCCCGTACGCAATCGGTGAGCTCGCCGATGTCGCGGGCGAAGACCAGGTCACCGGCGCGCCAGGCCCGGCCGGAGAGGCCGGCGCCCTCGGCGAACGTGGCGGCCAGCGTCACCTTGCGGAACTCGTCGCTGACCGTGCCCGAGTCGACCTTGAAGCGCAGCACCTCCTGCTCCTCGTCGACCTGCCAGTAGGAGCCGTAGGACCAGCCGAACGTCGTGCGCACCGAGTCCAGCGTGTTGCGCAGCGCCGACGCCAGGTCGGCCGAGTCGCCGAGCACGGCGACCACGTTGGTGACGGCGGCGCGGTCGACGGCGGCCTGCCGCAGCTCGGCGGCGGCGACGGCGCTGAACCGGGCCTGCTCGGCGATGCGGGCGATCGACGCCCACTTCTCGCCCCGCGGCCCGTCGATGTAGAGCGGCTCGGCGGAGTAGTACTCCAGCACCGCGATCTGCTGGTCGCGGTGCAGGACGGGAATGACGACGGCGGCGGCCATGCCGGCCCGGCCGGCGGCCTGGCAGCGCAGGCAGTCCTCGCAGCCCGCCAGCGCGCCGAGGTAGACGAAGCGCTTCGTGCTCCAGGCCTTGCCGACCAGGCCGACGTCGGCCGGTACGGGCCGGTCCGCCACGACCGCCCGCAGCTCGGGCGTGATCGGCCCGGTCTCGTACGCCACGACGAGGTTGCCGTCGCCGTCGGGCAGCCAGGCCGCGCCGTAGCTGAAGTTGTGCGAGGCGACGGTGCTGTCGACGGTGATCCGCCAGGTGGACGGCCCGTCGGTGACCTGCTCGAGATCCGTGATCAGCTTCTCGAGGCTCTCGACGTCCTGCGGTACGGGACGCACCGTCGCGCCGGCCGCAGGCCGTGATCGAAAAGGGGCCACCCTGTCGCTCCAATGTCCGGCACCACACCGCAATCCACTAATCATGGGACAGCGCGGGCCGGTGACGGGCCGTAATGGCGAAGCTGTGGCGGCCTCAGTCGGTGTCGCGGGCCTGCTCGGCCAGGAACCGCTCCAGCTCGGCGCCGAGCTCCTCGGCGGTGGGCAGCGGACCGTCCGACTCGGCCAGCAGGTTGCCCCGGCGCCCGCGCAGGAACGCGTCGTACTGCGCCTCCAGCGACGACACCAGCCGGCCCGCCTGCTCGTCGGCGGCGATCTGCTTGTCCACCTCCTCGCGGACCAGCTCCGCGGCCTCGCGCAGCTGACCGGTCGGCAGGGCCAGGCCGGTCGTGCGGGACACGGAGTCCAGCAGCAGCTCGGCCGCCGCCGGGTAGGTGGTCTGCGCCAGGTAGTGCGGCACGTGTGCGGCGTAGCCCATCGCGTCGTGGCCGGCCTTGCCGAGCCGGAACTCCAGCAGGTTGCCGACGCTCGCCGGCACCTGGACGCGCTGCAGCCACGACTCGCGGTCGCCGAGCAGGCGCTGGTCGGTGGCGTGCGCGGTGATGCTCACCGGGCGGGTGTGCGGCACCGCCATCGGGATGGCGTTGAGGCCGACGGTGAGCTTCACGCCGAGCCGCTCGATCAGGGCGGTGACGGCACCGATGAAGCGTTCCCACTGCAGGTCCGGCTCGGGGCCGGCGAGCATCAGGAACGGCGTGCCGAGCTGGTCGCGCAGCAGGTGCAGCGCGAGGCTCGGCTCCTCGTAGCTCTCCCAGTGGTCCTCGACGAAGATCATCGAGGGGCGGCGGGAGCGGTAGTCGAGCAGCTGGTCGACGTCGAAGGTCGCGAGGACCCGGGCGTCGAGCTGCTCCAGCAGGTGTTCACGGGAAAGCTGGATCGCGCTCCCGGCGTCGACGAAGCCGGTGAGCGCCTGCAGAAGCACCGGGGCGTCCAGCTCAGGCAGGTCGTCGGCCAACTCGTAGAGCCCGTGTGGGTCGAGCACGCTCTTGACCTCCTCAGAATGCGTCCGCCCATCGGCGGGCAATGTGGTGTCAACACCGGAGCCCGCGCGTTCATTCCTGCCCGTCCGCCTCCGGCCGCTGCGGATGATCTTCGCAAACGCGTCTCAGACCCGGAACTGGGCTACCAGGCTCTGCAGCTCGTCGGCGAGGCGCGCCAGCTCCGCGGCCGTACGCCGGGACTCGCCGACGCTGTCGTTGGTGCTCTGCGCGGCGTCGGCGACGGCGGTGATGGTCTGCGCGATCTCCGTCGATCCGCCGGCCGCCTCGGAGACGCTGCGCCCGATCTCGGTCGTGGTCGCGGTCTGCTCCTCGACGGCCGAGGCGATGGTGTCGGAGTACGCGTTGATCCGCTCGATGACCTCGGCGATCTGGGCGATCGCGTCGACCGCGGCCGAGGTGTCGGTCTGGATCGCCTGGATCCGGCTGGAGATCTCCTCGGTGGCCTTCGCGGTCTCCTGTGCCAGGTCCTTCACCTCGCTGGCGACCACGGCGAAGCCCTTGCCGGCCTCGCCGGCGCGGGCCGCCTCGATGGTCGCGTTCAGGGCCAGCAGGTTGGTCTGCTCGGCGATCGAGGTGATCACCTTCACGATGTTGCCGACCTCGGCGGAGGAGACGCCGAGCTTGGCGACGGTGGTGTTGGCCGACTGCGCCACCTCGACCGCGCCGCGGGCCACGTCGGCGGCGTCGGCGGCGCTGGTGGCGATCTCCCGGATCGACGCGCTCATCTCCTCCGAGGCGGCGGCGACCGTCGCGACGTTGGCGCTGACCTGCTCGGCGGCGGTGCTCACGTGTCCGGCCCGGGTGCTGGTCTGCTCGGAGTTCACCGCGATGCGGCCGCTGAGCTCGGTCATCTCCTGCGCCGAGCCGGCCAGGGTGTGGCTGCTGCCGCTGATCTGCGAGATGGTGCTGCTCAGGGTCGCCGTGGCCCGGTCGAGCTGCGCGCCCATCCGCCCGATCTCGTCGGTGCTGGTCGCGCCGATCTTGGCGGTCAGGTCGCCCTCGGCGATCCGGTCGATGACGTCGGCGACCGTGCCGACCCGCTTCACGATGCCGCGTGCGATCGCGAGGCCGAGCGCCGTGGCGAGCACGAGGCCGACGACCAGCACGATGATGACGAAGTTGCGGCCCGACTTGTACGCCGCCTCGGCGTCGGCCTTGTTCGCCGCCGCCGCCTCGTTCTCCTGCGCGGCGAGCTGTTCGAGGTTGTACTTGGCCCGGATGATCGCCGGCGTGAGCTGGGAGTCGCGCACGGCGATGGTGGCGGCGGGGTTGCCGCCGCGCGCCGTCTGCAGATAGGTGTCCCGGGCGACCGTGTACTTGTCCCAGAGCAGGATCGTCTGGTCCATCAGCTGCGGGTTGACGGTGTTCTCGCGGTAGGCGGCGTTGTCGGCGTCGATCTGCGCGTCGAGCGCCTTGATGGTCGGCAGCCACGACGCGTCGGGGGTCTGTCCGTAGTTGAGAACGGCGGAGTGTTGGCTGCCGACGTCCGAGGTGATCCTGTTCAGCTGCTGCGACGCCACGAAGCTCTCGTCGTAGAGGTCACTGACCGCCTTGTTCAGCGTCGACATGCCCAGGATCGCCGCCGCGCCGACCAGCGCCGTGACGAGGGTCGTCGTGCCGACGATGATGAGGATCTTCGCGTTCAGCGACCGGTTGGCGATCCAGCGCCTCGCCGGGTTCTTCCAGCGCTTCCGGGCGGAGGGCTTGGGCGCGTCGGCAGTCATCGGTGGGCAACCTCGTGAGTAGTCCGGCGGGAACGGATCGTCCCTTTCCCACTATCGACTGCCATACGGGTTCACCGAGGTGATATCCGTATGTTCAGGACTACACCGGCAGGACGCTCGCCGCCCGCAACTGCTCGCTGACCTGCTCGGGGGAGAGCGGCCGGGAGAAGTGGTAGCCCTGCGCGTACCGGTAGCCCAGCCGGTGCAGGGTCTCCGCCTGCTCGGCGGTCTCGACGCCCTCGGCGATCGCCTGCAGGTGCAGGCCGTTGGTGATCTGGATCATCGCGGTGGCGATGACCGCCTCCTCGGAGCGGCCGCCGATCCCGTCGACGAACGACTTGTCCACCTTGAGGATGTCCGCCGGGCAGGTGCGCAGCAGCCCCAGCGAGGAGTGCCCGGTGCCGAAGTCGTCCAGCGCGATGCGTACGCCCAGCGTGACCAGGTTCTGCAGCGTGTCCAGGGCGATGCCGCCGTCGAACACCGCGGTCTCGGTGACCTCGACGACCAGCTTCTCCGGGTCGAAGCCGGTGTCGGCGAGCGCCGCACGCACGTCCGCGGCGAAGCCGGGCTCGCGCAGCTGACGGGCCGAGACGTTGACGCCGATCTCGCCGGGCGCGCGGTCGCCGAACGTCGCCTGCCACTGCGCGGCCTGTGCCAGCGCGGTGCGCAGGATCCAGTCGCCCAGCGGCACGATCTGGCCGGTGCGCTCGGCGATCGGGATGAACACGTCCGGGCCGATGAAGCCGCGCTCGGGGTGCTTCCAGCGGATCAGGGTCTCCAGCGACGTCCACTCGCCGCCCGGCAGCGCGACGATCGGCTGGTAGACCAGCGAGAAGTCGCCGTTGTCGAGCGCCTGGCGCAGCTCGGCGCCGAGCTGGGCGTCGGCCGCCTGGTCCCGCTCGAGCCGGGCGTCGTAGACGGCGTGCCGGCCCTTGCCGCGTTCCTTGGCGGCGTACATGGCGAGGTCGGCGCGGCGCAGCAGCTCCTGGGGGCTGGCGTCCGGCCACACCTCGGACAGGCCGATGCTGGCGTTGACCAGCAGGTCGTGGCCGAGGGCGTGCACCGGGCGGGTGAGGGACTCGGCGATGCGGTCCAGCACCTCGGTGGCCTCGTCGCTGCGCAGGCCGTGCAGCAGCAGGCCGAACTCGTCGCCGCCGAGGCGGGCCACCACGTCGCCCTCGCGGACGGCCTCGCGCAGCCGCTGCGCGACCACGATCAGGAGGGCGTCGCCGACGGCGTGGCCGAGCCGGTCGTTGATCGTCTTGAAGTCGTCGAGGTCGATCAGTGCCAGGCTGAGCGTCTCGCCCGGGGCGATCGCGTACAGGGCGTCGCCGGTCTGCTGCTCGAACAGGGTCCGGTTGGCCAGGTCGGTCAGGTCGTCGTAGCTGGCGCGGTGGGTGAGCTGGGACTGGTAGCTGTTGAGCTGCACCAGGTTGGCGTCCACCCGGCGCAGCAGCCGGCCGTTCTCCCAGAGCGCGTTGACCTGCCGGAACACCACCAGGGCGGTGAGCAGGACGGCGCCGAGCGCGACGGTGAACACGGTGCCGCCGGCGGCGTGGCCGATGATCAGCAGCAGCGCGTCGGTGGCGGCGACGGCTACATAGGGCACGTAGCTGAAGGTTCGGCGGCGCTGCTCCGGCAGCGGAACCCCGGCGGCCCGGCGCTGCCGGTCGGCGGCGAACACCACGAAGAGCAGGGTGCCGGGAATGAACATCTGCGAGCCGCTCTGACCCGGGCCCAGGTCGAACAGCAGGGGGAACAGTGCGCCGCCGGCGACGCCGACGGCCGCGGCGGTCGCCAGCAGCCGCAGCGCGACGCGGTCCGAGCCGCCGGAGCCGCTGATCGCGACCTTGATGAAGGCGAGCGAGCCGACCAGCCCGAGGGCCATCAGCATGATCATGGGTACGGCGGCCGTGCCGCTCGAGTTCCACGGGTCCCGCACCTGGGTGGCGAGATACCAGACGAAGATGGTGGCGGTGACGGCGACGATGCCGGCGTCGAGGACGAAGCGGACCACGATGCGGTCGCGCTCCTCGCGGTCCTGGATCGGCACCCGCAGCAGGGCCCCGAGCAGGACGATCATCGCCAGCACGTAGCAGATCGAGGTCGGCAGGTAGTCCAGGCCGTCCGTCCGGGGCGGGTTCGCCACGGCCAGGCGGGTGTCGCCCAGGACGCCGAGCACGATCAGGACGCAGACGGCGGACAGGGAGCGCCACACCCGGCGGGTGTTCGGGTCCAGGCCGGGCGAGGAGGCCGCACGCCAGCAGGCCCATCCGGCGATCGCGGTGCCCGCGATCGCGGGCAGCCAGCCCCAGACGGCCTGGGTACGCTGCTCGGTGGCGTTGACGGCCAGCAGGATGACGGACCCGGCGAGCACGGCGACGGCCGCGATCAGCAGCGGAGTCGGGCGCAGCCGCTCCACCCGCCGTTCGTTGCCGGTGGTCATCGTCGCGTGGTCCTCCCGCCGAGTGTCCTGCCTGTCTCGCAGGGCCAATCGGTCGAGGCGCGTCCGGAATGAGCGGAAAGCCACGCGGCGGGCGTCACTCACTCGAAAAATTTGGCCAGCACGTGCATATGCACGTGCGGCAGGCCTAAGGTCCTAACAATCGCCGCTCCGGCGCCGATTGGGTCCTGCGTGAAGGTCAGAGAGTCGGCGCAGATCCGGGGCAGGACGCCGCCCGGGCGCTGGCTCGTGCTGCTCGCGCTCCCATTGCTGCTCTCCGGCTGCGCCATGTTCACCGCGTCCAAGGGCGGCACCGGCGGGGAGAGCGACGCCGGCGTGACCGCCGGCGACCAGTGGCTGATCGTCGCGCAGGGCAGCCCGACGCCGACGCCGAAGCCGAGCAGCGGCGTGCGGCCCGAGCCGACAAGGAGCAGCGGCTTCCTTCCGCTGCCACCCGCGACGCCCCGGCCGACCCCGACCGCGACCTGCGTCCGGGACACCCCGCACTTCAACAAGATCAACGCCCTGCAGGTCGCGCCCGGCACCACCTCCGCGAAGGTGCGCTGGTACAACGTCGGCGGTTACAACCTCGTCGAGTACCGGGTCACGGCGATCAGCCAGGACCTGCGCATCGGCCGGCAGCGCGAGGTGGACACCGTGGTGACCAAGCCGGGCAAGCCGTGCGGCTACGTGACCGTGACGCTGCCGAACCTGGAGCGCAAGACCAGCTACGTCATCTCGGTGGACGCGGTCGTGGTCCGGCGCAGCGGCGACGGCACGCACGCCGCGACGGTCTTCCGCTCGTCCCCGATCGACACCAAGTAGTCCGCCAGCGTGCGCACCGGCCGGTAGCCCCGTGCCCGGGCCCGGCCCAGGTCGAGGACCATCCCGTCGGTCAGCTGGTCGACGGCGTACCGGGTCAGGGTCGGCGACACCGCGGCCGCCGCCCGGGCGAGCCCGGCCGGGACGTGCCGCACCGCGACGCCCAGCACCTGCCCGAAGACCTCGTCGCGGGAGTACGGCCGCTCGTCGGCGATGTTGTACGCCCCGCCCGGCCAGCCCAGCGCGTCCAGGCAGGCCGCCGCCAGGTTCTCCACCGCGGTCAGGCTCATCGCCACGTCCGGACCCGGCAGCCAGGCCCGGCCGCCGCGCACCACCCGGCCCAGCCGCGGCAGCAGGTGCCGGTCGCCGTCGCCGTACACCGCCCTCGGCCGCAGCGCCACCGCGCCCGCCGCCAGCGCCAGCCGCTCCCCGTCCGCCTTGGTCCGCCCGTACGGGCCGCGCTGGCCGTCGGCCGGGTGGTCCTCGCGGACGGGTTCGGGGTACGGGCCGGGCCGGTAGACGCTCGCGCTGCTCACCAGCACCACCGGCCGCCCGGCCGCGGCGTCGAGCAGCCGGGCGGTGCCGTCTACGTTCACCGCGCGGAAGAGCCGCTGCGCACGGCGACCGGGCCGGGGGTCGCCGACGGCCGCCGCCAGGTGCACGACCGCGTCGGCGCCGGCCAGGTCGGGCGCCGGACCGGTGGCGTCCCAGCCGACATGCCGGCCGACCGGCCCGGGGCGCCGGCCGAGGCAGAGCACGTCGTGCCCGCGGGCGGCGGCGAGCCGGGCGACGGCCGCGCCGCAGAAGCCGGACGCGCCGGTGACGACGAGCCTCATGCCGCGCGCACCTCCAGGGAACGCCAGCCCGGCAGCGCGGCGCGGCGGTCCACGCGGGCCCGGACCACCGCAGGGCGCAGCGGGGCCAGGGCCAGCAGGAGGTCGGCGAGCTGGGCGCGGGCGAGCCGGGCGCCGGGGCAGGCGTGCGGGCCGGCGCCGAAGACCAGGTGCGCGATCCGCGGCGGCACCGGCGAGACCGGGTCGGGGTCGAGGTTGTGCGCGCCGACGGCGTGGCGCGCGACCAGCAGCATCCGGTCGCCGGACCGCACCGGGCAGCCGCCGGGCAGCACGCCGGGCGCCGCGGCGACCCGGGGCAGCAGCGGGCTCGGCGCGGTCACCCGGAGCAGCTCGTCGACCAGCGCCGGGCTCCCCGCGTACCCCCAGAGGTCGGCGTCGGCGGCCCAGGCCGCGCTGCGCGGCAGGGCCGCGACCGTCGTGGTGATCGCGGCGACCGCCAGCATCGTCGCCCGGCCCGCGTCCGGGCCGCCGTCCGGCGCGACCAGGGTGGACAGTCGGTCGGCCGCCGCCCGGGCCCGGCGGGCGGCGCCGGGGCGGGCGAGGCCGGGCAGGTGCGCGCGGGCCGCGGCGGCGGCCGCCGCCCGGGCCGCCGCCGCCAGCTCGACGCCGTCGGCCGCGATGCCGAGCAGCGCGGCCGTCGTCGTGCCGGCCAGTTCGGCGGCGAGCGGAACCAGGTCGACGGTGTCGCCGTCGGCCAGCGGCTTGAGGCCGCGGTCCAGGATCTCCGTCCAGATCGGACGCAGCCGCGCGACGGCGGCGGCGCCCAGCGAGTCCGCGGCGCCGCGCCGGGCCCGCCGGTGTTCCTCGCCGTGCTGGTCGAAGAGCAGGCCGTCGCCGGCCAGCCGGTTGGCGGCGCCGCCGGTGGTGCCCTCGGCGGTGCGGTCCAGTGGTATCCGGGTGAGCCCGGCGGTGAAGTCCGCCCGGTCGTGCACCAGCAGGGTGCCGCCGAGCCGCCGGACCGCCCGCCGCCGGGTGCCCGCGAGCACCGCGAACAGGACCGGATGACTGCCCAGATAAACCCGCCGATCACGGGCCCGGGCCCTCATCGGACGTGCACCGCCTCGTCGGCCGGGCGGTAGCGCCGATCCCAGTGCCACAGCAGCGTCCGGCGTGGTCCCCAGGCGCGCAGCCGGCGCAGGCTCGACTCGACCACCAGGTGCTCGGCGCGGACGATCCGGTCGCTGTGCCGGCGCGCCCGGTTCAGCAGCGTCACGTCCTCCGAGCCGTCGCCGAGGGCCTCGCGCGGGGTGCCGCCGCAGCGCACGTACAGCTCGGCCGTGATCGCCAGGTTGTGGCCGTGCACCAGCACGAACGGGCATCGGTACGCGGGGGAGCGGTGGCGCAGGCGGCCGTACCGGGCGGCGAGCCGGACCACGGCCGGGTAGAGCCGGCGCTCCGCGAGGCCGGGCCGCTCGTCGCGGCGGGGGACGCTGCGGCCGCAGGCGAGCTCCGCGCCGTCGAGCAACGACCGGCCGGTCGCCACCCAGTCGGCGGCGGGCAGGCAGTCGGCGTCGGTGCGCAGCAGCCGGGTCGCGCCGCCCGCGATCGCGTGCCGGAAGCCGGTGTCCGCCGCCGTGCCCGCGCCCGGCTCGGGCTCGCGGACCACCTCGACGTCGCCGGGGAACGCCGCAGCCAGCGCCGCGGTGCCGTCCGTCGACCCGTTGTCCACGACGACCAGCGTGAAGTCCCGATCGGACTGTGCCGCGAGCGCGGCGAGCGCACCCGGCAGCAGCGCGGCCTCGTTGTAGGCGGGCAGGATCACCGCGAGGTGCCTCACGGCGCGGACCCCGCCAGCCGGGACGCGGCAGCGCGGTCGGGCTTGCGGGAGCGGCCGGAGAGCGGGATCTCGGCCAGGACCACCGCGTCCGGCCGTGCCGAGCCCATCCGGCTCAGCGGCTCGCGCAGCGCGGCCCGGACCGCGTCCGGCGCGGCGCCCGCGGCGGGCTGCACCACGGCGACGACCCGCTCGTCGCCGTCGCCGGCGGGCACGCCCACGATCACCGCCAGCTCGACGCCGGGCACGTGCAGGCCCGGCTCGTACAGGCCGGGGTAGATGTTCTCGGCGCCGCGCAGGATCATGTCCTTGAGCCGGCCGCCGAGCACCACCGTGGTGCCGGCCACCCGGCCGATGTCGCCGGTCGCCACCCACTCCATCGGCTCCTCGCCCAGGTAGCGGTCCGCCGCGTTCGGCCCGGCCAGCAGCAGCTCGCCGCCGGCGCCGACCCGGGCGCGCAGGCCCGGCAGCAGCTCGCCGACCAGGTCACCCTCGCCCGTGAAGGCGCCCTTCGCGGCGCTCTCCACCGCCGCGGCCGGGAAGGCCTCGGTCAGGGCGTACACGCACCAGGCCTGCGCGGCGCCGGCCCGCCGGACCGCCGCCAGCAGGTTCGCGCTCACCGGCGCGGATCCGCTGTACACCCGGCCGGTGAACGGCGCCGACGCGGCGAGGGCCGCGCGCAGCTCCGGCGGCGTCAGGTAGGTCGCCTGCGGCGCCAGCCGGGCCAGCTGCCGGGCCAGGACGGCGGGCCGGCGGGCGGGCAGTGCCACCGGCGCGCCGCCCGCCAGCGACGGCACCAGCACGAAGAACGTGCCGCCCAGCACGGCCCGGCCGGGCGCCGGCTCGAACAGGTCGCGGACCGCGCGCATGCCCGCGGCGACGCTCGCCCGGGTGTGCACCACCGCCCGCGGCCGGCTGGTGGTGCCGGAGGTGAAGACCACGACCGCGTCGCCGTCGCCGTCGTGATCACGCGGCCGCGGGCCGCCCGCCGGCGCGAGGACCGGCGCGGAGCCGGGCAGCCGCCGTCCGATCGTGACGGTCGGCGCCAGCGCCGCGAGGTCGGGCAGGGCCAGGTGCGCCCGGCGGGCCAGCGGCGCGGCCCAGCCGGCGACCGCCTGCGCGGCCGCGTCGGCCAGCACCAGCCGCGGCCGCGCCAGGCCGAGGCGGGCCAGCAGCACGTCCGGCCCGGCGGTCGGGTCGAGCACCGCGACGCGCAGGCCCAGCCGGTACGCGGCCAGCACCACCGCCAGCGAGCGCGGCCCCGGGCGCACGGCGACGCCCACCGTCTCGCCGGCCGTCAGCCCGCGGGCGTGCAGGGCCGTCGCGTAGCCGCCGATCAGCCGGGACAGGTCGCCGCGGGTCGCCCGCACCACGGTCCGGCCGCTGCGCCGGGCGGACAGAACGGCCGGGCGGTCGTCGTCGTCGCGCAGGCCGGCGATGAGTTCGTCGAGCATCAGCGGGGGTCCGCCGTCAGCGCGCCGCTGCCACCGTCGAGATACCACTTCGCGGTGCCGACGACCCCGTACGCGGCCAGCCGCCGGGTGGAGTTCTCGACCACCATGGCGCGGCTGTGCCGGATCGCGGGCGTGCTCGCGCGTACCCGGTTGAGGAAGGCCCGGTCCGTCGGCGACGGCCGCCGCGGCATCCCGCCGCAGGCCAGGTAGAGCCGCGCGGTGATGGCCATGTTGTTGCCCGCGTGCATCCGGTAGGGCGCCAGGTAGCCCGCGCCGCGGTGCGCCGGGCGCAGCCGGCCGAAGGCCGCGGCGAGCGCGACCAGGGCGCGGAAGAACGCCCGGCCGAGCGGGCCGTGTTCGTCGCGGCGGGCGGTGATCCGGCCGCACATCAGCCCGGCACCGCCGGCCAGCCCGGCCCGGGCGGCCGCTACCCAGCCGGGCCGGGGCAGGCAGTCCGCGTCGGTGCGGGCCAGCATCGTCGCCCCGGCCGCGATCGCGTGCCGGAAGCCGGTGTCGACCGCGCAGCCGACGCCCTTCTCCGGCTCGACCAGCACATGCACGGGGAACGGCGCGGCGAACGCGCGGGCGATGCCGGCCGTGCCGTCCGTCGAGCCGTTGTCGACCACCAGCAGTTCGAACGCGCGGTCGGTCTGCGCGGCGAGCGCGTCGAGGGTCTGCCGGATCCGCGCCGCCTCGTTGTACGCCGGAACGATCACCCACAGGTCAGTCATGACACCTCCCAGACCATGGTCATCAGGCTGACCCCGCCGCCGAGGCCCACCAGCAGGACCCGGTCGCCGGGCCGCAGCCGCGGACGGACCCGGGCGAGCTGCACGCCGAGCGTCGCGCTGGCCATGTTGCCCAGCTCACCGACGGTCACCTCGAGCTTGTCGGCCGGCACCCCGGCGACCTCCACGAACCGCTGCAGGTACGGCATCGTCACCTGGTGCACCAGCACCCGGGCGTAGTCGTCCCAGCTCAGGCCGGTGCGGTGGTGCACCCGCTCGATCAGGCCCAGCCCGATCTTCTCGAAGACCCCGCGCAGCCGGTGCCCGTCGCCGGTGAAGTAGGTGTGCTCGTCGCCGCGCGGATGCCGCGACCCGCCGCCGAAGATGCCGCCGGCCTCCCAGTGCCGCGAGTGCGTCTCGGCGTCCACGTCCAGGATCCCGCCGGTCGCCACCGGCTCGACCAGCACGGCCGCGCCCGCGTCGCCGAACGTGTAGCCGGCGAACGCGCGGCGGGCCTGGACCATGCCGTCCAGCCGCGGCCGCATCGCGCGGGTCGGCGTCTCGCCGGTCACCACCAGCGCCCGGCGCGCCCGGCCGGCCAGGATCATCGAGCGGGCCAGGTCGATGCCGTTGAGGAAGCTGTTGCAGGCGTTCGTCACGTCGAGCGCGTGCGCCCGGCCGCCCAGCGCCGCCTGCACGACGTGCGCGGTGGCCGGCTCGATCATGTCCCGCGTCGCCGAGGCGTACAGCAGCAGGTCGACGTCGAGCGCGTCCAGGCCGGCCTGCTCGAGGACCAGCCGGCCGGCGCCGATGGCCAGGTCGGACGCGTACTCGTCGTCGGCGGCGACCCGGCGCGTGTTGATCCCGGTGGTCTGCGCGAACATGCCGGCCGGCAGCGGCAGGCCACTTGCGACCGTGACGCGCCGCTGCAGTTCGGCGGTCGTCACCTGCTGTTCCGGCAGCCAGCTGGCCACCTGGGTGATACCCACGCGGGTAGCGATCGATGTCATGGGCGCCAGCCTTCGTGAATGCCGGGGTCCGCGGCGTGAGTAGGGCTGCTCATTCTTTCGAGGTCCGGCGCTCAGGCACAGGGCCGCGGGACGTGGCTGATCCCACAGGACGCGACCGGAATGGTCTCTAAGCTTGCGAGCCATGGAACCCATCGCCGACACGGTGGTGCTGGTGGCGATCGCCGTGCTCGGCGCCGCGCTGGCCCGGCGCCTCGGCTTCATCGCGCCCCTGGTCCTGCTGGTGGCCGGCCTCGGTCTGTCCTACATGCCCGGGCTGCCGCACTTCGAGGTCGAACCCGAGCTGGTGCTGATCGGCATCTTGCCGCCGCTGCTCTACGTCGCGGCCCTGCAGACCAGCGTCATCGCGTTCCGCAGCGCGCTGCGCCCGATCCTGCTGCTGGCGGTCGGGCTCGTGGTGGTCACCGCGTTCGCCGTCGGCTTCGTGGTGCACGCGCTGCTGCCCGGCGTGCCGCTGGCGGCCTGCGTCGCGCTCGGCGCGGTGGTGGCGCCGCCGGACGCGGTGTCGGCGACCGCGATCGCCCGCCGGATCGGCCTGCCCCGCCGGGTGGTGACCATCCTGGAGGGGGAGAGCCTGCTCAACGACGCGTCCGCGCTGGTGCTGCTCCGGATCGCCACCGGTGCGGTCCTCGGTACCGCCGTCGGCTTCTGGGACATCGCCGGCCAGGTGGCTCTGAAGGCCGGCGGCGGGCTGCTGATCGGTTTCGCCTTCGCGCTCGGCGCCGCGTGGCTGCACAAGAAGATCGAGGATCCGCTGCTGGACGACGCGGTCTCGCTGCTCACCCCGTTCGTCGTGGTGATCGTCGCCGAGCGGTTGGAGACCTCCAGTGTGGTGGCCGTCGTGGTGGCCGGGCTCTACCTCGGGCACCGGATCCCGTACCTGCTGTCGGCGACCTCGCGGCTGCAGATGGACGCGGTCTGGCGGCTGGTGATCTTCCTGCTGGAGGGCGTCGTCTTCCTTCTGGTCGGCCTGCAGCTGCGCGAGATCATCGGCCACCTCGAGGAGGAGTGGTCGACGACGATCAGGGTCACCGTCGCGGTCTTCGTGACCCTGGTCGTGGTCCGGTTCGCCTACATCTATCCGGCCACCTATCTGGCCCGGCTGGTGCCCCGGATCCGGGCCCGGGAGGAGCGGCCGCCGATCGCGGTGCCGACGGTCATCGCCTGGGCCGGCATGCGCGGCGTGGTCACCCTGGCCGCCGCCCTGACCCTGGAGGCGGGCCACGGCCTGCCGCGCGAGCTGTTCGTCTTCGTCGCGTTCGCGATCATCGTGCTCACCCTGCTGATCCACGGCACCACCCTGCCGATGCTGGCCCGCCGCCTCGGCGTGGTCGAGGACAGCAGCGCCGCGGACGCGCTGGCCGAGGCCGGCGTGCAGCACGCGGCCAGCCGGGCGGCGCTGGAGCGGCTCGAGGAGCAGGCCGGCGGCGCGCCGAGCTCGGTGGTCGAGCGGCTGCGGGCGCTGACCGGCAGCCGGGCCAACGTCGCCTGGGAGCGGCTGGGCAATCAGGACCAGGAGACCCCGTCGGCCGCGTACGGTCGGCTGCGGCGGGAGATGATTTCCGCGGAGCGCCACGTCTTCAAGGTCGCCCGCAACGAGGGGCGCATCTCCGAAGAGGTGCTCAACCGCGCGCAGCGCGAGCTCGACCTCGAGGAATCCCAGCTGAACCGGAGTGACGATTGATCTGCCAGCATCTCAAGGAAGCCGGCGCGCCGGAACCGGAGGCGCCCTACGACGGCGGCTGCCCGGAGTGCGTTGCCGAGGGCCACCACGACTGGGTGCACCTGCGCCTCTGCCTCGGCTGTGGGTACGTGGCGTGCTGCGACTCCTCGCCGCGCCGGCACATGTCCCGGCACCACGAGACCGACGGCCACCCGGTGATGCGCTCGTACGAGCCGGGCGAGACCTGGCGGTGGTGCTTCGTCGACGAGGCGCTCGGATGAGGACGCTGTTCGTCGGCGCCGGCGCGACCGGCGGCTACTTCGGCGGCCGGCTGGCCGAGATCGGCCGGGACGTCACGTTCCTGGTCCGGCCCGCCCGGGCGGCGGTGCTCGCCGAGCGCGGCCTGCGGATCCACTCGCCGGGCGGCGAGAGCGTCGTCAAGGCGCGCACGGTGACCGCGGACGCGCTCGACACGACGTTCGACCTGGTCGTGGTCGCGGTGAAGGGCTACGGGCTGGGCGCCGCGATCGCCGACCTGCGGCCGGCGGTCGGGCCGGACACGGTGATCGTGCCGCTGCTCAACGGCATGCGGCACCTCGACGCCCTGACGGCGGCGTTCGGCGCCGGGCACGTGTACGGCGGCGTCTGCATGATCGCGAGCACGCTCGACGACGACGGCGACGTCGTGCAGCTCACCGGCCTGCACCGGCTCGCGTACGGGCCGCTGGACGGCGGCGCGGACCCGCGGCTGGCGGCGGTGGGCGAGGCGCTGTCGGGTGCGGACTTCGCCTCCGAGCCGGCGACCGACATCGTCGCGCGGATGTGGGAGAAGTGGCTGTTCCTGGCCGGACTCGGGGTGGCGACGACGCTGCTGCGCGGCACTGTCGGCGACATCACGGCGGCGCCCGGTGGCCCCGAGTACGCCGACCGGGTGGTGGACGAGGCGATCGCGATCGGCACGGCGGCCGGCCACCCGCCACGGCCGGCGGCGGCGGAGTTCCTGCGCTCCGGCCTGACGGCCCGCGACGTGCCGACCACCTCGTCGCTGTACCGGGACATGCGGGCGGGCCGGCCGGTGGAGGCCGACGAGATCGTCGGCGACCTGGTGGCGCACGCTCAGCGGCTGGGCGTCGACGCGCCGCTGTTCGCGGCGGCGTACACCGGCCTGTCGATCTACGCCCGCGGCAGGCAGGCCTGAACGGCCCTATGCTCGACAGTGGTCCGGGCCGCGCCGCGCAGTGACGGCGCTCACGGCTTAAGCGGGAAGTATCGGCGGGTAACCGGACAGTCGCGGGGCCCTCGCCGGTGCCGTCGGGAAGAATTACCGCAGACGTGCCCGCGGCGAGGCCCTCGCGACCGCCGGGCACACCGACGGTCGAGGGCGGGAGCGGCACATGCAGGTGTGGCCGGGTCACCGGTATCCACTGGGCGCGACGTACGACGGCACGGGCACCAACTTCGCGATCTTCTCCGAGGTCGCCGAGGCGGTCGAGCTGTGCCTCTTCGATCCGTCGGGCAACGAGCGGAAGGTCCAGCTGCACGAGCAGGACGCCTTCGTGTGGCACGCCTATCTGCCGGGCGTCGAGCCGGGGCAGCGGTACGGCTACCGGGTGTACGGGCCGTACGACCCGTCGCGGGGGCTGCGGTGCAATCCGCACAAACTGCTCCTTGACCCGTACGCGCGGGCCGTCGACGACGACGTCGCCTGGCATCCGTCGCTCTACGCCTACGACTTCGACAATCCCGACGAGATGTCGGATCTCGACTCGGCGCCGCACATGGCCAAGGGCGTCGTCGTCAATCCGTACTTCGACTGGGGCAACGACCGGCGGCCGGACATTCCGTACCACCACTCGGTGATCTACGAGACGCACGTCAAGGGCCTCACCGAGCGGCATCCCGACGTGCCCGACGACCTGCGCGGCACGTACGCGGCCATCGGCCACCCGGCGATCATCGAGCACTTCAAGAAGCTCGGCGTCACCGCGGTCGAGCTGATGCCGGTGCACCAGTTCGTGCACGACAACCGGCTCGCCGACCTGGGCCTGCGCAACTACTGGGGCTACAACACGATCGGCTTCTTCGCGCCGTACCACGGCTATTCGGCGATGGGCTCGCTCGGCCAGCAGACCCAGGAGTTCCGGGGCATGGTCCGGGCGCTGCACGCGGCCGGGATGGAGGTGATCCTCGACGTCGTCTACAACCATACGGCGGAGGGCAATCACCTCGGGCCGACGATGAGCCTCAAGGGCATCGACAACCGGACCTACTACCGGCTCGTCGACGATCAGCCCAACTTCTACATGGACTACACCGGCACCGGAAACAGCCTCAACGTGCGCAGCCCGCAGAGCCTTCAGCTGATCATGGACTCGCTGCGCTACTGGGTGACCGAGATGCACGTCGACGGCTTCCGCTTCGACCTGGCGTCCACCCTCGCCCGCGAGTTCTACGACGTCGACCGGCTGTCCACCTTCTTCGAGGTGGTGCAGCAGGACCCGGTAGTCGGGCAGGTCAAGCTCATCGCCGAGCCGTGGGACGTCGGGCCCGGCGGCTACCAGGTCGGCAACTTCCCGCCGAACTGGACCGAGTGGAACGGCAAGTACCGCGACACGGTCCGCGACTTCTGGCGCGGCGAGCCCGCCACCCTCGCGGAGTTCGCCAGCCGCATCACCGGCTCCGCCGACCTGTACCAGGACGACGGCCGCAAGCCGTTCCACTCGATCAACTTCGTGACCGCGCACGACGGCTTCACCCTCAACGACCTGGTCTCGTACAACGACAAGCACAACGAGGCCAACGGCGAGGAGAACCGGGACGGCGACAGCCACAACCGGTCCTGGAACTGCGGCACCGAGGGACCGACGGACGACAAGCAGATCCTGCGGCTGCGGGCGAAGCAGCGGCGCAACTTCCTGGCCACGCTGATGCTCAGCCAGGGCGTGCCGATGATCTCGCACGGCGACGAGCTGGGCCGCAGCCAGCTCGGCAACAACAACGCGTACTGCCAGGACAACGAGATCAGCTGGATCGACTGGGAGAACGCCGACCGGACGCTGCTCGAGTTCACCTGCAAGCTGACCGCGTTCCGGCACCGCCACCAGGTGTTCCAGCGCCGCCGGTTCTTCACCGGGCTGCCGGTGACGGCGCGCGGCGGCGGTGACCCGCTGCCCGACCTGGAGTGGTTCACCCCGGACGGGCGGCAGATGGCCGGCGACGACTGGGGCAACGACTTCGGCCGGGCGGTGGCGCTGTTCGTCAACGGCGAGGGCATCCGCGAGCGCGGCCAGTACGGCCAGCGCCACGTCGACAGCTCGTTCCTGCTCTTCTTCAACGCGCACGACGCGCCGATCGAGTTCCGCACCCCGCCCGCGGAGTACGGCGAGAAGTGGGAACGGGTGATCGAGACGGCGGAGCCGTCGCCGGATCGCCCGTCGATCGTGGAGTCGGGGACCGCCATCCTCGTGCCGGACCGCTCGCTAGTCGTCTTGGACAGGATGGTCTAAATTGCACCCCTCTGCCACGTATCGCGTCCAGGTCCACCCCGGCTTCCCCCTCAAGGACACCGCCGAGCTCGTCGACTACCTGGCCGATCTCGGCGTCAGTCACCTGTACACCGCGCCGCTGCTCACCGCGGTGCCCGGCTCCACGCACGGCTACGACGTGGTCGACCACGGCCAGGTCAGCCCCGCCCTCGGCGGCGAGCAGGGCCGGCTGGCGCTCAAGGCGGCCCTCGACGCGGCCGGGCTGGGCCTGGTGATCGACATCGTGCCCAACCACGCCGGCGTCGCGATGCCCGCCGCGAACCCCACGTGGTGGGACGTGCTGCGCAACGGGCGGTCCTCGGAGTTCGCGAAGTTCTACGACATCGACTGGTCCCGGGGCCGGCTGCTGCTGCCGGTGCTGGCCGACGAGCCGGACGCCCTCGAGAAGCTGACCATCGAGGACTCCGGGCAGGGGCGGGAGCTGCGCTACTTCGACCGGCGCTACCCGATCGCCGACGGCACCGGCGAGGGCACCCCGCGGGAGGTGCACGACCGTCAGCACTACGAGCTGGTCGCCTGGACCCGCGGCGACTCGGAGCTGGGCTACCGCCGGTTCTTCGCGATCGTCGACCTCGCCGGGCTGCGGGTCGAGGACCCGGAGGTCTTCGAGGCCACCCACCGCGAGATCCTGCGCTGGTACGCCGACGGCGGCGTGCAGGGCATCCGGGTGGACCACCCGGACGGCCTGCGCGACCCGGGCGGCTACCTGCACCGGCTGCGCGAGGCCGCGCCGGACGCCTGGATCGTGATCGAGAAGGTCCTCGAGCCGGGCGAGAAGCTGCCGCGCTGGCCGGTCGCCGGCACCACCGGCTACGACGCGCTCAGCGAGGTCTGCGGCGTCTTCGTCGACCCGGGCACCGAGGCGTTCTTCGACACCCTCGACCATCACCTGATCGGGGGCGAGACCAGCTGGCAGGACCTGGTGCACCGGGCCAAGCTGCAGGTCGCCACCGTGCAGCTCGCCGCCGAGCTGGACCGGATGTGCCGGCTGGTGCCCGAGATCGAGGCCGCGCCGCGGGCGCTCGCCGAGCTCGCCGCCTGCTTCCCGGTCTACCGCTCCTACCTGCCGACCGGCACCCGGCACCTGGCCGAGGCCCGGTCCGAGGCCGGCCGCCGCCAGCCCGGGCTCATCGGCGTCCTCGACCAGCTCACCGCCCGGCTGCGGGACCCGGGCGACGAGCTGGCCGTGCGGTTCCAGCAGTTCACCGGCGCGGTCATGGCCAAGGGCGTCGAGGACACCGCGTTCTACCGGTGGACCCGGTTCACCGCCCGCAACGAGGTCGGCAACGACCCGTCGCGGTTCAGCGTGCGCCCGGACGGGTTCCACGACCACGCGCAGGAGCGGCAGCACTGGTGGCCGACCGGCATGACCACGCTCTCCACCCACGACACCAAGCGCAGCGAGGACGTCCGGGCCCGGCTCGCCGTGCTCTCCGAGCTGCCCGGCGACTGGACCGAGGTGGTACGCCGCTGGGTGCGTACCGCCCCGCTGCCCGACCCGGCGCTGGCGCACCTGATCTGGCAGGCGGCCGTCGGCGCCTGGCCGATCGAGCGGGACCGGCTGCGGGCGTACGCGCTCAAGGCCGCGCGGGAGAGCGGCGCCGTCACCAGCTGGCGGCGCCCCGACGAGAAGTTCGAGACCGCGCTGCGGGAGATGGTCGACCGGATCTACGACGACCCGGCCCTGCACCGCGAGGTCGCCGACTTCGCGGCCTCGATCACGCCGCCCGGCTGGTCCAACTCGCTGGGCCAGAAGCTGGTCCAGCTCACCATGCCCGGGGTGCCGGACACCTACCAGGGCACCGAGCTCTGGGACTTCTCCCTGGTCGACCCCGACAACCGGCGGCCGGTCGACTTCGGCCTGCGCCGCGAGCTGCTCGGCCGCATCGACGACGGCTGGCAGCCGCCGATCGACGCGACCGGCGCCGCGAAGCTGCTGGTCACCAGCCGGACGCTGCGCCTGCGCCGGCGCCGGCCCGAGCTGTTCACCGGCTACCGGCCGGCCTTCGCCGACGGCTCGGTCCGCGAACACGTGCTGGCCTTCGACCGTGGCGGCGCGGTGGCGGTGGCGACCCGCCTGCCGGTCGGATTGTCACGCCACGGCGGGTGGCGCGACACGTCGCTGTCACTGGACGGCCACACCTGGACGGAAGTATTCACCAATACCAGCTACGGCGGCAGCCGGCTGGCGGTGGCCGAGCTCCTGCACACGTACCCCGTCGCGCTGCTGGTGCGAGAGCAGTGACGCGCTTCGCGGTGTGGGCGCCGGAGCGGGCCGTGAGGCTGCGCATCGACGGGACGGACCGGGAGATGGAGCGGGGCGACGACGGCTGGTGGCGCGCGGACGCGCCGGAGGCGGTGCACGGCACTGACTACGGCTATCTGCTGGACGGCCACGACGGGCCGCTGCCCGACCCGCGCTCGCCGTGGCAGCCGCACGGCGTGCACGGCCCCAGCCGGGTGTACGACCACTCGGCCTTCGCCTGGACCGACGGCGCCTGGACCGGCCGCCAGCTGCCGGGCGCCGTCCTCTACGAGCTGCACGTCGGCACCTTCACCGCCGAGGGCACGTTCGACGCCGCCGCCGCGCGCCTGGACCACCTCGCCGACCTCGGCGTCGACCTGGTCGAGCTGCTGCCCGTCGGCTCCTTCAACGGCGAGTACAACTGGGGGTACGACGGGGTCTGCTGGTACGCGCCGCACGAGGCGTACGGGGGCCCGGACGGGCTGAAGCGGTTCGTCGACGCCGCGCACGGCCGGGGCATCGGCGTCGTGCTCGACGTCGTCTACAACCACTTCGGGCCGAGCGGCGCGTACGCGCCGATGTTCGCGCCGTATCTGAGCGCCGGCGCCAACCCGTGGGGCGACTCGGTCAACCTCGACGGCCCGCTGTCGCAGGAGGTCCGCCGCTACGTCATCGACAGCGCCCTGGCCTGGCTGCGCGACTACCACGTCGACGGCCTGCGCCTGGACGCCGTGCACGCGCTGGTCGACCACGGCGCGGTCAACCTGCTCGAGGAGCTGGCGGCGGAGGTGGAGGCCCTCTCCACCCACCTCAACCGCCCACTGTCGCTGATCGCCGAGTCGGACCTGAACGACCCGAGGCTGATCACCCCGCGCGAGGCCGGCGGTCACGGCCTGCCGGCGCAGTGGAACGACGACGCGCACCACGCCCTGCACGCGCTGCTCACCGGCGAGCGGCAGGGCTACTACGGCGACTTCGGCTCGCTCGAATGCCTGGAGACGGTGCTGACCGGCGCGTTCTTCCACGCCGGCACGTGGTCCAGCTTCCGCCGGCGCCGGCACGGCCGCCCGGTCGACCGCGCCCGGACGCCGGGGCACCGCTTCGTCGCGTACCTGCAGAACCACGACCAGATCGGCAACCGCGCGACCGGCGACCGGCTGTCCGCGAACCTGTCGCCCGGCCTGCTCAAGGTCGGCGCGACGCTGCTGTTCACCGCGCCGTTCACGCCGATGCTGTTCATGGGCGAGGAGTGGGCGGCGAGCAGCCCCTGGCAGTTCTTCACCAGCCATCCCGAGCCCGAGCTGGCCGCGGCGGTGCAGAACGGCCGGCGGCGCGAGTTCGCCACGCACGGCTGGGCCGAGGCGCAGGTGCCGGACCCGCAGGATCCGGCGACGTTCCGGCGTTCGAAGCTGGACTGGTCCGAGCGGGACAAGCCCGGCCACGCGGAGATCCTCGACCTGTACCGGCGGCTCATCGCGCTGCGCCGCGAGCGGGCCGACCTGTCGGACCCGCGCCTGGACCGGGTCGAGGTCCGGCACGGCGACCGGTATGTGGTGATCCGCCGCGGCGGCTGCGCGGTCGCCGCGAACCTCGCGGGGGTGCCGCGGACGGTCAGCCTCCCCGCGGCGCCGCGCGACGTCCTGTTGGCGACCGGGCCGGGCGTGATCCTGCAGCGGGACCGGGTCGACCTGCCCCCGGAGACCGCCGCGGTGGTCGCCCTCGCCTAGTCGGGTCGCGCCCGTACGTCACCATGGTCGCCATGTGGGGACGACGGAGGCGCGGCAAGCGCAACAGCAGGTGGTACGACAGTTGCGACGGCTGCGGCGACTTCTGCGACCTGCCGTGCTGCGACTTCGGCCTGCTGAGCACGGTGCTGCTCGCCTTCTCCGGCCTGGGTGCGCGTGGCCGGTCGCGGCGCACCGACGCCGCCGTCTCCGCCGCCATCCGCGGCTACCGCAGGGTCTCGCCCCGGCTGCCCACCCGCTGCCGTTACACGCCGACGTGCAGCGCATACGGCCTGGAGGCGGTGCGCCGCCACGGCACCGGCAACGGGCTGCGGCTGACCGCCGCCCGGCTGCGGCGCTGCCGGCCGGGTGTCGTGTTCGGGACCGCGGACCCCGTTCCGTGACATTGATCGGGCATCATTGCCGCTCCGCAACGGGTAACGGAGGGCATTGCCGAAGATGGACCAGGACAGCGGCGACGCCCGGTTTCGCAAGGCGGTGATCCACCGGCGGGTGCCGGTGCGGCGCCGTCCCCGCTCGGCGCGGGCCCAGCGCGCCATGGACGGGCTGCGCCGCACCTTCACCCAGCCCGAGCAGCTCGTACGCACCTGGGGCGGCTCGCTGGCGCCATGGCGCCTGGTGGCCGTCGGCGTGGTCCTCGTCCTGACGCTCACGTTCTTCTGGGTGTGGCTGTTCCACATCGGGCCGCCCTCGGTCGAGGACCTGCGCCGGGCCGCCGGGGTCGACGAGTGGAAGACGCTGCCGATCGGCGTCAAGGACGACCAGCCCGGCATCGCCGAGCGTGATCCCGAGACCGGCGCCTGGCGGGGATTCGACATCGACGTCGCCTACATGATCGCCGAGGACCTCGGGTTCCGCCGCGACGAGGTGCGGTTCTACGGGATCGAGAGCGAGGACCGGGCCCGGATGGAGGCGACCGACCTCGACGGCAGTCCGGTGCCGGTCAAGATGGTGATCGCCAGCTACAGCATCACGCGGGAACGCGAGGCCGAGCCGAACGTCATGTTCACCCAGTCGTACCTGCACACCGAGCAGTCGGTGATCACGCTCAAGGGTCACGCCAAGGTGGCCAGCCTCGGCGAGTTCGAGGGCAAGAACGTCTGCACGCTGTCGGCCTCCACCAGCGCGGTGGCCGCGTCCGAGGCCGGCGCGCGGCTGGTGCGCCGCAACCGCGTCTCGGAGTGCTTCGTCGAGCTGAACAACGAGAAGGTCGACGCGATCACCACCGACGCGGCGATCCTCGGCGGCTACAAGGCCCGTGACCCGAAGAAGTACGACCACTGGGACCTGGGGCTGGACAAGACCGAGGCCTGGGGCGTGAGCGTGGGCGCCAACGAGGCCCTGCGTGACCTGGTGAACCTCACCCTCTACCGGTCCTTCCAGGATCCGAAGGACCCGCGCTGGGAGCAGGCCTACGCGGCCAACATCCTGCCCGAGACCCCGGACAACCTGACGGCCGACGGCCAGCGCGTCCCGCTGGCCCGCCCGCAGCAGCCCGACACGGTACGCCCGAACGTGCGCGAGCTGCCCTGGGAGGAGGTTGCGCCGTGACCGTGACGTCGCTGCCCCGGGCGCCGCGCCGGGTCCGTCGCGCCCAGCTCAACTGGCTGCTCACCGCCCTGCCGGCGTTCCCGCTGGTGCTGCTCGTGCTGCGGCTCTGGTACCTGAGCCGCCAGGACCTGCCGACCATGCTGCTGCTGGTGCAGTACATCAGCCCGCTCGGCATGATCAGCGCGTTGATCATCACGCTGATCTGGACCGTCCCGGCGGTGGTCCTGGTGCTGCGCGCCCTCGGCGGCCTGCTGCTGGTCAGCTCGCCGGACCCGGAGGACGCGGCGCGGCGTTCGCTGCTGGCGCTGACCGCCCTGCGGATGCCGGACTGGGTGGTCGCCGTCGCGGTGGTGCTCGCCGGCTTCACCTGGCAGCTGCGCCTGCTGCCCGCGCTGGTCATGCTGGTCGCCGTCATCGTCGCGTTGACCGCGGTGCAGCGCTATCCGGGCGAGCGCCGGATGCTGGCCGTGGTCACGCTGGTGGTGCCGATCGCGCTCGGCGTGGTCGTGCTGATCTGGGTCCGGCCCGGTGTCGAGACCGCGCTGGCCGCGGGCGACACCGCCACCGCCCTGCTGCTGGTCGTGCCGCCGCTGCTCGGCTGGCTGCTCACCGGCCCGGTGCCGCCGCGCGCGGCGCGGCTCGCGACGCACTGGCCCGCGGTCGCGGCGATGATCTCCGCGCCGTTCGTGATCGGGGTGGTCTTCCTGCGCGCGCCCGTGCTGCCCAACAGCGCGGTCGAGGTCGCCGGCGCCGACGGCGCGCCGGTCCGGGTGATCCGCGGCCAGCTGATCACCGTCGACGACACCGCGACCACGATCCTGCAGCGCGGCGGCGAGGTGGTGTTCATCCCCAACGCCGAGGTGCGGTCCAAGACCCTGTGTCCCGAGCCGGTCCGGACCCAGAAGAGCCGCATCACCGTACGCGGATGGGCGATCGACGAGTCCGCGCTCGAGTGGGTCGCGCCGACCCGGCGCGCCACGGAGGTGGACCCGCGCTGCCTCGGACGGCCCCGGTAACCGTGTCGAGCTGCGGATTTGCCCGGTTGCACACCCCTCGTCGCGACGCGCCACGGACCACGTGCAGACAGGCTGGACGTGACCTGGCAGGCTGCACGCCATGACCTTGCACCTGCGGTGGGCTGCCATCACCGATAAAGGCCACGTCCGGAGCAACAACCAGGACGCGTACTACGCCGGTGACCGGCTGCTCGTCGTCGCCGACGGCATGGGCGGCATGGCCGCCGGTGACGTCGCGAGCCGCATCGCCGTCGAGGCGATGGTCTCGCTCGACGTCGCGATCGACAACGAGAGTCAGATGGACGCGCTGCACAAGGCGCTGGAGGTGGCGAACGGCCGGATCGCCGAGACCGTCGCCGCCGACCCCACCATGCAGGGCATGGGCACCACCCTGACCGCCGTGATCTTCTCCGGTGACCGTGCCGCGCTGGCACACGTCGGCGACTCCCGCGCCTACCTGCTGCGCGACGGCCGGCTGAACCAGCTCACCAAGGACGACACCTACGTGCAGATGCTGGTCGACCAGGGCCTGATCCGGCCGGAGGAGGCGGGCAGCCACCCCCGCCGCGCCGTGGTCACCCAGGCGCTGCAGGGCGAGCCGGTCAGCCCGTCCTACGTCATCGTCGAGCCGGAGGCCGGCGACCGCTGGCTGCTGTGCAGCGACGGTCTCACCACCGTTGTCCCCGCCGAGGTGATCGAGGCGGAGCTGCTCGCCGGCGACGGCCCGCAGGCCTGCGCCGAGCGCCTGCTCGACCTCGCCCTGCAGGGCGGCGGCCCGGACAACATCACGGTAATCGTCGCTGATCTGACAGCCATCGACTGAGCCGGAGTGAGCGCCGCGGAACCGCGCGCCCGCGGACTTTCCGCAGGGGGCCTGGGCTGCGGTACCTTACTCCGGTCGCGGGACGGCCAGCCGCGGCTCTGCTGCGGGTGGTGATGACGACGGAACGGCTGTCGGCACGGTCAGCCGTGACGCTGGTGCTCGTCGCCGCCGTCACGGCGATCGGCGTGTACGCGGTCCCCGCCGGTCCCGGCCAGCGGCTCTTCAACGACGCCGCGCAGTTCGCCGTCGGCGCGGTCGCGGCCGTGGTCTGCGTCGTCGCGGGCCGGCAGCGCAGCGGTCACCGGCGCAACTGGCGGCTGCTGATCGGCGCGGGGCTGGCCACCTGGGCCGGCACCCGGCTCTGGTTCGCGATCCGCGACCTCATCGATCCCGACCGGGGCCCGGCGGCCACCCCCGCCGACGTCGGCTTCCTGACCCTGCCGGTCTTCACGTTCCTGGCCCTGATCGCCGGCTCGATGGCGCTGCCCCGGCCCGCGCAGGCGTCGCTGCGCCGGGACCGGATGGTGCTGGTCATCGACAGCCTCCTGGTCGCCGGCTCGCTGCTGGCCCTGCTCTGGTCGGCGCTGCCCGGCCGGATCCTCGACGAGGTGTCGGCGAGCCCCTGGGTGGCCGGCACCGCGGCGGCCTACCCGATCGCCGACCTCTGGCTGGCCGTCATGGTCGCGCTGCTGCTGACCACCCGGCCGACGACGCTGGCCGGGCGGACGCCGCTGCGGCTGATCTGCCTGGCGCTGCTGGCGTTCGGGGTCTCCGACACGCTCCGGCTGCTGCACCTGAGCACCGGGGCGCTGTCACCGGTCGAGTCCGCCGGCTATCTGCTCGGCCCGGCGCTGCTCATGCTCGCGGCGCAGAGCAACCCGGGCCTCACGACGGGCCCGACCCTCGAGCGGGCCGAGGCGGACTGGCTGCACCTGCTGCTGCCGTACCTGCCGGTGGTCGCCACGGGCGTGGTCATCGCGGTGCGCACCGGCGCGGGCGGGCAGCTGACGTCGTACGAGGCGTACCTGGGCTGGCTCGGGCTCGGCCTGGTGGTGGCCCGGCAGATGTTCACGATCGTGGACAACACGGTCCTGCTCGCCCGGATCTCCGAGGGCCAGCAGCGGCTGCACCACCAGGCGTACCACGATCCGCTGACCGGCCTGGCCAACCGCGCGCTGTTCCGCGAGCGGCTGGTGCGGGCGCTGGCGGAGCACCGCGACACCGGCGTGCCCGTCGCGCTGCTCTTCGCCGACCTGGACGACTTCAAGCTCATCAACGACAGCTTCGGCCACGCGATGGGCGACCGGCTGCTGCGCGCGATCGGCGACCGGCTCGTCGCCTGCGTTCCCGCGGGCGATCTGGTCGCCCGCCTCGGCGGCGACGAGTTCGCGGCGCTGCTCGAGCGGCCCGCGGACGAGGCCGAGCCGGCGGCGCAGCGCATCCTCGCGGCGCTGCGCGAGCCGTTCGTGATCGACGGGCACACCGTCGGGATCAGCGCCAGCCTCGGCCTGGTGCTCTCCGATCCGGGCGACGCCGACCTGTCCGCCGACGCCCTGCTGCGCCGGGCCGACGCCGCCATGTACGTGAGCAAGCGGCGCGGCAAGAACGCGCTCGCCCGGTACTCCGGCGGCGCCGACGGCGGACCGAACGCCGACCTGCCACACCTGCTGGCCCGGGCGCTGTCGGGCGACCCGGCGCAGGCCGGCTTCGAGGTGCACTACCAGCCGATCGTGCGCCTGTCGGACGGCGCGATCGTCGCGGTCGAGGCGCTGGCGCGCTGGACCGACCCGGTGGCGGGGCTGGTGGATCCGGACGTCTTCGTGACGGTCGCCGAGCGCACCGGGCTGGTCGCGGCGATCGACGACTTCGTGCTCGACCGGGCCTGCGCCGACGCCGCGGCGCTGGCCGACACCTACGGCCGGCCGATCGACATGCACGTCAACGTGTCCGCCGCCCGGCTGGGCCAGCACGGGCTGGAGGAGGCGGTGGACCGGGCGCTGCAACGGCACTCGGTCCGGCCGTCCCGGCTGGTCGTCGAGATCACCGAGACCCGCCGCATCCCGGACATGCCGCGGGCCGTCGAGGTCGCCGAGCGGCTGCGCCGGCGCGGGGTGCGGGTGGCGCTCGACGACTTCGGCAGCGGCTACAACGCGCTGGCCCAGCTGCACTCGCTGCCGGTCGACATCGTCAAGCTGGACTCCACGCTGACCGATGTGGACGTCTCGCCGGAGCGCGCGGGCGCGCTGTGCCGCTCGGTGCTGGCGATCTGCGCCGAGCTGAACATCTCGGTGGTCGCCGAGGGCATCGAGACGCACGCCCAGGCCCGGGCGCTGGCGGCGCTGGGCTGCGACTTCGGCCAGGGCTACCACTTCGGCCAGCCCGGCCCGCTGCACCGGCTGACCGCGATGATCCCCACCCAGCCGGCGCCTTCGGGCACCCACCTGGCCTCCTAGGACGCCCGTGCAGCTGTCGGTGCTCGCCCAGGCGGCAGGCATGTTCGCGGTGACCAACGTCGACGACCTGCTCCTGCTCGCGGTGTACTTCGGCCGGACCGCCGGCCACCACGCGGCCGCCTGGCGGATCGTGGTCGGTCAGTACGCGGGCTTCCTCGCCATCCTCGCGGCCTCCGTGCTCGGCGCCCTCGGCGCCGGGCTGCTGCCGGACGCCGCGATTCCGTACCTCGGCCTGCTGCCGCTGCTGCTCGGCATCCGGGCGGCGTGGACGGTGTGGCGCGACCGGCATCGGCCGGACGACGGCGAGGCGGCGGAGCCCGGCGACGCGGCGGGACCGGGAATCTGGCAGGTCGCCGCCGTGACCTTCGCCAACGGGGGCGACAACATCGGCGTGTACGTGCCGGTGTTCGCCGTCGCCGGGGTCGCCGGCATGACCGTCTACGCGACCGTCTTCCTGATCGGCGTCGCGGTGTGGTGCGCGGCCGGCTGGTTCCTCGCCACCCGGCCGCCGGTCGCGAAGGTCCTGTCGCGCTGGGGCCACCTCGTCCTGCCGGTGGTCCTCATCGCGATCGGCCTGGTCATCCTGGTCGAGGGCGGCGCCTTCGGGCTGTGACCGGCGCCGGGCGGCCGGTCAGGGCGAGCGGCGGTTGACCCGCCGGGTCGGTTCGGCGGTGGTCGGATCCTCGGGCCACGGATGTCGGGGATAGCGCCCGCGCAACTCCGCGCGGACCTGGGGATAGCCGGTCGACCAGAAGGACGCCAGGTCCCGGGTCACCGCGACCGGGCGGCCGGCGGGGGAGAGCAGATGCAGCAGGACCGGTACCCGGCCGTCGGCCAGCCGCGGCGCCTCCCGCCAGCCGAAGGTCTCCTGCACCTTGACGGCCAGGACCGGCGCCGCCGGGTCGGCGTAGTCCACCCGCACCTTCGAGCCGCTGGGCACCGGCAGCCGCTCCGGCGCCACCTCGTCCAGCCGCCCGGCCACCGACCAGGGCAGCAGACGGCGCAGCGCCCCGGCGGTGTCGATCTTCGCCAGGTCGGCGCGGCGGCGGACCGGGCCGAGCGGCAGCCAGTCGTCGAGGCGTGCGAGCAGGGCGTCGTCGTCGACGGCCGGCCAGGGCTCGCCGAGCGCGGCGTGTGCGAACGCCAGCCGCTCGCGCAGCTCGGTCGCCGGCCGCGACCAGGTGAGCAGGCCGAGGCCCTCGCGGCGCAGGCCCTCGACGACGGCCGCCTGCACGTCGGCGGGGTCCGGGCGGTCGATCCGGCGTTCACTCAGGACGATCGCGCCGAGCCGGTCGACGCGCCGGGCGACCACGTCGCCGTCGATCCAGCCGATCTGGTCGCCGGTCTCGCGCAGGGTGACCGCGGCCTCGACGGCGCTCGCCTCGTCCAGCGGCGCGGCGCTGCGGATCCGGGCGGTGCGCGCGCCCGGTGCCCGGTCCGCGTCCGCGACCGCCAGCCAGGGCGTGCCCGCCAGGCCGCTGCCGCCGCCGAGCTCCGCGGCGGTCCCGCCCGCCATCAGGTACGCGCTGCCGCCGGGTTCGCGGGCCCGGGCGACCCGCTCGGGGTACGCGAGCCCGATGATCAGCCCCGCCGCCAGGTCGTCCGGCAGCCGCCCGCGCCCGCCGGGCCCGCCGGGCGGTTCCGGGTTACGGGTGATCGCCGCGGTGAGGCGGCGGACCTCCGCGCGCCAGCCGCCGTCGTCGTCGGCGCGGGCGCGGCGCCAGGCCGCGACGAGATCGTCCGCCGCCCGGTCGGCGTCCAGCAGCGCCACCACCTCGGCGGCCCGCCGGGCGCCGACCGCCGGCGCGCCGTCGAGCAGGGCGCGGGCGAGGCGGGGGTGCAGGCCCGCGTCCGCCAGCGCCCGGCCGCGTCGGGTGATCCGGCCCTGCGCGTCGGTGGCGCCGAGCGCCCGCAATGTGCCCGTCGCGGCCTGCATCGCGCCGGCGGGCGGCGGGTCCGGCAGGCGCAGGCCGGCGCCGTCGGGGTGGCCCCACAGCGCCAGGTCCAGCGCGAAGCCGGTCAGGTCGGCGGCCGCCACCTCCGGCTCGGGCTGCGCCGGCAGCCGGTCGTGCTGCGCCTGCGACCAGCAGCGGTACACCCGGCCCGGCGCCTCCCGGCCCGCGCGGCCGGCCCGCTGCGTCGCCGAGGCGCGGGACACCGCGACCGTGACCAGGGCGCCGAGGCCCCGGCCGTGGTCCATCCGGGGCACCCGGCTCAGGCCCGCGTCGACCACCGCGCGGACGCCGGGCACGGTCAGGCTGCTCTCCGCGACCGCGGTGGCCAGCACCACCCGGCGCACCGGGCTGGGCCGCAGCGCGGCGTCCTGTGCGGACGCCGGCTGCCGGCCGTGCAGGCTCACCACCTCGGCGTCGGCGCCGCGCAGGCGGGACGCGACCGTCTCGATCTCCCGGGCGCCGGGCAGGAAGACCAGCACGTCGCCCTCGCCGTCGGCCAGGGCCCGGCGGACGGTGGCGGCCACGTGGTCGAGCAGCTTCGGATCGACGCGCAGGCCGAGCGGCGGCGCGACGGGCCGCGGTGGCGGGCACCAGTTGACGTCGACCGGGTGCAGGGCCGCCTTCGCCTCGACGACGGGTGCGCCGCCCAGGATCTCGGACAGGCGGTGTGACTCGGCCGTCGCCGAGGTCGCCAGGACCCGCAGGTCCTCCCGCAGCGCGGCGCGGACCTCGATCAGGAAGGCCAGGGCGAGGTCGGTGTCCAGGTGGCGTTCGTGGCACTCGTCCAGCACCACGACCGCCGTGCCGGCCAGCTCCGGGTCGCGCTGCAGCCGGCGTACCAGGACGCCGGTCGTCACGACCTCGACCCGGGTCTCGGCGCTGACCCGCCGGTCGCCGCGGACCGTGTAGCCCACCCGGCCGCCGACCTGCTCGCCGAGCAGGGCCGCCATGCGGCGGGCCGCCGCCCGGGCCGCGACCCGGCGCGGCTCCGCCACCACCACCCGGCCGGCCGGCTCCGGCCCGGCCAGGGCCAGCGGGACCAGGGTCGTCTTGCCGGTGCCGGGCGGCGCGACCAGCACCGCCGCGCCCGCGTCCGCGAGGGCGGCGCCCACCGCCGGCAGCACGGCCCGGATCGGCAGGTCGGGCAGGGACTCCGGGGCGATCAGCACCGGACAAGTCTCGCGCACGGCGGCCGGCCGGGCGGCGGCGCGGGCCGGTCGTGTTAATTTGCGGAAAGCAGTGCAAGATCGGATGGTGGACTGCTTGACTGGCCGTCCGGGAAAACAGGGGGTGAGCGGTGGACCGGATCCAAGTTCTCAACTCCCTGCCCGCCGAGAAGCTCGAGGCGGATCTGCTCGCCGTGTGCGCCGCTCCCGCCTGGGGCAGAGCGGTCGTCGCGCGGCGCCCGTACCCCTCGACCGCGGCGGTGCTGGCCGCGGCCGACGCGGCCGCGCGCGAGCTGAGCTGGGACGAGGTCCTGCTGGGGCTCTCCGCGCATCCGCGGATCGGTGAGCGGGCGCAGGGCGACTCGAAGGAGGCGGCGTGGTCGCGCCGCGAGCAGTCGGCGGCCGCGAGCAGCGCGGACGACGAGACCCGGGCCGCATTGACCGCCGCGAATCACGCCTATGAGGACAGGTTCGGCCACGTCTTCCTGATCTTCGCGAGCGGCCGGACCCAGGAGGAGATCCTGGCGGCGGCGCTGGCCCGGATCGGCAACGACGAGCAGACCGAGCGGGCCGTCGTCGCCGGCGAGCTTCGCAAGATCGCCCTGCTGCGGCTGGAGAGGCTGCTGGATGCCCTCGACTGACGGCACGATCTCCACGCACATCCTGGACACGGTCACCGGCGATCCGGCCCGCGACGTGCCCGTGCGGCTGGAGCGGCGCGACTCGGACGGCTGGCGGCCGATCGGGGAGGGCCGCACCGACGACGACGGCCGCCTGCGGCACCGGGTGCCGCCGCACGACTGGCAGGCGGGCGGCTACCGGTTCGTCTTCCAGGTGGAGCACTACCTGGGCGGCGACGCGTTCTTCCCGGAGATCACCGTCGCGTTCCACGTGCACGATCCGGACCGGCACTACCACGTGCCACTGCTGCTGAGCCGCTACGGCTACACCACCTATCGAGGGAGCTGACGCGTGGCGATCGTGTTGGGCGGCAACCGCTACGGCAAGGCGGAGACGCGGCTGGTCCGCGTCACCCGGACCGGCGACACCCACGCTCTGATCGACCTGAACGTGAGCATCGCGCTGTCCGGCGAGCTCGCGGCGACCCACCTGACCGGCGACAACGCCGGCGTGCTGCCCACCGACACGATGAAGAACACGGTGTACGCGTTCGCCCGCGAGCACGGTGTCGGCTCGCCCGAGGCGTTCGGGCTGCTGCTCGCCCGGCACTTCGTCGCCACCCAGCCGCAGGTCACCGCCGCGGTGGTCGGCCTGGAGTCGTTCGGCTGGGAGCGGCTGGGCCCGCACTCGTTCCGGCGGGCGGGCGACTTCGTCCGGACGGCGACGGTCACCGTCTCGCCGGCCGGTGAGCAGGTGGTGTCCGGGCTCAAGGACCTGGTGCTGCTCAACTCGACCGCCTCGGAGTTCCACGGCTTCCCGCGCGACCGGTACACGACGCTGCCGGAGACCACCGAACGGATCCTGTCCACCGCGGTCGACGCCCGCTGGCGGCACCGGTCGGCCACCGCCGACTGGGACGAGTCGTTCGAGGGCGCGAAGGACTCGATGGTCAACGCGTTCGTGAACACCTACAGCTACTCGTTGCAGCAGACCCTGTTCGCGATGGGCACGCGGGTGCTGGACAGCCGTTCCGAGATCGCCGAGATCCGGCTCGCGCTGCCCAACAAGCACCATTACCTCGTTGATTTGTCCCCATTCGAGCTGGAGAATCCGAACGAGGTGTTCATCGCCGGCGACCGGCCGTACGGCCTCATCGAGGGCACGGTGACCAGGGACGACGTGCCGCCGGCCGCTGCAGAGTGGTATCTGTGATCGGTTGCACAGCGCCGGAGGCGGGAAGAACCGCAGAACTTTCCCAACGCAAAAGGATAGTGAAAGTCCGTAAGGTGCGGAACGCCCTGGGGCCTATACGGTAACCGGAGATTCGCGTTTCGAGGGGAGTCGCAGACCGTGACCGAAATTCTGTCCGACGAGGCCGTGGCGTTCGTCGCCGATCTTAACCGGCGATTCCGGCCGCGCCGCAACGAGCTGCTCGCTGCCCGCGCCGCCCGCCGTGCCGAGATCGCCGCCGGCGGCACGCTCGGGTTCCTGCCCGAGACGGCCGACATCCGGGCCGGTGACTGGACGGTGCCCGCCGCGCCGGCCGACCTCACCGACCGGCGGGTGGAGATCACGGGCCCGACCGAGCGCAAGATGACCATCAACGCGCTCAACTCCGGCGCCAAGGTGTGGCTCGCCGACCTCGAGGACGCGAACACCCCGCACTGGGCGAACGTGGTGGACGGCCAGCGCAACCTCTACGACGCGATCCGGCGCACCATCTCGCTGGAGACGCCGGCGAAGACCTACTCGCTCGGCGACGGGCCGTACCCGACCATCGTGATGCGCCCGCGCGGCTGGCACCTCGACGAGCGGCACCTGCCCGTCGACGACGAGCCGGCCGTCGGCGCGCTGGTCGACTTCGGGCTCTACTTCTTCCACAACGCCGCCGAGCTGCTCAGCCGCGGCAGCGGGCCCTACTTCTACCTGCCCAAGATGGAGTCGCACCGCGAGGCCGCGCTCTGGAACGACGTCTTCACCTACGCGCAGGAGGCGCTCGGCATCCCGGTCGGCACGATCCGGGCCACCGTGCTCATCGAGACGATCCCGGCCGCGTTCGAGATGGACGAGATCCTGCACGCGCTGCGACCGCACATCTCGGGCCTCAACGCGGGCCGCTGGGACTACCTGTTCAGCATCATCAAGTACTTCCGGGACAACCCGAACATGGTGCTGCCGGACCGCGCCGCGGTGACCATGACGGCGCCGTTCATGCGGGCGTACACCGAGCTGCTCGTCTCGACCTGCCACCGGCGCGGCGCCTTCGCGATGGGCGGGATGGCCGCGTTCATCCCGAGCCGCCGCGACCCCGCGGTCAACGAGGTCGCCCTCGCCAAGGTCCGCGAGGACAAGGAGCGGGAGGCCGGCGACGGCTTCGACGGCTCCTGGGTCGCGCACCCCGACCTGGTGCCGGTCTGCCGGGAGATCTTCGACCGGGTGCTCGGCGACCGCCCCAACCAGCTCGACCGCCGCCGTGACGAGGTGTCCGTCGACGCCGCGCAGCTGCTCGACGTCGCCGCGACCGGCGGCGCGGTGACCGAGGCCGGCCTGCGCGGCAACGTCTCGGTGGCGCTGCAGTACCTGGAGGCCTGGCTGCGCGGCAACGGCGCGGTCGCCATCTTCAACCTGATGGAGGACGCGGCCACCGCGGAGATCTCCCGCTCCCAGGTCTGGCAGTGGATCCACAACGGGGTGCGCCTCGACGACGGCACCCCGATCACCGCCGACCTGGTCGGGCGCCTCGAGGACGAGGAGCTCGTCAAGATCCGTGAGGCGCTCGGCGACCAGGCCTGGGCGGGCAGCCGCTTCGACGACGCCCGCAAGCTGTTCGAGCGGGTCGCCCTGGCCGACGACTTCGCGGACTTCCTGACGACGGCCGCCTACGACTCGATCGACTGACGATGCGGCTCGGTGACGACGACTACGCCGCCCTGGACGGCCGGCTCGCCGCACACGACGCGTTCCTGGCCACGCGGTACCCGGGCGAGCGCCCGGGCCGGCAGCCGGTGCACACGGTCTACATCCCGGCCGACCGCATCGACGGCTTCCGGGACTGGGGCGCGATCGCGCTGGCGGCGCTGGACGACCATCCGCCGCTGCCGTTCCCGGCCGCGCTGGCCGGCCGCGTCCGGGCCAAGCTCGTCACCGAGCCCATCGAGGACCTGCGGGTCGACTTCGAGGACGGCTACGGCGTCCGCGACGACGACCAGGAGGACGCCGCGGTCAAGGCCGCCGTCGCCGTGCTCTCGGGCGGCGCCCGGCCGCCGTTCGTCGGCATCCGGATCAAGTCGCTGGAGGCCGCGACCCGGCGCCGGGCGCTGCGCACCCTCGACCTGTTCCTGTCGCACTATCAGGAGCCGTTCGTCGTCACGCTGCCCAAGGTCAGCGGCCCGGACCAGGTCGCCGCGATGGTCTCGCTCTGCGAGCGGCTGGAACGCGGGTACGGGCTGAGCGCCGGCACGCTGCGGTTCGAGATCCAGATCGAGCTGCCGTCGGCGGTGCTGGGCGCCGACGGCACCGCGACGGTGGCCCGGCTCATCACGGCGGCCGACGGCCGCTGCACCGGCCTGCACTACGGCACGTACGACTACAGCGCGGCGGCCGGGGTCGCGGCGGCGTACCAGGCGATGGACCACCCGGTCGCCGACTACGCCAAGGCGGTCATCCAGGCCGCCGCGGCCGGCACCGGGGTGCGGCTCTCCGACGGCTCGACCAACATCCTGCCGGTCGGCACCGACGCGGCCGTGCACGGCGCCTGGGCGCTGCACCACCGCCTCGTCCGCCGGTCCCTGGAGCGCGGCTACTACCAGGGCTGGGACCTGCACCCGGCGCAGCTGCCGACCCGGTTCGCGGCCACCTACGCGTTCTTCGCCGACGGCGCGGACGCGGCCGCGACGCGCCTGCGCCGCTACCTCGACCGCCAGTCGGGCGGCATCCTGGACGAACCGGCGACGGCCCGCGCGCTGGCCGGCTTCCTGCTGCGCGGCCTGGACTGCGGCGCGCTCGACGACGTCGGCTTCACCCGCGAGGAGCTGTCCGCCTTCCGCTGACCGGGTGCGCGCGGATGGCATGATCGCGGGTCATGGCCAGCTCCGTGGATGTTCTCGCCGGTCTCGACGAGGTGGCGTGGGAGTCGATGACCCACGCGTACGGCGCCGCGACCGACGTGCCGGCCGGCCTGCGCGGGCTCGTCGACGCCGACCCGGCCGTGCGCGAGGCGGCCCTGGACTTCATGTACGGCTCCGTCCACCACCAGGGCGACATCTACGACAGCACGCTGGCCGCCGTCCCGTTCCTGCTGCGCGTGGCGGCCGACCGGCGCCCGCCGGGACGCGCCGCCGTGGTGGAGCTGCTGGCCGGCATCGGCAACGCCGAGCACGCCGGGGCGCTGACCGGGCAGGAGGCGCGGGCCGGCGCGGCGGTCGGCGCGGCGTACCCGATCTTCATCGACCTGCTGACCGACCGCGCGCCGGCGGTCCGCGCGGCTACCTGCACCGCGCTGCTCGCCTGCCGGGACCGCCCGGCGCAGGCCCGCGCCGCGCTGCGGCGACACTTCGACGAGGAGCCCGACGCCGGCGTCCGCGCGGCCGTCGTCGCCGCGGCCGCGGAGCTCGCCCGCCGGGCGGGCGACGGCGCCGCGACCGGAACCTGGCTCGCCGAGGTGCTCGCCGACGACCCGGACCACGGGGTACGCGCCGCCGCGCTGACCCAGGCGATGACGCTGACCGAACACGGCGGACCGCCGGTCGACGTGGAGACCGCGCTCGCCCTGCTGGCACAGCACGGCACCGGCCCGCGGCGGCGCCGGGCCGACCTGGGCGAGCTGGTCATCGGCCTGAGCAACTCGATGGGTGACCGGCTCGGTGCGCGGATGGACCTGCTGGTCGCGCTGCTGCGCTCGCCCGACCGCAAGCGCCGCGAGAGCGGTGTCCCCGCCGCGGGATACCTGGTCAACTGCTGGCGTGCCGACTACGCGCCGCTCGCCGCGCTCGTCGCCGAACAGGTGACCGGTGGCCGCGCGGCCGCCCGGGCCGGTGCCTGTCAGGCGCTCGGGATGATGGACGTGCACGCGGCGCCCGCGGCCGACGCGCTCGTCGCCGCGCTGATGAGCGCCGACCGGATCGTTCCGGATTCCGCCCGGGACGCAAAGGCGGCGTGGGTCGTCGCCTCGGGCTCCGGTGCCGTCGTCGGCCCGGCGCTGTCCGCGCTGGCCGGCACCGGCGATCCGCGCGCGCTGCCCATGCTCGCCTGGGTGCTCGAGACGGAGGTGGTGCCCCGCGGCGTCGGCGCCCTCGTGGGCCGGTACGGCGCCCGCGCCGCCGACCTCGCCCCGCTGATCGTGCGCCGCCGGCGGGAGCTGCCCGGCGACGACCAGCGCCGGCCGGATCTGATCGATGCGCTGATCCGGATCGGTCCGGCCGCCGCCGAGACCACCGACGATCTGCTGGCCGAGCCGCTGGACCGGGGCGCCACCCGGGCGCTGGGCGGCTTCGGCCCGGCGGCGCGGCGGGCCGAGCCGCGACTCAGGGAGATTCTCGTGACCGGGCACCGGGTCGAGGCGGCCTTCGCCGCCGCCGCGATCTGGCGGGTGAGCGGCGACGACACCGCGGCCCGGCAGGTGCTCGACCGGTACCGCGACGACCGGTACGGCAAGCGCGACATGACGTCGCTGATCGCCACGGTGGGCGCCCCGCTGGCCGACTTCGCGCCGTACCTGCGCGATCTGCTCCAGGACGAGGACTTCTGGGTACGGATGGACGCCGCCCGCGCACTGTGGTCCGCGGCCGGCGACGTCGACGCCACCGTGCCCGTGCTCGCGTACGGGTGGCGGGAGAGCGCGGACACCCGCCGGGCGACCGCCGAGGTGTTGGCACGCATGGGACCCGCGGCGGCGCCGGCCCGGCCACTGCTGCTGGCCGAGCTGCGGGAGCGCCGCCGATGCCTCACCCCGGTACGCGACGACGAGGACCTGTTGAGCCTGTGCCGCACGGCCCTGGAGGCGATCGGCTAACCGCCCGAGGAGCTGTTGAGCCCGGAGCCGGTGCTGCCGCGGCCGACGACGTTGGTCTTGACGGTGCCGTTGGACACCTTGCCGGCCGACGGCAGCTTGAAGGCGCGCCGGGCCGCGGTGTCGCTCGCCGGGAAGTAGTCGCCACCGTCCAGTTGCTCGCCCGGCGCCAGCCCCCTGGTGTAGTCGGGCGAATGCCAGAAGAAGTACGTCGGGCCCCAGTCGTTGTCCGCGCAGTACTCCTCGTCGACGATCTCCCCGACCCCGTCGGCGCAGTAGAACACCTCGTCGGCCGGCTCCCCGTCGCCGGACTCCTCGACGTAGTCGTCGTCGCCGGAGGGGCCGGCGTTGTCGTAGGCCGAGCCCTCGTATTCGGAGCTGGAGGTGTACGTCGGACCGTCGTCGTAGTCCGAGTCGTCGGAGTACCCGGAGTCGCAGGCGGCGGCGCCACCGGCGGCGAGCGCGAGGAACGCGGCGGTCAGCGCCACGTTCCGGGAGGCCATCCGTCGGGTCATGGCTCTTCGTGCTCCGCCCTCGTCCGTGCCGGAACCGCCCCTGCGGCCGCGATCTTGGCGCATCGTGCCACAGCGCCGCCAGAGGAGTGGGGCAGCTTCCGGCGACCTGGCCGCCCGGGGACGCGCGGCGGTTAGGCTCGGCCCATGGTCGATCTCGTGCTGCGGTCCCGCCGCGTCGTCGCCGCGGGCGGCGAGCGCCCCGCCGCGGTCTCGATCAGCGGGGGCCGGATCGTCGCCGTCGACGATCACGGCGCGGCGCTCGAGGCCGCCGAGGAGGTCGATCTGGGCGACCTGGCCCTGCTGCCCGGGCTGGTCGACACCCACGTGCACGTCAACGAGCCCGGCCGCACCGAGTGGGAGGGCTTCGCCACGGCGACCCGGGCGGCCGCGGCGGGCGGGGTGACCGCCATCGTGGACATGCCGCTCAACAGCCTGCCGCCGACCGTCGACGCCGCCGCCCTGGCGGTCAAACAGGACGCCGCGCGCGGCCGGATCCACGTCGACGTCGGCTTCTGGGGCGGCGCGATCCCCGGCAACGCCGCCGCGCTGCCCGCCCTGCACGCCGCCGGCGTGTACGGCTTCAAGGCCTTCCTCGCGGACTCCGGCGTACCCGAGTTCCCGCCGCTGAGCCCCGACCAGCTGGGCGAGGCGCTCGCCGCGGTCGACGCGCAGTTCGTGGTGCACGCAGAGGACCCCGATCACCTGCACGCCGCCGCGTCCTCCCCGGCGTACGCGGACTTCCTCGCCTCCCGGCCGCCCGACGCCGAGCACGCGGCGGTGGCGACCGCGATCGAGGCCGCCCGGGTGGCGGGCGCCCGGGTGCACATCCTGCACCTGTCCGCGGCCGGCGCCCTGCCGCTGATCGAGGCGGCCCGGGCCGACGGCCTGCGGGTCACCGCCGAGACCTGCCCGCACTACCTGACCCTGGACGCCGCCGAGATCCCGTCCGGCGCGACCGAGTTCAAGTGCTGCCCGCCGATCCGGGACCGGGCCAACGCCGACCGGCTCTGGGCCGCGCTCGCCGCCGGCCTCATCACCTGCGTCGTCAGCGACCACTCGCCCTGCACGCCCGAGCTCAAGCGCCGGGAGACCGGCGACTTCGCGGCGGCCTGGGGCGGCATCGCCTCCGTGCAGCTCGGCCTGCCGGTGGTCTGGACCGCGGCACGGGCGCGCGGGCACACCCTCGCCGACGTGGTGAACTGGATGGCCCGGCGCCCCGCCGACCTGGTCGGGCTCACCGGCAAGGGCCGGATCGCCGTCGGCGCCGACGCCGACCTGGTCGCCTTCGACCCCGAGGCGAGCTTCACCGTCGACCCCGCCGCGCTGCACCACCGCAACCCCGTCACGCCGTACGCGGGAAAGGTCCTGACGGGCGTGGTGCGCACGACCTGGCTGCGCGGGCGGGCCGTGACCGGCGACGAACCCCGCGGCGTCTTTCTGACCCGGGAGGTCTCCTGATGGAAGAGTTCACGCTCCTGCCCGACCTGGCGTCGCGCACGTTCGGCGGCGGCGTGGTGTTCGCCAACGACGAGCTGTTCGCCGCCGCCGACCACCTGGTCGAGCCCGCCGCGCCGGTCTTCGCGCCGAAGACCTTCGGGCAGAAGGGCCAGGTGTACGACGGCTGGGAGACCCGCCGGCGGCGCCAGGCGGGCCACGACACGGCGATCGTCCGGCTCGGCGCGCCCGGCGTGGTGCACGGCGTCGACATCGACACGTCGTTCTTCACCGGCAACTTCCCGCCGCACGCCTCGGTCGACGGCTGCGCGCTGCAGGGCTATCCCGACCCGATCCAGCTCGCCGAGGCGCACTGGGTGCCGCTCGTGCCGCACTCGCCGCTCTCCGGCGACAGCCGGAACCTGTTCAACGTCGACTCCCGCCAGCGCTTCACCCACGTGCGGCTGAACATCTACCCGGACGGCGGGGTGGCCCGGCTGCGGGTGCACGGCGAGGTCGTGCCCGACCCGGCCCTGCTGCCGAGCGTCTTCGACGTGGCCGCGGCCGAGCACGGCGGCCGGATCGCCGGCTGCAGCAACATGTTCTACGGACACCCGCAGAACCTCATCCTGCCCGGCCTGGCCGGCTCGATGGGCGACGGCTGGGAGACCTCGCGGCGCCGCGACGACGGCAACGACTGGGTGCTCGTGCAGCTCGCCGTGCCCTCGGTGATCGAGCTGGCCGACCTGGACACCAGCCACTTCAAGGGCAACGCGCCCGGCAGCGCCACGCTGCGCGGCATCGACGCCCGTACCGGGCTGCTAGAGGAGCCGGGCGACTGGTTCGAGCTGCTGCCCCAGGTGCGGCTCTCGCCGGACACCCGGCACCGCTTCCCGATCCCGGCGGTGCCGACCGCGACCCACGCGCGGCTGGACATCTTCCCGGACGGCGGGATGGCCCGGCTGCGGCTGATCGGACGCCCGGACCCCGGGGTCCTGCGCGCCCGGTACGAGGCGGTGACGTAGAGAACCGCGCGCCGGCTCCGACCCAGGGGTGAAGCATCCACGGTGAAGGAGTTGAGGATCATGGCCAAGGTGGTCGCGGAGATGTCCATGTCGCTGGACGGGTTCATCGGCAACCCGCACGGCGAGGTCGACGAGCTGTTCGGCTGGTACGGCAACGGGCCCGTCGAGGTGCCGACGGCGAACGAGCACCTGACCTTCCGGGTCTCCGAGGCGAGCGCCGGGCACCTGCGGCCGGCGTTCTCCGGCGCGGTCGGCGCCCTGCTCACCGGCCGGCGCAACTTCGAGGCGTCGCAGGGCTGGGGCGGCGCGCACCCGGTCGGCGCGCCGGTCTTCGTGGTCAGCCACTCGATACCGCCGGGCTGGCCGCGCGCGGACTCGACGACGACGTTCTACGACGACGCGCTGCGCGCGCTGGAGGCCGCGAAGCGGGTCGCCGGCGACCGGATCGTCGCGGTGTCGACGCCGACGCTGACCCGGCAGTACCTCGACGCCGGCGAGCTGGACGAGATCGTGGTGTCGCTGGTGCCGGTGCTGCTCGGCGCGGGCATTTCGTTCTTCTCCGGCCTGTCGAAGACCCCGGTCCGGCTGGAGGACCCGCTGGTCGTCGAGGGCACCGGGGTCACGCACCTGACCTACCGCGTGCGCCGGTAGCCGGGCTCGCCCTAGGCGAGCTCGATCAGGGAGAGGTGGTCGTCGGCCGGCAGGTCGCCGCCGGCCACCGCGGTGATGAGCAGCTCCGGCATGGTCAGCCGGCCGGACAGGGTCGTCTCCAGCGCGGTGTCGGCGGCGTCGCGGCCGGTGGCGATGCGGATCAGGCTCTGCCGGGGCGCGAGCCGGGTCGCGTCCCAGACCGTCCAGCGGCCGTCCAGCGCGGCCTCGGTCACCAGGTGAAAGTCCATCGGGGACAGTCCGGGCGCGTAGACCGCGGTGACCCGGGCGGGCACGTTCAGCGCCCGGCAGAGCGTGGCGACGAGGTGTGCGTAGTCCCGGCAGACCCCGCGCCCGCCGAGCAGCGTCTCCGCCGCGTCGGTGGTCGGGCCGCTGCTGCCGGCCTCGTAGCTCAGGTGCTCGAACACCCAGGTGGTGATCGCCCGGACGGTGGCGGCCGGGTCGCCGGCGCCGCCGAACGCGGCGGCCGCGAAGCCGCCCAGCCGGTCGGACGGGCAGTACCGGCTGGGCCGCAGCGCGACGATCCGCTCGACGTCGGTGACGCCGGCCGGCTCGGGGCCGGACACCGCGACCTCGGCCGTGTACGTCACCGTCAGCGGGCCGCGGGGCGCCCGGATCAGGTGCAGCCGGCCGGGCAGCTCGACCGCGTCGACGGCGCCGGCGCCGTCGACGACCGTCAGGGTCTCGGCGAGCGGCCGGGCGGCGGCGATCCGCAGGACGAGCTCGGCCGGCTCGGTCACGTCGAAGCCGAGGGTCGCACCGATTCGGGAGTTGGTCACGGTCGCCACCGTATCCCCGAGTGCGCCGCGGCCGTACCGTTGAGGCGTGAGCGACCGGCGCCGACGCCTGGTGGAGGAGATCCGGAGCCACGGCGCACCGCTGACGCCGCGGCTCGCCGCGGCCTTCGCCGCCGTGGCGCGGGAGTCGTTCGTCGCCGCCGGTTTCCAGCGCCGCGACGGCTCCTGGGCCCGGCCCGGCTCGGCCGGCTTCCTCGATGCCGTCTACCGCGACGACGTGCTGATCACCAAGGTGAACGGCGGCGTGCCGGTCAGCTCGTCCAGCCAGCCCTCCCTGATGGCGATCATGCTGGACGCGCTGGACGTGCGCCCCGGCGACCGGGTCCTGGAGATCGGCGCCGGCACCGGCTACAACGCCGCGCTGCTCGCGGCCCTCGGCGCGCTGGTGACCAGCGTGGACGTGCAACCCGACGTCGCCGACCGGGCCCGGTCCGCGCTGGCCGCGGCGGGCTTCGACGGGGTACGGGTCGTCGTCGGCGACGGCTACGCGGGCGCGCCGGGCGAGCGCTTCGACCGCGCGATCGTCACCGTCGGCGTCGCCGGGATCTCTCCACAGTGGCTGGAGCAGGCGCAGCCCGGTCCCGTGGTGGCGCCGGTCGAGCACGCCGGCACCCATCCCGTCCTGGCGGTCCGGGGCCCCGCCGTCGGCCCGGTGACCGCGACGGTGATCTGCCCGTCCGGCTTCATGAGCGCCGCCGGCCCGCTCACCGCCGCGCATCCCCGCTCGCATCCGGCCCCGGCGCCGTCCGGGACCCTCGCCGAGGTCGCCGAGTTCGCGCCGCCGCGCTGGGGCGCCCAGCTGGACTCGATCGTCTACCGCGACCTCTGGTACGCGGCGGGGGTGTGGAGCGAGCGCGCCACCCACGCCGCGGTGCGCGGCCGCGACCAGAGCTGCCTGGTGCTGCTGGACGAGACCGGCACCGGCGGCGCGGCGGTCCTGCCCGACGGCGCGGTGCTGGCCGGCGGCGCGCGGGCGGCGGAGTACGGCGAGCGGGCGGTGGAGATCGTCGACCGCTGGGAGAAGGCCGGGCGGCCGCCGATGCAGGCCTGGCGGATCGGCCTGCGGCTCACCGGCGACCAGTCGGCGCCGATCTGGGCGCCCGCCACCTGGACGCTGGACCGCTAACCGCGCAGATAGGCCAGGACCGCAAGGACGCGCCGGTTGGTGTCCTCGGCCGGCGGCAGGTCCAGCTTCGCCAGGATGCTGCCGACGTGCTTGCCGACCGCCGCCTCCGTCACGAAGAGCCGCGCGGCGATCGCCGAGTTCGAGTGGCCCTCCGCGACCAGCGCCAGCACCTCGCGCTCGCGGGCGGACAGCGTCGCCAGCGGGTCCCGCGTGCGGCGCAGCAGCCGGCGGACCACCTCCGGGTCGACGACCGTTCCGCCGCCGAGGACGGTGCGCAGGGCGGTCACGAAGTCCTGCACGTCGACGACGCGGTCCTTGAGCAGGTAGCCGACCCGCCGGCCGTCGCCGGTGTCCAGCAGGGCCGACGCGTACTCCTCCTGCACGTACTGGCTCAGCACGACGACCGCCAGCCCGGGCCGCTCCTTGCGCAGGGCGACCGCCGCGCGCAGGCCCTCGTCGGTGTTGCTCGGCGGCATCCGGATATCCGTGATCACCAGGTCCGGCCGGTGTTCCGCGGCGGCCGCCAGCAGCGCCGGGCCGTCGCCGACCGCGGCCACCACCTCGAAGCCGAAGCGGGACAGCACCCCGGCCAGGCCCTCGCGCAGCAGCACGCCGTCCTCGGCCAGCACCACCCGGGTCAGCTCCGGCACGGCAGCTCCGCCCGGATCAGCGTCGGTCCGCCGGCGGGGCTGGCCAGCAGCACTCGCCCGCCGACCGCGGCCACCCGGTCGGCCAGCCCGGTCAGGCCGGTGCCGCCCGCCGGGTCGGCGCCGCCGTGGCCGTCGTCGCGGACCTCCAGCACCAGCATGCCGCCGGTCTGCGCGAGCAGCAGGTCGGCGCGGTTCGCCCCGCTGTGCCGGACCACGTTGGCCAGCGCCTCGGAGGCCACGAAGTAGGCGCAGCCCTCGACGTGCGGCGCGGGGCGGGCCATCCCGTCGGCCACCGTGACCGTCACCGGCAGCGGCGACCGGCCGCCGAGCTCGCGCAGCGCGGCGGGCAGCCCCAGGTCGGCCAGCGACTGCGGCCGGATGCCGTGAATCAGCTCCCGCAGCACCACCATCAGCTCCTTCGCCTCGTCGTGCGCCTGGGCCAGCGGCGCCGCCGCCGGCGAGTCCTCCGGCACGTCCAGGCGCGCCATGCCGATCTGCAGCGTAAGGCTGGTCAGCCGGTGCTGGGCGCCGTCGTGCAGGTCCCGCTCGATCCGGCGGCGCTCGGCCTCGAACGCGTCGGCCAGCCGGGCCCGCGACTGCGCCACCTCGCGCAGGGCGGCGCCGTCCCGGTCGCCGAGCAGGGCCCGGGCCGTCGCCGCCTGGCCGGCCGCGATCAGCCCGAGCAGGTGCGCGAGCACCGGGACGAACAGCAGCCCGAAGATCGACAACGGGATCGCCTCGGCGGTCGAGTTCACCGTGAACACGCCGAACTGCCAGGAGTCGGTGCCGGTCGCCGCGAACAGCGGGCTCACGATGCAGCCGATGTCGATCAGTGCCAGCAGCGCGTACACGCCGTAGACGACCGGGACGACCAGGCCGAGGATGACCGCGTAGAGCACCTCGCGCCAGGTGGCCGCCTCGGTGTACCGCAGCCGCAGCCAGCTCACCGGGTTCGGCGCGGCGACGCGGTGCGCCGAGCGGATCGGGCGCCGGTCGACCACGGCCAGGCGCCCGCGCTCGACCGCCGCCAGGGGGATCGCCACCAGCGGGCCGAGCCCGGCGAACAGGACCAGGGCGGTGACCATCAGGAACAGCAGCGGCCCCTCCAGCATCCGGCCGTCGTGCAGCCGCAGCACGGCCGCCAGCCACGGCAGGATCAGCGTGCCCACCGCCATCCCGGTCAGCGCGGCGAAGGGCAGCGTGGTGATGACGTAGAGCAGCGCCCGCCACGGACCGGCGGAGAGCAGGTAGCGGGCCTGCCAGGGTTCCTCGTTTGTTGACACTGCGTCACGGTAGCCAGCACGGGCCGCCCGGTCCCAGCCGTCCACGGCTAGTTCCGGGGTATGCCTGGCACTACCATTCGCCGGCCCGGCGGGCCCGCAGGGGCCGTCCGTCCGGGTCGTAGATCAACCGATATGCCGGTACCGCCCAGAGTCGCTGATACCAGGGCAGCCGGGTCGTGCGGTGCGGCACGAGCCGCCCCGGTGGGCGCGGTCCCCGTCGCCCGCCGGCATGCCAATCCCGTACGGCGTCCGCGGTCTCGTTGATCACCCGCAGCGCCGCGGCCGGGTCGACCAGGTCCTTGTCGTCGGCGCGGTCCAGGTGCTCGCGCAGCAGCGCGAGCCGCAGGTCGCGGGCGTAGGTGCGGGCGCCGTCGCCGAGCCCGGCCGGATCCGCCGGCGCCCGGTCGTCGGCGGTGCGATCCAGCACGGCGCAGGACAGCTCGCTGTCGTGGGTCCACGAACGGCGGTTGAAGTTGTCGCTGCCCGTGCTCGCCCAGACGTCGTCGACGACGCAGACCTTGGCGTGCACGTAGACCGGGGTGCCCTCGTGGTTCTCCACGTCGAAGACGTGCACCCGCTCGGGCGCGGCCCGGCGGCACAGCTCGATGGCCTTCTCGCGGCCGACCTGGTTGGGCGGCAGCGCGAAACGGCCGTCGACGTCCGGGTGCCGCGGCACCACCGCGACCAGGTGCAGCTCCGGATTGTCGTTGAGGGCGTCCGCGAAGAGCCGGGCCACCTCCGTCGACCACAGGTACTGGTCCTCGAGGTAGATCAGCCGACGTGCCCGTTTGATGGCCTTCGTGTAACCGCGGGCGATGCTCTGCTCGCCGAGCCGGGCGAAGCCGTAGGCCGGCCGCATCGCCGGATAGGTGCGCAGCACCTGGATGTCGTGCGGGCCGCATTCGGGCGGGTCCGGCGGCTGAGGCGGCAGCCGGTCGGGGTGCAGGTCGGCGTGGCGCAGCGTGTCCTGCACCGTGGCGATCGGGCCGTGCTGGTCCAGCGGCGCCCGGTCGGTCCAGCGCTCCCGGAACGACAGATCCAGGGCGCCGACCACCGGGCCGCGCAGCGCCAGCTGCACGTCGTGCCAGGGCGGGTTCTTGCCGTACGCCGCGGCCATGGCGATCGGCTGCCGGTCGCCGCGATGGTCCGCGTCGTCGCGCCGACCGTGGCACAGGTCGATGCCGCCGGCGAACGCGATGTCCCGCTCCGGTGCGCCGATGTGCCGCAACACGACCAGCTTCTGGTGATGTGAGCCACCGCGCCGGACCCGCTGGTCGAGCAGCACCTCGCCGCCGGCGGCCGCGATGTCCTCGCCGAGGCTGCGGTTCTCCTCCTCGCTGTAGGCCAGCTTGTCCAGGTGTGAGCGCCAGAGCAGGCCCTTGACCACGACGCCGCGCCGGGCCGCCGCGGCGAACAGCTCGGCGACGGCCGGCCCGCCGTCGCGCATCCGCTCGTCGGGGTCGCCACGCCAGTCGGTGAAGAACAGGTGGTCGCCGTCGCCGAGCGCCTCCACCTCGTCGACCAGCCGGTCGAAGTACGCGCTGCCGTGAATGAGCGGCTCGACCGTGTTCGCGGGGCACCAGGCGGGTATCCGGGAGTCCGGGTTGCCGCGCTCGTCCGCGGACAGGAACCAGTCCTCCAGTGACACTGGGTAGCCTCCCCCGGGGTAGTCGTCGCCTCACCGTAAGCCGCACCGCGGCGCCGCGCACCCGTAGTCGATACCGACGTGTGACGGATAGGGGGCAGCGGGGGCCCGAGGGCCTCATTCATACTCTTCGTCATGACGGGGGATCCGGGTTACAGCAGCGCAATTATCGAGGTCCCGCAGGCCGAGGCGGCCGCCGGCACCACCAAGGTCGTGTGGTCGCCGACACACGGTCCGCTCAACGTCGTGGTGCCGCCGGGCACCGTCGACGGCGCGGTCGTCTGGGTGCAGACCGCGGCCGGAAACGTGGCGGTCACCGTCCGGGTCTCCGCGCCGTTCCCGCCGCCGCCGCCCTTCGCCGGCGTCCCCGCCTCCGGCCCGCCCATGCCGGGCTACCCGCCGCCCGGCCAGCCCGTGCCCGGCTATCCGCCGCCCGGCCAGCCCGTGCCCGGCTATCCGCCGCCCGGCCAGCCCGTGCCCGGCTATCCGGCGCCCGGCCAGCCCATGCCGGGCTACCCGGTGCCCGGCCAGCCGTTCGGTGGCCCGCAGGCGTACGCCGGGCCGCCGACGGCCGCGCCGGGCCACGCCTGGCGCAACGCGCTGATCGGTGGCACGCTCGCCGTCGTCCTGGTGCTGGGCTGCTGCGTGGGGGTCCGGGTGTTCGGCGGCGACGACGACAACCAGGCCGGCAAGCGCACCGGCGGCACCTCGACCGCGGCGCCGGAGCCCACCCAGGTCAACCCGGAGCAGTACGTGCAGGCCCTGGCGTCCGCCGACACGGCGATCGGCGCGAGCTTCGGCACGCTGAAGACCGCGGACAGCGCGGCCTTCGCCAAGGCCGCACCGGCCGCCGCGACCACGATCCGCGCCGAGACCGAGAAGCTGCGCGCGATCGAACCGCCGTCGGGCGCCGAGACGGCGCACGAGCAGCTGACGCTCGAGCTGGGCAGCATGGGCGACATGATCGAGGAGTCCGCCGCGGCGAAGCCCGACTGCCCGGCCGCCTCGCCGTGGAACTCGCTGCTCCAGTCCGGCTGGGCCGAGGGGGTCCGCGAGGACGCCAAGAAGCTCGCCGTCGCCGACCCGCGGTACAAGTTCGGCGAGTTCCTGCCGGCCGCGCCGAAGGAGACCAACCGCCGGCTGAAGACCGGCAAGATCATCAAGCGCTCGAGCTCGGGCGGCCTCGGCCACCTGAAGATCAAGAACGGCGCCGACGACGCCGCGATCAGCCTGGTGCCGGCCAAGGGCAAGAAGCCGAAGCCGCTCTTCACGGTCTACGTCCGCGGCGGCGACAACTACACGGTCAAGGGCGTCCGGGACGGTACCTACCGGGTGTACACCGCGTCCGGCGCGGACTGGAACGCGGCCAAGAAGGGCTTCACCCGGGACTGCTCGTTCAGCAGGATCGACGACACGTTCAAGTACGCCACGACGTCCCGGACGTACTCGATCTGGGAGGTCACGCTCACCCCGGTGCTCGGCGGCAACGCGAAGACGAGCGAGATCGACCCGAACTCCTTCCCGAACTGAACATCTGTAATTCGCCCTATCCCGGTCGGTGGCCGCCGCCGCTAGCCTTTTCCTAGCGGCCGGCCCTGACGCCCCCACGTACGTGTGCGCGAATGCGTGTACTTACGGATGTGCGTGCCCCTGCCCGCCTGGCAGCGTGTTCCGCGGACCGCGCCGGGCGGTCCGGCCAGGTGGCAGGGGACAGATGACCGGGAACGGATCCGACGAGAAGCACGACCACACCGAGATCCGGGAGGCCGAGCTGGGCGCGCTGCGCCGGGCGCTGGCCCGTTGCGCGCCCGGCGGCCGCTGGGTCGTCGCCGAGGTCGCCGGTGATCCGGGGATGGGCAAGTCCATGCTCCTGGCCCGCTTCGCCCGGCACGCGGCCGACGCCGGCTGGCGGGTCCTGCCCTGGCGGTCCGGGCCGGCCGGGCACCCGCAGCCGTGGCAGCAGGTCCCCGTCGACCGGCCGCCGGGCGAGGCGTTCGCCGAGGTGCTGCGCCCGCCGGCCGGGCAGCGCCACGTGCTGATCGTCGACGACGTGCACCGGGCCGACCCGGCGTCCGCGCGGCTGCTCGCCGACCTGCTGCGGCACCCGCCGCTCGGGCCGGTGCTGCTCGTCCTCGCGCACCGGCCGCGGCAGCTCACCGGCGACCTCGCCGCGGCGCTGGCCCGCACCGACGCGGACGCCGCGGTGGTGCGGCGGGTCGCCCTGCGGCCGCTGAATCCGGCCGAGTCGGCGGCCCTGCTGCCCTCGGCGCCACCGCACCGGCGGGCCGAGCTGCACGAGGCGGCCGCGGGCAACCCGCTCTACCTGCTCGCCTCTGCCGGTACGCCCGGAGCCGTGCCCATTCGCGTCCGGACCGCCCTCGAGCCGGAGCTGCTCGCCGGCTCGCCGACCGAGCGGCTGGTGGTGTGGGCCGCCGCGGTGGCCGGCGACCCGGCCGACCCGGAACTGATCGCCGCGGTCGCCCAGTGCGAGCCGGACGTGGTCTACCGCGCGCTGGACCGGCTCGCCGCGGACGACCTGCTGCGCCCGGCACACACCGGCGCCGGATTCCGGTTCCGGCACGAGGTGGTGCGCGCCGCCGCGTACGAGTCGGCGCCCTCGGGCTGGCGGCTGGCCGCGCACGGCCGGGCCGCCGCGGCGCTGCGCGAGCGCGGCGCCGGCGCGGCCGAGCGGGCCGTGCACCTCGAGCGCTGCGCCGCACCCGGCGACGAGGATGCCGTCGAGACGCTGAGCCGGGCCGCCGCCGGCGCGGCCGACCGGGCGCCCGCCGACGCGGCGCGCTGGCTCACCGCGGCGCTGCGGCTGCTGCCGGCCGGGCCGCAGACCGAGGAGCGGCGGGCCGGGCTGAGCCTGCGGTGCGCGCGGGCACTGTGCCTGGCCGGCCGGCCGGCGGAGAGCCGCGGGCGGCTGCACCGGCTGCTCGCCGAGCTGCCGGCCGCCGACGCCGGGCGCCGGGCGGAGGCGGTCGTGCTCGCGGCCCGTGCGGAGCAGCTGCTGGGCCGGCACACCGAGGCCGACGCGCTGCTGCGCAGCGAACTCCGGGCGACGCGCGCCACGGCGCGCCCGGAACCGTGCCCCGAGCCGTCCGGCGCCGCAGAGTCGGCCGCGGCCGCGGCGGAGGTGGGTTTGGCCGGTGCGCTCGCTGCGGGTGCGATGCTGCGCGGCGACGCCGCGGCCGCGCGGCGCTGGTCCGCCGAGGTCCTTGACCGGGCCGCCGGCGGCGCGCCTCACGTCGCGGCGGCGGCGATCCACGTGCTGGCCGGCCGCATCACCGGCCCGGCGGGCGCCGACGAGGCGGCTGGAACCGGCCTGTCGCTCGATGATGCGGCCGAGGCCGGCCCGCTGCTCGACGAGGCGGCCGACCTGGTCGACGCCATGCTCGACGACCGGCTCGTCGCCGCGCTGGAGGACGTCCGCTGGCTGGCCGAGGCCGAGCTGGCGGTTGGGCGGTCCGGCGCCGCCCTGCGGCACGCCGGGCGGATGCTGGCCCTCGCCCGGTACTCGAACCGTTACGACGTGCTCGCCACGCTGCACGGGATCGCGGGGCGGGCGCGGCTGCTCGGCGGCGACCTGCAAGGTGCCGTCGAGAGCCTGGACCGGGCTGCCGCCGACGCCGGGCGCAGCGGCAGCCCGGCGTGCCTCGCCGAGGCGACGGCGTGCCTCGCCTGGTCGTCGATGTGGCAGGGCGACGCCGCGGCGGCGGCGCGGCTCGCCGCGCAGGCACACGAGCAGGACGGCCCGGTGGCGTCCCGGCTGGTCGGCGGCGGCGCCGCCGCGCTGCGGGCCTGGCGGCTGCTCGGCGACGACGCGAGCGCGGCACACCGGCTCGGCCGCGCCCTCGACGCGTCCGGCGGCGATCCGCTGGTGCGGGTCCGCTGGCTCGAACTGGCCGCCCTGACCTGCGCGGAGCGGGGGTTCCCGGCCTCCGCCTCGGCGTGCGCGGCGTCGGCCCGGCGGCTGGCGGCGGGAAGCACGGATCACCGGATCCGGGGGTACGCGGCGCTGGCCGAGGCGCGCGCCCTCCTCGGCGCGGACCCGGAGGCCGCGGCCGACGCGGCCCGGCTCGCCGCCGACCTGCTCGCCGGCGCGGGCGACGGGCTCGGCGCCGGCGAGGCCCGGCGCCGGCTGGACGCCGCGGTGTCGGCGGCGGGCGACGGCGCCAAGGCCGGCGGGCTGGCCGCGCTGACCGCGCGGGAGACCGAGGTCGTCACCCTGGTCGCCGAGGGGCTGACCAACAAGGAGATCGCGCACCGGCTCTTCCTGAGCCCCGGCACGGTGTCGATCCACGTCGGCCGGGTCTATGCCAAGCTCGGCGTCACGCGCCGCGCCGCGGCCGCCGCCCGGCTGGTCGGCGCCGGGCTCGCCGGGCCGCGGCCGTCCCGGGCACCCGGGCGCGATCAGGTACGGCCCGGGTGATCCGGCGGCGCGGTGTCAGTCGGTGTGCGGGAGCCGGTCCGCCGGGATGACGCCCAGGCGGCCCTTCTGGTAGTCCTCGAACGCCTGCATGAGCTCCTCGCGGGTGTTCATCACGAAGGGGCCGTACTGCGCGACCGGCTCGCGGATCGGCCGGCCGCCCATGATGAACAGCTCCATCGCGGGGACGTTGGAGTCCTGCGACTTCGCGGCGGCGACCCGGATCGTGTCTCCGGCGCCGTGCGCGGCGAGCTGGCCGATCTGGATGGGGCGCGCCTCCACGCCGACCGTGCCGCGGCCGGCGAGCACGTAGACCAGCGCGTTGTAGTCGGCCTGCCAGGGCAGGTCGAGCTCGGCGCCCGGCTGGAGGGTGACGTGGGCGAGGTTGATCGGGGTGTGCGTCGACCCGGGACCGGCGTGCCCCGCGATCTCGCCCGCGATCACCCGGATCAGGCTGCCGCCGTCGGGGCTGGTCAGCAGCGCCGCCTGGTTGCCGCGGATGTCCTGGTACCGCGGCGCGATCATCTTGGCCGCCCGGGGCAGGTTCACCCAGAGCTGCAGGCCGTGGAAGAGCCCGCCGCTGGCGACCAGCTGCTCCGGCGGCGCCTCGATGTGCAGGATGCCGCCGCCCGCGGTCATCCACTGGGTGTCGCCGTTGGTGATCGAGCCGCCGCCGCCGTTGGAGTCCTGGTGGTCCATCTGGCCGTCGATCATGTAGGTGACGGTCTCGAAGCCCCGGTGCGGGTGCCACGCGGTGCCCTTGGGCTCGCCCGGCGCGTAGTCGACCTCGCCCATCTGGTCGAGGTGGATGAACGGGTCCAGCTCGTTGGCCGGCACCCCGGCGAAGGCGCGCCGTACGGGGAAGCCCTCGCCCTCGTAGCCCGACGGCGCCGTGGTGAGCCGGTGCACGGGCCGGAACCTGCTGTTGGCCGGGTCGAGCCGCGGCAGGCGCGGCAGGACCAGGACGTCGTCGACGGTGATCGCGGGCATTTCTCTCCCTCAGGCTGTGACCGGCAGCGAGCGCAGTCGCGGACCCAGGCGTCCGAAGACGCGGGTGATGGCGGCGATCTCGGCGTCGTCGAGGTCGTCGATGAACGTTTCCCGCACGGTGGCGAGATGCAGCGGCGCGGCGGCGGTGAGCGCGGCCAGGCCGGCCTCGGTCAGGACGGCCTCCTGGCCGCGCCCGTCGTCGGAACAGCTCTGCTTACGGACCAGGCCGCGCTTGGCCATCGAAGTGATCTGGTAGGTGCACCGGCTGGGCGAGAAGACCAGCCGGCTGGCGAGCTCGCCCATCCGGACCCGGCGCCCGGGCGCCTCGGAGAGCGCGACCATGACGTGGAAGTCCGCCATGCTCAGCCCGGTGGCGGCGCGCAGGTCCTCCTCCAGCCGGGTGTGCAGCGCCCAGCTGCTCTCCACGAAGGCCCGCCAGGCCTGCTGCTGGCTGTCGCTGAGCGGTCGCGTCATGGCACGACCATAACTCTTTCAAATCTGAAATACCACCGGTACGGCGGTGGCGGCCGTCACGGGTTCAGCAGCCGGTGCAGCCCGCCGAGGTCCTCGAGGCGCAGGTCGCCGTCGACGCCCTTGAGCGCGGCGACCCGGGCGCCGGCCGCCCGGCCCGCGGCGACGCCGACCTCCGCGTCCTCGACCACCAGGCAGTGCCGCGCCGCGACGCCGAGCAGCTCGGCCGCGCGCAGGTAGCCCTCCGGATCCGGCTTGCCGGCCCGGACGTCCTCGACCGTGACCAGCACCGGCGCCTCGATGCCGGCCGCGCCCAGCCGGGCCCGGGCCAGCCGCAGGTCGGCGCTGGTCACGACCGCCCAGGGCAGCCGCAGGGCCGCCAGCAACCCGAGCGCGCCGCGGGTCGCCACGACGTCGGAGAGGTCGTCGTACTGCAGCTCGAGCTGGCGGGCCGCGGCGCCCGCGACGTCGCCCTCGGGCAGGCCGGGCAGCATCAGCCGGACGGTGCGCTCGGCCGGCGCGCCGTGCGCGACCGCGAGCACCGCGTCGGGGTCGGCACCGAACTCGGCGGCCCAGCTGCGCCAGGCGCGCTCGACGGCCGCGTCGGAGTCGACCAGGGTGCCGTCCATGTCGAAGAGCACCGCCGCGATGGTTTCCGGATCCACGCCGGTCAGCCGCGGTAGTAGAGGCGCAGCTCGAAGCCGTCGGCGCGGGACCGCCAGCCCAGATCGTCGACGGCGCGCACCTCGGGCCGCCCGGCGAGCCAGTTCGCCGCCATGGCGAGCACGTCGGCGGGCGTGCCGCCGGTGAAGACCCGCCGGCGGCCGTGATCGTCGGCCGGTGCCGGCGCGTGCCGGGGGTAACTGTGCGCGGTCAGCGTCGGCTCCGGTCCGGTGATCACGGCGGTGGCGCCGACGGCCTCGCCGTCGACGACGCCCTGGATGAACCAGTCGTTGATCGACTCGTCGTGCTCGACGCTCCACCCGCTGACCGGCCCGAGATCCGAGGCGATGACGCGCTTGGCGTTGTCGAGCGCGGCGTCGAGGGTGGGTAGATCGATGTCGTCGCCGTTGTACTCGACGCGGTAGTTCATCCTGCCTCCAGCGGTCGCCCAGGTCGGCGGTAGTACCCAGGCGACCGCCAGAATAGGCCTGCCCGCGCCCGGCTCGGGCTCAGGCCGCCTGCTCGCGCAGCGAGCGGGTCACGTCCTCGCGCAGCCGGGCGAGGTCGACGTCCGCCTCCGCCAGGATCTGCACGGCCAGGCCCGCGCCCTCGCGCAGGATGCCGAGCATGATGTGCTCCGGCGCGATGAAGTTGTGCTTGAGGCGGATCGCCTCGCGCAGCGAGAGCTCGAGGACCTTCTTGCTCCGGGGCGAGAACGGCGTGTGCCCGCTGCCGTAGAAGCGGCGCAGCAGGCCCCGGCGCTTCGGCGCGGTGTCCCGCGGCAGGCGCAGCGCGCCGGGGCCGAAGTTCTCCTCGATGGCCCGTCGGACCGCGTCCAGGTCGATGCCGATCGCCTTGAGGGCCGCCGCGTCCTCCGCATCCGCCTCCGCCAGCACGTCCCGGTACGGCGTCTCGCCACCGTCGACGCGGCGGATGATCTCGGCCCGGACGTAGGCGGCGTCGACGCCGCGGTCCCGCAGGGCCGGCGCCGAGGCCACCGGGCCGTCCGCGTCCGCGAGCAGCGACAGGAGCACGTGCTGTGTGCCGATCGGGGCCTGCCGCAGGTCGCGGGCCTCCTCCTGGGCGCGTACGACGGCGGTTCGTGCCGCGTGGGTGAATCGCTCGAACATCTCAGCCCTCCCGTGGGTCCGGCATCGGCATGCGGCCGGCGTGCTTCTTGTGGACGCCCTGGCGGGTCACCTCGAGGGCGTCCGCGATCTCCTGCCAGGACCAGCCCTTGCGGCGGGCGTTGGCCACCTGGAGCTGCTCGAGGCCCTCCAGGAGGCGGCGCAGCGCCACCACCGCGCGCAGGCCGACCCGTGGGTCGGCGCTGCCCGCGGCCGCGGCGAGATCGGTTGCTTCGGTCATGGCTGTCAACCTATGTTGACACAGCCGATCTGTCAACCATGGTTGACATCGACCTCGGAACACGAAGAAGGCGCCGGACCCGGGTCCGGCGCCTTGCTTGTCGTCCGACCTGTACCTAAGCCCCGAACGTCAGCTCCATGCCCGCCGTCGGGGTGAACGACATGCTGAGCTCGACCGGCAGGGCCGCCGGCGCCGCCACCGAGAACGGGACGCCCCACGGGTCGAGCAGCTCCGCGTAGCTGCCGAAGCCCATGTCCGTCGGGCCCGCGATGACGCCGCCGCCGAGGGTGCGGCACAGCTCGATGGTCTCCGCGCAGTCCGCGACCTGGAAGGCCGCGCGCCACCAGCTGCCGCCCCGGCTCGGCGCCAGGCCGGCCATCGCGTCGTGCGCGGTGGTGATCCACTCGCCTCGGGTGCCGTCGCTGCCGTACTCGTCGCGCAGCGGCCAGCCGAAGGCGCGGCCGTAGAAGCCCGCCGCCGCGACCGCGTCGTCGGTGAGCAGCTCCGGGAAGGTCATCGTGCCCGGCTCGCCACCCACCTGCGCGCCGGTGAAGTCGCCGCTCTCCCAGAGGCCGAGCAGCGCGCCGGCCGGGTCGGCGATCAGCGCCGAGCGTCCGCCGTGCCCGTCCGCGGGCGGGGTGACCAGCCGGCCGCCGGCCTCGCGGACCCGGGTGATCGACGCCTCGAGGTTGTGCTCGGTGAGATAGGTGAGCCAGCCGACGGGCCGGTCGGGGCGCGCCCGGGTCAGGCCGGCCGCGGCGCGGCCGCCCAGTTTGAAACGGTCGCCGGCCGGTTCCCAGCCGAAAAGACCGGCATAGAAATCCGCCGCCCGTGCGGGATCCGCACTCGCCAGTTCGACCCAGCAGGGGGTCGCCGGCGCAAAGCCCCGAATTCGCATCGGCCGCACCTTTCCTGTCGTTCCATCATGGAATCTCGGCCTGGGGAGGTGCCGATCACCTTACAGGTATGAATACGCTCCGCCACCATACTCGGGTTCAATGTCCTAAATAAACTACGAGTTCGCGAGGCAAGCATTACTCAGCGTGGCGATCATTACTGAGAGTGTCGTTCTTCCGGGGTCCGGGATCGTTCGTTGGACCTATCCAAAAGCCGCATCACAGGCGTGGCCGCAACGCCGTGCAACACCACGCTCACGACCACGACTAATGCGACTGTCGCCCATATGACATCCACGTTCGGGAACGTCGCATGGCTCATCGCATAGGCCAGGTAATAAAACGAACCAATGCCGCGGATCCCGAACGCGGCGATCACCCAGTGCTCGGAGGTGCGGCCCGGCGCACCCCGCAAGGACAGGAAGCCGGTCAGCGGGCGGATCACCAGGATCAGCGCGAGGCCGGCGAGGGCGGCCGGCCAGGTCAGCGGCAGCAGCAGGCCGCCGACGACGGCCCCGCCGAGCAGCAGGAGCAGCAGCACGGTCAGCAGCCGCTCGATCTGCTCCGCGAAGTCGTGCAGCACCTGGTGGTACTCGTGCGAGCGCTGCGCCGAGCGGATGGCGCGCGCCGCGATGAAGACGGCCAGGAAGCCGTACCCGCCCGCCACCTCGACCAGCCCGTACGCGAGGAACGTCGCGGCGAGGGCGAGGAAGCCCTCCGCGTGCCGGGCCAGGCGCAGCTCGTGGCGGGGCGCCCGGAAGAAGAGCTTGCCGAGCAGCCGGCCGATGACCAGTCCGCCGACCACGCCGACCGCGCCCTTGTAGAGCACGTCCACCAGCATCCACTCGGCCAGCCAGCTCTCGTGGGTCGCGGCGGCGGCGGCCAGCGCGATCGCCGCGTACACGAACGGGAAGGCCAGGCCGTCGTTGAGGCCCGCCTCCGAGGTCAGGGCGAACCGCACCTCGTCCTCGGAGTCCTCCTCGTCGGTCGGCTCGCCGACCTGGACCTCCGCGGCCAGCACCGGGTCGGTCGGCGCGAGGGCCGCGCCGAGCAGCAGCGCCGACGCCGGCACCAGGCCGGCCCACCACCAGCCGAGCAGCGCCATCGCCGCGATGGTGGCCGGCATCGCGACGGCCAGCAGCCGCCACGTCGACGACCAGCGGCGGCCGGCCAGCGGGCGGTCGATCTTCAGGCCGGCGCCCATCAGCGCGACGATCACGCACACCTCGGTGAGGTGCTCGGTCAGCTCCGGCCGGGCCAACGGGTCGATCTCCGGGAGCCCGATGGGCAGCGCGAAGACGAGCATCCCGAGCGCGAGGAAGGCGATCGGCATGGACAGCGGGCGGCGTTCCAGGACCCGCGGCAGGATGCCGGCCAGCAGGGCCGCCACACCGAACAGGGCGAACAGAAGATCGGAAAGCTGCACGGCAGTCAGACTGCCCCGCGACGGGCGAAAACATGCCGCCCGCCGCCGGGATCAACGTGGCGGGATGAGCATTTCGAACCAGACCGTCGAGCCGCGCACCGTCGGGTCGGTGCCCCAGGCGTCGGTCAGCTCCTCGATCAGGCCGAGGCCGCGGCCCCGGCTGCTCAGCGTGTCGGTGCGGGCCCGGGTGACGCTGCCCCGGGTACCCGTGTCGGCAACAGAGACCAGCAGGCGCTCCGCGCTCAGGTCGATGTGCACCTGTGCCGGGGTGCCCGCGTGCAGCAGGGCGTTCGTGGTCAGCTCGCTCGTGCACAGGATCGCGGCGCCGATCACCGGCTCCGGTACCGACCACTCGCGCAGGCGGGCCGACATCCACTGGCGTACCCGGCTCGGGCCCGTCGGCTCGGCCGGCACCAGCATCGTCGCCGAGCGGCTCAGGGCCACCGCCCGCTCGACGGCCAGCACGGCCACGTCGTCGTCGGTGCGGCCGGCCACCGCCGCCGTCGCCAGCGAGCACAGGTTGCGCGGGTCGCCGCTGCTCGCCGCCGCGGCCGCGGCCACCAGATCCGCGAGGCCGTCGCTCAGCGGCCGGTGGCGGCGCTCCACCACGCCGTCGCTGAACAGCAGGATCGAGTCGCCCGGCTCGAGGCGCAGGGACGTCGTGCGCCACTGCCCGCCGAGGCCGAGCGGCGCGCCCGGCGGCAACGCGACGAGCTCCGCGGTCGCCGGCCCGCCGGCCGGGCCCGGGCGGCGCACCACCGGCGGCGGGTGGCCGGCGCTGGCCACCGTGATCGTGCCGTCGGCGAGGTCCAGCACGCCGTAGACGACGGTCACGAAGATCTCCTCGTTGCGCGACTCCGCGCCGAGCGAGGTGACCAGGCGGTCCAGCCCGGCGAGGACCGTGCCGGGCGCCGGGTCGGTCAGCGCCAGCGCGCGCAGCGCGGCCCGGACCTGACCCATCACGGCGGCCGCGCGGACGTCGTGGCCGGCCACGTCGCCCAGCACGATGGCCAGGCGGCCGTCGGTGAGCTCGAAGGCGTCGTAGAAGTCGCCGCCGGCGGCGTTGCCGTCCACCCCGACGTCGTAGCGGGCCGCGATCCGGAACCGCTCCAGCTCCGGCAGGTGCTCGGGCAGCATGCTGCGCTGCAGGAGCTGGGCCGTGCCGTGCTGCGCCTCGAATCGGCGGGCGCGCTCGGCGGCCTGGGCGACCAGTTCGGCGGCGGCGTAGAGCAGCGCGCGCTCGGCCGGCAGCCACGTGTGCGCCGTGCGGTAGCCCATGGTCAGGGCGCCGACCAGCGAGGCGGTGCGCAGCGGCATGGCCGCCAGGGCCCGGATGCGGCGCTCGTGCCGGTCGGTCGCGATCTTGGCGAGCGGCGAACCGTCCGGCTGGAACAGGGGCCGGCCGGTCTGCGCCGCGGCGACCAGGGGCGAGGCGGCGTCGGTGCCGATCCGCTTCCACAGCGGCGGCAGGCGCTCGTCGGCCTCGTCCATCATCTCGCCGCGGATGCGCCGCACGTAGCGGAACTGCGGCCCGTCGTCGACGGCGAAGACGCAGTGGTCCACGTCGAACGAGGCCATCGCGTAGGCCAGGACGACGCGCGCCACGTCGTCGATGGTCAGCGCCGTCGCCAGCTTGGCGGTCAGGTCGCCGAGGCTCTGCAGCCGGCGGGTCACCTGGGTCGTCTCGGCCGCGACGGTGAGCACGCCGACGACGGTGTCGTGCGCGTCCCGGACCACCGAGTGGCCGCGGGTGAACGAGGCCTGCTCGACCTGGCCGGCGCTGCCGCGGGCCACCGCGATCTGCGTCTCGGCCTCGAGGAACGGCTGGCCGGTCCGGTAGACGTCCTCGACGACGCCGCCGACGCCGGGCGCGGTCCACTGCTCGCCGAAGACCTCGGCGCCGGGCCGGCCCAGCGCGTCGGGGTGCCGGTCGCCGAGCAGCTCCGCGTACGCGTCGTTGTAGACCAGCACGTGGTCGTCGCCGTAGGCCAGCGCCATCGGCACGGGGGAGGCGAGGAGCACGTCGACCGTCGCCCGTACGGCCGGATCCCACGCCTGCGCCGGCCCCAGCGAGGTGGCGGCCCAGGGGTGGACGCGGACCCGCGCGGCGCAGTCGACGGCGGGCACCGCCGGAGCGCCGGTCTGGTTGGGCAGCGTGGTCATCGCTGAAGGGCTCCCCATGCCGGCCATGAGATGAGCGTAGCCCGCCTCGGCCGTTCGGACGATGTGGGCACCATACGGTCGTCCGATTATGGCCGGTACGCGTAGGTGGACTGGGTGTGTCGCTCGGGACCAGTCCCGGCGAGATCTTACGATGCGTGGTCCGGGTGCGTGAGATCCGGCCCCGGTGCGCCCGCCCGGCGGCGACCTCGGCCGGGCCCTTGCCGCCGCGGACACGTTGCTGAGCTGCGATGATCCGGCTCGCGCCCGGGACCGTCGCCATCGGTGAGGGCTCCTCGCGCGACTACTCTCCGCAGCGGCGTCGTGACGGCCCCCGGCCGCCGAGGGTGTCGCATAGTCGACAAGGGCCGGCGTACCGGAATCCATGTTCGACCGTCGCCGGCCGGTCGGGGAAAACATCGCCGCGCCGAGCTGCGGTACGGCCCCGGGCGACCTATGGTCGGCACAGGCCGGCCGTCCACGCCGGGCGGGTAGCGGGCGTTGAAGGAGAGCGGATGACCGGGCCCGATCTGAGCGATGCGCTGAGCGACATGTGGAGTTCCGTGCTGCTGTTCGTGCCGATCGCGCTGGCGTTCATCGCCATCCTGATCGTCGGCTACGTGTTGGCCCGGATCGCCCGCACGGTGGTCGGCAAGACCCTGCGCCGGGTCGGCTTCGACCGCGCGGTCGAGCGCGGCGCGATCGGCCGGGCCCTGGGCGGCCGGGTCGAGCCGAGCGACCTCTGCGCGAAGATCGCCTTCTACGCGGTACTGCTGTTCGCGCTGCAGCTGGCCTTCGGCATCTGGGGCCCGAACGCGGTCAGCGACCTGCTCACCGCGCTCGTCGCCTGGCTGCCCCGGGCGTTCGTGGCGATCGTCATCATCGTGGTCGCCGCGGCGATCGGCGGCGCCGTCCGCGACCTCATCGGCAGCGCGCTCGGCGGGCTGCCCTACGGCCGGGTGCTGGCGCAGGCCGCGTACTGGCTGATCGTGGCGCTCGGCGTCATCGCCGCGCTGGAGCAGGTGCAGATCGCCACGGCGGTCACCCAGCCGGTCCTGATCGCCGTGCTGGCCACCGTCGCGGGCGTGCTCATCGTCGGCGTCGGCGGCGGGCTGATCCGGCCGATGCAGCAGCGGTGGGAGATCTGGCTGGAGCGGGCCGGCGCCGAGTCGGCGGCGATCCGCGAGCACGCCCGCAACTACGCCGACGAGCGGGCCCGGGCCGCCGCCGAGAAGAAGGCGGCCGAGGAGGCAGCGGCGGCGCTGGCGGCCGAGGAGGCGCGCCGCGCGGAGCAGGCGCGGGTCGCCGAGCAGGAGCGGATCGCCCGGGAGGCGGCGCTCGCCGAGACCGCCCGGCAGGAGGCGGAGCGCGCGGCGGCCGAGGCCGAGCGGCAGCGGGCCGTGCAGGCGGCGGCCGCGGAGACCACGCAGATCATCCCGCTGCCGCGGCGCGGCGACCAGGACGACCGGCCGCATCCGGTACCGGGATTCGGCGAACTCCGGCCGGCGGAGACCGCACCCGCCGACGCGGAGACCACGACCCAGCTGACGGTCGGCGTACCCGCCCGGCCCCGCCCGGCGGCGGAGCCGGACGCCGGGGGCGGCCCGGCGAAGCCCGGCGATGATCCGGACGCGACGGCGGATGTCGGGGGCGACCCCGCGCGGCCCGGCGATGATCCGGACGCGACCGCGGATACCGGCGGCGGCCCGGCCCGGCCCGGCGCGGATCCTGACGGCAGCGACGAGGACGCGACGCCGGTAAAGGACGACTCCGACGACCCGGACACGACGGCGATCATTCCGGAGACCGAGCGGCGGCAGGTGATTCCCCGGCAGGGCGGACCGGCCGACGACGCGGACCGGACCCAGGTGATCCCGGCACGGAGGGCCGACGACGAGACCTGAGGGTCCCGGTGCCGGCCCGGCGGTCAGCGGTCCTTGGGCAGCGTGCGGGTGAGCGAGCAGACCGCTAGCAGGCGGTGCAGCACCCAGTCCTGCTCGGTCCAGTCGACCGGGCCGGCCGGCGGCTCCCAGCCGTGCTTGAAGGCGGCGTCGCGGACACCCTCGGCGTACGCGGCGAGAATGACGGCCGTGAGCGGGCGTACGTCCGTCGACAGGCTGTCGCGGACGCCCGCGACGTGCTGGTCGAGGGTGGCGAGCAGGCCCGGCGACTCCGCCGCGGCCGCGAGGCCGGTATCGCCGACCGAGCTCATCAGCTCATCGAGGCAGGCGTGGGCGGAACGCAGGGCAGCGCGGGCGGCAGCGCCGCTGAACAGGCCATTCATGGGGGGAACGTTAGGGATCCTGGGGTAGTCAACGGGTTCCCGCGACCGTTGCAGATCGGTGGCAGGCCGGAACACCGGCGATGACGGAGGCGGCTGTGAACCATGAGGAACCCGATGACGCGCACCGGCGCCCGGAGGGGATGAGCGACGCGACGGTCGAGGCGCTGGGTCGGCTCAGCGAGGCGCTCGAGGTGATCGAACGGGTGCGCGGGTGCCTCTACGAGGTGCACCAGCTGACCGGGCAGGCCGACTTCAAGCTCGACGAGGCCGTGTCGCTGTTCATGCAGGCCGGGCAGCCCGGGATCGCCCAGCGGATCCAGCGGGAGCTGATCGGCCGCAACATCGTGCCGGGCCACTGGACGTTCCAGCTCGTCGAGGAGTTCGACGACGGGTACTACGCCGAGTTCCGCACGGTGGAGCGGGACGTCCGCGACGAGCTGGCCGGCGGCCGGCGGCACCTCTACGAGGCCGAGCTCAAGGAGCGGCGCCGCACGCACGGCCGCGAGGGCCACGAGGCCCGCTGACCCGGCCTACTCGGTTTCGGCCTCGGTCTCGGCCTGCGGGCGGCGGCGCTGTGCGTCGTCGGCCAGGATGACGGTGGCGACCACGAGGGCGACGACGACGGCGAAGAGCCAGGTGGCGTCGTCCACCAGCCGGGCCGCGACCGGGGCCTGGAAGGCGGCGAGCAGGAAGCCCAGCCAGGCGAGGCGGCGCTGAGGCTCGGAGAGGAAACCGGCAGAACGCATTCGGACAGTCTGACCGGAATTGGATGCTTCGCCGTCACCCTTTCAGCCGATCTCGGGTTGTCCGATGGTGCCCATTGCGCAGCGTCGCCGTCACCCAGCTGCCGGATCGCGAACCTTGTTTCTGCTGGTCGCGGGCCTGCTTGCGAGCTGCACCCTGGCCGGTTGCGCACCGGTGTCGACGCTCGGCGCGCGGCAGATGCCGGCCGGTGACGGCCCGCAGCAGCACGTCCTCGCGGGCGCCCTGCACGGCCGTACGGGCGCCTTCCTGGTCGTCCGGGACGCCGCCTCCCGGGTCGAGGTGCGCCTCGCGGACCTGCCGGGGCTGCTGTACCGGATCAGCACGCCCGCCGACTCCGGGCTGGCGCCCGCCGTCACCGGCACGCCCGGCCGGGTGCGGCTCGGGCTGCGGCCGACCGGCGCGGACGGCCCCGACACGGTCGAGATCCTGCTCAACCGGGCCGTGCGCTGGGACATCCGGCTGCCGGCCGGCGCGGGGGAGCAGCACCTGGACCTGGCCGCCGGGCGGATCCGCCGGGTCGAGCTCGGCTCCGGGACCGGGCTGGTGAGCATGCGGCTGCCGGCGCCGCGCGGTACCGTCCCGATCAAGCTGACCGGCGGCGTCGGCGAGATCGCGGTGGCGATTCCGCCGGGTACCCCGCTCGGCCTGCGCCTGCGCGGCGGCGCGGCGCTGGTGGCCGTGCCCTGGACCCGGCGGGCGCGGGCGGCGGCGGGGATGCTGGTCGCCCCGGCCGGATGGGTCACCGCCCGCAACAGGTACGCGGTGGACGTGGAGTCCGAGGTCGGCACCGTGACCGTCTGGGGCTGACGACAGGGAGGCAACCGGCGTGGAAGCCGTTGACGCGATAGTCATCGGGGCGGGGCACAACGGCCTGGTCGCGGCGAACCTGCTCGCGGACGCCGGCTGGAGCGTCGAGGTCGTCGAGGCGACCCCGCAGGCGGGCGGCGCGGTCCGCTCCGGACACCTCACCGCGCCGGGCTACCTCAGCGACCTGTTCAGCTCCTTCTACCCGCTCGGCTACGCCTCGCCGGTGCTCAGGGCGCTGGAGCTGGGGGAGCACGGGCTGGAGTGGACACACGCGCCGGACGTGTTCACCCATCTGCTCCCGGACGGCCGGGCGGCGACGGTCAGCCGCGACCTGGAGACCACGATGGCCTCGATGGAGCGGTTCGCGCCGGGCGACGGCGAGCGCTGGCGGCGCGCGTACCAGGAGTGGCGCGAGGTCTCCCCGCAGCTGCTGGAGGCGCTGTTCCGGCCCTTCCCGCCGGTGCGCGGGGGCCTGGGCCTGGCTCGGCGGCTGGGAGCCGGCGGCTCGCTGCGGCTGGCCCGCCGCCTGCTGCTGTCGGCGCGCGGGCTGGGCTCGGAGCTGTTCCGGGGCGAGGGCGCGACGCTGGCGCTGGCGGGCTGCGCGCTGCACACCGACCTGTCGCCGGAGGACGCCGGCGGCGGCGTCTTCGGCTGGCTGCTGGCGATGCTCGGCCAGGAGGTCGGCTGGCCGGTGCCGGTCGGCGGCGCCGGGCAGATCACCTCGGCGCTGGTCCGGCGCCTGACGCAGCGCGGCGGCCGGATCACCTACCGGACCCCGGTGACGCGCGTGCTGGTCGCGCGGGGCCGGGCCATGGGCGTACGCACGGCGGACGGGCGTGATCGGCGGGCCCGCCGGGCGGTGCTCGCCGACGTGCCGGCGCCGGCGCTCTATCTCGACCTGGTCGGCGCCCGGTGGCTGCCCTCGCGGGTCGCGCAGGACCTGGAGTTCTTCCGCTGGGACGGCGCGACCATCAAGGTCGACTGGGCGGTGAACGGCCGGATACCGTGGCGCAACCCGGCCGCGGCCGGCTCCGGGACCGTGCACCTCGGCGCCGACCTGAACGGGCTGACCCGCTACGCCGCGCACCTGGCGACCGGGGAGCCGCCGCCGGATCCGTTCCTGCTGATGGGGCAGATGACCACGGCGGACGAGTCCCGCTCGCCGGCGGGCACGGAGTCGGCCTGGGCGTACACCCACCTGCCGCATCGCCGGCACTGGACGGCGGACGAGATCGCCGCCCGGGTGGCCCGGATGGAGGCGGTGATGGAGGAGTACGCGCCGGGCTTCGGCGCGCTGGTCACCGGCCGCCACGTGTTCTCGCCGGCCGGTCTGGAGCGGGAGAACCCGTCGCTGGTCGGCGGCGCGCTGGGCGGTGGAACGGCGGCGGCGTTCCAGCAGCTGTTCCTGCGGCCGATACCGGGCCTCGGGCGCGCGGACACCCCGGTGGAGCGGTTGTTCCTGGCGAGCGCGTCGGCGCATCCGGGCGGCGGGGTGCACGGCGCGCCGGGCGCCAACGCGGCCCGGGCGGCGCTGGCCAGGGACCGGGCGCTGACCGGGCGGCTGTACCAGGCCGCGGTCGGCGCCGCGCACCGGGCGATCTACCACTGATCTCCGGCGCCGGAGCGGTAGGCTGGACGATAGCCGCAAGCTAGTACATACCGGGCACCCCGTGATGTTTACGGTTTCGGGGGTAGGGCATGACTCGCCGGGTGACGCAGCCTCGAATCCGGTCTTCTCCCGGAACCCACCTGTCGGAGGAGGACCCTGTGCGCATCGCCATGATCTCCGAACAGGCGAGCCCACTGCCCACCGCTGCCGCCGGCGCGCAGCAGCGTCATGTCGCCGACCTGTCCACCGCGCTGGCCGCCGCCGGTCATGACGTGCGGGTGTACACCCGCCGGGACGCGCCCGGCCTGCCCGAGACCGTGCCGATGGGCGAGGGCGTCCGCGTCGTGCATGTGCCCGCCGGCCCGGCGCGGGAGTTGCCGGCCGAACGGCTGCTGGCGCACATGGGCGAATTCGCGCAGTGGCTGCGTACCGAATGGCAGGAGGACGACTGGGTCCCCGAGGTCGCGCACGCGCACTTCTGGACCAGCGGCCTGGCCGCGGTCACCGCGGCCCGGCGGGTCGGCATCCCGGTCGTGCAGTCGTTCCACGAGCTCGGCGGCGCCGGCGCCGCCGATCAGGACGGGCCGTCGCGCAACGGCTACGAGCGCGCCCTGGGCCGCGCGGTCGACAGGGTGGTGGCCCAGAGCCAGGACGAGGCGCGCGGCCTGGTGCGCATCGGCGTACCCCGGGCGCAGCTGACGGTGGTGCCCGCGGGCGTCGACAGCGAACTCTTCACCCCCGAGGGGCCGGCCGCCGAGCGCGACCCGGGGCGGACCCGCATCCTGTCCGTCGGACGGCTGGCCGAGCGCAGGGGCCACGGCGACGTCATCCAGGCCATGCGCTACGTGCCCGGCGCCGAGTACGTCGTCGTCGGCGGCCCGCCCGCCGACCGGCTCGCCACCGACCCGCAGGCCAAGCGGCTGCGGGCCATCGCCGAGCACTTCCGGGTCGCGGACCGGTTCCGCCTGGTCGGCGGCGTGCCGGGCGCCGAGATGCCGCGCTGGTACCGCTCCGCCGACCTGCTGGTCGCGGCGCCCTGGCAGGAGCAGTCCCTGCTGACCTCGCTGGAGGCGATGGCCTGCGGCCTGCCGGTGATCGGCACCGCCGTCGGCGGCCTCGGTGAGGCCGTCGTGGACGGCCTCACCGGAGACCTGGTGCCCGCCCGAGACCCCCGTGCCCTGGGCGGCGCAGTGCGGCGGCTGGTCAACGACAAGGTCCGGCGATTCGCGTACGCGACGGCGGCGCTGGACCGGGCCCGGCAGGCGTACTCGTGGAAGCGCGTCGCCTCCCAGTTGGGCTCGGTGTACTCGGCCGTGGCCGGCTACCGCTCCGGCGAGGCGATCGCTTAACGCGGCTCGCCGCGGTACGTGCCGAACGACCACAGGTTGCCCTCCGGGTCGCGGGCGGCGAAGTCCCGCGAGCCGTAGTCGGTGTCCGCCGGCGCCCTGACGATCGTCGCGCCGCACTTGAGCGCCCGGTCGTGCAGCCCGTCCGGGTCGTCGGTGACCACGTACGCGCCGAAGGTGCCGGGCTTCAGCGCCCAGATGTCGTCCGGGTCGTCGCGGTGCGAGCCGAGCATGATGCCGCCGCCGGGCGGCCAGGACAGCTCGGCGTGGTCGACGCGGTCACCCTCGCCGTGCACCGAGGTCTCGGTGAAGCCGAACGCGTCGACCAGGAAGCGGATCAGGGCGCGCGCGTCGCGGGCCCGCAGCGTGGGCCACACCTGCGGTGGTGGGGTCGTTTTCGTCTCAGCCATGGGTGCCATCCTCGCTGCGCCGCGCGGATGAGTCTTGGACGAAAGTGAACTCGTCGGCCAGCCAGCGCGACGGCGAGCAGCCGGCCAGCGCCCGGAACTCGCGGCTCAGGTGTGCCTGGTCGTAGTAGCCGGCGTCGGCGGCGAGGTCGGCGAGCCGGGTCCGCGGGTCGAGCCGGCGCCGGGCCCGGTCGAAGCGGACCACCCGGGCGGCCTCCTTGAGCCCCAGCCCGGTCTCGACCCGGAACCGGTCGGTGAGATGGCGGGCGCTCCAGCCGACCTCGTCGGCCAGGGCCCGGACGCCCAGGTTGCCGCCGGTCGCCAGCAGCCGTCCGAAGGCGTGCGTCACGTCCGGGTGAACCTCGGCGGCGCGGCGGCGGGCGAGCGCGAGCAGCGCGGCGTCCACCGCCGCGAACCGGCCCGGCCAGTCCGGCGCGGCCCGCGTCAGCTCGCGGAGCTCCTCGGCGGCGGCCGCGCCGAGCACGTCCGCCAGGTCCAGGTCGAGGCCCGCCAGCTCGCCCGCGGGCAGGCCGAACAGGGCGCGGCACCCCAGCGGATGCACGGCGGCCTGCACGCCGGACTGCCGGCCGCCGTGCGCGATCAGGGTCGGTGCCAGGTGCAGGCCGCCGACCAGCGCGTCGTAGCGCCGCGCCGGCTGCCGCCGGTCGGGGTGCGCGCACAGCACGAGCGGGTCGTCGAGGGTCAGCACCAGCGTCACGTACGGCGACGGCAGCCCGCGGTGTGTGACGCACGGCACACCGGCCTGCCGCCAGCCCGAGAAGTGCGCGACGTACGGCCGCAGCGCGGGGGACGGCCGTGCCCACGCGGACTCGTCCACCACCATGTTCCGAGCATCTCACCCGTACGGGGCGCGGCAGAGTCATAAAAGCCTCACGTATCACCCCGTCCGGTCGACCTTGCGGTAAGGCCCACCGTGGGCCGCAAACCGTTGCCCGAAGGTGATCAGGTGAAGTTGTCGAACCTCAAGGTCGGACGCCGGCTCGGTGCCGGCTTCCTCGTGGTGATTCTCTGCATGATCGCGCTCACCGCGATCGCGATCTTCAAGGTGGGCGGGATCAGCGAGGGGCTGGCCGCCGTCGACACGGCCGAGGCGGCGCGGGCCCGTGACGCCGCCGACGGCCTCGTGACCACGCTCGTGCTCGGCTGCCTGCTGGCGGCCGTCGTCGCGGCCGTACTCGCCTGGCGGATCACCCACAGCATCACCCGGCCCATCAACGACGCCGCGAGCGTGCTGGCCGGGGTCGCGGACGGCGACCTCACCCATCGGGTGAACGTGACCTCCACCGACGAGGTCGGCCGGCTCGGCCTGTCGGCGAACGCCGCGCTGACCCTGGTCAGCAAGGTCATCTCGGAGCTGACGCACAGCGCCGAGGGGCTGGCGGACACCAGCCGCCGCATCGGCGGCCTGTCCGGGCAGATCGCCCGTGGCGCGGAGGAGTCCTCGGCACAGGCGAACGTCGTCGCCGGCGCCGCGCAGGAGGTCTCCCTCAACGTGCAGACCGTCGCGGCCGGCGCCGGGGAGATGGGCGCGTCGATCAGCGAGATCTCGCACAACGCGCACGAGGCGGCCACCGTCGCGGCCGGCGCCGTCGACCAGGTCCGGATCACCACCGAGACCGTGTCGCGCCTCGGCGACTCGAGCCGCATGATCGGCGACGTGGTCAAGGCGATCACCAACATCGCCGAGCAGACCAACCTGCTCGCGCTCAACGCCACCATCGAGGCGGCCCGGGCCGGCGAGGCCGGCAAGGGCTTCGCGGTGGTCGCCGGTGAGGTCAAGGACCTGGCGCAGGAGACCGCCCGGGCGACCGAGGACATCTCCCGGCGGGTCGAGGCGATCCAGGCCGACACCGCGAGCGCCGTCGCGGCCATCGCCGACGTCACCGAGGTCATCACCCGGATCAGCGACTACCAGACCACGATCGCCTCGGCCGTCGAGGAGCAGACCGCGACGACCAACGAGATGAACCGCAGCGTCGGCGACGCGGCCGCCGCGTCCGAGCAGATCGCCGTGAACATCGGCAGCGTGGCCGACGCGGCCCGGAACACGACCGCCTCGGTCGACGAGTCCCGGCGCGCGTCGGGCGAGCTCGACGAGCTGAGCCGCTCGCTGCAGGCCCTCGTGGCCGGGTTCCGCGTCTGATCGAGCCTGCACCGCGCCGGCGCCTCGGGCGCCGGCGCGGTCGCGGGTGTCAGCCGGCCAGGACCTTCGCCAGCTCGTCGCGGAAGGTGCGCTCGTCCTCGGTGACGGTGTCGCCGCCGATGCCGAGGACGCCGCCGGTCGACGCCGCGCCGACCACGCTCTCCGCGATCTCCACCAGCCAGTGCTTGTAGGTCTCCGCGTCCGCCGCCGGGACCTTGCCGGAGAGCAGGACCGCCGCCTGCGCGGCCCGCTCGAGCACGTCCTGGGCGTAGCCGACCGGGTCGGCCGGCTCGATCGCCGGCAGCACCTCGCCGCGTTCCGGGTCGCCGGTCAGGTCCAGGACGGCCCCGGCGATCGCGGCGACCAGCGCGCTGGCCGAGCCGCGCGCGTCGGCGATCTCGTCGAGGCCCGCGGCCGTCTCGGCGCGGGTCTTGCGGGCGCTGTCGTGTGTCGCCACGCTCGCGGCGGTCAGTACCGACTGCGGCAGGCCGACTAGCAGCCCCCACTCGCTGTCGGTGAAGCCGAACTCGGCGTACTGCGGTGCGTCCGTCACTGATCCTCGCTTCTCTCGCTGTCGACAGAATGTCGACGTTACCCAGAACGCCGCACCGGGAACCCGGCTACCCGGCCGTGAGGAGCCGCTGCTCGGTGACGACCGGCACGGAGAGGGTCTTGTAGCCGACGGTCTCGAAGAGCACCGTCATGCGCTCCGCCTCGTAGCCCATCACCATGCCCGGGCCCCACTCGGCGTGCCGGACCGTGCTGTGCACGGCGAACGGCTCGTCGGCGCGGTCGCGCGCGGTGCGCCCGGTCGCGCCACCGGCGCAGTTGTCGCAGTGCCCGCAGTGCTTCGCGAGGTGCTCGCCGAAGTAGGCCAGCAGGGTCTGCGTGCGGCAAGCGGTGGTCTGCGCGAAGGCCCGCATCATGTCGATGCGGGACCGCTGCACGACCTGGCGCCGCTCGTGCTCCGCGGCGGCGGCCTCCGCCGCGGCGGCGGGCAGCGGCGCGAAGACCGGGACCGTCCACTTGTTGCCCTGCCCGGCGACGGCGGCGCCGACCTGCTCGAGCAGCCCCAGCAGCGCGCCGAGCCGGCGAGGGCTGAGACCGCTCTTCTTCTGCAGGGCGGTCTTCGTGGCCGGGCCGGCGCGCAGCGCGGCCGCCAGCTCGCGCAGCTCGACCGGGTCGGGGCCGCCGCCGTTGAAGAACCGCTGGATCGCCTCGTCCTCGGCGCGCCAGAGCAGCAGCGCGCGGCCCGGCTCGCCGTCGCGGCCCATCCGGCCGATCTCCTGGAAGTAGCTGTCCGGCGAGTCCGGCAGGGCCATGTGCGCCACCCAGCGGATGTTGGCCTTGTCGATGCCCATGCCGAAGGCCGACGTGGCGACCATGATGTCGATCTTGTCGGCGGTGAAGTCCACGTGCCGCTGCTCGCGGGGGCCCGCGGCCATGCCGCCGTGGTAGAAGTCGGCCCGGTAGCCGGCCCCGGTGAGGCGCTCGGCCAGCTCCTCGGCGGCGCGGCGGGTGGCGACGTAGATGATGCCGGGGCGCGGCACGGAGTCGAGCAGCGCGACGAGCCGGCGCCAGCGGTAGTCCTCGTCGGGGCAGTGCGCCACCTCGAGGAAGAGGTTGCGCCGGTCCAGGCCGGACACGTGGATCTCGGGCCGGTGCAGGTCCAGCCGGGCGATGATGTCGTCGCGCACCGGCGGCGACGCGGTGGCGGTGAGCGCCAGCACGGGCGGCCGGCCGATGCCCTTGATCAGGTGCCCGAGCGACAGGTAGTCGGGCCGGAAGTCGTGTCCCCAGGCGGAGATGCAGTGCGCCTCGTCGATCGCGACCAGCCCGGGCCGCAGCGCGCGCACCTCGGCCGTCCACTCCGGATTGCTGAGCTGCTCCGGGGTGATGAAGAGGAACTCCGCGCGGCCCTCGGCGACCTCCCGGATCGCCTCGCGCTGCTGGCGGGGTGTCTCGGCCGAGCTGACCCGGACCGCGCGGACCCGGGGGTCGGCGCGCTCGTTGAGCGCGGCGATCTGGTCCTGCTGAAGGGCGAGCAGCGGCGAGATCACCACCGTCGGCCCGGGCAGCAGGACCGCCGGGATCTGATAGATCGCCGACTTGCCGGCGCCGGTGGGCAGCACGACGAGCGCGTCGCGGCGGCGCAGCACGGCCCGCATGGGCTTGAACTGGCCGGGGCGCAGGGTGGGCCAGCCGAAGTGCCGGCGGGCGACCCTGCGCAGGCGGGGGCCGTATATGGGTAGCTTCATCGAGCGGCCATTGTGCCCCAGGGGTGCGACAGGCAAACCGCCGTCACTTACCGCCGAACATCCGGCGGATCGCCCAGAACAGGATCAATGCCCCCAACGCGACGCCGAGCAGCTTCACGGCGTGCACCTGCGACCAGTCCACTCCGGAGGCGGCCAGGACCGGGGAAATCGCGTCGTTCTGCACGCGCCGAAGCCTATCCGGACGAGCGATGGACCGAACACTTTAAGTAGGCTTAATAGAAAGGTTTGTTGACTGAAACCCGGAAGTGGGTGACCATAAGTCGTCGCCGCGCCCATGACGGTCCCGGTCGATCACGTTGGGGGACGTGCTCGCTGAGCGCGTATGTCGTCACCGGAGGTACGCGGACTTATGCCGAATCATGGGGAACTGCCGGAGCTGGCCGCGACGGTTCTTCAGCCGGGATTCGTCGGCACCACGGTGCCCGACTGGGTCCGCCGCGCGCTCGGCGAGGGGCTGGGCGGCGTCGCGCTGTTCGCCCGCAACGTCGAGACGCCGGCGCAGGTCGCCGCCCTGACCGCGCAGCTGCGCGCCGAACGCCCGGACGTCATCGTCGCCATCGACGAGGAGGCCGGCGACGTCACCCGGATGGAGTCGCGGCACGGCAGCTCCCGCCCCGGCAACCTGGGCCTGGGCGCGATCGACGACACCGAGCTGACCAGCGCCGTCGCCCGGGACCTGGGCCTCGAGCTGGCACACGCGGGCATCACGCTCGACTACGCGCCGGACACCGACGTCAACAGCAACCCCGACAATCCGGTCATCGGGGTACGGGCGTTCGGCGCCGAGCCCGATCTGGTCGCCCGCCACGGCGCGGCGTGGATCCGCGGTCTGCAGGAGTCCGGCGTGGCCGCCTGCGCCAAGCACTTCCCGGGCCACGGTGACACCGCCGTCGACTCGCACCACGCCGTACCGCTGATCGATCGCAGCCGCAAGCGCCTCGCCGAGGTCGAGCTGGTGCCGTTCCGGGCGGCCATCGCCGCCGGGGTGCAGTCGGTGATGACCGGCCACCTGCTGGTGCCCGCCTACGACCCGGACCTGCCCGCGACGCTGAGCCGGCGCATCCTCACCGGGCTGCTCCGCGAGGAGCTGGGCTTCGACGGGCTGATCGTCACCGACGGCATCGAGATGCAGGGCGTGCGCCGCACGTACGGCCTCGAGGGCGCCACGGTGCGGGCCCTGGCCGCCGGCGCCGACGCCATCTGCGTCGGCGGCGACCACGCCGACGAGCACACCGCGATCCGGCTGCGGGACGCGATCGTCGCCGCCGTCCGCGACGGCGAGCTGCCCGAGGCGCGGCTGCGGGACGCCGCCGAACGGGTACGCCGGCTGGCCGCCTGGACGCAGCGGACGCAGACCGCGATCGGCGCCCGTGCCGTCGCCGACGCCGCCGGCTCCGGCGCGCACGAGGTGGCGGTCATCGGCGGCTCGGCCGTCGGCCAGGCCGCCGCCCGCCGCGCGGTCCGGGTCACCGCCGCCGCGGCGGCCCCCGAGCTGCCGCTCACCCGGGCGCCGCACGTCGTCGAGTTCTCGCCGGAGCGCAACATCGCGATCGGCGCCGAGACGCCGTGGGGCGTCGGCGCGCCGCTGAGCACGCTGCTGCCCGGCACCACCTCGGTGCGGCTGTGCGCCGAGGACCTGGCGGGCGTCGCCGACGTCGCGGCGCTGATCCTGGCCGGGGTCGGCGCCCGCCCGCTGGTGCTCGTCGTGCGGGACGCGCACCGGCACCCGTGGATCGCCGCCGCGCTCGAGCACGCCCTCGCCGCGCGGCCCGACGCGATCGTGGTGGAGATGGGCGTGCCGGTCGCGGTCAGCGGCGGGATACACCTGGCGACGTTCGGGGCGACCCGGGCGTGCGGCCAGGCGGCCGCCGAGATCATCGCCGGCACCTCGGTGCCGCACCCGTCCCGGCAGGCGATCGCGGCCTGAGCGCCCGGGCTGGTGCGCGAGAAGTACCCTAGGCCCGTGACAAACGCCCCGGTACGCCGCCTCGCCGCCCTGTTCACCGCCGCAACCCTCGGCCTGACGCTGCTCGCCGGGTGCAGCAGCGACAACGTCGACTGCAGCCTGGACCAGTGCACGGTCACGCTGGAGCGCAGCACCAGCGCGAGCGCCAGCGTCCTCGGCGTGGAGGCCAAGTTCGTCAGCGCCGACGCGAACACGGTGACCCTCGACGTGGCCGGTGAGCAGATCCAGCTGACCAAGGGCCAGCAGGCCGTCGACGTCGGTGGCCTTCAGGTCTCGCTGGACAGCATCACCGCCGACAACATCAGCTTCGTGGTGGCACGCCAGTAGCGGGTGCGGCAGGTTTCAACTCTCGCGGCGCTGGTGATACCAGGTCGCATGTCTGCCACCGAGCAAGTCCGCGGCACGGCCTCACGGGCCGCCGAGAGCAAGCCCCTCGAGCTCCTCGCCCGTGGCGGCTTCATCATGTACGGCGTCATCCACCTGCTCTTCGCCTGGCTCGCGCTGCAGGTCGCCTTCGGCAACTCGGCCGAGAGCGACCAGTCCGGCGCGATCCGGCACCTCGCCGCGCAGCCGTTCGGCCGGTTCCTCGTCATCGTCTCCGTCATCGGCATGTTCGCCCTGGCCGTCTGGCAGGCCTTCGAGGCCGTCATCGGCGAGAGCGGCGCGCGGGGCCGGACGGCGATGGCCGAGCGGGTCGTCTCCGCGTTCCGGGCGGTGCTGTACGTCTACTTCGCCTGGATCGGCATCAAGGTGCTGCAGGGCGCGAACGCCTCGACCGGCGACAGCCAGGAACAGAACGCCTCGTCCATGATGGACGGCTCCGGCGGCCGTCTGCTCATCGGCCTCATCGGTGTCGTGGTCGCCGCCATCGGCATCGGCCTGGTGGTCTACGGCGTCACCGGCAAGTTCGAGAAGCACCTCAACACCCACCAGATGAACGCCACCGTGCGCAAGACGACCCGGCGCCTCGGCGTCGCCGGCTACTCCGCCAAGGGCGTGGCCTACACGATCTCCGGCGCCCTGATCGTGGCCGCCGCGCTCACCTACGACCCGGAGAAGGCACGCGGCCTCGACGCCGCGCTCAAGCTGCTGGCCGGCCAGCCGTACGGGCCGTGGCTGCTGGGCCTGGTGGCGCTGGGTATCGCCGCGTACGGCGTCTACTGCTTCTCGCAGTCGCGCTACCGCAAGGTGTGACGTGTATACCTAGGCGCTGGCACCCAGAAGGGGAGACTCCTTGACCAGCGTTCTGACCGCCCTGCTCGCCGTCGTCATCGCGGCGGGCTCGGCGCTTCTGCTCGCCGAGGCCGTGCACTGGATCGTCAGGCGCCTCGGCCGGCGATCGACCCTGCTGAGCGAGCTGGCGGCGACCGCGCACCGGCCCTTCGTCGCGCTGCTGACCGCGTTCGCGGTGCAGCAGGCGGTCCGCGGTTTCGCGGGCGACTTCGCCGGCCGCGAGCTCGTGCTGCACGGCCTGGTGCTGCTCGTGATCGCCTCGGCGGCCTGGCTCGTCGGCGCGCTCCTGCTGGTGTTCGAGGACGTCGCGCTGGCGCGCTGGCGGGTCGACGTGCCGGACAACCTGAAGGCCCGGCGGCTTCGGACCCAGGTGGTGATGCTGCGCCGGGTCACCGTGGCCGGCATCGTGGTGGTCACCGCGGGCGTGATGCTGATGACCTTCCCCGAGGTGCGCGCCGTCGGGGTGAGCCTGCTGGCCTCGGCCGGCCTGATCAGCGTCATCGCCGCGCTGGCGGCGCAGAGCACGCTGGGCAACCTGATCGCCGGCCTGCAGCTCGCCTTCAGCGACGCGGTGCGCATCGACGACGTGGTCGTCGTCGAGAACGAGTGGGGCCGCATCGAGGAGATGACCCTGACCTACGTCGCGGTGCAGATCTGGGACGACCGGCGCCTGATTCTGCCCACGTCCTACTTCACCACCAAGCCGTTCCAGAACTGGACGCGTACCGACTCCGCCGTGCTGGGGACCGCCGAGCTCGACGTGGACTGGTCGGCGCCGGTCGAGCCCCTGCGGGCCGAGCTGCGCGCGGTCTGCGAGGGCACCGAGCTGTGGGACGGCCGGGTGTGCGTTCTGCAGGTTACCGACGCGGTCGGCGGTATGATCCGGCTACGGGCCCTGGTCAGCGCCGGCGACGCCGGCTCGCTGTGGGACCTGCGCTGCCTGGTCCGGGAGCGGCTCGTCGCCTGGGTGTACGAGCACCGGCGCGACTCGCTGCCGCGGCTGCGCGCCGACGTGGCGAACGCGGGGCCCGCCGAGCTCGCCGAGCCCGCGGTACCGGCGCAGCCCGGTCCGGACGCCCCCGACGACGGCCGGGTCTTCGGCGGCGCGGGCGACGGCGACGAGCGGGCCGCCACCTTCGGTGGACCCGAGGACCCCTCGAGAGCCTCCACGTCCGGTATGCGGCAGTAATTCCGGGCCATGGTTTGCGAGGATTGATCCGGCCCTGCGCAGGGCATTAAGCCGTCATTGGGAAGGAGGACACCATGGCCGATGTCCTGAACGGTAGCCCGGCCCGTCCGGTGACCGACCAGTCCACCTCGGAACTGGTACAGCATGCGACCGAGCAGCTGTCCCGGCTGGTGCGGGACGAGATCACCCTTGCGAAGGCGGAGCTCGCGGAGAAGGCTAAGCACGCCGGAATCGGTGCGGGCCTGTTCGGCGGGGGTGCGGCGTTCGCGTTCTACGGCGTCGGCGCGCTGTTCGCCACGCTGATCATCGTCCTCGACCTGTTCCTGCCGCTGTGGCTCGCCGCGTTGATCATCACCGTGGTGCTGTTCGCCGCGGCCGGTGTCCTGGCGCTGTTGGGCAAGCGGCAGGTCGGCAAGGCCGTCCCGCCGGAGCCGTCGGCCGCCATGGCCAGCGCGAAGGCGGACGTCGACGAGGTCAAGCACGCGATCAAGACCAGGAGCCTGGCATGAGCAACATGAACGGATCGGCAGGTGGGCGGCCCGATGTGGCCGCGCTCCGTGAGGACATCAAGCAGACTCGTGCCGATCTCGGGGAGACCGTGCAGGCCCTCGCGGCCAAGGCGGACGTGAAGGCCCGGGCGAAGGAGCAGGTCGAGCAGACCAAGCAGCGGGCGCGGGCGCAGGTGCACGAAGCGTCCGTGAAGGTGCGGCGCAACGCGGTGCCGTTCGCCGCCGCGCTCGTGGCGGGCGCCGCCCTGATCGGCGCCATCCTGATCGTGCGGGGGAGGCGCAGGTGAGCCACGTGCTGCGGAAGGTGGCGTACAAGCCCGTGGGGCTGCTGCTCGGCGTCGCGGCCGGCGCGGTGGCGGGCTTCGTCTTCAAGGAGGTCTGGCGGCTGGCCTCCGGCGACGACGACGCGCCGAACGCCACCGACGAGGACCGGGGCTGGGGCGAGGTCATCGCCGCGGCGGCGCTGCAGGGCGCGATCTTCGCGACGGTAAAGGCGCTCGTCGATCGCGGTGGCGCGGCCGGCATCCGGCGCATCACCGGCGAGTGGCCGGACTGACATTTCGACTCGTATAGACCGTGGCCGGAGGCCTCGACCGGACTTCGCATAGACCCCGGTCGAGGCCTCCGGCGCCCGTCTGAGCGCTGCTGAAGGCCAATTAAGGCCCGGTGGGGACCGAACTGGATTCGCTCTAGGGGCAGCCTTCGGACTGCTTCTTCGGGTACAGTGTGGCCAGTTTTTGTGTATGTGGTTCAGGGGCCAGTCCTTCTGAAAAGCCGCCCCCTCGCGGTGCCGCTGCTCGAAAACGACCATCGGCCCCGCATCACCGGGCCGGCATTTTCAGAAGGAGAGTTCAGCATGGCGCAAGGAACCGTGAAGTGGTTCAACGCAGACAAGGGCTTCGGCTTCATCACCGTCGACGGCGGGGGTGCTGACGTGTTCGTCCACTTCTCGGCCATCCAGACGAGCGGCTACCGCACTCTGGAAGAGAACCAGCGGGTCGAGTTCGAGATCGCCCAGGGCCAGAAGGGCCCGCAGGCGGAGCAGGTTCGCCCGCTCTGAGACCAACCTGCCGGTGGCGACGCCGGCCGTCGATCGCCTGGCGGAGATCGGCTTGAGTGACCCCGCATCCCTCCTCAGGGGGTGCGGGGTTTTTCTGTGCCGGTTACTGCTGCTTGCTCCGCGCGCGGACCCGGACGCCGGTGACGATCATCAAGAGCCCGGCGACCACGACGATCGGCCCGATGACGGCCCAGAGCGTCACGCCGCTCATCGCGCTGCCGCCGAGCAGGTCGAGGCCCTGCGCCGTCCAGAGCCCGCCGACCACGACGCAGAGCGCGCCCGCGGTGAGCCAGGTCCACCCCTTCATCTGCACTCCCTCACCAGCGGTCATGGACCTGCGGCCTGATCAACTCGTGGTAGACGGCCCGGACCGCCTCGCTCGCCGCGGCGTCCAGCGGCGCCAGCGCGGCGGCCGCCGCGTTGCCGCGCGCCTGCTCCGGGCTGCGTGCGCCGGGGATGACCACGGTGACGCCGGGCTGGTCGGCGATCCAGCGCAGGGCGAACTGCGCCATGGTGGCGCCCGCCGGCACGTGCGGCCGCAGCCGGCGCACGGCCTCGAGCCCGGTGCCGAAGTCCACCCCGGAGAAGGTCTCGCCGACGTCGAAGGCCTCGCCGTGCCGGTTGTAGTTGCGGTGGTCGTCGGCGCCGAACGTGGTCTGCTCGTCGTAGCGGCCGGAGAGCAGGCCGCTGGCCAGCGGCACCCGGGCGATGATGCCCACGCCGGCGGCCGCGGCGGCGGGCAGCACCCGCTCCAGGGGCTTGAGCCGCAGCGCGTTCAGGATGATCTGGACGCTCGCGGTGCCGGGCCGCTCGATCGCTGCCAGGGCCTCGTCGGCCTTCTCCACGCTCACGCCGTAGGCCGCGATGCGCTTCTCCTGGACCAGCGTGTCCAGGGCGTCGTAGACCGCGCCGGTGGAGAAGACCGGGGTCGGCGGGCAGTGCAGCTGCACCAGGTCGAGGGTGTCGACGCCGAGGTTGGCGCGGGAGCGGTCGGTCCAGGCCCGGAAGTTGTCGAGCGAGTAGTGCTCCGGCTCCTGCGGCACCCGGCGGCCCATCTTGGTCGCCACGGTCAGCTCCGGCCGGCCCTTGATGAACCGGCCGATGACCTGCTCGCTGCGGCCGTCGCCGTAGACGTCGGCGGTGTCGATGAACGTGACGCCGGCGTCGACCGCCGCGGCGAGCGTCGCGTGCGCGTCGTCCTCGCTGACGGTGCCCCAGTCGGCGCCGAGCTGCCAGGCGCCGAGCCCGATGACGCCGACGCTGCGGCCCATCCGGTCGAAGGTGCGATTCTCCACGTCGTGACCCTATCCGTCCGGTGGTACGGTGCAAAAAAGACGTACGTACGGTTTGGAGGCTCGCATGTGGGATCCCGCCGTCTATCACCGCTTCGGCAACGAGCGCTCGCGCCCGTTCTTCGACCTGGTCGCCCGGATCGGCGCCGAGCGGCCGCGGGCCGTCACCGACCTCGGCTGCGGATCCGGCGAGCTCACCGCGACCCTCGCGGCGCGCTGGCCCGGCGCGCGGGTCTCCGGCCTCGACTCCTCGCCCGAGATGATCGGGAAGGCGCGGGGCCTGGAAGCGCCGGTGGAGTTCGCCGTCGCCGATCTGCGCGACTGGCGGCCCGGACCGGACACCGACGTGGTGGTCAGCAACGCCGCGCTCCAGTGGGTGCCCGACCACCGTGACCTGATCGGCCGGTGGGCCCGGGAGCTGCCGTCCGGCGCCCGGTTCGCCATGCAGGTGCCCGGCAACTTCGGCGCGCCGTCGCACCGCGCCCTGCAGGAGCTCGCCCGCAGCCCGCAGTACCGGGCGGAGATCGGCGAGATCGTGCGGGAGGCCCCGGTGGACGATCCGAGCGGCTACGCCGCGCTGCTGACCGGCGCCGGCGCGGCCGTCGACGCCTGGGAGACCACCTATGTGCACCTGCTGCCCGAGACGGGCCCGGACCACCCGGTCCTGCGCTGGATGGAGGGCACCGCGCTGCGCCCGGTGAAGGCGGCGCTGGACGACACGCGGTGGCGCGATCTCCGTGCCGCGCTCGGCGCCCGGCTGGCGGCCGAATACCCTGCGCAGAACGGGTTTGTGGCGTTCCCGTTCCGCCGGATCTTCGTGGTTGCCGAACTTTAGGGGGAGAAGTTGACCGATCTGACCTCGTTCATCGCCGGGTTGCCCAAGGCCGAATTGCACGTGCACCACGTCGGATCCGCCTCGCCGCGCATCGTCGCCGAGCTGGCGGCCCGGCACGAGGGTGAGAGCCCGGTGCCGGCCGATCCGGCGGCGCTCGCCGACTACTTCGCGTTCCGCGACTTCGGCCACTTCATCGAGGTCTACCTCAGCGTGGTCGACCTGATCCGGGACGACGAGGACGTCCGGACGCTCACCTACGAGGTGGCCCGGGAGCTGGCCCGCCAGCAGGTCCGGTACGCCGAGCTGACCATCACGCCGTACTCGCACGTGCGGCGGGGCATCCCGGCGGCGGAGTTCTGCGCGGCCATCGAGGACGCCCGGCGCAGCGCCGCCGGCGACTTCGGGATCGACCTGCGCTGGTGCTTCGACATCCCGGGCGAGGCGGGGCTGCCGGCCGCCGAGGAGACGCTGCGGATCGCGCTCGAGCAGCGGCCCGACGGGCTGATCAGCTTCGGGCTCGGCGGCCCGGAGGTCGGTGTGCCGCGGCCGCAGTTCAAGCCGTACTTCGACAAGGCCCGCGCGGCCGGGCTGCGCAGCGTCCCGCACGCGGGTGAGACCACCGGGCCGGAGACGATCTGGTCCGCGCTGCGCGACCTCGGCGCCGAGCGCATCGGCCACGGCATCTCCGCCGCCGGCGACCCGGAGCTGATGGCCTACCTGGCCGACAACCAGGTGCCGCTGGAGGTCTGCCCGACCTCGAACGTGCGGACCCGGGCCGTGCCGAGCCTCGACGAGCACCCGCTGCCGGCGCTGGTCGCCGCGGGGGTGCCGGTGACGATCAACTCCGACGACCCGCCGATGTTCGGCACCACCCTGGAGGAGGAGTACGCGGTCGCCGCCCGGCTGCTCGGCCTCGACCAGGCCGGGGTCGCCGAGCTGGCCCGCGCGGCCGTGCGCGCCTCGTTCCTCCCGGCCGGCGGCAAGTCCGCCCTCCTGGCCGAGATCGACGGCTACGCGGCCGGCACCGTCTAGCGGCCGAAGCCGGCGTACAGGGGGTCCTGCCAGACCGCCAGCACGGCGAGGATGCCCAGCGTCAGGATCGTCACCACCCGCACGACCCGGCGCCGGTTGAACCGGCCCGGGTCGTCGTCCGGCTCCAGCTCCGGGTCGGTCCGTACGTCCGTGTCCAGCATCGTGACTCCCCTCGCCCGGAACTCAGCCGGGTACCGCCGTCCAACTCTGGTGCCGGGCCTTGTCCGGCTGCTGCAGGACGAGCAGCCGGGCGGCGCCGAAGCGCTGGCTGCCCACGCCGGCGACCAGGTCACCGACGGTGGTACGCAGGCTGAATCCGTGGTCCGTGGCGAACAGCGACCACCGGCCGCCGTCGGCGCTCGCGCAGTCGCCCTGCACCAGCGGCGCGCCCGCCACCGGGTTGCCGCCCAGCGGCACCACGCACTTTCCGGTGGCCCGGGACTGCAGGGAGTAGCCGCCCCCGCCGGCCGGCACGAGCCGCCACTGCTGCTGCGAGTCGCCGTCCACCCCGCCGAGCGACACCGGTGTGCCGTTGGCGGTCCGGGCCGCGTACAGGTCGGCGGCGCCGCCGGTCAGCGAGTTCGTCAGCACGAACCACGCGTTCGCCGCCGGCCGGGCCGCGGGCGCCGACTGCGCCGTGCCGCGGGCGGTGTAGCCGTTCGCGGCGCTGCGGATGGTCACCTGGTACTTGGCGTCCGGCCGTAGCCCGATCAGCCGGGCCCGGGTGGCGACCGTGGTCGCGACCCGTACCCCGTCGACCTCGACCTCGTACGTCGCATTCGGCGCGGCGGCGCCCCAGGTGAGCCGGACGGAGGTGCTGGTCGGCTCGCGTACCTCGAGGAACGCCTGCGCCGGCGCGGCGGCCAGGTCCGTGGTGACGACCTGCGGCGGCGGCCCGGTCGCCTCCTCGGCGGGCGCACCCGTCGTCGGCGCCGGCAGGCCGGGCACCGGCACCAGCGGGCCGGGCGGCGCGCCGTCGCCGCCGCCGTCGGACGCGTCGCCGCCGCTCGCGCCCGGCACGGGCACGACCGGCGACTGCGTCCCGGTGGACGGCGTGGCCCGCGGGGTCACCGACGGCCGCGCGTCGGGCTGGTCCGGTGCGGCCGGCGCCTCGCTGCCGCCGTCGCCGCCGAGCAGGAACTCGCTCTGCGCGACGTTCCAGTTCTTCGCCAGGTAGCTGCCCGGGGCCGGGTCGGTGCTGAAGTAGTCGTCGTGACCGCAGTCGAGGCGGTTCTCGTGCTTCTTCGGGCAGACCGTGCGCAGCGCGGTGCCCGAGCGGTCGCCGGCGCAGAGCAGGTCGTGGTCGTCGGTGCAGCTGCCGGCGCCGGTGGAGTTCGGCGAGTCCAGCAGCAGGGCGCCCAGCATCTGGGTGGTCTGCTGGGCGGCGACCGCCGAGCTCCAGCACCCCGCGTCGACCCGGCCGTACGACGGCCCGCCGTTGTTGCGGTTGCCCAGCCCCGGCCGGTTGTCGGCGACGAACGTGCCGATGCCGCAGTACACGTTGGTGTCCGCGAAGATCAGGTACTTGCGGTCGGTGCGGTTGTAGCCGAGCGTCTGCAGCGCGGCGATGTTGCCGGTGAACGACTCGAGCGCGCCCTCGGGCAGCTGCACCTCGGCGACGTCGACCCGGCACTGCGGCGTCGTCACGAAGCGCAGGTGGCGGGAGCCGCCGGTCTCGGCCGCGCTCGCGTCGAAGATCTGGTCGACGCCCGCGGACCAGGTGCGGATCGAGCCGACGAAGCCGGTGTAGCGGCTCGGCGTGCCGAACTCGTGCAGGTAGAGCACCTGGACCCGCTTGCCGGTCCGGCCGTCGCCCTCGCAGGCGACGTCGTGCGCGCCCATGATGAAGTCCGCCTCGCCGGGCGCGGCGTCCGGGATCAGCGCGGGTGCGCCGGGCGACAGGGAGCTGCCGCCCTGGTCGCGGACGATCTCGGCGTCCGCCGGCACCGTCGCGGCCTCGAGCCGCGGCTCCTCCGGCTCCGGCGCCTTCACGGTCACCGGCGGCACGTCCCGGCTCACCGCGAGCCCGGCCGGCGCGGTGTCCGGGCCGTGCGTGCAGGTCTCCTCGTCGAGTTCGTACATGCCCGCGCAGAGCGAGCCCTTGCCGGCCGGCACCAGGCCCTCGTAGACCAGGCCCTGGCCGGGGTCGTCCTGAGGCAGGGACGCGTAGGTGATCCGCTCGCGGTCGCCGTCGTCGTCCGGGCTCCAGGCGTCGCCGACGACGCTCGGCCCGACCACCCCGCCGATGCCCAGCACGGCGACGCCCAGCACCACCGCCGGCAGCAGCCGGTGCGGTCGGGATGTCGCGCGACGCCGCCCGCGCTCGGGGACGGGACGCCGCCGGCCCGGCAGCGCCTCCGCGCGCAGCGCGGACTGTCGGTGGCTGGACAAACCATCTCCTCGTGCTGCGGGGGCGCGGTGGGAGGGGGTTATGGGGTGACCACCTCCCACCGCTGATCGGCTCTTCCGGCCCAGGATGTGGGGTCGTGCCGTGGGATGCGGGCCGGACAGCCGGGTGGGACCGGGATAGAGCGTGTCAGTCCTGGCGCGCCAGGGGAACGCCTTTAATACAGATCTAAGCAATTGTTGTACCGTCCGGGTGTTTCGCCTGGGCGGTGCTTGGCGGCCGGCGTTCACGTCTCGTCCGTGCGCTGATGCGGCCACTTGCGCTTCACCGGATCGCGTTCCCGGGCCAGCCGGCCGACCAGCCCGAACCGGCTCGCCTGTTTCGGCAGGGCCTCGGCGTCGGCCAGCAGCATCACCACGCTGGCGCCGCCCATCGCGGCCCGGTCGATGCTCACCGAGCCGCCGGTGGCCTGCGCGGCGCGCCGCGCGATGTCCAGGCCGAGGCCGGTCGAGCCCTGCTCGCTCTCGCCGCGGCGCAGGGCCTTCTCCGGGTCGTCGATGCCCGGCCCCGCGTCGTCGACCCGGACCGCCGCCCACCCGTCGCGCCGGGTGATGCCCACCTCGAAGGCGGTGCCCTGCGGGGTGTAGCGGAACACGTTGCCGAGCACGGCGTCGAGCGCCGCCGCCAGCTCCGCCCGGGCCACCGGCACCGGGATGCGCAGGTGCGCGCCGACCACCCGGTACTGCCGGTTCTGATCGCCGGCGAGCGCCGACCAGAAGACCATCCGGTCGCGGACCACCTCGCTCGCGTCGCAGACGCCCTCCTCAGGCGCGGCGACCTGGGCGGCGACCGCCTGCCGGGTGGTGTTGATCAGCTGGTCGACCTCGGCCTCGAGGGTGACGATCGCCTGCCTGATCCGCCGTATCCCGCGCCGGCGGTCCAGCTCGGCCGCGGAGTACTCGCCGATGTGCGTGTCGTCGGGGTCCAGCGCCTCGGCGTCCAGGCGCAGCACCGTCAGCGGCGTCCGCAGCCGGTGCGACAGGTCGGCGACCAGCTCCCGCTCGCTGGTGCGCGAGGTGACCAGCCGGTCGGCCATGCGGTTGAACGCGTACCCGGCCTCGGCCAGCTCGCGCGGGCCGGACGGGTGGATGCGCACGCCCAGGTCGCCGCCGCCGACGGCCATCGCGGCGTGCACCAGGCCGCGCACCGAGGCGACCGCGCCGCGGGCCAGCCGGTCCACCACTATCACCGAGCCGATGACCAGGACCAGCATGATGCCGAGCAGGATCCACAGGTCGCGGGCGGTGCCAGCGTTCAGCTCGTCGTCGCTGACGAAGACCTCGACGACCGACGTCTTGTTGCCGGTGCGGGCGGGCTCCAGCACCACCAGGCCGCCGTCCACGTCGATCACGAGCGGCTCGGTGCCCTTGGCGGCGTCGAGGACGTCGTCGGCGCCCGCGCGGGTGTTGCCGGTCGCGCCCGGCGGGTGCACGATCAGCCCGCCGCCGGCGCCCGCGACGGCGGCGTCGAGCGCCTTGGCGTTCGCGCCGGACACGACGGCGCCCGCGACCTTGGCGCTGCGCTGCTCGGCGGCGGAGACGGCCTGTTCGCGGTGGTCCTGACGCAGCTCCCAGCCCAGCGGGACGAGGAACGCGAGTGCGGCGATGGTGGTGGTGGCGGCGCTGACATAGGCCAGCCGCGCCCTCAGTCCGGCGCCACCAACCGGAATCCGACCCCCCGCACGGTGCGCAGGTAACGAGGCTTCGCCGCGGACTCGCCCAGCTTCCGACGTAGCCAGTACAGATGTACGTCGATCGTCTGGTCCTCGCCGACTGACGGCTGTCGCCATACCTCCTCCAACAGCTCACGACGCGAGACGACCCGGCCCGGACGGGCGGCCAGGTAAGCCAGCAGGTCGAACTCCTTGCGGGTCAGTGCCAGCGGCTGCTCGGCCAGGCTGGCGCTGCGTTCGCCGATGTCCACCCGCAGGTCGCCGACCTCGTGCACGGCGGGCTGGGTGGTCCGGCTGGCCCGGCCGACGCGGCGCAGCACCGTGGTGATCCGCGCGTCCAGGTGCGCACCGGTGAACGGCTTGACCATGTAGTCGTCGGCGCCGGCCCGGAGCAGGCGCACGACCGTCTGCTCATCGTCACGCGCGGTAGCGATGATGATCGGGATGTCGGTGATGCCGCGCAGCATCCGCAGCGCGTCCGAGCCGTCCAGGTCGGGCAGGCCCAGGTCGAGCACCACCAGGTCAGGCGTCTCCGCGGCGACCCGGCGCAGGGCGTCGAGCGCCGTACCGACGGCGTGCACGGCGTGTCCCCGGTCGGCCAGCGACCGGAGCATCGCACCGCGCACGACGTGGTCGTCCTCGACGAGCAACACCGTGGCCATGCGAAGAAGGTACTGCCCTTGGCAAGCCAGGCCGAATTTGTCATTGAGAGGCAGCTATCAAGCACGGAGGGTAGTCACATTGCGGACTACTCGGACAGATGGCGGTGACGTGGGACGCCGCCTCCCCGCCGTCCTGACCGACAGTGACGGTCTCGATCTCCGTTCGCCCCGTCGCGGAATCCGGTGGCCGCGTCGCGCGAAGGATGAGCAAATGGACCTACTAGCATCGTTGTCGACCCCGCAATTCCAGTGAATGGAGAATCACCGTGTCTGCACCCCGTACCCAAGTCGTGGCCGACGCCCTAGTCGTCCCGGCCGGGACTACGGCGGCCGACGCGGTGGCCGCCGCCGGCCTGCCCGTCGCGGGCCCGAAGGCGATCGTCGTCGTGCGCGACCCGGCCGGCCGGCTCCGCGACCTGAACTGGGCGCCGGAGCTGGACACCGAGGTAACCCCGGTGCCGCTCGACTCGCCCGACGGGCTCAACGTGCTGCGCCACTCGACCGCGCACGTGCTCGCCCAGGCCGTGCAGGACATCTTCCCGGAGGCGAAGCTCGGCATCGGCCCGCCGATCGAGAACGGCTTCTACTACGACTTCGACGTGCCCAAGCCGTTCGTGCCCGAGGACCTGGCGCGGCTCGAGAAGCGGATGCAGGAGATCGTCAAGTCGGGACAGACCTTCCGGCGCCGCGAGTACGGCTCGCTGGACGAGGCCAAGGTCGAGCTGGCGGATGAGCCGTACAAGCTGGAGCTCGTCGACATCAAGGGCGACGTCGACGACGCCGAGGTCATGGAGGTGGGCGGCGGCGAGCTGACCCACTACGACAACCTCGACAAGGACGGCGAGCGCGTCTGGGGCGACCTGTGCCGCGGGCCGCACCTGCCCAGCACCCGGCTGATCGGCGCGTTCAAGCTGATGCGCAGCGCGGCCGCGTACTGGCGGGGCAGCGAGAAGAACCCGCAGCTGCAGCGGATCTACGGCACCGCGTGGCCGACCCGCGACGAGCTGAAGGCGTACCAGAAGGTGCTGGAGGAGGCCGCCCGCCGCGACCACCGCAAGCTCGGCGCCGACCTCGACCTGTTCTCCTTCCCCGAGGAACTGGGCTCCGGCCTGCCGCTGTTCCACCCGAAGGGCGGCATCATCCGCCGCGAGATGGAGAACTACTCGCGGATCAAGCACGAGGAGGCCGGCTACTCCTTCGTGAACACCCCGCACATCACCAAGGGGCACCTGTTCGAGACCTCCGGGCACCTCGACTGGTACGCGGACGGCATGTTCCCGCCCATGGAGATGGAGGGCGCGAACTACTACCTCAAGCCGATGAACTGCCCGTTCCACGACCTGATCTTCCGGTCCCGGGGACGGTCCTACCGCGAGCTGCCGCTGCGCATGTTCGAGTTCGGCACCGTCTACCGCTACGAGAAGTCCGGCGTCGTGCACGGCCTCACCCGGGTCCGCGGCATGACCCAGGACGACGCGCACATCTTCTGCGCCGAGGACCAGCTCGAGGCCGAGCTGACCTCGCTGCTCACCTTCGTGCTGCAGCTGCTCAAGGACTACGGCCTGGACGACTTCTACCTGGAGCTGTCCACCCGCAACCCGGAGAAGTCGGTCGGCTCCGAGGAGAACTGGGAGATCGCCACCGAGACCCTGCGCCGGGTCGCCACCGAGTCCGGCCTCGACCTGGTGCCGGACCCAGGCGGCGCGGCGTTCTACGGCCCGAAGATCAGCGTGCAGGTCAAGGACGCGATCGGCCGGACCTGGCAGATGTCGACCATCCAGCTCGACTTCAACCTGCCGGAGCGCTTCGAGCTCGAGTACTCGGCGGCGGACGGCACCCGCAAGCGGCCGATCATGATCCACCGGGCGCTGTTCGGCTCGATCGAGCGCTTCTTCGGCGTGCTCACCGAGCACTACGCGGGCGCGTTCCCGGCCTGGCTGGCGCCCGTGCAGGTGGTCGGCATCCCGATCCGCGACGACCACGCGGACTACCTGGGCGAGTTCGTGGCCCGGCTCCGCAAGGAGGGCATCCGCGCGGAGGTCGACTACTCCGACGACCGGATGCAGAAGAAGATCCGCACCGCGCAGCAGCAGAAGATCCCGTTCATGGCGATCGCCGGCGACGACGACGTGAACGGCGGGACCGTCTCGTTCCGTTACCGCGACGGCTCCCAGCGCAACGGCGTGCCGCTGGACGAGGCGGTGGCGCACGTCGTCGACGTGGTGCGCTCGCGGGTCAACACCGGGCCGTCCGCGGCCTGAGATAGCGCGGTGCCGGGGTAGGCGCGCGGCCGCGCGCCCACCCCGGCCCAACCGCCGCCGGTCCGTGACCGTCGTGTGACGACGGTCGATGAGCATTCCACTGTGCGGCGTTCATTCGGTACGGCGGCCGCGGTGCTGATCTCCTGGTCGGCGCTGGGCGGCTGCTACCTGGGCCCGGACCCGGTGCAGATCGCGGCGCTGGCCGTGATCGACGGCCGGCCGACGGCGGTCCTCGCGGCCTGTGGAAAGACGTCGGTCGGCGTCGAACTGTCCCTGGACGACGCCGTCGAGGGACAGATCACCCGTTGGTCGGTGACGGTCGACGTTCCGGAAGGTGCCGAGCGGGTCGACGTAGAGCTGTTCGGTAAGGCGCGGCCGGGCTGGGATGTCACCACCGAGAACACCGGCGGCATCCTCAGCGTCGTGCCGCTGACCGCCATCGAACCGGGCCGGTCCTACCTCCTCGACTCGGCCAACTACGGGCCCGAGGGTTCGGTCGCGCCGAGGCTCGCCTTCACCGCGGCCGACCTGCCCAGGATCGGGCCGGGTCAGGTGCTGGCCACCGCCGGCCGGGAACGTTCGGAGATCATGTCGCTCGACACCTTCGTCGACGAGCGCTGCCGCGCGTCCCTGGCCGAGTAGCCCGGACGCCGGGGATCAGCTCAGCGGCGGGATCCAGGAGTCCGGGTCGGCGCAGTCCCCGATGGTCATCCGCTCGACCAGGCGGTCCAGCTCCGCGCGCGGCAGGGCCGCCTCGATCGTGACGACGCAGCGTTCCGCCTGGACGGTGAGCCGCCGGCCCTCCTCGTACCAGGCCCGCAGCCCGGCGCTGCTGGTCGCGCCCGTCAGCGCGGCGCGGCGCGCGTCCCAGCCGGCGTCCCTGGGTGCGGTCAGGACGGTGACGTCGAGCCCGTGCGGCGCGGCCGCGTACACGCCGGCGCCGGCCGGCCTGCGGGCGGCCGCGCTCAGGCCGATCGCCGACGGCCGCCGGTCGATCCGCTGGTCGGGGGAGCGCACGTAGGTCAGTTGCAGCCCGGCCGGGAGGCCGGCGCCGAGGCGCAGCGGCATCCGCAGGTCGCGGGGCGCGCCGACGCGGACGGCCGCGGCCAGCCGGAGCAGGTCGTCACGGTCGACGGCCGCGCCGCCGGTGGCGCGGGCCGGGTCGGCGTAGACGACCACCCAGACGCCGGACGGGTCCGGTCGGCCGACCGCCGCGGTGCGCCACGGCCGCGCGTCGCCGGCGGTGTGCTCGGGGAAGACGAAGTCCGGCAGGTAGAACGCGCCGTTGACCGGCTCGCCGGCGCGGAACTGGCCCTCGTCCAGGGTGCCCGGCGGGAACGCGGTCACCTCGCCGCCGTAGACGCCGTCCGGCCTGCTGCTGAACGCGACGTCCTGCACGGTCAGGCTCTGCCGCCCGCCGTCGGCGACCGCGGCGGTCACCAGGTACCCCGCCGTCGCGTCGAGGCCGAGCGTCAGCTGCCAGGGCTGCCGCACGACGGCGACGGCCGCCGGCGGTGCCGTCGCCTCGTCGTCGCCGCGCATCCAGATCACGCCGAGCGCCACCGCCGCGGCGCAGCCGACGAGCGCCACCACCGCCAGTGCCGTCGGCGACACCTCTCGCCGGGGCCGGGAATGCGTCCCACCCATGGTCGTCCACCTCGCATCGATCACCGCCACTCTATGACGTACGTCGATGTCTTCCGCGCGCGGGCGGTCCGGTGGGTACCTGGCCTAGGGTGAGAGGGTGAGTGACGCTGGGCAAGGCGCTGAGGAGGCGGACGGCCTCGACCGTCTCTGGACGCCGCACCGGTTGGCGTACATCACCGGCGAGGGCCGCCCCGAGGGCGGTTACGAGAAGCCGGCCGGCTGCCCGTTCTGCGTCGCGCCGGGCCTGCCCGAGGGCGAGAGCCTGGTGGTGGCGCGCGGCCTGCTGGTGTACGCGGTGCTGAACCTGTACCCGTACAACCCCGGGCACCTGCTGGTCTGCCCGTACCGGCACGTCGCCGACTACACCGAGCTGACCGAGCAGGAGACCGTCGAGGTCGCCGCGTTCACCCGGCGGGCGATGCGGGTGATCCGGCATGCGAGCAGCCCGCACGGCTTCAACCTCGGCATGAACCAGGGCTCGGTGGCCGGCGCCGGGATCGCCGCGCACCTGCACCAGCACGTGGTGCCGCGCTGGGGCGGCGACGGCAACTTCATGCCGGTGATCGGGCGGACCAAGGTGCTGCCGCAGCTGCTCGGCGACACCCGGGCCCTGCTAGTGAAGTCCTGGGCCGAGGTCACCGACCAGGCCTGAGAGCGCGCGGACCCCGGCGGCGATCTGCTCGGCCGACGGGGCGTGCTCCGGGTCCGTCAGCCACTGGGTCATCACGCCCGACATCAGCGCCAGCGACACCGAGCCGACCGTGCGTACCGTCGGCTCGTCGAGGCTTTCCTCGTCGCGGGCCGTGAGCAGCGCGGCCAGACCGCGCCGGCCCTGCTCCATGCCGGCGGCGATCTGGGCCTTGAGCTCGGGGGAGTGCTCGCTCTGCAGCATCGCCTCGACGCTGGCCAGCCAGAGCTCGCGATGGGTGCCGAGGGTGCCGATCACCCGCCGCCAATAGCGCACCAGCGGGTCGTCGGTCCCGTCGTCGGCCCCGGTGGCCAGGGCCGCGCCGATCGCCTCACCCCACTCCTCGATCGCGCTGAGCATGGCCGCGTTCATCAGGCTCTGCGTCGAGCCGTAGTGGTAGCCGATCGAGCCGAGGTTGGTGCCGGAGGCCGCGACGATGTCCCGGGCGGTGGTGCGCGCGTAGCCCTTCTCGTACAGGCAGCGCTTGGCTCCGGCGAGCAGGTCTTCGCGGTGTCCCATGGTCGACATCCTAAGTTCTATACAAACGTATAAGACATTTGTATAGTAGCCGCATGACGAATCGCGAGGTACTGATCTCGGGCGCCGGTCTGGCCGGTCCCGCCCTGGCACACCAGCTGCACCGGCACGGCTTCGTGCCCACGGTCGTCGAGCGGGCGGAGGTCCTGCGCGACGGCGGCTACAAGGTGGACATCCGGGGCGCCGCCACCGAGGTGCTCAAGCGGATGGGCCTGTTCGAGGCCGCCCGCGCCGCCGACACCGGCATGCGGCACGTCACCTACGTCCGGCGCGACGGCCGGCCCATCGCCCGGCTCGACGCCGATCTGCTGATGGGCCGGCGCGGCGACGACCTCGAGGTCATGCGCACGGACCTCACCCGGATCCTGCACGACGCGACGGCCGCCGACGTCGAGTACGTCTTCGGCGACGCCATCGCCGCGATGATCGAGGACGCCGACGGCGTCGAGGTGACCTTCGCGAGCGGCGCCGTGCGGCGCTTCGCCCTGGTCGTCGGCGCGGACGGGCTGCACTCGGCCACCCGCCGGATGGCCTTCGGCGACGTGCCGCTGCGTCACCTGGGCGCGCACATCTCGATCTTCGACGTGCCGGACGACCTCGGCCTGGACCGCGAGGAGGTCTTCTACACCGAGCCCGGCCGGATGGTCTTCGCCTACAGCACCGGCGCGGGCGCGCCGGCCAAGGTCGGGCTGGTCTTCGGCTCGGACTCGCCGGTGCCGGACCGCTCGGTGCTCGCCGAGCGGTTCGCCGGGATGGGCTGGCGGGTGCCGCGCTTCCTGGAGGTGCTGCGCGACACCCGCGACGTCTACTTCGACTCGCTGAGCCAGGTCGAGCTGCCGCGCTGGTCCGCCGGCCGGGTCGTCCTGCTCGGCGACGCGGCGTACTGCCCCTCGCCGGCCGCGGGGCAGGGCACCAGCATGGCGCTGGTCGGCGCCTATGTGCTGGCCGGCGAGCTGGCGGCGGCAGCGGGCGGGCACCGGGCCGCGTTCGACTCCTACGAGGCGGCGCTGCGGCCGTACGTGGAACGCAATCTCGCCTTCGGCCGCAAGATGGCCGGCGACATGGTCCCCGGCGGCCGGCTGTCGTCGGCCGTGCGCAACTACGGCATGCGGACGCTGAAGTACCACCCGCTCCGGCGCCAGCTCATCGAGCGGATCACCCGCCCGCTGCACGAGGCGGCCAACGCCATCGAGCTGCCCTCCCACCCGATGGCGCCGGCCGTCTGAATCACCGGGCGGCGGCGTGCTCCTTGCGCACCGCGTCGGCCAGGTGTGCGGGCATCGGCTCGTGCCGGGCGTACAGCCGGGTGAAGGTGCCCGTGCCCGAGGTCAGGGCCCGCAGCTCGACGGCGTAGCGGACCAGCTCGGTGGCGGGCACCTCGGCCCGGACCAGGCTGTGCTCGCCGTTTTCCTCGGACTCGGTGCCCAGCGGGCGGCCGCGGCGGCCGGAGAGGTCGCTCATCACCGCGCCCACGTAGCTGTCCGGCACCCGTACCACGATCTCGTCCACCGGCTCCAGCAGCGTGACCTGGCCCTGCTCGGCGGCGGTGCGCAGGGCCAGCGCCCCGGCGGTCTGGAACGCCGCGTCGGAGGAGTCGACGCTGTGCGCCTTGCCGTCCACCAGGGTCACCCGCAGGTCGACGACGGGGTACCCGGCCACAATGCCCCGCTCGAGCTGCGCGCGTACCCCCTTCTCCACCGACGGGATGTAGTTGTGCGGCACCGCGCCGCCCACCACCCGGTCCACGAACTCGAAGCCGGTGCCCCGCGGCAGCGGCTCGACCTCGATGGCGCAGACGGCGTACTGGCCGTGGCCGCCGGACTGCTTGACGTGCCGGCCGTTGCCCTTCGCCTTCGCGCCGAACGTCTCGCGCAGCGAGACCTTCACCGGCTCGGTGTCCAGCTCGACGCCGCCCGAGCGGAGCCGGTCCAGGACCACGTCGGCGTGCGACTCGCCCATGCACCAGAGCACCAGCTGGTGGGTGTCCGGGTTGCGCTCCAGCCGCAGCGTCGGGTCGCCGGCGACGAGCCGGGCCAGGTTGCGGGCCAGGGCGTCCTCGTCGGAGCGGGACTTCGCCACGACCGCGATCGGCAGCAGCGGCTCCGGCATCGTCCACGGCTCCATCAGCAGCGGCTTGTCCTTGCCGGAGATGGTGTCGCCGGTCTCGGCGCTGCCGGACTTGGTGATCGCGCAGATGTCGCCGGCGACGCACGCGCCGACCTCGCGCAGCTGGGAGCCGAGCGGGGAGTAGACGTGCGCGATGCGCTCGTCGGCGTCGTGGTCGGCGTGGCCGCGCTCGGCCAGGCCGTGCCCGGAGACGTGCACGACCAGCTCGGGGCGCAGCGTGCCGGAGAAGACCCGGACCAGGGAGACCCGCCCGACATGCCGGTCGATCGTCGTCTTGACCACCTCGGCGACCAGCGGGCCGTCCGGGTCGCAGACGATCGGCGGCCGCGGGCTGCCGTCGACGCCGGTGACCACCGGCAGCTCGTGCTCGAGCGGCGACGGCGCGCCGTTGACCATGCCGTCCAGCAGCGCGTCGAGCCCGACGCCGGTCTCCGCGCAGACCGGGATGACCGGGTAGAAATTGCCCTTGGCCACGGCCTTCTCGAGGTCGGGCACCAGCGTGTCGGTGCTGATCAGCTCGCCGGCCACGTACCGGTCCATCAGGGTCTCGTCCTCGCTCTCGGCGATGATCCCCTCGATGAGCAGGTCGCGGTCGTCCTTGATGGGGTTCAGGTGCTCGGGCTCGGCCTCGCGGGCCTGCGGGGGATAGCCGGCCGAGTAGTCGAGCACCCGCAGGCTGACCAGCCCGAGCAGGCCGACAACGGACTGGCCGTCGTCGCCGAGCATGGGCTGGTAGATGGGCATGACGTTCTCGCCGAACGCCTCCTGGCAGTCCTGCAGGGTGCCCTCGTAGTCGGCGCGCGGGTGGTCCAGCCGGGTGATCGTCACGGCCCGGGGCATGCCGATCGCGGCGCACTCCTCCCAGAGCACGACGGTGGCCTCGTCGACGCCGTCGACCGCCGAGACCACGAAGACGGCGGCGTCCGCCGCGCGCAGGCCGGCCCGCAGTTCACCGACGAAGTCGGCGTAGCCGGGGGTGTCGAGCAGATTGATCTTCACTCCGTCGTGCACCAGCGGTGCGCACGAGAGGGAGACGGACCGCTGCTGGCGTACGGCCGCAGGGTCGTGGTCGGTCACCGTGGTGCCGTCGACCACCGTGCCCGCGCGCGAGATCGTGCCGGTCGCGGCGAGCAGTGCCTCGATCAGCGTCGTCTTGCCCGCGCCGGAGTGGCCTACCAGCACCACGTTGCGTACCCTGCCGGGCTCGGTCACCACCGCCGCGGTGAGCCCCTTCTCCTGGATCTTCTGCGTCATGCTGTGACGCCCTCCTGTCGGCAGCCGGTCGGCGCCCATTCTCCCGAGCCGGCACTCGGCCGGATCGAGGCGGGCAGCCCTCAGTGTTCCCTGGCTGTTACGTCCCCGTCCTTGGATCTGACACCCAGCGCAGTCGCCGCCGCAACCCTTTGTAGTTCCGAACCGGCCTTTGTGACGATCCGGCGACGCGTGACGCAGGCCGTACCCGTTGTGCTCGGGCGCCGTTATGGTGGGACGGCCATGGCAAAGATCGTCAGCGTGCCCGCGCGCGCCCTCGTGTCATACGTCCTCAATCCCGCCGCCCGCTTCCTGCTCCGTGTCGGTGTCACCCCCAACATGGTCACCGTCGCCGGCACCATCGGCGTCCTGATCGGCGCGCTGGGCTTCGGCGCGCGCGGCGAGCTCTTCTGGGGCACGGTGATCGTCACCGCGTTCGCGCTCACCGACGCCCTCGACGGGACGATGGCCCGCATGCGCGGCCCGGCCGGCAAGTTCGGCGCCCTGCTCGACTCGTCGATGGACCGGCTCGCCGACGCCGCCGTGTTCGGCGCCGTCGCCTACTACCTGGCCGGCCTGGGCAATCCGTACGGTGGCCTGGTCGCCGCGCTGATCTGTCTCGCCGCGGGCCAGGTCGTCTCCTACGTCAAGGCCCGGGCGCAGAGCCTCGGGCTGGACGCGGACGTCGGCATCGCCGAGCGCCTCGAGCGGCTGCTCATCGTCGGCGTCGGCGGCCTGCTGGGCGCCGCCGGCCTGGAGTGGGGCCTGCCGGCCACGCTATGGTTCCTCGCCGTGCTCTCACTCATCACGGTCCTCCAGCGCCTGGTACACGCCGCGAAGTCCGACAAGGCTCCCGTCACGGGTGACCCGGCGTGAGCTCCCTGCGTGATCGGCTGACCGAGCTGGGCTACGCGGCCGGCTGGCGCCTGGTCCGGACGCTGCCCCTGCCCGCGGCCCGGGCGCTCTTCAACGCCGGCGCCGACCGGGCGGCCCGGGGCAACGGCCGGGGCACGCAGCGGCTGCGCCGCAACCTGCGCACCGTCGTCGGCCCCGACCTGCCGGAGGCCGAGCTGGACGAGCTGGTCCGGGCGGGCCTGCGCTCGTACGCGCGGTACTGGATGGAGGCCTTCCGGCTGCCCTCGCAGCGCAAGGAGGACTTCCTCACCGACTTCCACCTGGAGGACGCCGACGAGTTCAACGCCGTGCTGAAGGAGGGCAACGGCGTCGTGCTCGCCCTGCCGCACGTCGCGAACTGGGACGCCGCGGCCGCCTGGGTGGTCTCCAACGGCTGGAACCTGATCACCGTCAACGAGCGGCTCAAGCCCGAGGCCGTGTACGAGCGCTTCGTCGCGTACCGGGAGAAGCTCGGCATGGAGGTACTCCCGCTCACCGGCGGCGAGCGCCCCCCGCTCGACGTGCTCGCGGAGAAGGCCGGCCAGGGGTACGCGGTCGCGCTGCTCGCCGACCGTGACCTGTCCGCGCGCGGCGTCGAGGTGGAGTTCTTCGGCGGCCGCACCCGGATGCCGGCCGGGCCGGCCCTGGTGGCGCTGCGGACCGGCGCGCCGCTCTACGCGGTCGACCTGTGGTTCACCCCCACCCGGACGGTCGGCAAGATGCGCCGCATCGAGCTGCCGGACCCGGCCGAGGGCGCGCTCGACCACCGGGTGCAGGTGACCACCCAGCGGCTGGCCGACGCGTTCGCGCTTGGCATCGCCGACCATCCGCAGGACTGGCACATGCTGCAGAAGATGTGGCTCGACCAGAACACCCGGGGCTGAGGGGCGGGCCGGCGTGCGGATCGGGATCGTCTCGCCGTACTCGTTCGACGTGCCGGGCGGCGTGCAGAACCACATCGTCGACCTGGCGGAGGCCCTGATCGGTCTCGGACACGAGGTCAGCGTGCTGGCGCCCGCCGACGAGGACGCGGACCTGCCGCCGTACGTGGTGTCCGCCGGCCGGGCGCTGCCGCTGCCCTACAACGGTTCGGTGGCCCGGGTCGTCTCGTTCGGCCCCCTGTCCACCGCCCGGGTCCGGCGCTGGCTGGCCCGCGGCCGGTTCGACGTGCTGCACGTGCACGAGCCGCTGACGCCGAGCATCGCCCTGCTCGCGGTGCTCTCCGCCCGCGGCCCGGTGGTGGCGACGTTCCACACGGCGATGATCCGCTCCCGCGCGCTCTCGGCGGCGCAGGGCATGCTCCAGCTGGTGGTCGAGAAGATCACCGCGCGCATCGCGGTCAGCGAGCTGGCCCGCAAGGTGCAGGTCGAGCACCTGGGCGGCGGCGCGGTGGAGATCCCCAACGGGGTCGCGGTGGCGAAGTTCGCCGCGGCCGAGCCCCTGCCGGGATGGCCCGGCGAGGGCGGGGCGCTGGGCTTCCTCGGCCGCTTCACCGAGCCGCGCAAGGGCTTCGACCTGCTGCGTACGGCGTTCGTCGCGCTCGCCCGGCAACGGCCCGGCCTGCGGCTGCTGGTCGCCGGACCGGGCGACCGCGCCGAGCTCTTCGACGGCATCCCGGCCGACCTGCACGACCGGGTCGAGTTCCTGGGCCTGGTGAGCGAGGAGGACAAGGCCCGGATGCTGCGCAGCGTCGACCTCTACGTGGCGCCGAACACGGGCGGCGAGAGCTTCGGCATGATCCTCACGGAGGCGATGGCCGCCGGCGCGGCGATCGTGGCGAGCGACCTGGACGCGTTCCGCCGGGTGCTCGACGGCGGCCGGGCCGGCGCGCTCTTCCCGACCGGCGATGTGGCGGCGCTGACCGCGCTGCTCGGCGAGCTGCTGGACGACCCCGGCCGCCGGGCGGCCCTGGCGGCGGCGGCCGGAACCGCGGTCGAGGCGTACGACTGGCCGAGCGTCGCCGACCGCATTCTCGAGGTCTACGCCGCCGCGATCGAGGCGACCGACGGCCGGGTGTTCGACGAGGAGTGGGCCGGGCCACGGTCCGGGCAGTAGGCCGGTCGAAACAAGTCCGCACTACGATGCCCGCATGTGGTGGGTCTTGGGTGTGCTCGCGGTGGCGGCCGCTCTGTCGGGATACCTGGCCTGGACCGCACACCGGGTCGAGCGGGTGCACCTGCGCGCGGCCTCGGCCCGACGGGCCCTCGACGCGCACCTCATGCGCCGCGCGGCGGCGGCCGCGGTGGTGGCGGAGCACGCGGGGTCCGTCGAGCTCTACGCGGCGGCCCGGCTCGCGCTGGACGCCGAGCAGGACGAGCGCGAGGTCGCGGAGAACGACCTGACCCGGCAGCTGCGGTCGGTCCCGCTGCCGGCCCCGGACGAGGCGACGCACGCGCTGGTCGCGACGAGCCGGCGGGTGGCGCTGGCCCGGCAGGTGCACACCGACCTGGTCCGCGACGCCCTGACCGCGCGGCGGCGCCCGCTGGTCCGGGTGCTGCGGATGGCGCGCGGCTACGAGCGGCCCGGCTACTTCGAGATCGCGGATCCGACCCTGCCGGAGCCCGCCGCGGCGGGCCGAGGCCCGATCCCGGAGCCGCCGGTCCCGGTCCAGGCCGCCACCTGACGCGACTGGAATGTCGCGTTACCCCATGATCGTCGGGTTTTTGGCACCGGGCAAGCAGGCCACCGTGGGGTTGATTGGCCATCGGCGGCCCGCCGGGACGCGCCTAAAATCGGGGCAGTCCACCCACCTTGAGGAGTTTCGCTGTGTCCAGCTCGGAGAGCGCGCCCACGTCCGTCACCGGTACCGCCCGCGTCAAGCGGGGGATGGCCGAGATGCTCAAGGGCGGTGTGATCATGGATGTGGTCAACGCGGAGCAGGCCAAGATCGCCGAAGACGCCGGCGCCGTGGCCGTCATGGCGCTCGAGCGGGTGCCCGCCGACATCCGGGCGCAGGGCGGCGTCTCGCGGATGAGCGACCCCGACATGATCGACGGCATCGTCAACGCCGTCTCGATCCCGGTGATGGCCAAGGCCCGGATCGGGCACTTCGTCGAGGCGCAGGTCCTGCAGTCGCTCGGCGTCGACTACATCGACGAGTCCGAGGTGCTGACCCCGGCCGACTACGCCAACCACATCGACAAGTGGGCCTTCACGGTTCCCTTCGTCTGCGGTGCCACCAACCTCGGCGAGGCGCTGCGCCGCATCACCGAGGGCGCCGCCATGATCCGGTCCAAGGGCGAGGCCGGCACCGGCGACGTCTCCAACGCCACCACGCACATGCGCACCATCCGGGGCGAGATCCGCCGGCTGACCTCGCTGCCCGAGGACGAGCTGTTCGTCGCGGCCAAGGAGCTGCAGGCGCCGTACGAGCTGGTCAAGGAGGTGGCCGCCGCCGGGAAGCTGCCGGTGGTCATGTTCACCGCGGGCGGCATCGCCACCCCGGCCGACGCCGCCATGATGATGCAGCTCGGCGCCGAGGGCGTGTTCGTCGGCTCCGGCATCTTCAAGTCCGGCAACCCCGCGCAGCGCGCCGCCGCGATCGTCAAGGCCGTCACCTTCCACGACGACCCCGACGTGATCGCCAAGGTCTCGCGCGGCCTGGGCGAGGCCATGGTCGGCATCAACGTCGACGAGATCCCGCAGCCGCACCGCCTCGCCGAGCGCGGCTGGTAAGGCACCAACAAGAAAAGATCAAATTCGTCGCTCCCGCCGAGACGCGGGCAGATGAAGATCAACGGCAGGACCATGTCGTGCCTGGTTGCATGGTGCTGACCGTCGCTCACGCCGAGGCCGGGCGCAGGGTCCCGAGGAGCTGTCGCTCCAGAACAGGACCCTGCGCCCTTCCTTCTGCGTGAGCGGCGAAAACCTCCGCGGCCACCGCCAGGCCCTCGGCACTGGCGTGCTGGTCGCGCCGACCTGATGCTTTGAGGGGTTCATGAATATTGGAGTGCTCGCCCTGCAGGGCGACGTGCGGGAACACCTGTCCGCCCTCGCGGAGTGCGACGCCCTGGCCCGGCCGGTGCGGCGGCCCGAGGAGCTCGAGGAGGTCGACGCCCTCGTCATTCCCGGCGGGGAGTCGACCACCATGAGCAATCTGGCCATCACGTTCGGGCTGCTGGACCCGATCCGCAAGCGGATCGCCGGCGGCATGCCCGTCTACGGCTCCTGCGCGGGCATGATCATGCTCGCCACCACGGTGCTGGACGGCCGGCCCGACCAGGAGTCGTTCGCCGGCATCGACATGACCGTCCGGCGTAACGCCTTCGGCCGGCAGGTGGACTCGTTCGAGGCCGCCGTCGCGATCGACGGCATCGCCGGCCCTGACTTCCACGCCGTTTTCATCCGCGCACCGTGGGTCGAGGAGGTCGGCGCGGAAGTCAGCGTGTTGGGCCGCGTCACGTCCGGACCCGCCGCCGGTAGGATTGTCGCCGTTCGGCAGGGGAACCTGCTCGCCACGGCTTTCCACCCGGAGTTGACCGGCGACCTCCGCGTCCACCGGTACTTCGTCGAGCTGGTCCGCCGGGCCGCAGACGACGCTCGTTAACGCGGTACACCACGGAGGTTTCGCATGTCCGGCCACTCCAAGTGGGCGACGACCAAGCACAAGAAGGCCGTCATCGACGCCAAGCGCGGCAAGATGTTCGCCAAGCTGATCAAGAACGTCGAGGTCGCGGCGCGCATCGGCGGTGGAGACCCGACCGGCAACCCCACCCTCTACGACGCCATCCAGAAGGCGAAGAAGAGCTCCGTACCGAACGACAACATCGATCGCGCGGTCAAGCGCGGCTCCGGCCTGGAGGCGGGCGGCGCCGACTGGCAGACGATCATGTATGAGGCCTACGGCCCGAACGGCGTCGCGATGCTGATCGAGTGCCTCACCGACAACCGCAACCGCGCGGCGACCGAGGTCCGCACCGCGCTCACCCGCAACGGCGGCTCGTTCGCCGGCGCCGGCTCGGTGACGTACATGTTCTCCCGCAAGGGCGTCGTGATCGTCCAGAAGGCCGACGGCGTCAGCGAGGACGACCTCATGCTGGCCGTCCTGGACGCGGGCGCCGAGGAGATCAACGATCTCGGCGAGTCGTTCGAGATCGTCAGCGAGCCGACCGACCTGGTCGCGGTCCGCACGGCCCTGCAGGACGCCGGCCTCGACTACGAGTCGGCCGAGTCCTCGCTGGTGCCGAGCACGACCGTCCCGGTCGACGAGGAGGCGGCGCGCAAGGTGTTCAAGCTGATCGACGTCCTCGAGGACTGCGACGACGTGCAGAACATCTACGCCAACTTCGACGTCTCGGACGAGACGCTCGCACTGCTCGACCTGTAGCCCGTGCCGTGCCGTGGCGCCCCCGGGGGGGGGGGGGGGGGCCGGGGGGGGGGGGGGGGCCCCCCGGGGGGGGGGGGGGGGGGGGGCCGCCGGGGGGGGGGGC
>NZ_JBITLR010000008.1:0-49146 GCF_044465445.1 Actinoplanes sp. NPDC049668
TGAGCCAGGATCAAACTCTCCAACAAAAACCTTTGGAAAATCATCCCGGCAACAAATTCCGAAAACTTGCTGCCAAAGGAAACCACAACCAAACCTGCAAAAAGCAGACCCAGCCATGACATAAACCTATTGGCACTGGCTTATCAAGCACCCTGTTGAGTTCTCAAAGAACAACCACACACCGACCTTGCCACCTTGTTCAGGTGACCCGCTCGGGGCAACCGCTCTAACTTACCCGGTCGACTTCGCCAGCGCAAGACCTAGATCTTGGAAGATCCGAAGACCTTCGTAGCATCGCCCGAATGGTTCCCGCGCTGACGCTCACCCCGCCGGGGTGGTCGTCGATGCGGATGGCCTCTGCAGACCGGCCGATGATCGCTTAACGATCCATCCGCCCGGCTCCTGCTGGCCGTTTGACTCTACCCGGTCGTTCTCGCTGGCGCAAATCCGGTTTCCCGGCACCCGCTTCGCCCGGTCGCTGAGGTCAGCATATCGCTTCCCGTCAGCCGCCCTCGAGGTTCCTTCGGATCGGTCACTTTCGTGCCGCTCCGTCCGGTTCCCCTCGGGCAGAGAGAAAGTTACGCGACCCCCCACCCGAAACGCAAATCGACGGTCATGCACGTCCCGCCATCACGTGCCCGCCCGTGCCAGAGTGGCAGTCATGGCCGCTTCCCCGGTGCTTGCCGCCGACGCACTGTTCAGTCTGCTGACGCCGCTGACACAGCTGCTCATCGGCGTTCTCGTGCTGGCCGCGGTGGTCGTCTCCGTCCACCGCCTGTTCATGCGCGGACCTACCCGGATGGGCGGAGCAATGCTCCTCGTGGGCGGCGCCCTGGTGTGCGTCGCGGTCCTCAGCTATCTCGTGCAAAGCCTGTAGCCGCCCTGCCGATACGCAGTCACGCCGCGGTACATCTCGTCGCACTTGACCCGGAAGACGACGCCGGCCCATCGCCGGCCGCCACCACCACCCTGCTCCACCCGCCATTTCTAGCCGCCAACGCCCGGTGTCGCCCGCACCTGCACCCCGGCCCGGCCCGGCGCGTTCGGAATGCCAGCGCCCCGACGCCGACCTTCACGAACTGAGGGCGGCGGAGCTGCCGAGACCCCTGCTTGCGCTGCCCGGCTGTCGTCGGCGCGGTTCCACGCCGTGGCCACCCCTCAGCCCACCGCCCGTTCAGGAACCGCGAATCAGATCGCCGTCCAGCAACTCGGCCTTTGCCAGCCGGTCCGGTGCACGATGATCAAGAAGCTGGCTCGCAACACCGGAGCGGGTCGCTCGAACGTGGGACAAGCGGCCCACGGACATACGACGGCCGGTGGACCGCGGCGGCACACCGACCGGCTGCGGATGGGCAAGCCCTGCGTCCCGGATCAGAGTCGCCCCAGCCATGCCCCGATTGGCCAAGCCACGGCGGTGCGGCAACAGTCGGCCGACTCCAGATCGACTCACCCGCACCGCCGGAGCCTCCCGCGGAAACCCATGGTGGCGAGGCCTTTGACGGCGTGTGGCTTGATGTGAGTAGACCTCCGACGAGGTGCGAGTTGCGACGCTTCCTCCGAGACCCGAGGTCTTCGCATGGCAGGTGGCTGTGCTGATCACACGTGACGTGGCCAAGGGCGTCTCGGTCGCTCAGGTGGTCACGGACTCGGCTGTTCCCACGGACCGGCTACAAACGGCCGGCCCGGTGAGGGCCGAGGGCGACGCCGGTCTGGCCAACCGGCCCAGCATCGCGCATCGACCACCGGGCAAGACCTGCCTTGAACCCGAAGCAGCGCGGGTTGGCGATACACACCGTAACCAGCCGACAGGAACGGCTCGAGATCGCCTCACTGCAGCTCGCGGTGACTTCCGCGGGCGAGGCACACCGAAGCCGGCCACGGCGGAGCTACTCCAGATCGCCGGAATCTCAAGCAGGCGATGCACGCCCTAGCCGTGGCGGCGTCGCCGAGGATGCCTGCGCCGGGGAGCTTTGGAGGCCGTAGGGAGGCGGGCTACAAACGGCGGTTGGCCAGGCTCGGCAGCTCGCTGCGGATCTCCTCCAGCCGGCCCAGATCGATGTCCGCCGTCACGACGCCGGCCGTGTCCGGCGCCTGCGCCAGCACCGTCCCCCAGGGGTCGATGATCATGCTGCGGCCGAAGCAGGTGCGGCCGGGATCATGGTCGCCGATCTGGCCGGCCGCGAGCACGTAGCACTGGTTCTCGATCGCGCGGGCGCGGAGCAGGACCTCCCAATGGTCACGCCCCGTGTGCATCATGAACGCCGCCGGCACCACGATCATCCGGGCTTCGCCCTCGACGGCCAGGCGCCGGTAGAGCTCCGGAAAGCGCAGGTCGTAGCAGATCGACAGGCCCGTGCGGACGCCGTCGATGTCGGTCACCACGGTCTTGTCGCCCGGTGCCACCGAGCGGGACTCCTGGTAGGACACCCGGCCGGGGATCTCCACGTCGTACAGGTGGATCTTGCGGTAGGAGGCGGCGAGCTCGCCGGAGCGGTCGAAGACCAGCGACGTGTTGTAGGTCCGCGCGTCGTCCGGGCCGGCCTCGTGGAAGGAGCCGGCGTGCACCCAGATGCCCAGCTCGCGGGCGGCGGCGGAGAAGAACTCGGCGAACTCGCCGTCGACCGGTTCGGGTTTCGGCCGGCCGGCGGACCGGCCCAGGTAGTCCACGTACTCGGGCAGGACCGCGAGGTCCGCGCCGGCCGAGGCCGCGCGGCCAAGCAGGTCGCGGGCGGCGGCCAGATTCGCGGCCCGATCGTCCCGAGCGTTCAGCTGGCATACGGCGACGCGCATGACTGCCAGCGTACGGCCAACGCCACGCGCCCGCCGCTCCCAGGAACGAGGGCTCAGCGAGGCGGCGGCATGAACAGGGCCTCGGCGCCGACGGGCTGGTAGCCGGCCGCCAGGAACGCGCGCAGGCTCGCCGCGTTGCCCGGAGCGACCTGCGCCCACACGGGCCGGCCGTCGGGTACCAGTTGACGGGCGGCGGCCGCGAGAGAGCGTCCCAGGCCCCCGTTGCGGGCACCCTCCGCCACCTCGACGGCGGCCTCCCAGCGGCCGGCGAGGCCCCGGCCCAGGACGAGCAGCGCGGGCCCGTACGTCCAGGCCCGTACGTCCTGGCGGTACTGCCGAGCGCGGGCCACCCGGGGGTGGTCGCTGTCCGCGATCGGCGAGAGCGGGATCGCCGGTTTGCCGGGCGTCGGCGGGGCGAGCAGCACCGCGTCGATGTTGCCGGCGGTCAGGACCAGGCGCTCCTCGAGGGCGCCGAGGAACCCCGGTGAGAGCGGTGCGCTGAGGTCGTCGTCGGTGCCGAGCCGGGAGTCGACCCAGCACCGGTCGACGTCGGCGGCCACCACGACATGGCCGGGAAACGACACCACCGCCGCCCGTTGGGGCGACGGTGGTGGCACGAGCTCGAGCCAGGGGTCGGTCGGGAGTCGTTCGCGGTGCTCGACCCGGGCCAGGACCTCCGGAAGTCCGTGTGGTGCGGTCAGGCCGACTTCTCCTCGCGTTCGCGACGGGCCCGGCGACCGACGAACTCGCGGGGGACGATCGTCGGGATGACGTTCTCCACCACGACCTCACGGGTGATGAGCACCCGGGCGGCGTCGGGGTTGCTGGGCACCTCGTACATCACGGAGAGGAGGACCTCTTCCATGATGGCGCGCAGGCCGCGGGCGCCGGTGCCACGGAGCATCGCCTGGTCGGCGATCGCCTCGAGGGCGCCGGTGTCGAACTCCAGCTCGACGCCGTCGAGTTCGAAGAGCCGCTGGTACTGCTTCACGTACGCGTTGCGGGGCTCGGTGAGGATCTTGATGAGCGCCTGGCGGTCGAGGTTGCGCACGGTGGTGATGACGGGCAGCCGGCCGATGAACTCGGGGATCAGGCCGAACTTCAGCATGTCCTCGGGCATGACCTTGCTGAAGATGTCGTCCGTGTCGCGGTCCGAGATCGAGCGCAGGTGTGCGCCGAAGCCGACGCCGCCCTGGCCGACCCGGGACTCGATGATCCGGTCCAGGCCCGCGAACGCCCCACCGACGATGAACAGCACGTTGGTGGTGTCGATCTGGATGAACTCCTGGTGCGGGTGCTTGCGGCCGCCCTGCGGCGGCACGTTCGCCACCGTACCTTCGAGGATCTTCAGCAGGGCCTGCTGGACGCCCTCGCCGGACACGTCGCGGGTGATCGACGGGTTTTCGCTCTTGCGAGCGATCTTGTCGACCTCGTCGATGTAGATGATGCCCTGCTCGGCGCGCTTCACGTCGTAGTCGGCGGCCTGTATCAACTTGAGCAGGATGTTCTCGACGTCCTCGCCGACGTAGCCGGCCTCGGTCAGCGCCGTGGCGTCCGCGATCGCGAACGGGACGTTGAGCATCCGGGCCAGCGTCTGCGCCAGGTGGGTCTTACCGCAGCCGGTGGGGCCGATGAGCATGATGTTGGACTTGGCCACCTCGACGTCGCTGCCACCTCCGGGCGCGCCTGCCGACTCGGCCTGAATCCTCTTGTAGTGGTTGTAGACAGCAACCGAGAGGGCCTTCTTGGCCTGCTCCTGCCCGACCACGTAGTTGTCGAGGAACTGGCAGATCTCCATCGGCTTGGGAAGCTCTTCCCACTTCACCTCGCCGGTTTCGGCCAGCTCTTCCTCGATGATCTCGTTACAGAGGTCGATGCACTCGTCGCAGATGTAGACACCAGGGCCCGCGATGAGCTTCTTGACCTGCTTCTGGGACTTCCCACAGAAGGAGCACTTCAGTAGGTCGCCACCGTCGCCGATCCGTGCCACCTACGTTCTCCCTGCGCTCATCGGCCGGCTCATGCCGGCCCCTGGCCTGAGGATGGTTTCCTCGTCGCCAAACAACGTCCTACAGAGTTCATCGTCTGCCGACCCGCGTTACTGAGGTTGCTGGCTCGACGTTACCCGCTGTCGGGCAGTTCTCCGACCCCCCAAAACGGGCGTGTCAGGGGTCAGTCAGTCTAGCGCGCGCTGACCGACCCCCGACATGACACGTCGATGCTCAGACGCCGGCGTTCTGCAGGCTCTTCTTACGGGTGGCCAGGACGGTGTCGACCAGGCCGTACTCCTTGGCCTCGCTGGCCGTCATGATCTTGTCGCGGTCGATGTCCTTGCGGACCTTCTCCACCGACTGGTTGGAGTGCTTCGCGAGCATCTCCTCGAGCTGGGTACGCATGCGCATGATCTCGCGGGCCTGGATCTCGATGTCCGAGCCCTGGCCGTAGCCGCCCTCGGTGGCCGGCTGGTGGATGATGATCCGCGAGTGCGGGAGCGCCATCCGCTTGCCGGGGGTGCCGCCGGAGAGCAGCACCGCGGCCGCGCTGGCCGCCTGGCCGAGGCAGACCGTGCTGATGTCCGGGCGGACATACTGCATCGTGTCGTAGATCGCCGTCATCGCGGTGAACGACCCACCGGGCGAGTTGATGTACATCAGGATGTCGCGGTCCGGGTCGGCGCTCTCCAGCGTCAGCAGCTGGGCCATCACGTCGTTGGCCGACGCGTCGTCCACCTGGACGCCGAGGAAGATGATCCGGTCCTCGAACATCTTGTTGTACGGGTTCGACTCCTTCACGCCGTACGACGTGCGCTCGACGAACGAGGGCAGGACGTAGCGGTTGTGCACCGGAGCGAACCCGGGAGGCATCGTCAGGTCGGTCATTGTCAGCTCCTCAGTTCAGCGTTCCGGCGCCCTCGGGAACCTGCGTGGCACCCGTGATCACCTTGTCGATGAAGCCGTAGTTCTTGGCCTCCTCGGCCGTGAACCAGCGGTCCCGGTCGGAGTCGGCCTCGATCTGCGCCTGGTCCTGGCCGGTGTGGAAGGCCACCCGGTCCTGGAACATGCGCTTGGTGTAGAGCATCTGCTCGGCCTGGATGGCGATGTCGGCGGCCGTGCCGCCCATGCCACCCGACGGCTGGTGCATCATGATCCGCGCGTGCGGCAGCGCGTAGCGCTTGCCCGCCGTGCCGGCACAGAGCAGCAACTGCCCCATCGACGCGGCCATGCCCATGGCCACGGTGGAGACGTCGTTGTCGATGAACTGCATGGTGTCGTAGATCGCCATGCCGGAGTAGACGGAACCACCCGGCGAGTTGATCCACAGGTTGATGTCGCGCTCGGGGTCTTCCGCGGAGAGCAGCAGCAGCTGTGCGCAGATGCGGTTGGCAACCTGATCGGTCACCTCGCTGCCGAGGAAGATGATCCGCTCACGCAGGAGGCGGTTGTAGACCGAGTCGTCCAGGTTGCCACTGAGGGAGTCACCACGCAGCGTGGGACTTGCAGGGATGTGCAGATCGGTCATGGCAGCCCTTCACAGCTGACTGTGTCGGCCGAGGGATCCGGCCGACAGGTTGTCCGTCGTAGAACCAACCTAACCGGTCGCATCCGCATCAGCTTCCCGCTCGGGCAGGTGTTCGCTGACAGCGCATCGGCTCCCGCCGTACCCGAAAAAAAGCGTGGGCCGCCGCGTGCCGCGAGGGGCGCGCGGCGGCCGAACCGAGGCGGATATCAGTGGTTGTGCCCGGCGTGCTCGTCCTCGGAGGCCTCGCGGAGGTCATCGAGGCTGAGCGTGTTGCCGTCGGAGTCCTTCATCGTGACCTGCTCCATGACGTTGGCCAGGGCCTTGCCGCGGCGCACGTCGCCGAAGACGGCCGCGGCCGCACCCGACTTCACGAGCTGGTCGTAGTACTGCTGGGGCTGCATCTGCGCGCGCTGGGCGCGGTGCACGATCTCGTGGCCGAACTCGTCGTCGGAGACCTGGATCTCCTCCGCGTCCGCGATCGTGTCGAGCAGCAGCTGGATCCGGACGCCCTCGGTGGCCGCCTCGGTCAGCTCGGTGTCGATCTGCTCCTCGGTCTTCTCCTCGGAGGTCAGGTAGTCCTCGAGGCTGGCGCCGATGCGCTCGAGCTGGTCGGTCATCGCCTGCTTGCGGCCCTCGACCTCGTCCTTGACGATGCCCTCGGGCGCCGGGATGTCGGCGGCCTCGACGAGCTGCTTGAGCGCCTCGTCGCGGGCGGCGTAGATCTGCTCGACCTTCTTGACCTTGCCCAGCCGCTCCTTGAGGTCGGCCTTGAGCTCGTCGAGGGTGTCGAACTCGCTCGCCAGCTGCGCGAACTCGTCGTCGATCTCGGGCAGCTGCTTGTCCTTGACGCTACGCACCGTGACGGCCACCTCGGCGTCGCGGCCGGCGAAGTCGCCGCCGACCAGCTGCGTGGTGAACGTGGCGTCGGCGCCCGTGACCAGGCCGACGAGGACGTCGTCGAGGCCGGGGAGAAGCTGCTTGCTGCCGACCTCGTGCGAGATGTTGGTCGCGGAGCCGCCGGGCACCTCCTCGCCGTCGACGGTCGCCCGGAGGTCGAGCTGGACGTAGTCGCCCTCCGCGGCCGGACGGTCGACGGTCTTGAGGGTGGCGAAGCGCTCACGCAGGCCGGAGATCTGCTCGTCGATCTCGTTATCGCCGATCTCGACGGCCGGAACCTCGACGGTGATGCCCGAAAGGTCCGGAATGGTGATCTCCGGACGGACGTCGACCTCCGCGGTGAACTTCAGCGGCTCGTTGTCCGCGAACTCGGTGATCTCCACCTCGGGGCGGCCGAGCGTCTTGACGTCGTGCTCGCGCACCGCGGCCAGGATCTGCTGCGGGATGGCCTCCTGCACGGCCTCGTTGAGGACCGCACCCCGGCCGACGCGCTGATCGATGACCGCTGCGGGGATCTTTCCCCGGCGGAAGCCCGGGATCTGAACCTGAGAACCGATCTCACGGTACGCCTTCAGCAGGCTGGGCTTCAGCTCGTCGAACGGCACCTCGATGGCGAGCCGCACCCGAGTCGGACTCAGAGTCTCGACGGTGCTCTTCACAGGCGTACTCCTTGATGGATCTCTTCGTGTGTTGGTGAAGTCGGGGTGGCGGGATTTGAACCCACGGCCCCTCGCTCCCAAAGCGAGTGCGCTACCAAGCTGCGCCACACCCCGTGGCGACGGCAAGTGTATGCGGTCCACCGCGTGTCGTGTGCCGCGGCGTCACCCGCGTGCGCCACGCGGGGGATATCGGGTTCGCATGCCGCGCCCGCATTCAGTAGGCTGACCCCGGCACCGCGCAGTAGTGCGGTGTCACGCGGGCGTAGCTCAATGGTAGAGCCTCAGTCTTCCAAACTGATTACGCGAGTTCGATTCTCGTCGCCCGCTCCGAGCGCGAAGGCCCAGGTCAGGGAGCATATCCCGAGCCTGGGCCTTCGTCGTTCCATAGCCCTAGATGATCTTGCGGCCATTGGCGGGCCACTAGCTCAGCCCGAGGGTCGCTCGTCCTTCTTCTTCCGGCCGCCGGCCTTCTTACCCTTCGCCGTCTTCCTGCCGGACTGCTTGGCGATCCGGCGGTCCATCGCCGAGGCGATCTCACGGTCCCGCTCGCTGGTCGCGTGCTGATAGATCAGCGCCGCCCGCATCGTTGAGTGACCCATCCGATGCATCAGCTCCCGAGTGCTCGCACCGGAGGACGCGGCGAGGGTGTTCCCGGTGTGCCGCAGATCGTGGAAGTGGAAACCGGGCAGCCCGACCGACGCCACCGCCTCGCGCCAGCCGGACGCCTTGCCGAAAGAACTCGACCGCAGCACGCGGCCCTTCGCCCCTGTGAAGATCAGCACGTCCGGGTGGCCGTCGACGAAGGCGGCCAGGTGCGCCGTGAGCGCTTCGACGGCGGCGGCCGGCAGCGCGACGACCCGGACCCCGGCCGCGGACTTCGGCGGCCCGAACTCCACCCGGCCGTCCAACACGGCGAGCTTGCGCGGCACCCGGACGAGCGCGGCGTCCAGGTCGACGTCACGCCGGCGCAGCGCGGCCAGCTCGCCCCAGCGCAGGCCCGACAGCGCGGCGACGACGACCAGGGCCGAGAAGTGAGTCGGCATGGCGTCCGCGAGCGCGAAGACCTGGGCGATGCTCGCCGTGGGGCGCTCGGGAGTGTGATAGCGGTCATAGCCGCTGATCCGGCACGGATTCTGCCGGATGATCTCGTCCCCCTTCATCGCCGTGTTGAAGATGGCCCGGAGCAGGGCGTATGCCTTGACCGCCTGCGGCTCGGGCGTGCCGCCGTCGATCAGGATGCGCCGCCATGCACGGATCGTGGCCGGCTAGACCGCGCCGAGAGCCAGCGCGCCGAGGTGTGGCCTGATGTGCAGAACTAACAGGTACTCGTAGCCCTGGCGGGTACGCGGGGCGAGGTTGCGTTCGGCGATCCACCGCTCCCCGTACGCGGAGAGCACAAGGCAACGCCCGAACCTGATTTCTCGGCCGGCTCGCCCCGGGCAGTCCTGGAAGTGCGAGAGGGTCAACCGGTCCCGGTGGAACGCGCCCTGATCACCAAGTAACGAAGCAGCGCTAGCGTCGCACGGCAGGTGTCAAGCATCAGCCATGACGGGACAGCGGCGAGGAGTCCCTTTGACCCGACAACTGATGTGCGACAGGCGTCCGTCACGTGACGTGCGACGGTCAGGCGCGCCATGTCGGCGGCAGAACGGCGCAGTCAATCTCGGCGACTCAGGTCGGATGTTCAACCATGCCGATCGATCGAGTGATCAGGTCCCTCTCCGATCTCTTGCTCGTTCTTGGCGTACCTGTTCGAGCGCGGTGGTGTCCGACTCGAGATTAGGGTGGCCGACTTGGCGGTCGAGGTCGACGACGATTTCAAGTTCGCCGACGGCTTGGTCGAGATTCCGTTCCGCCCTGTGGATCATCGCGATGTTGTACCGAGTAGTAGCTTCTCCGGCACGGTCGCCGACCTCCCGCCGGATGGACAGGGCCTGCTGGTAGTAGGCCAGGGCCTGCGGCCGGTCCCCGAGCCCGTTGTGAACGAGGCCAATGTTGTTGAGGGTGGCGGCTTCGCCGGCGCGGTCGCCGACCTCCCGAGTGATGGGCAGAGCCTGCTGGCAGTAGGCCAGGGCCCGCGGCCGGTCCCCGAGCCCGTTGTACGCGAGGCCGATGCTGTTGAGGGTTGCGCCTTCGCCGACGCGAGAGCCGACCTCCCGGGCGATGGGCAGGGCCTGCTGGAAGTAGGCCAGGGCCTGCTGCCAGTCTTCGAGCCCGTCGTACACGAGGCCGATGCTGTTAAGGGTCGCGGCCGCGCCTTCGCGGTCGCCGACCTCCCGCCGGATGGACAGGGCCTCCTGGAAGTAGGCCAGGGCCTGCGGCCGGTCCCCGAGCCCGTTGTAAACGAGGCCGATGCCGCTGAGGGCGGCAGCCTCGCCGCCGCGGTTGCCGACCTTGCGGTACCGGTGGAGCGCGTGCTCGTAGTTGGCCAGAGCCTTTCGGGGCTGCCCGGTGGAGGATTGTGCCCAGCCCAGGTCGTAGAAGGATCCGGCGTCCGGGCCGAGCGACAGGGTTGCGGTGGCCAGTGCGGCCACGTCCGCGAACCGGGATCTGGGCAGCCACAGCCCCGACACCCGGCCCCCGAGATCCCGGGCTATCGCGGGCTCCTGGCCCGCGACCGCCAGCCGGTGCACCTCCACCCATCGGGCGACCGTGACAGTCGACCTATCGCGAACCAAGGTTCCCTCCCGGCCTGCCCACCGTTGGCCGTCAACTCGGCACCGTGCCTGCCCCGCACCCGCGATTTCCGGCACCAGCCACCCTCACCCAGCAGCCGGAAGTCCTCCACCACGGCGAGCACGATACGACCGACACCGACACGGTCGACCTCAACGACCATGATCTGACAGCGACCACACCCAACCCCGAACGCGTGATCCAAAGCCACCACCGACGACGCTTCCGCAGCCAACCGACAGCACTCCCTCACCAAAGCGATGAGTCCCGACGCCCTACTGCCAACCCCGAGAACGTCTGTCGCGCATCACCTGGCGGATCCGCGTCGCACATCAATCGTCGGGTCACATGTCTACTGCGCGCCTCACTGCCGAATTGATCTCTTCTGGATCAAGGCGCCGCGCAAGCGCGGCGCGGCCGGACCGCTCGGCCTGATGGCGGCCTTCGGACGGCATCGGCCGGCGGGCCGGCCAACGGGAACTTATTCGGCGTCCTCGACGGAGGCTGCGATCATCCGACGATGGAGATCTGGTCCTACGACGGCAAGCTGTACGAAATCATCTCGATGTACAGCCTCCCCGACGCTGCCTGGCACTACGAGCTGACCGGGCTGACCGGATCCCCCGGCACCGGGCCATACCTGGCCATCGACATCCCCGACGCGACTCCGGACGGGCCGTTCACGCCGAGGCCGGCTCAACACGTCGTAGTCCACGCCGGTGGCGGCGTCGTTCCCTGGCTCATCCTGAAGAAGCTGATTGACCAGCTCGACTCCAGCGGTGACCTGGTCGACGGGGAACGCGACTTGTCAGCCGAGGCGACGGCGCTCCCGTTGACAATCAACGCTTGGTCACACGGAAGCCAACGGTTCGAGGTCAACCATTTCCACAACGGCGACGCCGACTCGTGGAGCTACGAGCTGTCCGAAGTCGACCCGGACGCCACCGAGAACAACTACCTCGACGTCCGCATCCCCGACGCAACGCCGGAGAATGGCCCGTTCACCCCGATGCCTGCCGACCACGTGACACTAACCATGCACGGCCGCTGGACACTCCCCTGGCCGGTCTTTCGGCGCTTCCTCGATGCCATCCAGGCCGCCGGAGACATCGTGGCGCCCACCGGCGACAAACCCAGGCCCGCGGACCGGCCTTGACGATCGCCGCGGGTGGTCACCCACCGCCGTGCTTCCGTCGATCGCTGCCGCACCGCTTCGCGGCTTGCCACCGGGACATGTGGTCAACGCGGGAGAATCGCCGGCGGGGCTGCGAGTGGCTGGGTCGGCGCGTGAATCCGGGCCATTGACGGGCCAGTAGCCCTGATCAACAGGGGCCGTGAGCGGGCACGAGCGGGCAGTCAGTCACCCATACTGAGCAGGCGTTTCGGTCAGACCACCCCAGTGGAAACGATCTTCCAAACTGACTACGCGAGTTCGATTCTCGTCGCCCGCTCCGAGTACGGAGGCCCAGGTCAGGGAGCATATCCCGAGCCTGGGCCTTCGTCGTTCCAGAGCCCTAGATGATCTTGCAGCCCGGGCCACGGTGACGGGCGGCGTATGAGCTGGGTCGCAACCTCAGCGAGATCCGAGCGGCGCCACCGATTCAACAGGCAAAACCTACTGGCGCACCTCCGGTTGAAAGCCCAGGCGATGGCAATGACTGCTGAAGTATCGACTACCCGCAAGCGGCCCGGCGTAGCGACGCGCTGGATGCGCGACCGCCGCCTATACACCAAGATCCTCCTTGTCGTGGTCGTGCTGTCGGCGGTTGGCGCCGGCATCGGGGCCTTCGCGATAGCGCAGATGTCACAGCTCAGCGCCGCAGTCAACGAGCTGTACACCGGCAGCATCGTGCCCGGTCAGCACCTGGAGAGGATCGCCGTCGACATCGGTGCCATGCGGTCTTCGGTGCTCAAGCACGCCCTGAGCACCTCGGACGCCCACAAGGCCCGCTACGAGCAGGAGATCAAGACCGCCGACGCGACGTTCCAGCAGGATGCGCAGGAGTACCAGAAGATCACCGTTGACCCCGCCCTGCTCACCCGGCTGGAGGCGGCGTGGCAGCGCTACCGCACCGCGCGGGACACCAGCTTCCTACCCGCCAGCAAACGCCATGCGGACGTGGAACACATCCGCGAGAACGAGCTGGACCCGGCCGCGAAACAGGCCATGACCCACCTGAACGAGCTGATCGCCGCCGAGAACGCCGAGGCCGCCGCCGACGCCGTCGACGCCGGCCAGCGGTACACCACCGCACGCACGATCACCATCTCCGTGCTCGCTGTGGGCCTGCTGCTTGCCGGATCGTTCGGACTGCTGGTGGCTCGCGGCCTGGCGCGGCGGGTACGTAGCCTGTCGGAAGTGATCCGCGCCATCGCCGACGGCGACCTGACCCGCAGTAGCGACGCGGACAGCCGGGACGAGATCGGACAAATGGCCGGCGAGCTGAACCGCGCCTGCGGTACCCTGCGCGCCACCGTTGGGCAGATCAGCGGCAGCAGTCAGACACTGACCGAATCCGCCCAGCGGATGGCGACCGCCAGCACCCAGATCGCCGGCACCGCCGAGCAGACCAGCGGCCAAGCCGACGCGGTGTCGACGGCGGCTGGACAGGTCTCGGCGAACGTCGACACCGTCGCGGCCGCCGTCGAGGAGATGACCGCGTCCATCCGGGAGATCGCGGGCAGCGCCACCGACGCCGCCGGGATCGCCCAGAACGCCGTCTTGGTCGCCCAGGCCGCCAACGGCACCATGGGCAAGCTCGGCGCCTCGTCCGCCGAGATCGGCGACATCGTCAAGGTGATCACCTCGATCGCCGAGCAGACCAACCTGCTGGCGCTCAACGCCACCATCGAGGCCGCCCGCGCGGGCGAGGCCGGCAAGGGCTTCGCGGTGGTCGCCTCCGAGGTGAAGGACCTGGCTCAGGAGACCGCCAAGGCCACCGACGAGATCTCCAGCCGCATCAAGGTCATCCAAACGGATACCAGTGCCGCGGTCACGGCGATCGGTGAGATCACGGATGTCATCGAACGGATCAACGGGTACTCGAACACCATCGCCTCAGCCGTTGAGGAACAGACCGCGACCACCAGCGAGATCGGCCGCAACGTTGCTGAAGCCGCAACCGGCGCCGTCAACATCAGCGACACCATCACGGTGGTCGCCAAGGCAGCTCAGGACACCTACCTGGGGGTCGGGGAAACCCGCCAGACCGCGAACGAACTGTCTGGCCTCGCCAGCAAGCTACAGACCCTTGTCGGCCAGTTCACGGTTTGACGATCTCTCCGCCACCCTTCCGATGAACGCGCCCGGCGGGCATCCCTGTGCCGGGCGCGGTCGCGTTCCGCGAGAAGGGTGGCGGCTTCCGCCCCGTAGCCGAAACGGCCGGTCCACGGGGGCACCCTAGACCTGAAGCTGCTGGTGAAGCTGTCCGGCGATGTTGACGACGACCGAGAACTTGAACACCTGGATCTCGTCGACGCTGAAGCTGCCGGTGACGATGGGTGGCGGCGCGTAGGCGTACACCTCGTCGTCGTTCAGGCTCAGGCCGCGCCGGTGGAATGCGGCCATGGCCAGCGCGCCCAACAGGTACTGGTCCTGGCCGTCCTCCGTCTCCAGGTCGGCGATCAGGTCGGCCCGGCTTGCCCACAGCGGCGTGAGCTCACCGCCGAGTGTGTCGAGGAACCACCACGCGCCGTGTTCGTCCTCCAGGAAGATGTTTCCGAACAGTGAGGCGAAGCGGGGCGTCTTGCCGCTCAGGTCCAGCCACGACCACGACTCCAGCGCGGCGGCGTACTGATCGTCGCTGAACTGCTTGGTGAGCTCCATGGATGTATCTCATCATCCTCGTTCGCGGCGGACCTGTTCCAGCATGGCGGTGTCGGATGCCAGGTCGGGGTGGCCGACCTGGCGGTCCAGCTCCACCACCTGTTCCAGTTCGGCGACGGCGCGGTCGAGCTCGCCCAGCTGGCGGTGGATCATCGCGATGTTGAACCGCGTGACCGATTCGCCGACCCGGTCACCGACCTCGCGGCGGATCGGCAGTGCCCGGCCGTAGTAGTCCAGGGCCTGCTGCGGGTCGCCCAGCCCGTCGTACACGCCGCCGATGTTGTTCAGCGTGACGGCCTCGCCGACCCGGTCGCCCACCTCCTGCACGATCGGCAGCGACTGCCGGTAGTAGCCCAGCGCCTGCTGCCGGTCGCCCAGGCCGTGGAACACGTGGCCGATGTTGTTCAGCGTGTTGGCCTCGCCGGCCCGGTTGCCGACCTCCCGCGTGATCGGCAGGGCCTGACCGAAGTACTCCAGCGCCCGCTGCCGGTCGCCCACACCGTCGAAGACCCGGCCGATGTTGTTCAGCGTGGTGGCCTCGCCGGCCCGGTCACCGACCTCGCGCAGGATCGGCAGGGCCTGACCGTAGTAGTCCAGCGCCCGCTGCGCGTCGCCCGCCGCCGAGAAGACGTGGCCGATGTTGCTCAACGTGACAGCCTCGCCGCCCCGGTCGCCGACCTCCCGGCGAATGGGCAGGGATTGGCCGAAGTAGTCCAGCGCCTGCTGGAGTTCACCGAGCCCGTCGTACACGTGGCCGATGTTGTTCAGCGTGGCGGCCTCGCCGGCCCGGTCACCGACCTCGCGCAGGATCGGCAGGGCCTGACCGTAATAGTCCAGCGCCCGCTTTCGGTCGCCCCAGCCGTCGTACACGCCGCCGATGTTGCTCAGGGCGGCGGCCTCGTTTCCACGCTCGTGTGCGGCCCGGTACAGGCTCAGCGCGCGCTCGTAGACGGCCAGCGCCTCGGCCGGGAAGCCGGTGACCTGTTTGGCCCAACCCAGGTGGTAGTAGGCGGCGGGGTCCTCGCCCAGGGTGAGGGTCTGCTCGGCCAGGCGGACCACGTCGGCGAACCGCGACCGGGCCAGCCACACCCGGCCGACCCGGTCTCCTACCGCACTCGCGATGCCGGCCTCGCGGCCGGCCACCGCCAGGCGGTGCACCTCCACGAGCCGGGCCGTCGAGGTCATGGTTCCGGTTCGGCGTCCACGGCCGGCTCGGCCGTGACCCAGATCTGGTAGAGCGATCGCGCCGCGGCGGCGCAGGCCTCGCGGTATTCGTCGTCGGTGATGAGCGGCCTGATCAGGGGCCGAAGGACGTTGGAGACGAAGTAGCGCGGCTCGTTGGTCTCCGGGTCGGTGCCCTCCTCGAGCAGGCCGAGCTGGACGGCCCGCCGGACGTGGGTCTGCGCCTCGGGATGGTCCTGGATGGCGAAGACGGTCGCGGAAGGGATGGGCAGCTCGACGACGTTGAGCCGGGCCAGCATCTTCTGCAGCTCCATCGGCTGGGTGCCGAGCAGCTTCTGGGCGAAGATGTTCTCCTTGCGGAACCGGTCGGCCTCGTTCTCGATGGCGGCCATCAGGGCGTCCACGTCGAGGGTGGCGTCGGGCAGGATCCGGTCGAGCCAGTCGAGCAGCCGGGGGTTGCCGCTGGCGGCCGCGACCGCCCGTTCCTTGACGGCGGTGGGGATGACGGACTCGGGGCGCAGGTTCGGCAGGTTCGCCACCTTCTTGACCTGCTCGACGTCGGTGAACGTCTCGAGCGCCTCGACGCGCAGGGTCACCCCGGGCGGCGCCGGGAACTGGTAGCGGCTGGTGATGATGACCCGGCTCGGGCTGTTGGTCTCGTCGATGGCCTTGAGCAGGGCCGGGAGGATCTTCGCCATCTCGGGCGAGAGCACGTGGCCGCCGTCGCGTTCCTCGAGGTTGCCCTGCTCGAAGTCGTCGAAGACCAGCAGGCAGGGCACCTGTCCGAGCGGTCCGTCGAACAGGTAGGTGAGCCGCGTGTACAGGTCGACCTCGTCCTTGGCGAGCACCGCGGCCGCCTCGATCTGCTGGTCGAGGCTCTGGAACCGTACCTTCGAGGTCAGTTCCCGGAACTTGGTGAGGTCGACCCGGCCGAACCAGACCGCCCGCTGGTGTGTCGGCATGCGCTCCAGCAGCCGGGAGGCGAGGGTGCTCTTGCCCAGGCCGCCCATGCCCTGCAGCACCAGGGCCTGTGCCGCGCCCGGCGTGCCGAGGGGCTGCTTGAGCGTACGCAGGCAGCGCTGAATCACCCGCCGGCGCCCGACGAAGTTGGTGCGCGAGGCGACCCGGGAGATCTGCGTCTGCGGGTCGAGGAACTCGTCGGCCGCGTGACGAACCCGGATCCGGCCGCGCCCGGGGGTGTTCAGCGGCGTCACCATCGGCGTCAGCGGCGACTTGTCGGCGTAGACGCGCAGCAGATGCCAGCTGCGGCTCTGCTCGCCGTAGAGCTGCTGGCGGGCCCGCACCACGGACAGGTCGAGCCGCTGCCCGGCGGCGAGCGCCCGGTAGAGGTACGTCGCGAACATGGTGGCCGAGACGTCGCCGACCGGCAGCGCCCAGCCCAGCACGACCGGGGCGCCCGAGTTGACCAGGCTCTCGCTCATCGACGGGATGGTTCCGTTGCCGGCGGCGCCGCCCGTGAGGCATCCCGAGACGAACACCACGCGCGGCCACTGGCCGACCATCGCGCGGGCGATCTCGTCGGCCGAGGCCAGGACCGGCCCGCCGAGCTCGTTCTCGATCAGGAACTTGGGTTGACCGTCCTGGATCGTGGCGTGGCCGCTCAGGTGCAGGACGTCGAAGTAGCCGGCGCCGTACGACTCCGCGGTGAAACGCAGCCCTTCCAGGGTCCCGCTCTCCTCGACCACGAGGTCCGTGCCGGTGTCGGCGGTCGCGGTCAGGATCCCGGACTCCTCGGCCTCGTAGCTCAGGACCGGCTCGACCCCCTCGGGCGAGGCGGCCATGAACAGCACGCGCAGCGGCCGGTTTTGTGCCTTGGCCTCGGCGGCGACGGCCGCGATCGCGCTGCAGGCCCGGATCGGCAGCAGCGGCGTGCGTTCGTTGACGGCGAGGTGCACGTCGTCCTTGACGACCAGTTCCCAGGGCAGGTGACGCAGCCGCGCCTCCGCCGAGATCCGCAGGACCACACCCCGCGGGTCGCCCGCTACCTCGCCCAGCCACCGCTCGTCGCCGTCGAGGAAGTGATAGAGCTGCTTGCCGAGCTCACGCAGCTGCGCGGCGCCGAAGACCCGCTGCGCCATGGAGTCCTCGGCGTAAATGCGTCCGACCACCTCGATCAGGTCGTCGATCGCCTTTCCGTCCAGGCCACGGGTCCGCAGCGCGTCGCCGTGCGAAAGCCGAATCTCGGAGTAGTCGGAGGTCTGCGGGAAGATCTCCATCTCGAACTGTTCCATCGCCGTGGGCCCTCACCGCCCGGCTTTCGCTCGACGTTGGAGTTCGATCTCCAACCGTTCCTGATCCACTCCAGAAAGATCAACAATGGCACCGTCGTCGAGAATGATCCTGACCTGAGTACCCTGCGATTTACGCTCGCTCCACCAGTCCCAGATCGTCTTGGCCGCGTCGACGCCGCTGAACACCAGGCCGATCGCCGCGATCACCAATTCCAGGGACCGGTGTACCTCGACCGGGGAGACACTCTCACCGGGTTTCACCGCCCGGCCCAGGGCCACCCGCAACTCCCCGGCCTGCCGTTCCGCATCGGGTCCGGACACCTCGATCGAGGCAGTCGCCATATCGCATCCCTCGCTCCGCGTAAACGCGCCACAATGAGAGCCACGACTGTATCCCGCACGGCACAATCGCCACTCCTGGCTGTCCCGTCCGGCAAGAGTGGACGAACGTCGGAATCAGGCGGCGTTGCGGGCGGCGGAACGACCGAGTTCAAAAAGGATCTCCCGGGTGATGGCCGGGTTCTGCTCGGTGATTGTGATCTTCGCGGCGCCGACGCGGATGGCCAGCGAGGCGGGGTCGTCGTTCTTGAACGACGCCTCGTCGCCGATGCCCGGCACCGGCTCGTCGACGTACCACTTGAACGCCTCCACGGCCTTCTCCGCCGTGGCGTAGCCCTCCACGCCGATGGTGAGCCCGCCGTAGTGGCTGTCCGTCGGCTTCTCGACGATCCAGATGCACCGGTCCGGCGTGTCCGTGCGGATCGACACGGCGAGACCGGTCAGCTTGTCGATCTCCGCGATCGTGAGCAGGTCGCAGGAGTCCGGCGCCGCCGCCTTCGCCGCGCTGTCCGCGGTCGCCGCCACGGTCTCCTCCGGGGACGGCACGCTCACCGGCGCGGCTCCCGACGCCGGCTCCTCAGCGGCGTCGGCGCACCCGGCCAGGACGGCCGTCAATGCCAGCAGGGTCGCCAGCGGGGCGCTGAAAGCGTGGAAGTTGCCGGACTTCACAGTCATCTCCGATCCGTGCGCGGGTCGCGCTGGCAGGCAAAGCTAGTGCCAGGCGAACCGCGACCGGGATAGGGCGAATGACATATTCGCCGGCCCGCCGAGCCCTGGTCCCGGTAGGAGGACCGGCCCGCGACGGCGGGCCGGCACCCCCGGCCGGTCAGGCCGCGCTGAGCGGCGAGCCGGTCTCGAGCAGCGACTTGAGGTCGCTGAGCACCCAGGCCCAGCCGCCGCCACCGGCCTCGTCCAGCGGCGAACCGGCCACCATGGTCGCCGTCGCCGGCGCGTCGACGAGCTCGTGGGTGATGGTGAGCCGGCAGACGCCGGGCGCCGACTTCAGCTCCTCGATCAGGTAGGTCAGCTTGGTGAACGGCTCGGCCGCCGTCGTCGGGTCCATGAGCATCCGCCAGGTCTGCACCAGCAGCCGCGGCGGGTCGCTCTCCAGCACCTCGCCGTCGACGATGGTGTCCGGGATCGGGAAGCCGTTCTGCCGGCCGAACTCGCGCATCTCCTCGGTGGCCTCGGACCGGTAGGCGCCGCCGGGCTTCAGCTCGTAGTAGGCCGGGGCGGCGTGCCCGTAGCGCCGCGTCCACTCGGGCTCCGTGATCGCGGCCCAGATCTTCTCCGGGTCCGTCTTGATCCACACGCGGTACACCTGGGTGGTGGTGTCGGTCATGACTCGTCCTCCAACGATCTCTTGAGGTCAACGAGCGCCGTCACGTGACGCTCGGTGTACTTGTCGATCCAGCGGTCGTGGATCAGCCGGATCGGCACGGGATTGAGGAAGTGCAACTTCTCCCGGCCCTCCCGGCGCACCACCACGAGCCCGGCCTCCTCGAGCACCTTGAGGTGCTTGGACACGCCGAAGCGCGTCATCTCCACCTCGGACTCGAGCTCGGTGAGGGTGCGACCCTCGCGAGCGAAGAGCAGGTCGAGCAGGAAGCGGCGGGTCGGGTCGGCGAGGGCCTTGAACACCCGGTCGTCGTCCGCCATGACCCAAAGTTATGTGACCAAAAGGTCACATGTCAAGGCCGGCGGCGAACCAGACGGCGCAGCTGGATGATCCGGACCGAGCCGACGGCCATCGCGACGAACGCGCCGCAGACGCCCGCGATCAGCATCGCCAGCGCCAGCGAGATCTGGCCGTCCATCCAGAGGAAGCTGATCCGCACGTTCCCGGTGTTCTGCGCGACGAAGATGATCAGCAGGATGAGCGCGACGGCGCCGGCCCACACCCCGAACCAGATCGCACTCGTACGCGTGCGCGGCACCGAGGAGTCCGGCCGCCGCGGCGGGGGCGCCTCACCGGCGCCCTCCAGGCCAGCGAGGGTTCCGGCCAGCTCCGGCGGCAGCGGCGGCGGGGCGGGCTCCGGGGCGGCGGGGCGACGGTCCTCGGGTGGGTACGCCATAACTCACAGTCTTGCCCATGACTGCACTCCGTTAACCCTGTTCACCGGCGTTGCCGGCGGCAAATCGGCCGGGCGGCCTACCGGAACAGGTCGACGACCCAGTTGAAGGCGGTCATCACCCATTCCGTCTGGCGCAGGTGTGCGATACCCACGCCGACCAGGAACAGCCCCGCCACCATGTGGGAGCCGCGGGCCGTGTGCCGAACCCGGCCGAACTGGCGTTCCAGGATCACCCGGCCCACCAGCCGGGACAGGGCGAACAGACCGGCGGCGACCAGTACCGACACGATGAACACCACGATCGGCGTGGTCAGGTCGCCGTCCGAGGAGAGCGCCCAGATGCCCCAGCAGACGAACGCGAAGAGCAGGCCCGCGAAGCTCCATTCGCCGCCGCGGCGCAGCTGAGCGAGGTGCCAGCCGAGCGGACGGCGTTCCTGCGGCGCCTCGGCGCCGGGCCAGCCGGTGCCGGTCGGTTCGTGCTCCGCCACGAACTGCTGGGGGCGCGGGCGCGGGTTCACCGCGGCGCGGCCGCTGGAGAACGGAGACGGCGCCGGCGGCGCGGATCCGGGTTGCGGCACCGTCCGCGCGGTCGGCGGCTCGGCCCAGGGGTCCTGCGGTGGCATGTTGAGCGTCCGCTCAGGCCACTGCGGTTGCTCTGACATCGTTCCCCTCCCCCGGTACGGCCGGACACCGCCCTGCATCGAGAGTAACGAGCGAACAAATATCGGTCGCAAGCGCGCGCGGGTTCCGTTACACAAACACCATGGATGACTTCGCGATCCGGATCAGGACGGGCGACGCCGACGACTGGGCCGAGGTCTCCGACCTGCTCGGTCACGTGTTCCACGAGGTGCTCGATCAGCAGGCCCGCGACGCCGAGGGCTCGGTCGTCGAGGCCGAGCGCACGCTGGTCGCCGACGACGCCGGTGCGGTCGTCGGCCACGCGGCGGCGTACAGCAGGGAACTGACCGTGCCCGGTGCGGTCGTGCCGGCCGCACACGTGTCACTCGTCGGTGTCGCGCCGACCCACCGGCGGCGCGGGCTGCTCACCCGGATGATGCACCGCCAGCTGCAGGACATCGCGGCCGCGGGCCGCGAGCCGATCGCCGTCCTCTGGGCGAGCGAGTCCAAGATCTATCCCCGGTTCGGCTACGGGCCGGCGGCGCAGCGTCTCCGCGTGGAGATCCCCACCCGGGAGGTACGCCCGCCCGCGGCGCTCGCGCCCGGCTCCGGCGCCCGGCTGCGCATGGTCACGCCGGCGGACGCGATCGCCGAGTTCGCGAAGATCTACGAGCAGCTCCGGCCCGAGCGCACCGGCTGGTCCAGCCGCGACGACCGGTGGTGGCGCTACGTGCTCTCCGACATCGAGTCGCAGCGCGACGGCTCCACCGCCCTGCACGGCGTGGTGCACGACACACCGCAGGGCCCGACCGGGTACGCGCTGTGGCGCACGAAGTCCCGCTGGAACCGCCTCGGCCCGGACTGCGAGGTGCAGATCCGCGAGGTCGTCGCCGCCGACCCGGCCGCCTACGCGGCCCTGTGGAACTTCCTGCTCACGACCGATCTGGCCCGCTCGGCGACGATGCACTTCGCGGCGGTCGACGAGCCGCTGCAGTACCTGGTCGACGAGCCGCGCCGGCTCGGCAGCACCCTGGTCGACGGGCTCTGGGTCCGCGTCGTCGACCTGCCGAAGGCGCTCGCCGCCCGCGCGTACGCCGCGCCGGTCGACGTGGTCCTCGACGTCACCGACCCGCTGCTGCCGGCGAACACCGGCCGCTGGCGGCTGCGGGCCGACCCGGACGGCGCCGCCACCTGTACGCCGACCGAGGACGCCGCCGACCTGGCCTGCACGATCCTGGAGCTGGGCTCGGCCTACCTGGGAGCGACGTCGCTGGCGGCGCTCGCCGCCGCCGGCACCGTCCGCGAACTGACGCCGGGCGCGCTGCGCCGGGCCGCGACCGCGTTCGGCTGGCATCGCCTACCGAATCCCAACGAGGTGTTCTGATTGAGCCCGGCGGCGGTAGGTTCGGCGCCATGGGTGAACCCGAGCGCCGACGCCGCCGCCTGCGTCCCCCCTCATCGGCCTCGGCCGCGCCCACCGCGCCGCCCGACCCGGCCGCCGCCGCGCCCCCGCCGGCCGTGACCGGCGAGACCGTCGAGGCGACCGCGCCGGTGCTGGATCCCGTCGCCGAGAGCCCGAGACCCGCGGCCCGGCCGCCCCGGGCCGCCGGCAACGCCTTCGCGGGCCGGCCGCGCCCCGCGCCCGGCTCCCGGCCGACCTCCGGCGCGGGCGCCGGCGGTGACGACCAGTCCGAGCGGGGGCTGCGTGGCCTCGTCGGATCGGGATCGTCCCAGGTCAGCGTCGGCGCCGCGCTGCGGGCCCGGGACGCGGCCCGGCCGACCCCGGAGCAGCTCGCCGAGGCCGACGCCGAGCTGCCGATCGTGCGGCGCAACTGGATGCCGCGCGAGGACCTGCCCCGGAACCGATAGAGGTCAGCTCTCCGGCAGCTCAGGCAGCTCCCGGGTGCGCTCGTACTCGGCGAGCTGGCCGATCCGGCGGGCGTGCCGCTCGCTGCCCGAGAACGGCGTGGTCAGGAACGCCTCGGCCATCGCGGTGGCCTCGTCCAGCGTGTGCTGGCGCCCGCCGATGGCGAGCACGTTCGAGTCGTTGTGCTGGCGGGCGAGCTGGGCGATCTCGACGTTCCAGGCCAGCGCCGAGCGAACCCCGGCGATCTTGTTGGCGGCGATCTGCTCGCCGTTGCCGGAGCCGCCGATGACGATCCCGAGGCTGCCCTCGTCGGCGACCACCCGGGCGCCGGTGTTCAGGCAGAACGCCGGGTAGTCGTCCTCGGGGTCGTACGCCTGCGGACCCACGTCGACGACGTCGTAATCCTGCTTGCTGAGGTGGTTGACCAGGTGGGTCTTCAGCTCGAAGCCCGCGTGGTCGGAACCCAGGTAGACGCGCATGACCCGCAGTCTTTCAAAAGGCGGATCAGAACGTCAGCGCGGCCCGCAGGCTCGCCGCGATCTGGTCCGCGGCGGCCCGCGCGGCGTCGAAGAGCGCCAGCTTGCGGGCGAAGCCGTGGTTGACGCCCGCGTACCGGACGTGGACCACCTGGACGCCGGCCGCCAGCAGCGCGTCGGCGTAGTCGGCGCCCTCGTCGCGCAGCACGTCGTACTCGGCCGTGATCAGCAGCGTCGGCGGCATCCCGGCCAGGTCCGCGACCGCCAGCGGCGCCACGTCGGGGCTGAAGCGCAGCGCCGGGTCCGGCACGAAGGCCTCCCAGGCCAGCCGCATCGACTGGCGGTCGAGGCCGTAGCCGCCGACCTCGTCGTACGACTCCGACGCCGTCATCGGGTCGATGGCCGGGTAGATCAGCACCTGGTAGTCGAGCGGGGTGGCGGCGTCGCGCTGGCGCCGGGCGGCGACGGTGGCGAGCTGCCCGCCCGCGCTGTCGCCGCCGATCGCCAGCCGGGACGGGTCGACGCCGAGGCTCGCGCCGTCCTTGCGGACCCAGGCGAGCACGGTCTCGATGTCGTCGAGGGCGGCCGGGAAGACGTGCTCCGGCGCGAGCCGGTAGCCGACCGACAGCACCGCGCAGCCGGAGCGGTCCGCGATGCGCCGGCAGAGCCGGTCGAACGTCTCGATGCTGCCGTAGCACCAGCCGCCGCCGTGCACGTAGACGAGGACGGGTGCGTCGACGCCGGACGCGTACAGCCGGCAGGGCACGCCGTCGGCGTCCACGTCGACGACCACGGGCAGCGGGATGGCCGGGCCGCACTCGGCGTCGTTGGACTCCTCCATCGCCGCGCGCGCGGCGATGAGCTGCGTGTAGGGGTCGGCCGCGAGGAGGTCGGCGCCCGGGCGCCGCCGGATCGCCAGCGACACCTCGACCTGCGGATGAAGGGCCATTGTTCCTTCTGTGGGCGGCGGGCGGGGCGGTCGGATGGATCAGGAGAGCTGGGCCAGGACCAGGCCGCCGCGGGCCTTCGGGGTGAACCAGGTGCTCTTGCGGGGCAGCTTCTGCCGGGCGAGGTTCACCGCGACGAAGTCGTCGACGGTGACCGGGGCGATCAGGACGGCCAGCTCGGCGCGGCCGGCGTCGACCTCGCCGCGCAGCCACTGCGCCGGGTAGTCGCCGCCGACGTACGAGATGCGCTTGTCGCCCGGGTCGAGCCCGAGGACCTCGCCGAGCAGGATCCGCTCGACCAGGGCGTGGTCGAGGTTCTCCACCGGGCTGGCGGCCTCGGCCGACGGCAGCACGACGGAGAACGAGCGGCCACCGGCGTACAGCTCGATGGTGCCCTTGGCGGGGATCGCCGCGGGGCGCGGCAGCTCCTCGACCCGGGCGCCGGCCGCGGCGAGACGCTCGACGAAGTCGGCGGCGGGCAGCTCGCTGATCAGCCGGTTGTACGGCTGGATCGCGACGGACGCGGGGGTGGTCACGACGGCCAGGAAGCGCGGCAGGCCGCCGGTCTGCGCGGCCAGGCTGCGGTGGTTGCCGTCGGCGACGACCAGCTCGCCGCCGCCCGCGAGCGCGGTGAGCCGGTCCTGCGCCGGTCCGGCGGGAATCACCCAGATGGCGTGGGTGCGGCCGGTCTGGTCGGTGTCGGTCGCGGCGGGCGCGCCGGCGGCGTCGGCCGCCTCGGCGAGCGCGGCGTGCAGCTCGTCGCCCCGGCCGGTCTGCAGCAGCAGGACGGGCGAGAGCAGCGTCTGCAGCGTCTCGGCCAGGGCGACGCGCTCGCGCACCTTGGCGATGAACACGTCCTCGTTGCGGATGACCAGGCCCGGCTCGTCGGCGCTGGTGGAGATCTGGTCGGTGTCGACCATCGACCAGAGCCCGTACGCGGCGGGCTCGCCGGGCGCGGTGATCCGGTAGAGGACCACCACGTCCTCGGCCGGCGAGTAGCTGCCCGCGGCCTTCTCCTGCGCGAGTCGCGCGGCGGCGTCGGGTAGGCAGTCGGCGAACGACCTGCCGACGGACTCCGGCGCCCGGTGTGGCATCTCGACGGCGAGCGCGCTGTGCGGGTTCGCGGCGATGATGTCGGTGATCTCGGCGTCGTCGGCGAACTCGTCGTAATTCTGCGCGCCGGTGCCGCCAGTGGTGATCCAGGCCCGGCTGATCGGGTGCACGACCGTCATGCCAGCGAACCTACCGCCGCGGGGTGACGCTCGCGCGCACACCCCGGCGGCGTCTCACTGCTGCCCGCGCCGCCGGTGCCGGCCGAGCTTGGCCGTCGGCGGCAGGTTGCCGCGCAGCTTGACCTGCTTCGCCCGGCGCCGGGCCGACGTCGGCTCCGGCGCCTCTACCAGCGGAAAGCTGGACACGGTCACGGGCGGGGCCACCATCGCGGCGACCTCGGAGGGCAGGCCGTCCCAGGCCCCGCGATGTACCGCGATGGTGGAAGTGGCGATGCTGTCGGACTGGGCCATCGGAGCCTCCGGTCGGGTGTGGTTTTCGCCTCACCCAACGACCCGCCGGAGACCCAGGTGGCGCGTCAGTCGAAGATCGGACCCAGCTCCCGGGAGCGCTTGAGCTCGTAGAAGCCCGGCGTGCCGGCGACCAGCAGGACGCCGTCCCAGAGCCGGCCCGCCGCCTCGCCCTTCGGCGCGGGCGTCACGACCGGGCCGAAGAAGGCGATCTTCTCGCCCTCGACCGGGCCGGGCGCGTGGATGACCGGCGTGCCGACGTCCGTGCCGACCGGCTTCATGCCCGCGTCGTGGCTGGCCCGCAGCGCGTCGTCCCGGGCGTCGGTGCCGGCCGCGGCGGCCAGCGCCGGGTCGAGGCCGACCTCGGCGAGCGCCTCGGTGTAGAGCTTCTCGTCCAGCTCGTATTTCTGCAGGTGGATGCGGGTGCCGAGGGCGGTGTACAGGTCGCGCAGGACCTCCGGACCGGCGGCCTCGGCGGCGGCGATGCAGACCCGGACCGGGCCCCAGCCCTTGGTCATCAGCTCCCGGTACTGCTCGGGCAGGTCGCGGCCCGAGTTGAGCACCGAGAGGCTCATGACGTTGAACGTGATATCGACGGATCGAACCTTCTCGACCTCCAGCAGCCAGCGGGAGGTTATCCAGGCCCATGGACACAGGGGGTCGAACCACATGTCGACCGCGGCGCGTTCACTCATACCTTGATCCTCCCTCGCACTGGCCGGACCCGGCGGTGACGTGCGCCACGCGCCCACCACATATGGTGACGTGGAAAGCTCTAGGCCGGGGCGATGGAGCCTGGATCGGCATTGAGGAGATTGAAGTGGCCGGAGTTCGTAACCTGACCCAGGTCGAGGCCGCCGAGCGAGCCCGCCTGCTCGAGGTGACGGGGTACGACATCGCCCTGGACCTGACCGACGGCCAGGGAGGACCGGGTGCGGGCACCTTCCGCTCGACCACCCGGGTCGACTTCCGCTGCACCGAGCCCGGCGCGTCGACGTTCATCGAGGTCGCGGCGGCGAGCGTCCGGTCCGCGACGCTCAACGGCACGCCCGTCGACCTGTCCGGCTGGTCGGCGGAGGACGGCCTGACCCTGACCGGCCTGGCGGAGCAGAACACGCTGCTCGTCGATGCCGACTTCGCGTACTCGGCGAGCGGGCAGGGCATGCAGCGCAGCGAGGACCCGGTCGACAAGGAGATCTACCTCTACAGCCAGTTCGAGACGGCGGACGCGCAGCGCGTCTACGCCGCCTTCGACCAGCCCGACCTGAAGAGCGTCTTCACCTGGCACGCCACGGTGCCGGCGCACTGGAAGGTCGTCTCGAACATGCCGGTGGGCGAAACCGCCACGGCCGAGGCGGGCGCGAAGACCGTCCACTTCGAGACGTCGCCGCGGATGAGCACCTACATCACGGCGCTGTGCGCGGGGCCCTACCACGAGCTGCGCGACAGCCACGACGGCATCGACCTGGGCGTCTACTGCCGCGCCTCGATGGCGCGCTACCTCGACCCGGACGACCTGTTCCTGATCACCAAGCAGGGCTTCGACTTCTTCCACGAGCAGTTCGGCGTGCGCTACCCGCTGCCGAAGTACGACCAGCTCTGGGTGCCCGACTTCAACGCCGGCGCGATGGAGAACTTCGGCTGCGTCACGCACGCCGAGGCGCACTACATCTTCCGCTCCCAGGTCACCGACTACGAGTACGAGCAGCGCGCCAACACGATCCTGCACGAGCTGGCGCACATGTGGTTCGGCGACCTGGTCACCATGCGCTGGTGGAACGACCTGTGGCTGAACGAGTCGTTCGCCGAGTGGGCGAGCCACTGGTGCAACACGAAGGCGACGCGGTTCACCGACGCGTGGTCGACGTTCCTCTCGGTGCGCAAGGCCTGGGGCTACCGCCAGGACCAGCTCTCCTCGACGCACCCGGTCTACTGCGAGATGCCGGACCTGGAGGCCGTCGAGGTCAACTTCGACGGCATCACGTACGCCAAGGGCGCGAGCGTCATCAAGCAGCTGGTCGCGTACGTCGGGCTGGACTCGTTCCTCGCCGGGCTGCGCGCCTACTTCCAGCGGCACGCGTGGGGCAACGCCACCTTCGACGACCTGCTGACCGAGCTGGAGACGGCCTCGGGTCGGGAGCTGCGCAAGTTCGCCGCGCAGTGGCTCGAGACGGCCCAGGTCAACACGCTGCGCCCGCTGGTGACGATCGGCGCGGACGGCGCGTACTCCAGCGTGGTCGTGCGCCAGGAGGCGCCCGCCGCGTACCCGACGCTGCGCACCCACCGCATCGGCGTCGGCCTCTACGACCTGGACGGCGACCGGCTGGTCCGCCGGGAGCTGCTCGAGATCGACGTGACCGGTGAGCAGACCGAGATCCCCGCGCTGGCCGGCGTCCGGGCCGCGGACGTGCTGCTGGTCAACGACGAGGACCTCACGTACGCGAAGCTGCGCCTCGACGACCGTTCGATGGCGACGGTCGTGCGGCACATCGACGGCTTCGAGTCGTCGCTGCCGCGGGCGCTGTGCTGGGCCGCGGCCTGGGACCAGCTGCGCGACGCCGAGCTCGCGGCCCGCGACTACATCGCCCTGGTCCGCGCCGGGCTGCCGCTGGAGCGCGACATCAACCTGACCACGGCGACGCTGCGCCAGGCCGCCACCACCCTGACGATGTACGCGGACCCGAAGTGGGCGCCGACGGGCTGGGCGCAGTTGGCCGAGACGGCCAGGACCACCCTGGCCGCGACCGAGCCGGGCAGCGGCTTCCAGCTGGCCTGGGCGCGCGCGTTCATCAACGCGGCGCGCGGCGACGAAGACCTGCTGACCCTGCGCGGCTGGCTCAACGGGACCGGGATCCCGGCGGGCCTGACCATCGACACCGAGCTGCGCTGGACCATCCTCGAGGCGCTGGCCGCCAAGGACGCGGCGAGCGAGGCGGAGATCGACGAGGAGCTGGCCTCGGACCTGACCGCCAGCGGCGAGCGCGAGGCCGCCCTCGCCCGCGCCCTGCTGCCGACGATGGAGAACAAGACCCGGGTCTGGGCGCAGCTCACCGGCGAGGAGAAGCTGCCGAACTGGCTCAACCGCTCGCTGCTGCAGGGCTTCCAGGTGTCGACGCAGGTGGAGCTCACCGCGCCGTTCGCCGCGAAGTTCTTCGAGGCCATCGATGGGGTCTGGGCCCGTTCCGACAGCGAGCCGGCGCAGGAGTTCGCGATGCTGGCCTACCCGGCGTACCAGGTGAGCGAGGAGACGGTCGCGCTGACCGACGCCTGGCTGGCCGAGGACGGGCACACGCCGTCGCTGCGCCGCCTGGTCGCCGAGGGACGCGACGGTGTGCTGCGGGCCCTGAAGGCTCGGGCGAAGGACGCCAGCGCGGGTTGAGCGTTTTCGCGGGTCGTGAGGGATTGAATTCCTTGCGACCCGCGAAACTTACGGACCCGAAACCCACCGGAAACAACACAGCGTGAGTACGCTGACACTCCACGCTGATGGAGGTGTCCGGTGACGATCGGTGCTAGCCCGGGCGTACGGTGGTCCGCCCCCGAAGGACAGTGGACCGAGCCGGATCTGCACCTCTTCCCGCAGGACGGGCACCGCTACGAGATAGTCGACGGCAGCCTGCACGTCACCCCACCCCTGGACGGCCCGCACGAGACCGTGGTGCAGGCCGTGGTGACGCTGCTGCGCGACGCGGCGCCGGGCGGCTGGTGGGTCTGCGCCCGGCTCGGCGTCGAGCTCGGCGGCAGCAACCTGGTCCCGGACGTGACGGTGCTGCGGCCGCGCTCCTCGGGCAGGATCTGGGCGAACCCGGCCGACGTCGCGCTGGTCGTCGAGGTGGAGACCGCCACGAGCCGGCGCTACGACCGGCTGCTCAAGCCGGCCCTGTACGCGGACGCCCGGATCCAGGCGTACTGGCGGATCGAGCCGGGTCCGTCGCCGGTGCTGCACACGTACGCGCTGGGCCAGGATGGATATCTGCCCGGCAAGACACTGCAGGGCGCCGACCCGGTCAAGGTCGACGCCCCGTTCCCGGTGCTCATGGCCCCGGCAGAGTGGCTCTAGCGGCTAGTGCCGGCCGGCGTGCGACGCCAGCTGGTCGAGTCCGGACAGCACGCCGCCGGCGAGGTCTCCCCCGGCGAACGACGCGGCCATCGAGAGCGCGGCCAGCTTCGACTCGCGGTCGGTGATGCGCTTGCGCGCCTGCGACCCCGTCACGATCTCGAGGACCCGCTGGTTGGGCGAGACCGCGACGAGCACCGCCGTCGACGCGCCGTCGAGCTGACGGTGCAGCTGCTCGGCGTACTCGCGGGTCGGCTCCTCGAGGTCACCGATGTAGACGCTGAACGTCAGGCCGGTCGACTGATCGGCGACCCGCAGCGCCTCGTCGAGCCGGAGCAGCTGGCGGGTCGTGAACGGCCCGTCGAGCGCGTCGATGCCGGCGGACGACATCGTCAGCTCGGGGTACGCGGTCAGCGTCGGGCCGCCCGGGTGGTCGAGCGCGGTGAGCGGCTGCTCCCGGCTCTCGGCCGTCAGGGCCTGAGTCTCACCAACGGTCACTTGCGCCTCCTGTCGGGCCGGGCCGGACCGGGGCGCCGGAGGAGTCCTCGATGACTCCGGCCGCGAGCGCCGGCCGCGTTCCCGGGACGGTCACCTGCGCGGGTGACGCCAGGAACCAGATCGGCCTGAATTCGAAGGGCCGACCAGGACGGTAACGGCGCGACGGCCGGTGCCGGCTGCCGCCGGCCGCGCCGGCAACCGCGATCACGGCGATGATCGCCAATGGAATGACAACGAAGATCAGAATCGTGCTGAATTTCGACAATCTCAACGCCCCCAGGCGTCAAAAGAACCGGCCAATTCACTGTGTTCCCAGTGATCCGAACGGTAATCACGGTAGCGGAGTGTGTGCCGTCACGGGCCGCCGGGTGTCAACACCCCGAAGTGGGATCACCGCAGCCACGCGGAAACGGCGCGCAGATGCGAAAATCACCCTCACGCGCCGTCCGTGAGGTTTCTGCCACGGACGGCAGGAGGGGGAGGTCATGCGCACATCCGTCCCGGCCGCAATCGCGGCGCTTGTCCTGGCCCTGCCCGTCGTCCTGATCGGGGAATCACCCGCGCTGGCGGCGAGCGTCTTTGTGGAGACCAACCCCAGCACGGTGCCCGCCGGCGACCAGATCGGAATCCGCGCGAGCTGTGACGACAACCTGAAACCGGCGACCGTCACGATCGAGGCGATCGGCGCGATAACGGTGTCGCCGAGCTACGGATTCCTCACCTCGACGACGCGCGTCCCGCCGGCGACCGACCCGGGCGACTATCCCGTACGGCTGAAGTGCCCGGACGGGAAGACGGCGGAGAACACGCTGCACGTGGTCGTGAAGGTGGAACCGGCGCGCGGCCCGGCCACGGGCGGCGGCGGCACGGCGCCGGGCCTGTCCGCGGGCGCGATGATCGGCGGCGGGCTGGCCACGGTGGTGGCCGGCGTGATCCTCGGCGTGGTGGCCGTCCGCCGCCGCCGGCTCGGCTGAGGCGGCGGCGGATGCCCCGCCCGACGGTGTCGCGGCCGGAGCCGCCCGGCCCGCGCATGCCCGAGTCCGTGCTCCGGCGCCGCCCGGCCGTGGTGGTGTCCCGGCCGGCGCCCCCACCCCCGCCGCCACCCGCGCCGGCCCGCCCGCCGGGGAGCCGCGGGCTGCCGGCCCCGCACCCGGTCCGCGGCCGCCGCCAGGTGATGCCGCTCGGCCTGGCCGCGGTGATCCTGGTCTTCCTCGGCCTGTTCACGGTGGCCACGGGGATCGGCGCGGCGACCGGCTTCAACCTGCGCGACTTCTTCAAGGGCCCGGACAAGCCGCCGCCGAGGGCGTTCCCGGTGCTGAGCCCCAGCGCGCCCCAGCGCCTGATGATTCCGGCGATCAACGTGGCGGCGCCGGTCCTGAACGTCGGCTTCGCCAAGGACGGTTCGGTCGGCACGCCGCCGCTGAAGCGGCACAACGAGGTGGGCTGGTTCGACCAGGGCCCGACGCCGGGGCAGTTCGGCCCCGCGCTGATCGTCGGCCACGCGGACACCAGGACGGGCCCCTCGGTCTTCCACGACCTGGGCAGGCTGAAGCCGGGTCAGCGGATCGAGGTCCTCCGCGAGGACAACCGGGTAGCGGTCTTCCGGATCAACTCGGTCGAGCACTTCGACAAGGAGAAACTGCCGAAGAAGCGCGTCTACGGCGACTACAGCCGGCCGTCGCTGCGCCTGGTGACGTGCGGCGGGAGCTGGCTCGGCGGCGAACGGGGCTATAGCGACAACGTCATCGTCTTCGCCAGCCTCACCGGAACGAAGGACCCCTGACGGGGCTACGCGGCCTCGGCCTCCACCGGCGCGGGCAGGTCCAGCCAGTCCGCCCACCGGGGGTCCGGGGTGCGGTGGCCCAGCACCCGCCAGGCGACGCCCCGGGGCGCCGCGGGCGCCGCGTGCAGGCGCCAGCCCAGCTCGGCCGGCGTCTTGTCGCCCTTGCTGTGATTGCACTTCGCGCAGGCCGCCACCACGTTCTCCCAGGCGTGCAGGCCGCCCCGGCTGCGGGGGAAGACGTGGTCGATCGTCTCCGCCGAGCCGCGGCAGTACGCGCAGCGGCCGCCGTCGCGGGCGAAGATCGCTCGGCGGGAGAGGCCGACGTGCGTGCGGTACGGAACCTTCACGTACCTGGTCAGGCGCACCACCGAGGGGACCGGAAGGGCCTGCCGCGCGCTGTGCAGGATGCCGTCCCCGTCGGAGACGCATTCCGCCTTCGTGGTCAGCACCAGGATGGTGGCTCGACGCACCGACACGACGCACAGCGGCTCGTAGGTGGCGTTCAATACCAACGCGGAGGAGCCGACTGCGGGTCGTATGTCAGGCATCGTGATCACCCTTCGGGGTAGGTGCTTGTAACCGCTCCCATGTGCTTGTGGTCATAGGTCGAGCGCCGGATCTACCGGTGCTCGTGCGCCAATAGTCCCTGATGAATGACGAATTTGCGAGCAGAATCTGCGGTCGTCCCGTAAACGTCTGAGGTCTCGGGGGTGTACGTCCGCCCGCCCCGCGCCTGCGGCCGCGGGCCGAGGGCCGGTAGGTTAAGGCCCCGTGATCCTGCTAGCCCCTCCCGCACCCACCCCCGCACCCTCCGGCTCCGCCGATCTTTTCAGCGTGCCCGGGCCAACCGAGCTGTCGACGTCCTGCAAGACGGACGCGCTCTGCTCGTGGGTACTGGATCAGACCGGCATCCAGTGGCTCGCCAACAGCAGCTACGTGATCGTCGTCAAGCCGCTGCGGATCATCCTGATCGTCCTGGTCGCGATCCTCATCCGGTGGCTGCTGCGCCGCGGCATCCGGCGGCTGACGGCCACCACGTCGCGGGCCGAGATGCCGGCCCTGCTCAAGCCCCTGCGCGAGCGCACCGACAAGGAGCAGGACGCGGCCGAGAGCACGTACATCCCGGAGCGCCGCCGGCAGCGGGCCGAGGCGATCGGGTCGGTGCTGACCAGCTTCGTCACCGCGATCGTCTTCACCATCGCGACGCTGCTGGTCCTGGGCGAGCTCGGCTTCAATCTCGCCCCGCTGCTGGCCAGCGCCGGCATCGTCGGTGTCGCCGTCGGTTTCGGCGCGCAGAGCCTGGTCAAGGACCTGATCGCCGGCCTCTTCATGCTTCTCGAGGACCAGTACGGCGTCGGCGACACGGTCGACCTGGGCGACGCCATCGGGATCGTCGAGACGGTCGGGCTGCGGGTCACCACCGTCCGGGACATGCAGGGCGTGCTCTGGTACGTCCGCAACGGCGAGATCATCCGGGTCGGCAACAAGAGCCAGGGCTGGGCCATGGTGGTCATCGACGTCCCGATCGGCTTCGTCAACTCGGAGGAGGCGACCGCGGTGCTGCGCACGGCCGCGCTCGCCTTGGCCGAGGAGCCGGAGCACGCGACCGAATTCCTCGAGCCGCCGGAGGTCATCGGCGTCGACCAGCTGACCGTCGACGGCGCGGTCATCCGGACGATCGCCAAGACCACCGCCACCAGCCGGATCACCATCCAGCGGGAGCTGCGCCGCCGGCTCACCGAGGCGCTGGAGGCCGCCGGGATCTCCGAGCGGATCGCCGTGTCGCGGATGCTGCCCCGCGCGGCGGTACCCCCGAGCTACACCCCGCAGTCGACGAATCCCCCGGATACCGGGGGTGCGACCTGACCTGTGCGGACGGCATGATGGGGGATGTCCGACCTCCACCGAATGGCCGACATTTCCCCCGTACGCCCTAGCCAGGACTCGGACGATCGGGCAGAATCTCGCAAAGAGCATCTGCACATGCAGCGTCACGTTCGCGCGGCCTCCAAATCCGGGGAAACCGGGCGAATGTGTCCGGCCGCCGTCGGCGATCCCGCCGGCCGTCGCGATCGATGGAGGGCTTGGTGTCGGACGACCGACCCGCCGCGCAGCCGGCCGACCGGGCTGGCGGCGTGACGGAGCCGGAGCGCCCCGTGGCTTTCCGGGAGCTCTTCGCCGTTCAGGAATACCGCGCGCTCTACATCTCGCTGGTGGTGAGCTGGCTCGGCGACTACCTGGCCCGCGCCGCGATCGTCGTGCTGGTCTACCAGCAGACCGACTCCGTGCTGCTCTCCGCGGTGTCCTTCGCCATGAGCTACGTGCCGTGGATCGTCGGCGGCCCGGTGCTGGCCACGCTCGCGGACCGCTACCCCTACCGCCGCGTCCTGATCGTCGCCGACCTGGCCCGGGCCGTCCCGATCGCGCTGATCGCGCTGCCCGGCATGAACGTCTACGTCATCATCCTGCTGCTCTTCGTGGCGATGCTCGGCGCTCCGCCCACCCAGGCGGCGCGCTCCGCCATGCTGCCGCTGATCCTGGACCGCCGCCAGCTCGTCACCGGCCTGGCCGTCAACGCCTCGACCTCGCAGGCCGCCCAGGTCCTCGGCTACCTGGCCGGCGCGACGCTCGCCGTCGCGATCTCCCCCCGGCTGGGCGTCGCGCTGGACGCGCTCTCCTTCGTCGTCTCCGCCGGCCTGATCGCGGTGGGCGTCCGGCCGAGACCCGCGGCCGCCCGCAGCGAGCACCGGCACCTGCTGCGGGAGACCGGCGAGGGCTTCCGGCTGGTCTTCGGTACGCCGCTGCTGCGCTCGATCGCGCTGATCGTCTTCGCCCTGACCACGTTCACGGTCCTGCCCGAGGGCCTGGCCGCCGGCTGGGCCGCGCTGTTCCACGAGGATCCCTCCGCCCGCGGCTTCGACCAGGGCCTGATCATGGCCGCCGGCCCGGTCGGCTTCGTCATCGGCGGCCTCGGCATCAGCCGGCTGGTCCGCCAGTCACGGCGGCACCGGCTGATCAAGCCGCTCGCCCTGCTGGCGCCGGCGGCGCTGGCCGCGACCGTGTTCGCGCCGAGCGCCGCCACCGTCGCCGCGCTCGTGGTGATCTCCGGCATCGCGCAGGGCGGGCTGATGCCGACCCTCAACGCCGAGTTCGTGCTGGCCCTGCCGCACGGCTACCGCGCTCGGGCGTTCGGTGTCATGCAGGGTGGCGTGCAGGCCACCCAGTGCTTCGCCGTGATCGGCACCGGCGCCCTGGCGCAGATCTCGTCGATCCCCCTGGTCGTCGGCCTCTGGAGCGTCAGCGGGCTGCTGCTGATGCTGGCCCTGGTCGTCTACCTGCCGCGAATGGCCGCCGAACAGAGCGCCCCGGCGGTCCCCGCGCCGAGCGTGCCGGCAACGCGCGTCACACCGGATCCGGTCCGGCCCGGTCCTGCTGGCAAACTGGACGGGTGAGCGCAGCAGACGAACAACCGGAAGCCAGCTTCTTCGAGGCCGTCGGCGGCGAGCCGACGTTCCGCCGGCTCGTCGACGCGTTCTACGAGGGCGTCGCGCACGACCCCCTGCTGCGCCCGATGTACCCCGAGGAGGACCTCGGCCCGGCCGCCGACCGCCTGACCCTGTTCCTGATGCAGTACTGGGGCGGCCCGAACACCTATTCGGCCAGCCGCGGCCACCCGCGGCTGCGGATGCGACACGCGCCGTTCCGGGTCGGCCCGGCCGAGCGCGACGCCTGGCTGCTGCACATGCGCGCCGCGGTCGACTCGCTGCACCTGCCCGAGCCGCACCACACCGCCCTCTGGGACTACCTCGAGCGGGCCGCGTACTTCATGGTCAACACGATGGAGGCGCATCCCGGGAGCCAGCCCACTCGTTGATCGGAATAACAACGCGAACGTCTTGTCACAGGCGTCGCGGCCCGATCACAGGAGTGACCGATGCGACGCCGCCTGTTCGCCGCCACCGCGCTGACCTGCGCCGCCCTGCTGGCGTCGATGCCCGCCGCGGCCGACCCGGCCCTGCCGTCGGTGGTCTCGACCGACCCCGTCGACTTCACCCCGCACGTGCTCGACGGGACGGTCTGGGCCCTGGCCGTCGTGGGTGACACGGTCGTCGTCGGCGGCAGCTTCACCCGGGTGCAGGACAGCGACCGGAAGACCACATACCCCCGCAAGAACATTTTCGCGTACGGGCTGCGCGACGGCGTGGTGAGCGCCTTCGCCCCTCAGGTCGACGCGCCCGTCTACGCGCTCTCGGCCGGCCCGACCGACACCGTCTACGTCGGCGGCTCCTTCAAGACCGTGAACGGCGTCGCCCAGCGTGGCCTGGCCCGGGTCTCGGTCGCCGACGGCGTCCGGGTGGCCGCCTTCAACGCGAAGATCAACTGGGGCGACGTCCGGACGCTGAACGCCCGCGGCGCCCACCTCTACGCGGGCGGCACGTTCTCCTCGATCAACGGCGTCAAACGGGCCGGGCTGGCCCGCCTCGACGCGGGCAGCGGCGCGGTCGACGCCGGCTTCGACGCCAAGCTCTCCGCGCCCGGCCTGACCCGGACCCGGGTCGAGCACTTCGACATCACCCCGGACGGGGGCCGGCTGGTCGCGGTCGGCGCGCTGCTCAAGGTCGGCTCGGTCAGCCGTACGCAGATCGCCATGTTCGACATCACGGGCGCCGGGGCGGCCGTGACCAGCTGGTACACGGACGCGTACAAGCCGGCGTGCATGAAGGGCTTCGACACGTACCTGCGGCAGGTGAAGTTCTCCCCCGACGGGAAGTACTTCGTCGTCGCCTCCACCGGCCGGGCCTCCTCGCCGACCAAGCTGTGCGACTCGGCCGCGCGCTTCGAGACCGGCGGCAGCGGCAAGCACAACCCGACCTGGGTGCAGCGCACCGGCGGCGACTCGCTCTACGCCGTCGCGGTCACCGGCACCGCCGTCTACGTCGGCGGGCACAACCGCTACCTGGACAACCCGTACGGCAGCGACGCGAAGGGCCCGGGCCCGGGCGCGGTCGCCCGGGAGGGCATCGGCGCGATCAGCCCGACCACCGGCCGGGCGCTGTCCTGGAACCCGGGCCGGGACCGGGGCGTCGGGGTGCGGGCGTTCGAGGTCGTTCCGAACGGGCTGATCGTCGGCTCCGACACCGACAAGCTCGCCAAGGAGTACCACGGGCGGATCGGGATGTTCCCGCTGCCCTGATCGGCGCAGTGCGAAGGGCCCCCGGGTACGGGGGTCCTTCTTCGTCTCTCAGAGCAGTGCGCCCTCGTCGTGCAGCCAGTCGACGAACGAGGTCGCCACGGCGGCGCCGCAGTCGAGCATCTCCACCAGCAGCGCGTCGTGCGCGCCCGACGCGAGCGGCACCTGCAGCTCGGCGTAGATCGGCAGCTGACCGCGCTCGGTGGGGTCACCGACGTAGGCCTTGCAGAAACGGCGGGTGTGATTCCATTCGTTGACCACGCGGTACGCGCGGTCGGCCCAGTCGGGCGGGACGGTCGCGTGCGGACGGGCACGCATGACCAGGATCTCGTCGTCGGGTCCCTCGAGGGTGAACAGCACTGCGTGCCGTTCCCACATCGCCAGCAGGCTCCCGCCGCCGTCGGCGAGGAACCGGACGTCGAGCAGATCGAGGGCCTTACCGAGCCGCGCCAGGTCGACGGGGCCGACCTGGCCTGGTTCGTCGATCGCGGACAGATCGGCGGAGGACATCGAAGAGTGTCCCGGCTCACGCTGCGCCGGCACTCCGACGCGGACGCTGCTCTGCAACGCCACCTCGCCGCCGGTCTCGGGCTCATCGCCTCCGGCCGACCCGGGACGCCATGACCACCACGGCATCGTTGTGCACCTCACTCCCCAGCAGGCCCTCCGCCGGACGTAGCGGTGGACCACGGGGCGACGGTACCCGTACAGGTCGCGGAGGTCATCCCCTCAAAGGGAGGGCGCGACCGGAGGAACGATGCCTCATCACCCTTTCGGGTGAACCCCTATAGGCACAACGGTCAATTCTTTGACCGGCTGTAGCCATGCGACTCCATATGGTGCAGAAAGACCCACCCAGCGTCCCGCCACGCACACGCGGACGTATCGACCGTCCTCATCGGCCGGACCGAGGAAACCCATCCGCGAACTCGCCTGAACGAGCCGCTGCGACACCTCGACCGGGCCGGCGGCGGCCGGCGTGACGACCAGCGCGACGTGATCGAGCAACGCGTCGCGGACCGCGCGCTGCCCGACCGACCGGCCCGCGAGGCCGCCCGCGGCGACCTCGCGCAGCGTTCCCGCCGCCGCCGTCGCCAGCCGGCTCAGCTCCGCGGCCGTCACCGACTCGACGACCGTCGACCGGGCGGGCGGCAACGGCCAGCGCCAGTCGGCGTCACGGCGCGACGGCAGCTCCGGGCCGCCCCGCGCCAGCGTCGCGAGCAGCTCGGCGGCCGACACCGTCGCGTCACCCGGGCCGGGCCCGGTCACCTCGCGGGTGACCAGCACGCCCCACGGCAGCAGCGCCCAGAGCGCGGTGCGGTCACCCGCCGAGCGCAGCCGCACCAGCACCTGCCGGTCCAACCGGACCAGCCGGGCCAGGAAGGCGCCCGCGTCCGCCACGCCGGTGATCCCGTGAACGGTCATCGTCAAGCCTCCAGGTACGGCTTGAGGAAGTCGCGCTCCGGACCGCTCAGGCGGCGCGGGAACTGCTCGGCCAGGTTGTACGGCACGCAGACCGAGCTGGCCCGGCTGGCGAGCACGCCGTCGTCGAAGAGCTCGTAGGAGACGGTGAAGCTGGCCGCCCGCAGCCGGGAGACCCACATCTCGATGCGCACGGCGTCGCCGTAGTCGACCGGGCGCAGGTAGTCGACCTCGTGCCGGGAGATGACGATGCCGTCCTCGAACGACGTGAGGCCCTGCGCCCGCGCGCCGACGAAGAACATGGCGACCCGCGCCTCCTCGTAGAGGGTGAGAAAGCGCGAGTTGTTGACGTGGCCGTACGCGTCCATGTCGGACCAGCGCACGGCCACGTCGTAGACGAACCTAGTCACGCGTCAGCTTGCGATAGGTGACCCGGTGCGGCCGGGCCGCGTCGGCACCCAGGCGGTCGATCTTGTTCTTCTCGTACGCGTCGTAGTTGCCCTCGAACCAGAACCAGTTGTCCGGGTCCTCCTCGGTGCCCTCCCACGCGAGCATGTGGGTGGCGACCCGGTCCAGGAACATCCGGTCGTGGGAGATGACCACGGCGCAGCCGGGGAACTCCAGCAGCGCGTTCTCCAGGCTGGAGAGCGTCTCCACGTCCAGGTCGTTGGTCGGCTCGTCGAGCAGGATCACGTTGCCGCCGATCTTCAGCGTCATCGCGAGGTTCAGCCGGTTGCGCTCGCCACCGGAGAGCACCTTGACCGGCTTCTGCTGGTCCGGACCCTTGAAGCCGAACGCCGCGACGTACGCCCGGGACGGCATCTCGACCTTGCCGACCATCATGTGGTCGAGCCCGTCCGAGACGACCTCCCAGACCGTCTTCGTGCCGTCGAGGCCGGAGCGGTTCTGGTCGACGTACGAGAGCTTGACCGTCTCGCCGACCCGCACCGAGCCCGAGTCCGGCTGCTCCAGCCCGACGATGGTCTTGAACAGCGTGGTCTTGCCGACGCCGTTCGGGCCGATGATGCCGACGATCCCGTTGCGCGGCAGCGAGAACGACAGGTTGTCGATGAGCACCCGGTCGTCGAAGCCCTTGACCAGGTCCTTCGACTCGATAACGGTGTTGCCCAGGCGCGGGCCCGGCGGGATCTGGATCTCCTCGAAGTCCAGCTTGCGGGTCTTCTCCGCCTCGTTGGCCATCTCCTCGTAGCGCTCGAGGCGCGCCTTGGACTTGGTCTGGCGGGCCTTCGCGTTCGACCGGACCCACTCGAGCTCGTCGGTGAGGCGCTTCTGCAGCTTCTGGTCCTTGCGGCCCTGCAGCTGGAGGCGGGCGGCCTTCTTGTCCAGGTAGGTCGAGTAGTTGCCCTCGTACGGGTACGCGCGGCCCCGGTCGAGCTCGAGGATCCAGGTCGCGACGTTGTCGAGGAAGTACCGGTCGTGCGTGATCGCGATGACCGTTCCGGCGTACTTGGCCAGGTGCTGCTCCAGCCACTGCACGCTCTCGGCGTCCAGGTGGTTGGTCGGCTCGTCGAGCAGCAGCAGGTCGGGCGCCTCGAGGAGCAGCTTGCACAGCGCGACGCGGCGGCGCTCACCGCCGGACAGCTGGGTGACGTCGGCGTCCGGCGGCGGGCACCGCAGGGCGTCCATGGCGAGCTCGAGCTGGGAGTCGACGTCCCACGCGTTGGCGTGGTCGAGCTCCTCCTGGAGCTTGCCCATCTCCTCCATCAGCTCGTCGGTGTAGTCGGTGGCCATCTGCTCGGCGATCTTGTTGAACCGATCGAGCTTGGCCTTCGTCTCCGCGACGGCCTCCTCGATGTTGCCGAGGACGGTCTTGGTCTCGGTGAGCGGGGGCTCCTGCGCCAGCATGCCGACGGTGTAGCCCGGCATCAGCCGCGCCTCGCCGTTGCTGACGTTGTCCAGCCCGGCCATGATCTTCAACAGGCTGGACTTACCGGCGCCGTTGGGACCGACCACACCGATCTTGACGCCGGGGAGGAAGTTCAGCGTCACATCATCGAGCACGACCTTGTCGCCGTGCGCTTTGCGCGCCTTTTCCAGTACGTAGATGAACTGGGCCACGGTGCGGCCTACCTCCGTGATCGGGATTTCCGGGTTGCCGGACGAGAGGTCAATCTTTCCAGGTCGCCCCCGGCCACCTACAACAACCCCGTCGACACCGCCAGGATTCCCCGGCGGAATCACTCCGGCGTGACGTCCCAGCCCTCCGGCTCGCCCTTCTTGCGCACGATTTCCAGCCGCTGCTCATTGACGAAGAACGTGGTGCCGTTGGCGGCGACGGCGTGGTAGCCGTCGTCCTTCTTGACGACGTCCGTCAGGAACAGGGCGGTCTTACCCTCGATCCACGTCTCGTACCCGCCGCGGTTGCCCTGGTAGTACAGGCGTCCGGCCTCGTCGCTGCAGATCCACACCGTGGTACCGGTGCTCTCCGCCCGTACCCTCAAGACCTGGACCAGGGTCACGTCGTAGCCGAGCCGGCGGGCAGTGGCATGCATCTCAGGCGGGCAGGCGATGGAGGTGATCACCGGCTGGGTAGGTACAGAGCTGCCGCCGGGGACGTCCCGCTCGGGCGGCGTCCCGTGGTGTGAGCCCAGGACCAGACCCGCCGACATCCCGATGATGCTCAGAAATACGGTGGCGATGACCACAGGGAAGAACAGTGGTCGACGCGGCGGTAGAAGATCATCGGACAGGCTCACCGGCCAAGGATGGCACCCTCTGGCCAGAGGCGTCGCCGCGCGGCCGGAAGGTGGCTGGGAAGGCCCATACCGGCTACGCACAGTAGGCTCGATAGCGGGAACCCAGAACGACCCGGAGGTGCACTCAGCGTGGCCGAACGAAGTTCCTTTGTTGTTGTCGCCAACCGCCTGCCCGTCGACGAGGTCATCGTCGACGGCGAGCGGCAGTGGCGGCCTAGCCCGGGCGGCCTCGTCACCGCCCTGCATCCGGTGCTCGCCGAGCAGCGCGGCACGTGGATCGGCTGGGCCGGCGGCGCCGGGGAGGCGCCCGAGCCGTTCGAGCTCGAGGGCATCCGGATCCATCCGGTGCCACTGAGCGCCGAGGAGCTCGAGCGCTACTACGAGGGCCAGTCGAACGCGACGATCTGGCCGCTCTACCACGATGCCGTCGAGACGCCGGTCTACAAGCGTCGCTGGCGCGAGGCGTACCGGATCGTCAATCAGCGTTTCGCGCAGGCCGCCGCCGACGTGGCCGCCGAGGGCGCCACGGTCTGGGTGCAGGACTACCAGCTGCAGCTGGTGCCGGCGATGCTCCGCGAGATGCGTCCCGACCTGCGGATCGGCTTCTTCCTGCACATCCCGTTCCCGCCGATCGAGCTCTTCATGCAGATGCCGTTCCGCGCCGAGATCCTGCGCGGGCTGCTGGGCGCGGACCTGGTCGGCTTCCAGCAGCGGCTGGCGGCGCAGAACTTCGTCCGGCTGGCCCGGCACCTGCTCGGCCTCCGCTACGAGGGGCAGTCGATCCAGGTCGACGGCCGCAAGGTCAAGGCCGGGGCGTTCCCGATCAGCATCGACACCGCGGACATGGAACGGATGGCCGCCGACCCGGCTGTGCAGGCCCGCGCCAAGCAGATCCGCGCCGAGCTGGGCGACCCGGAGACGGTCATCCTCGGCGTCGACCGGCTGGACTACACCAAGGGCATCGAGCTGCGTCTCAAAGCGTTCCGGGAGCTGCTCGCCGACGGCAAGCTGAAGGTGCCGGAGGCCGTGATGGTGCAGGTCGCGACGCCGAGCCGGGAGCGCGTCGAGCACTACCAGACGCTACGGGTCAAGGTGGAGCGCGAGGTCGGCCGGATCAACGGCGAGTTCGGCCGGGTCGGCATGCCGGCCGTGCACTACCTGCACCAGTCCTACAGCCGGACCGAGCTGGCCGCGCTCTACCTCGCCGCCGACGTCATGATGGTGACGCCGCTGCGCGACGGCATGAACCTGGTCGCCAAGGAGTACGTGGCCTGCCGGGCCAACGGCGGCGGCGCGCTGGTGCTCAGCGAGTTCGCCGGCGCGGCGACCGAGCTGAAGCAGGCGTTCCTCTGCAACCCGCACGACCCGGACGGCGTCAAGGACGCGCTGCTGCGCGCCGCCGGCGCCGAACCGTCCGAGCTCAAGCGACGGATGCGCGTCATGCAGCGTCACCTGCGCACCCACGACGTCGCCGAGTGGGCGCGCACGTTCCTCAACGAGCTCGGCGTGACGGAGTCGAAGCCGGAGCCGGAGTCCGAGGCGGGCTAGAGGAAGAGGCAGAAGGGGTGGCCGTCCGGGTCGAGAAAGACCCGGACGTCCTCCTGCGGCTGGTAGTCGGCGAGGACGGCGCCGGCCTTCTGCGCGTGGCCACCGGCGTGCTCGAGATCCTGCACCCGGATGTCGAGGTGGACGCTCATCTGCGGGTCGCCGGGGCCGGCGGGCCAGACCGGCCGCACGTAACCGGAGTCGGTCTGGAACGACAGGCCCGGGCAGCCGTCGGGCGCGCCCAGCATCACCCACCCCGGCTCGTCCTGCACGACGTTCCAGCCCAGCAGCCGCTGATAGAAGGCCGCGAGTTCCCGCGCGTCCGGGCTGTCGAGCACGACCCCGGCGAGGGTCATGTGTGGTCGCTCACTCATGTGGATGGAGTACCCACCCGCCACCCGACTATCCCAGCACGGTGACGACGTCACCCACCACCACGACCGCGGGCGGCCGGACGCCGGCCTCGGCGGCGGCCGCGGCCACCTCGCCGAGGGTGCTGCGCAGCACCCGCTGGGAGTCCGTCGAGCCCTCCTGCACGATCGCGGCCGGGCTATCGGCGGGCCGGCCCTCGGCGATGAGCCGGGCGGCGATCCGCGGCAGGTTCTTCAGGCCCATCAGTACGACCAGGGTGCCGCGCAGCCGGGCCAGCGCGGCCCAGTCGACCAGCGACTCCGGGCTCTCCGGCGGCACGTGCCCGGAGACGACCGTGAACTCGTGCGCCACCCCGCGATGGGTCACCGGGATGCCGGCCAGCGCCGGTGCGGCGATCGAGCTGGTCACCCCCGGCACGACGGTCACCGGTATGCCCGCCTTCGCGCACGCGACGACCTCCTCGCCGCCGCGGCCGAAGACGAACGGGTCGCCGCCCTTGAGCCGGACGACGAACGCGCCGGCCAGGGCCCGCTCGACGATGATGCGGTTGATCTCCTCCTGCGCCACCGAGGCGCCGTAGGGGATCTTGGCCGCGTCGACCAGCTCGACGTCGGGGCGCAACTCGTCCAGCAGCATGCCCGGCGCGAGCCGGTCGGCGACCACGACGTCGGCGCGGGCGAGCAGCCGCCGGCCCTTGACGGTGATCAGCTCCGGGTCGCCCGGCCCGCTGCCGACCAGCGCGACCTGCCCCTTCAGCGACTCCCGCTCGCGCGGCGGGGTGGCCTCCAGCGCGGCGGCGATCTGATCGCGTACGGCCAGGGCGCGCTTGCGGTCGCCGCCGTCGGTGACCGCCACCGTGACCTGGTCGTGCCGGGTGACCGCGGGGGTCCAGGCCGTCGCGGCGGCGCGGTCGTCCGCGCGTACGCAGAAGACGCCGCGCCGCTCGGCCGCCGCGCTGACCTCGGCCGCCGCGGCCGGGTCGTCGACCGCCACCTGGACCAGCCAGGCACCGTCCACGTCGGAGGCGGTGAACCGCCGCTCGTGCCAGGTCAGCCGCCCGGCGTCCGCGTGCGCCCGCAGCGCGGGGGTCAGTGCGGGCGCGACGACGTCGACCCGGGCACCGGCCGCGAGCAGGGCCGGCATCCGCCGGGTCGCCACCGCGCCGCCGCCGACGACCAGCACCCGGCGGCCATCCAGCTTCAGCGCCAAGGGGTAGAGATTCACTTCTCCGAGACCCCCGCCGAGTCGAACGTGGCCACCTCGTGCAGCACCCGGACCGCGCCGGCGACGACCGGCAGGGCGAGCGCCGCGCCGGTACCCTCGCCGAGCCGCAGGCCCAGGTCGAGCAGCGGGGTGAGGCCGAGGTGGGCGAGGGCGACCGTCGCGCCGGGCTCGACCGAGCGGTGCCCGGCGACCATCGCGTCGACCGCGGCCGGGGCGAACGCGGCGGCCACCACCGCGGCGGAGCCGGCGATCACGCCGTCGACGATGACCGGAACCCGGCGCGCGGCGGCGCCGAGGATGAAGCCGGCGAGCGCGGCGTGCTCGAGGCCGCCGACGGCGGCCAGCGCGGCGAGCGGCTCGGCCGGGTCGGGCGCGTGCCGCTCGAGGGCGGCCGCGATCACGGCGATCTTGCGGGCGTGCGTCTCGTCGTCGATGCCGGTGCCGCGGCCGGTGACCGCGGCCGGGTCCGCGCCGGTGAACGCGGCGATCAGGGCCGCCGCCGGGGTGGTGTTCGCGATGCCCATGTCGCCGGTGAGCAGGCACCGCGCGCCGCCGTCGATCAGCGCGCCGGCCACCGAGATGCCCACCTCGAGCGCCGCGCGGGCCTCGTCGGTGGTCATCGCCGGCTCGACGCTGAGGTCCCGGGTGCCGCGCCGGATGTTCGCGTCGAGCAGGTTCTCCCCGCCGTGCAGCGGGATCGCGACGCCGACGTCGACCACCATCAGCGAGGCGCCGACCTGGCGGGCGAACGCGTTGATCACCGCGCCGCCGGCCACGAAGTTGGCCACCATCTGCGCGGTGACCTCCTGCGGCCACGGGGTTACGCCTTGGGCGTGCACGCCGTGGTCACCGGCGAAGACGGCGATCGCGCCCGGCTCCGGCAGCGGGGGCGGGCAGGCACCGGAGAGCCCGGCCAGGCGGACCGACAGCTCCTCGAGCTCGCCCAGCGAGCCCGCCGGCTTGGTCAGCCGGGCCTGCAGGTCGCGGGCCGCCGACATGGCCTGCTCGTCGGCGGGTGTGATCGCGGCGAGGGTCGTCTCCAGGGTCACGGTCGCTCCTTCAGCACTTCAACCAGTGTCGCGACGAACGCGTCGGTGGTGGCAGTGTCGCGCACCGCAATCCGCAGCCAATCGGCGCCCAGCCCCGGGAACGTGTCGCCGCGCCGCACCGCGTACCCGCGTTTGCGCAGTTCAAGGCGGATCTCTGCGGCACCCGCGAGGCGCAGCGCGACGAACGCGGAGGCCGGCGTGCCCGCGACAGTGACTTCCGGCACGTCGGCGAGGCGAGCGACCAGATGGTCTCGTTCCCGGGCGAGTTCCGCGGCGATCTCCCGCTCCGCGGCCACCGCGACCGGCCCCGCGCAGGCGGCGGCCGCCGCGAGCGCCGGCGTCGAGACCGCCCAGAGCGGCTGCGCGGCGGCGAGCCGGGCCAGCAGGCCGGCCGGGCCGAGCGCGTAGCCGATCCGCAGCCCGGCCAGGCCCCAGGTCTTGGTGAGGCTGCGCAGCACGATCAGGCCGGGAACGTCGCGGCGGCCGGCGAGCGACTCGGGTTCACCGGGCGTCCCCGGCCGGAACGTCGTGTCGGCGAACGCCTCGTCCACCACCAGCACCCGGCCCGGCCGGGCCAGCGCGGCGACGTCGGCGGCCGGGTGCAGCACCGACGTCGGGTTGGTCGGGTTGCCGACGAAGACCAGGTCGGCGTCCGGCGGCACCAGGTCCGGGTCGAGCCGGAAGCCGTCGGCCTCGCGCAGCAGCACCCGCCCGACGGCGTGCCCGGCGTTGCGCAGCGCCGCCTCCGGCTCGGTGAACTGCGGATGCACCACGACCGGCCGGCGCGCGTCGCGCAGCGCCTGCGCGATCAGCACGAACGCCTGCGCCGCGCCGGCGGTGAGCAGGACCTCGCCCGGCGCGCGGCCGTGCCGCGCCGCGACGGCCGCGGTGGCCGCGGAGTGATCCGGGTACGCGGCCAGGTCCGCCAGCGCCGCGTGGATCGGCCCGGACAGCCAGGGCGGCATCGGCTGGCGGCGCACGTTGACCGCGAGGTCGACCAGCCCCGGCGCGACCTCGGCGTCGCCGTGATGATGCAGATCACAGTCGCCGGCTCCGGCCGCGTACCCCGAACCGGGGACGGCCGTCCCGCCGGCGTCGTCACCATGAGGATGAAGATCCACGGAAGGGGTCACACGACCCAGCATGCCGGATGTGATCCGCCGGAATACTTCGGCCGTTCCGTCAGGACATGAGCTGTTTTGTCATACCTTCGAGAAGTGACGAAGAGCCGACTCGCCAAAGCCGGACGGATCGCCCCGCTCGTCCGGGCCGGGCTCATCGCGGGGGTCGCGATCGCCGCCCTGATCTTCCCGCTGATCGCGCTCGCCGGCGCCGCCGCCAAGGACGGCGCCACCGCGCTGCAGCGCATGCCGGAGGAGCTCATCGAGGTCCCCTCGGCACAGACCACCTACGTGTACGCCAACGACGGCCGGACCCTGCTGACCACGTTCTACGAGGAACACCGCCGTCCCGTCGACATCGGCGAGATGTCGCCGTTCATCACCAAGGCGATCGTGGCGTCCGAGGACAGCCGCTTCTACGAGCACAACGGAGTCGACGCCAAGGGCGTCGCCCGGGCCTTCATCGCGAACCAGCAGGCCGGCGGCGTCTCGCAGGGCGCCTCGACGCTGACCATGCAGTACGTCCGGATGGCGCTGCGCGACGGCGCCAAGACCCCGATGCAGGCGCTCAAGGCGACCGAGCAGACCACCGCGCGCAAGCTGCGGGAGATGCGGCTCGCGCTCGAACTGGAGAAGCGGATCTCCAAGGCCGAGATCCTGGAGAAGTACCTGAACTCGGCGTACTTCGGGCACCGCGCGTACGGGATCTTCGCCGCCGCCGAGGTCTTCTTCTCCAAGAAGCCGAAGGACCTGACCCTGACCGAGGCGGCCCTGCTCGCCGGGCTGGTCAAGGCGCCGTCCGCGTACGACCCGGCGACCAACGACCAGACCGCCGCCACCGAGCGGCGCAACTACGTCATCGACCAGATGGTCAAGATCGGCTCGATCACCGCGGCCCAGGCGGCGACGGCCAAGCGGACCCCGATCCAGCTGAAGCTGACCACCCCGCCGAACGACTGCGTCTCGGTGCCGAAGAAGCGCAACCACTGGGGCTTCTTCTGCGACTACCTGCGCAACTGGTGGATGGAGCAGCCGGCGTTCGGCAAGACGCCGCGCGAGCGCCTGGAGAACCTGCGCCGCGGCGGCTACAAGGTCGTCACCACGCTCGACCCGAAGATCCAGAAGTCGGCCATGAAACACATCCTCGACAAGGAGAAGAAGCGCAGCGTCTACGCGCACGGCGAGGTCGTCATCGAGCCCGGCACCGGCCGGATCAAGGCGATGGCGGTGAACCGCAAGTACGCGCTGAGCCAGAAGAAGAACGGCAAGCACAGCGACCGCCGCAAGCGCGACGAGGCCAAGGGCAACTACCCGAACACGGTCAACCCCCTGCTCGGCGGCGGCGACATGGCCGGCTATCAGGCCGGCTCGACCTTCAAGATCTTCACGTTGCTGGCGGCCCTGGACGCGGGCATGCCACTGTCCACGTCCTTCAACGCCCCGAAACGCTACGTGTCCAAATACATCACCGCGCCCGGCCCGGCGACCTGCGGGGTGCACTGGTGCCCCAAGAACGCCAGCAAGTCGATGACCGGGCGACAGACCATGTGGAGCGGCTTCGGCAAGTCGGTGAACACGTACTTCGTGCAACTCGAGGAGAAGGTCGGCGCCGAGAAGGCGGTCCAGATGGCGGAACGGCTCGGCCTGAAGTGGCGCACCGAGATCGACCGGACCCTGGCCGGCCCGGACCACGCCGACGGCTGGGGCGCGTTCACACTCGGCGTCAGCGACGTGACCCCGGTCGAGATGGCGAACGTCTTCGCGACCGTCGCCGCCGAGGGCAAGTACTGCGAACCGCTGCCCGTCCGCATGATCAACACCCGGGATGGCACCTCGCTCGAGTACCGGGGGAAGAAGGTCGCCGGGCCGCGCTGCCACCAGGCGCTGCGTGCCGAGGTAGCGCAGGCCGCCACGGACGCGGCCCGGTGCGTTACCGGCTACGGCGCGGCCAAGGGCGGGTGCGGGGGCTGGGAGACGTCGCCGATGGTGCACTCGGTGATGAACCGGCCGGTGGCGGGCAAGAGCGGGACCACGGACAGCAACCGGAGCGCCTGGTTCTGCGGGTTCACGCCGCAGCTGGCGGCGGCGGCCTTCGTGGCGGATCCCGACAACCCGGATAACACGGTGGGGACCAGCCGGGGCACGATCTCCAAGTACACGGTGGCGCAGACCCTGAAGGACGCCCTCAAGGGCAAGCCGAAGCTGAAGTTCACCCCGCCCCCGGACGACCTGGTCCACGGCGGCTGGTAACCACCACGCGGGCCGGCCCGGCCATTGCCGTCCCGTGGACTGACGAGGTCGTCCATCAGCGCGGGTTCACGGCCGACCGACGAGGCCAACCGCCAGCCCATGCTGCGGCCTACAAGGAGGCCGCCCCCGGCATTGGTCCCGACCGACCAGGTCCGGGCGTCGCCGTCAGCGGGTCGACGAGGTCAGCCACCAGCGCGGGTCCGCGACCAGCCAACAAGGTCAGCCGCCAGACCGAGCTGCGGCCCGCCAACAAGACCGGCCCAGCACTGGC
>NZ_JBITLR010000008.1:49243-538937 GCF_044465445.1 Actinoplanes sp. NPDC049668
CGGGTCCGCGACCAGCCAACAAGGTCAGCCGCCAGACCGAGCTGCGGCCCGCCAACAAGACCGGCCCAGCACTGGCCGCGGCCGGCCAAAGCCCGGCGTTGCCTTCAGTGGGCCGACGAGGTCGGTCGCCAGTGGGGGTTGCGGCCGGCCAGGGCGACCGCCTGCTCCAGCAGGTCGGCCTCGTCGTCGACGTCCACGACCGGGCCGAACAGGCCGGGTGTGCCCTCACGGGGGCCCTGGGACAGGAACTCGATCAACTGCTCCAGGATCCGCGGATCCGCGGCATACTCCTGCCCGGTGGCCCGGGCCAGGTCCCACCCATGCATGATCAACTCGTTGATCGCGACCGTGCCCATCGCGGCGGCCGGCATGGTCACGCCGCCCGCCCGGGCCGTGCCCTCCCACGCCGCCGGCGACCGCCACGCGATCGCCAGGTCCTCGAGAACGACCGGGAGCCGGCTGCGCCAGTGCGGCGCCAGGTTGGCGGCCGACGGCTGGGGCGGCGGGGAGTCGGAGCCGGGCGCATCGGTCTTCTGCGCGGCCTGAGTGAACGCCCAGGAGAGCCCCGTCAGGTGATCGAGCAGGTCGCCGACCGTCCAGCCGGGGCAGGGTGTCGGGGAGCCTAGGTGGTCGTCGGTGACGCCCAGCAGCAGTGCCCGGATCTGGCGAACCGGTGGTGAGAAATCCAGGGGGACACGATCAGCCACGGCGATGCTCCCTTCTCGCGGAACACCCTCACCGTACGGCCGGGGTGCGACAATCGCCGGACTCCGAGTGGGTCTTCGCAGCGGGGGCGGAACCGGCAGACGCCACCCTCCAGGCGGCTGTCGTCTCCCGCCCACTCCGGCCTCTCCACGGCCACCGAGGCTCTTCGTGCTCCCCCAGGCCCTGCACGCTGACCGCAGCCACCCAGGCTCTCCGCGCCCACCGCAGCCACCCAGGCTCTCCGCGCCCACCGCAGCCACCCAGGCTCTGCACGCTCACCGCAGCCACCCAGGCTCTGCACGCTCACCGCAGCCACCGAGGCTCTTCGTGCTCCCCCAGGCCACCCAGGCTCTGCACGCTGACCGCAGCCACCCAGGCTCTGCACGCTCACCGCAGCCACCCAGGCTCTGCGGGTTCCCTGCCACGATCGCGCTCACCGCGCGACCGCCACGCTCCCTTCCCGGCCCACACTCACTGGGGCCGCTCGGGCGGATCAGGCCTGTGGTGGGGTGATCGCGGAGAGGGAGAGGGTCTGCTCGCCGGAGTCGTCGTCCTCCGGCTGGGCGGGGCCCATGCCCGGCGCGGGTGTCAGCGCGGCCGCGACCAACCGGCGCGCGATCTCCGGCGCGCCCGCCCAGTGCAGCCCGAGCTGCGACGCGTGCACCTGCCGCCACACGAAACCCTCCGGGTTCCCGCCCGCCCAGGTCCACGCCGGCACCTGCCCGGCGCGCGGCGCGACGACCGCCCGGTGCTGCTTGTACCCGGTGATCCGGGCGCCCGCCGGGGCCAGCGGGGAAGTCGCCGGCGCCGTCGCCTCGCGGTAGCCCGCGATCGTCACCCCCGCGGTCTGCGCCGACACGTCCAGTACCCCGCACATCGGGCGGCCGTCGAAGTCGCGGCCCAGCCACGGCAGGCCGACGCCCTCGGCGATGATCGGGCGGCCCTCGTGTGCCAGCTGGCTCACCGCCGCGCACAGCCGACGGTTCGCGGAGAGCTCCTCCGCGTAGCCCTCGGGCAGCGCGGCGCCGATCATCAGCGCCCGGGTGCCCACCGGCAGGGCCTCGTCGCGCAGCGGGTCCACGATCGCCACGTCCGCGCCGGCCGCGGTGAGCAGCTCCGCCGCCTCCACGTACGTGTAGACGGCTCCCGGCCCGCCGGCCAGCGCGACCACCGGCCGGTTCTCGGGTGGAACCGGGGGCTCGCCGGCGCCGTCGGCCAGAGCTTCGATCGGCGACCAGGCCTGGCCGGGCAGCGGCGGGGCCCCGTCGGCCAGCGCGAGGACCCGGTCGATGTCGAGCGCGCTCGCGACGGCCTCGCCGAGCCGGCGCACCGCGCGGACCGCCTCCACGCTGTGGTGCGCGACCGGTACCGAGCCCTGCGCGCGGGCCGGCAGGACGGCCGGGAGGTCGCCGCGGCGCAGTGCGCCCAGCACCGGCATGCCGATGTCGTCCAGCGCCGTCCGGAGCATCTCCTCGTGCCGCGGCGAGGCGACCCGGTTCAGGATGACGCCGCCGAGGTGCACCATCTCGTCGAACATCCGGAACCCGTGCACCAGCGCCGCCAGGGAGTGGCCCATCGCCGCCACGTCGACCACCAGGATCACCGGCGCGCGCAGGGCGGCGGCGACTGCGGCCGTACCGTCGATCTCGGGTTGTCCGGTCAGGCTGTCGAACAGGCCCATCGCGCCTTCGATGACCGCGACCTGCGATCCGGCCGCGCCGTGCGCGAAGAGCGGAGCGATTCGCTGCGCGCCGACCAGGCGCGGATCCAGGTTGCGACCCGGCCGGCCGGCCGCCAGGCCAAGGTAGGCGGCGTCGGTGTGGTCGGGGCCGACCTTGAATCCGGCGGCCGGCACACCCCGGGCGCTGCAGGCGGCGAGCAGGCCGACCGCGATAGCGGTCTTGCCATGCCCCGACGAGGGTGCGCTCACGACCACGCGCGAGTGGGCGGACATCATGGCTCCCTCGGGGATACGGAAATCAGCGGCAACGTGATATTGACGGCCGGACATCGCACCCTACCTGCCAGACGCGAGCCGCCGACGGGAGCCGGGTAGCCTCTGATCGTGTACCGGTTCCTGCTGACGCCCCGCTGGCTGGCCGGCGCGGCGCTCACCGTGGCCGCGTCGGTGGTCATGGTGATGCTCGGCAACTGGCAGCTGCACCGGTACCAGGAGCGCAGCGCGATCAATACCCGCATCGACGCGGCCGACTCCATCCCGGCGGTTCCGCTGACGTCCGTGCTGACCAGGCCGACCACGCCCGGCACGCCGGGCGCGGGGCCCGGCAAGGACGCGGCCTGGACGAAGGTCACCGTCACCGGACGCTACGACCCGGCGCACGAGATCCAGGCCCGCGGCCGTACGGTCGACGGCGCGGTGGGCTTCGAGATCGTCACGCCGCTGGTGCTGGCCGACGGCACCGCCGTCCTGGTCGACCGCGGCTGGGTACCGTCCGCGAACGGCGACGCCGTCTCGCCCCCCGTGGCATCGGCCCCGCCGACGGGCGAGGTCACCGTCGTCGGCCAGGTTCACCTGTCCGAGAGCCGCCCGGCGCCGATCGAGCACCGCAACGGCCGGATCGACACCCGGCGCATCGCGGTGCCCAAGCTGGCCAAGGAGCTGCCCTTCCCCGTGTACGGGGCGTACGTGCTGCTCAGCGACCCGGCACCGGGCTTCGAGCCCATCCCGATCGACCACGAGGACTCCTGGCAGAACGGCGGGTACGCGGTCCAGTGGTGGCTGTTCGCCGTGATGGCGCTGCTGGCGTACGGCTGGCAGGCCCGCAAGGAGGCGAACGGCGACGCACCGAAGCAGCGCGAGGACCGGGTCGCCGCCGCGGACCAGCGGCTGACGACCGTTCCCAGCACGCGCGCGCCCGACTAGGGTTTGTCGGGTGACCTTCCCGGACCCGACCGCGAGCGACCCGTGGAGCGTGCCGGCGCCGCCCCCGCCGGTGGACCCGATGATGGTGCCCGGCCCCGTGGTCATCCAGATCGGCGACATGGGCGTGACGTCGACGGTGGTGCACACGCCGGCGGGCGACATCCCACTGGCGGGCTCGACCTGGACCGTGAACGACTACTGGCACAGCGAGCAGAAGATCCCGACCTGGGCGATCGTCGCCGCGATCGTGGGCTTCTGCGTGCTGACGGTCTTCAGCCTGCTGTTCCTGCTGGTCAAGGTCACCATCCCGCGCGGAACCGTGCAGGTGACGGTCACCAACGCCACCCGCCAGTACGTCGCCCGCATCCCGGTGACGGACCCGTCCCAGGTGACGTACGTCCATCAGCAGGTCAACTACGTCCGATCCCTGGCCGCGCTGTAGGGCGACTCTCACAGCTCAATCGTGTCGTTGCGACCGCACGAGAGGCGCGGCCGGCACTTCGATCACGACGGCTGTGATCTCTTCCACTGCCCTGGTGGTGTGCTCCTCACCAGCGCGCCACAGCACCGCTTGCCCGGAGCTGACGTCTTCCCAGCCCGCACCGCCGGTCCGCACGGCACCGCGGCCTGCCGTGATCATCATCAGCTGATCCATCGGCGCCGGGTGATTGCCCACCTCACCACCCGCCGCGACGTGCAGCACCGTGACAGCGAACGCGTCCCCGCGTAAGACCGTCTGAGCGGTCACTCCCACGCTGCCATAGGCATCCACGGACCGCCCCGCCACGACATCGAACGACATGATCTCCACACTGGAACCCTAGGGCCACCGGCTGCCGCGGCATGTGCGGCGGCCCCCTGGCCGGCTCACGCATCTGGACTCGCGGCGCTCCCCTGGCCGGCTCACACGTCTGGACTCGCGGCGGCCCCCTGGCCGGCTCACACGTCTGGACTCGCGGCGGCCCCTGGCCGGCTCACACGTCCGGACTCGCCGGCATACCGAGGGCCTTGACCATGTCGATGGTGTCCGCCTCCTCCGCGCGCTTGTCGTCGCGATAGCGCAGCACTCGCGCGAATCGCAGCGCCACGCCTCCGGGGTAGCGCGGGGAGGTCTGCACGCCGTCGAAGGCGATCTCCACGACCTGTTCGGGCCGGACCGTGACCACCCAGCCGGAGTCGTCGATCGCCAGTTCCTTGAATCGCTCGGTCTGCCAGCGCAGCAGTTCGTCGGTGAGGCCCTTGAAGGTCTTGCCGAGCATGACGAACCCGCCGGTGTGCGAGTCCCTGGCACCGAGGTGCAGGTTGGACAGCCACCCCTGACGCCTGCCGTGGCCCCACTCGACGGCCAGCACGACCAGGTCGAGGGTGTGCCGGGGCTTGACCTTGACCCAGGCGGCACCGCGGCGGCCCACGTCGTAGGGCGCCTCCTGCGCCTTGACCACGATGCCCTCCTGGCCGGCGGCGAGGGCGGCCGCGAAGGCCTCGGCGGCCTGCTCCTCGGTCTCGACGGTGCGGCGGTCGACGATCAGGTCGGCGGGCAGTGCGTCGGCGAGGGCCGCCCAGCGCACCCGGCCGGGCTCGTCGAGCAGGTCGGTGCCGTCCAGGTGCAGAAGGTCGAAGAAGTAGGGAACCAGCGCCGGGCCCGCGCTCGGCCCGGCCGCGCCGCCGCGGCGGGCACCGCGGGTGGCCGCGCGGCTGGACGTCTCCTGGAACGGCCGGGGTCGTCCCAGCGCGTCGAGGGCCATCGCCTCGCCGTCGAGCACGATCTCCCGAGCCGGCAGCGCCCGGACGGCCGCGACGACGTCGGGCAGCCGGGACGTGATGTCGTCGAGGCTGCGCGTGAAGACGGCCACCTCGTCGCCGGAGCGGTGCACCTGAATGCGGATGCCGTCGAGCTTGACGTCGACGGTGGCCGGCGCCCCGGTCGCCAGCAGCGCGGCGCCGACGTCCGGGGCGCTGCCGGCCAGCATCGGGGTGAGCGGCGTGCCGACCCGCAGGCTGAAGTCGGCGAGCGCCGCCGACCCGCCGGTCAGCGCGGCGACGGCTACCTGCTTGAGGTCACCGGAGAGCAGGAGCGCCCGGCGGACCTCGGCGATGGGCACCTCGGCGGCCCGCGCGATGGCGTCGGCCAGCAGGCCTGCCTGCGCGCCCTGGCGGATCTCGCCGCTGAAGAGGCCGACCAGCAGCCGCTGCTCGTCGGCCGTCGCCCGGCCGAAGAGCCCGGCGAGCAGTTCGCGGCGACGGGCCTGCGAGCCGACCCCGGAGACCGCCGAGATCTCGGCGATCCGCGCGTCGACCTCGGCCACCGTGAGGCTGGCCTCGGCGGCCGGTGCGGGCCGGTCCCGGAGGCCGGCGTAGCCGACGCCGGTCTGCCGCTGTCGCAGCTCACCGGCAAGGTAGGCGGAACCTGCGGCCAGCTCGCCGGGGTCGAGGCGACGCAGCGCGGCGGCGAGCAGGTCGATCTTGGCCTTGCGGCCGGATGTCGCGGAGACGGCTGCCGAGGTGGCTGCCAGGTCGAGGAACTGCACGAACCCCATCCTGGCAGCCCCCTACGACATTCGCGGGCCGGCGACGACACGCTCCCCCGTGAAGCGGTCGGCACCGGCCCCGATCGGACCCAAGCTGGCCGAACCGGCCGGCCTACCCCGCCGAGGCCGGCCGGTTCGGCGGCTAAACGGCCCGCGCGGAGGCACGGGCAGTGGCCCGGACCGGCAATGGCCCGGACCCGCAGTGGCCCAGACCCGCAGTGGCCCAGACCGGCGCTGCGGGTGCCGCAGCAGCTGGCGCTCGCGAGGCTCGGCCTGTGCTGCGCCGGTGACGACGACGGGCCGAGCGAGCTGGAGCCGGGCGAACCCGGCGTGACGCGGCGGACAGTCGGAACGAGGGAGCCCCGGCTCGCGAGGCCAGGTCACCCAGGCAGGTTTGATTCTCGGAGCCGGGACCGGGCCGCGGCCGGTCCGGCTGTGGGACTGGCGCCGGGCGGATCGCGACGACGGGATCCGCCGGGCAGCAGAACCGGAAACAGGGCGCAGTCAGGCGGCGACCGGCTCCGCGACCCGGAAACCACGCGCGCGAACCGCGTCGGCGACACGGCTGACCTGCGCATCAAGCTGGCAGAGGGCGTCGGACAACTCGGCGAGCTTGTCGCTGAGGGCGGCCTCATCCCACCCGGAGACGTCGACGTCCCCCAGAGCACTGCCTGCGGCGCGAAGTGCCGCGATAGCGTCATTCGAACTCATGTTCGAATCCTAACAGGACTGATCTCTGCGCGCACCCGACTCGCCGCGCCCCTTGGCCGGTTGTTCCCGACGCCCGACGGCCCGACGCCCGGCAGCCCGACGCCCGGCAGCCCGACGGCCGACGCCCGGCAGCCCGGCAGCCCGGCGGCCCGGCAGTGCGCTGACGCGGCGGGCGCGGTGTGCGGCGGATGTGATGGCGGGTCAGCCCGGGCTAAGCGGTGGCGTCGGTCGGTCGTCGGCGCGCGATGAGCGGGATGATGGCGAGCGCGACGAGCCCGCCGCCCAGGGCGAGGGTCGCGTAGCTGGTGGCGGAGAGGATCATGCCGCTGGCGATGCCGCCGCCCGCCCCCGCGAGCGCGACGCACAGGTCGACGGCTCCCTGCGTTCCGGCCCGGGTCTGCAACGGCAGCGCGTCCGTGATCATGGCGGTGCCGGACACCAGGCCGAGGTTCCAGCCCAGGCCGAGCAGGGCAAGAGCCAGAGCAAGGACGGCGACCGAGTCGGTGGGCGCGCTCGCCGCGACCACACCGGCGACGAGAAGCGTCAGCCCGGATGCCACCGCGACGGGTACGCGGCCGACGCGGTCGACGAGCAGGCCGGTCAGCGGGGACGGCAGGTACATACCGGCGATGTGGACGGCGATGACGAGGCCGGTCGCGTGCAGGTCGTGGCCGTGTGCCCGCATGTGGATCGGGGTCATCGCCATGACGGCGACCATCACGAGCTGGGTGAGGACCATCGTGGTCGCCCCAGCCATGACGCCGGCGGACGGCTCGCTGCCAAGGGTTCGCTGCGGTCCGGCGATGGCAGCGACCGGCAGCTCGGCGGCAGCCGCAACCCGCGGCTCGGCGACAGCCGTGTCCGGCAGCTTGGCGACAGCCGTATCCGGCGGCTCGGCGGCGGCTATGCGGCGTGATATTTGCAGCGGGTCCGGGCGCAGCAGGGCGAACAGAACCGCGCCGGCGACGGCGTATGCGATCGCGGCGAGGCCGAACGGGCCGGCCAGGGCCGGGATGCCGGCCTGCCGGGCGACGTCGCCGGTGATGGCCACGAGGTTCGGGCCGGCGACCGCGCCGAGGGTGGTGGCGACGAGAACGGAGCTGACGGCGCGACCCCGGCGCTGCGGGCCGACGAGGTCGGCGCCGGCGTAGCGCGCCTGCAGGTTGGTGGCGGTACCCGCACCGTAGACGAGCAGGAACACCAGCAGCAGGGGGACGCTGTCGACGGCGGCGGCCAGCACCACTCCGGCGCCGCCGATCGCGCCGGCGGCGTACCCGGCGGTCAGACCGGCGCGGCGCCCGAGGCGTTGCGAGAGGCGGCCGACCAGCAGGGCGGCAGCGGCGGACCCGGCCGTGAACAGCGCCACCGGCAGTCCGGACAGGCTGCTGGTGCCCAGCATGTCCGCGGCCAGCAACGTGCCGACGGTGACCCCGGCGGCGAGCCCGGCACCGCCGAACACCTGGGAGGTCATGACGACGCGCAGGGTTCGGCGCTGCAGGGCCTCGCGGGCAGCCGGCGAGTCGGTGTACGCGTTGTTGGCCATGGGGTGACGGGTCCTTCCGGCGGATACGGCAGCGCACCTACGGGTGAGGGCGGTTCGTCAATGTCGAGGCGCGTTCATCCAAGCGCACCCGGGCGAGCAGCTCGGATGCGCCGGGCGTTGGCAGCGCCGACCCAGCCCTCGGCGCCAATGCCGCCGAGGTCGGCGACGATCCCGGCGAGCAAAGCACCCACCGCGCGGGCGCCCGCGGACTTCCAACAGCTCCTAGCGAGCAAGGCACCCACAGCGAAGCCACCACCGCAGGCTCCCCGCGAGCAAACACCCAGCGAAAGCCACCACCGCAGGCTCCCGGCGAGCAAACGCCCACAGCTGGGCCTTCACCCCACACCCGCAAACACCAACTCCCGGCGAGCAATGGCCCCCACCGCGAAGCCGCCGCCACCGCACAAACACCTGCCAGCCCGGCGGAGGCCGACGGCGGAATACGCCGGGGGCGGTGGCGCGGCCTGGAGGTCATGCGCGGTGGGGCGGCCGCGGGCGGTTATCGCGGCGGCATCGCGCGCCGGAATACCTCGGCCGCCGCCGCCGGCGTCGCCTGCGCCGCGACGAACCCGTCCGGCCTTACTAGGTAGAGCTGTCCCGGGATCAGCTTCGTCTGCGGCGCGGCGTCAAAAATGTGCACGGGCAGCCCCAGGTCCGGCGCGTCGGACTCGGTCAGTCCGCCGTACCCGTGAATCTGCCATTGCAGGGCGCGCAGCACCTCGAAGTTGCCTCCTGCCCACTGCAGCCGGCGGCCGACGACCGGGTCCGACTGTTCGTTCGGGGTCATTTCGTAGCGGATGCGGATCTGCGACACGTACTCGAAGAAGCGCGAGCCGCCCGCCGTGCGCGGCAGCGCCCGGACGCCGATCGACGCCAGGACCGGCACGGCCAACCGGCGTAGGACGCTCAGCGACGTCTTCTGCGAGGTGATGAAGCCGAACAGCCGGTCGGTCGTCGCCACCAGGGTCTTCGCGACCGGCCGGCGCTCGGCCTCGTAGCGGTCCAGCCAGGCGTCGGCGGCACGGCCGTGCACCACGTCGGCCAGTTTGAAGGCCAGGTTGTGGGCGTCCTGCAGGCCGGTGTTCATGCCCTGGCCGCCGACCGGGGAGTGCACGTGCGCCGCGTCGCCGGCGAGGAAGAACGGGCCGTCCCGGAAGCTGCCGGCGACCCGGTGGTGGACCTTGTAGGTGGCGAACCAGCGGGACTGCCCGTACGTCACCGAGAAGTCGCGGTCCATCCTGGTCCGGGCGTCGTCCTCGGCCAGCTTGCCGTCGGCGTCCTCGTCGCGGACCAGGCCGATCAGGCGCCAGTTGCCATGGCCGCGCATCGGGAAGCCGAGGACGAAGTCCGCCTTTCCGGGGCGCACGTTGATCGCGTCGTCGACCAGGCCGGCCACCTCGGTCGCGTCGATGACGTAGAACGTGTGCGGGCTGGTGACGCCGTCGAACGCGATGGCGCGCGACTTGCGTACCACCGAGTTGGCCCCGTCGGCGCCGACGCAGAAGCGGGCCGTGATCGTGGTGTCTCCGACGACCGCCTCGACGCCGTCCGGGCCGCCGGTCAGCTTGGTCACCGGCTCGCCCCAGCGGACCGAGCCGCCGAGCGCCTGCAGGTTCGCGTACAGGATCTGCTCGTTGCGGCTCTGCTCCAGGACCTCGATCCATGGGTACGGCGTGACGTCGCCGCCCAGCGGCCCGAGCGGAATCCGGCCGAAGACGCGGCGGCCGAAGCCCGGTGCGAGCGCCTCGGCCCGGTGCGCCGCATCGAGGACCGCGTCGGCGAGGCCGAGTTGGTCGTACACCTCGATGCTGCGCGCCTGGACCACCAACGCCCGCGATTCCCGGGTGGGTCCGTCCTTGCCGTCCACGACGATCACCCGGACGCCGAGCTTCACCAGCCAGTTCGCCAGCATCAGCCCGGTCGGCCCGGCACCGACCACGAGAACGTCGCAGCTCAGCTCGTCGGTCATGTCACTTGCCCAGCGCGCCCACGTTGCGCAGGAGCAGCGCCTCGGCGAGGCAGACCCGGGCGAACTCGCCGAGGTGCAGGCTCTCGTTGGGGCCGTGCGCGGCCGCGTAGGGGTCCTCGACGCCGGTCACCAGGATCGCCGCACCGGGGAAGAGCTCCTGGAACGTGGCGATGAACGGGATCGAGCCACCGACGCCCATGTCGACCGGGGCCACGCCGTCCCAGGCGTCGCGGAACGCGGACCGCGCGGCGTCGTAGGCCGGCCCGGTCGCGTCGATCACGCAGGGCGCTCCCCCGCTCTCCAGCGTCACCTCGACCTGGGCACCCCACGGCACGAACTTCTCGAGGTGGGCGCGGATCGCCGCGTACGCCGACTGCCAGTCGTCGCCGGGCGCCAGCCGCACGCTCAGCTTGGCCTTCGCCTTGGGCACCAGGGCGTTGGGTGCCCCGTCGGTCCGCGGGGCGTCGATGCCGAGCACCGCGACCGCCGGCTTGGACCAGATCCGGTCGGTGAGCCGGCCCTGGCCGATCAGCTTGACCCCGTCGAGGATCCCGGACTCGTGGCGGAAGCGGTCCTCCGGGTAGTCGACGGTGGCGTTCTCCCGGCCGATCAGGCCGTCGATGGCGACCTCGCCGTTCTCGTCGTGCAGGGTGGCGATGAGCCGCGCCAGGACGGTGAGCGCGTCCGGCACCGCGCCGCCGAACATGCCGCTGTGCACGGCCGCGCCGAGGGTGCTGACCTCGACGAAGCAGTTGACCAGGCCGCGCAGCGAGGTGGTCAGGGCCGGCACGCCGATGTCCCAGTTGCCGGAGTCCGCGATGACGATGACGTCGGAGCGCAGCGTGTCCCGGTGCTCGACGAGCAGCTCGTCGAGCGACTCGGAGCCGAACTCCTCCTCGCCCTCCACGAAGACCACGACGCCGACCGGCAGCCGGTCGCCGAACGCTCGCAGCGCCGCGACGTGCGCCATCACGCCGGCCTTGTCGTCGGCGGCGCCCCGGCCGTACAGGCGGCCGTCGCGCTCGACGGGCTCGAACGGGTCACTGGTCCACAGCGCGGGGTCGCCGGCCGGCTGCACGTCGTGGTGCGCGTAGAGCAGGACGGTCGGCGCGCCCGCGGGGGCGGTCTTGTGGCCGATGACCGCGGGCTGGCCCGAGCCGCGGACGATCTGCACCTCGAGGCCGCAGCCGCGCAGCAGCTCGGCGACGGCCTCGGCGGACCGCTCGACGTGCGAGTGGTCGAAGCCGTCGAATGCGATCCCGGGGATGCGGACCAGCCGCTCGAGGTCGGCACGGACACCGGGCAGCTCCCGCGTGATCGCGGCGCGCAGTTCGTCTTCTGTCAGGCTCATGAGGCGATCCTAGGCGGGATGGGCCGGGCGCCGGGGGCTCACCTCAAGGGCTGTGGATAGTCAGCTCTCCGGCGGCGCCGGAGGCGTCTCCCCCTCGCCGCCGCGGCCCCGGCCGGCCCAGCTGCGGGCGCCCCGGGCCGCGGATCCGGCCATGTCGGCGGCGCCGCCGCCGAGCTTGCGGAGCAGGCCGACGAGCGGGTCCTGTGAGGTGTTGAAGGTCTGCCGGTACGAGTCCGCGGCCGCCTTGACGTCCTCGGTGACCGAGGCGTTGCCGTCGGAGTCGCGGCGCGGATAGTCGCCCTCGAGGATCCGGCCGTAGTCCCCGGCGTCGATCCAGCGGCGCAGCTCGCTGGCCCGGGCGACCGGCACCGGGTGGGTGCTCCACGCGGTCATCCCCAGCTTGTGGATGCTGTCGCGGAGGTCGCCGCCGCCCTCGTACTCGGCGGCCTGCTCCAGGAACGCCGCCGTGTCGATCTGCGAGAGGTCGCCGCCGCCCGCGAGCTTCATCAGCAGGCGCAGCGAGGCGGCCGGGTCCTGGCCGGCGAGCAGGCCGGCCCGGTCGGCGGAGAGTTCGGCCTTGCGCCACCACTCGTACATCGCCACGATGATCGCCCGCAGCGTGATGGCGCCGACCGGCATCCAGGCCAGGCTCGCGGCCCAGCGGGTGAGGATCATCATGATCGTCTTGTAGACGGCGTGGCCGCTGCGCACGTGGCCGATCTCGTGGCCGAGCAGGGCGCGCAGCTCCTCGTCGTCGAGCTTCTCGACCGCCCCGGTGGTGATCACGATGAACGGCTTGTCCATGCCGATCGCCTGACCGTTGATCATCGGCGACTGTTCCACGTAGAGCTCGGGCAGCTCGGCCACGTCGAGCGTGGCGGCCGCCTCGGTGAAGCGCTGGTAGACCCGCGGGTACTGGCGGTGGTCGACGCGGATGGCACCGGCCAGGTACGAGAGCCGGAAGCCGCGCTCGTTCCACATGCCGAAGAACGCCTTCACGACGTCGTCGAAGCCGCGCAGCTCACGCAGGGCGGTAAGGGCGCCGCGGTCGGCGGGGTGTTCCCAGGCCCGGGAGCTGATGCCGGTCAGCGTGATCCGGCGCCGCGCCGGGCGGCTGTCGTCGGTCGTCGTCATCGTCCGTCCCCGTTCCGCCGCTCTCACGGCTGATCATGGTTCAGTCCGCCGGCGCCGGCCAGAGCCGAACGTAGCGATCGTCGGCACCCTCCGCCGCGCCGTCGACCAGAAGATCCACATGCGCCGCGGTCTCGTCCGACTCGAAGTGCTCGTCCTCGTTTGCGCGCCAGCGCTCAAGGTACGCCCGAAACGCAACATCGTCGCGCCCGTCACGGGCTATGGCACGTCGCCATCGCAACTGCGGCGGCGCGGTCACCAGTACGGAGTACGAAAGCTCCGGCCGGATCACCCGCCGCGCGGCGGTCACGCCCTCCAGCAGTACGGCCGGAGCGGGCTCGACGGTGACCGGGTCCGCGCCGAACGCCCCCCGGTGCCAGAGGTAGCGGCGATAGCTGGCGGGCCGGCCGTGCCGCAGCGGATCGAGCACCTGTTCCTCGAGCCGCTGCCAGAAGGTGAACTGGTCGTCCCAGCCGTCGAGCAGATCGTCGGTGTGCACGACGGGAATGTCGGCGACCTTGGCCAGCCGTCCGGCGAACCTGCTCTTGCCGGCCCCGCTGGGCCCGTCGACGGCCACCAGCCGCACGGGACCGAGCCTGGGCTCGGTGGCGAGTATCCGCTCGGCCAGGGCCGCATAGGTCTCGGCACTCATCCGGCGAGGGCTCCCGGGACGGCGGGTGCTCCCGGCGGGATGAACGGGAGGCCGTCCGGTGGCCCCGTTTCGATGAGTCGCCAGAGCGCATCCGTGTCGAGGTGCTCCTCCACCAGGTCGCCGAGCACGTCGAGCGCGCGTTCGCGTACCTGCGCGAACCGGGTGTCCGGCGCGACCACGAAGCCGGACCGGCCCGCCTGCCGGGCGGCCTCGGTCAGGAACCGGCGGCGGAACTCGTCCGACTCGAAGGCGCCATGCCAATGTGTGCCGCAGATCGCCCCGACGACCGCGCCCTCCGGTGCGCCGTCCGCGTACCGCAGCAGCGGCTCGGGGTCGCCCGCCGACACGTACCCGTGGTGGATCTCGTAGCCGCTGACCGGGACCTGCCCCCAGGCCGCGCCCCGCGACCGGGCCAGGGTCTTCCGCTCGCCGAACGTGATGTCGACCGGCAGCAGGCCGAGGCCGGCGACGGTGCCGCGGCGGCTCTCGACGTCGTCGTGGATGGTGCCGGCGAGCATCTGGAACCCGCCGCAGATCCCGAGGAGCGGCTTGCCCGCCGTGGCGTGCGCGCGGATCGTCTCGGCCAGGCCGGTCTCGCGCAGCCAGGCCAGGTCGCTGACCGTCGCCTTGGAACCGGGCAGCACGACCAGGTCGGCGTCGGCGATCTCGGCGGGCTCGATGGTCAGGCGGACCTGGACGCCCGGCTCGGTGGCGAGGGCCTCGGCGTCGGTGGCGTTGGAGATGCGCGGCAGGCGGACCACCGCGACCCGCAGCCACTCGGTGCCGCGCGGCGCGGCGGGCCGGCCGAGCACCCGCCCGTACGCCAGGGAGTCCTCGGCGTCCAGCCACACGTCCAGGTTGAACGGCAGCACGCCGTGCACGGGCCGCCCGGTGGCAGCGGTGATCATGTCGAGCCCCGGTCGCAGCAGGCCCGCGTCGCCACGGAACTTGTTGATGACGAACCCGCTGACCAACGCCTGATCCTCGGCGCTGAGCAGCGCGACCGTGCCGAACAAGGCGGCGAAGACCCCGCCGCGGTCGATGTCGCCGACCACGATCGCCGGCAGCCCCGCGTGCCGGGCCAGGCCCATGTTGACGAAGTCGCCGTCCCGCAGGTTGATCTCGGCCGGGCTGCCGGCGCCCTCGCAGATCACCGCGTCGAACTCGGCGCGCAACTCCGCCAACGTCGCGTGCGCGGCCTCGGCGAGCCGCGGCCGCAGAGAGCGATAGTTGCCCGCCGTCACGGTGTCGACGGCCTGGCCGAGCAGCACGACCTGGCTGGAGTAGTCGCTGCCGGGCTTGAGCAGCACCGGGTTGAAGCGGATGTCCGGCGCGATCCCGCACGCGGCGGCCTGCATGGCCTGTGCGCGCCCGATCTCGCCGCCGCGCCCGTCGGCGCCGACCACGACGACGGAGTTGTTGGACATGTTCTGCGCCTTGAACGGCGCGACCTTGACGCCGCGGCGGTGCAGCCACCGGCAGATCCCGGCGGTGAGCACGCTCTTGCCCGCGTCCGAAGTGGTCCCCGCGACCAGCAGCCCCCCGCTCATGCCATCGCCTCCGCCGGCGCCACGGCGATGACATTCGTCGGGCGCAGCGTTGATGATTCGCTCGCAGGCTCGCTCATCGGCGCACCAGCCCGGACCGGAGCAGCGCGACGCCCGCGGCAAGCGCCACGGCGCCGACGCCGACGGCGCCGGAGATCCGGGCCGCGCGGCGCAGATCGCCGGCGGACGGCCGCGGCCCGTCACCCAGCAACGGCCGGGTCTCGGTACGTCCGAAGTAGACGTTGCGCCCACCCAGCCGTACGCCGAGCGCGCCGGCCATCGCGGACTCGCACTGCCCGGCGTTCGGACTGGGGTGATCGTTGCGGTCCCGCCGCCACACCCGGAGGGCCTCCGCGCTCTCGCCCCGCGCCACCGGTGCGGCGGCAATCGTGAGCAGCCCGGTGAGCCGGGCCGGCAGCAGGTTGAGCGCGTCATCGAGGCGCGCCGACGGGGTGCCGAACCGGGCGTACCGCGCAGACCGGTGCCCGACCATCGCGTCGAGCGTGTTGGCGGCCCGGTAGCCGAGCAGCCCGGGCAGGCCGAGCAGCCCACCCCAGAGCAGCGGCGCGACGACCGCGTCGGAGGTGTTCTCGGCGACCGATTCCACGGTGGCGCGGGCGAGTTCGGGCTCGTCGAGGGCCGCGGGGTCGCGGCCGCAGAGGTGGCTGAGCCGCCCACGCGCGGCGGGCAGGTCGGCACGCTCCAGGTGCCCGGCCATCACGGCGGACTCGCGGCGCAGCGTGCGCCCGCCCAGGACGGTCCAGGTCGCTGCGGCGACCAGCACGGCCCGGGCCACGGGCCGCCGCCGGGTAAGCGCGGCGGCGGCGATCCCGGCCGCGACCGGAACACCGACCGCGACGGCGGTGAAAGCGGCCCCGGCGCGGCGCTTCGGCGCATAGAGGCGACGCTCCAACTCGCCGGCGGCCCGGCCGAAGCCGGCCACCGGGTGCAGGCGCCGGGGGTCACCGAGCACCGCGTCCAGGGCATAGCCCGCGAGCAGCCCGACGGCATCGGCAGCGCCGGCGCCCGGTTTCAGGATCCGCATTCGCCCAGTTCCTCCCACTCGCCCACCCTAGTAAGCCCATCCCTCAGCCATCCGCTCCACCCACACTTCTCCCCTCTCCTGGCACCGCACCGCATACCGACCGCCATCCCGGCGACCGGCTCTGGGCACTGCCCACACACAAGCCGACGCCTGGGCCCGGGCACCGCAGACACATGTCAGCCGATACCCGGCGGCCGACCAGGCTCGGCACCGCGCCGAGTGCCGACCAACACCGCCCCGTAGCAAGCACCGGCCGCACCCGGCGCTGCCCAGTCCCTCCATGCCTATGGCGGCCGGCGCCGCGCCGCGTGCTCGGCTGGCACGCCCGCCGGCCGGTTCAGCAGTGCGGCGCGTGCCGGCCGCCGCCCCGGCGACTGGGGCGGCGGCCGGCCGATGCCGCCCGGCCCGCGTTGGCGCGGTTCCGCCGTGCTGGGCGGATGCGCCTCCGGGCGGGTTTCGGGGAGCGCCCCGGGGCGCGGGCCGGGCGGCCCGGATGGCGGGTGGGTGCCGACCACCGAACACCCACCCGCCGGGCCGGTCGTTCTCGGCGCTAACCCCGGGGCGCCGGATCGACCGGGTATGCGAGCGGCGGCGGAGGACGGGGAGACTCTCCGCCGCCGCGGTTCAGGGCCCGGCCGCCGTCGAACGGCGACGGCCGGGCCGCCGGCGGCGGCGAGCGCCGCGCGGCAGGGGGATGGGCGAGCGGTGCCCGTCAACCGGGCACCCACCCGCCGGGCCGATGGACCTCGCGCTGGCCCCCGGCGAGGCCCATCGGCCGGCCGGCCCTCGGCCATCCACACCCACAACGGTGCGCACCGCCCGAACTCCCACGCAATGGCGGCCGCGGAGGACGGCGCCAGGCGACGGTTGTCGGCCGGATGGATGGAAGGGAGGGCCGGTCCGGCGCCGCCGCTGCGGAACCCACGGGGGATGCCGGTCCCGCAGCGGCGGCAGCTCAGCAGACCTCAGGCGGGCACAGGCTGCCGCCGACTGCTGCGGGCACGACCGGCCCGCCGCCCGCCGCCCTCGCCCGCAGTCTCCGCCTCGAGCTCATCGGAGCCTCTCGACGGCCCGGGCGCCCCCGAGCCGCCGACCTCGCCCGAAGAACCGGGCTCATCCGAAGACCCGGGCACACCCGGAGAGCCGGGCACACCCGGAGAGCCGGGCTCACCCGAGGATCTGGGCACATCTGAGGACCCGGGCACACCCGAAGAGCTGGGCTCACCCGAGGAACTGGGCACATCTGAGGACCCGGGCACACCCGGAGAGCCGGGCTCGCCCGAGGAACTGGGCACATCTGAGGACCTGGGCTCGTCCATCGGCGGGACCGTCATGTCGATATCGAACGGCTCGAGGCTGCCGCCGCGCAGGGCCAGCCCCGCGGGGACGTCCTCGAACGTCGGCTCGTCGCCGTCGAGGACGCCCTCTCCGTACACGGTCGGGGCCTCCTCGTCGGAGACTGGCTCCGCGGCCTCGCCGCGAACCTGGCCCTCGGCCTCCGCCGTCTCCACCGTGCTCGTCGCGGCGGCCGGCTTGTTGCGCAGGAAACGGCCGCGGCCGCGGGCCAGGTCGTGGCCGACCGACACCGCCTCCATCTCGTACGTGGTGCGCAGGTTGCCGTCGGCGTCGGTCCAGTCGCGGGTGAAGAGGCGACCCGCCACGACGACCGGGTCGCCGACCGTCACCGAGGACGCCACGCCCTCGGCGAGGCGGCGCCAGCAGTTGACCCGTACGCGGAATTGGTTGCCGTCCACCCAGCGGCCGCTCTCCCGATCCAGCCGCCGCGCGGTCGACGCCACCCGGAAGTTGGCGACCAGCGCGTTGGTGCTGGTGGTGCGGCGCCACTCCGGCGCGGTGAGGACATTTCCGACGACTACCACGTTTGTCTCGAACACTGCTTCTCCTTCGACGTGGGGAATCTGGGAAGCAGCGTGCATCGAACGCCCGGATGTCCGCTTCGAAAGCCCTTCCGGCCTGTGGACAACGGCAGAATGTGGATAACCACTCAAGATCGGTCGGCTCTGGTATAGCGCCAAGAACCCTACGCGTGGGTAACCTAACGGCGTGGAGACCGACGTCCTGGGCCTGCCGTACGAGCGACACACCATCGACCTGGGCACCGACGACGAGGGCGCCGTCATCGCGACCCTCGTCCGCCGCCGCGGGGACACCCCGTCGCGCCGCGCGGTGCTCTACGTGCACGGATTCGTGGATTACTTCTTCCAGACCCACCTGGCCGACTTCTTCGTCGAACGGGGCTGGGACTTCTACGCGCTCGACCTACGCAAGTACGGCCGCAGCCTGCTCGAGCACCAGACGCCCAACTTCTGCCGCAGCCTCACCGACTACTACCCGGAACTGGACGAGGCGGTCCGGATCATCCGCGAGGTGGACGGCCACGACCAGCTGCTGGTCGCCGGCCACTCCACCGGCGGCCTGGTCACGTCGCTCTGGGCGCACTCCCGCAGCGGACAGGGCCTCGTCGACGGACTGTTCCTGAACAGCCCGTTCTTCGACTTCAACGTGCCGTGGCTGCTACGCAGGCCACTGATGAAGATCGTCGGCCGGGCCGGCCGCAGGCCTTACCGGGCGGTGCCCGTCCCCACCCTCGGCCTGTACGGCCAGAGTCTGCACAGCGATTACCGTGGCGAGTGGACGTACGACCTCGCGTGGAAGCCACTGAACGGCTTTCCCGTGCGTACGGGATGGCTTGAAGCGATCCGGCGCGGCCAGGCCCGCCTGCGCGCCGGGCTGGCCATCGACGCACCTGTGCTCGTAGCCTGCTCCACCCGGACCTTCCGCGGCCGCGACTGGACCGAGGATGTCCGGGTCTCCGACGCGGTCCTGGACGTGGAACACATCGTGCGCTGGGCGCCGCGCCTCGGACCACGGGTGATGATCGCCCGATTCGACGGCGGCCTGCACGACCTCACGCTCTCCGGCAAGGACGTCCGCACGGAGGTCTTCCGCGAGCTGGGCAGATGGGTGGACGCGTTCGTACCGCCGCAGGGCACGCCGGAGGTCTCGGTACCGCCCGCCCCGGAGGACAAAGCGGGCGCGACGACTCACTGACATCCCGCTCGACCGGGCGGCGGCGAAACTCTAGTATGTGCAGGCCAGCCCAGCCTGTGGGCCGGCCAGGCGCTCGTAGCTCAGCGGATAGAGCAACGGACTTCTAATCCGTCGGTCGCAGGTTCGAATCCTGCCGGGCGCGCCCAACTCAGAGGCCTGATCAGCGATCTTTACCAGGGCCGCATGGTGCGACTCGTGGAGCAGGCGCCGGTCGCGTCGCCCGAGTGCGGCGACGCCGCAGCGCGGCCGTGGCCGCCGTTATGGGACAGCGGGCGGAGCACCCCGGCCGCTATGGTGTCGCCTCTGATCTTGTGCGAGGAGAGCGACGTTGACCGATAATTCCAGGGGTACGGGCGAGCCTGACGAGCCGTCAACCCCAGACGGTGTGCCCGCACCATCACGGGACGGGGACCGGTCGGCCGAGCCCGCCGCGCCCCCGCCGGGCGGCGTCCCCACCTCCCCGCCCTACGGACCCGGCAGCGCGCCCCCGGGAGACCCCACGCAGCCCCACCTCCCGGCTCCGCCCGGATCCTGGGAACCGCCGGGTTATTCCGCGCCGCCCGCCGGGTACGTGCCACCTCCCGGTTACCCCGCGCCGCCGCCCGGGTACGGGCCACCTCCCGGTTACTACGCGCCGCCGCCCGGGTACGGCGTTCCGCCGGGTTACCCGATTCCGCCCGGGTACCAGACCGGGGTGACCGACCCGCTGGTCAGCCCCGACTTCGCCGGCTGGTGGAGCCGTAGCTTCGCGCTGTTGAAGGCCGTCTGGCAGCCGGTGGCGCTGATTCAGCTGATCTGGGTGATCCCGGTGCTGATCGTGATGGTCGCGGTCCAACTCTCCTTCATGGACCAGCTCAATGCCGCCACCGCCTCCGCCCAGAGCGGCGTACCCGGCGACATCGACCTGGGCGAACTCTTCCTCCCGTTCCTGGTGCTGATCCCGGTGGCGCTCGTCGCCGGGCTGGCCGGCCTGGTGGTGAGTGGGGCGGCCTACCAGCTCATGATCCAGAAGGTGACCGGGCAGCCGGTGTCGATCGGCGCCGCGCTGATGGCCAGCCTGCGTCGTGTTCCGGCGATGCTCGGCTGGGGAATCCTCGCCGGCTTCGCGGTGGTGCTCGGGTTCATCTTCTGCATCCTGCCGGGCGTCTACATCGCCGCGGTGGTGTCGATTCTGACGGCCGTCGTCATGGTGGAACGCGGCGTCGGCATCGGCCGCTGCTTCCAGCTGTTCCACGCCGACCTCGGCACGTCGGTCTCCCGCATCGCGACCATCGCCGGCCTCGGATTCGGTGTCAACGTCGCCTCGTCGATCGTCTCGGCCATCTTCGCCGCGATCTTCGGCGGCGCCGGCGGGTTCGCCGCGCAGGGTCAGATGACCGTCGCCTCGATCATCGCGGAAGCGGTGGTGACCTCCCTCTTCTCGGTGGTCGCCGGAACGCTTTTCCCGCCGCTGCTGCTCACCGCGTACGCCGACATGCGTGCCCGCACCGAGCCGTTCTCCACCGCATTTCTGATGCCGACCGCCACCACGGCGCCGACGAATCCCACCTGGTAAACCATGATCCACCGGCGGCCACCCGGACGACACGGCGGCCGCCGGTGGACAAGAGCAACTGACCGATTCAGTTTCGGAAGCCCTTGAACGCGTCCGAAATGATCATTCGGAGCAACGTCGTGCTGCCGTCGATCTGGTATCCGCCCCGCTCCCGTGCCGCGTCTGCGTTGATCTTCGACGCCCGCAGGAACAGCGGCATCGTGAAAATGAAGGCAATCACGAGGATGAAGAGCAGCGCCGCCGCGATCCTGCCGACCACCTGCACCTGCACCTCCAGGGCCATCAGCCCGGTGGCGGCCAGGGCAAGCAGGAAGGCGCCGGCGACGATCCGCAGGGACCGCACCCCGGTGCGGTAGTAGTCCCAGCCGCGCAGATCCTCCGATGACATGTCGATCAGCCTAACCACCACAGGCCCCGATGCTTGTTCCGCCAGGCTCGACCGACCCGGACACCGTCCACAGTCGACCAGCGCCTGATCGGTCAGGAGGCGGCCCGGGCTTTGACCGCGGCGCCCTCGATGACCACCTCGAGGCAGTCCCGGAACAGGTCGTCCACGGTGCGGCCGGGTTGGAAGTACTCGGCGATGGCGGTGACCGCGGTCGGGTGCCGCTCGGCGAACGCGGCCATGTCGAAGTTCTTCAGCGCCTCCGCGTCCGGGCGCGGTGCCTGCTCTTCGAGGACGTGGCCGACCGTGAAGCGCTCGACGGTCAGGACGATCACGCGGGCCTCCCGCAACGGGATGCCGCGCGCCACCAGGGTGCTCATGGCCAGTTCGGAGATCGCCGCCATGGTGACGGAGAGCTGGGAGGTGGAGACGACCCGGGCGCCGTCCGGATGGGCGAGCAGCGCGCGGCGCAGCCGCTCCGCCAGGCCGGTCAACCAGTCCTGCCAGTGTTGGTCCGGCTCGGGCGGTGACATGTCGCCGAACTCCTGGTCGAGTATCGCGTCGGCGATCGCGGTGACCAGGGCCGCCTTGTTGGGCAGGTGCCAGTAGAGGGTCGGCGACTGCACGCCGAGCCGCGCGGCGAGTTTGCGGGTCGTCACACCGTCGAGACCGTCGGCGTCCAGCAGGGCGACGGCCTCGGCGACGATCCGCTGTCGATCCAGCGCCAATTCGGTACCTCCCGGCGGCACTCTATCAGTGCTAGGGTTTCTCTATCACTGATAGAGGAGGAGATGGTGATGGCGAGCAAGCTGCTGCACTGGGCGACCCACCGCGTCCCCGGGGTGCCTGCGCACACCGACCGGCCTGCCGGACACCAGGGCACGCCGGTCCACGGCCGGGCGGGTCGCCGCAGTGCCACCCGCCGCCCTTCGCTGAACCACAGCTGGAACCATTCGACTGCCCGCCCGCCGCGGTTCATGCCGGCCTGGCAGCGCCGGATCGCCGCGCTTTTCAACCGGGAGCCGTGATCGGCCCGCACACGAGCGGCCCGCTGCCGGGAACCGGCTATTCGTTCCGCACGAGGCAGAACGGCTTGCCGGCCGGATCGGCGTACACGCGCCAGTTCGGCCCGCCCCCGTCCAGGCGGGTGGCGCCGAGGCCCACCGCGCTCTCTTCCGCCACGTCGAAGTCCTGCACGGTCACGTCGAGATGCAGCTGCTGCGGGTACGCCGGATCCGGCCAGCGCGGCGCAACATACCCCTCCACCTGCTGGAACAGCACCGGCTGCGCGCCGTCCTCGCCGATCATGGCGACCCCGTCCGCCTCGTACGTCACCGGCTTGCCGAGCAGTTCCGCGTAGAAGTGGCTCAGCGCCTTGGCGTCGGGGCAGTCGAGCATGACCCCCATCAGGGTGGTCCGCGGGTCGTCCGGGTTGACGCACAGGTCGAACGGGTGGCCGGCCGGGTCGGCCAGCGTGTGCCACCGCTCGTTGCGCCGCAGCAGCGTGGCGCCGAGCTCCTGGGCGCGCTCGGCCGCCACGTCGATGTCCGGCACCCGGAAGTCGAGGTGTGCCTGCTGCGGGCGGTCCTGACCCGGCCAGCGCGGCGGCGTGTGGTCGGTGGCCAGTTGCAGGCCGATCCGCCAGCCGTCATCGGTGTTCAGCGTGATCCAGTCGTCGTCGCCGTACACGCGCCGCCAGCCGGCGAGCTGCTCGTAGAACGTGGCCAGGCGCTCGATGTCCGGGGCGTCCAGCGCCACGGCCCGCAGTGAACCGGTCATGCACCCATCCTGCCCGTGTCACTGCAGGATTTCGATGTATCCGTCGGTCCCGTGTACGCGGATCCGCTGCCCGTCCCGGATCAGCCGGGTGGCATCGGCCACGCCGACGACGGCCGGCAGCCCGTACTCGCGGGCGATCACCGCGCCGTGTGTCATCTGGCCGCCGACCTCCGTCACCAGGCCCGCGATCGCGACGAACAGCGGCGACCAGCTGGGATCCGTGTACGCCGTGACCAGGATGTCGCCGGCCTCGAGGTCGGCATCCGCCATGTCGAGGATGACGCGGGCCCGGCCCTCGACGGTTCCGGCGGAGACCGGCAGGCCGACCAGGGCGCCGGCCGGCACGTCGTCGCGCCGGTAGGCGCCGGCGATGGCCTCGCCGTCGGAGGTGAGCACCCGGGGCGGCCTGAGCCCCTGGTACGCCCGGAACGCCTCCTTGCGCTCCCGGATGAGCCGATCGTCGGACCGGTTGGTGCGTACGACGTCGTGCAGCTCCTGGAACGTGAGGTAGTAGATGTCCTCCTTCGCGGTGAGCACGCCGGCCCGCACCAGGCGCTCGGCCTCCGCCAGCAGGGCTCGCTTGTAGACGAAGTAGCGGGCGATGATGTTGTACTTCGGGTACTCCCGGTAGCCGATGAAGGTCCGGACCCGGTCGATCATCCGCTTGGTCTCGTCGGCCTTCGCCGCGCCGTCCGGCAGGGCCCGGAGCCGTTCCAGCAGCTCCCGTTCCTTGTCCCGCGCCTCCTGCCGGCCCTGCTCGAAGCGCCGCGCGGCGGCGCCCGGCTCGAACAGCTTCACGTTGTCGAGGATCAGCGGCACGAGCGTGGTGGGTCGTTCGCTCCAGCGCGGCCTGGTGATGTCGATCTCGCCGACGCAGCGCATGCCGTACCGGTCGAGATATGCCTCGATGGCGTCGCGCGCCTCGGTCCCGCCCGGCAGCTTCGGCAGCTCGTCCAGGAATCCCTCGTCCCCGGCGTTCTGCAGGAACGCGACCACCTCGGGGTACGGGCGGATCACGTCCGCGACGTCGAGCAGCGCGAGTCCCATCTCCGAGGTGACGTTGTCGGGCGCCGACCGCGTGAGCGTGTCGGCCGCGTTCTTCTCGCCCAGCCATTCCAGCAGCCGGTCGTTGAGCCACCAGGTGGCCTCCATGCCCGCCATGATCGCCTGGATGCTCAGCGGTTCACTGAGGACCCGCTTGTGCTCCTGGATCGCCTCCAGCAGGAAGTCGAAGAGCGCCGGCCCGGTCTTCGCCCGGATGTCGTGCTCCAGGGCGGCGGTGGACGTACGGCTGCGTTCGATCAGCTCGGTGACGATGCCCGGATCGGTCTCGATCTGGCCGGACCCGCCGTGCAGCGGCGGCCGGACGGGCGCGGAGTCGGCGAGCGCCGGGACGAAGTCGCCGCGCTCGAGGACGGTCTCCAGGGCGTCCCTGATCAGCGGATCGGACCGGCCGGCGAGCTCCAGGAAGCCGGCGCGGCTGGCCGGCGCGGCCAGCAGCCTGGTGGCGTCGACGAACAGGCGCCCGCCGGCCTCGTGCATCGGCGCCATGGCCGTCAGCTGCCACATGGAGACGCCGAGGGGCTTCATGGCGTCGGTCATCATCTGCTGGTGGCCGACGGAGATGTACACGTGGTTCTCCGCGTCGCCGATCTCGGGCACGGGGAACAGCGTGGTGATCGGCCGGCTCTGCACGATGCGAAAGTCATCGTCGACCAGGCACCACTCGATGTCCTGTGGGCGGCCGAAGTGCGCCTCGATCCGCCGCCCGAGCCCCGCGAGCCGCACGGCCTGCGCGTCCGTCAGCGCGGGCTGCTCCTGCCGCCGCGGGTCGATCGCCTCTTCCCGCGTCCCGCCCTCCGGCCGGGCGTGGATGGCCAGCCGCTTGGCGGCGACCGCCCGCTCGACGACCTCGCCGTCGCGCACCTTGAAGACGTCGGGGTTCACCAGGCCGGAGACCAGCGCCTCGCCGAGCCCGAACCCGGCGTCCACGGCGGCGACCTTCCGGTTACCCGTGACGGGGTCGGCCGTGAAGAGGATGCCCGACGCGTACGGGAGGACCATCCGCTGCACGACGACGGCCATGTGGACCTTGCGGTGGTCGAAGCCGTTGCGCATGCGGTAGGTCACGGCCCGCTCGGTGAACAGCGACGCCCAGCACCGGCCGAGGTGCTCGAGGATCGACGCCGTGCCGACGACGTTCAGGTATGTGTCCTGCTGGCCCGCGAAGGAGGCCGTCGGCGTGTCCTCCGCCGTCGCGCTGGAGCGGACGGCGTAGGCCGCCTGCCCGCCGAGCCGCGCGAGCGCGCCGGTGACCGCCGCCGCCACGTCGTCGGGGACGCCGGCTCCTTCGATCGTCCGGCGGAGCTCCGCGCTGAGCGCGCGGATCGCGTCCCGGGCGTCGGGGTCCAGCCGCGACAGCCGATCCAGTTGATCGTCGAGCGACGGCAGCTGGGCCATGACCCGCCGGAAGGCGTCCGTGGTCACGCAGAAGCCGGCCGGCACGGTTATGCCTTCGATCCGCGACAGCTCACCCAGGTGCGCGCCCTTGCCGCCGACGACCGCGACCTGCGACTCGCCGACCTCTTGAAGATCCATCACGTACCGCTCGATCATTGACCGATTCTGCGCCTCGGCGCGGGTCTTGCCGCAAGCCCACCACTGCGCTATAGGGTGAAGACAAGCCCTCAAGCCCGGGCCGTCCTGCGGAATCGTCAGCCGAGCTGTCCGAGGACGATCGAACCGGCGATGAACAACAGGACCAGCGGTACCGTCCGCAGGACCGCGCGCCTGGACGGCCGGTCGGCGCCGCGCAGGAGCGTCACGCCGAGCGGCACGAACGCCACGGCGAGCCCGGCGACCTGCACCGCCGAGGCCCAGGTGCTCCCCTTGAGCACCCCGATCATCAGGCCGGACGTCAGCCCCAGCGCGACGGCCGGCAGCGCCCGCAGCGTGCCGGACAGGAAGCACCCGATCGCCAGGACGATCCAGCCGGCCATCACGGCGACCGTCAGGCTCGACACGACCCACTCCCGGCGCCCGTAATAGGCGCCGACGGCCTGCGTCGCCGCGTTCACGCCCGCGCTGTCGACCAGCGCGAAGGCGAACGTGTTGACCCCGTAGTGAAAAGCGCGGGCGAACAGTCCGAAGACCACCAGGGCGCCGCCCCACACCGCCCACCCGGGCCGAGTGACCCCGATCCGCGCCGCGACCGCGACGACACCCGGCCACAGCGCGATCGTGCCGGCCAGGAACATCGCGTACGCGGTGGCGATCAGCGCCGGCTGTTCGCCGTACGCGGAGAGCTGGTGCGGGAAGAAGAACGGGACGCCGAGGCGCAGGAGCGTGCCCGTCAGCAGCAGGAGCGGCCCGGCGATCAGGGATACGCCACCCAGCCACGGCCCCGGGAAGCTGAAGGAGTCCCTCGCGGTGGTCATGCGGACGACTCTGCCACGCCTGGTCTAAGGTCTGGCGCCATGACGGACACCGGCTGGCTGGCCGACACCCGCACGTCCTACGACACCGCGGCGGCGAGCTACGCCGAGCTGTTCCGTGACTCCCTGAACGAACAGCCAGTGGTGCGGCACCTGCTGGCGCTCTTCGCCGAGCTGGTGCGCGACTCCGGCGGCGGCCCGGTCGCCGACGTCGGCTGCGGCACCGGGCGGGTCACCGCGCACCTGCGCGGCCTCGGCCTGCCCGCGTTCGGCGTCGACCTGTCCCCCGGCATGATCGCCATGGCCCGCCGGGACCACCCCGAAATCCGGTTCGACGTCGGCTCGATGACCGACCTCGACCTCGCCGACTCCTCCGTCGCCGGGCTGGTCGCGTGGTTCGCGATCATCCACGTCCCGGACGAGGAGGTCCGCGCCGCGTTCCGTCAGTTCCGCCGCGTGCTGCGGCCCGAGGGTGCGCTGCTGCTCGGATTCTTCGTCGGCGACGACTCGACACTGCGGACCGAGGGCTACGGCGGGCACCCGATGCGGGTGTACGTGCACCGCCGCCCCGTCGAGCGCGTCGCCGAGTGGCTCGACCAGGCCGGGTTTCGCGTCGAGGTGAGCACGCTGCACCAACCCGACGAGACCATGACCGGCGGAATGCTGATCGCGCGTCCGCGTCACTGAGGCGGCGTCGCCCGATGCCAGGGTGGCCTCGATGCGGCGGTAGTCGTCGACCTCGTACTCGTCGGCCTTCAGGAGTTCGCCCAGGAGCACTCGTCGCCGACCATGATCCGACCGGCCCGCTCCACCGTGGCGTACACCCCGAAGGTCAGGTCGTGGTGGTCGGCGAGGGTCTTGAGCAGGTCGTTGCGCTCGCCGGCCCGGTCCTGGGCCATGTCGATCATCACGCATCGGGTGAGCGGGCGCACCGGCCGCAGGACGACCTGCGGGCCGACCCGCAGCTCGCGGCCCAGCCAGCCGTCCTCGGGGAAACCGCTGCCGGGAACCTCGATCAGCAGGTTGGCCCGGAACCGCAGCGGTTCGACGCCCTCGCCGCCGCTCAGCTCGGCGAGCCGGCGCATGGCCGCGGTGGTGACGAGGCTGACCGGGCCCTCGTCGTGGTGCGGGACGTCACCCTCCGGCGCCAGCGTCACGGTCCGGCCGAGTGCCTCGCCGACGGCCCGGTGCCCGGCCGGGTCGTCGGCGGCGAAGCGGCGGCCGTCCGGCAGTTCGACGACGGGCGGATTCCCCGCGTACGCGCGCAGCCCGAACAGCCCCGGCATCCGCCGGAAGCGACGGGTGTTCTTGCCGCTGCCGAACTTGCCGTCCGGGTCACGCACCGCCCAGCGGCGGTCGCCGACGACGCCCCGGCCGTCCACCTCGGCGCCGGGCACGACCTCGCCGAGCATCGACTTGACCGGGTATCGACGGATCTCAGCCACCCTCATGGGGCGAGGATAGGAGGCCCACGCCCGGCCGCACGTCGGCGGCCGGGCGGGGCCGGTGGTCAGGCGGCGGCGAGCGCCTCCGTCGGTGCCATTCGCGCCGCGCGGACGGCCGGATACCACCCGGCCACCGCCCCGATCACCACGGTCGCGCCGACCCCGCCGCACAGGGCCCACAGCGGCACCACGGTCGGCCAGGTCTGCGTCGACGCGTAGAACGCCGTGACCACGAAGCCGATCAGCACTCCCGCGGCCCCGCCGGCCAGCGACAACAGCATGGACTCCGCGACGAACTGCACCCGGATCTGCCCACGCGTCGCGCCGAGCGACCGGCGCAGGCCGATCTCGGCCCGCCGCTCCAGCACGGAGATCACCATGGTGTTGGCCACCCCGATCCCGCCGACCAGCAACGCCACCGCGCCCAGCCCCAGCAGCAGCTGGGTGAAGGTCCGGTCGGTGGCGCGCCGGGCCGCCAGCGCGTCCGACGGCCGGGACACCTTGACCTCATTGGGGTTCGACGGGTTGGCGGTCGCCGCCAGGACCCCGCGCACCGCGTTGACCTGCGCGTCCGCCGATCGCGTGTAGACGGTCGTCGGGTGCCCGTCGAACTTCAGGTACTCCGCGGCCGACGGCCAGCCCACCAGCGCGGCCGAGTCCAGCTCCGGCGCCAGCGGCACCGGCTTGAGCACCCCGACGACGGTGAACCAGCGCCCGCCCAGGTAGATCGACGGGACCGCGCCGAGTCGCCGCGCCGCCGTCGCGCCGAGCACCACCGCCGGGTACCGCTCGGTCGCCGCGTTCAGCCAGCTCCCCGACGCCACCGAGGCGCCGACGGTCGAGAGCAGGGCCGGCTGGGCCGCCGCGACCGAGATGCCGCCGGTCTGTGCCGTCGGGATCCGGTCCGTGCGGTACACCGCCGTGTCGGAGACCGCACCGATCGCCGCGACCGCGTACACCGGGCCGATCCGGGAGATCATCGACACCGACTCGTCGGGCAGGGTCGCGTTCTCGCCGAACATCGTGTTGCCCGGCCCGACGGTCAGCAGGTTCGTGCCCAGCGCCGCCAGCGCGCGGTCCAGGTCGGCGCGGCTGGACGACGAGATGCCGACGACCGCGGTCATCGCCGCGATGCCGATCGCGATGCCCAGCGCCGAGAGCACCGCCCGCAACGGACGCGCCCGCAGCCCGGACAGGCCGACTCGCGCCAGGTCCGAGCCGCGCAGCCGGGCAGGTGACAGCACCATGGCTAGATCACCCGCCCGTCGAGCAGCGAGATCTGCCGGGGCAACTCGTCGGCCAGCTCCCGGTCGTGCGTGATCACCAGCACGGTCGTGCCGCCGGCGTGTAGTTCCCGCAGCAGCTCGACCACCCCCGATCCGGCGACCGAGTCCAGGTTTCCGGTCGGCTCGTCCGCCAGCAGCAGCGCCGGCTCCCCGGCCACCGCCCGCGCTATCGCCACCCGCTGCCGCTCGCCGCCCGACAGCTGGTGCGGCCGGTGCCCGAGCCGGCCGCCGAGACCGACCCGGTGCAGCGCGGCCTCCGCGCGCCGCTCGCGCTCTCGCCTAGGTACGCCTGAGTACAGGAGTCCGTCGGCCACGTTCGCGACGGCGGTGCGGCCGGGCGCGAGATGGAACTGCTGGAAGACGAACCCGATCCGGCGGGCCCGCAGCGCCGAGAGCTGCCGGTCCGACAGGCGGGCCACGTCGTGCCCGTCGATGCGTACGGTGCCCGCCGACGGCCGGTCGAGCGTGCCGATCAGGTGCAGCATCGTCGACTTGCCCGAGCCGGACGGGCCGACGACCGCGGCGAGCTCGCCGTACTCGACGCCGAGGTCGACGGAGTCGAGCGCGGTCACCCCGCCCGGGTAGGACTTGGTCGCGCCGGCGAGCTCGATGACCTGGCTCATTCCGGCATCCCCACCGTCATGCCGTCCTTGATGCCGCCGCCGGACACCTCGACCCGGCCGTTCGCGAACAGGCCGGTCTCCACCGCGACGTAGCGCGCGGAGCCGCCCTCGACGACCTGCAGGCCGTACCCGCCCTCGGCGAGCGCGAGCAGCGCCGAGACCGGGACCGTCAGCACGTTCTTGCGCTCGGACGCGGTGAACGCCACGGTGACCGCCGCCTGGTCCAGCCCTTTCGGGGCCTTCTCGAAGGCGATGGTGACCGACAGGCTGGTGCTCGCGTCCTCCTGCCCCTCGGCGGGCGTCACCACCGTCTCGACCTCCGTGATCCGGCCCGGCGCCTCGGTGCCGTCCGGCAGGGTCACCCGCACGGCGGCGCCCTTGCGGGCCAGCCGCTGGTCGGCGATGTCCAGCTCGACGGTGGCGACCCGGCCGGTGCCGGTCGTGTCGAGCAGCGCGGTGCCGGGTTGCGCCGCGGCGCCCGGCGCCGCCGAGTGCGCGGCGACCCGGACCGCGCCGGGCGCGTAGACGATCCGTGCCGGGTCGACCTCTCCGGTCTCCGCCAGCCCGAGATCGTCCTGCCAATCCCGTACGGCGGAAGCCGTCGCCGACGAGTACGTCCGGTCGACGGTGAAGCCGCGGTACCCCAGCGCCCACAGGTTCTTCTCGAACTGCTTGACGTCCCTGCCGGTGTCCCCCGCCGACAGGGTCCGGTACGCGGGCAGCGAGCCGTACAGCAGCACCACCGGGTCGTCGTCCACCCGGTAGAGCGGCCTGCCGCGCCGCACCGTCGACTCCGCCGCGGCGAGCCAGGTCACCGTCCCGGACAGCCGGGCGGCGTGCGCGGTCGTGTCCCCGTACCCGAGCTCGCCGTCGGCGTCCTGGGTGTCGACGAGCGTCTCCCGCTTCACCTCGGCCGTCAGCGGGGGCACCGACGCCTCCGCCTCCGCCTGACCGTCCGGCAGCCCGGCCACGACGACCGCCGCGGCGCCCGCGGTGAGCGCCACCGCCGCGGCGGCGGCGACGGCCAGCCGGCGCCTCATCCCCGCTCCGAGTCGAGTTGGAGGGACGAACCGCCGCCGGACGTGTCCTTGTGCGTGTTCACGCCGGATCCGGGTCCGGTCGGGCGGAACTTGGAGCAGGCCTCCTCGGCCTTGTCGAACGTCGGGTCACCGGGGCCCATGCCGACCTTCCTGCCGTCGATCTGGATGCTTCCGTCGGGTTTCGGGTCCGGGAACTTCTCGACGCCGTTCTCGCGCATGCACTGCGCCATCTGCCGGGCCTGTTCGAGCATCTCCGGGTCGGCCGGCCCGTGGTCGCCGCCGTTCGGCGCCCACTTCTTGCACGCCTCCATGGCCGCGTCGATCTTCGCTTTGTCCGTACCCTTGGGGGGTCTGATCTGAATTCCCCCGTCGGTATTCGGGTCGGGGAACCAGGTCAGGCCCTGCTCCCGCATGCACTGCGAGAACTTCAGCGGTGCGTCCTCGTCCCCCTGATCGGGCGCGTCGGCCGTGGCCGACGCCGTCGGCGTCCCACCGACCGAGGCAACCCCGTCACCGGCGGCGGCCTTTCCGCACCCGGCGGCCGTTGCCGTGAGCAGCAGGCCGAGCGCGAGAATCCTCCAGCTCCGCATCGTCTTCTCCCTCGTCGGCGGCCGGGCGGCCGCCACGGGAAGCAGTGAAGCCCCCGGCGGGTTTCCCCACCGTCACGCAAAACGATGACGCCCACGTGACATGACCGTGGGTCACCATGGAGGCATGCGCATCCTGGTGGTCGAGGACGAGCCGCTGCTGGCCGATGCCGTCGCGGAGGGCCTTCGGCACGACGCCCACGCCGTGGACGTGGTCTACGACGGCGCCGCCGCGCTCGAACGCGCCCAGGTCAACGACTACGACGTGCTGGTACTCGACCGGGACCTGCCGCTCGTGCACGGCGACGAGGTGTGCCGGCAGCTGGCCGGGCGGGACGCGACCCTGCGGATCCTGATGCTGACGGCGGCGGCCGAGATCGACGACCGGGTCGAAGGGCTGGCGCTCGGGGCGGACGACTACCTGCCCAAGCCGTTCGCGTTCCGGGAGCTGTCCGCCCGGGTCGCCGCGCTCGGCCGCCGGTCGCGCCCGGCCGCGCCACCGGTGCTGCGCCGGGCCGGCATCAGCCTGGACCCGCACCGGCGCGAGGTCTTCCGCGACGGCCGGTACGTGCCGCTGTCCCGCAAGGAGTTCGCGGTCCTGGCCGAGCTGCTGCGGGCCGACGGCACCGCGGTGTCGGCGGAACAGCTGCTGGAGAAGGCGTGGGACGAGAACGCGGATCCGTTCACCCACGCCGTACGGATGACGATCCTGAAGTTGCGCCGCAAGCTCGGCAACCCGCCGGTGCTGCTCACGGAGCCCGGAGTGGGGTATCGGATCGGATGAGACTGACCGTGCGCGGCCGCCTGACCCTGGTGTACGGCAGCCTCTTCATGGCCTTCGGCGTGGTGATGCTCGGCGTCACCTATGTCCTCGTCTGGCAGCAGTTGCCCGGCAAGGCGGTCATCCGGGGGTCGACCAACGTCGGGGTTCCTGCCCCGGATCCGGCTCTGCCGAAGCCGGACGTCTACTTCCAGGAGGTCGTCCGGGAGACCCGCGAGGACGCGTTGACCGTGCTGCTCACCCAGGGCGGGATCGCCCTGCTGGTGGTGGGTACCGTCGCGATCGCGCTGGGCTGGCTGGTGGCCGGGCGGATGCTGCAGCCGCTGCACCGGATCACCGAGACCGCGCGGCGGATCGCCGAGTCACCGGCGGCCGACCGCGGCCTGCACGAGCGGATCGCGATGACCGGCCCGGACGACGAGATCAAGCAGCTGGCCGACACGTTCGATCTGATGCTGACCCGGCTGGACCGCTCGTTCGACGGGCAGCGGCGGTTCATCGCGAACGCGTCGCACGAGCTGCGCACCCCGCTGACCCTGAACCGGACCCTGCTGGAGGTCGCGCTGCAGCAGGAGTCGGCGTCGGTGGAGGTACGCCAGCTCGGCACGACCCTGCTGGCGATCAACGACCGGCACGGCCGGCTGATCGACGGGCTGCTCACCCTGGCCCGCTCGGAGCGGGAGCTGACCGAGCGCTCGTACGTCGACCTCGCGGACATCGCCTCGCACGTGAGCGCGGACGACATCGAGGTCGAGCTGGCCGAGGCCGCCACCGTCGGCGACCCGGTCCTGCTCGAACGGCTGGTGCAGAACCTGGTCGACAACGGCGTGCGGCACAACCTGGCCGACGGCGGCTGGGTCCGGGTGTCCACCTACACAAAGGACGACCTGGCGACGCTGGAGGTCAGCAACACCGGCCCGGTCGTGCCCCGCTACGAGGTCGAGACGCTCTTCGAGCCGTTCCGCCGCCTCGGCAAGGACCGGCTCGCCGGCCCCGGCGTCGGCCTGGGCCTGTCGATCGTGCGGGCGGTGGCCCGCGCACACGGCGGCGAGGTAAACGCCACCCCCCGCGACGCCGGCGGCCTCGTCGTCACAGTCACCCTGCCGGCCGCCCGCCCCTGGCAGTAGCGATCGCCGGTGTCTTCGCCACCGGCGCGTCCCAGTCGATCGTGTGGCGATGCATCCAGCCCATCATCTTCTCCGGGTTGTAGAACGTGCGCATCGCCACCGGGAACAGCAGGTCCCGCAGCACCCGGCCGACCGGGCCGGGCGCCTTGTCGTTGTTGATCCGGGCCGTCCTCGCGATGACCCGCTCGACCCGGGCCCGGCGCAGCCCCTCGTACGCGTCGAAGGCGTCCGGCACCGGCAGATCGCGCAGGCAGCGCGCCAGCTCGACGGCGCTCTCGATCGACAGCGAGGCGCCCTGCCCCGAGCTCGGCGTCGTCGCGTGCGCGGCGTCGCCGACGAGCACCACCCGGCCGCGGTGCCAGGTGCGGACCGGCGGCATGTCCTGCAGGCCGCCCACATTGATCAACTCTCCGGGCTCGACCTGCCCGAGCATCCGCAGCGCCGGCAGCGTGTCGTCCGCGAACAGCGCCCGCAGGCGCCGCAGCCACTCGGCCTCGGGGATCTCCCGCGCCTGCGCCGCCGTCATCATCTCGGCGGAGCGCACGTTCGCGAACCAGCCCGACTCGCCGTCGTCGCCGACGCGGTAGCCGAAGAAGGCCCGCCGGCCGAAGGCCAGGTGCATCGCGCCGTCGGTGGACGGCAGCCCCGGGTCGCGCACCCAGCCGCCGAGGCCGATCAGTCCGCTGTAGCGCGGCCGCGGCGCCGCCGGGTCGAGCAGCCCCCGGACGGTCGACCGGATGCCGTCGGCGCCGATCAGCACGTCGCCCTCGGCCGTGGTCCCGTCGCCGAACCTCGCCACGACCGGTCCCGGGCCGTCGGTGAACCCGGTCAGCCGCCTGCCGTACTCGATCCGGACGCCGGCGGCGACGGCCGCGTCGATCAGCGCGCGGTACAGCCGCGCCCGGGTGAAGGTCCGGCTGGCCGGCAGGCCGGGCAGGTCCTCGAACTGCCCGAGTCGCCGGCCCGTGCCGGTCTCCATCACCATCCGGGGCGTCGGCACGCCGGCCGCGGCGACCACGTCGGCGATCCCGACCGCGGCGAGGGCCGCCATGCCGTTGGGCGCGAGCATGAGCTCGCCGCCGATGCCGTCGGCCTGCCGGTCGTACGCCTCGTAGACCGTCGCCTCGATGCCGGCCCGGCGCAGCCCGATCGCGGCGACCGGCCCGGCGACCCCGCCACCGACGATCATCGCCGTCCGCACTTCCGTCACACCCACCGCGCCACACTCCCCCGCTCGTCGTGGGAAAATCCCTCGTACCGCCGATTATCTCGTCCAGCCGAGATACTAGCGATTGCGAGATACTTGTGTCCACGAGAGGTCTAAGGGCCGAGCGGGAACTGGTCATCGTCGAGTCGACCCGGCGCGTGATCGCGACGGCGGTCCTCTTCAGCCACCAGGTCGCCGAGCGGCTGAAGCTCGGCCCGAGCGACGCGCAGTTCATGACGCTGCTCGACGTGCACGGCCCGCTGACCCCGGGCCGCCTCGCGGACCTCACCGGCCTGAAGACCGGCACGGTCACCGGGGTGCTCGACCGCCTGGAGGGCGCGGGCTTCGTCCGCCGCGAGCGCGACCCGCACGACCGCCGCAAGGTGATCGTGTCCCTGAACGCCGCCCAGATCGCGGCCCAGGTGCAACCGCACTACGCCGGCCAGGCCCAGCACATGATCGACCTACTCCAGCGCTACGACGACGCCCAAATCGACCTGATCGCCGACTTCATGTCCGCCGTCGCCGGCGACCGCCCACACCCCGACCCGACCCGCACAGACGCGCCCGATCACTTGCGGTTGTAGAGCCTCATGGTCAGGGGGCCGAAGATCAGGATGAACACCGCGCTCGCCGCGAGCACCCACACGATCTCGCCCAGGTCCCAGCGGCCCGCCATCATCGAGCGGACCGCCGCCACCAGGTGGGTGATCGGGTTGACCTTCACGAACGCCTGTAGCCAGCCCGGCATGGTCGCCGGGTCGACGAACACGTTGCTCAGGAAGGTCAGCGGGAAGAGCACCAGCATGCTCACGCCCATGACCGACTTCTCCGAGCGCAGGAACAGCCCGAACATGGTCCACACCCAGGAGAAGGCGAACGAGAAGACCACCAGCAGGCCGACGCCCGCCAGCACGCCCGGCAGGCCGCCCTCGGGACGGAAGCCGAGGACCAGGCCGACCACGGTGATCGTCGTCGCCGCCAGGATGTAGCGGAGCACGTCGCCGAAGATCATGCCGACCAGGGCCGCCGGCCGCCACACCGGCAGCGAGCGGAAGCGGTCGAACACGCCCCGCTCGATATCGGTGTTCAGGCCCACGCCCGTGTACATCGTGATCATCACGACGCTGGTCACCATGATGCCGGGGAGCAGGAACTGCAGGTACTCCTCCGTCGAGCCGGCCAGCGCACCGCCGAAGAGGTACGTGAACATCAGCGTCATGATGATCGGGAACGCGGTCACGTCGAAGAGCTGCTCGGGGACGTGCTTGATCTTCAGGATCGCGCGCCAGCCGAAGGTGACGGACGCCGCCCACGCGCTGGGGCGCCGGGGCCGATCGCCCCGCGCCAGGACGGCACCCAACGTCTCCGCGGAAGGCGCGTAGACGGCGGTCGCCTCGGCACCGGTGACAACGCTCATGCCATCACCTCGTGTGTCGCCGGGCGGTCGGTCAGCGCCAGGAAGACCTCGTCGAGGCTCGGCTGGCCGAGGGAGAAGTCGTCCACGATGATCCCGGCGTCGGCGAGCGCCGCGAGGGCCCGGGACGCCTGCTCCGCCGCGCCCCGCTCCGAGCCGGACCCGGCGGCCCGCGCCGTCAGTGCGGCCGGATCCGCCTCCTGCTGCACGGTCGTGCCGAGCGCCGCGGCGAGCAGCCGGGCGGCCTCGTCGCGCTGCGCGGTGTCCCGCAGCCGCACGTGGACCGTCCCGGCGCCGATCGAGGCCTTCAGCGAGCCCGGCGTGCCCTCGGCGATGACCTTGCCGTGGTCGATCACCGCGATGCGGCCGGCGAGCCGGTCGGCCTCGTCCAGGTACTGCGTCGTGAGCAGCACGGTCGTGCCGTTCGCCACGACGACCCGGATGATGTCCCACACCTGGTTTCGGCTGCGCGGGTCGAGGCCGGTCGTCGGCTCGTCGAGGAAGAGCAGGTCGGGGGTGTTGAGGATGCTCGCGGCGATGTCGATGCGCCGCCGCATGCCGCCGGAGTACTTCTTCACCTGGCGTGCCGCCGCGTCGGTCAGCCCGAACGCGTCGAGCAACCGGGCGGCCCGCTCGCGGGCGGCCGTCCGGCCGTGACCGAGCAGCCGGGCGAGCAGGACCAGGTTCTCCGTGCCGGTCAGGTCCTCGTCGACCGAGGCGTATTGCCCGGTCAGGCTGACCCGGGCGCGGACCGCGTCCGCCTCGCGCAGCACGTCGTGGCCGAAGACCCGGGCCTGGCCGCCGTCGGGTCTCAGCAGGGTGGCCAGCATGCGGACGACGGTCGTCTTGCCGGCGCCGTTGGGGCCGAGCAGCCCGTAGACGGTGCCGGTCGGCACGGTCAGATCGACGCCGTCGACCGCGCGGTTGGCGCCGAACGCCTTGACGAGACCCGATGTCTCGATGGCCGGTGCGCTCATGTCATCTCCCTTCGCCGAACATCCTGGCATCGTGCCGGGTGGGTGTGACACTTTGCGGCCGGGCGGTGACGGGTTGACCGCCAGGTGGGAGCTCCGGCACACCACCGGGGGCCGGGCAATCCGGGGCATTAGGCTGGGTCGTCTGTGAACTGGGCTTCGGTGTGGCGGCCCGGATGGTCCTCCCGACATGAACGGAAAGTGATGACCGACCAAGCCAACGTGCGAGTCCTGCTGCTCGAGAGCATTCACCCGGACGCGGTGTCCCGGCTCGAGGCGGCGGGTTACCAGGTCGAGTCCGTCCGCAACGCCCTCGACGAGGTCGAGCTGATCGAGCGCATCCGGGGTGTGCAGCTGCTCGGCGTCCGATCCAAGACGCAGGTCACCGCGAAGGTCCTCGAGGCCGCGGACAGCCTGGTCGCGATCGGCGCGTTCTGCATCGGCACCGATCAGATCGACCTCGCCGCCGCGTCGCAGGCCGGAATCGCCGTCTTCAACGCGCCCTTCTCCAACACCCGCTCGGTGGTCGAGCTGGCACTCGCCGAGATCATCGCGATGACCCGCCGGCTGACCGAGAAGAACAACCTCATGCACGAGGGCGTCTGGGACAAGGCCGCCGTCGGCAGCCACGAGGTGCGCGGCCGCCGCCTGGGCATCGTCGGGTACGGCAACATCGGCACCCAGCTGTCGGTGCTCGCGGAGAACCTGGGCATGCACGTGTCCTTCTACGACACCGCGGACAAGCTGGCCCTGGGCAACGCTCAGCGCTGCGCCAGCCTGGACGAGCTGCTGGCGACCTCGGACGTGGTGACGCTGCACGTCGACGGGCGGCCGGGCAACGCCGGCTTCTTCGGCGCCGAGCAGTTCGCCAGGATGCGCCCGGGCGCGATCTTCCTCAACCTGTCCCGCGGCATCGTGGTCGACCACGTCGCCCTGCGCGAGTCGCTGGCCGCCGGGCACCTCGTCGGCGCGGCCGTCGACGTCTTCCCGACCGAGCCGAAGGGCCGCGGCGACGAGTTCGTCTCCGAGCTGCGCGGCCTGCCGAACGTCATCCTCACCCCGCACATCGGCGGGTCCACCGAGGAGGCGCAGTCGGACATCGGCGACTTCGTCGCGAACAAGCTGGCGCTCTTCGTGCGCGAGGGCAACACCACCCTGAGCGTCAACCTGCCCACCATCGCGCTGCCGTCCGCCACCGGCACGAGCCGGATCATCCACGTGCACCTGAACATGCCGGGCGTACTGGCACAGGTGAACAGCATCCTGGCCGAGCACAGCGTCAACGTCGAGGGCCAGCTGCTGAGCACCCGCGGCGAGTACGGCTACCTGATCACGGACATCGGCGGCAGCTACAGCGCCGACGTGCTCGACCGGCTGCGCGGCATGAGCCAGACGGTGCGGCTCCGGGTCCTCTGAGGGCGGTCCGGGTCGCGCTACTCGACGGTTTCGACCGACAGGAGCGTGACCCGGGTCTCCGCGGTCACGTCGTAGCGGTCGTTGGTCGCCCAGCCCTTCGGGGTCAGCGTCGAACCCGGCTCGACGTTGCGCAGCGTCCGCGCGCCCGCCGCGACCGTCTTCGCGCCGCCCTGCATCTTCACCCGGACCGGGTTGCCCTGTGGTGAGGTCAGCGCGAGCTCGTCGATGACTCCGGTGATCTTCAGCGCCACCGTGCCGGCCGGCTCCGGAAGGGCGATCTCGGTGACCCGGGACCCGCCGATCAGGTCGATGGCGCCGATCGCGCCGCCGGCGAAGTCGATGCGCTGCTCGTCGACGGCGCCGGACAGGCGCAGGTTCCACATCACCTTCGTGGAGAGCACGACCTCGACCGCGCCGGAGCCGCCGTCGCCGCCGGGAACCAGCTTCAGCTGCACCCGGTCCTTGTCGACCACGGCCTGCGGCAGGATGCCGGCGTCCTCGGCGGTCGAGATCCGGTAGAGGTCCTCGCCGAGGTCCTCGCTGCGCATGGTCAGCTTGGTCGCGGCGGTGGCCAGCTCGAAGGAGGCCACCGTACGGCCGTCGACCGGCGCGGTGACCGTCCGGTCGCCGGAGTTGCCCGCGCCGAGTTCGAGCACCGACGTGAGGCTCTTGTCCGGGCCGGAGAAGTACGAGACGCCGGCGATGACGCCGCCGAACAGGACGGCCGCGCTCAGCGCGACGCCGGCGAAGAACACGCCCCGGCCGCCGCCGCCGGTAGGCCCGGTCAGGATGGCCTGCTCGCCGGTCGCGTGCGGGTGGCGGGCGGCGCGGTGCGGCCGGATCTCCCGGCCCGGTCCCCCGATGAAGTCGCCGATGCCCTCGTCCTCGCCCACCGCGTACGGGGTCCGGGCCTGGCGGGATCTGGCCAGCACGGATTCCCCGGTGACGGAGCGGACCGGGTGCGGCTCGGGCGACCGCGGCTCGGGCGACCGGGACTCTGGCGACCGGGACTCGGGCAGCCGTGGCTCCGGCAGGCGCGGCTCCGGCATCCGCGGCTCCGGCTTGCGGGGCGCGGGCGGCGGGACGGCGGGCGGGAACTGCGCGCCGGTGGCCGGCGCGGTCCTGGCGTTGTGGTTGCCGCTGATCGGACCGGCGGTGAAGCCGAACGACGCGCGGCCGGGTCCGGCCGGCGGCGCCGGGCCGTACTTGGGCGCCGGCGGGTCGGCGGGTGTGCCGTGCTCGTCCGCGGAGGAGGGTGTGGCGGGCGAACCGAAAGCACTCCAGCCCTGCTGGGAGTCGGCCATGTCTTCCTCATCAGCGTCGTCACGGAACGAGTTCGCGGCGGGGGGCCGCCGGTAGGGCGCCGGATCCGGCTCGCGCCCGCGGCCACGCGCCGCGCCGTCGCGGTTGGCCCAGCCTGCGCCCGAGTCGGACAGGAGACCCGCCGCCGGGACGGGCACATCGGACGAACCGGCGTGTATTGGTTCCACGCGATGTCCTCCAACCCGCGCCGGCGCCGTCGACTCCTGGGGGCGCTCCAGCGAGAAGTACGGATGCCGCGGCGTATCGGATGAGTACTATCGTGAATTACTCTCCGTTATTTTTCTGCGGGCTGAGTAGGCCCCGCCGGGTGGCGACCGCGACCGCCTCCAGCTGGCTGTGCGCACCGAGTTTGCCCAGCACCGCCTTCACGTAGCCGCGGCAGGTGTGGACGCTGATGCCGAGCCGCCGGGCGATGGCCCGCGGGTCGAGCCCGGAGCCCATCAGGACCAGCACCTCGCGCTCGCGCGCGGTCAGCCCGCCGGCCCGCGGCCCGACCACCGGCGAGGTGCTGCGCAGCAGCCGCGCCAGGATGTCGGTGGAGACCGTCATGCCGCCGCCGTGCGCGGTGTGCACCGCGTTAAGCACGTCGCCGAGCGGGCCGTTCTTCGACAGGAACCCCGACGCGCCGGCCGCCGTCGCCCGGCCGACCAGGGCGGACTCGTTGTTAGCGGTCAGCACCACGAACCGGGTGTCCGGCTGGCGGTGCCGCAGCAGTTCCGCGATCGCGATCCCGTCCGCGTCCGGAAGGTCCGGATCGAGCAGTACCACGTTGGGCCGCAGCTCCTGCACGAGCCGGATGGCCTGCTCGCCGGTGCGCGCATGACCGATGTACCGCAGCTCCGGCTGCCCGGCCAGCGCCACGCCGAGCAGCTCGGCGAATGTCTGATGCCCATCAACCACGAGCACCGTGATCGCCTCGCCCACCATTCGCGCCTCCTGATCCGCCAGCGCTGGAAGTCTATGTGTCTCTCAGCCGAAGCCAAGGCGTACCAACAGTCGGACAGCACACACGAGCCAAGCCGATCGGGCGGTACGCCCGCCGTCCGGATGAGGCCGAGCGGCCGCCATAACTCGTATCTTCGGTGGACAGGACCCCTCGCTTTCGGGGTGCGGAACGACGCGGCGGCCGCTTGTCGCGCGGCCGAGTCCGGGACAGGGTCTTACGCCATGTACGAAATCCAGCTCTTCGGTCGACTCGAGGTCCGCACCCGCGGTGTGCGCCTGACGGGTCAGGACTTCGGTGGCGAGAAGCCTCGACAGATCCTGGCACTTCTCGCGCTCCGTGGCGAGACGAACGGCGCGGAGTTGGCGGAACTGCTCTGGTCCGGCGAGCCGCCGGCCGGCCACCGGACCACGGTGGACGGTTACGTGTCCCTTTTGCGGCATCGGCTCGACCCGGCGGGCGACACCAGTGACTCCGCGATCACCAGCCGCAACGGCGGCTACGCGCTCGTCGACGAGCGGGTGCGGGTGGACGTGGCTCGCTTCGACGAGCTGGTCGCGGCGGCCTCGGGCCGCACGGCGGGGCGGGCGCTGCGGCCGCTGACCGCCGCCGCCCACCTGGCCGGGCGGCCGCTACTGGAGGACGTCGAGCACCCGGAGTGGGCGGCCGAGGCCCGCGAGCGCTACCGGACCCGCCTGGTGGCGACGCTGCTCGACGCGGGCGGGCTCGCCCTGGCGGCCGGCGAGCCGAGCACGGCGCTGGAGCTGGCGGGCCGGGCGGTGGGCATCGACCCGATCGCGGAGCGCGGCTGGACGATCACGATGGCGGCGCACCGCTCGCTCGGCGACCGGGTGGCGGCGCTGCGGGCATACGACCTCTGCCGCCGGCGGCTGGCCGAGGGCCTGGGCGTCGAGCCGTCCGCGGAGACCCGCGCCCTGTTCCTGGAGCTGCTGCGCTACGACGGCTCGGACGCCGCCGTGGACGGCGCGGTGGCGGCGATCCTGGCCGCGGCCGGCGAGACACACCAGCCCGGCTCCGTCACCGACCTGCTACGCCGAGCCACGGAACTCGCCGCCCGGCCGCAGTGACGTCGCGGACCGAAGCGCCCGGGCCGCGGTGACGTGACGCGGGTCAAATAGCAGGCGCCCACGGCGGAAACCGCGAAGAATCGCCGCGTGCACACGACGCTGCTGCCCGTACCCCTGGCTCCGGAGATCTCGCTGCACCTGGCCGACGGCAAGGTGGGTCTCTTCGACGAGAACGGCGGCGCGTTCAGCAGCGACGTGCCGCCGCCGTTCTGGCTGTTCGTCTGGGCCGGCGGCCAGGCGCTGGCCCGATACGTCCTGGATCACCCCGAGATCGTGCGGGGCCGGACCGTGCTCGACATCGCCACCGGCTCGGGCGTCGCGGCGATCGCCGCGGCCCGGGCGGGCGCGGCCCGCGTCACGGCGCTGGACGTCGATCCGCGGGCGGCGCGGGCGGCCGCCCGGAACGCGGCGGCGAACGACGCGGCCGTCGACACCCGGGTCGCGGACGTCGCACAGGCGGACTCGGCCGCGGAGGTGATCCTGGCCGGCGACGTCTTCTACACCCGCGGCGTCGCCGACCGGATGGCGACGCGACTGCGCCGGGCGGGCCGCGAGGGCGCCCGGGTCCTGGTCGGCGACCCCGGCCGGGGGTTCTTCCCGGAGCGGCTGTTCGACCGGGTCGCGGAGTACGTCGTGCCGGTGCCGGCCGCGCTGGAGGAGACCGAGTCGCTGGTCACCGGCGTCTGGGAGCTGCGGGCCCGAGCCTGACCGGAAATGCTTTCACCAACCAACAAGCTGTAGGCTGCAGGCATCTCGACGGGAGGTGCGCGTGACGAAATCGGACGACGGTGATTCCACCGGACGGCTCGCCGACGAGATTGTGCGATTCGCCCGGCTCGGCACCCGCGCCAAAGGCATGCTCAACGCGGGAGACCTCGGTGCCGAGTTCTCCGCGCTCATGCTGCTCCTCCCGATGCTGCACCTGGGGCCGATGCGGGTCACCGACCTCGCCGAGGTGAAGGGCGCCGACCCCTCGACGGTCAGCCGGCAGGCGGCGCAGCTGGTCAAGGCCGGCCTCGCCCGCCGCGAGGCCGACCCGGCCGACGGCCGGGTCTCGCGACTCGCCGTCACCGAGGCGGGCCACGCGGCCTGCCAACGGCTGCGCGAGGCGCGGCACGCGCTGCTCAGCGAGGCGCTGAGCGGCTGGCCGGCCGAGCGCGTGACCGCGTTCGCCGACCTGTTCGCAGAATTCAACAGCTCCGTCGCGGCGCTCCTGCGCAGCGACCCGGCCGTATCAGCACGGGAGAACGCGTGAGTGACTCCGGCACCACCGCATCGGCGGCGGACGGATCGGCGGCGGGCGCACCAGGCGCCGGCACGCCGTCGGTGGAATTCACCCACCGGCAGATCCTGACCATCCTGACCGGCCTGATGATGGGCATGTTCCTCGCCGCCCTCGATCAGACGATCATGGCAACGGCGACCAAGACCATCGCGGACGACCTCAACGGCTTCAACCTGCAGGCCTGGGCGACCACGGCGTTCCTGATCACGTCGACGATCTCGACCCCGCTGTACGGCAAGCTGTCCGACATCTACGGCCGGCGGCCGTTCTTCCTGTTCGCGATCGCGGTCTTCATCGTCGGCTCGATCCTCTGCGGCCTCGCGCAGAGCATGTACGGCCTGGCCGCCTTCCGCGCGATCCAGGGCATCGGCGCCGGCGGCCTGATGTCGCTGGCCCTGGCGATCATCGGTGACATCGTGCCGCCCCGCGAGCGCGCCAAGTACCAGGGCTACTTCCTGGCCGTCTTCGGCACCGCGAGCGTCGTCGGCCCGATCCTGGGCGGCTTCTTCGCCGGCGCCGACACGATCCTGGGCGTCGACGGCTGGCGCTGGGTCTTCTACATCAACGTGCCGATCGGCGCCGCGGCGATGATCGTCGTGGCCCGGGTGCTGCACCTGCCGCACATCCGCACCCCGCACCGCATCGACTGGCCCGGCGCGCTCTTCCTCATCGTCGGCCTGGTGCCGCTGCTGACCGTCGCCGAGCAGGGCCGCACCTGGCACTGGGACTCGCCGAAGGCCATCCTCTGCTACGTGATCGGCGCGCTCGGCCTGGTCGCCTTCGTCTTCGCCGAGCGGGCGTACAAGGACGAGGCGATGCTGCCGCTGCGGCTGTTCAACAACCGCACGGTCGCCGTCGGCGCCACCTCGAGCACCATCCTGGGCATCGCGATGTTCGGCGGCCTGATGACCGTCCCGCTGTACCTGCAGATCGTGAAGGGCGCCTCGCCGACCGTCGCCGGCCTGCAGATGATCCCGTTCGTGGCCGGCATCATGGCCGGCTCGATCACCGCCGGCCAGCTGATCGCCCGGACCGGCCGCTACCGGATCTTCCCGATCATCGGCAGCGTGCTGATGGCGGTCGCGCTGGCCCTGTTCGCGCTGATCGACGCGGACACCCCGCTGTGGCGCACCATGCTGATCATGGTGCTGATGGGCCTCGGCCTGGGCGGCAACATGCAGCCGATGATCACCGCGGTGCAGAACGCGGTGTCGCCGCGGGAGATCGGCGTCGCGACCAGCACGGTCACCTTCTTCCGGTCGATGGGCGGCACGCTGGGCACCGCGATCTTCCTGTCGGTGCTCTTCAACGTGCTGCCGGGAAACATCAACGACGAGCTGACGGCGGCGCGGGAGACGCCCGCGTACCAGCAGGCGGCAGCGGACCCGGCGCAGCAGCAGATCCTCCAGCAGGCGCAGGGCGACGGCCTGAGCGACACGTCGTTCATCGGCCGGCTGTCCGACGTCATGGCGCACCCGTTCAAGGCCGGCTTCGCCGACAGCTTCCAGGTGGTCTACCTGATGGCGCTGGCCATCATGCTGATCGGCCTGATCGTCGTGCTCTTCCTGCCGGAGATCCCGCTCGCCCAGCGGTCGGCGCAGCAGCAGCGCGCCGACGACGCCGCGGCCGCGGCCGCCTGCAACGGCGTGCCGGGCGAGGTCGGCGCCGGCCCCAACGCGGAGATCAAAAGCTCTTATTGACGACGGACCCACGACCATCGGGTACGGGCGCAGCACGCGCTCGTACCCTTTGTCGTATGGCAGTCGTGAAGATCAACGCAATCGAGGTGCCCGAGGGCGCCGGCCCGGAGCTGGAGCAGCGGTTCGCCGCGCGCCAGGGCGCGGTGGAGAACGCCGAGGGCTTCCTCGGCTTCGAACTGCTGCGCCCGGTCGGCGGCGAGACCCGGTACTTCGTGTACACCCGCTGGGAGACCGAGGAGCACTTCCAGGCCTGGTCCGCGGGATCGGGCCGCGCGGCACACGCCGGCGAGCGCGCCCGCCCCGTCGCCTCGGGCGCCAGCCTGCTGGAGTTCGAGGTGGTCCAGCGCGTGTCGAAGTAGTTCGTCAGCCCTCCGCGTTGCGGGCGGCCGCCGCGATCAGCCGCTCGGCGACCGCCCGGCGGTCCATGCCGAGGCGCTGCGCGGTCTCCCGCAGCACGTCGTAGGCCTCCTGCACGCCGCATCCGCGCTGCGCGATGATCACGCCGGCCGCCCGGTCGACGGTGGCGCCCTCGCTCAGCCCCTCGCGCCGGCGCAGCTCGCCGAGCAGCACCTCGGCCTGGTTGACCACCGCCATGGTGGTCAGCAGCAGGTCAGGGGCGATCCCGCCCGGCTGACCGACGAAGAGGCTCAGCGAGCCGACCGAGGTGCGCTGCACGTCGAGCGGGAACGACACGACGCCGCACACCCCCTCGGCGCGGGCGCACTCGGCGAGCTCGGGCCAGCGCGGGTCGGACTGCAGCTCGCCCGCGGTGACCAGCACGCGGTTGCGGGCGGCCTCGAGGCCCGGGCCGTTCCCGGTGTCGTACTGCCGGTCGTCCAGGGCCTTCGCCCGGGCGCTGGAGGCGGCCAGCATGAGCGGGCCGCCCTCGCCGATCAGCGCCACCGAGCAGCGCAGCACGCCGGGGACGGCGGCGGCCACGAAGGCGGCGAGGCGGTCCAGTGCCTGCGGCACGTCGTCGGCGCCGAGGATGCGGACGGAGAGCTCGTGCAGCAGCCCGGCGAGCTCCACCGGATGCGGTCCGGCGGACAGGCCGTCGCCCGGCCGGACCACCGGGACGAGATCGACGACGGGGGTCTCGGGCACCACCAGCTCGCCGGTCACGGCCCCGGCCGCCGACCCGGACTTCGCGGGCAGGGGTACGCGACCACGACTCACGGCGCGGGTCTGGCCGACAGGATTTCCCGGGGTGCCGGAGGCCGGCGGAACGCGATGCGAGGCGAGCCGCCCGGAGCTCCGTTGCGGGGCTGACATTTGCCCGATATTGCCATGCGCATCGGCGAACACGAAAGTCGTGTCCACTACCGAGTGCCCATCGGGGCGGTACGGTCCGCCCTCCCGCGGCGCACCGGGAGCGGATCCGAGCCGCTCGCCGCGGCCGCGCGAGGGCGGACGCGGGGCGCCCCGGCGGCGGCTTCCCGGCGTCGCGGCGGCGCGCTGATCGGCATGGTCGTGGGCCATGGAGATCAACTACCCGAAATCCGGCCGTACCGAACCCCGCGCGGAAAACAAATGCGCCGCCCCCGGAACCCAGGAGCGGCGCAGATGAAGATGTCGGTGCGCAGGTCGCCTCTCGGCGAAAGGCTCAACGCGGCTCCAGCCGAACGGTATTCCGCGAAGGCAAAGGGTGAGGCCCGGGGACACTGATCGCACCGACATCCAACCCAACCGTCGGCGGGGTGCGGTGATTCCGGTAGCCGTTGTGACCCAGACCACACCCGCGACGACTCCCTCAGAAGTCCTGGGTGAGCCGGGACGGATCGATCTCACGGCCGGGATGCCGGGCCAGGTACTCGGTCTCGAGCTCGGCCGTGCGCCGCAGATGCGTCGCCAGCGCCGCCTCAGGTGCGTGCCGCAGCGCGTCGAGCCGGGTCCGGTGCAGGCTGGCCAGCTCCCGCAGCAGGTCGTCGTCCGCCAGGCCCGCGGGATCGATGCCGGTCTCGAAGACGACGGGCGCGTCGTCGTCGGGGCCGAGCCGGGTGTCCGTCATGACGCCACCTGCCTTGATTCGCGGAACGTGCCTACGCAACCCGGTTGCCCGATCATCATGCCGCCAAACCCGCGCCGGTACGCTGAGCGACATGAGGAGGCTGTGGACCCCCGCGTGGATCGCGCGCCACGCCCTCGCCCTGGTGCTCGTCGCCGGATTCCTGGGCCTGGGCTGGTGGCAGTTCAGCCGGGCCACCGGCGGCAACGCGATCAGCTGGGGCTACACCTTCGAATGGCCGGTGTTCGCCGCGTTCGTCGTCTTCCTGTGGTTCCGCGAGGTCCAGCAGGAGCGCCGCGCGGGCCGCGCGGCGGCGCAGGACGCGCCGGAGCCGAAGCCGGACGCGCAGGGCGAGCAGCCGGTCACGGTGCGCCGCCCGGTCCGGGTTCCGGTGGCCGGGGCGGCACCCGCCGACGACGACCCCGAGCTGGCGGCGTACAACGAGTACCTGAGCTGGCTGGCCGCACACCCCGGTGCCCGGCCCGGCGACTATCCCGGACGCCGCACCAAGACCAGTTGAACCAAAGGACGTGGATCGTGCAGGGAGCCCTCACCCGCTACCGGATCATCGCCTGGATCGTCGGCGTGGTCCTGATCGTGCTCGTCGTGATCGGCATGCCGCTGAAGTACATCGGCGACGACGACACGGTGGTCGCCGCCGTCGGGCCGTTCCACGGCTTCCTGTACATGCTCTACCTGGCCGCCACGTTCGACCTGAGCCGCCGCGTGGGGTGGCCGCTGCGGCGGATGCTGCTCGTGATGCTGGCCGGCACGGTCCCGTTCTTCTCGTTCTGGGCCGAACGGGTCGTCACGCACAAGTGGGCCGTCGAGGGTGTTGAAGCCCCACCGGTCATGGCAGAGTAGGTAAAAGTCACTCTGCGAATCGGCCTTGTCGCCGCCCGCTATCCGGATCATTCCGATGTTTGTGATCATTGGCGCAAGTCACTCTTCTGGCTCTTGTGTTAATGCCGCGCGCCGATAAGTTAATGCGGTTGGTCCGGTCCGCAGCCACTCCCCTCGGTGGCGCCGGCCAGCGCCGTCGAATCCTCGTCGGCGGAAATGGGACGGCCCCGATCCCCCAGGGTCACCGCTTCCGCCACGACGAACCGGGGAACCACCGAGCAGCATCGGGGTGAATCCGCGCAAGCGGTAGGGCCTTCTTCCCGCCCGAATCCGTCAGCTAACCCGGTAGGCGGCCAAGCGGAAGAAAGGCCACGTACCGTTGCCACACGCCCGAACCAGGCTCCGCGCGCTGGCGGTCGCCGTCCTGGCGATCGCGATCACCGGCACCTCCGCGACCGCGGCTCACGCGGAACCGTCGAAGGCCGAGCTGACCAAGAAGATCGACAAGGCGTCCGACCAGCTCGAGGACGTCGTCGAGTCGTACAACAAGATGAAGATCAGCCTGAAGAAGACCAAGGCTGACGAGAAGCAGCTCATCGCGTCGCTCGGGCCCGCCAAGGTGGCCCTGGTGACGGCGAACGCGCAGATGAAGTCCATCGCGTCGTCGGCCTACAAGATCGGCAACGTCGGCACGATGAACGTCATGCTCGAAGGCAGCGACGACCTCATCGCCCGGATGAGCATCCTCGAGCAGATCTCCCGTAGCCGCAGCCGGGACGTCGCGAAGTACACCGACGCGACGCAGAACTTCACCGAGCGGCAGACGGCCCTCAAGGCGACCCAGGACAAGCAGGCCGCCGAGTTGAAGGAGCTGTCGGACCGCCAGAAGAAGATCGAGGGCGACCTCAAGAAGCTCTACGCGATGCGCACCGCCGCGTTCGGCTCGGCGACCGAGTCCGGCAGCAGGTACACGGGACCCATCCCGAACATCGCGGGCTCGGCCGGCAAGGCGGTGACGTTCGCCTTCAACGCCATCGGCGTGATGTACGACTACGGCGCCGACGGCCCGAACGGCTACGACTGCTCCGGCCTGACCTCCGCCGCCTGGCGGGCGGCCGGCAAGTCGCTGCCGCACAACGCCGCGGCGCAGTACAGCGCGACCGCCAGGATCAGCAAGTCCGACCTCAAGGCGGGCGACCTGGTCTTCTACCGCAGCAACGGCCACGTCGGCATCTACGTCGGCGGCGGCCAGATCATCGACGCCTCCCGAGCGGGCCAGCCCGTGAAGAAGCGGTCGATCAACATCATGACCCCGAACGGCTACGGCCGGGTCACCTGAGCGGGTCAGGAACAGCGAAAGGCCGGCGCCCCCTCGGGGGTGCCGGCCTTCTTCGTGATCGTGGGCTGGTGTCGCCTTCGGTTACGCGGCCTGCAGGCCCTCGGCCCGGGCCAGCTCGCGCAGCCGGCCGAGCGCCTGGATCTCGAGCTGGCGGATCCGCTCGCGGGAGAGCGAGAAGCGCGACGCCACCTCGGTCAGCGAGTGCTCGCGGCCGTCCTCGAGGCCGTACCGGGCGCGCATGATGCCCGCCGACCGGTCGTCGAGGTGGTTCAGCAGGCCCTCGATGCGCTGACGCTCCAGCGCGGTCAGGACGATCTCCTCCGGCGACGGAGCGTCGCTGTCGGCGACGAGGTCGCCGAGGTTCGTGTCGCCGTCGTCGCCCACCGGGGTGTCCAGCGACACGGTGTCCTGGGCCCAGCGGGTCAGCTCGGTGACGCGCTCGACCGTCACGCCCAGCGCGGCGGCGACCTGCGCCGGCTCCGGGTCGGCGCCGAGCTCGCGGACGAGCTGGCGGGTGACGTTGCGCATCCGGTTGACGTCCTCGACCAGGTGCACGGGCAGGCGCACGGTGCGCTCCTGCTGGGCGATCGCCCGGCTGATCGCCTGGCGGACCCACCACGTGGCGTAGGTCGAGAACTTGTAGCCGCGCTCGTAGTCGAACTTCTCGACGGCGCGGACGAGGCCGGTGTTGCCCTCCTGGATGAGGTCCAGCATCGGCATGCCCGAGCGCACGTAGCGACGCGCGATCGACACGACGAGTCGCAGGTTCGCGCGGATGAAGAGATCCTTCGCCCGCTTACCCTCGGTGGCCAGTCGCTCCAGTTCCTCCCGGCTCACGCCGCGACGGAGCTCGCCGCTGTCGAGCAGGTGCTCGGCGTAGAGCCCGGCCTCGATTGCCTTGGAGAGGTCGACCTCCCGGGCAGCATCCAACAGCGGCGTCCGGGAGATCTCGTGCAGGTAGACTCCGACGAGGTCGCGCTCCTCGGCGACCTGGTCGGTCCGCATCACGGTGTTCTTCTCCACGTTGCCCACGGTCCCCTCGTTGCCTTCACTAACCCTGTTACGGGCAATACCTGCGTCCATCAGCCTTCCCCGTAACGTCCGCTGCTCGTGCTTTGCGGTGCGGACACCTACATGAACAGAAGACGGCGTGTACTGATTCCGGCTGGTGGTTCGAAAGTGTCACGAATGTCTGAGTGTCACCTGAGAGCCGCATGCATACTTACTGAGGAAGGCCCTCTCAGAGGCATTCGGAGCCGCACCCGGCGTGGATGCGTCGATACGCGCAATACCCTCGCGCCTACTACATGACACCATCGGCCCCTCATTCGTCACAGCGACGGGCATCACGCGTCTCCCTGCGATGCTCGTCACTACCCAGTACGGCCGGGTAGCCAAATGGGTTCACATCCTGCATCGACAGGTTGTCGCCGGGCCTGAAGCAAATGCACACGGCAAAAGATCCCGCCGCTGCTCGGACCGGGACCAACTGCCACGATGCGCCACGACGAGCCGCAGTTCACTAGCCCGCGAGGGTGACACACGCATGGATGACGGCCGTTCGGTTCGGCCGCCGCGCCCTTCGGCCCATCCCCGCGATGGTGAGCAAAAACACACGGCTAACGTGAGCCCCATGGAGCGCAGCGTGCTGGTTACGGGTGGGGTCGGCGGGCTCGGTGAGGCCGTCGTCGAGGTCTTGCGGGATCAGAACTGGCGGGTCGTGGCCCCCGTCCGGGCCGGCTCGACCGGGCGGCTCCCCGAGGGCGTGATGGGAATCACGGCCGACCTGAGCGCGCCCGAGGACGTACGGGCGGCCGTGGCCGTCGCGGCGGGTGAGCCGGGCGCGCCGCTGCGCGCCGTGGTCAACCTGGTCGGCGGGTACGCGGGCGGCGGCCTCGTGCACGAGACGGCGATCGAGGACTTCGAGGCGGTCATCAGGGCCAACCTGCGCCCGACGTACCTGGTGACGGCGGCGGCGCTGCCGCACCTGGTGGACGCCGGCGGCGGCTCGGTGGTGTGCGTTTCGTCCCGCGCGGCCGTGGCCCCGTTCGCCGGCGCGGCCGGGTACGCGACCGCCAAGGCCGCGGTGCTCGCCTTCGCCAACGCCGTCGCGGTCGAGTATCGAAAGAGCGATGTGCGTTGCAACACAGTGCTGCCGAGCGTCATCGATACCCCCGCCAACCGGGCCGGCCAGCCGGACGCGGACTTCTCGCGCTGGGTGGCGCCGGCCGAGATCGCCCAGGTGATCGCCTTCCTGGCCGACGACGGGTCGAGGCCGATGAGCGGCGCGACGGTGCCCGTCTACGGCCGGGCCTGAGCGGGCCCTAAAACCCCTCGGCCAGCTGGTAGGTCAGCGCCGCCGCCGACGCCGCGAGCGTCGCGCCGGCCAGGAACAGCACGCGGGCGTGCGCCACGAGCGCCGCGGCCGGGCCACGGCGCTCGGCGGGCACCCGCGCCGGCGGGACCACCGCGGCCGGCGGCGGCGCGGTCAGGTGGCCGATGAGGGCCGCGGCCACCTCGTCCGGGGTCCCGTTCGCGTCGATCACCACGAAGTCGGGGCGCTCCGGCAGCGCCTCGTAGGCCGCCGACGCCGCCCGCAGGTACGCCAACTCCTCGTGGTCGTAGCCACGCCGCTCGATCCGGTCGTACGCGATCGCCGGGTCGACCGCGAGCAGGAACGTCACGTCCGGCTTCGGGAAGACCCGGTAGGCGAGCCGGGCCCGGCGCTCGGCGCGGTTGAGCCGGCCGGGGCGCGGGGTCTTGGCGTGCGCGCGGATGCTCGCGTACTGGCAGACCGCGTACCTGTCCATGATCGAGATCTCGCCGGTGATCCGGCGGCGCAGCAGGGTCCGCAGGATGGCGAGCCAGCGCAGCACGGACTCGACGAAGAGCATGGCCCGGCGGCCGAGCAGGTGCTCGCCGTCCGTGCGGCCCAGGGCGACGGCGAGCCGGCCGAACCAGCGGCGGCCGCCGGCGTTGCGCCGGTAGGTCGCGGGCAGGCCGCGGGCGGCCAACGCCGTGGCCAGCCGGTGCGCCTGGGTGGTCTTACCGGACCCGTCGATGCCGACGAGAGCGACCGTGCGCAGGCGTCCGCCGCCGGAACGGGACACCTGGAGGGAATCGGGGTCGGGGACCATATCCACCAACGGTACCTGTGGGAGTCACGGACGGTTCTGGCGTGGACGACGCTGTACTCGTACAAAATGGGTATTTTGGCCTTGGCACCGCGTGCTGCGCGGGTGTGAGGGGTCGACCGCTCGGGTAGTCGCTGGAGTGGCAAACACACACCGAGGACTCAGGGGGACGGCATGCCGCACCGGGTGGACCAGGGCCTGGTCAACACGCTCAAACGGGTGGCGTCGGTCCTGAAGCAGGCCGAGGTCCCGTTCGCACTCGGCGGTAGCTTCGCGGTGTACGCGCACGGCGGGCACTCCAGCGACCACGACGTCGACTTTCTCATCCGCGAGAAGGACAAGCCGCGTGCGCTCGAGGAGCTGTCCGCGGTCGGCTTCGAGGTGCAGCAGCCGCCCGAGGACTGGCTGGTCAAGGTCTACGACGAGGACCGGATGGTGGATCTGATCTACCGGCCGGTCGAGTCGCCGGTGACCGACGCGACCCTGCGCGACACCGTGATGCGCCCCGTCGAGGCGATCAACATGCCAGTGCTCTCGGCGACCCAGCTAATGATCCACAAGCTGCTCAGCTACACCCAGCACTACTGCGACTTCGCCACCGGACTGCCCGTCGCCCGCTCGCTGCGCGAGCAGATCGACTGGGACCGGGTACGCGCGGAGACCGTGAGATCACCGTACGCGGAGGCGTTCCTCGTCCTGCTGGACCGCCTAGACGTGGTCGCGCTACCGGGGGAAGCCGACCTGACAGTTGGGGGATGAGATGACACCACAGCTCGACGAGTACCTGGAGGCGGAGATCCAGCGCCTGCTCACCGAGAGCGGGGCGATCGCCGAACAGGGCATCACCCTGCAGCGCCGCGAACACGTGCTGGTGCTCGGCGGCGAGGTGGAGAGCCCGCAGCGCCGCGACGAGATCTGCCGACAGATCTCCGCGAAGTTCCCGGACGTGGAGATCGCCTGCGACATCGGCATCATCCGCGCCGCGGCACCCAGCGAGGTTGAGGAGATTTCATGATCCGGATCGCGGCGGTGGGCGACGTCCACGTGGACAAGGACGTGCTGGGCCGCTACCGGCCCGCGCTGGAGGAGCTGCCGGGCGTCGCGGACGCGCTGCTGATCGCCGGGGACCTGACCCGGCACGGCACGGTCGAGGAGGCCCGGTGCATGGCGACGGAGTTCGGCGACCTCGGCGTGCCGGTCGTCGTCGTGCTCGGCAACCACGACCACCAGAGTGACCAGGAGGCGCAGGTCACCGACGTGCTGCGGGACGCGGGCATGACCGTGCTCGAGGGCGACGGCATCGTGCTGGAGCTGCACGGGCACCGGCTCGGCATCGCCGGGGCCAAGGGCTTCGGCGGCGGCTTCGCCGGCGCCTGCGCCAGCAAGTTCGGCGAGCGGGAGATGAAGGACTTCGTCGGCACCACCGAGGCGAGCGCCGAGCGGCTCGGCGACGCGCTGCGCGGACTCGACTGCGACGCGCTGGTGGCGCTGACCCACTACTCCCCGGTGCCGGAGACCCTGGCCGGCGAGCCGCTGGAGATCTACCCGTTCCTGGGTTCGTACCTGCTCGGGCTGGCCATCGACTCGGCGCCGACCTCGCTGGCCCTGCACGGGCACGCGCACCACGGCGCCGAGCGCGGGCGTACGCCCGGCGGCGTGCCGGTCCGCAACGTGTCGCACCCCGTGATCAAACAGGCGTACAACGTGTACCAGCTGCTCTCCGGCGACGTCGACGCCGGCCTCGTTTCCGTCTGAGCCGGCAAGGTTTTCGATTCGAGCGGCCGGGGTACTCGATCAGCATGTCACTGTTGCTCTGGATCCTCGCAGTCATTCTCGTGGTCGCCGGCGTCCTCGCGCTCTTTCGGCGGCAGATCCTCTGGGGTGTCGTCCTGATCATCGTCGGGCTGCTTGTCGGTCCCGGCGGTGTCAGCATCTTCACCTGATCGGTAGCCAACTACTAACGACCCGGGGCTGCGCATTCGTTGCGGCCCCGGGTCTCTGCGTGTAGCGGGGCGCACACGACGTGCGATGCCCCACATCGGACCTATGGCTCAATCCACTGCGTCTTGTTCCCGACATTTCGCAAGGGTGTGACGCAGTGGCCGAGGTCCATCACTTCACCTACGGAGCCTTCAACCCGGTCGCGGCCTACCTGGTCGCGGTCCTGGGCTCCTTCCTCGGACTGCTGTCCACCGGCCGTGCCCGCAGCGCCCGTTCCCGCGGCCGCCGCAACCGCTGGCTGATCATCGCCGCGTTCGCGATCGGCGGGGCGGCCATCTGGCTCATGCACTTCACCGCGATGCTGGGCTTCGACGTGCCGGAGAGCCCGGTGCGTTACAACCCGCTGCTCACCATGGTCAGCCTCGGGCTGGCGGTGGTCGCCGTCGGCCTCGGCCTGCTGGTGGTCGGCCACGGCCGGCGCAGCGTCCTGAAGACCCTGCTGGCCGGCGTCCTGACCGGCGCCGGGGTGCTGGCGATGCACTACACCGGCATGATCGGCCTGCACGTGTCCGGCCGGATCCATTTCGACACCCCGCTGGTCGTGGCCTCCGGCGTCATCGCCGTCGCCGCGTGCACCGCCGCGCTGTGGTTCGCCGTCTCGGTACAGGGGTGGCGCCCGATGGTCGGCGCCGCCTCGATCATGGGCCTGGCCGTCTGCGGGATGCACTACACCGGGATGGCCGCGATGACCGTCGAGCTCAGCACCGAGGTATCCACCTCGGTGAGCGGCATCCGGCCGCTGCTGATGATCGTGCCGATCACCCTGATCAGCGCCGCCACGATCCTCGGCGTCGCGCTCAGCGCGCTGCAGGCGATGACCGAGGAGGAGTTCACCGAGGGCGACGGCAAGCCGCACCGCGGGATGCACGCCGAGAACCCCTGGTCGCTCAAGCAGGCGTCGATGTCGGCGATGCGGCGCGCGCCCGGCAGCCGCCCGTCGCCGGGCACGCGGCCCTCGCCGCGCCCGGTCCCGCCGCGGGCCAAGCCCCTCACGGAGGAGCCGCTGCTCGACGTGCCTTCCTGAGCGGCGCACACGGAGGGCCTCCGTCCGGTATACCTGTTCGGCATGGCGCCAAGGATGCTGCTTTCGATGCCGTTGCACGCGATCACCGAGGTCTACGGCGAGGCCGGGCTCCGCGAGCGGTTCGCCCTCGAGCTGGAGGAGCTGCCGGCCGGCGACCGGCGCCAGCTCGAGGAGGCGCTGGAGCTGGCGGCCCGGCTGCACGCCGAGGACCGCCGCGTCCGGGAGCCGTACCTCAACCATCTGCTGCGGGTGGCGATCCGGATCATGCGGTACTACGGGATCCACGACGTCGACGTGCTGACGGCGGCGCTGCTGCACGACGCCGTCGAGGACCATCCGGCGGAGCTGGCCGGCCTGCCCGAGACGCTCGGGCACCAGGTGCTGGCGGACGCCGCCGTCGCCGAGCTGGCCCGCCGGTTCAACCCCCGGACGGCCGAGCTGGTCCGCTCGGTCACCAATCCGGAGTACGACCCCGAGTACGACAAGCACGAGCAGTACCGGGCGCACGTCGCGGACAGCCTCGAGCGCGACCCGTGGGCCCGGGTCATCAAGGTGTCCGACTTCACCGACAACGGCGTCGGGGTCATACACACCACCTACGACAAGGCCCGCAGCTCCGCGATCAAGTACCGGCCGCTGGTGCCGAAGCTGCGCGAGCTGGTCGGTCGCCCGGACACCCCGCTCTCGGTCGCCGCCAAGGACCACATCCTGGACCAGCTCGATTTAGCGGAGGAGCGCTTCGCCGCGATTCTCGACGGATAGCGCGACTAGCCTGGGTGACATGCCCTCCCCTACAGACAACTGGTGGCGCAGCGCCGTCATCTACCAGATCTATCCGCGCTCCTTCGCCGACAGCGACGGCGACGGGATGGGCGATCTGCCGGGCATCACGGCGCGCCTGCGCGACCTGCGCGACCTCGGGGTGGACGCGGTCTGGCTCTCGCCGTTCTACCCGTCGCCGCAGCACGACGCCGGCTACGACGTAGCCGACTACCGCGCCGTCGATCCGCGCTTCGGCGACCTCGGCGACGCGGACAAGATGATCGGCGAGGCCCGCACGCTCGGGCTCAAGGTCATCATCGACCTGGTGCCCAACCACACCTCGAACGAGCACGCCTGGTTCCGGGCCGCGCTGGCCGCCGGGCCGGGCAGCCCGGAGCGGGAGGCATACATCTTCCGCGACGGGCGCGGACCGGACGGCGCCGAGCCGCCGAACGACTGGCACAGCGTCTTCGGCGGCCCGGCGTGGGAGCGCGTCGCCGACGGCCAGTGGTACCTGCACCTGTTCGACGTCTCCCAGCCCGACCTCAACTGGGGCAGCGGCAAGGTCCGCACCGAGTTCGAGGCGGTGCTGCGCTTCTGGCTCGACCGCGGCGTCGACGGCTTCCGGGTCGACGTGGCGCACGGCCTGATCAAGGACGCCACCCTGGCCGACTGGCAGTACGCCGGCGCGATCCTCGGCGGCCTCGCGCCCGAGGGCGCCCCGCCGCCGCCGATGTGGGACCAGGACGGCGTGCACGAGGTCTACCAGCGGTGGCGCGCGCTGCTCGACGAGTACCCCGGCGAGCGCATCCTGGTGGCCGAGGCCTGGGTGCAGCCGGCCGAGCGGCTGGCCCGGTACGTGCGCCCGGACGAGATGCACCAGGCCTTCAACTTCGAGTACCTGGACGCGCCCTGGTCCGCCGACCCGCTGCGCCGGATCATCGGCTCCACCATGGCGGCGAACGCCTCGGTCGGCGCGCCCACCACCTGGGTCCTCTCCAACCACGACGTGGTGCGTCACGCGACCCGGCTGGGCTACCCGGTCGGCGAGCCGCGCCGGCACGGCATCGGCATCGGCGACCCGCAGCCTGACGCCGGCCTCGGGCTGCGCCGGGCCCGGGCGGCCACGCTGCAGATGCTCGCGCTGCCCGGCTCCGCCTACCTCTACCAGGGCGAGGAGCTGGGGCTGCCGGAGGCGACCGAGATACCCGACGAGTTCCGCCAGGATCCGGCCTGGGAGCGGTCGGGGCACGCCGAGCGCGGCCGCGACGGCTGCCGGGTGCCGATCCCCTGGGAGGCCGACGCGCCCTCGTACGGCTTCGGCCCGTCGGACGCCAGCTGGCTGCCGCAGCCGGCGACCTGGGCCGAGTACGCCCTGGACCGCCAGCGGGGCGTCGCCGGCTCCACCTACGAGCTGTACCGCTCCGCGCTGCGCCTGCGTGCCGGGCACGGCCTCGGCACCGGGGCGCTGACCTGGGTGGACACCCCGGCCGACGTGCTGGCGTTCCGCAACGGCGACCTGCTGGTGCTGACCAACTACGGCGCGACGCCGGCCGAGCTGCCGCTCAGCGCCCGGGTGCAGCTGTCCAGCGAGCCGCTGACCGCCGACGGCCGCGTGCCACAGGACGTCACGGTGTGGGCGCAGGCCTGATCCGCGCCTGCGCCTCCTCCTTGGCCCGGTACTCGGCCAGGGCGGCGTGGGTGTCCGCCATGTCCCGGGCCACCGTCCGGCTGGCCAGCCAGTACATGACGCCGGTCGGCACGAAGAAGAACTGGAAGGCGGCCAGGCCGACGGCGTAGTTCAGCGGCGGTGGGAAGGCGCCGGACAGGCCCCGGAACGCCACCGCGATCAGCGCGTTGCCGCCGGCCCGGCCGAAGCCGTTGACCAGGTTGCCCAGGCTGTAGACGGTGCCGCGATGCTCCGGCGGGTTCACGTCCGCGATGAGCGCGAACCAGTTCGGCGAGTTCGCCGACGTGAGCGCGAGGGCGAAGATCGCGGTGGCCAGGCTGAGCCCGACGGTCGGCTCGGTGTAGACGTTGCGCAGGATCGCGCCCACCACGGCACCCGTACTGCCACCGTCCGGCACGTCGATGTGGAACGGGACGAAGAACAGCACCACGTAGAACGGCACCGCGGCCAGGACGCCGACGGCCGCGACCAGGGCCCGGCCCCGCGGCGTGCGGCGCTGCAGCCGGTCGCCGACCAGCCCGCCGAGGATCGACAGCGCGCCGCCCAGCTGGAACATCGTGGCGAAGACGCTGCCGACGATCACCGCGGTCGGCGCCGAGTAGCCCTGGTCCTCGGCGCGGGCCCGGAACAGCACCGGCAGCCAGACCAGCGAGCCGAAGGCGATCTGCGCGGAGAAGCCCTGCAGGATCAGCCAGATGTTGGTGCGCCGGCCCAGGATGCGCGGCAGGTCGTCGCGGTGGATCCGCTCCTCGTAGTGCACGCCCCGCAGCTCCGGCTGGCTGTCGCCGCGCGGGACGTCGTAGGTCAGCAGGTAGGCCAGGGTGGCGATCAGGCCCGCAACGGCGACGATCAGAAACGGCCGCCGCCAGTCGGTCGCGCCGAGCAGGCCGCCGACCAGCGTCCCGGCGAGCGTGCCGATGCCCTGCGACAGTCCCCAGAAGCTCATCACCAGGCCGCGGCGGCGCGGCGAGATCAGGTCGCTGACCACGGAGAAGCTGACGCTGGCCACGCCGCCCAGGCCGATCGCCGCGAACACCTGCGACAGCAGGAACGACGAGTAGCTGCCGGCCAGGCCGGACCAGGCGGTGCCGAGGACCCAGATCAGCGTGCCGGCGATCAGCACCGGCTTGCGGTTGGTGCGGTCGCCCGCGTACGCCCAGCCGATCGCCGCCACCGCGCTGATCAGGAACATCACCGTGGTGGCGAGCGCGATCCGCCCCTCGCCGACGTCGAACTCGTCGCCGATGCTGCCGTACAGCGGCGGCACGAGGTTGATCGCCACGTTGTCCAGGGACGCGAGGATGACGAAGACGACCACGCTGTACGCGCGATGTGCCGGTCCTCCCCGCAAGCTCACGCGGACGAGGTTAGCGGGATACCTTGTCGATCACCGCCTCCCGTGCCGAAGCGTATTGCTCCCGGATCAGCGGGACGCTCTCGTCCTCGTACACCTCGGGCGGTTCGGCGGACCACGCCGGCGGCGCCTCGCCGCCGAGGGCGACCCAGGCGGCCTGGCGGGCGGCACCGTCCGCGACGTACTCGCCGGGCGGCGGCACCAGCACCGGCAGGCCGAACAGCGCCGGCGCGATCCGGCGGACCGCCTCGCTGCGCGCGCCGCCGCCGACCAGCACGATGCGGTTGGCCGTCGCGCCGCGCGCCACCAGGGCGTCCAGCCCGTCGGCGAGCGCGCAGAGCATGCCCTCGACCGCCGCCCGGGCCAGGTGCGCTGGGTCCGAGGTGCGTAGCGTCAGCCCGTGAATGGCACCGGTGGCGTTCGGCCGGTTCGGGGTGCGCTCACCCTCCAGGTACGGGATCAGCACCAGGCCGTCCGCACCGGCGGGCGCGGACAGCGCGAGCCGGGACAGCTCCTCGTGGTCGACGCCGAGCAGCCGGGTCGCCGCGTCGAGCACCCGGGCCGCGTTGAGCGTGACGACGATGGGCAGGAACCGGCCGGTCGTGTCGGCGAAGCCGGAGACGGCACCGCTCGGATCGTCCGGCGCGACGTCGGAGGAGACGAAGACGGTGCCGGAGGTGCCGATGGAGATCACCACGTCGCCCGGCAGGGCGCCCGCGCCGAGGCCGGCCGCGGCGTTGTCGCCGGCGCCCGGCCCGAGCGGCGCGCCGTTGGGCAACGTGCCCGCGACGCCGGTCGGCCCGAGCACCTCCGGTACCCGGATCCGCCGGCCGAAGCCCAGCTCGAGCAGGTCGGGCCGGTACTGCTCGGCGGCGGCCGACCAGTAGAGGGTGCCGCTGGCGTCGCTGCGGTCGGTGCGCAGGCCGTCCAGGCCGTGCGCGCCGGACAGCTTCCAGGTCAGCCAGTCGTGCGGCAGGCAGACCGCCGCCACCCGGGCGGCGTTCTCCGGCTCGTTGCGGGCCAGCCACCGCAGCTTGGTCAGCGTGAAGCTGGCGACCGGGACGATGCCGACGGCGTCGACCCAGGCCCGGCGGCCCTTGTCGCCGCCGCCGAGCTCCTCGATCAGGTCGGCGGCGGCGCCGGCGCTGCGGGTGTCGTTCCACAGCAGCGCCGGGCGCACCACCTCGCCGGACTCGTCCAGGACCACCATGCCGTGCTGCTGGCCGGCGACGGACGCGGCGGCGACGTCGTCCAGGCCGCCGGCCTCGTCGATCGCCTGCCGCAGCGCGGTCCACCAGGCGTCGGGATGCACCTCCGTGCCGTCGGGGTGGCCGGCCCGCCCCTGCCGGACCAGCTTGCCGGTCTCGGCGTCACGGATGACGACCTTGCAGGACTGGGTGGAGGAGTCGATCCCGGCTACCAGTGTCATGGGATTCACCGTCCGTTCGGGTCAGTTCGCGCGCAGCAGGTGATCGATGGCGAGCTGGTGCAGCCGGACGAAGTGGTAGCCCTGCGCGCCGGCCGCGTCGACGTCGTAGTCCTCGAAGGACGCGCGGTCGTCGAGCAGGTCGGTGTAGGTCTCGCCGGGTGCCAGCGTCGGGGTGGAGAGCTCGAGGACCTTGCTGGCCGCGAGCGCCTCCTGCACCGCCGGGTCGGCGCGGAACGCCTGCGCCCGCTCCTTGAGCAGCAGGTACATCCGCATGTTGGCCTCGGCCGAATGCCAGACGCCGGTGTAGTCCTCGGTGCGCGAGGGCTTGTAGTCGAAGTGCCGGGGGCCGTCATAGGTGGGCCCGCCGCCGGGTCCGCCGTTCTCGAGCAGGTCGACCAGCGCGAACGCGTTGAGCAGGTCGCCGTGGCCGAAGACCAGGTCCTGGTCGAACTTGGGTCCGTGCTGGCCGTTCAGGTCGATGTGGAAGAGCTTGCCGTGCCACAGCGCCTGGGCGATGCCGTGCGCGAAGTTGAGGTTCGACATCTGCTCGTGGCCGACCTCGGGGTTGATGCCGAACAGCTCCGGGCGCTCGAGGTCGTGCACGAAGGCGATGGCGTGGCCGGCCGTCGGCAGCAGGATGTCGCCGCGGGGCTCGTTGGGCTTGGGCTCGATGGCGAAGCGCAGCCCGTAGCCGCGGTCCTCGGAGTACTGCGCGAGCAGGTTGAGCGCCTCGCGGTAGCGGTCGAGCGCGGCGTGGATGTCCTTGGCGGCGTCGTACTCGGCGCCCTCGCGGCCGCCCCAGAGCACCAGGGTCTTGGCGCCCAGCTCGGCCGCCAGGTCCATGTTGCGCAGCACCTTGCGCAGCGCGTAGCGCCGCACGCCGCGGTCGTTGCTGGTGAAGCCGCCGTCCTTGAAGACCGGGTGGGTGAACAGGTTGGTGGTCACCATCGGCACCACCAGGCCCGTCTCCTCAAGGGCCTTCTTGAAGGCGGCGATGATGCCGTCGCGGGTCTGCGCGTCGGAGCCGAACGGCACGAGGTCGTCGTCGTGGAACGTGATGCCGTAGGCGCCCAGCTCGGAGAGCTTGTGCACGGCCTCGATCGGGTCGAGCGGGCCCCGGGTGGCCTCGCCGAACGGGTCCCGGGCCTGCCATCCGACGGTCCAGAGACCGAAGGAGAACTTGTCGTCGCGGGTGGGCTGGACCGACACGGTTACCTCCACGTAACAGAGCTGATTTGTTTATTGGTTGAATTATTTGAGCGCGGTGTGGCATTGTCAAGGGCGTGACCGGCCGAATGATGAGTGCGACGGGTTCGCCGGTCCGGCAGTCGAGCGTGCGGGCCCATAATCTCGCGCTCGTTCTGCAAACCGTGGCGAACAGCACAGATCCGATATCTCGGGCATCGGTAGCCGGGGTTACCGGGCTGACCCGGGCCACGGTCTCCGCGCTCGTCGACGACCTCGTCACCGGCGCGCTGCTCACCGAGGTCGAGCCCGCGCCGCGCAGCGGCGCCGGCCGTCCCGCGGTCGGGCTGACCCTCGCCCCCGACGGCCCGGCCGGGCTCGGGTGCGAGATCAACGTCGACTACCGGGCCGCCTGCGTGGTCGACCTGGCCGGCACGCTCCGGCACCGCCTCGTCGAGGCGGGCGATCAGCGCCTGACCGATCCCGGCACCGCCCTCGCCGCGCTGGGCCGGCTCGCGGCCCGGGCGCGGGCGCTGGCCGAGGCGGACGGGCTCACCGTCGCCGGCGCGGCCCTAGCCGTGCCGGGCCTGGTCACCGCGGACGGCGTCGTCCGGATCGCGCCCAACCTCGGCTGGCAGGACGTCGCGGTCGGCGACCTGCTCGGCGACCTGCCGGTCGCGGTCGACAACGAGGCGAACCTGGCCGCCCTCAGCGAGCTCGGCACCGCCGACCCACCACGCGACTTCGTCTACATCTCCGGCGAGATCGGCATCGGCGCCGGCATCGTGCTGGACGGCGCGCTCTACCGCGGCACCCGGGGCTGGAGCGGCGAGATCGGCCACATCCCGATCAACCCCGACGGCCCGGCCTGCCGCTGCGGCGCCCGCGGCTGCCTCGAGCAGTACGCCGGGCAGGAGGCCGTGCTGCGGGCCGCCGGCGTGACCGGCGTCGAGGACCTGGCGCGCGCCGCGGCCGGCGGCGGAACCGCCGCGCTGAGCGCGCTGACCGCGGCCGGCGGGGCGCTGGGCACGGCGGTGGCCGCGGTGGTCAACCTGCTCGACGTGAAGACCATCGTGCTCGGCGGCAGCTACGCCTCGCTGCTGCCCTGGCTGCGCGAACCGATCGCGGCCGAGGCCGGCCGGCGGGTGCTCACCGCGGCCTGGTCGCCGGTGCTGCTGCGCGCCGCGACGTTCGGCCCCGACGCCGCGATGCGCGGCGCGGCGGGTTCGGTCATCCGCGGGCTGCTCGACAACCCCGCCGCGTGGCTCGCCCGCCGGCAGTGATCAGGCCGTACGGGCGGCGGTGTCGGGCTCGGCGGCCGCGGCGAACTCGGTCAGGCCGCGCACCAGCGCCGCGCGGCCCGCGGGGGTCATCCGCGCCAGCACGTCCGCGAGCAGCTCCCGGCGGGTGGCCCGCAGGCGCTCCAGGAACTCCCGCGACGACGGCGTCAGATACAACGCGATCTCCCGCCGATCGGCCCGGCCCGGCACCCGCTCGACCAGGCCGGAGGCGACCAGGCGGTCGCAGAGCCGGCTCGCCGAGGAGAGAATCATCTTGAGCTGTCCGGCCAGGCCGCGCAGGTTGACGCCCGGCTCGCGCTCGATCACCAGCAGGGCGTTCAGCTGGGAGGAGGAGAGCCGGGGTGTCATCCGCTCGCGGGCGGCGTCCCACGCGGCCAGCAGGACGGGCGCGGCGTCGTCGACCGCCGCGGCACGCATCGGGTCCGGCCCCGCCGGCCCGTGGTGTTCGGCCATGGTGCAGCAGAGACTACCCGTGATACCCAGACTGTCGAGGTGGTGAAGCTTGTCCGACCGACTGATCGCCGCGCGGCGCGCACTGACCGACGCGCCGGCCGACCGCATCGTCGAATGCCTGGCCGAGGCGCTGGCGCGGGACTACGCCGTCGACATCGAGCTGCTGCTCGTCGACTACCGCCTGGCCGCCCTGCTGCCGCTGACCGGCGGCCCGCCGGTGCGCAAACCCGGCGAACCGGCCTGGCGCTCGTTCGACCACCAGTCCGAGGTCCGGGACGGCGAGTTCGGCTACCTTCCGGTGACCGGGCGCGGTGAGCGCATGGGCGTGCTGCGCTGCCACCCCGGCGCCGACTCGGCGGAAGCCCGGGGTGAGCTCGCCGAGATCGCCACGCTGCTCGCGCACGAGCTGCAGGCGGCGGCCGCCGGCACCGACCGGTACACGGCCGCGGCCCGCACCACCCGGCTCACGCTGGCCGCGGAGATGCAGTGGGAGCTGCTGCCGGGGCGCAGCCGGACCGGGCCGTCGTTCAGCCTGGCCGGCCAGCTCGAGCCCTCGTACGCGGTCCGCGGCGACAGCTTCGACTGGGCGGAGCAGGACGGCCGGCTCTACCTGAGCGTGCTCAACGGCCACGGCGAGGGCACCAGCGCCGCGCTGCTCACCTCGCTGGCCACGTACGCGCTGCGCAACGCCCGCCGCGCCGGGCTGCCGCTGGCCGACCAGGCCTCCCTGGCCGACCAGGCGGTCTTCGCGCAGCACCGGGGCGACCGGTACGTGGAGACGCTGATGCTGGAGCTGGACCTGAACTCCGGCGAGCTGCTGGCGGTCGACGCGGGATCGCCGCGGATGCTGCTGCTGCGCGACCGCGAGGTCCTGGACCAGCCGCTCGAGCAACAGTTCCCGCTCGGCATGTTCGAGTCCTCGGAGTACGTGCCGCAGTCCCTCGCCCTGCGCACCGGTGACCGGCTCCTCATCGTCAGCGACGGCGTGTTCGACGCCGCGACGGGCACCAGCCGCTACGGCGAGGCCGCCCTGCACCGCTTCGTGCGGCGGGCCGGGTCGCTCGCTCCCCTGCAGGCGGTGCGCTCGCTGCTCGGCGACCTGCGGGCGTTCGTCGGCGGCGACCTCGAGGACGACGCGGTGGCCGTCTGCCTGGACGTGAATTGAAACGGCCGCCGGACCCTGAGGGATCCGGCGGCCGTCTACGGCGTTGCGAGCGTCAGCGCGCGGCACCCGCGCGGGCCGAGATCGCCTCGAGGAAGATCTCACCGATCTTCGCCGGGTCCTGGGCGATGAAGACGCCGCCCGAGCTCGTGGCGTCGGTGATGATCTCGAGCTCGTTGCGGTCGACACCGGGCCCGATGCCGATGATGACCATGCGCACCGGGCGCTTCGGGTCGGCGAGCTTCTTCAGCTCGGTGACCAGGGTCTTCTGGCTGATGCCGTCCTTGTTCTCGTTCTGCCCGTCGGTGAAGAGCAGCACCGAGTTGACCCGGCCGGCCTGCCAGCTGTCCTGCACGTTCTTGTACGCGGCCAGCGCGGTGTCGTAGAGACCCGTGCCGCCGCCCCGCTTCGGCCTGATCTGCGCGATCGACGCCTGGATTTCGGACCGCTTGGACGTGAGCGGGCTGATGGGCACGATCTGCTTCCAGGGCCGCTTGCCGACCATCTCGGTCGAGAAGAGCCAGACGCCGACCGCCCACTTGTCGTCGAAGAGCGCGAGGCCCTGCGACGCCGCGGCGCGGGTCACCGTGGCACGGTCCACGTTGCCGGCCGTCGGCACCTCGTCGAGCATCGAGCCCGACACGTCGAAGACGGCGAGCGCGCGGCCCGGCAGGGTGATGGCGGCCCAGCTGCCCAGCACCTGGTTGATCGCGCCGGCGTCGAGGCCCGCCGCGGCGGTGCCCTCGGTGCCGCCGCCGGTCGCCGGCGCCTCGGCGGGCGGGCTGGCCTGCGGCGCGCCGACCGGCCCGGAGAAGCCGGCGCCGACCGTGCCGTCGGGGCCACGCAGGCCGACCGAGGCCAGCTGGTCCTTGAAGGCCGGCCGCTGCAGCGCCTCGCGCAGCCCGGTGGCGGCCGCGGACCTGGTCAGGTCGACCTCGGGCATGACCGCGAACGGGTAGTCCAGCGACGGGGTCGCGTCGAGGTAGAGCGCGGCGAGCTTCACCTGCGGACGCTCCGCGTTGTACGCGATCACGTCCTCCTCGGACAGCGGCGCGGCACTCACGGCGCTGGCGAGGTCGGCCGCGTCGAGCGACCGCGGGAACTTCTGCATGAGGTCGTCGCGCAGCGAGGAGCTGCCCGCGGCCAGGGCGCGCAGCGCACCGACCTGGGTCGCCTTCGCCTCGGGACCGGTGCCGGCGGCGGCGCCCAGCGCGAGCAGGCCGGCGAGACCGGCCGAGTCGCGGGTCGGATCGACCATGCCGGTCCGCAGCGAGTTGCCGGTGGTCATCTTCTGGAGAAGATCCCGCCAGGACAGCTTCTTGTCGGGCCAGCCGACCTGCTGCGCGATGGGCTCGGGCATGGCGACCACGACGGGGCTCTTCGCGATCGACTTGCCGTCGGTCGGCACGAAGCCGGAAGCCTCCGACCGCAGGCGCAGCAGCCAAGTCGACGAGTCCGAGATCCACACGTCCGGCAGGACGGCGGACTTGCCGCCGGAGCCGATACCGGTGAGGGATACGCCGTGCTTGGCCGCGATTGCCGAGGCCGTGGTGGCGGGGTTGACGCCGGACACGCTCACGGCGACACAGGTTCCGTTGACGTTGGCACCGCCGGCTGTCCACTGCTGGGCAGCTTGTTCCACGGCGGGAGCGATCTCGGTGGCGGCTGCAACGGTCAGCTTGATCTGACCTGTGCACCCGGCATCAGCGAGACTCTGATAGCCGAGCCAGGAACCGGCGAGGACGACCACGATCGCCATCGCAGATGCGACGACGCCGGCTCCCCTGAGATTGATGTTTCTGCGATGGCGGCCTGACACGCGCTCCATACTGCGCATCTCCGGACCTGAATGCCATATACGTTCGGACGAAACTTACTCGGATTGGAAATTCCAGTTACCTAATTCACTTTGTGTAACGAAGCACATCCAAGGCGTGTGCGGATCTTGGCGGGATATGCCAGTTTTCGACCATTAGCGCCCCTCGGCGCCCCCGTCCGCTATCGGTCACCTACTGACCTGGATACCGCTCCAGCGCAACAGGCACGTCGGACTGCCTTCGCCCACCGGCTCGCCCTGCGACTGCGGAACGCCGGTGTTCGGGTCGATGCGGAAGATCGTGACGTTGTGTGAGCGCTCGTTCGCTACATAGAGATGGTCGCCGAGCAGGGCGATATGCCGCGGCCAGACGCCGCCGGCGGCGACCTCGGCGACCAGCGTGCCGCCCTCGGGCTCCCAGGCGAAGACGGAGACGGTGTCCGGGCCGCGGTTGGCCACGTAGACGAAGCGCCCGTCGCGACCGGCGGTCAGCTCCGACGGGTGGTTCGGCTTCGCGGCGCTCGTCGCCGCGCCGCCGGCCTGCCGCAGGCCGCCGTCGGCCGGGTCCGGGCGGAACCAGGTGAGCTCGCCGGCCAGCTCGCCGACCAGCAGCAGCGCGCCGTCGGAGCTGCGCAGCAGGTGGCGCGGGCCGGTGCCGGGCGTCGCGACGACGGCCGGGCCGGCCAGGACCAGCCGGCCGGAGACCGGGTCGAGGCGGGCCCGCCACACCCGGTCCGAGCCGAGATCGGAGATCAGCACGTCCGGGCCGTTCGGATCCGGCGCGACCATGTGCGGGTGCGGGCCCTCCTGGCGGTCCGCGACCGGGCCCCGGCCCTGCAGGTGGAGCAGGTCGCAGTGCTCACCCGGTACGCCGTCGGCGTCGAGCGGGAACACCGCGACGCTGCCGCCGGCGTAGTTGGTCACCAGCAGGTGCCGGGCGTCGGAGCTGACGGCGAGGTGGCACGGCGCCGCGCCGCCGGTCGAGCGCACCGCCAGCGGGGTCAGCGAGGCATCGGGTCCGATCGCGAACGCGCTCACCTTGCCGGCGTCCAGCTCGTTGGCCGCGTACAGCACCGGCAGCCGCGGGTGCAGGGCCAGGAAGGACGGCGAGGGAGTGCGGGCGACGACGCCCAGCCGGGTCAGGTCGCCGGTGGCCGGATCGCGGCGCAGCAGGGCGATGCCCTCGCCCTCGCCGCCGCTCTCCCCCGTGTAGCAGCCGACGAAGACGTATTCATCGTTCGCGCCCATGCCCCGATCCAACCACGCGGCAGCGGCAGCCGCGCGGACCCCCGTCACACCCCGCGCGACCGCCGCCAGCGGCCTGATCAGTTATTCAACAGCTCGTACGCGGCCTCAGTGGCCTTCTGCTGCTGATCGGCCGCGGGTGCCGTCGGCGCCTGCGCCTTGCCGAAGTCGGTGTAGGTCACCTCGTACCTGGAGGCCTTGAACTTCCCGGCCGCCGGAATCTTCACGACCGCGGAGACCAGCCGGCCCTGGCCGTCGACGGTTGCCTCGAACGGCACCGCCCTGGCCCGCGCGCCGAGCGCCGCGAGCCGGTCCGGCTCGACGATCTCGAGATCGCCCTGCCGGGTGAGGTCGGTGGTACCGGCGAACTCGCCCGCACCGGTCTGCCGGACCTCGACCGCCGACCGGAGCACGGCGCCGGCCTCGCCCGGGTCCGTATCCGCGTCGTAGCCGAGCGGGATGTCGTCCTTGTTCTCGATCCGCGCCGGGTCGATCAGCATCCACTTCTTCGGCAGCTTCGGCAGCCCGACGAGGCCCTCGGCGTCGGTGAACTTCATCCTGATCCAGGTCTGCTCCTCGACGACCAGGAAGTCGGAGTGCAGCGTGAAGCCGAACTCCGGCTCCCGGTAGCGCAGGTCGATCCGGTAGCTGTGCCGGGCGCCGTCGAAGGCCCCGGACGCCGACATCCCGCCGCCCTTGGTGGCGAAGCGGAAGCTGCCGGTGCCGGCGTCCGGCAGCGACTTGAGCAGCGCCTCCCGTGGTGGGAGCGGCGCCGGCGAGGCGGACGCGGCCGGGTCCGGTGCGGACTCGGCGAGGCAGCCGCCGGTGGCGGCGGCGAAGGCGGCGACAAGGGCGGCGAAGGCGGCCGGCCGAGCCTTGCGAAGATTCATCGGCTCATCGCTTTCTCAACGCGGCGGCCGGGTTCTCCCGGTCCGCCTGTCGGGTTGACGCATTGAAGCCTCTGGGACAGTGCTGCCATCGCTCTGCGGCTATGCTGCTGCCGGCTGCCGTTCCGCTGCCGTTTCACATACGTGCCGCTCAAGGGGGTTGGCGCCGTGACAGACGCGCCCGCGGGCCTCGCGCTGAGGTTCGAGATCCTCGGCGAGGTCCGGGCCCTGCGCGGCGACGAGCGGCTCGATCTGGGCCCCGCCAAGCAGCGTGCGGTGCTCGCGGTCCTGCTGCTCGAGGCGGGCCGGCCGGTGCCGACCCACCAGATCGTCGACGCGGTGTGGGGCGACGGGCCGCCGGAGAACGGCGCCAACGTCGTGCAGAAGTACGTGGCCGGGCTGCGCCGGGTGCTGGAGCCCGACCGCTCGCCGCGTACCCCGGGCGAGCTGATCGCGCTGACCGACGGCGGCTACGTCCTGCGGGCCGACCCCGGGACGCTGGACGCCGAGCGGTTCCAGTCCGGCCTCGCCCGGGCCTCCGCGCAGCGCCGGGCCGGGCAGCTCGTCGAGGCGGGCGAGACGCTGCGCGAGGCGGTCGGGCTGTGGCAGGGCGAGGCGCTCGCCGGGCTGTCGGGGCCGGTCTTCGAGGCCGCCCGCAACCGGCTGACCGACGCCCGGGCCACCGCCTGGGAGAAGTGGGCGGACATCGAGCTGGCCCGGGGCAACCACACGGGGCTCATGCCGGACCTGGTCCGGCTGGTCGAGCAGTTCCCGCTGCGCGAGGGGCTGCGGGCCCAGCTGATGATCGCCCTGCACCAGGGCGGGCGGCAGGCGGAGGCGCTGGCGGTGTTCCGCGACGCCCGCGCGTACTTCCTCGACGAGTTCGGCGTCGAGCCGGGCGAGCGGATGCAGGAGACGCACCGGCGCATCCTGCGCGGCGAGCCCTTCTACTCCGAGCCCGTCGACCCGTGGGCCGCGAGCGACGACATCCCGGTGCCGGCCGGCCCGCCGCCCGCGCCGGCCACCCCGGTCGCCTCCGGCTCGCTCGTCGTGTCGCCGTCGGCCTACGTACAGCAGTACGTCCCGCCGGACCCCACCGCGATCGTGCCGGCACCCGCGTCGCCGGGCCACCCGCCGCTGCCGTGGGGCGGTGCCGCCGCACCCCCGCCGCCGGCGTACGCGGCGCCGCGCCGGCGGTTCCCGGTCGGCGAGGTCATCTTCGCCGCGCTGATCCCGCTGCTGTTGTGCTCGTTCGGCAGCTGGATCTACTTCGTGTACGCGGGCGCCCGGCGCCGCGACCGGCGCCAGTTCCTGGTCGCGGCCGGCTACGGCGTGCTGTTCGTGGTCGCGGTCATCTTCGCCGCGATCGACCCCACCCCGGTCGAGAGCACCGAACTGAGCACGGCGGAGTGGATCGGCGCCCTGATGATCATGGGCATCGCCGTCGCCGCCTCAGTGCACGGCGCGGTCCTCGCCTCACACCCCGGCGACACCCCGAAGACCCGGAACCTGCGCGAGCAGGCCCGCCAGTTCGCGCTCTTCGACCCGGCCCGCGCCCGCCAGCTGGGCATCGGCCGGCCGGACCTGCTGCGCGCCTTCGACGACGGCGGGCTCGTCGACGTCAACCACGTGCCGGGGCACGAGCTGGCCCGGCTCCCCGACCTGAGCTCGGAGCAGGCGCACCGGATCGTGATGGACCGCCTCAACCGCGGGCCGTACGCCCGGCCCGAGGAGCTGATCGCGCGCGGCGTCCTGCCCGCGCGGACGGTCGCCCGGCTCGCCGGCCGGCTGATCTGCCTGCCGCCGGCCGCGCTGGACACCCCGTCGGGCTGGCGCTCGCCGCACTCGGCGCCGCACGGCTGAGCCGGCGGCGCGGGACCGTCAGCGGGAGCCGGCGGCCAGCAACTGCCGGCGGGCGACGTACTCGACGAGCTCGATCAGGACGTTGCGGGCGGCCAGCGGCTGGCGCGCGTCGAACTCCACCACCGGAACGTCGGGGTCGAGGTCGAGCGCCCGGCCGACTGCCTCGGCGCCGAACCGGCGCTCCGTGTCGAAGCAGTTCACGGCGACGACGAACGGCGTGCCGCGCTGCTCGAAGTAGTCGATCGACGGGAAGCAGTCCGCCAGGCGGCGGGTGTCGGCGAGCACGACGGCGCCGAGCGCGCCCTGCGACAGCTCGTCCCAGAGGAACCAGAACCGGTCCTGCCCGGGCGTGCCGAAGAGGTAGAGCTGCAGATCCTCGGTGATCGTGATGCGACCGAAGTCCATCGTCACCGTCGTCGTTCGCTTGCCCTCGACGCCGGAGGTGTCGTCGGCGCCCTCGACGCCGGTCAGCACCTCCTCGGTCTGCAACGGCCGGATCTCGCTGACCGAGCCGACCATCGTGGTCTTGCCCGCACCGAACCCGCCGGCGATGAGGATCTTGAGCGCGACCGGGATGCGAGAGCGCGTGCCGTCTCGGTCAGAGCGCACGGAGTCCATTGACAACCGCCTTGAGTACGTCGACGTCGTGCGGCTGACAGGCCGCTGGGGGCTCGTAGAGCGAAATGAGTCCCGCTGAGCGTAGATCACCCAGCAAAACCCGGACCACTCCGAGGGAGAGGTCCAGTTTGGAGGCTAGTTCCACAATCGGCGTCGGCTCGCACGCCGCGCCGACGATCGCATGATGCTCCGGTTGTAAAGAAGGCGACGGTGCCGCCTGGTTCATCGTCGCCACCACGAACGCGACGAGGTCGAACTCCCCGCCGGCCGGGGCGACCCGGCCCTGCGTCATCGCGTACGGCCGGACCACCGGACCCGCGTCGTGGTCCAGCCAGTCGTGCGGCGCGCGGAACGGGTCACCGCGCATGGGACCCGTTGGGTCGTTCGGGTGCGTCCATCGTCTGGCCGACCCGGACCACGAGCATGGCCATCTCGTACGCGATCAGGCCCAGGTCCGCGTCGCTGGTCGCGACCACCGCCAGGCAGGCGCCCAGTCCGGCCGCCGTGACCAGGAGGAACGCGTCCTCCATCTCGACGACGGTCTGGCGTACCGGGCCGGCCCGGAAGTGTCGGCTCGCCCCCTTGGCCAGGCTCTGGAAGCCGGCGGCCATCGCGGAGAGATGCTCGGCGTCCTCCCTGCTCAGAGCGGCGGATGCGCCCATCATGAGCCCGTCCGCCGACAGCACCACCGCCTGCTGCACCGACGGCACCCGCTCGACGAGGTCGTCGAGGAGCCAGGTGAGGTTGGCGCTCTGGTGGTTCGTCGTGTGTGCCACTATGCGTCCTTCTCCGGCCGGTTCTCAGGGTTCTCGTGGTTCTCATCGGGCGCGCTGTCGTAACCTGCGGAAATCCCGGCCGCCACCGGGCTCTGCACCGCCGGGAACGTGACGGTAGCCGCCTCCGACAACGCCTGCGCCCCCAACGTCTCCTGTTTGTCAGTGACTGATGTCTCGTCTGGTTTCGCCGGGCCCTTTCCGGCGTTCAGCGCGGCCGCCGCGAGGCGGCCCTCCGATGTGCCGCGTTGCAGCGCGCTCATCAGGCTGCGTACCTGCTCCGGTGAACGGGACGTGCCGGCGGTGACGCGCTCCGCGACCGGGCCGCGCAGTTGCGGCGCGAGGCTGGCCTGCCGTACCCGCCTAGGCAGCAGCGCCTCGTCGAGCTCCTCCGGCGACTCGTCGGCGCCCTGCGGTACGAGATCCGCCGCGGGCTCGATGCCCGGCGCGAGGAGATCCGCCGCGAACGGGTCGGGCCCGAACAGTTCGGACTCGATGCCCGACGGGCCGGCGTCCGCCGCGGGAACGATCGGGTCGGGCTCGGCGCGCGGCGCGGGGATACGGGGACTGAGCGGCGCCGGGGCGGGGCCGGGCAGGGCCGTCGGACCGTCGCCGTGCCGCAGCGGGAGGTCGCCCGTCAGCCCGTTGCCGGCCGGCGGAAGCTCCATCGGGGTCAGACCGGCGGGCGAGGTCAGGTTCGGCGGAAGCAGTGCCGGCGGCGCCGCGGGCCCGCCCTTCGCGGGGCGCGGCCGGGTGCGGCGGCGCTGCACCAGGCCGTCCTCGGTGAGCCCGTCGACCACCGCGCTGGGGCTCGGCCCGCTCGGCGGGGCCGGCCGCTGCAGGTCGACGGCCGTGTCGGCCAGGTCCGCCAGGTCCGGTCCGGTCGTGGCGGTTCCGTTGATCGTCACCGGCCGGCCGGCCACCGAGATGGAACGCAGCTCCTCGGTGCCCTGCCACTGCAGCTCCGCGAGGGAGGGGCGCGAGGGATCCTCGGTGCCGGTGCCGACCAGCGGGCGGTCCCAGGACTTGTCGGCCGGCGACGGCCCGATCGGCAGCGCGTTGCGTCCCGGTCCGGGCGTGACGAGATCGCCCGGAACCAGCACGACCGCGGTCACCCCGCCGTAGCCGCTCGTGCGCAGCGACACCCGGATGCCGTGCCGGTTGGCCAGCTGGGCGACCACGAAGAGGCCGAGCCGGGCGCTGTCCGCCGGGTCGAAGTCGGGCGGCTCGAGCAGCTTGCGGTTGGCCTCGGCGAGCCCCTCCGGCGACATGCCGAGGCCGCGGTCCTCGATCTCCAGGGCGTAGCCGTTCGGCAGGACCTGGCCGACGACCTGGACCCGGGTGCGGGGCGGGGAGAACGAGGCCGCGTTCTCCAGCAGCTCGGCGACCAGGTGGATGACGTCGCCGACGGCCCGGCCGAGCACCGCGGCGCTCTCGATCGAGACGATGTCGACCCGCTTGTAGTCCTCGACCTCGCTGATCGCGCCGCGGACCACGTCGATCACCGGCACCGGGTTGCGCCAACCGCGCCCGGGCGCGGCGCCGGCCAGGATCACCAGGTCCTCGGCGTGGCGGCGCATCCGGGTGGCGAGGTGGTCGACGCGGTAGAGGTCCTCGAGCTCGTCCGGCTCGGTCTCGCGCCGCTCCATGCGGTCGAGCAGCGCCAGCTGGCGGTGCAGCAGGGTCTGGCTGCGCCGGGCGATGTTGAGGAAGACCTCGTTGATCCCGCGCCGGACGTTGGCCTCCTCGACCGCCGACTGCACGGCCGTGCGCTGCACCTCGTTGAACGCGCGGCCGAGCTCGCCGATCTCGTCGCGGCCGTACTCCATGGGCGGGGTCTCGACCTCGACGTCGACCGCCTCGCCGCGCTGCAGCCGCCGGACGACCGACGGCAGCCGCTCGGTGGCCATCTCCAGCGCCTCGCCGCGCAGCCGGGTCAGGCGCCCGACCATCGAGCGGCCGACGCGCAGCGACACCACGACCGAGATGACGACCGCGATCAGGCCGAGCAGGCCGGCCAGCCCGAGCCGGATGAGAACCTTGGTGGCGACCGGGATGGCCTCCTGCGCGAGCGAGTCCGCGGCGTTGATCTCGAACGCGCGCACCTGCTGCACCGAGGTGTCGAAGGCCGGCTGCCACGACGCGGCCGGCACCGGCACCGCGAGGCCGGGGCGGCTGTCACTGACCAGAATGTCCTGCAGCTCGCGGAGCCGGTTGAACGAGGCGCCGTTGCTGACCTGCCGGTACGCCGCGCGGTCGCGGTCGGGCAGGTCCTGGACGCCCTGGGTGAGCAGGTAGCGCGAGGTGGCGATCGACTGGAGCAGCTCGGTGCGGCCGGCCGGGCTGAGCTTGCCGGCCGCCAACGCGCCCGCGACCAGCGAGTCCGTGCGGTTGAGGTGTTCGCGGCCGCGCCCGATCATGGTGAGGCCGCGGATCTGGCGATCGATGCGCTCGTCGTTGAACGTGGCGAGCGCCGCGTACATCTGGAACGTGCCGTCGACCATGCCGTTGTAGAGGTTGTGCGCGCCGATCGGGTCGACCGCGCGGCGGTCGATGTGCTGGCGGTTGGTGGCCAGCCCGTCGAGGTCGGAGAAGACCTGCCGGATCCGGGTCTCGAGCGTGTCGGTCGCGGCGCCCCGGGCCTCGTCGCTGGCCGCGGTGCGCCGGAAGTCGGCGGCGGCCCGGTCGGTGGCGGCGCGCTGCGCGGCGAGCGCGGCGGCGCTGCTCTTGGGGTCCGAGAGGAACTCGACGGAGAGCCGGCGCTCGCGCTGCAGCTCGCCGGTCAGCACCTCGCCGGGGGCGCCGACGGTGTCCAGCAGGGTCTGTGCCGACATCAGGTTGAGCGCCGGACCGACGGTCAGCGCCGTCGCGAAGATCCACAGCGCGAGCAGTGCCGCCAGCGGCACCGCCACCATCGCGATGATCTTCGAACGGATCGACCAGTTGCGGGTTCTCATCAGACTCCGCCCGAGGGGATGCAGGACCTGCGCAGCGCAGGCCGATCACGACCGTCGACGCTTGTTAACGGCCGTTTTCGAGCTGAGCACGCCTTCGGCAGGATACGTAATGGAGGCGATCGGAGCTAGCTCCAGTACGTGCCATAATAAAGCGGACTGTCCTAATTGTCCTGGGGGAACGACATGCGTAACAGGTCGCTCTTTGGCAAATCTCACGACAAACAGCCCCGCACCGGCCCGGCCGCGCCGGGGTCGCCGGGCGACTTGTCCGCTTCCGGTCAGTCGAGGGGCGCCGCCGGGCCGGCGACGGTCCACACCGAATCGGGTTCTCCGGCCACACAGACGGAGGGTTTTCACGCCGGGCTGTCGAATCGGATTGATGACCCTGGTTGGGTGGGCATATCCAGGGGTGAAGAAGGAGGAATCCGATGTCCCCCACTGTCGTGATCATTCTCATCGTCGTCGCGCTGCTGGTCGCCGCCGCCACCGTCTACGGCGTACGCGCCAGCCGCCGTAAGCAGCTCCAAACCCGGTTCGGCCCCGAGTACGACAAGGTGGTCGGCGACGCCGACAGCCGCTCCGAGGGCGAGCGGGAGCTCCGTGAACGCGAGAAGCGGCACGCCGACCTCGAGCTCAAGGAGCTGTCCGCCGAGTCGAAGGCGAAGTACTCGCTCGCCTGGGAAGAGGTACAGATCCAGTTCGTCGACTCGCCCGGCGAGGCCGTGTCGACCGCCGACGGGCTGGTCACCAGGCTCATCGCCGAGCGCGGCTACCCGACCGGCGACTACGACGACCAGCTGGCCAACCTCTCCGTCGCGCATGCACGGACCCTCGAGCACTACCGCGACGCGCACGCGATCAGCGAGCGCAACGCGGCCGGCGAGGCGAACACCGAGGACCTGCGGCAGGCCCTGGTCCACTACCGCGCACTCTTCGCCGACCTGCTCGGCGAGAACCCCGTCCGGACCGACAGCGCCGAGTCCCCACCGGCGGTACCGAACCAGAAGATCAACAACCACGACAGCGACGTCGCGGGCTCGCGTCCCGACGCCACGAGCCGCTGAGGAGCCCTGACCATGCGATTCTTCTCCAACGACGCGCGCGAAGCCGACGACGAGCTGGCGCACGACGAGAGGCCCGACCGGGTCCAGTCCGACCCGGTCGCGGTGCCGAACCAGCGTCCGCCGTCGCCCTGGTCGAACACGCCGTCGACCGGCGACGCGGCGGCCGACGACGAGCCGCGCGACCCGGCCGCCGACGCGGTTGACGAGGACGACACGACCCGGGCCGAGGAGCGGACCACCGCTGTCGGCGTCGCGTCTCCCCCGGAGAATCGGTGGGGCACCGTGACCACCGCGGACACCCCGTATGCGGGCAGCCCCGCCGCCACGGAAACGGCGGAGACCCGGCTCGATGACGAGGACCGGGTGGACGCACACGACCACGGCGGACCGGCCGACGATGTCGACGTCCCGCTGGACGAACCGGCCAAGGGCGACGCGTCCGAGGAGGACGAGGACGCCGAGGAGGCGCGGGCGCGGTCCGGCGAGGGCGACTCCGACAAGGCCGAATCGGACGACGACGAGGACGAGGAGAAGGCCGAGAAGGACGTCGACGGTACTGAGGCCGTCAGCGAGCCCACCGACGAGGCCGAGGCCGACGCGTCGGCCGACGACGAGACCCGCGCGGCCGACGCCGACGAGCCCACGGATGAAGATCGGGTCGACGCCCCCGAGGCCGTCGTCCCGGTGACCGACGCCCCGCTCGCGGCCGACGACACCCCCGCGACGGACGAGCCCGCCGCGGCCGACACGGCCGTTGCCGCCGTACCGGTGCCGGTCGGTGCGGCCGCGACCGCCGCGGTCGCCAAGGCCGAGACGATCTTCGGCGCGGACGACGCCAGGTCGTTCCAGGAGCGCTGGCGCGAGGTGCAGCTGCACTTCGTCGACAGCCCGAAGGACGCGGCCGCCGAGGCGACGACGCTGATCGACGAGGCCGTCGACAAGCTGACGGCCGGGCTGAAGGCGCAGCGCGACGACCTGATCGACGACACCGAGGACACCGAGCGGCTGCGCCTGCAGCTGCGCGGGTACCGGGACATCCTCAACCGCATCCTGAGCCTGTAGCCGCGGGCGCTCCGGCCGCGTGCCCCCGGGCACGCGGCCGGTGCCATGCTGGGCTGATGCGCGCGTCCCGGCTCGTCAGTCTGCTGCTGTTGTTGCAGGCGCGTGGGCGGATGACCGCGCAGGAGCTCGCCGGCGAGCTCGAGGTGTCCGTGCGGACGGTCTACCGCGACGTCGAGTCGCTCGGCGCGTCCGGCGTGCCGATCTACGCCGACCGGGGGCCGGCGGGCGGCTATCAGCTGCTCGACGGCTACCGCACCCGCTTGACCGGCCTGACCGGCGACGAGGCCGGGACGTTGTTCCTGGCCGGGATGCCCGGGCCGGCCGCGGAGCTCGGCCTCGGCTCGGTCCTGGCGGCCGCGCAGCTCAAGCTGCGTGCGTCGCTGCCGGGCGAGCTGGCGGACCGCGCCGATCGGGTACGCGAGCGCTTCCACCTGGACGCGCCCGGCTGGTTCCGGGCCGACGAGCCGACACCGCACCTGGCCTCGGTGGCCGACGCGGTCTGGCGGGAGCGGCTGCTCGAGATCCGCTACCGGCGCTGGAAGGCGCCCCGCGAGGTCGACCGGACGGTGTCGCCGCTCGGCCTGGTCCTGAAGGCGGGCCGGTGGTATCTCGTGGCCCTGTCCCGCGACCGGGTCACGGCGTACCGGGTGGCGAACGTCCTGGAGGCGGCGCTGCTCGACGAGCCGGCGCGGCGCCCGCCGGACTTCGACCTCGCCTCGTTCTGGAGCGCCTGGACCGAGCGGTACGAGCGCAGCGTCTACACCGCGCAGGCGACGGTGCGGATGACGGTCGCGGCCCTCGACCGGATGAGGTACCTCTTCGCACCGGAGATGTCGCGGGTGGCGCACGACTCGGCCGGCCCGGTCGGCGACGACGGCCGGCTGACCACGATCGTGCCCATCGAATCGACAGCGCACGGCCACACGGAGCTGCTGAAGCTGGGCGGCGACGCCGAGGTGCTGTACCCGCCGGAGCTACGCGAGCGCTTCGCCGAGACCACCCGCCGCCTCGCGGACACCTACCTCGCAGCGAACCCTCCGTCCACGGGCGACACCACCGACCCGACCGGGCCGGCGGGCGAACTCGCCGCGCCGGCCGGACGGGATCAGGCCGTCGACGCCTCGACGTAGACCTGCTGGGTCTCCACCTCGGTGGGTGAGGACGGCGGCACGTCAGGATCGGTCGGCGCGGTGGTGGTCGGCTTCGTCGACGGGTCGTCCCCGTCGCCGGCCGTCTTCGAAGGGGTCGGCGACGACGTCCGCACCGGCGGGGTCGGCGACGTGACCGACGCGGACGGAGACGGGCTGACCGAGGTCGGCGTGGGACGCGCGGTCCTGGTCGACCTGGGCTTGCTGCCGGGATCGGTCCCGGTGTCGATCACCTCGGTGTCGGTCGGCGAGTCGCCGGCGCCGAAGCCGCCACGCGGCGTGCCGTTCTCTTGGACGGTCACGGACGACGCCGGCCGGTCCGGTGTCTGAGACACCTGGCCGAACTGCGCGCCGAGCCACATTGCCGGTCCGAGGCCTATCGCGACGATGGCCCCGAAGAGCGCCATCGGTCCCCGATCCATAGCGCCCCTCCCCCCTGTCAGTGACAATCATCGCTTCCCGTTCGGCCTGCTTCTACCCCATTAGGGCGAACGGTAAGCGGATGACGCCGAACCCATCATGACGCCCGGTGACAACTCGGTTACTCGTGAGTCGGGCATGCGACCCACTACCAAGCAGCACGCTTCCGGGCCGCGAACGGTTCAGCAGGGAGGGTGACTATCTGGTACGGGACAGAAACGCTACGGCGTCGTCGAGCGCGGCCCAGCCGCCGGGCAGCTCGTCGGAGTCGAGCGCGGTCCGCAGCCGCAGCGTGCCGCCGTCGCGCAGGCTGAGGTCCCAGCTCCGGCGCCGGGCCCGGATGGCGCCGGCGATGTCGGCATAGGGCACGAACCGGCTGCCCGGAACGTCGGCATCGCGCTGGGGCGCGTCGGCCGCGGCGAACCGCGCCAGCCGCCGCTTCGCGGAGCCGTTCTGCGAGCGCGGCAGCCCGGGCACCAGGAACAGCCCGGTGTCGACGATCAGCACGTCCGTCCGGGCGCCGTCGACCACCAGGTTGACCACCCCGCCGACCACCTCCGGCCGGGCCTGCGCGACCTCCGCGCCGGGCGCGGCCGCGGCGTCGATGCCGAGGGCGGCAAGCCGCTCCCGGGCGGCGGCGACCGTCGCCGGGTCGCTCGCCTGCGCGGCCAGGCCGCCGAGGTCGAGGTGTGAGGAGTCGGCGGCGACGAGCTCGGCGGAGCCGGTCCAGCTGTGCCGCCAGCGGGCGGCGCCGCTGCGCAGGGCGGCCAGCGCGAGCAGCAGCGTCACCAGTTCGGCCACCCTGCGGGCGGTCTCGGAGCCGGACAGGCCGGTGAAGACGGACTCGGCGGCCTTGTGCAGCCGGCCGTCCGCGGCGAGGTCCAGCACGTCGGCGGCGTTCACCACGGGCTCGCCCGCGGCGCGCGAGATCGTGGCCAGGGCGGCGTCGGCCTCGCGCTGCATCTCGGCGGTCCGGGCCACGCCGAAGAACGCGTCCCAGTCGACGGTGGTGCGGCCCTGCGGCGGGAACGCGACGCCCTGCAGCGCGCGGCCGAGCCCCGGCAGGTCGGGAACGAGCTCCCCGGCGGGCGCGCCGAGCCCGGCACCGTCGCTGGCACCGACGGAGGCCCGCACATCCTGGCCCGCTGCGCCGGTAGCCCCGGCACCCGGCTCCTCGGCCGGCCCGATCGGCCCGGCCGCCTCCGCAACCGAGGCTCCAGCCTGCGCGATCAACGCGCCGGCCGGCGCAGCCCCGGCCTCCGCGATCAAAGCGCCGGCCTGCGCTGCCGAAGCTCCAGCCGGCACAGTCGAAGCTCCAGCCTGCGCGGTCAGGGCTCCGACCTCCGCGATCAGAGCACTGTCCTGCGCGTTGGGAGCACTGTCCTGCGCGTTGGGAGCGCCGGTCGGCGCGGTCGAGACATCGGCTTGCCCGGTCGCAGCACCGGCCAGCGCGGTCGAGGCGTCAGCCTGCGCACTCGCGGCTCCAGCCTGTGCAATCGCGGCTCCAGCCTGTGCAATCGCGGCTCCAGCCTGTGCAGCCAGGGCTCCAGCCTGTGCAGCCGGGACCTCAGCCTGCGCGGTCGGAGTGCCGGCCTGCGCGGTCGGAGCGGCGGACTGCGCGGTCGGAGCGGCGGACTGCGCGGTCGGAGCGGCGGACTGCGCGGTCGGAGCGGCGGACTGCGCGGTCGGAGCGGCGGGCGTCGGGTTCGGGGGTTCGGTCAGGGACAGGGCGGCGAGGCGGTCCGCCACCGGCGGGTGGGTGTCCCAGGCGGGCGGCGTTCCCGGGTCGCGGGCGCGCAGGACCGCGATGTCGTTCGCGCGGGCCGCCAGCACCCGCAGGAAGCCGCCGAAGATGTCGTCCGGCACGTGACCGGCCTGCCAGCCCGGCCCGAGGTACTCGGCGTGGAAGATCCGCTGGAGGGCGTCCAGGGCGGGCAGGTCGCGCAGCACGGCCATCGCCGTGGTGCGGCCCGCGTATTCCGCCGCGATCCGGTCCGCGGCCAGCTCCTGCGCCCGGCTGAACGGCGCGTCGACCCGGCGGTAGAACTTCGCGTAGGTCAGCAGCAGCGGGCCCGCCGGGTTGCGGCGCGAGATGCGCGGCACCGTCCGGGCGACCGCCACCCGGCCCCGGTAGGCCAGCGGCGCCAGCCGGCCCAGCCGGGGCGAGAAGTGGCCGAGCTCGTGCGCGGCGACCGCACGCAGGTGCGCCTCGTCCCAGGCCTGCAGCAGCGGCAGGCCCAGGTAGAGGTCGCGGCGGCCGCCGATCAGGCCGAGCAGGTGGGTGCGCTCGATGAGCTTCGCGGTCGCGTCGGCGACGATCGTGACCCGGTCGGGTGCCCGGGTGCCCGCCGCCGCGGCGGCGCCGTCGAGCAGCGCCCAGAGCGCCGGCGCGTCGGCGCGGGCCACCGGAATGCCGATCGGCTCCCGGCGCCGGGTGTGCAGGGCGCGCCAGGTCGCGTAGGCCATCACGCCGACGGTGGCGATGCAGACCGGAACGCCGAGCCGCAGCGCGGTGCGGCCCGGAAGCATCGACAGCAGCAGCAGGACCGGCACCACGACGAGCGCGAGCTGCGCGCCCGCGACGATCAGGAATCCAGCAAGCCCGGTCGCCGACGCCAGCACCCTCTTCTGCACGCGGGCAAGCCTAGGGGTGGCCTCCGACGGCCCGACATCCGCCGCTCGGCCGTCAGCCATGATCAACGGATCGGACGTGCGGAAATCCCGCCCGAAAAACACATTCCGGTCACCGAGCTCAGTTCCAGCGGATCTCGGGCGACGGATGGAACGCGACGCCCTGGTTGCGCCAGCGCGGCGCGAACGCGGCCAGGCGGGCCCGCAGCGATTCCCAGTCGCGGCCGTCCCGCGGCGTCCAGCCGATCTCCGCGATCGCCGGCAGCCGAGGGAAGGTCATCGTCTCGACGTCGGCCAGGCTGCGCAGGGTCTCCGACCACAGCGGCGCCTCGACCCCGAGCAGCGACTCCTCGCCGACCCCGGGCAGGCGGTCGGCCGGGTCCCACCCGTACGCGCGCTCGACGTCGATGTGGCCCGCCCAGTCCAGGCCGAGCGGGCTGTCCGCGGCGTACTTCATGTCCAGGTAGGTGCGGTCGGCCGGCGACATGATCACCTTGCTGCCGTTCGCCGCCGCGCGGGCCGTGCCGTCGTCGGTCGCCTCGATCCGCCAGTACTGCGGGATAGCGGTCTCCGGCAGCTCCACGCCGGCCATCTCGTGCCAGCCGATCACGCGCTTCTCGTGCTTGGCGACCAGCGGCAGCACCCGCTGGATGAAGGTGCGGTAGTCCTCGGGCGTGGTGGCCTGCGCCTCGTCCCCGCCGATGTGCAGGTAGGGACCCGGCGTCAGCGCGGCGACCTCACGCAGGACGTCCTCGATGAACGCGTACGTGTTCTCCTGGTTCGCGACGAACGAGCTGTAGCCGACCTCGCGGTCGGTGCGCTGCGGCACGGCGAGGCCGTCCGCGGTCAGCTCCGGGTACGCGTGCTGCGCCGCGTTGACGTGGCCCGGCATGTCGATCTCGGGCACGATCGTGACGAACCGCTCGGCCGCGTACGCGACGATCCCGGCATAGTCGGCCTTGGTGAGAAAGCCGGGCCCGGTCCCGTCGACGCCCGTACCCTCGCCGCCGCTGATCTCGGTCAGGGCGGGCCAGCCGTCGATCTCGATCCGCCAGCCCTGGTCGTCCGTCAGGTGCAGATGCAGGTGATTGATCTTGAATTGGACGATCGCGTCGAGGTAGGACCTGATCTCGTCCGGGGTGAAGAAGTGCCGGGCGATGTCGAGCATCGCGCCGCGGTAGGCGAACCGGGGCCGGTCGACGATCTCCCCGCCGGGCAGCACCCAGGCGCCCCGCTGCGGCGTGGCCGAGTCGATCGCGGCCGGCAGCAGCTGCCGCAGCGTCTGCACGGCGGCGAACAGCCCGGCGGGCGCGGCGGCGCGCACCGTCACACCGGCCGCGTCCACCACCAGGTGATAGCCCTCGTCGCCGAGCGAGTCATCGCCGTCGAGCAGCAGGGCGATCGCGCCGGGCCCCTCGCCGACCGGCAGGGCGAAGCCGGTCGCGGGCCGCAGCAGGGCCGCCAGCTGCTCGCCGACCCGTCGCGCCTCGGCCGATCCCGGCGCGGTGCGGATCGCCGTACCCGCATCGATCGTGAAGGTCGCGGCCGGGTCGGGCCGCACCTGCGCCGGCGCCGGGATCACGTCGCCGAGCCCTCTGCGCTCGAATACCGGTTCGCTCACCGTTGCGCCTCCCCGTCTCCCGACCGCCGATCGGTCGGCACGACTCTAAACCCTGTTTCCAGTTTCCGGGGTGCCGCCATGAAGCGCGTCACGCCGCCGCTATCGTGGCGCCATGGCGACCACCACCCGGCCGGCCGTCCCGGCGGACGCGACCGCTCTGCACGAGCTCGCGGCGCGCACCTTCGGGCTGGCCACGCCGCCCGGCACGCTGCAGGCCGACATCGACGCGTTCATCGAGGAACACCTGGCACTGTCCAGCTTCGACAAGTATCTGGCAGATCCGGCCCGGAGCCTGCTGCTGGCCGAGGAGGACGGCGCCACGATCGGCTATTCCATGCTGGTCGCCGGGCCGATTGCCGATCCGGCGCTGGCGTGCACCGTCGCGGCCGCGGGGCCCGGCCCGGCCATCGAACTCAGCAAGTTCTACGTCGACGCGGACAGTCACGGCTCCGGCGTCGCAGGCGCCCTGATGGCCGCGACGCTCGCGGCGGCCGCGGCGACCGGGGCGCGGCACTGCTGGCTCGGCGTCAATCAGCGCAACGCGCGGGCCGTGCGGTTCTACACCCGGCACGGCTTCGAGACCATCGGCACGAAGCGCTTCCTGGTCGGCGAGCTCTGGCACGACGACTTCGTCCTGGCCCGCCCGCTCTGAACCGCGTCAGAGGCTCTGCACGGCCGGGGCGCTGAACCACGCGTCCGGGCCCGGCAGCAGCGCCCACTCGATGCGCTGGCGGGCCAGCTCCGAGATCGGTGGCAGGTCCGCCAGGCCGAACCAGCCGACGGCCAGCGACTCGTCGTCGTTCACCCGGGCCTCGCCGCCGACCGCGCGGCACCGGAAGGTGATGTCGACGAACTCCGTCTGGTCGCCGTTCGGGTAGATGTTCGGCGGCTGGGTGAGCACGCTGGTGACCCGCTCGGGCACGACGTGTACGGCCGTCTCCTCGTACACCTCGCGGACCACGGTCTCGGCCGGCTGCTCGCCCGGGTCCATGCACCCGGCGACGAGCGCCCAGCGGCCGTTGTCGGAGCGCTGCCCCAGCAGCAGCCGGCCGGCGTCGTCGAAGACGACGGCGGTGACGCCGGGCAACAGCAGCGGGCGGTGCCCGACGACCTCACGGAGGCTCTTGATATACGGCGAAATGGGCATGCCGGACAAGATAATGCCCACCGGCCGACACCACCGACCACGCCGCGCAGCGTGTTGTCAGCCGATCAGCGGGCGGACCTCCTCCGCGACGAACCGGACGAACCCCTCCGGCTCCGGGTCGTCGGCGGTCGGCTGCAGCACCACCGTCGTCGCGCCGGCCTCGGCGAAGCGCTCGATCGCCGCCGCCACAGCCTTGGCGTCCCCGGCCGCACCGGCGAAGTCCATGCCGGAGCTCTCCTGCTGTCTCGCGATCCGGCTCTCGGCCGTCGGCCCGGTCGCGGCCGGCAGGAACACGACCAGTTCGTGTCCGTCGCGGCCGGCGATCTGCGCGCGGGCCGCCGCCACGCCCTCGGGCGACGTCCCGCCGGTCAGGATGGTGCCGTCGGCCAGCTCGCCCGAGAGCCGCAGCGTCTTCGGCCCGGTCGCGCCGAACAGCAGCTCGGGCGCGGGGTCCGGCACCCAGTCCAGCGCGACCGCGTCGAGCCGCACGTAGCGGCCCCGCGTGGTCACGGTCTCGCCGTGCAGCAGGGCGCGCAGCGCGGTCGCGTGCTCCCGCAGCAGGGTCATCGGCGAGGCCGCCTTGGCGCCGACCTGTGCCATCCACTCCTGCACACCGTGGCCGATGCCGACGATCGCCCGGTCGCCGAACATCCGGCGCATCGTGGCGATCTCCATCGCCGCGAGGGCGACGTTGCGGAACGGCACCGGCACGATGCCGATGCCGACCTGGAGCCGGGTGGTCCAGGCCAGGGCCGCCGACGCCGCGGCGACGCCGCCGTTGAGGAAGCAGTCCTCCCACAGCCAGAGCTGCTCGAGGCCGGCCCCGTCGGCGGCGCGGGCGATGTCGCGCAGGCGCTCGGGCGGGTTGGAGGGCAGGAAGACGGCGCCGAGTTTCGTCATGGGGCCATCGTCCTCGATGCCTGTGACAATTTCAGCGATCGCCGAGGCGGGCGCGCGCCTCCATGAGCGCGAAGCCGAGCAGGTTGAGCCCGCGCCACCGAGCCGGGTCGGCGGCGCGCTCGTCCGTCGCCGCCAGGCCGATGCCCCAGATCCGATCGGTCGGGCTCGCCTCGACCAGCACCCGCTCGCCCGTGCCGGCCAGGAAGTCGCGCAGCTCGGGCCGCTGGCCGAACTTGGCGACGCTCGCGTCGACCACGATGGCGCGGCGCTGGTCGGCCCAGGTCCCCTCGTCGAAGTCGCGCACCCGCCGGCCCAGCATCTTGGCCTGGCGTGGATGGCTCGCCGCGACGATGCGGCGCGCGGCGTCGTCGTCGCCGAAGAGCAGAGCCTTGCGCCACATCATGTAGTGCTCGGCCGTGGCGAACCGGACGCCGTCCACGGTGAAGGCCGACGGCCACCACTGGCTGAGGCAGCCGGTGCCGATGGAGCCGTCCCGCTGCGGGCGGTGGCCCCAGAAGAACAGGTATTTCACCCGCTGGCCCGACCGGGCCAGCTCGATCACGTCGTCGACGGTGCCCGGCATTTCGCTCACGCCGGAATTATGCCGCCCGCCCCTGACATCCTCATCGCGATTTACCCCGGAGCCACCACATCGGACCGTGGAAATATTAGTTGAGATTTATATAAGCTAAGTCGCAAACACCGGGCAGAAGTGTCGGTGGCGATCGATAGATTCATCGTGCGGATCGGCGCCACGGGGGCGCCGATCCGTCCATCTATCCGGCGGTGCCGCGCAGCAGGGTCTCGGCCGATTCACGGATCCGGGCCGGCAGCTCCGGCGGCGACTCCACCGTGAAGTCCGCGCCCATCGCGCCGAGGATCATGACCGGCCAGCTCAGGTCGTCCACCCGCATCCGCAGCCGGCACTCGGCCGGCGACACGTCCTCGACCGTCGCCCACTGGCCGACGAACTGCCGCACCGGCTCCGCCGCCCGGTGGATCACCACGGACACGTCGTAGCGGTTCGGCACCGCGGCCAGCCGGGCGCGCATCCAGGCGACGGGATCGCCGCCGGGTATCTCGCGCGGGCGGAAGCGCGCGCCCGTCGCGGCCGGCTCCGCAAGCCGGTCGACGCGGAAGCTGCGCCAGTCGCCCCGGTCCAGGTCCCAGGCCAGGAGGTACCAGCGGCGGCCGAGCGACACCAGGCGGTGCGGCTCGACGTGGCGCGTCGCGGACTCGCCGTCGCGCGGCGTGTAGCCGAAGCGCAGCCGCTCCTCGCTGCGGCAGGCCATCGCCAGCGTGGTCAGGGTCCGCGCGTCCAGCGTCGGGCCGCCGCCGAAGACACCCGGCGCGGTCGCGGCCTGCAGGGCGTCGATGCGCCGGCGCAGCCGGGGCGGGAGCAGCTGGATGACCTTCGCCAGCGCGCGCACCGAGGTCTCCTCGAAGCCGGCCACCGCGCCGGCCGCCGCCGTACGCAGGCCGATCGCGATGGCGACCGCCTCCTCGTCGTCGAGCAGCAGGGGCGGCACCGCCGCACCCGCCTGCAGCTGGTATCCGCCGGCGACGCCGCGGGCCGCGTCGACGGGATAGCCCAGCTCCCGCAACCGGTCGACGTCGCGGCGGAGCGTGCGGGGGCTGACCTCGAGCCGCTCGGCCAGCTCGGTGCCGGGCCAGTAGCGATGGGTCTGCAGCAGGGAGAGCAGCCGCAGCATCCGTGCACTCGTGTTCGCCATGGATTCAGTCTCGCTCCAATTGCGGTCCAAAACTGGCCGCTATGAACCCTAGCGTTGGACCCATGATTGAGACGCACGAGCTCACCCGGCACTTCAAGGACGTACGCGCCGTGCAGGGCATCGACCTCACCGTCGCCCCCGGCGAGCTGGTCGCGCTGCTCGGCCCGAACGGCGCCGGCAAGTCGACCACCCTGCGCATGCTCACCACGCTCATCGCGCCGACCTCCGGCACCGCGCGGGTCGCGGGCTTCGACGTGGTCCGCCACCAGCGCGAGGTGCGGCGGCGGATCGGCTACATCGGACAGGGCAACGGCGCCGGCCACAGCCAGCGGGGCCGCGACGAACTGATCAGCCAGGGTCGCGCGTACGGAATGAAGGTAGTCGCGGCGCGGCGGCGGGCCGCCGAGCTGATCGACTCGCTCGGCCTCGGCGAGGTCGCCGACCGGACGGTGTCGACGCTCTCCGGCGGCCAGCGCCGCCGGCTCGACATCGCCATGGGCCTGATCCACGCGCCCGAGCTGCTCTTCCTCGACGAGCCGTCCACCGGGCTGGACCCGCAGAACCGCGCCAACCTGCAGGAACACATCCTGCGGCTGCGCGAGCGGCACGAGACCACGATCGTGCTGACCACGCACTACCTCGACGAGGCCGACTCGATGGCCGAGCGGGTCATCGTGATCGACCACGGCCGGATCATCGCCGACGACACCCCCGCGCGGCTCAAGACCGAGCACGTCGGCGACCGGATCATCCTGGGCTTCGACCACGAGGTCGACGCGGCGGCGGCCTCGGCGCGGATCGCGCACACCCTGCGGCGCGACGGCAACCGGCTCACGATCTCGGTCCCGAACGCGCCCCGGCTCGTGCCCGACCTGCTCGAGGACCTGCGGGCCGCGGGCCTGCCGGCGGCCGAGGTCGAGGTCCGGCGCCCGACCCTCGACGACGTCTTCCTCACCCTGACCGGACGCAGCCTGCGCGAGGGCGGCGCGGCCGCCGAGACCACCGAACGCGACAACGCACTCGTGGAGGCCTGAGCCATGTCCAACCTCGTCACCGACACCGGCGTCGTCTTCAGCCGCGAGCTGCGCCCGATGCTGCGCAACCCGTTCGGCATCGTCTTCTCCATGGTCCAGCCGCTGGTCTTCCTCGGCCTCTTCGCGCCGCTGCTGCCCGACGACCTGTCGCTGCAGTGGTTCGTGCCCGGCATCGTGGTGATGTCCTGCCTGTTCGGCACGTCGATGACCGGCTCGAACCTGCTCTTCGAGATCCAGACCGGCTCGCACGAGCGGATGCTGGTCACTCCCCTGCGCCGGCCCGCGCTGCTGATCGGGCGCGCGCTCAAGGAGATCGTGCCGGTGATCGCCCAGGCGGCGGTGATCGTGGCGATCTGCCTGCCGTTCGGCTTCGAGCTGCACCTCGGCGGCGCGCTGCTCGGCCTCGTCATCCTGTGCGTCTTCTGCCTGGGGCTCGGCGCGCTGTCGTACACGCTGGCGCTCGCGGCCAAGAACCAGGAGTGGCTCTTCTGGACCGTGCAGCAGACGCTGCTCTTCCCGCTGCTGCTGCTCGCCGGCATGCTGCTGCCGGTGTCGGAGGGCCCGGGCTGGTTGCAGACCCTGTCGACATGGAACCCGCTCACCTACGTCGTCGACGCGGAACGCGCCCTCTTCGCCGGCGACGTCTGGGCGAACACGACCGTTACCGGCGCGATCGCCGCGGCCGGCGTCGGCGCGGTCGGCCTGCTCGTCGGTGTCCGGGCGATGAATCGTTCGGACTGAGCGGCCCACTTGCCACGGCGTTCAGATCATGGAAACTGGACGGGATCCGCGCCCCGCGGATCCCGTCCAGTGCGCCCAGGCGCCGGACTGTGCGGCGCGGGGCGGCGCGGAACGGTTACCGTCGTTCCCGCATGTGCTGCGAGCGACGGGGGACCACGGGCGATGTTCGGGCGAGGGCGGCGCGAGGTGCCGCTGATCCCGCGTACGTTCGGCCGACTGATCGAGGGCCTGAACCGGCCCCGGCGCGCGATCCCGCAGCCGCGGCGTGGCAACCCCGACGCGGTCGTCGACTGTGCCGTCTATCACGACGGGACCAGGCGACCCGGGCCGGTGCACTACGCCGACGCCGCCCGGCAGGCGCGCCGCCAGCGCGACGCGTTCGTGTGGCTCGGCCTGCACGAGCCGGACGAGGCCACCATGGCCGCCATCGCCCGGGTCTTCGGGCTGCACGAGCTCACCGCCGAGCAGGCCGCCGCCGCCGGGCACCGGCCGGCCGCCGAGACGCTCGGCGACGTCACCCGGCTCGTGCTGCGTACCGCGCGTTACGTCGAGCACACCGAGCTCACCGCGACCTCCGAGGTGGTCGACACCGGCGACGTCACCGTGCTGGTCGGGCCGCGGTTCGTGATCACCGTGCGGCACGGCGCGGCGGGGGCGCTCAAGCCCGTACGCGAAGAGCTCGAGCAACGTCCCGCCCTGCTCGCACAGGGGCCGTGGGCGGTCGTGTACGCGGTCTGCAGCCGCATGGTCGACCTCTACCTCGACGTCGCCGGCCACGTCGAGCACGACCTGGAGGCCCTCGAAGAGGTCGCCTTCTCCGCGAGCAGGCCGCCGGACATCGCGCACATCTACCAGCTCAAGCGGGAGATGGTCGAGTTCAAGCGCGCCGTGATACCCCTGCAGGAGCCGCTGCAACGGCTACTCGACCGCGGCGTCGTTCCGGCGGAACTGCAGCCGTACCTGATCGACCTGCGCGGGCGGCTCGCCCGGGCCGTCGACCGGGTCGCCGGCTTCGACGACCTGCTGAATTCGATCCTGCAGGCGCGGCTGGCGCAGGTCTCGGTCGACCAGAACAACGACATGCGCAAGATCGCTTCGTGGGCGGCGATCGCGGCCGTGCAGACCGCCATCGCCGGGGTGTACGGCATGAACTTCGAGTACATGCCGGAGCTGCAGTGGCGGTACGGCTACCTCGGCGCGCTGCTGCTGATGGCCACCGCCGCCGTGCTGCTGCACCGCAGGCTGAAGAAGGCGGGTTGGCTGTGACGATCGCGGAGCCCGAGGAGCGCTGGGCCGTCCTCGGCCGGCGGGCCTGCCTGGTGCTGGCGCCCCTGTTCATCGACGTCGAGCACGTGGGCAGCACCGCGGTGCCCGGCCTGCCCGCGAAGCCCATCATCGACCTGATGGCCAGCGTCGATCACCTCGACGACGTGAACCACCAGGCGCTGACGACGTACGGCTACCAGGTGGCGCGCTCCGGCATGCCGGGGCGGCTCCTCTACCGGCGCGAGGACTACGACAGCACGGGCTACCACCTGCACGTGGTGACCGCGGAGAGCTGGCCGACCCGCAACGAGCGGCTGCTGCGCGACCACCTGATCGCGCACCCCGCGGACCGCGAGCGCTACGCGGCCCTCAAGCGCGAGCTGATGGACCGGTACGGACCCGGCGACGCGTACACGCAGGGTAAGACCGACCTGATCCAGGAGCTGATCGACGCGGCCCGCGCGGCCCGCGGCCTACCCTCGGTTCCGGTCTGGGAAGAGTAGGTCACTCTGCGTGTCCGAGCCCGTACCCGACATCGGACGTTGCGGCTGTGACCAGGCATAACGCCTGAGGTCACCCGAGTAACAAAACTCCACCGAACGGTCACGGACCCGTCAACCGGTCCGCATGATCTCCACTCCGGACAGGTCCCGAGTGTGCACCGCTTCGCCCTGGCAGCCGAACACGCAAGGTAACTACCGTTTGGCTTCGATCACTGCACTGGGGGCTGCTGGGTGGAGAGCACGGTTACCGAGGCCGAACCGCGGAGCCTGGACGCCGGCGCCGAGGCGCCCGGCCGCACCGGCCTGGTGGCCGCCCTGCGGGGGCATCTGGACCTGTTCCTGAACGCCGGCTCGCTGATGGCGACGACCGCGATCACCTCGCTCTTCGGCTTCGCGTACTGGTGGCTGGCCGCCCGGACCGCGCCCGCCGAGGCCGTCGGACAGGCCTCCGCCGCGGTCTCGGCGATGACGCTGATCGGCACGATCGGGATGTTCGGCATGGGCACCATGCTGATCTCCGACCTGCCGACGCTGCGCGGCCGCAAATGGGATCTGATCTCCACCTGCCTGCTGGTCGCCGGCGGCGCCGCCACCGTGGGCGGCCTCGTCTACGTCGCGCTCGCCCACCTGGCCCTGCCCGGCCTGCAGAACGCGCTCGGCGGCACGGCCGCCACCGTGCTGCTGGTCTTCGGCATCGCGCTGAACGCGATGACGCTGGTCCTGGACGAGGCCCTGGTCGGCCTGCTGCAGGGGCCGATGCAGCTGATGCGCAACGCCTGGTTCTCGGTGATCAAGCTGGCCCTGCTCGGCGCCGTCGCCGTGCTGCCGCTCACCCTGACCGGCGGCGAGCTGCTGCTCACCTGGATCGCCGGCGCGGTCGCGTCGGTCGCGATCCTCGCCCGCGCCCTGCGGCGCAAGGGCATGATCGATTCGGTACGCCCACGAGCGTCGCTGCTGCGCGGCCGGGGCCGGTCGACGTTCGACCACAACCTGCTGAACCTGGCCACCTACCTGCCGCGGGCGGCGCTGCCGCTGGTCGTCACCGCGGTGCTGTCGGCCGAGGCGAACGCGTCCTTCTACACCGCCTTCATGGTGCTGTCCTTCCTCGCCATGGTCCCGGGCAACGTCGCGCTCACGCTCTTCGCGGTGGCCGGCGGCGACCGGGACGCGCTGCGTTCCAAGGTCCGGATGGGCCTGCTCATCTGCCTCGGCGTCGGCCTGCCCGCCTCGCTGGTGGTCGCCGTCGCCGCGAAGCCGATCATGGGCCTCTTCGGTGCGGGCTACGCGGAGAGCGCCGGAACCGCGCTGACCATCCTGGCGCTGACCTACCTGCCGTTCGTCTTCCACCACTTCTTCCTGGCGATCTCCCGGGTGCAGGGCCGGCTCCGCGGAGCCGGCATCTTCTCGGTCTTCGCCGGCGCCGCCGAGCTCGCCGCCGCCTGGTACGGAGGCAGCCGCGGCAGCCTCACCGAGCTCGTCACCTGGGTGGCGCTGGTGATGGCCGCCGAGACCGTGCTGGTCGCGCCGACCGTGCTCCGGGTCGTCTTCGCCCGTACCCCTCTCGAGGAGAACATCATGGCCACCACCAGCCTGACCCTGCGCGAACGCTCCTGGCTGCCGCTGGAGTACATCCGGACCGTCGGCCCGCTGACCGGCGTCACCGCCGAGCGGCTGCGGAACGCGCTCATCGGGCTGCACGCCGCGGACCCGACCCACCGGGCCGTGTCGCGGCTCGACCGCGCCGGCGCGCGCTGGGAGCACATGGACGCGGCGGCGTTCGCCGCCTACGTCCGCGAGGCCGTCACCGACCTCGGCGACGGGCCCGTCGACTTCGACGCGATGACCCGGGAACTGCAGGCGGAGCAGCGGGCACACCACCCCGTACGGATCCTGGCCGGCGGCGGCTACGTCGCGATGAAGGTGGCGCACGCGTACGGCGACGCCGGTCCGGTCAACACGCTGCTGCGGGAGCTGGTCCGCGCGGCCGGCGAGGAGCGGGCGGCGACGATCGCCCCGTCGACGCGGCACCGTTGGGCGCTACCCAAGGCCTGGTGGAAGCAGTTCGGCACCAAGCCGGGCAGCTGGCGCGAAGGGCTGAGCTTCGCCCGGCCGCCGCACCAGGAGCCGTCCGCGACCCGGCCCTGGGCCGCGAGCCTGACCGTCGAGACCGCCCGCTCCGCCGACGTGCTGGGCAAGATGCGGGTGTGGCGCGACCAGTACTCGCCGGGGGTCACCACGTCGGCGATCACGTTCGCGGCGTTCACCGCGGCGCTGCGGGAGCTGGGGCTGAACCCGGACGAGTCCGGGGGCACGTTCCTGGCCGACGCCCGCCGGTACGTGGACAAGGGCGTCAGCATCGACAGCAACTTCTGCATGGGCCCGTACCTGAGCCCGCCGAGCCTGACCGACCCGCAGTCGATTCACACCACGCTCAAGGCGGAGCTGGCCACCGGCCGGATCCTGACCATGATGCTGCTGCGCGAGGGCAAGATCGCGGTGACCGGGGCGCCGGGCCTGCCGGATCCGTACCCGGCCGAGGCGCCGATCGAGCCGCGGCCCCGGCTGACGTTCAGCAACCAGGGGCGCCACGACGTGCTGGCCGACCTGCCCTGGGCGGTCGACGTCGCCGGCCGGGTGAACCAGAGCGTTCCGACGCTCAACGGGCCGGAGGGCATCACGCTCACCACGTCCGAGATGGGCGGCGTGCTGCACCTGGAGGCGACGTTCCACGCCTCCACCTACGACCCGGCCGTGGTGGCCCAGGCGCTGCGGCTGGTCTGCGCCGACCCGGCCGCACTGATCATGGCGACCCGCTAGCTGGCGGGTCCGTCCGAGACGGTCCTTACGCGCGGTCGGCCGCCCCCGCCGGCCGCGCGTAAGGATCCCTCGGTTCGTGGTGATCGGGGTTGCGCAGCACGGGCAGCCGGAGCCAGTAGACATTGGCCTTCTCGACCGCGTGTTCGCCGCAGGTGTTGTAGATCAATGTCGCCTCGATGGGCACCATCGTGTTCCATTTGTAGGCCGCGTCCACTTTGAACGCCGTGTAGTCGGGCCGACCCGGGTTGAGGTCGGAGTCGCGCCGGAACGAGGTGTAGGTGCCGGTGTTCTCCGGGTAGGTGATCCCGACTCGTTCGGCCCGGACGGTCACCTCGGCATCGCAGATCCTCTTGCCGGTGGCCCACCAGACCTTGACCCAGGTCGGCTGGTGCGCCATGACGACCTCGAGCCGGTGTACCACCGGGCGCGGGCCGTGGTGTCCCGCGGCGGCCGGGGTCGCGGTCAGGGCTGTCGCCGCCAGCAGCGTGGTCGCCAGTACGGCGGTTCGCCGGATCCCACTCATCAGCTCTCCAAACGCCTCGGAACCTAACAATTCGCATGATATTGCGATTCCGGGCGTATAGAGGTCACTTTCAAAAAGGCAAGACCACGACAAAACGCGTGGTCGACCAGATGGCCGACCACGCATTTATCTGCACAACAAGGACGTCAGTAATTACCCGCGCTGGCCGCCACCCTGCTGGCCCCCGCCCTGCTGACCGCCACCCTGCTGGCCCCCGCCCTGCTGACCGCCACCCTGCTGACCGCCACCCTGCTGACCGCCACCCTGCTGGCCCCCGCCCTGCTGACCGCCACCCTGCTGGCCCCCGCCCTGCTGACCGCCACCCTGCTGACCGCCACCCTGCTGGCCCCCGCCCTGCTGGCCCCCGCCCTGCTGACCGCCACCCTGCTGACCGCCACCCTGCTGGCCCCCGCCCTGCTGGCCCCCGCCCTGCTGACCGCCACCCTGCTGGCCCCCGCCCTGCTGACCGCCACCGGGGTGGCCGCCGCCGCCCGGGTGTCCGCCGCCGCCCGGGTGGCCCCCGCCGCCCGGGTGGCCCCCGCCGCCCGGGTGACCCCCGCCGCCCGGGTGACCCCCGCCGGCGAACACGACGACCGGCATGGCCAGGTTGAACGTCCTGCGGATCGTGCGGTCGCGGCGCCCGCAGTTGTCGTACTCGATGACGGCGCTCAGCCGCGCGATGCCGGGGCGACGGAACTGCGGGTTCACCAGGAACGTCGTGACGTCACTGCGCCCCGGGAACAGCGTGTCGCTCCGCGAGAAGGAGGTGAACCGGCGCGCACCCGGGTAGCCCACGTACACGCCGCGGCTGTAGACCCGGACCTCGACGTCGCAGATGCGGCGGTCGGTGGCCCAGCGGATGCCGACCCAGGTGGGCGAGAAGGCCCGGACGGTCCGGATCCCGTTGGACACGGGCACCGGGCCACGCGGCGACGCTTCCGCGGCGGTCGGCGCCACCAGCGACGCCATGCCGATGGTGGAAGCGGCGGCAGCCGCGAGGGCTCCGATTCGACGACCCTTGCTCATCCCAGATCCTCCGAAAGCTAGTCAGCTGCCGGGCCTGACGGCCGGCATGCTCAGGAGGTTATGGGACCTTTTTACCCGTAGAGCCCAATTAGACGGCGTTTTGGGCGTTTTATAGCTTTTTGACCATTATATGGAGACCCACTAGTCCGTTCGTCCGATGATCAAATGCCTCCGGTACGGTGCCGACGATCGTGAAGCCGAGCGCCTGCCAGAGGTGCACGGCGGGCGCGTTGCTCTCCACCACCGCGTTGAACTGGATGCTGTGGTAACCCTCGCGGCGCGCCCAGTCGATGACGTACTCGCCCAGCGCCCGGCCGACACCGCGACCGCTCCACTCCGGGTTGACCATGAAACTTCCGGTCGCGACGTGCGCGCCGCGCCCCGGCCGATTGGGACCCATCTTCGCCGAGCCGAGGATGTCGTCACCCTCGACGGCCACGACGGTCAGCCCCGGCGCCGACTCCATCCACAGCGCCCGCGCGTCGTCCGAGCCGAGGCCGAGCGGGTAGACGTACGTCTCGCCGGCCTCCACGATCCGCGACCAGAACGGGTAGATCCGGGGCCAGTCCTGCGGTGTCGCCGCTCTGATGTCCATGGCTGGGAACATACGGCGGCGCAGATCGAGCCAACGACTCGGATTTAATGGTTCAAATCACCTTGAACGCCCCAGTCAGGGACGATAGGTGAAGTATCGGTTACAGAGGGGGATGGCATGTCGCTCAGCGCGGCCCATTCGGCGGCGTTCCGCCGCGAGGTGCCTCAGGAACGCCGGGTCTGGTCGATCCGGGACGCCGCGGGCTTTCCCGCGCCCCGGGACGCCGCCGGGAACCGGGCCATGCCGTTCTGGTCCAAGCCGACCCGGGCCGGCCGGGTCCTCGACACCGTCGCGGCGTACCGGGGGTTCGAGGTGGTGGAGATCCCCGTCCACGACTGGCTCGACGGCTGGCTGCCCGGCCTGCGCCGCGACGGGCTGCTCGTCGGGGTGAACTGGGCCGGCCCGCTCGCGACCGGCTACGACGTGGCACCCGCCCGGGTCGCCGGCTGGTTCGACGAGCTGGACTGACCGCCGGAACGGCCCCGGCCCGCGCCGGCCGTCGGCCGCGGGGACACCGCGGCCGACGAGGACTCCGGTGCCGGCGGCAGCGGGCGTGACTCGACCGTCCGCTCCGGCAGATCGAAGCTCCAGCCCGCGCGCTTGAGCTTGGGGATCAGCTTCGTCAGCGCCGCCACCGTCTGCTCACGCTCGCCGCCGCCGTCGTGCACCAGCACGATCGCGCGCGGCGTCAGCTGCTTCTCGATGCGGTCGGCGATGGTCTGCGCGCCCGGCAGCAGCCAGTCGTCCGGGTCGACGACCCAGCCGAGCGGCGTGTGGCCGAGGTCGTTGCCGACCTTCGCGGACCGGCCCCACGAGCCGTACGGCGCGCGGAAGTACGGCACCGTCGCGCCCGGCGCGGCAGCGGCGATGGCCTCGTCGGTACGGACGATGTCGTCGCGGGCCGCCGCCGCGGTGAGCTTGCCGAGATCGTCGTGCTTCCACGAGTGGTTGCAGAGCAGGTGCCCCTCGGCGATCATCCGCCGCACCAGCTCCGGGTGCTTCTCGACCTCCTCCCCGACCATGCAGAAGACGGCCTTGACCTGCTGCTCGGCGAGCAGGTCGAGGACCTGCGCCGTGTACGGCGACGGCCCGTCGTCGAAGGTGAGCGCGAGCCGCTTGCCCTTGCCGGCGGTGTGCACGACCGGCACGCCGGGCGCCGGCTTCTGATCCTCGTCCTTGCGCTGACCGACGGACTTGGCACGCCCGGCGTCGCCGACGTCGATCCGGCCGACGTGCGCCGGCCTCGGCAGGGACCTGCTCGGCGTGCCGTCCAGCGCGTCACGGGTGAAGTCGCGCCACAGCCGCGCGGGCACGGTCTCGCCCTTGATCGCGGCGCCCGCCGAGTCGCGGATCGGGCCGGGCCGGGCCTTGCCGAGCCAGACCGCGGTGGCCAGCTCCGGCGTGTACCCGACCATCCAGGCGTCCTGGTTGTCCTTCGTGTCGCCCCACGGCTGCGCGCCGGCCTTGCCCGCGGCGGGCCGGCCCGGCAGCACGTCGCCGCCCTTCACCACGGCGCCGAGGACGGTGGTGACGTCGGCCGCGGCCTTGCTGTCCAGCACCCGCTTCGCCACGGGCACGGCCGCCCAGAGCTGCCGGCCGTCGGGCGCGGTCGCGCTCTCCACGAAGTACCGGTCGTGCCGGACGCCACCGGCGGCGAAGGTGGCGTAGACGGAGGCGAGGTCGCCGGGGGTGACCGGATAGCGGCCGATCGCGATGTCCGAGCGGGTCCGGCCCGGCGTCGGGTCGCCCTTGGCGTCCACCAGCGTCGGTTCGCCGCCGTACGTCCTCGCGACGCCCAGGTCGTACGCCATGGACCGGACGGTGGCCGCGCCGATCTCCTCGGTGACCGCGTAGAACGGGGTGTTGAGCGAGTCGACCATGGACTTCTCGAGGGTGCAGCTCGGGCACTGCCGGTCGCCGCGGTTCACCAGCGGCACGCCGAGCCGGCCGGCGAAGACGCGCGGCGAGCTGCCGTCCCAGCGCGACAGGTAGCCGATGCCCTTGCTCAGCGCCGCGGCGAGCACGATCGGCTTGAACGTCGAGGCCGCCGGGTGCGCCGCCGAGGCGTCGTCGAAGAAGCCGCGCCCCTGGTCGCCGCCGTAGTACGCCCGTACCGCGCCGGTCGCGGGGTCGACCGCGACCAGCGCGGCCCGCAGGTCCTTCGGCTGGCCCGCCAGGTGGGCCGCGACCTGGTTGACGGCCGCGCCGTGCACGGCCGGGTCCAGGGTCGTGGTGATCGACAGGCCCTGGGTGTGCAGGGCGCGCGGCGTGACGCCGTGCGCGGCCAGCTCGCCCTCGACCCGGTCGATGACCAGGCCGTTGGCGCCGGGTACGCCCTCGGTCGCGGAGTTGACCGGCGGATAGTGCGGCTCCTCGGCGAGCCAGCCCAGCTCGCGCTGCGACTTGATGATCCAGGTCCAGCGGGTCCGAGCGGCCTCGGCGTCGTTCGCCGGGTCGAAGCCGTACGGATCCTTGATCACCGAGGCGAGCACGGCGCCCTGCGCGGCGGTGAGCCGGTCCGGCGTGATCCCGAAGTAGGCGTTCGCGGCCGCCGCGATGCCGTACGCGCCGCGGCCGTAGTAGATGGTGTTGAGGTAGCGCTCGAGGATCTCGTCCTTGGTGTGCTCGCGCTCCAGCCGGATGGCGAGCGCGAACTCCTTCGCCTTGCGCTCCACCGACACGTCCTGGGTGAGGAAGGCGTTGCGGGCGTACTGCTGGGTGATCGTCGAGGCGCCCTGCCGGCTACCGCCGACGTCGGCGACGACGGCGCGCAGGACGCCGCGGACCGAGACGCCGCCGTGGTCGTAGAAGTCGCGGTCCTCGGCGGCCAGGACCGCGGACCGGACCGCCGGCGGCACGGCCGACAGCGGCACTTCACTGTGGTCGGTGGTCCCGACCCGGGCCAGGATGGTACGGCCGTCGCGGTAGTACAGCGTCGACGCCTGCGGCTCGGCCGCCCGCGCGGACATCGGCACCGACTCGATGTACGCCTCCACGACCCCGACCCCGATGCCGCAGAGGACCAGTGCGACCACGACGAGCCGCACCACGATCCGCCCCGGCCTCCGCCTCTTCCGATGATCTCCCACGCTGAGGTGACGAGAGCCGACCGTCGATCGGTGCATCCCGCGGCGGAACTACTTTGCGTGCGCGATTCCCTACATTTGATCTACGGTCAGTGACCTGGCGTTTCGCGGAGGTTGCCGCAACGGCCGGTGAAACATGTCTCTTCTCGCCACGAACTCGCGCCGGCGACGAGTGGTCCCGTAGGCACCCTGCCTCTATGCTTGCCAGACTGCAAACAAAAAGGGGTGCACCGGTGCGGACTCTCGAGATCCTGGTCGTCGACGACGACGACGCCGACGCCCTGATGATCATGGAGGCGCTGGAGAGCCCGGAGCGCGGCGCGACGGTCAACCGCGTCGCCGACGGCCGCGAGGCGCTGGACTATCTGCTCCGCACGCACCCGTACGAGAGCGCCCAGCGCCCGGACCTGATCCTGCTGGACCTGAACATGCCCCGCATGGACGGGCGCGAGACCCTCGCCGCGATCAAGTCCGACGACCGGCTGAAGGCCATCCCGGTGGTCATCCTGACCACGTCGGGCGCGGCGCCGGACATCGCGTCGAGCTACCAGCAGCGCGCGAACGCCTACGTGACCAAGCCGTTCGGCCTGGACGAGTTCGAGGCGACGGTCCGCACCATCGACCGCTTCTACGGCGAGGTCGCGCTGCTCCCACCCGGCGACTGACCTGCGGTTACAGCGGCCCTCGCCGGGGTATCCGAAGGGCATGTCGCAGAACAACGCACCCGAGGACCTCGGGGCACCGCAATCGTTCGTGGTCCTCGCCGAGGGCACGCCGGTCTACGACCGCGCGGGCGACAGCGCCGGCACGGTGGCACACGTCCTGGCGGACCGGCCGGAGGACATCTTCCACGGCCTGGTCCTGAAGACGTCGGACGGCCACCGCTACGCGAGCGCGAGCCAGGTCGACGGCATCTTCGAGCGCGGCGTGATCATCTCGGTGCCGGCCGGTGAGCTGAGGGAACCCTCGGCGGACCCGGTCGCGGACGGCGACGCCAACTTCGCCGACGGTCTCCGCCGGGCCTGGAGGTGGCTCATCCAGCCCCGGTGAACGACCCGGCCCTGGGCGGAGCCGCCGGCGATCACCGAACGGCTCCACCCACCCCCGTTGGTGTCGAGCCATTGAGTAGCGTGCCCGACTACTCTGAAATCCGGATTGATGAAGGCTGAAATGCCGAACCGGAACGGGGGGCCGCCGGGCCATGTGGGATCTGCGCATCCTCGGGCCGGTCGAGCTCCTCGTCGACGGGCGGCGCCTCGACCTCGGACCCGCCAAGCAGCGCGCCGTGCTCGCCGCGCTCGCCGTCGACGCCGGGCGCACCGTGCCCGTCGACGTCCTCATCGACCGGATCTGGGACGAGAATCCCCCGAGGACGGTGCGCAACGCGCTGCACACCCACGTGCTGCGGCTGCGCCGCTCGCTGGAGACGCTGGGTGACGCCGCCCGCCTCGAGTTCCGCGACGGCGGCTACGCCCTGTGCGTCGAGCCGGAACTTCTCGACCTGCTCCGGTTCCGGCGCCTCGTCGCGCGTTCCCGCGGCGCGACCCAGAGCCGCGGGCAGACCGCCGACCTGCTCCGCGAGGCGCTCGGGCTCTGGCACGGCCAGCCGCTCGCCGGCCTGCGGGGCGAGTGGGCCGCGCGGGTGCGCGACGAGTGCGAGCAGCAGCGGCTGTCCGCGACGCTGGCCCTGGCCACGATCGAGCTCGAGCTGGGCACGCCGCCCGGCGCCGTCGCCGACCTGGTCCGGCCACTGCTGGAGGCACACCCCCTGGACGAGTCGCTGGCGGCGGTGCTGATCCGGGCGCTGCGCGCCGACGGCCGGCAGTCCGAGGCGCAGGCCTGCTACCGCCGGATCCGGCAGCGGCTCCGGGACGAGCTCGGCGCCGCGCCGGGTACCGAGCTCGAGACCGCACACCAGGCCGCCGCCCCGCGCCGCCCGGCGGCCGAGGCGCACGTGCCGCGACAGCTGCCGCTCGACGTCCGGGGATTCACCGGCCGCGAGGCCGAGCTGTCCACCCTCGACGAGTTCCTGGACGAGGCCGAGGGAACGGTCGTCGCCGTGGTCTCCGGCACCGCCGGGGTCGGCAAGAGCACGCTGGCGGTGCACTGGGCGCACGAGGTCCGGGACCGGTTCCCCGACGGCCAGCTCCACGTCAACCTGCGAGGCTTCGACCCGGCCGGCCCGCCCGCCGCGCCGACGGAGGTGCTGCGCGGATTCCTAGAGGCGCTCGGCGTGCCGGCCCAGCGGATCCCCGGCGACGTCTCGGCGCAGGCCGCGCTCTTCCGCAGCCGGCTGACCGACCGGCGGATGCTGATCCTGCTCGACAACGCGGCCGACGCCGCGCAGGTCCGCCCGCTGCTGCCCGGCGGGGCCGGCTGCCTCGCCCTGGTGACCAGCCGCGCCTCGCTGTCGGGCCTGATCGCCGCCGAGGGCGCCCGGCCGCTGCGCCTGGACACCATGTCCGGCGCCGAGGGCCGCGAACTGCTCGCCCGCCGGGTCGGCGAGCACCGGATCAAGGACGACCCCGACGCCGTGGACCGGATCCTGACGGCCTGCGCCGGCCTGCCGCTGGCCCTGGCCATCACGGCGGCCCGCGCCGCGACCCACCCGAACTTCTCCCTGGGTACGCTCGCCGCCGAGCTCACCGAGGCCCGGCACCGCCTGGACGCGCTGGCCGACTCCGACCCCGCCACCGACGTGCGGGCGGTGTTCTCCTGGTCCTACCGCACCCTCGACCCGGCCGGTGCGCGCCTGTTCCGCCTGCTCGGCCTGCTGCCCGGCCCGGACGCGGGCATCAACGCCGTCGCCAGCCTGGCCGGGCTGCGCACGGACGAGGTGCGGCCGCTGCTGGCCCGGCTGATTCAGGCCAACCTGCTGGCCGAGCAGCCGGCCGGGCGGTACGGCTGCCACGACCTGCTCAGGGCGTACGCGCGGGAATTGACCGACCGGATCGACCCGGAAGCCGACCGCCGGGCGGCGACCCACCGGGTGCTGGATTTCTATCTGCACACCGCGCTGGCCGGCGACCGCCTGCTCTACCCGAACCGCTCGCAGCTGCGCGACCGGCCCGATCCGATGGCCGTCGGCGTGACGCCGGAGCCCTTGGCCGACATGGCCGCCGCACTGGCCTGGTTCGCCCGCGAGCAGCGGCCGCTGCGCGCCGTTGTCGACCTCGCCGGGGCGACGGGCTTCGACAACCATTCCTTTCTGCTGCCGTGGGCGCTGGCCACGTTCTTCGCGCGGGAATGGAACGAGCGGGACTGGATCGCCTGCCTGGACGTCGCGCTGGCGGTCGCGGAGGGCTCCGACGACCCGGTCCGGCTGGCCCGGGTCCACTACCGCCTCGGGCACGCCCATGGCGAGCTCGGCCGCCCCGAGCCGTCACACCGCCACCTGACCCTCGCCCTGGAGCTGCTCGACGACCACGATGACGCCGAAGAACGGGCCGTCGTCCACCTCAACCTGGGCGCGACCGCGCGGTCGCTCGGCCGCTACGACGAGGCGCTTGAGCAGGCCCAACTGGCCCTGGAGGGGTACCAGGCGCAGGGCTTTCGCCCCGGCGAGGCGAGCGCGCTCAACAACCTGGGCTGGTGCCACGTGACCATGGGCAACTACGCGGTGGCGCTGGAGTACTGCGAGCGTGCGGTGGCCATCCAAGAGGAGGTGGGCAACTGGCCCGGCGCGGCGCACTCCTGGGACAGCGTCGGCTACGTGCACCACCATCTCGGCGCCTACGCCGCGGCCCTGACCTGCTATCGCCGGTCCCGGGAACTGTTCCGCGAGCAGGGCGACCGCCGCTTCGAGGCGGTCATCCTGACCCACCTGGGCGACACCCACCTGGCCGCCGGCGACCCGGCGCCGGCACACGACGCCTGGCGCCAGGCGCTGGACATCTACGAGGAGATCGACCACCCGGACAGCGCGGAAATCCGCGCGAAGCTCCGCAGCGACCTGGCCCGCGTCGCCGCGGACAGCTGAGCGGAACCCGCGGCGACCCGGCCCGGGTCACGGCGTCTCCCCGCCCGCCCGCTGCCCGGCACTGTTGAAACGCGTGCGGGCCGACCGGAGACCGGCCGGCCCGCGTCACGCGGTGTGCCTCGCGATCAGATCGCGCTGCCCTTCTTGTACTCGTCCCAGCTCATGTTCCAGTCGGTCCAGCCGTTGCCGTTCTTCAGCTTCTCCCCGGTGCCGCTGACCGTGATCGGGTCGCCGAGCATCGTGCGGCCGAACAGCCACTTGCCGTTGGCCATCGAGACGTTCACGCAGCCGTGCGAGACGTTGGCCCGGCCCTGCACGCCCTCGGACCACGGCGCGGCGTGGATGAACTGGCCGCTCCAGGTGATCCGCTGGGCATAGTCGATCTTGGTGCGGTAGCCCTCCTCGGGGCCCAGCTCTGCCAGCGTGTCGAAGACCGTGTGCGCCTTCTTCTCGATGACGACCATCGTGCCGCTCGACGACGGGGTGCTCTTCTTGCCGAGGCTGACCGGGATGGTCTTGATGACCTTGCCGTCCTGCTTGACGGTCATCTTCTTGGTCTTGTTGGAGACCGTCATCACCAGCGCGCGCCCGGTCTTGATGTCCACGGTCAGGTCGGAGCGGCCATACCAGCCGTCGCCCATCGGGACGCCGGCGAGCTGCACCTTGTAGAAGATCTTGGTGTTGGCCTTCCAGTACGTCTTCGGGCGGTAGTGCACCTCGGTCGGGCTGATCCAGTGCCAGATGCCCTCCTGCTCCGGCGTCGCCGTCACCGGCATGCGGAGCTGGACGTCGTCGCGGTACTTGGCCGGGACCGAACGGCCGAACCTGACGATCAGCGGCATGCCGACGCCGACCGTCTGACCGTCGCCGAGGAAGCTCGTCACCCGCACCAGCTTCGACGGCTTCTTCATCACCGTGAAGTTGCTGCTCGTCGTGCCGCCCTTGTCACCCGAGGCGGTGCCGTTGACCGTCACCGTGTAGGTCTTGCCCCAGCCCAGCGCCTTGGCCGGCCGGAAGACCTTCTCGTCCTTGTCGAGCTCGCCCTTGACCTCGCCACCGTCGGCGTCCTTGACCTCGACGGAGGTGTTCTCGGCGTCCTCGGTCTCATACTTGATCTCGGTCGAGGCGACGACGTCCTTGGCGTCCGCGGCCGGCGACGTCACCGCGACCGTGCTCAGCGTCGGCTGCGGCGAGGGAGAGGCCGAGGCCGGGCCGTCACCCGCGGCGCCACCCTGCCACGCGGGCGAGTCGCCCTTGTCGCCGCTGCACCCGGCGGTGACCAGCACACTCGCGGCCACCAGCGCCGCAGCGGCCGTCCGCCAAGGCCGCCGCCCGGCCGGGCCGGACACGGACCGTTCTCCACGAAGTCCCATGATCCCTCTCAGCGCGCCGTCGTCAGGCGCCAATCTTCCTCCATGAATGCCGGGCCACCAATCCCGGATTCGTGCCGCGACCCCCGGAGAGTGGGGCCGGACCTGGATAGGTGCTGAGAATCACGCTGCGTACCGAGGTTCAGGCGGTGGCCCGGGCCGCCAAATCTGCGGGCACCGGCAGGGCGCTGCCCTTCACGAAGTCCTTCCAGCTCAGGTCCCATGCCGTCCAGCCGTTGCCGGCGGCCAACTTGTCCCCAGTACCCCGAACGGTGATCGGATCACCGATCAGGGTCTTGTCGAACAGCCAGCGGGCGTTCGACGGGGATACGTTGACACACCCGTGTGACACATTCCGGCGGCCCTGCGAGCCGACCGACCACGGGGCCGAGTGGATGTACTGGCCGCTCCAGGTGATGCGCTGGGCGTACTCGATCTCGGTCCGGTAGCCCTCGTTCGGCCCCAGCTCGGCGGTGGTGTCGAAGACGGTGGCCGCCTTCTTCTCCATCACGACCATGGTGCCGCTCGACGAGGGGGTGCTGGACTTGCCGAGGCTGACCGGGATCGTGCGGACCGTCTTGCCGTCCTGGACCACGGTCATCTTCTTGGTCTTGTTCTCGACCTTCATGACGAAGCTGCGCCCGATCTTGGCAACCGCGCCCCGGTCCTGGTCGCCGTAGCGCCCGCCGCCGGTGGGCAGCCCGCCGACGGCGATGCGCACGCTGAGCTTGGTGCCGGCCGTCCAGTAGTCCGGTGCGCGGTAGTAGGCCTGGGTGCCGCTCGCCGTCCACGACCAGACACCGGGCTGCGCCGGCTCGGTCTTGACGAACATCCGCTTCTGCACGGCGGCCCGGTCCTTCTTCTTGATGCCCGGGTTGAACTCGACGACGACCGGCATGGCCACGCCGTACGTGTGGTCGTCGAAGAGGTAGAGCCCGGTACCCGTCTGCTTGCCGGGCCGGCCCATGGTGGTGAAGCTGGTGGAGGCGGTCTTGGTCTGCCCGGCCGCGTCGACGGCGGTGACCGTCGCGTCGTACCGCTTGCTGGTCTTGAGAGGCTTGCTGGGCACCCAGGCCGAACCGTCGTCACGCAGCGCGCCGTCGACGGCCTTGCCGGACGAATCCTTGAGCGCGACGGTGGTCACATTGCCACCGGAGACCGTGAAACCGATCTCAGCGCTGACCGGCACGCCCTTCTTGCCCGTGGCGGGCGTCACACTCAGTGACAACGGACCGGTCGAGCCGGACTCGGGCACGGCTCCGGCGGACGGCGGAGCCTGCGAGGCACCGGTACCCACCCAGGCGGCGGTGGGCTTGTCCCCGTCGCCACAGGCAGCCAGCGCCAGCGGCGCAACCACCACCAACGCAACTACCGCCACGACCGAGCGCCGCATGCTGACCATTCTGTGCCCCGTTCTCACGTTCCGGCTGGCACATCCTGCCCTATCCGCGCAACATCCGGTGTCATCCTCAGGGCGGGTTTAGCTCCAACGATCATGCAGGCGGCCCGATTTCAGGGTGCCCGGGAGGCCGTGTTAATGTTTCTGCGTTGTCAGCGAGCGCCGCTAGCTCAACTGGCAGAGCAGCGGACTCTTAATCCGCGGGTTGTAGGTTCAAGTCCTACGCGGCGCACCATGCTTCACCAGGCCGTATAGCTTCCGAGCTATACGGCCTTGATCTTTGTGGGACGTCGGTGGGACGGGTGTGGGCGACCCCGTTTGCCGTCCTTGCGGTGTCTGGAACGCCTGCCCGCTGGGCGTTCCGAGGAGACGATCACGGTCGGCTCAGCGGATTTCGCCGGGTGGTCGGTGGGGCGGTGCCGGCGCCCGGTTTGCGGACCGTGGCGGCGAGCACGAGCCTTGCGGTGGCTTCGGCCGCATACGCCAGCAAGTCGGTCAGGACGCTGGTGTAGGTGTCGGCGGTCAGCACGATGCTGCTGTGCCCCAGCTGGGCTTGTACCGTCTTCAGGCGCAGTGCGCGAGACTCGCGGCGCCGTGGCGCAGATCGTGCAGCCGGACCGGCGGTAGCCCGGACTCCCCGACCAGATGGGGGAATCGGCGAGTCAGGAAGTCCGGGTGCAGCGGCGCCCCGCCGTCGGCGACGAACACATACCCGGAGTCCTGCCACGCTCCGCCCGCCGCGCGTTGCTCGGCCCGTTGCCGCCGTCTGTGTTCACGGAGCAGCCGCACGGTGTACCGGTCCAGCGCGACCAGGCGGCGGCTCGCGGCGGTCTTGGGCGGTCCGACGGTCACCAGGTGGCCGTTGGCGATGCGCTGCTGCTCGATCATCGCGACTCCGGCCTCGAGGTCGACGTCCGCCCAGCGCAGCCCTGCGGCCTCACCGCGGCGCAGGCCGCGTAGCGCGATCAGCCACCACATCACCGCCAGGCGGTCCTGCGCAACGAAGGACAGGAACATCGCGGTCTGCTCGACCGTCCACACCGCTACCGCCGGCCGCTCCCCGGTCTTCTGCCACGCTTCGACCCGCTGCGCCGTCCAGACCAGCGCGTGCGGGCGCCGGGGCGAGGGCACCTCGACATAGCGGGCCGGGTTATCGCGCAGCAGGCCCTCGCGGATGGCGGCGTTAAGCGCCGAACGCAGGGTCGCCCGGATGCGATGCAGCGTCGACGGAGACGGGGTACGCCCGTACCGGTTCGTGGCCGCACCGATCGCCGTGATCATGTCGGTGATGTGCCGGCCGGTCAGGTCGCAACGCCGAGGACCACGAACAGCTCACCACGTGGCTGCCGGACGGGCCCAGGACTCGACTTCGACCCTGCTCTGCGGCCGGGACTGGTGAGCACCATCACCTTTGGCCTCGCTGATCCCCGGCCGGCGCCCAGCAATTCCCGGGTGGCGAGGACGGCGTCCATGACGGCGATGTCCCAAGCCGCTGCCTCGGCCTCGGGCCGATATGTGACAGCCGCCTACGTGGTGTTTCGCATGCAGTTTCCTCCCGTGTTCCCGACATTGACGGGCATGGCCGTCGAGCACGTCTGCTGCGGTTCCGCCGACGACCTCGGCGGGTGGGCGCGGCACCGGGAACCCGACCGTCAGTTCCGGGCACCGCGCCCCGAGGCACCCCTCGGCGGCCTGACCTCGTACGGGCTTGTCCGGATAACCCCGCAGGGCCTTCCGCAGCCGGCACCGGGGCCGGATCGTCTTCGGCAGACGTCCGGCAGCGAACGCCGGCAACGAAAGGATTTCCACAATGAGCGCACGCTGTCCGGTGTGGCCCACGCCATGCTGCCGGCTGCCCTGAGGGGACATCCCATTTGACACCGGCCCGGCAAAGAACCGGCCGCCGTCGCCTTGCATCGAGTTCCACAATGCTGAAGGGCCACATCCCAGGCCGTCTAAGGCAGCCCGAAGCCTGCGGATTCAATCCGGCCCGGCCGCGGACGGAAATAGAGATCAACCTATTGTTAGGCAATCCTCGGACCAGGTTCGCCGCGGGTATGCGGCGGGCGAAAGGATAAATGTGCGTAAATCATTCGCCATGCATCGGCGTCTGCTCGCCGTGGGCCTCGGTGGCGTCTTGGCCGCGACGGCGGCCGCCGCGGCCCGCGCTGCCGAGCCCTCCCCGGACCCCTCGGTCAGCGCCGTCTCGGTCACGCCGGATGGGCACACCGGCAAAGGGGGCGCGATCCACGGGTCGGCCAGCGACGACGGCCGGTACGTCGCGTTCTACTCGCCGGCGACCGATCTTGTGCCCGGCGACGCCAACGACAACACGGATGTCTTCCTGCGCGACCGCCAGACCGGCAAGACCACCCTGGTGTCGGTCGCGGCGGACGGCACCCAGGGTAATGGTTACTCGTACGAGCCGAGTATCAGCGGCGACGGCCGGTACATCGTCTACTCCACCGACGCGTCGAACCTCGTCCCCGGCGACGACAACGGCAGGGCTGACGTTCTCGTCTATGACCGGGAGACCGGCACGACGACACTGGTGTCGGCCGGCCCGGATCTCACCAGCGGGGACGGCTCCTCCGATATGCCGGTGATCAGCGCGGACGGCCGCCGCATCGCGTTCCGCTCCAACGCATCCGACCTGGGCCCCCAGGTCGGCGCTCGCCCGAGTTCTCAGGTCTACGTGTACGACCTGGCGGATCGGCGTCTCGCCCTGGTCTCGCACGACGACGACGGAAACCCGGCGAACAAGTCGACCCTGGATCTGGACGTCAGCTCGGACGGCCGGTACATCACCTACACCAGCGGGGCAACGAACCTGGCGGGTGGCCGCCCCGACGAGGTGCTGAACCGGGATCTCTATCTGTACGACCGGCAGGACGACAGCACGACCCGTCTGATCACGTCTGCCTACAGCTCGTCGATGAGCGCCGACGGCCGCTTCGTGGCGTTCAACTCCTACGGCACCGGCATCCTCCCGGCGTCGCTCAAGAACGTCGGTATCTTCCTGCTCGACCGTACGACCGGGAACACGACGCTCGTCTCGGCCGGCCACGATGGCACCGAGCCGGACAAGTCCTCGTTCAATGCGGTGGTCAGCGCCGACGGCCGGTACGTGAGCTACCGCTCGAACGCGCGCAACCTGGTTCCGGGCGGGAGCGGCTGGATGAGCGGCGTGTACTTGTACGACCGGCAGAACGGCACCACCACGCGGGTGGCGGGCGGCACCGACTCCAGCTACGCCGTCAGCCCGGCGTTCAGCCGGGACGGGACCCATCTCAAGTTCGCCTCGAGCGACCCGAATCTCGTGCCCGGCGACACCAACAACGCACCGGACATCTTCATCCGCCGTCTCGGCTGAACCTCGGCACCGGACCGGCCCCGGAGTCACCTGCTCCGTGGCCGGTCCGGCCTCGTTCGACGATCGCCGGTACGCAATCAGCGGCGGTAGGTGAGCTCGCCGCCGACGTCACGTTGCCGGCGCGGTCTAGGTCGTGTTTCGTAGGGCGTCGATGTCACGGCGTGGCGGTCGTCGATGACTGAAGAGGTCTCCGGTAGTTGGTTCAGCGACCAAACAGAATCAGACTCAGCATGATCGAGTGCTCTGTCATCGGCAGATCAGTGGGTCTAAGAACAGACTTTCTCCCCGGCTCGGACAGAGTCGTCGAGGAGTCCGCCCGGGTCGGTGGCGGCTCGGCCAGTCAGGCAACGCCGAGAACATCGGTTGCGATGCATCCACCGCGTATCGACACCGCCAGCGCGTCCGCTGTTCGTTCACATGGCGACGGCCGGTAGCCGAACGCATGGTCCGTGCGTGATCCATGCGTGATCTGGAGATGCTGACACTGCCCGGCGCTCGTCCACAGGCTGTGGATAGAACATGTGTGCGAATATCCGGTGTGCGGGCCAAGTTGGCGAGTCTGCGGGCGGTAGTTGGCTCGGCCCGCTGTCCCGCCCGCACCGCCCCGCGAATGACACGATCGGCTCAGGTCCGCGCTCACGGCGCCGATACCTGCGACCGTGACCTTGCGTTCCCGTTGGGCGGCGACAGCGGCCGCCACCGTGGCCGTGGCCGTCGGAGCGGTCTGGGTCGCGCGCCGCAGGTGTGCCGTCGCCGACCGGCTGGGCGCGCCGCCTCCGGCACCTCCTCCCCCATCACCGGTCGTCGCATCACCGGCACTGGCCGCGGCCGCCTCCCGGCCGACGCGCAGACGACTGACCGTCATAGCCGTGATCGCCCTCGCCTTGGCCCTCGCCGGGATCGTCGCCGGCGTGGTCCGGGCCGTGCCCGGCGTACCCGAGCCCGGGGGTGCGGCCGCCCCCCGCGGGGGCAAAGTGCTGCTGCGAGGCGACTCGCGGGAACAGATGGTCGTCACCATGATGTCCAGCGAGAACGATGTACGGATCGGGTCGGAGCCCGGCCACCGGCTCGTCACGGTCACCCTCTGGGTCGAGAACACGGGCCGGGCCAGTTTCCGCAGCGACATCGAGGAGCACAGCTGGCTCGTCGACCGGGACGACCGCGCGTACGGCCACAACGCCGAGCTTACGAACGGCAAGAGTCCGTTCGCGAGCAACCTCGCACCGAGCTGGTCGGTCAACCGCTATGTCGTCTTCGAGGTGCCGGCCGACGTCGACATCACCCGGTTCCGGCTGAGCCTCGACCCGCGTTCGTCGGAGCAGACCGCGGACTGGCTCCTCCACTGACGGAACTGTTCAGCAGCCGGGAACCATGCCGCTCTCACGGCCGGATCCGGAGCAGGATCGGGTTGCCGCCGGCCAGACTGCCCCGGGCGTACCGGATGGTCTTGTGCCCCAGCCAGTCGAGGCCGCTGACCAGTTGGCTCCGGTCGGCGCCGGCGGCGAGGGCCGGTGTCTGGACTTCCTTGCGGATTCGGCCGGTGTGCGCGTCGAGGACAAGCACGCGCTGCGTCCAGGTGCTCGGGGTGCGGTAGGTCACCAGAGCAGCGACTTGCTGGTTGTCCGGGGAGAGCGCGAAATAGACGTCGCTGCAGTCCTCGATGACCGGTCGCAGGACGCTGACACGTTCCCCGGTGCCGGCGTCCGCGATGTCGGCCGAGCAGGTCTGGCCGCCCACGGCCGGCCAGCTGATGATCCGGGCCGCGGTGGCCTGCATCCCGAAATAGGGCAACTGGTAGCCGTTGCCGCCGACCGCGGGGGCCCGCTCGGCCAGCCGGCCGGTGCGGATGTCGTAGCGATTGAGAACGGGCCAGAAGCGCTCCTGTCCCGGCTTGCCCGCCTGCTCGAACGCCCACCAGAACAGCGTGGTCGCGTTGCCGGTCATCGGCATCGGCCGTGGCATTTCGCTGCGGATGTCCGGGGCCGGGCGCGACGCTACCGTGCGGCCCGCGGCGTCGAGCACCACGACGGTCAGCTTGCCGATGGAGTTCTTCCTGCCCGACGGGGCGTAGCCGATCGTGGCGAGGCCGCCGCCGTCGAGCGGGGCCGGCCCCAGGTAGCTCCCCTGCGACAGGCCGGGCTGGGGGTCGCTGACCGGAACGATCACGTTCCGGCCGTCGACGGTCCGTAGCTGCGCCGCGATCTCGCCGCCCGAACCGGGGACGTGCACGCCGGATTGGCCGCCCGCGGTCAAGGGCGGTGCGTCCCGGTTCTGCCAGAGACCGATCGGCTGTCCGCCTGTCAGGCCACCGTCGGTGATCTCGGGTGCCAGCCGGGCGTGCACGAGCGGATAGGACGCGCCGAGCGCGAGCGCGACGACCCCCGCGGCGAGCGCCCGCACCGCCGCCGTCCGGCGGCGGATCTTCCGGGCCCGTGCGTAGACCGCGGTGCGGTCGGGGACGAGAGCCGGAGCGTTCGCGGCACTGGTGCGTACCGCGTCCTCGAGCTCAGACGGCAGTTTGATCTCGCTGGTCACCGGTTCTCCTCACTCAATTCGCGGCGTAGCACCGTCATCGCCCGGGACAGACGGCTGCGGACGGTGCCCTCGGCGACATGCAGGACCCTGGCGGTCTCGACGGTCGACAGGCCGAAGAGAACCCGGCAGACCACCACCGCCCGGGCCGCCACACCCAACCGGGCCAGGGCGGCCATGGCATCGGCGCCGTCGGGTTCCGCTGGGAGCACGACCGGCAGACCGTGTTCGGCCTGCGGCAGGACCCGCTCACGCCGCAGCTTTCGCCGCCACGACGTGGCCCAGTTCAGCCCGACCCGAAAGACCCAGCCACCGGGGTTCTCGACCGTCGCCACCTGCCGCCACCGGACGAAGGCCCGGGCCATCGCCTCGTCGGTCGCCTCGCGGGCCAGCTGGGAGTCGCCGAGGGTGACCGCCAACGCGCGATAGACCCGATCGGCCGTGGCAGCGTAGAAGCTCTCGAAGGAGGCCGCCGACGCGCCGGCGACCCCCGGGCCGGCGGCCGTTTCAGTCTTCATACCGGATACACGCACACGCGACCCCGTTCGCTCCCGTCACCTCCTGCCGCGTTGCCGTCTATCGCAGAGAGCATGATGCGGCGCGGCGAATCTTGATCCCCACCGCCTGTATAGATCAGCGGTTCGACAAGATGAACCCGGCATCCGTGTCGCTGACTCACCTGCCGTCAGAGCTGTCTCCTTGAAATCCGGCGGCGGGCTGCCGATGGGGTGGCGGGCGTCGGGTGCATGGGAGGAGGCGGCGGTGGGTGCTGGGCGTATGCGTACGGTGCTGCGGTGGCCGGCGGGGATCGCCGCTCTCGTGATCGTGCTCGCCGCGGCCGGGTCGGTGCCCGCGCAGGCCGGGCCCGGCGACGACCAGGCCTTGTACGCGCAGTGCCGCAAGGCGGCGCAGGACCTGGCCGAGCAGTACCGCCACGTCGAGAACACCACGTTCGCGATGGTCTGCAGCCGGCCGGACGGCACGACCGCGGACCCGAAGCTGTGGTGGCCGGACGCGCAGAACCGGCCGGCGCGGACCCCACCGATCATGGCAGACCCCGCCGGTTGTGCCGCTGGTCCCGGGCGGCCGGTGGTCGCCTCGACGCTGACCAGCGTGTCGGCGACGGCCGGGCCGGGCGAAGCGATCGTCTACCAGTATCAGCAGCTCGGCGACGACGACCCCGGCCTCGTTTACGGTGCGGAGATCCTGACGTTCGAACCGGGCGAGTTGGCGCCGGGCGGGGACTACCGCTGGCGGGCCCGAGTCGACGACAGGGGACAACAGGCAAGCGACCCCATCTCCTTCAGCGCCCCGGACGACGAGCAGGGCTGGTCGTCCTGGTGCGAGTTCACCGTGGCCGCGGACGCCATCGACTATCGCGGCCTCGGTGACGTCAGCCTGGAAGCGTTGAACGAGCTCGGCCTGCGCCCCGACCGCACCTACCCGATCACGCTGACCGGCCGTCAGCAGCGTCTGCTGCGCGCGGGCACGAACGTCGGCCGGACCCATGCCCGGATGGCGCTGACCGGCCCTCGCTGGACGGATCTCCTTCTCCAGCTGACCGAATCGGCCTTCATTCTGGACGAGGTCGCCGCCGAAGCCGACGAGGACGACCCGACGGCGCCGGACGGCGCCCGCTACCGCAGGCTCGTGGACGCCATCTCCGTCAAACTGGGCGGCCCGCACCACCCTCAACTCGGCTAGACGATCGCTGCGCCGGCCCCGATCGCGGTGATCAATGGCCAGCCGAGCGTCTTGCCTGGTGTCGGTTGAAGGCCCAGGACGGGTTGAGTTGCCCGTTTGGATCATGATGAATGGGTGAATCTGCGCCGTCCAGCCAGCTCCCGGGTGTTCGCGGTGGTCTTCGCGGCGTTGATGGCTGGATTCGCCGGTTATCTGGTGAGTTTGCAGTTCACCGCCGGCGGCTCGGTGTCCGGGCGGTTCTACATCGGGGTGGTCTCGCTGGCCGTCCTGCTCCTGGCGGCCGGCCTTCTCTGGTACGCGTTGGAGCGGTTTCAGGTCGACGTCGACCGGGACGGCTGGACGGTGCGGATCGGCCGGTACCGGCGTGACCTGCGATGGGCCGAGATCTCGGCGGTGGTGATCGAGAACCGGGAGACCGAGGGGCGGGCTCGCCGGGTGGTTCCCGCGCTCTACCTCGTGCCCGAACCGGGCGTCAGCCTGGACTCCCCGCGCGACCTGCAGGCCACCGTGGAGGGACGGCCGGCGCTGCGGCTGTTCGACCTGGGCGACCAGAAGATCGAGGAGAAGCAGTTCGTCCGCGACCTCGCGAGCTTGGCCGGTGACCGCCTGGAAGTCCGGGTCTACCGCCTCAGCCTGGTGCTGCTGAGCGAGGATGCCAGGGAACGGCTGAACGAAGTCGCCAGGGAACGGCCGAACGGCTGGAGAACTCTCCCCGCGTTCCCGCCCGGCGCGGCGGGGATGCGGACGCAGCGTTGGCTGAACCGGCGGCGCTTCCTGCTGTTCGTAGGCTGGTACCTGTTCGCGGTTCTCCCCGCGCTGCTGCTCACCGGCCTCGCGGCCCGGCAACACGAGCTGCTCGGCGCCGCGGTCGCGGTGCTGGGCCTGGTCGCGGTCATCGCCGCGTACGCCCAGTTCGTCACGCTGTTCAGCCACGCCACCATCCTCGTTGACACCGAGTTGGCGATCTCCGGCACAGAAGTGTGGGTGATCGAGGACCGCGCCCACCGCGCCGACATGCACGACGGCAAAGCCGTCGTGCTGCCGCCGGGGGCGAAACGGGGCTACGGCAAGGCGTGGCTGCTCGGCTTCCCGCACGCCGTGGCGCTGCTCGGTGATCCGCGGACCGGACGGCTTCGCGATCACAACGACCTGCGCGCCGTGTCGGCAGTGCTGAGTGAGTCACCTCATGAGGCCGACCGGGCCGCCGCGCGGGACGTCGACAGCCTGGCCGTGCAGTCCCAGGTCGGTGACCCGGTGGAGCCGGGCGATGCCGGAAACGCCGGCCTGTGGATCTCGCTGACCAAGACCGGCCGCGTCCTGGCCTGGGCCGTCGTCGTGGGCTCCGTCCTGCTGGCCGGCGGCTGGATGCTGGAGAACACCCGGTACCTGGGCGACGCGGTGATCCTCCTCAGCGTTCCCCTGGCCACCGGGTGGGCGGCATACGCGCTCTACCGGATATTCGCGCTGCTCGACGCGGCGTGGCAAGCGGTCCGGAAGACATGAGCCGCTGGGCCGAAGACTGCGGCACACACCGGGACCGCGGGCCGGTTGGCGCCGGTCCGGGCGGCGTGCCGCCCGGACCGGGCCGGTCACTTCAGTGATCGCAGCGTGGTCCGGGCGCTGCGGGCCGCCTCGCGGATCGGCTGAACCTGGGCGCGGATCGCGTCGCCGTCCGGTCCGGGCTGGATTGCCAGCAGCTTGTCGACCTGGCCGTTCACGGCCGTCGTCACCGACTTGAGCTTGGCCTGGTCGACGTCCGAGCGGTCGTCCAGCTTGTCGACCACGGCCAGTTCGGTGTCGATCGCCGCGGTGAGCCGGACCTTGGGACCGGTCAGGATGAAGACGCGGAAGTCGTTCACCATGCTCTGAGCGTCGGCCTTCACCGCGGCCGCGGTGGTCTCGCCGGCGACCTTGGTACGCAGGGCGGTGAGCCCCGCCGTCTGGTCGTCGATCAGTTTGGCCAGCGTGGCGCGGTGTGCGCTCTGGACCCGCTCGGCCTTGCCCAGCGTGGTGTCGAACCGCTTGAGCGCGGCGAGGCGCTTGTCGATCCGGGCGGTGACCACGGTCTTAGCCTTGTCGAGTGGCCTTTCCGCGGCTTGGGCCGGCGCTGCGGCGACCAGGGCGACGGCGAACGCGGCGGTGGTCGCCACGGCGGTACGCAGGGTGCGGTTCATCAGTGTCCTCATTCTCAGTCCTGGTCCTGGGCCGGCTGGTCGTCGCCGTGCAGTTGCCGGTCGATCTCATCGAGGAGGCCGCCGACGTCGGCGTTCGACTTGGCGCTCGAGGTGGTGGCCGACGCACCGGTCGTGCCACGCGGCGAGGGCGACGCGGGAGCGTCCACCGGCGGCCGCTGGGTCGGGGCCGAATCGGTGGCCGCGGGGTGACGGGCACAGCCGCCGGTCAGCAGCACGGCGGCCGCCAACGCGACGGCGAGGTTTCGTCTCATGCCGACGATCTTCGGGACCGACTGTCAGAGAACCGCGAGCGGTTTGTAAGGATCAGGTCAGGAAACCGTGCCGGTCGTCGTGGAGCGCGACGAAGATGGCGTGTGGTGTGTGCGCCTATCTGCGCGGGCTTTTGGCTCGGTTGTTCATTACCAGGGCGACGGTGCCCAGCGCGGCGGCCAGCGCCCAGAGCAGCAGCGAATCCCACAACCAGCCGCCCAGTATGGACAGCCCGGCCAGCACCGCGACGATGCGCGGCCAGGGAAGCGAAGAAGACATGTCAGATCAGCCCTTCTCGTAGACTCGCCGCGCTTGTCGAGTCCGGTGGACGCGCCGGGACGAGCCGTGCCTCCGCGGAGGCACGGCCCGGTTCTGCCCGCGTCGTCAGACTCTCGTCTTGGACCTGACGCGCTTGCCGAAGCATTCGGTAAGCAATTTCTGGCGCCGCTGCGCGGTGACGGTGCCGGTGGACGCGGCGCTGTCGAGGTTGTCCACCAGCCACGCGACGGCTACGCCGCGGTCGCGGACGGTCCAGAGGTCGCCGGTGCCGTCGCTGTCGACGTCGGCGGCGTACAGGGTGACGTCTTCACCGGTGTGGAAGGTGTCGGACAGCAGGTAGGGCGTGTATTCGGCGGTACCGGCGGCCGTCCGGGTGAAGTCGTTCCAAAGGAAGAGCTTGCCGGAGGAGGCCTGCCGGAGGAACAGCGCGGTTCCGGACCCGGTCTGGGCCGTGGCGATGTTCCAGGTGTTCCAGTCGGTGCCGCCGGTCGGCGTCGGGACCGACAGGGCGAAGACCTCGCCGTAACCGCCGGTGGTTCCGTTGTTCGGGTAATAGGTGAGGAAGCTGCTGCCGTCGTCCTTACCGGCGATCCCGATCAGATCCGGATAGGTCGTGCCGTGAGCACCGGCATTGGCGAGCTGAATCGGGTTGTTGATCGTCTGGAAGTCGTCCCAGTCGATGCCGGTAAAGGTGCCCGCACTGATGTTGTGGTAATTCTGGTCGAATTCGGCCTCGATCGTCGACCCGTCACCGTTGCCGCGCAGGACGACCGCCCCACCCGGAGCCCTCGTGTGGGCGGGCGGGTAGTAGACGAGAACGTCCTGCAGGTCGGTACCGAAGAAGTGCCCGGTGAGGACCTGCGCGCCATCGAAGTCGGTCGGGCTTCCCACGGTGCCGGGGCTGAACACGCCGTTGCCGTGGGCTCCGATGTTGGCCGCGGCGTGCGCGATCCGCCCGTTGCCCTTGCCCGACGCGAGCCAGAGGCCGGAGGCGATGCCATGGTCACCGCCGATGGCGACCAGGTCGGTGAGATTGTCGCCGTCGAGGTCGGCGTCGACGGCGGGCGCCAGCGATGCAGCCATCGCGGGAGTCATGGACAGCGGCGCCACCACCACCGCTCCGCATAGGACGCCGGCCATCGTGGCCAGCGAAAACGCCCGCACACCGCCGCGAACTTGAATCCCCGTTTTCAAGATTTCTCCCATCACAAGATCAAGGCTTGCGGTAACAGATATGAAAGATCTTGCAACAAGATTGCATCTTCGGCATCCGATTTGGATCGACCGATGCGGCATCGTTAGCTCGATCAATGCCGGCTAGCCGGGGATTTCACCCCCAGCCCCCAGAAATGGCGCGACATCCGCCAGCTGGACCCGGAGACTTTACGGATGATCTTCGATGCCGTCCTCCGCCAAGCGCGTCCACCGTCGTCTCTGGCCGGTCGGCTCTCCATCCAGTCACTGCTCTTCGCCCTGGGGCAAGGCGCCTTCCTGACTGGCTCGGCGGTCTTCTTCACCCAGATCGTCGGGCTGTCCGCCGCCCACGTTGGTCTCGGCCTGACCTGCGCGGGGATCGCCGCGTTCCTCGCGGCGTTGCCGATGGGCAAGCTGGTCGACCGCTTCGGGCCGAAGAAGATGTGGGCCGTCAGCGCGGCCGGGCAGGCGGCGATGTTCGCGGTATGGCCCTTCATCACCGACTTCCACGGCTACGTCGCCATGGCCGTCGGCATGGAGGTCATCGGCGCCCTCGGCGGCATCGCGTACGGCGCGTACACGATTGACGTCCTGCCGCCCGATGAGCGGGTGAAGTCACGGGCCTACATGTACTCCGCGCTCAACCTCGGCTTCACTCTCGGCTCTGTCGTCGGGGGAATCGCGTTGGCGTTCCACTCCAACGTCGTCCTTCACTCGCTGCCCTGGTTCACCGCCGTTGTCTTCCTGGTCAACGCCGCCGCCGTGACCCGGCTGCCACGGGCCGCGCACGACAACCGCACCCCCGAGGACCGCAAGGTCAAGGTTCCCGGGCCGGGACCGCTGCGCAACCCCGGCTGGCTCCTGACGAACTTCTTCGTCGGGGTGTTCTGGACCAACCAGGTGCTGCTCAACGTGGTGATCCCGCTGTGGCTGATCGAGGAGACCGACGCACCCCGGGTGCTGTTGGCTTTCCTGTTCGGCACCAACACGGTGATGTGCATCTTCCTGCCGATGGTGGCGGCACGCGGAGTCACCGGCATATCCACCGCGCTGAAGGCGGTCCGGGTGTCGTCGGCCTTCTTCGTGATCTCCTGCCTGATAACGCTGGCGACCCATGACACCATCGGCTGGGTCACGATCGCCCTGGTCTGGTTGGGGCACGTCACCGTGACCGGGGCCGAGCTCTACCTCTCGGCTGCCAACTGGACGTTCGAGGCCGAACTGATGGACCCGCGCCAGCGCGGCGCCTACCAGGGGGCAGGCAACCTGAGCGGCACTCTCGGCAAGGTGTGGGCGCCCGCGGTGTACACCTTCCTCGCGATGAACTGGGGCTCCGCCGGCTGGTTGGTGATCGCCGGCATCATCGTGGCGGCCACCATCGGGGTGCACCGATCGACCCGGCAGGCACGACGGTTCCTCGCGGTGCACGTCCCCGCCGAGGACTTGGTCGACGCCTCCGCCTCCAGCCCCGACTCCGAAGACCGCACACCGGCCGTTCTTCCGGCAGCGGCGTCCCGTCCTCGGTAGTGACCACGTTGCCGTATGGATGTCAGGACGTCTCTGGCGTGGCTCCCGGATCGTCGCGGAAGGACAGCCCGGCCGCGGCCATCGCCGCTCGCAGGTGGCGAACGGCAAAAGGCCCGACTCCGTGCAGCGCCAGCACGTCGCTCTCGCTGAGGCCGGCCACCTGTTCGAGCCGGACCACGCCGTGCGCGGTAAGCGCACGTGTCGCGGCGGCGCCGATGTGTGGCAGCGGGATGCCCGGCTCCGGCACCGACCGAGCCTGGGCCGGCCGGGGGTGGCCCTCGTGGTCCAGGACGGCGGCGCCACGCGGCGAGAGTCGGTATCCGATGTCGAGCGATTCGGTCAGGCCGCGCTCCTTCAGCTTGCGCACGTTCTGTTTGAACGACGCGGTGTCTCGCCCCATCCGTTGTGCGAGATCGGGCGCCCGGGTGGCCGGCAGTTCGTCGATCAGCAGGAGCGTCGCCCGGGTCCACGGCCCAGTCGGCGCGGAAAGGTCGAGCCGGTCGAGCCACGCGACGATCGCGTCGATCTCCGCGGCGTCGGGTACCGCCTCCCGCAGCGCGTGCCGCGGGTCGGCGCCCGCGTACCGTAGCCCGATCCGATACACCGGCCGGTCGGGGTGCACGCGGTCCAGCCCGCGGCGGAGCGCGGCGAGCGACGCCGCGCCCGCCCGGCGGGCGTCCGCGGCGGTCAGCGAGCTCACCGGCACGCGGTCGACGGACGTGACCTCGACCAGTCCGATCGCGGTACGCATCCGGGTGCCGACCCTGAGCCGAGGCTGTTCCCACCGGCGGAACGCCACGTCGATGTCGCCGGCACGGATCGCCGCCAGTTCTGCGGGACGTATCAACACGCCACCCAGTCCAACACACGCCGGCGTCAGGTGACCGCGGTGCCTTCGAGTTCGACCATCAGCTCGGGCAGCGCCAGCCGGGTCACGCCGAGCAGCGTCATGGTCGGCACCGCGCCGGCGGCCCCCAGCCGCGCCTGCAGCACCGCTTCGTGCTCGAAGAACACGTCGACGTCGGTCGTATAGATCTTGAGGCTGACGAGGTCGGCCAGGGACATGCCGGCCTCGTCGAGAACGGCGGCCAGGTTGTCGGCGCTGAGGGCCAGCTGCGCGCCCATGTCACCGGGGTGCCGGGTCCTGCCGTCCCCGTCCGTCGCGGTCTGCCCGGCGCAGTACAGGGTCCGGCTGTGTCCGGACACGACCTCACCCTGGTTGAATCCCATCGCCACCGACCACTTCACCGGGTTGACCGCGGTTCGTTCCAATGCCATGTCCGCTCCATCCGATCCATCGCCGCCGCTCTGGCGACGCGTGGATGAGCCTCCCCGAGAATCACGACACCCTGTGTCGTGTATTCCGATAGTGTTCTCGGGTGCGCGCCGACCGGTTGGTCTCGCTGGTGCTGCTGCTGCGCCAGCACGGTCGGCTGACCGCGCCCGCGCTCGCCCGCGAGCTGGAGGTGTCGACCCGCACCGTGCTGCGCGACATCGAGGCCCTGTCCGTCGCCGGGGTCCCGGTCTACGCCGAGCGCGGCCGGCACGGCGGTTTCGCGCTGCTGCCCGGCTTCCGGGCCGAGTTCACCGGGCTCAATCACGACGAGGCGCTGGCCCTGCTGGTCGCCGGATCACGGCGCGGCGCGCAGGCGTTCGGCCTGGGCCCGGCGCTCACCTCGGCGATGCTCAAGGTGGTCGACGCGCTGCCCGAGAGCCATCGGGCCAGCGCGGCGGGCGCGGTCCAGCGGTTGCTGATCGACCCGGAGACCGACCTCCTCTCGCGGCGGCTGGTCGGCGACGAACTGCCCGACACGGTCGTGGCGGAGGTGCGGCGCGCCGTGCTCGCGGGACACCGACTGCGGATCCACTACGCGGCCGCCGCCGACCGCACCCCGCGGTGGCGCACCGTCGACCCGATCGGCCTGGTCACCGTCCAGGACCGGGGGTACCTGCTCGCCACGAGGTCCGGCGCGGACCGCACCTACCGGCTGTCCCGGATCCTGGCCGCCGAGAAGCTCGACGAGCCCGCCCAGAGACCCGACGGGGTCGACCTGGACCGGGCCTGGCAGGAGCGTGCCACCCGCTTCCGGGCCGGCGGCGACCAGGTCACCGTGCTCCTCCGGGCGCACCCGGAGGAGCGGGAGCACCTGGCGGGCGCCGCGCTGGCCGTACGCGCAGAGCAGCCCGAGCCTGACGGCTGGCTGCGGATGGAGGTGGCGTTCCAGGACGCCCGGCACGCCGAATGGGCCCTGTGGCAGCTCGGCATGAAGGCGGAAGCCATCGCCCCGCAATGGCTACGTGCCTCCCTGCGCGACCGCGCCACCGCACTCGTCGCCCGCTACGCGGAGCCCGGAGAGTAAGCACCGGCTTCGCCCAGTGCCGCGGCGTAGCCCTGGTATCGCTTCGCCGCGAGGTGGAACGCGTGGCGGCAGGTCATCGTCAGAGCGCGGTCGGGACACCACAACGACCTCGGGAGGACCCATGGCCGGCCGGACAGCGACATTGGTCATCGGCCTGGCGGTGGTGCTGGCCACCGGCGGCTGCGCCGGCACCGTGGCGGGCGACGGCGGTCCGGTGGGATCGGCGGGGGCGCTGACCGTTCACGCACGCTGGGAGTCATGCGCCGCCGCCTCGCCGGCGGACGGCGACGGCGGCCAGGATGCGCTGTCGCTGCCTCGCATGGACGCGGGGTTCGAGCCGGTGGCCGCGGTCGTCTGCCGTACCGTGCCGCAACGGCGGCCGAGTGGCGGCTCCGACCTGGTCGCCGTGGAGGAGCGGGCGGATGACGTGACCGCACTGGTGAGCGCCCTCCGGCTGCCCGACGATGACGCTACGGCGAGCGATTGCACCTTGGAGTTGCCGTTCGTCCCGTGGCTCGTGCTGCTGGATGGCCAGGGTAGGTGGGTACGCCCAGGTGTTCCGACCGACGCCTGCCGCAAGCCACGCCAGGAGTTCCGGACCGCGTACGAACAGTTGCGGACTCAGCGAGTCACCACGCGTGTGCTGCGCGAGATCGAGTCGGACGAGGCCGTGGCCAGCGGATGCAGCCAGCAATGGTCGGACGTGGTGTGGATGGTCGGTCAGTCAGGCGGCGGCAAGGACAACACCCCTGATCCTCTTCCCGCCGACGAGGCGGAGGTGGGCGTCTGCGTCTACCGGGTTCCCCCGAGCGAGCAGGGCGTCGGGAAGCCCGGCGGTACGTTCGAGTCGGGTGGCAGGCTCGCTGCCGGGCGGTGGGCGGCGGTCAGGCGTGTACTGACGGCCGCCGGTGCGGCCTCCGCCTGCACCACCCCGAGCAGCCGCTTCGCCGTGTTGCACCTGCCTGCGGGGCTGATCTACGTGGAAGCCGACGGATGCCGCCGCGTGCTGATCGAAGGCAGCACCGGCCCGGGCGTCCTGCGCCAGGGCACAGCGGAACTGACGACTCTGCTCTTCGACCGTTAGCGTCGGCGGATGTCGTCAATCCGCCCGATCGCCGTTGCCGTGCCACGTCGTGGTGAGGACTTGCTCGTGTTCGAGTACTACGACTCCACAAAGGATGAGACGTTCTACCGCCCCTTGGGCGGGGGCATCGACTTCGGCGAGACGGCAGAGGCGGCCGTGCGTCGCGAACTGCGCGAGGAGCTCGGCGTCGAGCTCCTTCAACGCAGGTAGCCCGCTCTACCCGGCCGGCCTCGCCGACATGCTTCGCGGCCGCTAGACCCGCGGCTCAGGCGTTTCGGCTCGGCGGCCGAGCTCGACCAGCGCGCTCAGCCGCTCCCAGCGGTTGAGCGCGACCACCGCCACGGCGAACGCCACCACGGGGGTCGCCAGCAGAATCGCCCATTGGAACGGGCGCAGCAGGATCGGCGAGGGGAACTGCTGGCTGGAGTACATGAAGCCGGCGAAACCGTAGGTGACCATCGTGGCGATGGCGGCCACCGGTGCGGTCAGCGCCAGGATCCGGCGGCGGACCAGGCTGCCCTGCCGCCACCAGGCCCACCCGGCGAGCGCCGCGGCGGCCAGGTAGAGCGGCGCGGCGTACCGGAACAGGAACTGGTCGTTCATCGTGACCGCGTAGCTGAATCCGTGGAACATGCCCTGGTACTGGTCGGCGACGCTGGCGCAGCCCGCGAGCGCCAGCGCCGCGCCGAACCACCAGAGGCCGCGCGGCGCGGCGACCCGCACGCCGACGGCGAGCCACGCCGAGCAGACCGCGACCAGCAGCGCCACCGTCACCAGCCAACTCGATCGCAGGACCTGGCTCGGCGAGTAGCCGTACCACTGTGCGACGTGCGCGATCTCGACGAGGGCGCCGGCCAGCGCGATGCCGGCGGCGAGGCGGCGCAGGCCGGCCAGCGCCAGGGCGAACACGACCGCCCAGACGGCCGGCCGGGCGATCTCCAGCGCGTCCACCCCGGGGTAGAACGTCAGGCCGGGCAGCACCCAGCGAATGCCCACGATGAGCAGGAACAGCGCCCCGACGACCTGGACCGCGGACGCCGCCCGGCGCCACGCTGGATCACCCAGGTCGCCGGCCCATCCACGTACGCGGACGGCCAGCGCATTGACCAGAATGTCGGCGCGGTCCCGGGCACTCGGCCGGCGCTGCTCCGGCTCGGCCCCGGCCAGCAGCACGCCCACCATCTCCTCCTCGTACTCCCGCCGGTGTCGCAGCGGGTAGGCCGCCATCAGGCGGCGGTAGCGGCCCTCGAGCTCGTCGTGCGCGGTCATGGAATCCCTGTCTCCACTCATCATCGGGACCTCAGGCCGGCGCGTTGCCGAGCCGGATACGGCGCTCGCGGAGTCGCCGGTCGGCGACCGTCGCACGCTGCAGCAGCCGTTTGCTCTCCTCGGCCAGCCGTCGTTCGCCGAGTGCGGTGAGCCGGTAGTAGCGCCGCAGGCGGGACTGGACGACCTCTTCGCGCTCAACCTCGATGAGCCCGTCACCGCGGAGGCGGTCGAGCACGGCATAGAGCGTGCCCGCCCGCAGCGTGACCCGTCCGCCGGTGATGCGCCGGACGTCCTCGATGACGGCGTAGCCGTGCAGTGGCTCGACCGCGAGCGCGGTGAGCACCAGGAACGTCGGCTCACGCATGGCCGGATCAGTCATGACGGGAAGCATATACCGATAGGAAGTATATGCGGAGGCCGTACCGTGCGGTGTGGTCAGAGCCCGGCGGCGGCGTCGTACCGGCGGCGCAGGTCGGCCATCTCCGAGTCGGACAGCGCCTCCTTCTGCGCCAGTTCCGCGTACTTGGCCGGGAACATCTCGCGCAGCCGGTCGACGAACCTGGTGTCGGCGGTCGCCTCGACGACCTGGATGCCCACGGGCTCCGTGGACATGTCCAGGATCACCGGGCCGGCCAGCTTGACCGCCACGTCCCAGGGGTGCTTCTGCCCGGCGACCCCGCAGAGGTGAAAGCCGTAGACCGTCTTCACCTCGGCGAGCGTGGTGGCCCCGGCGGGCTCATGGCCGTAGACGCGGACCCCGCAGATCACCGCCGGCTTCTCCTCGGTGGCCGCCTGCTGGACACCGTGTCCGGCGTGATTGTGCTGCTCCGGGTTGGACTGTTCGAGCGTGGTACGCATCCGGGCGACGATCTGCTCCTGCAGACTCGCCGGCTGGGCGTCCGGGGCAGCCGAGCTGAACAGCACGACCGCACCTGCCGACACCGCCAGGCTCACCGCCGCCCACAGGAAGCGGCTCCGGTACCACCGCGCGAGACCCGCCCGGGAAATCAACATCGCTTCTCACCTCGCCGGTTCCTGAGGTTTTCGGCCCAGGACGTCCGCCAACGCCCTGGGTCGGTGTGCGGTCAGACGAAGTTCACGTCGCTGCACCACATGTAGGCCTGGTCGAGGTGCGAGGCCTGCCAGATGACGAAGAGAATGTGGTGCCCGGTGTATCCGGACGTCGAGACGTTGAACGAGATGTTCTGTGCCGGCGCGTACCTGCCGGTCTGCGTGATGAAGTCGAGGTTCCCCCAGCCGAGGCGCTGGGTGGCCGGGTTGAACCCCTGCTTGCTGACGTAGACGCGGAAGTAGTCGGCGCCGTGGCTGGCCTGGTCGTACAGCTGCGCGGTGAAGTTGCGGCTGACGTTGGTCGTCTTCCAGGCTCCGAGCGTGTTCAGGCTGTTGTTCCGGGCGAGGCCGTTGCTGCACAGCTGACCGTCGGGGGTGCGGGCCTGGAACTGACCGCCGAGGCCGTCCCGCAGCGCGCTCATCCAGTTCCACATCGTGTCGGGGTTGGCCTGGAACGCCTGCCAGCACATGGGGTCCTGGGTCTGCATGACCGGGTTCATGTGCTGGCTTCCCCAGGTCTTCCAGCACTGGTAGGCGCGCGATTGCGGGTTGATGATGGTGCCGTGTGCCTGGGCCGCGCCGGACCAGGGCAGCAGGCTGGCCACCATGGCGAGCAGCACGACAAGCACTCGGACGGCTGAGCGGGATTGCCGGCCGGATTGATGGGACTCATGTGTACGCACGGTTCGTCCTCCACTCTTCGGCGTTCGGGGGATGGGAGCGCTCCCATCCTCAGCATTGCACCCATGCGTACAGATATCAACCAACATCTATTTATAATGTGTACGCAGACCCCGGGCTGAGGAGACACGTGCGACCTGAGATCACCATCCTGTTGACGGTCGCCACCGGGCTCGTCGTCGCGGCCGGCCCGGCCGATGCCGCTCCGGCGGCGGCCGAGGAGTGCGGCGCGGTGCTCCTCACCAGCGAGTTGCCCGCACCTCCGGCGGGCCGGATCGCCCGGCAGGCCGTCACCATCGGCGCGAACTGCCAGGTCGTCCGGGGCCCGGTCGAGTTCGTGGCGGCACCGGCCGCGAAGGCGTTCAGTGCGACGGCGACGTACCGCACCTCGTCCGAGATGTACGACTGCTGCCGCATCCTGATGACCGCGCTCTACACCGACAGCACGGTCGGCTCCACCACGATGTCGACACATCACAACCGCGAGCCGTGGAACGCCGGCTGGTCGGTGACGGCCACCAGCAGCAACGGCGGGTGCCAGGCCGAGTGCGGCGCCGCCACTTACGCCAGCCACGCGGAGTTCTCCTACCGGGGCATTTTCGATCCGACGGGCACCTACTACGCCAACGTCCACGACACCTCGGTGGTCCTGAACGGTGACGGGTCGGCGACCTGCACCCAGGCGGTGCGCCTGCGCCACAGTTTCATCGGCTGGAACTGGCAGCACACCTGCGCCTAGGTCACCGACCCGTTCTCCAGCAGGCGACGTACCGCAGCCCGCGCGACGAGCAGGGCGATCACCAACAGCGTCACCGACACGAATCCGCCGAGGCTCACGGCGTCCCCGAAGACGACATCGACAAGCTCCAGCACAACGAGCTTGCTCCCGGCGGCCACCAGCCAGAGCAGGAGCACCGTGGCCACCTTGCCGCTCGGGGTGGTCGCGCTGTGAAATCGGTTCACGACCCTGCCCTTGAGCGCGAGTACGACCTCCAACACGACCTTGAGCAGGACGGCGGTGAGCAACGACAGGGTGAAACCCTCGCTGATCACCGACGGGACGTACTCGATGGCGAGGTTCAAGACCACGACGTAGACGAACACATCGATCACATCGCTCGGATTCCCGCGCGCCCACCGCCGGAATGGACCCGGGGGTTTTCGTCCTGTCATGGTCTGAGTGTGTGCCGCTGTCCCCCACCCGGCGTGTCGACGCGCTGATCTCGGCAGCGGCTGTGCAACAGGGCCGGTAATGCCCTCGGCATGGACCTTGGCTTGGTAATCTGTTGTCAGCCAGGCTTCTGATCTTCGAGTTGATCGCGAAGCGCCCGGCCGGGCCCTTCTCGGTTCGTCACCGGCTCAGACTCAATCAGCGCCACCCGTCGCGGCCTCGTCGCCGTCTCGAGCGGGAGGATCACGATGCCGTCCTCAGTTGCCCTCGACGATTTCGAGGCGGTTCTGTTCGATCTCGACGGGGTTCTGACCGCCACCCGTCCCCTTCATGCGGCGGCGTGGAAGCGGACATTCGACGACTTCCTGCGTAGCTGGGATGCCGGACACGGCAGCAGCAGCGACTGGTTCGACGAGGCGTCCGACTACGCCACCTACGTCGAGGGCAGATCGCGCCAGGAAGGCGTACGCGGATTCCTGGCCGCCCGCGGGATCGAGCTCTCCGAGGGCTCCCCGGACTCCCCGCCGGGCGAGAATTCGGTCTGGGGCCTGGGAAACCGAGAGCGGGCGCTCGTCGACGACGAGGTGCAGCGGACCGGCGTGGAGGTCTTCCCAGGGTCTGTCGCCTGGGTGCGGGAGTTGCGTGAGGCCGGGCTCAAGACCGCGGTGGTGTCGAACAGCGGCAACTTCGCCCGGGTCATGGACCGCGCCGGCATCACCAATCTGTTCGACATCCAGGTCGACGGCGAGACGACGCCGGCACTGCGGCTGCGGAAAAGGTCCGCGCCGGGCGGCTTCCTGGAAGCCGCCCGCCGGCTCGGCGTATCGCCTGAGCGGGCGGTCGTGGTCGAGGACGCCGTCGCGGGTGTCGAGGCCGGCCGGGTCGGCGGGTTCGGGCTCATCGTCGGGGTCGACCGGAACGGGCACCCGGAGGAACTGGCCGCTCACGGCGCCGACATCGTGGTCGCCGACGTCGGCGAACTGCTCGCCGACTCCACCGCCGAGGTGCACCGGGCCGGTCCGCGGGACCACCGGTTGGTGGCCGCGGCACGGCGGATCATCGCGGACACCGGTGACTACCCGCCCGATCCTTGGCGCATGGTGGAGCGCGTCTACAACCCCGACTACGTCGAACAGACCGAGACGCTGTTCGCGGTATCGAACGGATTTCTCGGCATCCGGGCCTCGTTCGAGGAGGGGCAGCCGTCCTACCGGCCGACGACCCTGCTCAACGGCTTCCACGAGACCTGGCCGATCGTGTACCCGGAGACGGCGCACGGATTCGCCAGCACCGGCCAGACCATCCTGCCGGTTCCCGACGGCACCACGATCCGCCTGCTCGTCGACGATGACCCGGTGACCTGCGAGACGACCGAGGTCCGGGAATTCGAGCGGGCGCTGGACATGCGGCGGGGCGTCCTGGACCGCTCGGTGGTCTACCAGTTGGTGGATGGCCGGCGGTTCCGGCTGCGCACCACGCGGTTCGTGTCGATGGTTCAGCGGCATCTGGCCTGCATTCGATACGAACTGACCGCCCTCGACGCCCCCGGGCATCTGACGCTCTCCTCCGAACTGGTCGCACGTCATCCCGCGGCCCAGGAAACGGCGGCTGATCCGAGGCGGAGCCGGGCCCTCACCGGGGAGGCGCTCACGCCCGACGTCGAGTGTGTCGAGGACGCCCGGGTCATCCGGACCTATCGAACACTGCGCAGCGGGCTCGTCGTCGCGGCCGGAATGGACCACGAATTCGACGGGAGTGCGATCGCGTACGTGCGTACCACGCTCGACGCGGACCGCGCCCACGTCGTGTTCGACGTCGACGTCCGGCCGGGGCACGCCGCCACGCTGACCAAATGGCTGGCCTACCACTACGACGCCGAGGAGGTGACGGATCTGGCCAGCCTCGCCGAGGCGACGCTGCTCGAGGCTCGGGCCGCCGGCTACGCGGCCGTACTGGCCGAGCACGAGGCTCGGATCGGCGAATTCTGGGCGCGCAGCGACGTCGCGTGGGAGGGCCGCCCCGCCGTGCAGCATGCCCTGCGCTTCAACCTGTTCAGCATCATGCAGGCGACCTCGCGCACCGAGGGACACGGCGTACCCGCGAAGGGCCTGACCGGCACCGGCTACGAGGGCCACTACTTCTGGGACACCGAGGCGTACGTGCTGCCGTTCCTGATCCACACCGCGCCGGCCGTGGCCCGCAGCCTGCTCATGCACCGCGTGCGGATGCTTCCGGCCGCCCGCCGCCGGGCGCGCGAGGTCGGCTGCGCCGGGGCGTTGTTCCCGTGGCGCACCATCAACGGCGAGGAGGCCTCGGCCTACTACGCCGCGGGCACCGCCCAGTACCACATCGATGCCGACGTCGCGTACGCCATCGACCAGTACGTCCGCGTTACCGGCGACATCGACCTGTTGTTCAGACACGGCATCGAGGTCCTGGTCGAAACCGCGCGCATGTGGACGGACCTGGGCTTCTTCTCCGAGCGCCGCGACGGCCGGTTCGTGATCCACAAGGTGACCGGGCCCGACGAGTACAGCACGGTGGTGAACAACAACCTGTTCACCAACCTCATGGCCGCCGAGAACCTGCGAATCGCCGTGGAGGCCGTGGACCGCGTACGGGTGGAGTCCCCGTCGGACTACCGCCGGATAGTGGATCGCACCGGGCTACGCAACGGCGAGCCGGAGACCTGGCGCCGCGCCGCCGAGCAGATCTACGTCCCGTACGACCAGCAGGCCGGTGTCCATCTCCAGGACGACGGCTTCCTCGACCAGGCACCGTGGGACTTCGCCGGGACGCCCATGGATCGTTACCCGCTCCTGCTGCACTACCACCCGCTGGTCATCTACCGCCACCAGGTGATCAAACAGGCCGACGTCGTCCTCGCCACGGTGCTCCTGCCCGATCGATTCACCGCGCAGGAGCGGAGACAGATCTTCGACTACTACGACCCGCTGACCACCGGGGACTCGTCGCTGTCCGAGTGCATCCAGGCGATCGCGGCGGCGGATGTCGGCAAGTACCGCAGCGCGGAGGAGTATCTCTTCGACGCCGCGGCGGTGGACATGGCCGACACCGCGGGCAATCTGCGAGACGGCGTCCACGTCGCCTCCGCCGGCGGCACCTGGATGGCACTCGTGTACGCATTCGCCGGATACCGCTGGCGCGGACGACACCCACAGTTCTCCCCGATGCTGCCCACGCGCTCCAGCCGCCTGCGCATTCCGCTACAGATCCGCGGATCGCTGCTCGAGGTGGACATCGAGGAGTATCTCGTCACCTACTCCCTGCGAAGCGGGAATCCGATGACGGCGCAGCACAACGGCCAGGAGTTCACCGTCACCGCGGCCTCGCCCGTTTCCTTCCCCGGCGAATACCGCACGCACGACGCCGGGCCGCGCTCCGCAGACCCCAAGGCGGGGTGACCGTCAGCCAGCCGGGATCAGGTCGGCCAGCAGCGCCTCGATCCGGGCCTTGATCTCGTCGCGGATCGGGCGGACGGCGTCGACGCCCTTGCCCGCCGGGTCATCGAGTTTCCAGTCCTCGTAGCGCTTGCCCGGGAAGACGGGGCAGGCGTCGCCGCAACCCATGGTGATGATGACGTCGGACTCCTGTGCCGCGTACCAGGTGAGTTTGGTGGGGGTCTGGTCGGTGATGTCGATGCCGACCTCGTGCATCGCCTCGACCGCGGCCGGGTTGATGGTGTCGGCGGGCGCGGAGCCGGCGGAGCGGACCTCGACGGCGTCGCCGGCGAGGTGGCGGAGCCATCCGGCGGCCATCTGGGAGCGGCCGGCGTTGTGGACGCAGACGAACAGAACGGTGGGCCGGTCACTCATGATCGCGGGCTCCTCACGGGATACAGGGCCGACAGCAGGCCGACTCCGGCGAACAGGCCGATGATCTGGAAGGCGACGAATCCGGGTACCGAGCTCGGGGCGATGCCGGCGAAGGTGTCGGTGAAGGCGCGGCCGACCGTGACTGCCGGGTTGGCGAAGCTGGTGCTGCTGGTGAACCAGTAGGCGGCGCCGATGTAGGCGCCGACGGCGGCGGGTGCGACCGCGACGCGCCCGGAGCGGGCCAGGGCGAAGATCAGCAGGAGCAGGCCGGCGGTGGCCACCACCTCGCCGAGCCACAGATGCCCCTCGGCGCGCTCCTTGGTGGAGAAGGTGACCGGGGCGAGGTCGAACATCAGGTTGGCCAGCACGGCCCCGGCGACCGCGCCACCGGTCTGCGCGAGCGCGTACGCGGCGAGGTCGGTTCCGGTGAGGCCGGTGCGGGTGCGGCGGCCGAGAACCCAGTCGGCGGCCGACACGACCGGGTTGAAGTGTGCGCCGGAGACGGGGCCGAACGTCAGGATCAGGGCACCGAGCGCGAACGCGGTGGCGATCGAGTTCTCCAGCAACTGCAGGCCGACGTCGTTCGGGGACAGCGTGGTGGCCATGATGCCGGAGCCGACGACGGCGGTGACCAGCAGCGCGGTGCCGACGAACTCGGCGAGCAGGCGCCGCCACAGGGTGATCTCATGCATGGGGGTCAGTGGGCCGGGGTGAGTGCGGGCGCGAGGCGGTCGATGCGGCCGGCGAGATCGGCGTAGGCGCACTCGAAGGCGTCATCCGTGTCGACGCGGGCGGGATCGGGCACGGACCAGTGCAGGCGGGGCCGGGCCGGGCCGGTCATGCCCTCGTGCGCGTTGTCGCACACGGCGATCACCAGGTCCCCGTCGTGGACGACGTCGGCGACGTGTGCCGTGCCGGTGGGGTCCAGCCGGAGTCCGTGCCGGCGCGCGATCCTGACGGCCCGCGGGTTCACCCGGGATGCCGGCTGGGTGCCGGCGGAGGCGACGGTTCCGCCGATGCGGTCGCGCCACAGGGCGGCGGCCAGTTGGGAGCGGGCCGAGTTGTGGGTGCACACGAACACCACCCGGTCGGCGCCGTCGAGTCGGGGCGGGGTGAGCGCGGCCAGGGCGCCGGGTAGCAGGTGCAGGTAGGTGCGGCGGCGGTCGCCCTCCGAGCGGGACCGGGCGATGAGCCCGGCCTCCTGCAACACCTTGAGGTGATGCGCGACGAGGTTCGTCGGCATGCCGAGGTGGTGGCCGATCTCGCCGGGTGAGGCGTCGCCGAGGGTGAGGGCGTCCACGATCGCCAGCCGGGCGGGGTCGCCCAGGGCGGCGTGGATCCGGGCGCGCGCCCGCAACGAAGACGGCTCAGCATTCATTGACTCAATAATCGGTGAGCATGTTCGCGGAGTCAAGGCCGGCCCGGGGGCAGCAGGTCAAGCTGCCCCCGGGCGCCAGGCAAAGCGGGTCGAGCTACAGGTTGCAGGTCTCGGTCCCGTCGGGGTTGGTCGACATGCCGCCACCGTGTTCGGTGCACCACACGTCCAGCCATCCCCCGGGGCCGGTCCTGCCCGCCTCGACCGTCGTGCCGGCACCGGCGGAAGCGGCGACGTGCACCGCCGCGATGCCGGTCAGGCCGGCGGCCATGGCCGCGACGAGGCTGAACGTTCGCAGCAGGTTGCGCCGGCTGCGGCTGCGGTGATCGGGCTTGGCGATGGTCATACCCATGTCCTCTCGGAGAGCGCGTCGTGATGACGTCCGCCGAGACGATCCGGCGCCTGCGCTCGTACCGGAAGGCTCGCCGGGGTTGTCCGGACATGCCCGGACGCGGCCGGGCGGTTGTCCGGACGGCCCCGTACGGCTCAATCTGTCTCGGCGGGCCAGAAGCGGACGAGGTATTCCTCTTTGACGGCGATCGCGCGGGTGGCCTGCGCGCAGGCCGCGCCGTTCCAGTCCGCCTCGTCGAAGGTCGCCAGCACGTCGCGGTAGGCCTGCTCTGCGGCCCCGCCGTTTCGGCACGCCAGGCGCACGTGATAGCGGCCGGGCCTGCTGAGGGCGAACCCGCTGTCGTCCCACCCCGCGGTGATCTGGTTGATCCCGATGGTCCCGTTGCGGCATGAACACTCCATGCCGACCGTGACGACGTCGTCCCACGGTCCACGGTCGTCGTCCGGCTCGGGGCCGGGCTCGCCGTCCCACTCCTCCAGGCGGAGGATCGCGTCGAGGTTGTCATACGGGGTCTCCACCAGAACGCTGGAGCGTCCGGCGGTGACCCAGCCACCGGTTCGATGCGGAGCCTCCAGCGCCTCGCCGTGATCCTCGTCGACAAGCTCGAACAGGCGGTGGTCGAGGAGTGTGGTGGTGGTGACGGCGGTCAGCCGGCGGCTCATGACAGACCCTCCTGTGCAGCTTGACTTGAAGCGGGGTTGACGTCGGAGGCTTGGGGCATGGACGTTGACGCATACCTCGACCGGATCGGCGCGGACCGGAGCGCCTCGCTGCGCGAATTGCACCGTGCCCACCAGGCGGCGGTGCCGTTCGAGAACCTCGGCATCCACCTCGGCGAGACGGTCTCACTCAAACCCGAAGACCTCTTCGACAAGATCGTACGGCGGCGGCGGGGCGGTTTCTGCTACGAGCTCAACGGCGCGATCGCGATCGTGCTGGAAGAACTCGGGTACGCCGTGGCGCGGGTCGGTGCGCGGGTACACAACGGCGAACGGTTCGGGCCGATCTTCGATCACCTGGCATTGCTGGTGACCGATCAGGACGGCGAGCGGTGGCTGTTCGACGTCGGATTCGGGGCCCATTCGGCGTACCCGTTGAAAGTGAGCGACCGGGGCGAGCAGAAGGACCCGGGCGGGGTTTTCGTCGTCGCCCCGGCGCCGGACGGTGACCTGCTGGTCAGCCGGGACGGGAAGCCGGAGTACCAGGTCGAGCCGCGCGCGCGTGACCTCGGCGACTTCGAGCCAGCCTGCTGGTGGCAGCAGACCTGGCCGGGTTCGCACTTCCGGAAGGGCACGATCTGCACCCGCCTCGACGGGGAAGGCCGCATCACCATCTCGGGGCGGAATCTGATCCGTACCAACCAGGAGGGCCGGACCGAGACGGCGCTGGACAGCGACGCGGACCTGCTCGCCGCCTACCGCGATCTTTTCGGCGTGGTCCTCGACCGCGCCGTGGCATAGCGACCTCGGTCCCGGTCGAAACCGGCACCCGCCCGGGGCGGAGCGGCGGCGACGGGGCAGCGCTCGTCACGACGGACATCTATGATCCTGACGGTCTTCGCACCCCGAAGGGATTTCGGTGTCTCGTTCTTTCTGGTACGGCTGTGCCGGCCTGGCCCTGCTCACGTCCGCGACCACGGTTGGTCTCCTCGTCGCGCCCGCGCAGGCGGCCGCCGCCGGCGTCGCGTCCGTGGTGGAAGGCACCAAGATTCAGTACAAGGCCGGGTCGAAGACCACCAACAAGGTCGTGGCGACCCGCTCCGGCAACGCCGTCACCATCGACGATGTGGTCGCCGTCAAGCCGGGCAAGGGCTGCAAGAAGATCGACAAGACCAAGGTCCGCTGCACCACCCGGAAGGCGCCCGTCCGGATCCGCGTCTATCTCGGCGCCAAGAACGACTCGGTGGTCAACAAGACCGACCTGCCGATGACCGCCAGCGGCGGTGACGGCAATGACCGGATCACCGGCGGTCCCCGCGCCGACCTGCTGAGCGGCGGCGCCGGCAAGGATCAGATCTGGGGCGGCGGCGGTGGCGATCGTGTCGACGGTGGAGACAGCGCCGACCGGCTGCACGGTGGCGCCGGCAACGATTTCTTGAACGGCGGCCTGGGCAACGACTTCCTGTACGGCGAGGCCGGCAACGACAACATCTCCGGTGAGCAGGGCAACGACAAGGAGTACGGCGGGGCCGGCCAGGATTGGCTGCACCAGAACCCGATTCCGTCCTCCAGCACCGGCGCCGATCTGATCAGCGGGGGCAGCGGCGTCGACTTCGTCTACTACCAGGGTCGCCGCAAGGCGATCACCGCCGACCTCGACGGCGCCAAGGGAGACGACGGCGAGGCCGGTGAGCGCGACACACTCCTGGCCGACATCGAAGGGCTGACGGGCGGCGACGGCAATGACCGCCTCACCGGCCACTCCGGCCTCGACCTGCTGGAGGGCGGCCCCGGCAACGACACGCTGCGCGGCCTCGGCGGCAACGACGTCCTCTCGGGCGCCGCGGGACAGGACCGGTTGGAGGGTGGCGACGGCAATGACGTGCTCTACGGCGACTACGACTCGCCGGACGCCGCGGCGGACGTCCTGCTTGGCGGCGCCGGCGTGGACACCGTCGACTACTACCAGTACACCCGGCCGATCACCGTGGACCTGGACGGCGCGCCCCGGGACGACGGCCAGGCGGGCGAGCACGACACGGTCGGCTCGGACGTCGAGATCGTCACCGGCGGCCAGGGCTCGGACCGCCTGACCGGGAACGCCGCCGCCAACCGGCTCTTCGGCGAGAACGGCAACGACGTACTCCGCGGCGGCGCCGGCGACGACCTGCTCTCCGGCGACAGCGGCGCGGACACGCTGTACGGCGAGGCGGGCGACGACTGGCTGGACACCGGTGGGGGTTCATACCCGGAATCGGACCACCTGGACGGCGGTGACAATGCCACCCAGACCGGCGACAACTGCTGGGCGGACGCGACGGACGTCACGACCAACTGCGAGTACGCCGAGCTCTACTGGCCAGATCCGGTGTCCCGCTGAAGAGTTCACGCTGGCGTGACGATCGGATCGGCTCGGCGCTTCGCGGCGAGAATCCCACGGTGCCCGGTCGGACTCTCCGCAGAGCATGAACCGCCTCGGCGAGGCCGGCCGACCTGTGAGGGCTACTCGCCGACCGGGCCGCCCGCGAGCTCGGCGACGACGTCGAGGTGCCCCACGTGCCGGGCGTACTCCTGCAGGAGATGGAACAGCACCCGCTCCAGCGTCGCCGGCGGCGCGCCGTCCCAGCGCGGGCCGGGCGCCCCGACGGCCGTGAGATCGTTGCCGGCGACCACGGCCGTGGTGTGCGCGCCCTGAGCGCGCAGCGCCGCCACGAGATCGTCGCGGGTCTCGTCGGGCGCGACATGCCACCGGTCCTCGCGCCGGTCACCCCACGGGTCACCGACGTCGCGGCCCTGAAATCCCCACTCGATCCACCGCAGCTCGACGTAGCGCAGATGCTTGAGCAGCTCGAGCGGCGTCCACCCGGACGGAAGCCTGCTGCGGCGCAACTCCTCGTCGGGCAGCGCGGAGACCTTCGACAGCACCGACTCCCGGAAGTAGTCGAGGTACCGCAGAAACACCTCGGTCTGCCCAGTCGCGGGGATCGTCGGCGAGGGGAACGGCATCGTCATCGCACCATTCTCCGTCGATGAGCCCGGCGGGCCGGACGGCGCCGGCCCGCCGGTGTGTCTCAGCCGAGCCGTTCGCAGCCGGCGACCACGTCGATGGGGCTGACGTGGCACAGGTCGCCGACCGCGGTGTTCGCGCCGCCGTCGACCTCGTCGGCGTTGTATGTGTGCGGCTCGTCGCCGACGTAGCGGGTGTAGATGGTGTCGTCGCCGGCGTCGCCGTACAGGCGGTTGGAGCCGTAGCTGCCGTAGAGCTCGTCGTTGCCGCCGCCGCCGTGGAAGACGTCCTTGCCCTCGCCGCCGGTGAGGCGGTTGGCGGCGCCGTTGCCGGTGAAGACGTTGTCGCCGTCGCCGCCGGTGATGTTCTCCACGTCGGTGCCGACGGTGTCCCGCTCGCCGGGCGCGCCGTCGTCGCCCTTCGCGCCGTCGAGGTCGACGGTCGCCTGCGCGCGGTAGTAGTCGACGGTGTCGCGGCCGGAGCCACCGAGCAACACGTCGGCGCCATACGAACCGTGCGAGTCCTCGGGGTCGACGTCGCCCTCGAGGCGGTCGTCGCCGGCGCCACCGGAGAGGAGGTCGTTGCCGAGGCCGCCCTCCAGGGCGTCGTTGCCGTCGCCGCCGTACAGCTTGTCGGCGTGCTCGTTGCCGTAGAGCCTGTCGTTGCCGGCCCGGCCGTGGAGCGTGTCGTTGCCGGTGCCGCCGGTGAGCACGTCGCCGCCCGCGCCGCCGTAGAGCCTGTCGCTGCCGCTGCCGCCGTCGAGCAGCGACGCGATGCCCGTCTTGTTGGTGACGGTGTCGTTCCTGGTGCCGCTGTAGATTCGTACCCTGGTCGGGTTCTTCGGCAGCTTGCAGCGCACCTTGGTCTTGTCGCCCCGGACGGCCTTGCAGCCCTTGCCCGCCTTGATCCGGACGTTGTCGTCGATGGTGACGGTACGGCCCGAGCGGGTGATGACGATCTTGTTCGCCTTGCCGACGGCGGCCTTGTACTCGACCTCGGTCGTCTTGACCACGCGGACCACGCCGGTGGACGCCGCCTCGGCGGGCGAGGCGAGCACGCCGACGCCGATCGTGGTGAGCAGGACCATCCCTATTCGGGACAGATGAGTTGCAGACGCCATGAAATTTCCCCCGTGCTGAATGTGGACGGTGCAATGGTCGCGATCATAGATTGATCAGCCGGTTACCGGCTGTCCCCGGCGGGCCAGCTCGGCGACGATCGCGCCGATGTTCCATGCGTCGTCGTCGCCGCGGTGGTGGCGTCCCTCCAGCGGCAGGCCGGCGAGCGCGAGGGCCCGGCTCATGCCGACCTCCCGGCGCAGGCCGAATACGGCCGCGAACCGTTCCTTGACGTTGATATGGCGGGTGCCGAACGGATATCCGGCGCCGCCGACGCACTGGCGTTCGAACTGGCGCCGGTCGTATTCGCCCCAACTCGCCCAGGTGCGGTGGCGTCCGCGCAGCTCGTCCCGGACCTGAGCGCAGGCGGCGGCGAAGTCCGCGGCACCATCCACATCGGCCTGAGTGAGCCCGGTCAGCTCGGTGCAAAACGCGCTGACCCGCGACCGGCGCGGCCGTACCAGAATTCGCCGCTTCTCGACCCGCCGCCAGTCGGCGGTGTCGACCACGCAGATCCCGATCTCGATGATCTCGCTCGACTCACCGCGCGGCGGGCCGTCGGCCCAGCAGGTCGCCTCCACGTCGACGACATTGAGGAACCGTTCAGAAGGCTCATTCACGGGTGAGCACTCTAATGGTGGGCCGCGGTATGTTGCCGCTCGTGTTGGAGGGGCTTGACGGTGTGGCGTGGGCGGGGTTGGAGCACGCCTACGGGTCCGCGGCGGACGTACCGGATCTCATTCGGGCGCTGCGGGACACCGACCCGGCGGCGCGTCAGAACGCGCGCCGGGGCCTTTACGGCAACATCTTTCACCAAGGTACGCGGTACGAGGCGAGCGCTCATGCCGTGCCGTTCCTGATCGAGCTGCTCGCGGACCCGGGCACGCGTGAGCGCAACGAGCTCCTGAGCCTGCTGACTTCGCTGGCGATCGGATACGACGAGTCGTGGTTGCCCGACCCGTTCCCCGTTGCCTCCTACCGGCGGCGGGCGCTCGCGGACGTCGAGCTTCGGGTCTACGACGCGGTCCGTTCCGGCGTACCGCTGTATTGCGCACTGCTGGTCGACGAGGAGCCGGCGGTTCGGCTCGCTGCCGCGTACGCGTTGGGGTGGTTCGGTGAGGACGCGGTGGCGGTGACCGGCCCGCTGGTGGCCGCGGTCGGCGACCGCCGGGCGGCGACCGGCGCGACGGCGTTGGTCGCGCTCGGTTTGGTCGGGGCCGCTGAGCGGGTAGTCCGGGCCGCGCTGACCGACGACCGGGAGCTGGTGCGGTGGGGCGCGGCCGTCGCGCACGCGCGGCTGCGCGGGCCGGCGGCCGACCCGGCCGCGGTGACCGAGCTGCTGAGCTGGGCCGGCGGGGACCGGCCCAGCGAGCGGGAGATTCCCTACCTCGACGGCGACCTGTCCGGCCTCGCCGGGCTGGCGTTGCGCCAGGTCGGCGACGCGCACGCCGAGGCGGCGTTCGACGCGCTCCTGGCGCGGATTCCGGCGGTCAGCGGCCCGGAGTCGCTGCCGGTCGTCGGCGAGGCGCTTCGGCGCGCCTTCCCCGACGGGCGGCTCGCCCAAGGGGCTCGCTTCGCCGATCTCGACGCGCGGCAGCGGCGTCTCGTGCGTGCCCTGGCCGACTCTCCCGGCACCTGGGGATGGGGCCGGGCCCCGGTGTTCGGCAATTTCATGGGGTTGGTGCTCTCCTACGGGCTCCCCTTCAATCCCGAAACCATGCGTACGTTCGTAGCCGAGCCCTGACAGCCGTTACTGTCGGTCCATGTCCGGCCCTGGAGACGTGCCACCGGAAATCCTCGACCGGCTGCGGCCCATCTGCCGGCGGCTGCCCGACGCCTACGAGGAAGCGGCCTGGATCGGCGTCCGATGGCGGATCCGCACGCGGACGATCGCACACGTCTACACGCCGGATCTCGAACGTTATCCGGTCTACGCCGAGCATGTGGTCGCGGGCGAGGCACCGACCGTGCTGACGTTTCGGGTGCCCCTCGACGACCTGCTCGGCCTGACCGCACGCGGCTTCCCGTTCTTCCGGGCGCCGTGGGGCCACAACGTCGCGGCCGTCTTTCTCGACGACCATACGGACTGGGCTGAGGTCGCCGAGCTGATCACCGACAGCTACTGCGAAATGGCCCCGAAGTTCCTCGCCAGGCGAGTGATCGCCGGCGGCTGACTATGCGCATGCCATGCAGCGGCGGGCGAACGGCCGCGCGGCGAGCCGTTCCTCGGCGATCGGCTGCCCGCATCGTTCGCAGACGCCGTAGGTCGCCGTGTCGACCCGGTGCAGCGCGTCGTCGATCTCGGCGATCCGGTTCCGCGCGGCGGCCAGCAACGCGGTCAGCTGGGCGCGTTCGAAGCCGATGGTGGCGCCCTCCGGGTCGTGCTCGTCGTCGGCGTTCGAATCCCGCGACGCCGTGAACAGTGCCTGCAGGTCCTGGGCCAGGGTCGCCGCCTCGGCCTCCGCGTTCGCTCGCAGCCGCAGCAGCTCATCCCGAACCATCCCGCCAGCGTAACGACGCGTTCCGGGGTCAGCGGAAGATCGGCTCGCCGGCCAGGAGTATTTCCCGCAGCCGGTCGCCGATCAGCGGATCGGGTCGCGAGTCGGGGTCGAGGTCTTCGAGCGCCCGCGCCACCAGGTGCTCCTTCTCCCGAGGCTCGCCGTTCTCGCGGAGCACCAGCACGCCGCGACCGCGGTCGTAGATCACGATGACCGGCGCCTGGATGTCGGCGAGCATCGCGTCCGCGTCCGACTCGATCTGTCGGCCGCCGACGTCGAACAGGCCCTGGGTCTGCCCGCCGAGGATCCACTCGCCGATCTCCACCTTGCCGTCGACGACCAGGATCGCGTCCCCGAGAATCAGGCGTCGCGCCCGGAGGTGCCCGCGCACCGCATAGATCGAGTGGATGTCCTCGCCGAGATCGAGGGTGCCGCGGACCGTCAGCCCGCCGCCGAACAGCACCATCTCGGTGTCGCCCAGCTCGTCGCGGCGGGCCGCCACGTCGAACTCGTCGACCGTGACCGGCTCCTCGTACAGCTCGACCTCGCTCGCGTAATCCTCGAACCAGGCACCGGCGAGCAACTCGTCGGCCTGCGCTGCGGTGATCTTCATGCGGCGGGGCGTCCCTTCGACGTCGTGAGCAGACAACCCTATCGCCGACGATCGTTACCGCAGCGTCGCGTGCAACGCCTCGGCGAATGCGGCCGGGTGGTCGGCGAAGCCGGTGTGTTCGCCGGGGAAGTCGGCCGGTGCGGTGCCGAGTCCCTCGGCCAGCGCCACGGACGTTCGGCAGGTCAACAGCTTGTGTGACTCGACGCCGAGCCCGACCACCACCCGGACCGGGCCGGCGGCGAGGGCCGCGACGTCCGGCAGGTAGCTCGTGGTGTGCCACAGCTCGTGTGCGAAGAACCGGGCGCCGTCGGCGAGATCCTGCTCCGAGGGTTCGTGCTCGCCGGGGTCCTCGTCGGGGTGTTCGCCGTCGTAGCCGGCCTGTTCCATGAATCGCTGCCACGCCGCGCCCAGCCCGTCGCGGTGGAACGCCGCCACGGTGTCCTCGACCGCGGCCAGTTGCGCCGCCGCGTCCGGGAGCAGCCGCAGCACGGGCGGCTCGTGCGCCACGAGGGTGCGCAGCCGCCCCGGTTGCCGTACGGCCAGCGCCAGGCCGGTCAGCGCGCCGCCGCTGGTGCCGAACATGTCGGCCGAGTCGGCCCCGAGCGCGTCGAGCAGCGCGATCACGTCGTCGGACCGCAGCTCGGGCGTCGAGTCCTGCGCCGGGTCGTCCAGCGGGCTGCGCCCGACGCCGCGCGGGTCGTGGGTGACGACGGTGTACCGGTCCGACAGCGCGTCGGCCATCGGCGCGAACACGTCGGCGCCCATCGGCGCGGCCGCCAGCAGCAGCAGTGGTCCGCTGCCGCGCACCTCGTAGTGGATCCGTCCACCGGGTACGGGCAGGGTTCGGGTCATGGTGGTCATGGTTCCGATCGTGGGCCGGGTGGCGGTCCGAACGCCAACACCTGTTGGCGGCCGATTGACGCGCTGAGTGTGTGAATCGAGTACAACGGAGGTGTGCCCGAGGATCTCGACATCCGGCTGCTGCGTCACTTCGTCGTGGTGGCGGAGGAGCTGCACTTCAGCCGGGCCGCGCAGCGGCTGTTCCTGGCGCAGCAGGCGCTCAGCCGCGACGTCCGGCGGCTGGAGGACCGGGCCGGGGTGCGCCTGCTGGATCGGACCACCCGGCGGGTCGTGCTGACGCCGGCCGGGCACACGCTGCTGCGCCGGGCGCGGGAGCTGCTCGCGCTGCACGACACCACGCTGCGCGAGCTGCACGGCGAGCCGAGCTCGCTGACCGTCGACGTGGTCGGCGCCGGGCTCACCCCGGCCCTGGTCCTGGCGACCGCCCGGCGCCGCTCCCCGCAGGTGGAGTTCTTCGCCCGCTTCCACACCGGCACCGACGACGCGGTGCCGCTGCTGCTCGCCGAGCGCCTCGACGTCACCTTCGGCCGAATCCCGCACCGCCTCGACGGGCTGCGGCACCGCCCGGTGCGCCACGAGCCGCTCGCGGTGCTGCTGCCCGCGGATCATCCGCTCACCGCGTACGACGCCGTCCCGCTCCGGGCGCTGGGCGGTGCCGGCGTGTGCTTCCGCGCCGGCAGCCACGCCACTCCCGGCTGGGAACACGCGATGCTGCAGCTGCTCGCCCCGTTCGGCGTCGACGCGGCCGGCGCCCACCCGCACGTGCACGGCGTCGACGAGCTGACACAGCACCTGGCGGGCCGCAGCGGGCCGATCCTGGTGATGAGCACCCAGCCCGCCGTGCCCGGCGGCGTGCTGCGCCCGGTCGTCGATCCGGTCCCGCTCTTCCCCTGGGCGATGATCTGGCGCGCCGGCACCGACCACCCCGGGCTGCGGGCCCTGCACGCGGCGGTGGACGAGCTGTCCCCCGGCTGGCCCGCCGTGCCGGCGGATCCGGGCACGACCTGGCTGCCGGCCCCGGAGTCAGGTTCGGTCTGACGAATGGACCTCGACGGAGACCGTGAGGTCGTCGAGGTCGCCCCACCCGACCGTTCCGTAGTAGTAGTCGTCGTTCTTCTCCCACATGAACCCGTCCGGGATGCTCCGGCTGTCGCTGTGGTTCGGGCCGCGCCACCACGTCGCGCGGACGGCGTCACCGTCGCGGGCCGTCAGCTCCAGCATGCCGCCGGCGCGGTGCCGGGCCTGCGTCGTGAACGAAACGGACATGGCGATCCGTTCGTGCGGCACCTGGACGATCCACCTACCGGGGCGGTCCTGTACCGCACCCGGAGAGTCGGCGTTCACCACCACGTGAACGCCGTCGGGCTCCCAACACCCGTACGCCTGCGCCAGCAGCTCGCCGTCCACCAGGACGTACTGGCCGGTGAGTACCCCGTCACGCGCGGTGGCCCGGCGGCGGGCCGCGTCGAACGCGGCGTTGTCGATCACACGGGTCAGTGTGTGCCCGCCCCGTCTCGATGTCGAGGAGATCCTCACCATTGCCGTGACGAGGCGAGCCGCCCGGCGTGGCGCCGGGCGGCTCGTGTGGGTCAGGTGTGAGCTATCAGACTCAGCCGAACATCTGGGTGTAGTACGGGGCGCCGTCGCTGGCGTAGGCCACGCCGACCGCGAACGTCTTGGCCTTGCAGTCGACGATGTTCGCCCGGTGCCCGGGGCTGGCCATCCAGCGCTTCATCGTCTCCGACGCGGTGCGGTAGCCGTACGCGACGTTCTCGCTCCGCGGGTGGGCGAAGCCCGCCCGCACGCCGCGCTGGATGAAGGTGGAACCACCCGAACCGACGTGGCTCATCTTCTTGGTGCGGGCCTGGTAGGCGCTGTGTCCGCGCGCGGCCTTCAGCAGCCGGGCGTCGACCCGGATCGCCTTGCAGCCGGCCCGCACGCGGGTGTTGTTGGTGTAGGTCACCAGCTGCGACTGCAGGGTAGAGGTGGCGACCGGCGCGGCCTGTGCGGGCGCGGCGGTCACGGCCGCGGCAGCCATAGAGGCTCCGATACCCGCCAGCATGACGCCGACCGTCGAAACAACCTTGCGCACCGTCTTGCGAGCCACTTTGAATCTCCCCCATCCGGTCCGGCCCCCGTTGGCCGGTCACATGAAAGAGATTCGCGGTCGTTCGGTGCGCCCATCGTTCCCAGGAGGTTGCCTACCGGTTGCGCACCATACTTTCGGCCGGGCGAGGGTGCCGATGCGTCCTGGCACACCCCATCCGAGCGGACACGGCGGTGCCCGCGGGCGCATTGTCGTCACCGCGGGGAGGGCAGCTTAGGCATACATAAGTTTCGGGGCGTGACCTGCGTCATGACGCAGGGCTTCCTCTCGGATGGCCGCGCGCCGTCGCCGATTGGCGGGGCAACAGACGTCGCGTCGGCCAGAGGAGTCCAGATGCGTATCGCAAATCTGCGGGTAGGTGTGCGAATGCCGCTGGCGTTCGCCATGGTCTCCGCGCTGATCGTGGTCGCTACCGCGATGGGTGCGTGGGGTCTCGAGAAGACCAGCGACGCCCAGCAGCGTTACACCGAACTGGTCGAGGTCCGTGACCATGTCGCCGCGGCGCGGCTGCATCTCGCCGACATCAGCGGCTGGCAGGGTCTGACCATCCTGGACATCGCCACGGACGGCTACACGGCCGCGACCGGCGCCAAGGGCTACAACCGCCAGGGCCTGCTGGAGTCGAAGAAGGCCGTCTACGAGCTGCTGGAGCACGCCGGGGGCGAGGCACAGACCGGGCACGAGCGCGACCTGTGGGACCGGCTCAGGTCGGGCTGGGACGCCTACTTCGCCGAGGACGACGTCCTGCTGAAGCAGATCGAGAAGGACCCGCGGACCGGCATCACCGCGGCCAAGTCGAGCTTCAACGAGGGGGCCACCCACGACATCTACAACCGGATCTCCGAGGTGACCGACACGTTGGAGGCCGACCTGGACGCCCGGATGACCGCCGAGAGCGCCTTCATGACGAAGCTGCGCCGCACCAGCATCGTGGTGCTGCTCTCCACACTCGGTGTCGCGCTGCTGGCCGCCGTCGCCATGAGCGTTGCCGCCACCCGCTCGGTGGTCCGGCCGCTGCGCGAGGTCGTGCGCGCCCTGCGCGGGCTGGCCTCCGGCGACCTCACCGCGCACGCCGAGGTGGCCGGCAAGGATGAGCTGGCCGAGCTGGGCCACGCCCTGAACGAGACCGCCGGCGCGCTGCGGGAGACCATCGGCGCGCTGTCCGGGCACGCCGAGCACATGTCCGGCGCCTCGACCGACCTGTCGGCGACCGCCGTTCAGATCGCCGCGCTCGCCGAGGAGACCAGCGCGCAGGCCGAGGAGGTCGCGCAGAGCGCCCAGCGGGTCTCGGCCAACGTGCACACGGTCACCGTCGGCAGCGCGCGGGTGGACGACTCCATCGGCGAGATCTCGACGAATGCCACCGAGGCCGCCGCCGTCGTCGTCGAGGCGGTCACCGTCGCCGAGGCGACCACGGCCACCGTGGCCCGCCTCGGCGCGTCCTCCACCGAGATCGGCGCGGTCGTCAACGCGATCACCAACATCGCCGAGCAGACCAACCTGCTGGCGCTCAACGCCACCATCGAGGCGGCCCGCGCCGGCGAGGCGGGCAAGGGCTTCGCGGTCGTGGCCGGCGAGGTCAAGGACCTGGCCCAGGAGACCGCCCGCGCCACCCACGACATCACCGAGCGCGTCCAGGTCATCCAGACCGACACCGCCGGCGCGGTCGCCGCCATCGAGCAGATCGCGACGATCATCCGCCGGATCAGCGGGTACCAGGACCTCATCACCGCCGCCGTGGCGCAGCAGAGCGCCACGACCGCCGAGATGGGCCGCAACGTCGCCGAGGCCTCCGCGGCCAGCGAGGAGATCAGCGCCACCATCGCCGACGTCGCCGCGGCGGCGAACAGCACCGCCGCGGGCGTCAACCGCTCACAGACCGCCGCCACCGACCTGGCCACCATGGCCGTCGAGCTGCGCAAGCTGGTGGCGGCCTTCAAGCTCTAAAGGCGATCAGTCGTCGTCGTCCCCGTCGTCGCCATCGTCGTCGTCACCGTCGCCGCCGGGGCAGCCGGTGAGAGCGAGCAGCGCGCCGGCGGCGCCGGCGAGCCCGAGCGCGCGGCCGAAGAAGAGTCGCCGGCTCATTGCGCCGCCGGCCCGGATGTCGTCCTCTGAGGTGGTTCGCACATCCTCCATCCCGGCATTCTCGCAGCGTCCGCGCTCAAAACTCCACCGGTGGCGCGTTGTGCGGCGTGATCACCTGGATGGCCGACGGGTTGGTGCGGATCGGGCCGGGCAGTGCGCCCTGCGCCTGCATGATCGCGTGGCAGGCCCGCCGGAGATCGGTACGCAGGTCGTGGTGCAGCACCGCGGACAGCTTCCGTTCGCGCAGCAGCGCGGTGTTCTCCTCGTCCAGGTCGTGCGCCACGAAGACGTCGTAGGGCCGGCGCCGCGCGGCGAACGCCGCCACCACCGCCGAGTTGCCCCCGGCGCCGGCGTACAGCGAGTAGATCGCGCGGACCGACGGGTTGCCGGCCAGCACCTCGCGGATGCCCGCGCCGACCGCGTCGGCGCTGTCCTCGGCGTCGACGACCTCGAACAGACGGCGGTGCGGACCCCGGCCGCGCAGCTCGGCGCGGAAACCCATCTCCCGCTCGTCCTCGCCGCGGAAGGAGCCGTGCCCGCGCACCACCAGGATGTCGCCGGCCCGGTCGGCCAGCCACTGCTGGATCAGGTACGCGGCGGTGGCGCCGGCCGCGCGGTTGTCGATGCCCGCGTAGGCGACGCGCGGGCTGGCCGGCAGGTCGGTCACCAGGGTGACCAGCGGTACGTTCCCGCGGCGCGCGGCCGCGACGATCTCGGGCCGGTCCGGGGCCTTCAGGATCACGCCGTGCGACCGGCCGCGGGCCACCCGTTCGAGCACCGACACCACGTCGGCCGCCGACGGGTGGTCCAGCAGGTGGAAGCGGGCGCGGATCACCGCCGGGCGCAGGCCGGGCAGCTCCGCCTCGAGCGCCGCGCGGATCGCCGCGCAGAACCGCGGCGGCGCCTGCACGATCACGTCGACCATGAAGGTGCGGCCGCCGAGCCGCACCTGGGCGCGCTGCCTGTCCAGGTCGGAGATCGCCTGCCGGACCTCGCGGATCGTGCTGTCCCGGACCCCGCCGCGCCCGTGCAGCACCCGGTCCACGGTGGCCTCGCTGAGGCCGGACTGCGCGGCGATCTCGCGGATCCGGTACGGGTGCTTCACGCGTACACGGTGATGGGTTTTTGAGGGGTTTTCAAGGGTCTTTGAGGTTGTTGCCGGATCTAGCGTTGCCGCATGACAACCTGCCGACTGGAGGACTTCCGGGCCGTCTGCGAGACCAAGACGGAACCGGCCGACTACCCGCACGCCGTCGATGTCGTCGACAACGTGCTCATCTATCCCGGCAAGCTCGCCGACACTCCGGAGGTTCGGGCGGAACTCGCCCGGGCGCTGATGGACGGGCCCGGCGTGGTGATGTTCGCCGGTGCGTTCGCGCCGGCGGTGGTGGACCGCGCGAGCGCGGTGTTCGCCGAGCTGATCTCCGAGCAGCGGGCCGCCGGGGTGGCCGGCGGCGACCACTTCGCCAAGCCCGGCGCCAACGACCGGGTGTGGGGCGCGCTGGACAAGTTCGCGCTGCGCGACCCCGCCGCGTTCGCCGCCTACTACGACAACGACACGCTCGCGCTGGCCTGCCGGGCCTGGCTGGGCGCCGGCTACCAGGTGACCTCGCAGGTCAATGTGGTCAACCCCGGCGGCGTCGCACAGGTTGCGCACCGCGACTACCACCTCGGGTTCATGTCTGCGGAGCAGGCGCTGCGGTATCCGGCGCACGTGCACGCGCTGTCGCCGGCGCTGACCCTGCAGGGCGCGGTGGCGCATGTCGACATGCCGCTGGAGAGCGGCCCGACGCTCTACCTGCCGCACTCGCAGAAGTACCCGGCCGGCTACGTCGCGTTTCACCAGCCGGAGTTCACCGCCTACTTCGACGACCACCGCGTGCAGCTGCCGCTCGCCAAGGGCGACGCCGCCTTCTTCAACCCGGCGCTGTTCCACGGCGCCGGCACCAACCGGTCCGCCGGCATCCGGCGCATGGCGAACCTGCTGCAGGTCTCGTCCGCCTTCGGCCGGGCCATGGAGACCGTCGACCGGGTCGCGATCACGACCGCGCTCTACCCGGTGCTGCGTGCCTACGCCGGCTCGGTGGAGAACGTCGTCGCCGCCTCAGCGGAGGGCTATGCGTTCCCCACCAACCTCGACCGGGACCAGCCAGTCGGCGGCCTCGCACCGCGGACACAGGCCGAGCTCGTCCGGCAGGCGCTGGCCGAGGGGTGGGAGGAGGACAGGTTCCGGCAGGCCCTGCGCGCACAGGATCGACGGCGCGCGACGGTCGCCTGACGGTTTGTTGCCCACGCGTCCACCCTGGAACTACCCTGCGGGAGATGCGTTCCCGCCCGCTCGGCTACGCCGACGCCGCCCGGCTCCTCGGCGCCGCCGACAGCCCTTTGATCAAGGCGCTGAGCGCGGTGACCGGGGCGGGCGCGGCCGCCGTGACCGTGGGCAGCCTCGGCGCCAACGACTTCTTCGCCCTGCGCGGCGAGCTGATCACCTGGGGGAACGCGCTGGCGACGGGCCTGCGCGAGCGGGTGAGCGGCGTGCGCCGCTTCGACCGTACGCAGCGACTCGTCGCGGCGCACGCGATCATCGTGGTCACCGCGTTCTACGAGGCGCTCGACGCCGTCCTGGCCGAGCACCCCGAGGTCGACCTGGCCCTCGCGGGGCTCTCCGCCGGCGAACAGGTGGCCGTCGCCACCTCGACCGCGGCGAGCACCCGGTACGCGGACCTCGTGCAGGTGCTGGTCGACACGCCGCCGCCGATGCCCGCGCCGCACCGTCCGTTCGAGACGACACTCGACGCCCTGGCGGAGTACTTCGGGTCGGCGTCGTCCGCGTTGCGCGACTTCCTCGGCGGGCTGAGCGCGTTCGAGGGGCAGGACGACGCGGTCGAGCGCACCCTGCGGGCGGTCGACGAGCAGGTGCGCCGGGCGGCGGTCGAGCGGTACACGCAGGCGTACCGGGCCCTCATCACCCAGGCGCCCGAGTTCGGCGTGTGGGCCGGCATGGTCGAGGCACAGGCGACCCGGACCCTGCTGCGCGACTCGGTGTCCGACCTGTCCGCGCGGCTCGCCGACCTGCGCGCGGTGTCGGGCGCGGTCGCGGTCGACGCCGTGCTCACCGGGCTCGGCCGGCGGTACCGGAGCGGGCTGGAGTCGGCCATTCTCGGCTCCGCGCACGCGCACGAACACGTGGTGCTGCCGAGCCTCGGTGACGGCTACATCAATCCGCACGGCCGGGCCGCGGTCGCCGGGCCCTACGACCTGCCGGCCACCGAGGCGTGGTGGGAACGGTCCACCGCCGTCGACGACGTGCAGGGCTTCCTGCTGGCGCACCTCACCGGCCCGGACGCCGTCGTGAACCCGCTCGTGGTGCTCGGCCAGCCCGGCTCGGGCAAGTCCGCGCTGACCAGGACGCTCGCCGCGCGGCTGCCCGCCGCCGACTTCCTGGTCGTCCGGGTCGAGCTGCGCAACGTGCCCGCCGACTCCTCGGTACAGGCGCAGATCGAGGAGGCCGTGCACCAGATGCTGGGCGAGCGGGTCTCCTGGCCCGATCTCGCCCGGCGGGCCGGCGACGCGCTGCCGGTGGTGATCCTGGACGGCTTCGACGAGCTGCTGCAGGCCACCGGGATGAACCGGGCCGACTATCTCGACCAGATCCGGCGCTTCCAGCAGCGCGAGGGCGAGCTCGGCCGGCCCGTCGCGGTGCTGGTCACCAGCCGCACGGTGGTCGCCGACCGCGCGCGCTTCCCGAGTGACACTGTGGTGCTGCGCCTCGAGCCGTTCGATGAGCCGCAGGTGCGGGCCTGGCTCGACGTGTGGAACGCGCACAACGCCGCCGGGCTCGCCGCCCGGAGCCTCCGCCCACTGTCCGCCGAGACGGTTCTCCTGCACGGCGAGCTGGCGAGTCAGCCGCTGCTGCTGCTCCTGCTCGCGCTCTACGACGCGGGCGCCAACGCCCTGCAGTCCGCCGACGGCATCCGCCTGGTCGACCTCTACGAGCGGCTGTTCGCCGACTTCGTCGAGCGGGAGGTCGACAAGCAGCACCGGAACCACACCGACGACCGGCGGCGCGAGGAGATCGAGGCGGAGTGGCGGCGCCTCGGCGCTGTCGCGATCGCCATCCTCAACCGCGGCGGCGACGTGATCCTGGAAGCCGAGCTGGACGCCGACATACCGCAACTGCTCTGGGAGCGTGACCTGCGCCCGGCGCACGCCGGCGCGGAACACCGCGCCCTCACCGTCGGCCAGCTGATGGTCGGCCGCTTCTTCTTCGTGCACGAGTCCCGGGCCACCCGGGACACCGGCGGGCCGGAGCGCAGCTTCGAGTTCCTGCACGCCACGTTCGGGGACTTCCTGGCCGCCCGCCAGATCGTGGCGTACCTGGTCGACCTGGCCGAGGAGCGGGTGCACCAGCGGCGCCGCCAGGGCGTCATCGACCCCGGCCCGCTGCACTCGGCGACGTCGTTCGTCACGATCGCCCGGCGCGCCCCGCTGTGGGACTTCTGCCGGCGGCTGCTCGCCGGGCTGCCGGCCGGGCAGCGGCAGGCCTGCCGGGAACTGGTCCTGGAACTGCTGCCCGACGCCGGATACCCGCACCCGACCTGGAGCAGGAGCGCGTACGAGCCGTACCGGACGCCGTCGGCGGCGCGGCACGCGGCGTTCTCGGCGAACCTCGTCTGCTTCGCGGTGCTGCTGAACGACGGGCCGGTGGACGCCGTCGAGTTGGTCGGCGAACCGGTCGTGGTGAACTGGCGGCGGCAGGCGCTGCTCTGGCAGAGCCAGCTCGAGGCCGAGGACCGCAAGCGGCTGTGGCAGGCGCTGCGCGTGGCGTGGCGGCTGGACGCCGACCCCACCCGCCTGGAGGTACGCCCGGAGGACGGCACCGCGATCAGCGTCTACGAGTCCCTGCCGTGGCCGCCGGAGGTCCGGCCGGCCACCCGCCGCCCCGACGACCCCGGGGTGGTGCTGTCGCCGGACGTGTCGGTTCCGGCCGAGAGCCACGTGGGACGGTCACTGCGCGGATCAGCCTTCGTACAGACCGCCCACGACGTGCGCGAGCACCTCTACGACCTGATGCCGTTCTGGCAGACCGCGGAAATACCGCAACTGCACCAGATCGACGGCCAGCCATTCCTGGTCTCCGAGACGGCGCTCTTCCTGCAGCTCCTCCTGTCGCCGGCCGACCCGGAGGCCGGCGAGCTGCGCGCCGCGCAGTACAGATGGGCGTTAGCGCTCACGACCGAGCCAAGACGACGGCGCCTGCTGGTCCGGCAACTCATCGACGAAGCCGCCACGCCCTCGGGCCGGAACCTGGCGACGATCTTCGGGCGGCTGTTGGCGGGCGATCTGTACCGGAGCGCCGCCGAGAGCGAACGGCTCCTGATCGACCTGGCTTCACAGGATGACAGTGGCCGCGCGTTGGCCGCCGACCTACTCAATGTGATCATGCCGGACATTTCCGACAATCCCATGCGGCGTCACCTGTTCGAAGTGCTCGGCGCCGAACCTAGGGTGCCCTGATGGAGCTGACTCGTGTCCGATGACTTCACCGCAACGCTCCCCCGCAAGCGGATGGCCGCCGGGGTGCTGCTCTCCGACGGCCGGGACCGGGTCCTGCTCGTCGAGCCGACCTACAAAGCCCACTGGGAGATCCCGGGCGGCACGGTGGAGGCCGGCGAGTCGCCGCACGCCGCGGCCGTACGCGAGATCGAGGAGGAGCTCGGCCTGCCGGTGCGGCCGGGCCGGCTGCTGGTGACCGACTGGGTGCCGCCGCGGCCGGAGCGCACCGAGGGCCTGATGCTGGTGTTCGACGGCGGGGTCCTCGCGCCGGAGCAGGCCGCGCTGATCCGGCTGCCCGCCGCGGAGCTGCGCGGCTGGGCCTGGTGCACCGAGCGGGAGGCCGGCGAGCGACTCCCGGAGCTGCTGGCTCGGCGCCTGGCCGCCGCGGTCAGCGCCCGCGACCGGGGCACGGCGGCCTATCTCGAGAACGGGTTCCACCTGGAGGAACAGCCATGCTGACCGATCTGCCCCTGGACGAGCTCGAGTCGTACCGCAGCGCGCAGATCGAGCCGTCGGACTTCGACGCGTTCTGGGCCGGCACGCTGGCCGAGGCCGCCGGGCACGACATCGGCGTACGCCTGGAGCCGGTCGCGACCGGCCTGCGCACCATCGACACCTACGACGTGACGTTCCGCGGCTACGCCGGTCAGGACGTCCGCGCCTGGCTGCGGGTGCCGGCCGGGCACGCCGGCCCGCTGCCGGCGGTGGTGCAGTACGTGGGCTACGGCGGCGGCCGCGGGCACGCCTGCGAGAACCTGTTCTGGGCCTCGGCCGGCTTCGCGCACCTACAGATGGACACCCGGGGCCAGGGCTCCGGGTGGAGCGTCGGCGAGACACCGGACCCGGCGCCGGCGGGCCCGCAGGTGCCGGGCGTGATGACCCGCGGCATCCTGGATCCGGCGGGCTACTACTACCGGCGGCTGTACACCGACGCGGTGCGGGCCGTCGACGCCGCCCGGTCGCTGCCGCAGGTCGACGCGGGCCGGGTCGCCGTGCTCGGCGGCAGCCAGGGCGGCGGGCTGGCGATCGCCGTCGCGGGGCTGCGCGCCGATCTCGCGGCGGCCGTCGCGTTCGTGCCGTTCCTCTGCGACTTCCCGCGCGCCACCCGGATCACCGACTCGTACCCGTACCGGGAGATCGCCGACTACCTCAAGACCCACCGGGAGAGCGTCGAGCGGGTGCACCGGACGCTCGGGTACTTCGACGGGGTCAATCTCGCCCGGCGGGCGGGCGCGCCGGCGCTGTTCTCGGTGGCGCTGATGGACGCGACGTGCCCGCCGTCCACCGTCTACGGCGCATTCCACGAGTACGCCGGGCCGCGCCGGATGCAGCTCTGGGAGTACAACGGCCACGAGGGTGGCGGCATCCTCGACGAGGTCCGCGCGCTGGAGTTCCTGCGCGAACACCTGGCCGGGTAGCCACCGATCATTGACAGACGTCTCTTTAGGTGCCGACTATGGGAGCGCTCCCATCGTCCCCGCTCTCACCCATGGAGACAGCCGTGCATTCCTCCACCCTCCGGCGCGCCCTCGCGAGCGCCGTCCTGCTCGTGGCGGTCACCGCCACCGCCGCGCCGCCCGGCGCACAGGCCGCCCCCGTCGCGGCCGACACCGCGGTCGACGTCGACGTCCGGGCCGGCCTCGCCACCGTGCCCGGCACCGCGCTCGGCGTGAACCACGCCATCTGGGACGCCGAGCTCGGCACCACCGCCGTCTCCGGCCTGCTCAAGGACGCCGGCGTGCAGATGCTCCGGTACCCGGGCGGCTCCTACGCCGACATCTACCACTGGCGCGACCACACCGCGCCCGGCGGCTACGTCGCGCCGAACACCGACTTCGACACGTTCATGGCCGGGGTCAAGCGGACCGGCGCCCAGCCGATGATCATCGCCAACTACGGGACCGGTACCGCGCAGGAGGCGGCCGACTGGGTGCGGTACGCCAACGTCACCAAGGGCTACGGCGCGACCTACTGGACGATCGGCAACGAGAACTACGGCAACGGCCACTACGGCGCCGCCTGGGAGGCCGACGACCACGCCGACAAGAGCCCCAAGGAGTACGCGGCGCACGTGGTCGCGTACGCGGCGGCGATGAAGGCCGTCGACCCGAGCATCAAGGTCGGCGCGGTGCTCACCATGCCCGGCAACTGGCCCGACGGCATCGTCGGCACCGGCGACCAGGGCACGTGGAACGCCGAGGTGCTCACCCGCGCGGGCGCGTCGATCGACTTCGTGGACGTCCACTGGTATCCCGGCGGCGGCACCGCCGCCGAGTCGCTGAGCAGGACCGAGCACATCGAGGACGCGATGTACCTGCTCCGGGGCCAGCTGGCCCGGTACGCGGGTGCGAACGCCGGCCGCATCGGCATCAGCATGACCGAGCTCAACGTCGGCGTCGGCCAGAACACCCAGCCGGGCGCGCTGTTCCTCGCGGACGTCTACAGCGGCCTGCTGGAGCAGGGCGTCTTCACCGTGCAGTGGTGGAACGTGCACAACGGGATCGGCACCGTGTCGACCGTCGCCGGGCAGCGCGACTACGGCGACTTCGGGCTGCTCTCCAGCGGCGGCTGCACGTCCGACGGCTCGGTCTGTGAGCCGCCGATGAACACGCCGTTCGCGCCGTACCACGCCCTGAGGCTGATGGGGTCCTTCGCCCGCGCGGGCGACCAGCTGGTCCGGGCCGGGGCGAGCAATCCGCTGGTCAGCGCGCACGCGTCCCGCCGGCCCAACGGCGATCTGGCCGTCCTGCTGGTCAACAAGGACCCGGACAGCGCGCACACGGTCGACCTGCGCTACCACGGCTGGACGCCGGCGGGTGCGGTGCCGACGGTGGCGACCTACACCAACGGGGCCGACGCGGTGCACACCGCGCCGGCGGGCACGGCCACCGCGCAGACGCTCCCGGCGTACTCGCTCACGCTCCTGACCCTGCGCCCGGGTAACGCCGGCGGTGCCGCGCCGCAGGCGCCGGGCCGCCCGGTGGCCGGCGCGGTCACCGACCGGACCGCGACGATCTCCTGGCCCGCCGCGCAGGCCGGCGGCCGGCCGATCGCCAAGTACGAGCTCTACCGGCAGAACGGCGGCGCCGCCGAGCAGCTCGGCGAGACGACCGGCACGTCGTTCACCGTGCGCAACCTGGAGCCGGGCCGCCGGTACACGGTGAACGTGCTGGCCCGCGACACCGCGGGCGGCACGTCGCTGTCGTCGCTGCCGCTGACGTTCACCACCACCGGCCCGGTGGAGTCGGCCTGCACGGTACGGCTGACGAACACCACCGACTGGGGCAACGGGTTCGTCGGGCAGATCGACATCACCAACAACTCGGCCAGCCCGGTCGGCGGCTGGACGTTGGCCTTCACCTGGCCGACCAGGTGGCAGAGCGTGTCCAGCGGGTGGAACGCCAGCTGGGAACAGACCGGCACGAAGGTCCGGGTGACCAGTGACGGCACGCTCGCCGCCGGGGGCGGGACCACCACCGTCGGGTTCGTCGGCGCCTACAGCGGGCCGAACGTGCCGCCGGGCGCGTTCACCCTCAACGGCACCGTCTGCTCGACCGCCTGACCGGCCGACGGCCCGGACGGAGCGCATCCGTCCGGGCCGGGTGCGGAAACCGGGCGATTCCGGCCGCCCGACGCCGGATTACGTGGCTGACGCGTATGCACGCATCTGATTCCGTTTCATCTTTGCAAAATCCTTCGGATTCCCTTGTTTTTAGGGCTTTGACTATGTCAAGGTCCACCTCTTCGTGTGGGGGCTGTCACAGCCCCGGGCGGGAGGCCACCTCGTGAGCACTGACCTACCGGTCCTCCGCAACTTCATCGGCGGGTCCTATGTCGACCCGGCCGGCGGGGAGACCTCGTCGGTGGTCGACCCGTGTACCGCAGAGGCGTACGCGCACGCGCCGGTCTCCACCGCCGAGGACGTCGCCGCCGCGATGACCTCCGCCGAGGCCGGCTTCGAGGCCTGGCGCGACACCACGCCCGCCGAGCGGCAGCGCGCGCTGCTGCGGATCGCCGACGCCGTCGAGGCCCGGGCAGACGAGCTCATCTCGGCCGAATGCCGCAACACCGGCAAACCGCTCGAGGCGACGCGAAACGAGGAGATGGCGCCGCTCCTCGACGAGCTGCGGTTCTTCGCCGGGGCCGCGCGGGTGCTCGAGGGCAGGTCCGCGGGCGAGTACCTGCGCGACCACACGTCGTGGATCCGGCGCGAGCCGATCGGCGTCTGCGCGCAGGTCACGCCCTGGAACTATCCGATGGTCATGGCCGTGTGGAAGTTCGCGCCCGCGATCGCGGCCGGCAACTCCGTGGTGCTCAAGCCCTCGGACACCACCCCGGTCAGCACGCTGCTGCTCGCCGAGATCGCCGCCGAGTTCCTGCCGCCGGGGGTGCTCAACGTCGTGTGCGGCGACCGCGACACCGGCCGGGCCCTGGTCGTTCACCCCACGCCGCAGCTGGTGTCCATCACCGGCTCCACCCGGGCCGGCATGGAGGTCGCCGCCGCGGCCGCCGCCGACCTCAAGAAGGTGCACCTCGAGCTCGGCGGCAAGGCCCCGGTGATCGTCTTCGAGGACGTCGACATCGAGGCGGCCGCCGCGGCCATCGCCGGCGCCGGCTACTTCAACGCCGGGCAGGACTGCACCGCGGCCACCCGGGTCCTGGTCGACGCCCGGATCGCCGCCGAGTTCACCGCCGCGCTGGCCGCCGCGGCCAAGCAGACCCGGGTCGGCGGGCCCGCCGACCCGGACGCCTACTTCGGGCCGGTCAACAACGCCGCCCAGCTGGCTCGGGTCCGCGGCTTCCTGGACCGGGCGCCGGACCACGCACGGATCGTCACCGGCGGCGGGCAAGTCGGCGACCGTGGCTACTTCGTCGAGCCGACCGTCGTCGCCGGCCTGCTGCAGCACGACGAGATGATCCAGGACGAGGTCTTCGGCCCGGTCATCACCGTCCAGGAATTCACCGGCGAGGACGCCGCCGTCCGGTGGGCCAACGACGTGCGTTTCGGGCTCAGCGCGAGCGTGTGGACGCGCGACCACGGCCGGGCCATGCGGGTCACCCGCCGGCTGAACTTCGGCGCGGTGTGGATCAACACGCACCTGCCTTTCGTCTCCGAGATGCCGCACGGCGGTTTCGGCCACTCCGGGTACGGCAAGGACCTCTCGATGTACGGCTTCGAGGAATACACCCGGATCAAACACGTGATGAGCCACCTCGGCTGAGAGGTACGAATGTCCATCGTGAACGAAGACCCCGGCGACGACGTCGCCCGGCCCGCGATCGAACTGGCCGGCGTCCACAAGGAGTACCTGTCGCACGGCGAGAAGGTGCAGGCCGTGCGCCGCCTGGACCTGAGCATCGGGTCGGGCGAGTTCTTCTCCCTGCTCGGACCCTCCGGCTGCGGCAAGACCACCACGATGCGGATGATCGCCGGCTTCGAGGAGCCGACCGGCGGCACGGTGTACCTCGATGGCAAGGACGTCACCCGGGTCTCGCCGAACAAGCGCGACGTCAACATGGTGTTCCAGTCCTACGCCCTCTTCCCGCACCTGAACGCGTACCAGAATGTGGCCTTCGGGTTGGAGCGCAAGAAGGTCGACAAGGGCGAGATCCGCCGCCGGGTCGGCGAGATCATGGAGATCGTCTCGCTGACCGGCATGGAGAAGCGGGCGCCGCGGGAGATGTCGGGCGGCCAGCAGCAGCGGGTCGCGCTGGCCCGGGCGCTGGTCAACCGGCCGCGGGCGCTGCTGCTCGACGAGCCGCTCGGCGCGCTCGACCTCAAGCTGCGCCAGCAGATGCAGGTCGAGCTCAAGCGCATCCAGCGCGAGGTGGGCATCACGTTCGTCTACGTGACGCACGACCAGGGCGAGGCGCTGACGATGTCCGACCGGATCGCGGTCATGGACGCCGGGCGCATCGAACAGCTCGGCTCGCCGCGGGAGATCTACGAGCGGCCGGCCACCCGGTTCGTCGCCGGCTTCATCGGTACGTCGAACCTGCTCGACGGCGTCGTCGAGAGCATCGCGGACGGCGTGGCCGTGCTGGCGTACGGCGAGGGCGAACGGGTACTGGTTCCGGTGTCCGGCGCGATGGCGACCGGCGACGAGATCGAGGTCTCGGTCCGGCCCGAGAAGATCGACCTGTCGCAGGCCGCGCCGACGGGAACCGGCGACAGCGTGCTCACCGGCGTCGTCACCGACGTGGTCTACCACGGCACCTCGACCAACTACACGGTGAAGACCTCGGTGGGCCCCGACCTCGTGGTCTTCGACCAGAACGCGTACTCCGCCGAGGACCTGGCCGGTCCCGGCGACCGGGTGTTCCTCACCTGGAGTCCCCAGCACTCGTACCCGATCGGAGTCTGATGAGTCAGCCGTTCTCCCCCGACCCCGCCCTGATCCGCGGGATGACCCAGCGGCGGCTCGGCCGGCGTGACGCCCTGCGCATGTCCGGCCTCGCGGCCTTCGGCGCGGCGCTGTCCGCGTGCGGCGTCAAGGGCACCGGTCAGTCGACGCAGAGCGCACCCCCGCCGGACGCCGTCGCCAAGTACTGGGCCGGCAAGACCAGCACCGGCACGCTGAACTTCGCCAACTGGCCGCTCTACATGGACCCCAAGCAGCCCGAGCTCAAGAAGTTCACCGCGGCCACCGGGGTCAAGGTGAACTACCAGGAGGTCATCCAGGAGATGGGGCCCTGGTTCGCCAAGGTCCAGCCGCAGCTCGCCGCCGGCCAGTCCATCGGCTACGACCTGATGGTCATCACCAACGGCATCCAGTTCAAGCAGTTCGTCGACTCGGGCTTCCTCGCGCCGCTGGACCACTCGAAGCTGCCGAACTACGTGGCCAACGCCGACAAGGCGTACTCGAACGAGGCCTTCGACAAGGGCAACGTCTACACCATCCCGTGGACCTCCGGGATGACCGGCATCGCGTACGACCCGAAGAAGGTCAGCCGGCCGATCACCAAGCTCGCCGACCTCTGGGACCCGGCCTTCAAGGGCAAGGTCGGCATGTTCTCCGACACCCAGGAGCTGGGCAACTTCGGCATGATGGCGGCCGGCATCAAACCCGGTGAGTCGACGCCGGACGACTGGCGCAAGGCCGCCGAGAAGCTCAAGGAGCAGAAGAGCGCCGGCATGGTCCGCAACTACTACGACCAGAGCTACATCGACGCGCTCGGCAAGGGCGAGGTCTGGATCACCCAGGCCTGGTCCGGCGACGTCTTCCAGAAGAACGTCTCCGACGGAACGGACTTCAAGTTCGTCATCCCACAGGAGGGCGGCACCCTCTGGACCGACAACTTCGCGATCCCGGTGACGGCGCAGAACCCGCTCGACGCGATCAAGCTGATGGACTTCTTCTACGAGGTCGAGAACGCGGCGACGCTGGCCGAGTACATCAACTTCGTCTGCCCGGTGCCAGCCGCGCAGCAGCAGATCAAGAAGGACGCGGCCAAGCTCTCCGGCGACGACAAGGCCGCCATGGAGGCCGTCGCCGTCAGCCCGCTGGTCTTCCCCGCGCCAACCGACTACGCGAACCTGCACTACTACCGGGACTTCAAGACGGTTGCCGAGCAGCAGGAGTACCAGAGCATCTTCGAACCGATCGTGCTGGCCTGACGCCGTGTACCGGACCCGGCGCGTGCTGGCGCCCTACCTGCAGATCCTGCCGGGCGGCCTGTGGCTGCTGCTCTTCTTCGTGATACCGATGGTGACGATGCTGTCCCTGTCGCTGCAGGAGGGCGACGTCGTCTCCGGGTACGTCTTCACCGGCCACTGGCAGACCTACGTCGACGCGATCACGAACTACCGCGTCCAGCTGGTGCGCTCGCTGATCTACGGGGCGATCACCACGATCGTGCTGATCGTGGTGGCCTTCCCGGTCGCGTACTGGATCGCCTTCTACGGCGGGCGGCGCAAGCCGACCTACCTCTTCCTGCTGCTGCTGCCGTTCTTCGTCTCCTTCGTGCTGCGGACCATCTCGTGGCGGCAGATCCTCACCGACGAGGGCATGCTGCTCGGCCCGCTCAAGCAGCTCGGCCTGCTGCCCGAGACATTCCACATCCTCGGTACGCCGGCCGCGGTGATCGGCGGCCTGGTGTACAACTTCGTGCCGTTCATGGTGCTGCCGATCTACGTGGCGCTGGAGCGCATCGACCCGCGCGTCGTCGAGGCCGCCCGGGACCTGTACGCCGACCCGGCCACCGCGTTCCGCAAGGTGATCTTCCCGCTGGCGCTGCCCGGCGTCTTCGCCGGCGTGCTGATGACGTTCGTGCCGGCCAGCTCCGACTACGTCAACTCGGCAGTGCTGGGCAGCTCGACGACCACGATGATCGGGCAGGTCATCCAGTCGCAGTACCTGGTCAGCTCCAACTATCCGACGGCATCCGCCCTGTCGTTCACGCTGATGGCGGTGCTGCTGATCGGCGTCTTCGCGTACGCCAAGGCGCTGGGCACGGAGGATGTCATGAAGGTGGCGGCACGATGACCCAGGTCGCTTCCCGCGGGCCGCGGATCAGCGGCGGCCGGGCGCTGCACATCTACACCTGGGTGATCATCGCGTGGCTCACGCTGCCGGTGCTCATCATGATCCTGTTCGGCTTCAACGACACCCAGGGCCGCTACAACCAGACCTGGGAGGGCTTCACCCTCAAGTGGTACGGCCAGGTCTTCGCCCTCGACGAGTTGACCAAGGCGCTGGTGATCTCCCTGGTGGTCGCCGTGCTGACCGCGGTCATCGCCGGCGCGCTCGGCACCGGCGTCGGGTACGCGCTCGGCCGCCACCGCTTCCGCGGCTCGGGCACGGTCAACCTGGTCATGTTCGCCACGATGTCCTCGCCGGAGTTGGTGATGGGCGCCTCGCTGCTGACCCTCTTCGTGTCGCTCGGCGCCGGCCTCGGCGTCACCACCATCACGATCGCGCACATCATGTTCTCGATCTCGTTCGTCGCGGTCGTGGTGCGTGCCCGGGTGCTGACCCTGGACCGCTCGATCGAGGAGGCCGCCGCCGACCTGGGCGCGAGCCCGTGGACGACGTTCTGGCGGATCACCTTCCCGATCATCCTGCCCGCCGTCGCCTCCGGCATGATGCTGGCCTTCGCCCTGTCGATCGACGACTTCGTGGTCTCCAACTTCACCGCGGGCACCACCGTCACGTTCCCGCTGTGGATCTGGGGCGCCACCCGGGTCGGCCTGCCGCCGCAGGTCAACGTCATGGGCACGCTGATCTTCATGACCGGCGTGCTCATCGCGGTGGTGACCAGCATCCGGTCCCGGCGACGCTGACCGTGGCGAACTCCTCGCTCGCCGACGCCGCGCCCGAGCCGTACTGGCTGGGCCAGGCCGGCGCGCCGCCGGCCGCGGAGCCCCTGCACAGCGTGGACTCCGCGGACCTGGCGGTGGTCGGCGCCGGCTACAGCGGGCTGTGGACGGCGCTGCTCGCCAAGGAACGCGACCCCGGGCGCGACGTCGTGATCGTCGAGGCGGGCACGGCCGGCTGGGCCGCGTCCGGGCGCAACGGCGGCTTCTGCTCGGCGAGCCTCACCCACGGGTTCGACAACGGGCTGAGCCGGTTCCCCGACGAGATGGACACCCTGGAGCGGCTGGGGCGCGGCAACCTCGACGAGATCGAGGAGACCGTCGAGCGGTACGGGATCGGGTGCGACTTCGCCCGTACCGGGGAGCTGCTGGTCGCCACGGCCGAGTGGCAGTTGCGGGAGCTGACCGCGTACCACGACGAGGCCGCCGCCCGCGGCCTGGACGTGCGGCTGCTGGACCGCGAGCAGGTCCGGGCCGAGGTCGGCTCGCCCACCTACCTCGGCGGGGTCTGGGACCGCACCGGCTGCGCGATGATCGACCCGGCCCGGCTGGTCTGGGGCCTGCGCCGGGCGTGCCTCGACCTCGGCGTGCGCATCTACGAGAACTCACCCGTCGAGCGGATCACCGCGGCGCGGGGCGGGCTGCGCCTGCACACCTGGCGGGGCCGGGTCGACGCGGCGCACGTCGCGCTGGCCACCGGGGCGCACGCCGGCCTGCTCCGCCGGCTGCACCACTACGTCGTGCCGATCTACGACTACGCGCTGATGACCGAGCCGCTGACCGCCGGCCAGCTCGCGGCGATCGGGTGGCGGCACCGGCAGGGCGTCGGCGACGGCGGCAACCAGTTCCACTACTACCGGCTCACCGCGGACAACCGGATCCTCTGGGGCGGCTACGACGCCATCTACTACTCCGGCGGGCGGATCAGCCCCGAACGCGACCAGCGCGAGGCGACGTTCGCCGTGCTCGCCGACCACTTCGCCGAGACCTTCCCACAGCTCGCGGACGTGCGTTTCACCCACAAATGGGGCGGCGTCATCGACACCTGCAGCCGGTTCAGCAGCTTCTTCGGTACGGCGTACGGCGGGCGCCTGGCGTACGCGGCCGGCTACACGGGCCTCGGCGTCGGCGCGACCCGCTTCGGCGCGAACGTGATGCTGGACCTGCTCACGAACCGGCCGACCGAGCGGACCGAGCTGAAGATGGTGCGCCGCAAGCCGATCCCGTTCCCGCCGGAGCCGGTCCGCACCGGGGTGATCGAGCTGACCCGCTGGTCCATCGCCCGAGCGGACCGCCACGAGGGCCGCCGCAACGCCTGGCTGCGCGCCCTGGACCGGGTCGGCCTCGGCTTCGACTCCTGATCATCGCGACCGAACAGCCGATGGGACACCCACTCATCGGCCGCAACCTGTCTCACACTGCCCTGCAGAAATCACCCGCACCAGGCACGATGCCTCTGGCACGTCAATCAAGGGGGTTGTACCGGGTGGCACAGATCCATCATTTCGAACACGGCTGGATCACACCGACCGTGAGCTACACGCTGTCCGTCCTCGGCTCGCTGCTCGGGCTGATCTGCGCCTCGCGGGTGCGTACGGCGCACAGCGCGGGCTGGCGTACGTGGTGGCTCACGCTCGCCGCGGTGGCGATCGGCGGCACCGGAATCTGGACCATGCACTTCGTCGCGATGCTCGGCTTCAGCGTCACCGACATGCCGATCCGCTACGACGTGACCGTGACCGCCCTGAGCGCGGTCCTCGCGATCGCGGCCGTCGGCATCGGCCTGTTCATCGTCGCCCGCGGCACCAGAACGCACGCCGTCCGCTTCATCATCGGCGGCCTCTTCGCCGGCCTCGGCGTCGCCGCAATGCACTTCACCGGCATGTACGCGATGCGCCTCGACGGCACCATCGAGTACCTGACCAGCCGCGTCGTGGCCGCCGTGATCATCGCGGTGGTGGCCGCGACGGTGGCGCTGTGGCTCGCCATGACCGTGCGGCGCCCGTCGGCGATCGTGGCGTCGGCGCTGGTCATGGGCGTCGCGGTCAACGGCATGCACTTCACCGGCATGTCCGCCATGTCCGTGCGGCCGACCGCCGCCGGCCTCGACCCGCCGTCCGGTGCGACCGCCGGCACGCTGCTCATCCCGATCGGACTCGCGGTCATCTTCGGCGTCCTCGGCCTGGCCTACGCCCTGATGGCGGCCCCGACCGACGAGGACCGGGCGGCCGCGGCCTACCTGGCCTCGCGGCTGGAGCAGAGCGGAACCGTCGCTCCGCCGGTTCCGGCACCACGGGCGGGCAGCCTGCGCACGCCGACGACCAGCACGGCCTGGACCTTCCGCGACCGCACCAACCAGTAACAACAGCTGTGGCGTTGTCAGCCGTCCCTTGTAGCTGCCGCCTTCCTCCGCCAGTAGGCGAGGTTTCGGCTGTTCGTCACGGTGTGCGGGTGGCTCGGGCCGAACACCCGCAGGCAGTCGGCCAGCAGCGACTCGTACGCGGCGGCAGCCCCGGCCGGGTCCCCCGCCTCACCCCGCATGCCGGCAAGGTTGCTGCGGGTGGTCAGGGTGTGCGGATGGTCCGGGCCGAGCACCCGCAGGAAGTCGTCCAGCAGCGACTCGAAGGCGGCGGCGGCACCGGCCGCATCCCCTGCCACACCCCGCCACCGGGCGAGGTTGCCACAGGTGGTCAGGGTGTCCGGGTGGTCCGGGCCGAGCACCTGTAGACAGTCGGCCAGCAGGGACTCGAAGTCGGCGGCGGCACCGGCCGGATCCCCCGCCTCACCCCGCCAGCCGGCAAGGTTGTGGCGGGCGGTCAGGGTGTCCGGGTGGTCCGGGCCGAGCACTCGCACCCGATCGGCGAGCAGGGACTCAAGGGCGGCGGCGGCACCGGCCACGTCGCCCGCCATGCCCTGCCATCGGGAGAGATTGCTCCGGACGGTCAGGGTGTCCGGGTGGTCCGGCCCGAACACCCGCAGGCAGTCGTCCAGCAACGGCTCGAGGGCGGCGGCGGCACCGGCCGGATCCCCCGCCGCACCACGCCAGTAGGCGAGGTTGTGGCGGGTGGTCAGGGTGTTCGGGTGGTCAGGGCCGAGCACCCGGCCCCGGTCGGCCAGCAACGACTCGAACGCGACGACGGCGCCGGCCACATCCCCCGCCGCTCCACGCCAGTAGGCGAAGCCTTGGCGGGCGGTCAGGGTGTCCGGGTGGTCCGGCCCGAGTACCCGGGCGCTATCGGCGTACAACTGCTGGAAGTGATCGCGGGCAGCGGCGACCAGGCCCATCTCGCCGAGACTCCGGCCGGTGCGAAACAGCACCGGGTGGGCGCCGGCGACGCCGGCGAGGGTGTGCCACATGCGTTCGCCGGTGACGGCGGTCAGGGTGGTGGTGTTCGCCCGGAGCAGCTGCCCGAGCCGGGCGGTGGCGGTGTCGCGTTCGATGCCGGGCCACACCTTCCGGAGGGCATCGGCGGCGGTGTGTGGCAACACCGGTCGCTGTGGTTCCGGGGTGGCCTCGCGGACGACACGTTGGACCAGGGCATGCACCCGCAGCAGGCCGGCACCCAGGTCGGGGTCGCAGGTGGTGTCGGCTAGGCCGAGCCGGTGCAGGGCGCGCACCGCGTCGTGGGCGTCGTCGCCGTCGACGTCACGGCCGAGGCGGTCCCGGTAATGGCCGAGCGCCGCTCCGGCGCTGAAGATGCTGGTGGGGATGCCGTTGGGGTCCAGGATCGCGGCGAGTTGCAGCACGATCCCGGCCAGCCCGTCGGTGTCGGCGTCGGCCAGCTCGATCGACAGGCCCCACGTCTCCGCGACAGCCTGCTGCTGTCCGTCGGGCAGCGCCTTCGGGTGCAGCCGGTCGAGCCGTCTGTTGCGCAGCCGCTGCCGGTAGCCGGCGCAGGTCAGATCCTGGTCCCGGAGGTAGGTCGCCGCCTGCGCCAGGGCCAGCGGCAGGAAGCCGAGGTCGGCGGCGAGCTGGTCCGCCTCATCGAGCTGGTGCGGGCTGTCCACGAGCCGCCCCCGCAGGTAGTCGGCGGCTTCCTGCTCGGTGAAGATGCCCACGTCGACCAGGTGCCGGCCGTCGAGCAACGCCGCGTCCCGGCGGCGGGTGGTGACCACCGTGCGCCCCGAGGTGGTGTCCGGTGGCCACAACCCGGCCAGATCCTGCGGATCGGCGACGTCATCGAGGACGATCAGCCACCGCCGGTCGGTGCCGGCCAGCCAGGCCAGCAACCGCTGCGCCGCCCGCAACGGGTCCGGGTCCTCGGCCCCGGTGACATCGGCGGCGACCTGCGCGTAGCTGTTCACGACGGTCTCGCGGCTGCCGGCGGTCACCCACACCAGCAGATCCACCGTCCTGTGCTGCCACAGGTGTTCGGCCAGGTTCGCCGCCAGCTGGGTCTTGCCGACCCCGCCCATCCCGGACAGCACCTGACACACCACCGCCGTGGCACCGCCCGCGGTCACCTCGGCCAGCAGATCGTCGGCCGGGCGCCGCTGCCGCTGGTGGGCCAGCCGGGGGACCGCCCCGACCCGGCAGGGCCAGGTCACGACCGGCCGCCGTCCGAAGTAGTTGTGCTGGACGTTGCCGTCGCCGGCCTGCACACCCCTGGCGTGCGCGGCGTCCATCAGCGGGCCAGGTCAGTTGAAGGTGTCGGTCTGGGTGTTGTGGTCCCCGACCTGCAAGCCCTTGGCGTGCGAGGCATCCACCCGGAACGTTTGACTCCCGGCCGCACCCGCCAGGGCGAGCAGCTCGCGCGCGGCCGCGAGAACCTGCTCGTCGGTCGCCGCGCCCGTGTCCCGCAGGTCCTGGCCGATGCTGGTCTGCCACACCCCGGGCTCGGCCTCCAACGCCGCCACGATCACATCCACCATGGGCCACTCCCCAGTTGATCACCACAAGCTGTGGCAGCAACACGCAGAGTCGCAGACTAGCGGTCCTCCGCAACCCACACGACACCCCGCCGGTGCGAAGCACCGCCTCGGCCCCGAACGGCGAAGCGCCTGACCGCATTCGCGATCAGGCGCTTCGACCTGGACTTTCAGTGGGGTGATCGACGGGACTTGAACCCGCGGCCCCCGGGACCACAACCCGGTGCTCTACCAGCTGAGCTACGACCACCATGCCGCCGCGCCGTGGAAGGACTTCCGCGGCGGGTGCCGGACAAGCATAGCGGCAACACCCACCCGGTCGTCGACCGGGTTACCGCGCGGCGTGCCCGACGTTCGCCCTACAGCTCGGCGGCGATGGCGCGGGCCTGGTCGACGTCCGGGCCGGGCAGCGGGACGAAGACGGTGCGGCGGTAGTACTCCAGCTCGCGGATGCTCTCGCGGATGTCGGCCAGGGCCCGGTGCGCCAGGCCCTTCTGCGGCTGGCCGAAGTACACCCGCGGGTACCAGCGGCGGGTCAGCTCCTTGATCGACGAGACGTCGATCATGCGGTAGTGCAGGAAGTCGTCGAGCGTCGGCATGTCGCGGGCGAGGAAGCCGCGGTCGGTGGCGATCGAGTTGCCGCAGAGGGGCGCGGTGCGCGGGTTCGGCACGAACTCCCTGATGTACGTCAGGACGGCGTCCTCGGCCTCGGCCATGGTGACCGTCGACCTGCGCACCTCGTCGGTGAGGCCCGACTTGGCGTGCATCTCGCGCACCACCTCGGGCATCGCGTCGAGGGCCGCGTCGTCGGCGTGAATGACGAGGTCGACGCCCTCGCCGAGAATTTCGAGATCGGGCCCGGTCACCAGCGCGGCCACCTCGATCAGGGCGTCCTTGCCCAGGTCGAGACCCGTCATCTCACAGTCCATCCACACCAGAAGATCCGCCACAGGGCCAGCCTACGCGTCGAGCGGACAGCGCGCCGCCGCGTCCGCTCCACCCACCCGCGCGGGCGCAACACCCGCACGGGGCCGGTTTCACCCTAGATAACCCGTATTCGGGATAGGGCTACCCAGTTCCGCCTAGCAGGGTTTAAACTGTTCTTAACGGACGAAACCCCCAATCGGTTACTCCGTTCCCCCGGTAAAGGGCCCTCCGCGTCGGCAGCGCGGAGGGCCCTTTCGGTAGTCGGGGCGGGCGGCCGCGGCTTGGCGTGGTGGTGTGCCGCGGCCGCCCAGCTTCGTCGCCGGCTACTCCTCGGTGGGCTGCCGGCGCGGGCCGCCCTTGCGGGGCGGGCGGGTGAGCTTGATCGGTGGAACCTGGGTCGCGGGATCGGCCGTCGGCAGGCCGGAGGCGGTGGTGGCCCGCCGGCGCCGGCGGGCCGCGGCGTCGCCGCCGAGCAGCTCGGCGACCTCCGCCTTGTAGTCGCTCAGGCGCGTCGCCGGTTTGCCGTCGGCCTCCGCCTTGGCGTTCGCCGCCTGAGCGCCGGCCTGGTCGGCAGGCTGGGTCCCGGCCGTCGCCGACTGACTCCCCGCCGTCGTCCGCTGAGTCCCCGCCGTCGTCCGCTGAGTCCCGGCCGTCGCCGGCTGGCTCCCTGTCGTCGTCCGCTGAGTCCCGGCCGTCGCCGGCTGGCTCCCTGTCGTCGTCCGCTGGGTCCCGGCCGTCGCCGGCTGGCTCCCTGTCGTCGTCTTCGCCGGCTCGGCCATCGGGCGGAGGCCGGCGTTGCGCTGCTCGGCGATGCGCGGGTCCGTCTTGGGCGCGGGCCGGGCGGCGTCGGCGATCGCGCCGGTCGGGTTCACCGGCCGGGTCGGCGAGGGCTGGACGTCGCGCCGGGGCTCGGCAGCCGCGGCCGATCGTGGTGCGGCCGGGGTCGCGGAGCGAATCACGGCGGGGCCGCGGCCGGCCGGGGAGGGCTCGCGGTCCGGATCGGTCGGCCGCGACGGCCCGGGCACCGCAGGCCGGGGCAGGGACGGGCTGGTCGGCGGCGTCGGCTTGGGCTCGGTGGGCGCCGGGCGGGTCGGCGTCGGCGTCGTGCTCCGCACCGCGCCGGCCGGCGTGGCGGCCTTCACGGCGGCAGGCGGCGTGGCGGACTTAACCGCGGTCGGCGGCGCGGCGGCGGCTTTCACGGCGGGCGAAGCCGGGGTGGTCGGCTTGGCACCGGACGGCGCAACCGTGGCGGGCTTGCCACCGGCCGGGGCCGAGGTGGGCGCCTTGCCGCCGGACGTGGCCGGCGCGCCTGTACTGGCAGCGGAAGGCGCGGGCGCGCCCGTCTTGGCACCGGACGGAGCCGGGGCCGCCGTCCTGGCACCCGCCGGGGGCGGTGTGGCCGCCTTGCCGGCCGAACCGGGCGTGGCCGGCGCGACGTGGTGCGGGGCGGCCGAGGTGCCCTGCCCGCCCGACCTGCTCGGGCCGGTCGACTGCGCCGGGGCCGCCGATCCGGCCGTGCCCGCGGCGGTACCGGCCGGTGGCGGCGTCTTCGTGGTCGCCGCGGGGCGGGCCGGCGTCGCCGATGCCGGCCGGGTCGGGTCGGGCTTCGGGGCCTGCGCCGGCGGCCGCGCACCCGCGGCGGGCGAGGCACCGGTCGCGGTCCCCGTCGGCGCGGGCTCTTCGCGGGTCACCGGCTTTTCGTCGGCCGGGCGCACCCCCGGCGCGGGGGCGGCGTCCTTTGCCGAGGGCTTCGGCAGGCCGATGCGACCGGAGTCCGCCCGGGTCAGGCCGGTGGCCGCCCAGCCCTGCGTGGACGCGCCGCCGAACAGGGCATTCCTCGGCGTCACGGCGGCGGGCCGGGCCGCCTTCGCCGCGGTGGAGCCGGCCGTCTCGCCGGAGACCGCGGGAACGCTGTCGCCGCCGGACGGGGTGACCTCCTTCGCCTTGACCTCGGCGACCCGGGGCGCGGCCGGTCCGGCCTTCGCCGCGGCCTCCATGGGCGCGGACGGCCCGGGGGTCGCGACGTCGGTGCGGGGCGTGGTCGGCTCTGCCGGAGCCTGGGCGGCGATGCCGGAGACCGGCTGCAGGCGCGCGGCCACGGCGGCGATGACGTTCGGCTCTTCGGACTTCGCGGCCGTGGCCGGCCGTCCCGCGCTGCCCGCCGCCGGGGCGCCGGCGGCGAGGTTCCGACCCGGCACCGCCTCGACCGGGGCAGCGCCGGCCGCATCCGATCCGGCCTTCTTCCCCGCCGGGGCCGCAGCGGCCGGGACGGCCGGGGTCGGCCTATTCGCGACGACGTCAGCCACCGGCGATCCGGCCTTGGCAACATCAGCCGCCGGGGAACCGCTCTTGGCGACCGCAGCCGCCGGGGAACCGCTCTTGGCGACCGCAGCCGCCGAGGAACCGGCCTTGGCAACGTCAGCCACCGGCGAATCGCTCTTGGCGACCGCACCCGCCAGGGAACCGGCCTTGGCAACATCAGCCGCCGCGGAACCGCTCTTGGCGACCGCAGCCGCCGCGGAACCGGCCTTCGCGACATCGGCCGCCGAGGAACCGGCCTTCGCAGCATCACCCGTCGAGGAACCGCTCTTGGCGGTCGCAGCCGCCGGGGAACCGGCCTTGGGAGCGGTCTTCATCCGCGCCGGCTCGGCATCGGCCGGGATGGTGGCGTTGTCGGCGACCGCAACGTCGCCGCCGTCCGGCGCCGGGGTGGTCACGGCGGCCGTGTCCGGCTTGGAGGCCTCCACAGGGCCCTTGCGGGCGGAGCTGAGCGCCGCCTCCGCGAGTGCCTCTGCCTCCCGGGCGCGGACCGCGGCCGTCTCCGCCACCCAGGCACCCACCGCGGACGCCTGGAAGATCGGCAGGTCGGTCGGCTGCGGCGCCGGTCGACGCCGTCCCGGCCGGTCGGCCAGCCGGCCGAACAGCGGATCCGTCGACGAGCCCACCGGCGCCGACTCGCCCGGAGACTCCGGCGCCGGCTCGCCCGCGATCAGACTGAGCGGCTCACCCGGCGCCGGCGAAGCGGCGGCAGCAACAGGGGCGGCAGCAGCAGAGGTGGGAGTGTGCGCGGCGGCCGGGATGGTCGAGGTCTCGGCACCGGAGACCGGCGCCGCCGGCAGCGGGATGACGGGATCACGACCGGCCGAGGACGAGGACGGCGGCCAGGCCGGCGGCCGGGAGCGCGGCTGAGAGTCGGCCAGGGTCCGCGGCCGGTGCGTCCCCGCATGGCGCCCGCCGCCGGTGCGGCTCAGCGGCAGCGGCGCGCCGATCGCCTGCATCAGGTCGGGCACCTGGCTCGGCTCCACGATGTAGACCACCTCGCGGCGCCGGGAGGGCCAGCCCAGCACGATCATGCCGATCATCAGCAGCATGCTGCCCAGGATCAGCAGGGCCCAGGTCACCTGGTTCAGCCACGCCGGCACGACGGCCGCCGTGGCCTCCAGGCGGACGCCCGGCTGGGCCGCCGGGTTCATCACCACCAGGCTGTAGTCGGTGTTGCGCAGCGCCGCCGGCTTCCAGTTCAGGGTGCCGAGACCCGATTCCAGCCAGAACGTCTGGCGGTCCGGGAGCTGCTCCGGTGCGACGGTGCCGGGGCGCAGGTCGAAGGTCACCGGCAACGCGCCCGTGCCGAGATCGATCGAGGCGACCGCGATCTGCGGCACGTCGGCCAGGTAGCGGCTCACGTCGGCGGCCGGGGCGATGCCGAGGAACGCCGGGGCGTCGCCGGATTCCGCGGTCAGGCGCAGGCGGGTGTCGCTGAGGCGGGCGAACGGCGCGTCCTTCGCGAGCAGGCCGTCGAAATCGTCCACCACGACGGCATAGCCGGACGTGGCCACGCGCTGCAGGTCGCCGGTGAAGGCGCCGTCCGGGTCCCGGTGCTGCATGGCGACCCAGAACGCGGCGCCCGCCAGCAGCGTCGGCAGCCCGACGGTCAGCAACAGCATGCCGAGGATCGTGCGGAACACCCGCATCGCGATCTCCCTCTTCTCGGTGGTACTGCGCAGACCATACAGACCTAAATAACACCAAAATGGATAAACCGTTAGTTAGGCCCCGAGAGGTATGACGATGGCCCGGTCTGCGTCCGCAGACCGGGCCATCGGGGAGTACGCGAGCTAGGAAATCTTGACGGTCATCGTCAGCGTGGACTGGTCGATCTCACTCGTACGCACGGTGAACTTGAGCGTCCACTCCCCCGCGGCCGGCAGCGCGATGTCCCCGATAGCGTGGAAATCGGTGATCCGCAGCAGCGGCACCTCGATCGGCTCGATCCCCTTGGCTGGCAGCGCCGCGGTCGCCGTCCACTCCACGACCGGCAGCGGCTTGCCGTCCAGCGTGTACGCGTACAGGTGCAGGGAGTTGTTGCCGACGGTCGCCGGGAACACGTCGACCTGCAGCGACACCGAGTCGTCCGCGACGGTCTGCGAGATCGTCGTGGAGGTGCCGGCGCTCTCGGCCGCGCTGGCCGTACGCGGCGGCGGGATCTGCACCAGCGCGGCGGTCACGCCCAGCACGACCGCCGTGACGGCCAGCTCGGCGATCACGATGCGGCGCAACGGCCCGGGCCCGGACTCGGCCTGGCGGCTGCGGACCAGCTTGCGCGAGTAGGCCGCCATCCCGATCACCACGCCGGCCAGCGCGATCTTCACCAGGATGAGCCGGCCGTAGGTGCTCTCGACCAGGCCCTCGAGCGAGGCGACCTCGATCAGCGCCTGCACCGAGCCGGCGATGATCAGCGCGGCCACCGCGGTCGCGGCCCAGCGCGACCAGATCGGCAGGATCGCGCCCAGCTCGCGCTCGTCGGCCAGGCGCAGCAGGTAACCGGCGAGCATGACCAGCCCGCCCAGCCAGACCGCCATGGCGCCCAGATGGATCGCATCCACCACGACGGAGACCCCGGCGACCGGGGACGCGGTCGGGTGCCCGGTCAGCGGCCACGTCGCCAGCGCCGCCACCCCGAGCACGCCGAGCAGCGCCAGGTCGGCCTTGGACCCGCCGCCCTCGCCGTTCAGCAGCGGGCGCAGCAGGAACGCAGCCGCGACCACGACGCCGAGCCGGACCAGCATGACCGCGCCGAACGTACTGCCGAGCACGTCCCGCAGGTCCGCGCCGCTGACGTCGAACAGCCCGGATCCGGTCGTGTACGGCGCCTGTAGCCAGAGCGCCAGCACCGTGCTGCCGACGACCAGCCCGATGCCGGTCCAGACGAGCCGGGCCGGGCCGCGGCGCGAGAGCCGGTGCGGCCAGAGCAGGGCGAGCACGAGCACCGGGCCGACGAGCAGCACCAGGCCCACGTACCCGAGGTATTTGCCGACCGGGATCAGGCCGCGCACGACCGGGTCGACCGACTCGGCGCTGCCGGACTCGCTCGGCGGGGTCGATGCCGCGCCGACCGAGTAGGTCAGGCTGCCGGCGACCGGGTGGCTGTCGGCCGAGACCACCCGGTAGCTGACCAGATAGGTGCCGCGGCCGCCGCCCGAGCGCAGCGGGATGACGACCGTGCCGCCGGTCGCCTGCGGCTCGCCCTGGTCCGCGCGGCTGCCGTCCGGGGCCAGCACCTGGATCTTGCCGGAGATCAGCTGCACCGACTCGCTGAAGGTCAGGGTGACCTTGTTGGGGGCGTCCGGGACGATCGTGTCGCTCGCCGGGTCGCTGGCGACCAGGGCGGCGTGCGCGGCGGCCGGGGCCGCGGGACCGAGCAGGACGCAGAAGAGCCCGGCCAGCAGCCCGAGTACGGCGGCCGCGAGCCGCCGGGCGCCCGGCCGGAGTCGGTCGCCGGCCCCGGACAGATCAACGTTCATGGGTGCAATGCTCCCCGATGGCTCGCCGGGCCCCGCGGCGCGGTCGCGCGCGAGGCGGAAAGTGAGGGCTGGAGGGTGGTCGTCGGCAAGGTGACGATAGTTCCCAGAACCGCTGACAATTGCGCCCGGGCGTACCATCTCCGGTTGTGACGGCGGCTGAAGCACTCGACTCGCTCGCGCTGCGGGCGCGGGCCGGCGACGCCGGCGCGCAGGTCGCGTTCGTCCGCGGCACCCAGGCCGAGGTGTGGCGGTTCACCGCCGCGCTGGTCGACCCGGGCGCCGCCGACGACCTCACCCAGGAGACCTACCTGCGCGCCTTCAAGGCGCTGCCCGCCTTCGAGGGGCGCGCGGCGGTGCGCACCTGGCTGCTCGGCATCGCCCGGCGCGTCTGCGCCGACCATCTGCGGGCCGTCGTGCGCCGGCGCCGCCTCGACGCCCGGCTCGCCGCGCAGGCCTGGACCGACATCCCCCGGCAGAGTGACCCCGCGCACCGGCTCAGCGCCGCCGACCTGCTGCGCCGCCTCGGCGAGGAGCGCCGCACCGCGTTCGTGCTCACGCAGGTGCTCGGCATGTCCTACGCGGAGGCCGCCGAGGTCGAGGAGGTCCCGGTGGGGACGATCCGGTCGCGGGTGGCCCGCGCCCGCGAGGAGCTGGTGACCGCGGTCGCCGCGGCGCAGGCGAGCTGATCGGCACTCAGCCGATACACAGGCACTCGGCGGAACCGGCGAACCGCGAGCGCCGACTAAGGGGGCGTGAGCATGGAGACGAGGCAGTCCGCCCGGATGACGGCCGCATGGCCCTGGATCTCGACGGCGGCCCGGCTCGGCCTGGCCGCGGTGTGGCTCGGCGCGGGCCTGCTGAAGATCGGCGACCTGGCTGGTTCCGGGCGCGCGGTGAACGCGTACGAGATCTTTCCGTATGAGGTCGCCAAGGTCATCGGTGCGGCCCTGCCGTTCCTGGAGATCACGCTCGGCCTGCTGCTGCTGGCGGGAATCGCGGTGCGGCTCATCGCCGGCATCTCGGCCGCGCTGCTGCTGATCTTCATCGCGGGCATCTCCTGGGCCTGGTCACAGGGCTTGCAGATCGACTGCGGCTGCTTCAGCTCCGGCGGGACACTGAGCGCGGGTCAGGCACCGCAGTACCTGCTCGACGTCGTCCGCGACCTGGGCTTTCTCCTGCTCGCCGGGATCCTGCTGGCCAAGCCGCGGACCCGCTACTCGATCGACGGCGTCCTGATGGGGGAAGAGTGAGCGGCAAGAACAACCGGGACCGCAACAAGGCCAAGCGGGTCGTGCAGGAGCAGCTGGCGCGCGAGCGCCGCCGGCGGGTCACGCTCTGGACCAGCCTCGGTGTCGTCGCCGTGCTGATCATCGCGGGCCTGATCGGCTGGGGCTTCGCCGCCAGCCAGGAGGACGAGAAGACCGCGGGCCTCACGACGCCGAGCGTCGCGGTCGACGAGGGTACGGCGTTCGCGGTCGGCACCGGCCCCGTGAAGATCGACATCTACGAGGACTTCATGTGCCCGGCCTGCGGGCAGTTCGAGGCCTCGGTGCAGACCACGATCGACCAGCTCGTCGCCGACGGCAAGGTGACCGTGTGGTACCACCCGATCGCGATCCTGGACCACGCCTCGACCACCGAGTACTCGACCCGGTCCGCCGGCGCCTCGGCCGCGGCCGCGCAGGGCGGCAAGTTCGCCGAGTACCACCGGGTGCTCTTCGCCAACCAGCCGAAGGAGGGCGGGCCGGGCCTCGACAACAACAAGCTGATCGAGCTGGGCCGGTCGGTCGGCCTGACCGACGCCGCGTTCGCCGACGCGGTCAACGAGGGCACGTACTACCCCTGGGCCACCAAGGTCACCGGCACGGCGGCCTCGCGGGACGTGAACAGCACGCCGACCGTGCGGGTCGGCGGCAAGGACCTGACCGACCGTACGCCGCAGGGGCTGACCGCGGCGGTGGAGGCGGCCGGCGCGTGAGGCGTTCCGCCCTGTTCGGCGCCGTGCTGGCCGGCGCGTTGCTGCTGCCGGCCGGCCCGGCGTTCGCACACGGCGGGGACGCGCCCGACGCGACCTCGTACCGAACCCGGGTCAGCGGGATCAGTCCCGCCGAGCCCGGGTTGACGGTCCGGGCCGTCGAGGCGGGCGCGCGGCTCGAGCTGGTCAACCGGACCGGCCGAACCGTCGAGGTGCTCGGCTACGACGGCGAGCCCTACCTCGAGGTACGGCCGGACGGCGCGTTCGAGAACGTCAACTCGCCGGCCACGTACCGGAATCAGACCCTCGACGGTGAGACCCCGGTGCCGCCGGGCGCCTCGCCGGCCGCGGCCCCGCAGTGGCGCCGCGTCTCCACCGACCCGGTCGTGCGCTGGCACGACCAGCGCACGATGTGGCTCGGCGAGGACCCGCCGCAGGCGCGCGCCGACGACTCGCGCAGCCACAAGCTGCGCGACTGGGTGGTGCCGCTGCGCGCGGGTGCCCGCCCGCTCGAGGTGCACGGGACCTTGACCTGGGAGCCGCCCCCGCCCGCCTGGCTGTGGTGGGCGGGCGCGCTCGCGCTCGGCGCGGGGTGTGCGGCCCTCGGCCTGCGCCGCCAGCGCTGGATCGGCCCGGCCGCGGCCGCCGGGGGCATGATCACCCTCGGGTACGCGGCCGCGCGCACCAGCGTCGGCGTGGAAGGGCAGGCGCCGGTCTACGTCGCCGCGGCGCTCACCGTGGCCGCAGGCGTGCTGACCTGGCTCGGGCGGGCGCCGTTCCTGCTCGCCCTCGCCGGCGTCGTGCTGGCGGTCTTCGGCGGCCTCGCCGACGCGGGCGTCTTCGGCCAGGCGGTGGTCCTGTTCCCGGGCCCGTCCTGGCTCGCCCGGGCGGCGGTGCTGGTGGCCATCGGCACCGGGGTGGGAATGGCGGCGACGGGGGTGCTGCGGCTGCGGGCGGCACCGATATCTTCGGACGCATGACTGAGCGCCTCGCGCCGGGTGACCCGGCCCCCGAGTTCACCCTGCCCACCGACACCGGCGACACCCTCACGCTGAAGGACCTCCGCGGCCGCAAGGTCATCCTGTACGTCTACCCGGCCGCGATGACGCCGGGCTGCACGAAGCAGGCGTGCGACTTCCGCGACTCCCTCGGCTCCCTGCAGGCGGCCGGCTTCGAGGTCGTCGGCATCTCGCCGGACACCCCGGCCAAGCTGGCCAAGTTCCGCGAGCGCGACTCGATCACCTTCCCGCTGGTCAGCGACCAGGACAAGAGCGTGCTGACCGCCTACGGCGCTTTCGGCGAGAAGCAGCTGTACGGCAAGACGGTCACCGGGGTGATCCGCTCGACGTTCGTCATCGACGAGGACGGCGCGATCGAGCGGGCCCTGTACAACGTCAAGGCGACCGGCCACGTCGCCAAGCTGCGCCGCGACCTCGGCGTCGACTGACTAGTACGGCAAAATTCGCGGATTCCAAGGAGCGGTGCCGATTAAGAGCGGCAACCACCCCCTACGGAGACCGCCGATGCCGAAGTTCAAGCTCCCGCGCCGCCCGGGCAAAGCTACCCACGCCGCTGAGCCCGGCGCGCGTGGCGGCCTGCTGCGCAACCTGCGCGTATCGCAGAAGCTGTTCGTCTCCTTCGGCGTGCTCAGCCTGCTGGTGGTGACCATCGGCGGCGCCGGCGGCATCGCCCTGAGCAGCGCGAACGGCCGCCTCGAGTCCATGTACGGCGACAACCTGCAGTCCGTCGCCCGGATCGGCCAGGTCCGCGCCGACGTTCAGCAGGCGAACCTGCTGTCGACCAAGCTGATCCTGCGCTCGGCGCTCTCGGACGTCAGCAGCGTGCAGACGGCGATCCGGCGGCTGGACGCCGCCATCGACGCCAACTGGGCGGCGTACGCGAAGAACCCGGCGGCCGGCACCAAGACCGACATGACCACGTTCGCGGACGGGCTGGCCGAGTACCGCATGATCCGCGACGAGCGGCTCGTGCCGGCGGCCAAGGCCAACAGCCTGGGCACCTACCTCGGCGTGCAGAACAACTACATCGACCCGCTCACCAGCAAGATCACGGTGGCGCTGAACAACCTCGCCGCCATCGAGGACAAGGCCGCGCAGCGGCAGATGGCCGAGGCCCGCAGCAACGCCACGTCGGCGCAGCTGCTCACCACGGCACTGATGGGCGTCGCGCTGGCCTTCGCCGTGGTCATCGCGCTGGTGGTCAGCCGGGCCATCGCCCGGCCGCTCGGGGACACCGTCAAGATCCTGGAGGCGCTCGCCGAGGGCCGGCTGGACCAGCGCCTGAAGGTCCGGGGCCGCGACGAGGTGGGCCGGATGGCCGAGGCGCTGAACACCGCGCTCGACCGGCTCACCACGACCATGCGCGACATCTCCGTCAACGTCACCACGCTCGCCTCCTCCTCCGAGGAGCTGACCGCGGTCGCCGGCCAGATGAACTCGTCCGCCGCCCGCTCGGCCGACCGGGCGCAGGCGGTGTCCGCCGCCTCCGGGCAGATCAGCAGCAACATCGCCACGGTGTCCGCCGGCGCCGAGGAGATCGGCAGTTCGATCACCGAGATCGCGCTCAGCACCTCCAGCGCGGCCGACGTGGCCGGTCAGGCCGTGCGCATCTCCGGCGACGCGGGCGCGATCCTGCAGAAGCTGGGCGAGTCCTCCGCCGAGATCGTCTCCGTCATCAAGATCATCACGGGCATCGCCGAGCAGACGAACCTGCTCGCCCTCAACGCGACCATCGAGGCCGCCCGCGCCGGCGACGCGGGCAAGGGCTTCGCGGTCGTCGCCGGGGAGGTCAAGGAGCTGGCCCAGGAGACGGCCCGGGCGACCGAGGACATCCGGACCCGGGTCGGCGCGATCCAGGCCGACTCGTCGGCCGCGGTCGCGGCTATCGCCGAGATCGGCTCGGTCATCGACAAGATCAACGCCACCCAGTCGGCGATCGCGGCCGCCGTCGAGGAGCAGACGGCGACCACCAACGAGATGAGCCGCAACGTCGGCGAGGTCGCGGTCGGCTCCCAGCAGATCTCGTCGAACGTGGCCGAGGTGGCCGAGGCCGCGGCGGAGACGACCAACGCGGCGTCGAACACGGCCCAGGCCGCCGACGAACTGGCCCGCGTGGCACACGAGCTACAGCAGAGCCTGGCGATGTTCCGCTACTGATCCCTCCGGGGACCGCCGACCCACGGCGGCCGTCATGCGGCTCGATCCGCAAGGCGGCCGCCGTGCCGTGTCAGCGGCCCGCGGCGAGCTTCGCCTTCATCGCCTCGGCGAGGGCCACCGCGCCGTTCAGCGGCCGGACCATCACGGTGAACTCGTCGATCAGCCCGTCCTCGCCGCGGTGCAGGAAGTCGCAGCCCTCGACCTTCCGCTCACCGACGTTCGCCCGGAACACGAGCGCGTGATCGGCCGCGTCCGGCGCGCCGATCTCCCGGGTGTAGGTGAAGTCCTCGAAGACCTCGATCACCGCGCGCAGGACGACGGCCACGGCCGCCCGCCCCTCGTACGGGGTGAACGCGATCGGGCTGTGAAAGACGACGTTGTCGGCGAGGAGCGCGACGGCGGCGTCGATGTCCCGTGCTTCTACAGCGGCGCGAAACGGGTGCACGATCACTCCAATAGTCAACAAATTGATTAGGTGCGAACGACACTAACTTCCGAACCGAGGGCTGTCCAGGACGGCGGGGAAGGTCAAATACGTGGCCACCGTCTACACTCATCCCCAAGAATTGCCGGTAGGCAATTTAGGCGGAAGTGGCGTAATTGGCAGCCGCGCTAGGTTTAGGTCCTAGTACTCGAGAGAGTGTGCGGGTTCGAGTCCCGCCTTCCGCACCCCCTGTGTCGTCGCGCACCATCCTCCGCGCCTTCGCCGCTGTGCACTGCGACACGCACGAGGATGGCGGGTATGACGTTGTCGTTCGTGCTTGATCCGCCGTTGACCGATGCGCTGCGCGAGCGGATCGTCGAGCTCTGGACCGAGGTCACCAACGCCGGCGGCGCCGTCGGCTTCGTCGCGCCGGTCACCGCCGACGACGTGCGGCCGGTCGCCGAGGCGGCGTTCGCCGGGGTCGAGGCCGGTCTCGACCGGCTGCTGGTCGGGCTGGACGGCGACCGGCTGGTGGCGCTGCTGTTCGTCGCCGACAACCGGTTCGGGCTCAAGGCGCACTGGCGCGTCCTCAAGCGGGTCATGGTCGCGCCGGGCAGCCAGGGCCGGGGGTACGGCGTCGCGCTCATGCGGGAGGCCGCCGCCGTCGGTCGCAAGATGGGCCTGGCCGGGCTGCAGGTCACCCTCCGGGACGGCCACGGCCTGGACGCGTTCTACCGCGGCCTCGGGTACGCCGAGGTCGGCCGGATGCCCGGCGCCCTGCGGGTGGCGCCGGGCGACGACCGCGACGAGGTCCTGATGTGGCTCGACCTGCGCTGAGGATCAACCACAGGAGGCCATGGGCTCAGCCGCGGCGAGGGCGACCTCGTCCTGGGCCGGTGCCGCCGCCTGCGTCGTCGATTCCAGCAGCGGGGCGGCCGAGGAGGCCGAGGTGCTGGGCGACGGCGAGGCCTTCGAGGGTGACGGCGACGGCTTCTTCTTCGCCGGGGCGGCGGGTGCCGCCTCGGTGGACGAGCCGGTCGCGAACCGTACGGAGGTCGTCTGGCGCTTCTGCGGCTGCAGCTTGATGTTCTTCGCCGTGATGGTCTTGCCGTAGATGTCGGTCATGCGGACCTGGAACGGGCCGGAGCCCGTCTGCCCGTCGATGATCCAGACGTTGTAGTCCTGCAGCGCCGCCTTCTTCCACCCGCCGCCCGGACCCTTGGCCTGCACCGACCTGATCGGGTTGGAGTGGTTGTCGATCGTCACGGCCCAGTAGTACTGCGAGGTGCCCTCGACGAAGGTGATGCTCAGCGGGCCGGGCGCCGGCGCGTTCGGCACCGCCCGGTAGGTGATCGGGATGATGCCGTCGATCTCCTTGCCGATCCGGTTGAACGCCGTGCGGCTCAGGTCGAGGTGGCCGGCCGCGCAGGGCGGGCAGGAGTCGAAGACCTTGACGCGGACCTTGCCCTTGGGGCCGGTCACGTCGAGGTAGGCGCCGCAGGCCATCGCGCCCGAGTACTCGGTGCGGCCGAGCGCGACGTACAGGTCGTCGGCGGGCGGCTTGGTCGAGCAGTTGCCCTGGGTGCCGGCCAGGTCGTAGAACGTCGCCTTGCCCTTGTGCTTGGCGCTGCTCGGCGGGGCCGCGCACGCGGAGCCGCCGTTCTGCAGCAGTATGGCGACGCCGAGGACGCCGGCGAGCAGCACGGCGCCCCCGGTGGCGAGCCAGCGGGGTGCGAGAAGGCGATGACCGGTCACGCTGACGCATCCTTCGCGGCCGCGCCGCCCGCGGGCAACCCTCCTAAGACAGAGCTAAGGAAGTCTCCCCCGCCCGGATTACCCCGGTGCGCCCCGGCGCCAGGTCCGGGATGAGGTTGATGCCGAAGCGCAGCCCGTCGGCGAACCGGCGGTGGCGGCCGAGCACGCGCAGGGGCTGCCGCCCCACCTCGCCGGTCTCCTGATCGATGGTCGTCACCATGCAGCGCCGGCACGCCTCGGCCGCGCGGAACGTCACGTCGCCGATCCGCAGGCGGGAGCCGAGCCAGTCGTCCTCGGCCCAGGGCGGCGCGCCGGCGACGACGACGTTGGGCCGGAAGCGGGTCATCGGCACGGGCTCGTCGCCGGTTTCGAGCAGCCAGTCGTTGACCGCGTCGAGGGAGGCGGCGTTGGTGAGCAGCAGCGGGTAGCCGTCCGCGAGGCTGACCCGGTCGCTGGGCAGCGCGTGCGCCGCGATGGGCCGGGCGGTGGTGTCGGCGAGCCAGGCCAGCCGGGCGGGCCGGCCGAGGAAGGCGGAGACGAACTCCGTGGCGGGCTCCGCGATACGCGCGGCAAGTGGGGGTTTAGAGCTAAAGACCCGGATTGTCTCTTTCGGACCATCCATCGGCTCGTCGACGTGGAAGCCGTTCAGCTCGAGCCCGCCGGCGCGCGGCACCGGCCGCAGTCGGGTCAGCTCCGGCGCGGCCCGCTGCGTGATGCCGACCCCGTCCGGGTCGATGAGCATCCACCGGCGGTCGCCGGCGAGGCCACAGGGCTCCACCAGCGCCTCGTCGTGGTCCAGGCGGTGACCACCCTTGACCGGGTACGTGTGCAGCGAGCTGATCCGCATCCGACCAGCGTAGGCGGGTGGCCGCGCACCCGTGGTCCGCCGCCGGGCCGGCCGGCGGGGTCACGATCGCCGGGGCGGCGGGGCCGCCGATTTCGCGCAATGCGGTCCACCCCCTAGGCAGTGAAAGTTTTCATGCATAGTCTGCAGTTGTGAATGACGGAGCTGTCAGGACGGCCGAACGGGTGCTGGATCTCTTCCAGGGCGCCCGGCTGACACCGACGCAGCGGCGGATCGCGCACAGCCTCGTCCAGCACGCCTCCTCCGCGGCCTATCTCTCCGCGGCCGAGGTCGCGGAGCTGGCCGGGGTGAGCCAGCCGTCGGTGACCCGGTTCGCCATGGCCCTCGGCTACCCGGGCTACCCCGCCCTGCGGCGCGAGCTGCGCGCCCTGGTCGGCGTCGGCGCCGCGCCGGCCGACAACGGCGACAACGCGACGCAGCGGGCGCTGCGCGCCGAGACGCGGCACCTCGAGCAGATGGCCGACGAGCTGAGCAGCCTCGACGCGGTGCGCAGGGCGGCCGGGCTGCTGTCGGCCAGCCGACCGCTGCCGGTGCTGGGCATGCGCGCGGCCGGCCCGCTCGCGGCGTACTTCGGGTATTTCGCCGCCAAGGTGCTGCCGGACGTCCGGGTCCTCGACGGCGGGGGCACGATGCTGCTGGACCGCCTGGATCAGGCCCGCGCGGCCGGCGCGACTGCGATGCTGGCGATCGTGCTGCCGCGTTATCCGCGGGAGACACTTGAATTGATCCGAGAGGCCCGCGGCGCCGGCCTGGCCGTCGTGGCGCTCACCGACTCGGCGGTCAGCCCGGCCGCCGAGCACGCCGACGTCGTCCTGCCCGCGCCGGTCGGAACACAGCTCGTGTTCGACCTGCACACCGGCCCGATGGCGATGGCGATGGTGCTGCTGCAGGCGATGTGCGACGCCGCGCCCGAGCAGACACAGGCCCGCCTGGAGGAGTTCGAGGCGACCGCCTCCCGCCGGCACATCTTCGAAGCGTGAAGGAGCATTCGATGTCGATCCGAGCGACCCGCGGCACCGCCCGTACCGCCAAGGGGTGGCCGCAGGAGGCCGCCAAGCGGATGCTGATGAACAACCTCGACCCCGACGTGGCCGAGCGCCCCGAGGACCTGGTGGTCTACGGCGGCACCGGGCGCGCGGCCCGGGACTGGCCCTCGTTCCACGCGATCGTGCGGGAGCTGGACGTGCTCGCCGACGACGAGACGCTGCTCGTGCAGTCGGGCCGCCCGGTCGGCGTGTTCCGCACCCACGAGTGGGCGCCGCGGGTGCTGCTGGCGAACTCGAACCTGGTCGGCGACTGGGCCACCTGGCCGGAGTTCCGCCGCCTGGAGAAGCTCGGCCTGACCATGTACGGCCAGATGACCGCCGGCTCCTGGATCTACATCGGCACCCAGGGCATCCTGCAGGGCACCTACGAGACGTTCGCGGCCGTCGCCGCCAAGCGCTACGGCGGCGACCTGGCCGGGACGCTGACGCTCACCGCCGGCTGCGGGGGCATGGGCGGCGCGCAGCCGCTCGCGGTGACGATGAACGGCGGCGCCTGCCTGATCGTGGACGTCGACGAGTCCCGGCTGCGCCGCCGGGTCAAGGACCGCTACCTCGACACGGTCGCCGCGGACCTGGACGACGCCGTCGCGCAGGCCGAGGCGGCCAAACGTGACCGCGTGGCGCGGAGCATCGGCGTGGTGGGCAACGCCGCCGAGGTCTTCCCCGAGCTGCTGCGCCGGGGCGTGGCGATCGACATCGTCACCGACCAGACCAGCGCGCACGACCCGCTCAGCTACGTGCCGATCGGCGTCGACGTGGCCGACTACGCCGAGTACGCCGCGGCCAAGCCGGAGGAGTTCACCGAGCGGGCCCGAGCGAGCATGGCGGCGCACGTCGAGGCCATGGTCGGCTTCCTGGACGGCGGCGCCGAGGTGTTCGACTACGGCAACTCGATCCGCGGCGAGGCCCAGCTCGGCGGCTACGAGCGGGCGTTCGCCTTCCCAGGCTTCGTGCCGGCGTACATCCGGCCGCTGTTCGCCGAGGGCAAGGGCCCGTTCCGCTGGGCGGCACTCTCCGGCGACCCGGCCGACATCGCCGCCACCGACCGCGCGGTGCTCGACCTGTTCCCCGAGAACGAGCCGCTGGCCCGGTGGATCCGGATGGCCGGCGAGCGGGTCGCGTTCCAGGGGCTGCCGGCGCGGATCTGCTGGCTCGGCTACGGCGAGCGGGACAAGGCCGGCGTGCGCTTCAACGACATGGTCGCCCGCGGCGAGGTCTCCGCGCCGCTGGTCATCGGCCGCGACCACCTCGACTCCGGCTCGGTCGCCTCGCCGTACCGCGAGACCGAGGCGATGCTGGACGGCTCGGACGCGATCGCGGACTGGCCGCTGCTCAACGCCATGATCAACACTGCCAGCGGGGCCAGCTGGGTCTCGATCCACCACGGCGGCGGAGTCGGCATCGGCCGCTCGATCCACGCCGGCCAGGTCTGCGTCGCCGACGGCACCGCGCTGGCCGGCCAGAAGATCGAGCGGGTGCTCACCAACGACCCCGGCATGGGCGTGATCCGGCACGTCGACGCCGGCTACGAGTCCGCGGCCGCCGCGGAGGTACACATCCCGATGAGGGACTCATGAGCGCGGCCTTCGCGCGGCTCTGGGCCGAGATCGCTCCGATCGGCCGCGAGACCAACGGCGGCTATCTCCGGTACGCCCTGAGCGAGCCGGAGCTGATGCTGCGCGACTGGTTCCGCGACCAGGCGGACCGGCGGGCCATGACCGTGACCGAGGACGGCAACGGCAACCTGTTCGCCTGGTGGGGCACGCCGTGGGCGCCCGGAACCGTGCTGACCGGCTCGCACTTCGACTCGGTGCCGCACGGCGGCGGCTACGACGGGCCGCTCGGCATCGTCAGCGCGTTCCTCGCCGTCGACCTGCTCCGGGAGCGGGGGATGGCACCCGCGCGGCCGATCGGCGTCGCCGCCTTCGTCGAGGAGGAGGGCGGCCGCTTCGGCGTGCCCTGCCTCGGCTCGCGGCTGATGACCGGCGCGATCGACCCGGACCGGGCGGCTGCGCTGCGCGACCGCGACGGCGTGACGTTCGGTGAGGCCCTCGGCGCCCGGCCGGCGGGTGCGCAGCCCCTGCTGGCCTCCCGGGTGGCCGCGGTGGTCGAGCTGCACATCGAGCAGGGCCGGGCCCTGGAGGTGCCGGTCGGCGTCGCGAGCGCGATCTGGCCGCACGGCCGCTGGCGGATGGACTTCACCGGCGACGGCGACCACGCGGGCACCACCCGGATGATCGACCGGCACGACCCGATGCTGACGTTCGCGCACACGGTGCTGGCCGCCGACCGGGAGGCGCGGCTCGCCGGTGCGCACGCCACGATCGGCCGGGTCTCGGTCGAGCCGAACGCCACCAACGCGATCCCGTCGCTGGTCCGCGGCTGGCTGGACGCCCGCGCGGCCGACACCCCGACCATGGAACGCCTGGTCGAGGCCGTGGTGAAGCAGGCGGTGGAGCGGGCCGGCCAGGACGGCACGCAGGTCAGCGTCGAGCCGGAGTCGGTCTCCCCGGAGGTCGCGTTCGACACCTCGCTGGCCGCGCGGCTGTCCGCCCTGCTCGGCGGCGCGCCGATCCTGCCGACCGGCGCGGGTCACGACGCGGGCGTGCTGTCGGCGCACGTGCCGACCGCGATGCTCTTCGTCCGCAACCCGACCGGGGTCTCGCACGCACCCGCCGAGCACGCGTCCGACGAGGACTGCGGCGCCGGCGTCGAGGCGCTGGCGGCCGTACTCGCGGAGCTGACATGACCTACTTCGCCGAGCACGCCTGGGTCGACGGCGCCGTCGCGCGCAACGTACGGATCGAGGTGAGCGACGGCCGGTTCACCGCGGTGACCCCGGACTCGCCGGCCGACGGCACCCGGCTGCCCGGCCTGGTGCTGCCCGGGCTGGCGAACGCGCACTCGCACGCGTTCCACCGGGCGCTGCGCGGCCGCACACACGGCGACCGCGGCAGCTTCTGGACCTGGCGCGAGCTGATGTACTCGGTGGCGGGGCGCCTCGACCCGGACAGCTACCTCGCCCTGGCCCGGGCCGTGTACGGCGAGATGGCAATGGCCGGCATCACCTGCGTCGGCGAGTTCCACTACCTGCACCACGGGCCGGACGGCACCCCGTACGACGATCCGAACGCGATGGGGCACGCGCTCATCGAGGCTGCCCGCGAGGCCGGCATCCGGATCACGTTGCTGGACACGCTCTACCTGACGTCCAGCGTGGACGGCAAGCCGCTGGAGGGCGTGCAGCGCCGCTTCGGCGACCGGGGCCTGGACGGCTGGGAGGACCGCGTCGCCGCGCTGCGGCCGGCGCCGCACGCGCTGATCGGCGCGGCGGTGCACTCGGTGCGGGCCGTGCCCGCGCGCTTCCTCACCGGGCTCGCCGGACGCGCACCGCTGCACGTGCACCTGTCGGAGCAGCGCGCCGAGAACGACCAGTGCCGGGCCGTGCACGGCTGCACACCGACCGAACTGCTGCTGCGGCACGGCATCCTCGGCCCGGGCACCACCGCCGTGCACGCGACCCACCTCACCGACTCCGACGTCAAGGCGCTCGGCGGCAGCGGCACGAACGTCTGCCTGTGCCCGAGCACCGAGCGCGACCTGGCCGACGGCATCGGCCGCGGCCGGGACCTCGCCGACGCCGGGGTGACGCTGAGCCTCGGCAGCGACAGCCAGGCCGTCATCGACCTCTTCGAGGAGGCCCGCGGCGTCGAGCTCGACGAGCGGCTCGCCACCGAGCGGCGCGGGCACTTCTCCCCGGCCGAGCTGCTCGCGGCGGCGACCGCGCACGGCTCGCTGGGCTGGACCGACGCCGGGCGCATCGCCGTCGGCGACCGGGCCGACCTGGTCGCGGTCTCGCTGGAGAGCGTCCGCACGGCCGGCGTCGATCCGGCCGGCGCGGTGTTCGCGGCGACCGCCGCCGACGTCACCCACGTGGTCGCCGACGGCCGCCTCATCGTGGACGACCGGCGGCACACCGGCTTCGACGTGGCCGCCGCCCTCCGGAAGGCCCTGACATGAGTCTCCTGGTCACCAACATCGGTGAGCTGGTCACCAACGATCCCGAGACCGGGGTGCTGCGCGACGCGGCCGTCGTCCTCGACGGCGAGCGGATCGCCTGGGTCGGGCCCCGCAGCGGCGCACCCGACGCCGACGAGCGCCTCGACGCCGGCGGCGGCGCGGTCATACCCGGCTTCGTGGACAGCCACGCGCACCTCGTGTTCGCCGGCGACCGCGCGGGCGAGTTCGAGGCCCGGATGAACGGCGAGCCGTACACCGGCGGCGGCATCCGCACGACCGTCGCCGCCACCCGCGCGGCCGGCGACGACGAGCTCCTGGCCGGGGCGCGGCGGCTCGTGCTGGAGGCGCGCCGGCAGGGCACCACCACGGTCGAGATCAAGAGCGGCTACGGCCTGAGCGTCGAGGACGAGGCCCGCAGCCTGCGGATCGCCCGGCGGCTCACCGACGAGACCACGTTCCTCGGCGCGCACGTCGTCCCGGCCGAGTACGCCGACGACCCCGACGGCTACGTCGCGCTGGTCACCGGGCCGATGCTCGAGGCCGTCACGCCGTACGCGAAATGGATCGACGTCTTCTGCGACCGGGGCGCCTTCGACGGCGACCAGGCCCGGGAGGTGCTGACCGCGGGCGCGCGGGCCGGGCTGACCCCACGGGTGCACGCCAACCAGCTCGTCGCCGGGCCGGGCGTGCGGCTCGCCGTCGAGCTCGGCGCCGCCAGCGCCGACCACTGCACCCACCTGAGCGACGCGGACGTCGCCGCCCTGGCCGGCTCGCAGACCGTCGCGACGCTGCTGCCCGGCGCCGAGTTCTCCACCCGCTCGCCGTACCCGGACGCCCGCCGCCTGCTCGACGCCGGCGTGACCGTCGCCCTGGCGACGGACTGCAATCCGGGCTCGTCGTACACGTCCTCGATGCCGTTCTGCCTGGCGCTCGCCGTCCGCGAGATGCGGATGACGCCGGCGGAGGCCCTGTGGTCGGCGACCGCGGGCGGCGCCCGGGCGCTGCGCCGCGACGACGTCGGCGTCGTGCGCGCCGGCGCGCGCGGCGACCTCGTCGTCCTCGACGCCCCCTCCTACCTGCACCTGGCCTACCGGCCGGGCGTTCCCCTGATCAAGACAGTTCTGCACGACGGAGTGCCCCAATGACAGTATTCGTGGAACCCACCGGCATCACGCCCGCCGACGTCGTCGCGGTCGCCCGCCACGACGCGCGGGTCGAGCTCACCGACGCCGCGCGCGAGGCGATGGCCCGCAGCCGCGACATCGTCGACTCGATCGAGGCCTCCGGCCGCCCGGTCTACGGGGTGTCGACCGGCTTCGGCGCCCTGGCGAACACCTCCATCGCACCGGAGCGCCGGGCCGAGCTGCAGCACGCGCTCATCCGCTCGCACGCGGCGGGCATCGGCGCGCCGATGCCGCGCGAGGTGGTCCGCGCGATGATGCTGCTGCGGGTGCGCTCGCTCGCCATGGGCCTGTCCGGCGTCCGGCCGGTGCTCGCGCAAGGGCTGGTCGACCTGCTCAACAACGACATCACGCCGTGGGTGCCCGAGCACGGCTCGCTGGGCGCCTCCGGCGACCTCGCGCCGCTCGCGCACTGCGCGCTGGCGCTGCTCGGCGAGGGCTGGGTGCTGGGCAAGGACGGCGCCCGGATGTCGGCCGCCGACGCGCTGCACGGCGCCGGGCTGGAGCCGCTCGAGCTGGCCGCCAAGGAGGGCCTGGCGCTGATCAACGGCACCGACGGCATGCTCGGCATGCTGCTGCTCGCGGTCGACGACGCGTCCCACCTGTTCGCGATGGCCGACGTGACCGCGGCCCTGGCGATCGAGGCGATGCTCGGCTCCGACCGGCCCTTCATGCCCGAGCTGCACGCCATCCGGCCGCACCCCGGGCAGGCCGACTCGGCGGCGAACATCCACCGGCTGCTGCAGGACTCGGCCATCATGGACTCGCACCGCGACGACCTGGCGCACGCCGTGCAGGACGCGTACTCGATGCGCTGCGCGCCGCAGGTGGCCGGCGCGGCCCGGGACACCTGCGAGTTCGCCCGGACCACCGCCGAGCGGGAGCTGCGCTCGGTGGTGGACAACCCGGTGGTGCTCGGCGACGGCCGGGTCGAGTCCACCGGGAACTTCCACGGCGCCCCGCTGGGCTTCGCCGCGGACTTCCTCGGCATCGCCGCGGCCGAGGTCGGCGCGATCGCCGAGCGCCGCGTCGACCGGCTGCTGGACGTGACCCGCAACCGGTCACTGCCGCCGTTCCTCGCGCCGGACGCGGGCGTCAACTCGGGCCTGATGATCGCCCAGTACACCGCCGCGGGGATCGTCGCGGAGAACCGGCGGCTGGCGAGCCCGGCCTCGGTGGACTCGCTGCCGACCAGCGGCATGCAGGAGGACCACGTCTCGATGGGCTGGGCCTCGGCGAAGAAGCTGCGGACCATCCTCGACAACCTGACCAGCGTGCTCGCGGTCGAGCTGATCGCCGCGGTGCGCGGCATCCAGCTGCGGGCGCCGCTGACGCCGTCGCCCGCGGGCCGGGAGGCCGTCGCCGCGGTGGCCGCGTTCGCCGGCGAGCCCGGCCCGGACGTGTTCCTCGCGCCGGTGATGGAGCAGGCCCGCGGGGTCGTCTCCGGCCAGGCGCTGCGGGGCGCGATCGAGACCGCGGTCGGCCCGCTGCGGTGACTACCGGGGAAGCTCCTTGGCGATGACCTTGGAGAGGGCACGGAACGCCTGGCCGCGGTGGCTGATCGCGTCCTTCTCGGCCGGGCTCAGCTCCGCGTTGGTCTTGCGCTGCCCGTCGCCGAGGAAGACCGGGTCGTAGCCGAAGCCGCCGGTGCCGCGCCGCGCCCGCAGGATCTGGCCGCGCTGCCGCCCCTCGACCAGGTGCTCGCGGCCGTTGGGCAGCACGAGCGCCGCCGCGCAGACGAACGCGCAACCGCGGTGCTCGTCCGCGACGTCGCCGATCTGGGCCAGCACCAGGTCCAGGTTGGCGTTGTCGTCGCCGCCGCCGGACCAGCGGGCGCTGAAGACGCCGGGCATCCCGTTGAGCGCGTCGACCGCCAGGCCGGAGTCGTCGGCGACGGTCGGCAGGCCGGTGCGCGACGCGCCCTCGCGGGCCTTGATCAGCGCGTTCTCGCCGAACGTCAGCCCGGTCTCCGGCACCTCCGGGTAGCCCGGGAAGTCGCCGAGCCCGACCAGCTCGACGCCGCCGGAGCCCAGCGCCTGGTCGAGGATCCGCTGCAGCTCGAGCAGCTTCTTCGGGTTCGCCGTGGCCAGCAGCAGGCGGGCGGTCACGAGGCGAGGGCCTTCTGCTGCGCGGCGGCCAGCTCGGCGCAGCCGAGGACGCCGAGGTCGAGCAGCGCGTCGAGCTGGTCGCGGCGGAAGACGTTCGCCTCGCCGGTGCCCTGCACCTCGACGAAGTCGCCGTCGCCGGTGCAGACCACGTTCATGTCCACTTCGGCGGCGACGTCCTCGAGGTACATCAGGTCGAGGCGGGGCTCGCCGTCGACGATGCCGACGCTGACGGCCTGGATGGAGCGGTGCATGACCGCGGCCGGCTTGCCCGCCAGCGACTTGCGCTCGGCGAGCCAGGTCACCGCGTCGTGCAGCGCGACGTAGGCACCCGTGATCGCCGCGGTCCGGGTGCCGCCGTCGGCCTGCAGCACGTCGCAGTCCAGCACGATCGAGTTCTCGCCGAGCGCCTTCAGGTCGATGCAGGCCCGCAGGCTGCGGCCGATCAGCCGGGAGATCTCCTGGGTGCGGCCGCCGACCTTGCCCTTGACGCTCTCCCGGTCGCCGCGGGTGTTCGTCGCGCGCGGGAGCATCGCGTACTCCGCGGTGACCCAGCCGAGGCCGGAGCCCTTGCGCCAGCGCGGCACGCCCTCGGTCACGCTGGCCGTGCAGAGGACCCGGGTGTCGCCGAATTCGACGAGCACCGATCCCTCCGGATGGATGCTCCACCGGCGGGTCAGGGTCACGGGTCGTAGTTGGCCGGGCTCTCGGCCGTCAGGTCGCGCCATGCCAAGAGCCTAGGGGGATCGGCGTTACCGGGCGTCGCCGGGTGCCGCCGCCGCGACCGCCGGCACGGCCGGGCGCAGCGCCCGCCCGGACGCCACGGGCACCTGCTGGGCCACGATCGCGCCGCGGGCCGACGGCGAGGCGTCGTGCGCGCGCAGGAAGCCCTCGACGGCCTGCGGCCAGCCGAACAGCTCGGCGCGGGCCCGGGCGGCGGCGCGCCGCTCGTCCTCCGGACGGTCCATCAGCTTGCGTACGCCCTCGGCGAAGGCCTCCGGGGTGCCCGGCACCGCCATGCCCGCCTCGCCGACGACCTCGGGCAGGGCGCTGGCCGCGTTGACCACGACCGGCGTGCCGCAGGCCAGGGCCTCGAGCGCGGCGAGCCCGAACGTCTCGACCGGGCCCGGCGCGACGGCGACGTCGGCGCTGGCCAGCAGTGCGGCCACGTCGTCGCGGTCGGCGATGTGCCCGGCGAAGCGCACGGGCAGCCGGGCGGCCCGGTAGGCCAGCGCGGCGCGGCGGGCGCCGTCGCCGGCCATGACCAGCACGGCCGGTGCCTTGGCGGCGCGCAGCGCGGCGACCGTGTCGACGGCCAGCTCGGGGCGCTTGTCCGCGGAGAACCGGCTGCAGTAGACGACGAGCAGCTCGTCGGGGCGGGCGTAGCGCGAACGGACCGCGGCGTCGGCGCGGCTGGGGTGGAACTGGCGCAGGTCGACGCCGAGCGGCACCTCCACCAGGTTCGGCACGCCCAGGCGGCGGAACTCGGCCGCGGCGAACGCGGTCGTGCAGACGATCTGGTCGAAGGCCTCGGCGGCGCGCCGGTTGAGCCGGTCGGCGAGCGCGTCGCGGGCCGGCATGCCCCAGACCCCGAGCAGGCCGGCCAGGCTCTCGTGGGACACCATCATCGAGCCGACACCGCGATCGCGGGCCCAGCGGCCGGTCCAGCGCAGCGGCGCCCGGTCGGAGACCTCGAGGCGGTCGGGCTCCAGGTGGTCGAGCAGCCGGGTCAGCTCGCGGCGCGAGGCCAGCACCCGGTAGCCGCCGGTACGGGGCAGGCGGTGTCCCGGCAGCGTGATGACGCGGCCCTGCGGGGTCATCTTGTCGGAGCGCTCGCGCCCGGGAACGATCAGGATGGGCTCGTGACCGGCACTCTGGTAGCCCGCGCCGAGGTTACGCAGCGCGGTGCGCAACCCGCCCGACCGAGGTGAGACGAAGTTCGCCAGTCGGACGATGCGCAACCCGCTCATGCAAGCCCACTCCAGAGTCACTTGTCGGTGGTCCGTCGTGCCGTCCCCTCGGCAGGCTCAGAGATCGTAGCGGGCGCCCGGCCGAACGACCTCCACCGGACCCGCGTAAGCCGCCGAGGCGGCCTCCACAGTAGATGCCTCGCTGACCCAGGCGGGTACGAGATGGGTCAGCAGGAGCTTGCGGACGTCGGCCTTGGTGGCGGCCTCGCCCGCCTCGCCGCCGGTCAGGTGCAGGTCAGGCGGGTTGTTGACGCCATCGAGGTAGCTGGCCTCGCAGAGGAAGAGGTCCGCGCCCTGCGCCAGGCGCAGCAGCGAATCACACGGAGCGGTATCGGACGAATACGCCAGGACACCGCCGTTGTGCTCGACCCGGACGCCGTACGTCTCGATCGGATGGTTGACCCGGTCGACGGTGACCGTCAACGGGCCGATGGGGAAGGTGCCGGGCTGCAGGGCGTAGAACGTGTACACGTCGTCGACCGGCTCGTTGTCCGTGCTGTACGCCGCCGAGATGCGCTCCGCCGCGCCCATCGGCGCGTACACCGGCAGCGGGGGCAGCGGGCCGCCCGGCGCGTAGCGGCGCACGACCACGTAGGTGCAGGCGTCCAGCATGTGGTCGCAGTGCAGGTGGGTCAGCAGGATGGCGTCGACGGCCCCGATGCCCGCGTAGCGCTGAAGCGCCGAAAGCGATCCGGAGCCGAAGTCGATCAGCAGCCGGAAGCCATCGGCCTCGACGAGGTAGGCGGAACAAGCCGCCTCGGGGCCGGGAAAACTGCCGGCACAGCCGAGAACGGTCAGTCGCATATGGGTACCTCTGGTTCACGCTCGGTCGTCCGCTCGGCCAAGTTTCCTGCTCCTTGAAAGACGCTTGCCCCCAAGAATCGGCCCTCGGTCGAGACGGCAGACCAGTCAATCACGCTGCGCAGCCTACGCCGGGACCAGCACGTCACATAAACGTCTGATCGATTTGTCGCCAAATCGACAACGTAAGTCACACGCGCCGTGAGCTGGGTCATTTTCTTGTCCGTTACGCCAAGTGAGTCAATTTCGTTGCACAGGGTGAAGTAACAACACCGGTCAAATCGGAGGCAGTGTGGCGACGACGGGCGTGGAAGAACCGCGACGGACCCGGGTTCCGGTTCAGGACTCCCCCGCGCCGGACGTGGTCCCGTTCGGATGGGAGTCGTATCCGCCCGGCGCGGCGGGCGCGCCCGAGCAGGACGAGGCCTACTTCCGCTTCCCGGCCGCCGACGATCCCGCGCCGGGCGCCCGGCGGCTGCTGGCCATGTCGGTGTACGCGTCGTTCCTCGGCCTCGGCGGGGTCGGCGTCGGCGTGCGCGGGATGGTGTCGCAGATCGGCGGCGGCGTGCCCGAGTGGTACGTGCCCGTGCTCGCCATCCTCGGCATGGTCAGCGTCGCGTTCTCGGTGGGCGCGTTCCTCTCCATCCACCGGCGGGTGCTGCCCTGGCTGCTGCTGCTGGGCGCGGCCGTCCCGCTGGCCGCCGACCTGATGCTGGCCGCGGCCTACTGAGTAGGCGGCGCGACCGGGGTCGCGCCGCCGAAACTCACGCCCAGAGCTGACCCTCGAGGGCCTCCTCGGCCTCGCCGAGGGTGCCGCCGTACGCGCCGGTCGAGAGGTACTTCCAGCCGCCGTCGCAGACCACGAACGCCACGTCCGCGCGCTTGCCGGCCTTGACCGCCTCGTGGGCGACCGCCAGCGCCGCGTGCAGGATCGCGCCGCTGGAGAAGCCGGCGAAGATGCCCTCGACCTCGACCAGCTGCCGGGTCCGCAGCACCGCGTCGCGGGTGCCGACCGAGAAGCGCCGGGTCAGCACCGTCTCGTCGTACAGCTCGGGCACGTAGCCCTCGTCGATGTTGCGCAGGCCGTAGACCAGCTCGCCGTAGCGCGGCTCGGCCGCGACGACCTGGATGCCGTCGACCTTCTCCCGCAGGAACCGGCCGACGCCCATCAGCGTGCCCGTGGTGCCGAGGCCCGCCACGAAGTGGGTGATCGTCGGCAGGTCGTGCAGCAGCTCCGGCCCGGTGGTCTCGTAGTGCGCGCGGGCGTTGCCCGGGTTGCCGTACTGGAAGAGCATGACCCAGTCGGGGTGCTCGGCCGCGATCTGCTTCGCCACCGCGACCGCCTGGTTCGACCCGCCCGCGGCCGGCGAGAAGATGATCTCCGCGCCGTACATGCGGAGCAGCTGCACGCGCTCCGAGGAGACGTTCTCCGGCATCACGCAGACCAGCCGGTAGCCGCGCAGCTTCGCGACCATGGCCAGGGCGATGCCGGTGTTGCCGCTGGTCGGCTCCAGGATCGTGTCGCCCGGGCGGAGCCGCCCGGACTCCTCCGCCTCGCGCACCATGAACAGCGCGGGACGGTCCTTGATGCTGCCGGTCGGGTTGCGGTCCTCCAGCTTGGCCCAGAGCCGCACCGGCGGTGCCCCCTCGGGCACCGTCGGCGAGAGGCGGGGCAGGCCGACCAGCGGCGTGCCCCCACAGGCGTCCAGCAGGCTCTCGTAGCGAGCCATCGGTTACTGGCCTTCGGTCGGCTTCGCGCTGCCGAGCAGGGCCGCCGCGGCGGCGAAACCCAGGGCGCCGCCGGCAACGGCCGGCAGGATCGTCACGGCGTCGCCGTCTGCCAGCTTCGCCTCGAGCGCGCCCAGGAAACGGACGTCCTCGTCGTTGACGTAGATGTTGACGAACCGGTGCAGGCCACCCTCGGGCGTGAGCAGCCGGCCCTTGAGGCCGGAGTGCTTGGCGTCGAGGTCGTCGATCAGGCCGGACAGGGTCTGACCGGAACCCTCGACGACCTTCGAGCCGCCGGTGTAGCTGCGCAGGATGGTCGGGACGCGAACTTCGATAGCCATGGCTGAGATGCTCCTAGGAAAAGAGAAGTCGAAAGAGTTCGGGGGCAGGTCGGAAGCGTCGCGTCAGCGACACTCGTAGTAGACCGATGCGGGGCTCTGCCCGAACATGTACGACTGGACGGCGTAGCCGTCCGCACTCCCACTCACGCGTCCACCGTCGCATCCACGATGTTGACCTCTTCTTCGGTCACCACACCGTCCACGATACGGAACGACCGGATCTCCTCGGAGTCCGGCTCGCGGGTCGATACCAGCACGTAATGGGCACCCGGTTCGCCGGCGAACGAGATGTCGGTGCGGGATGGGTACGCCTCCGTCGCGGTGTGCGAGTGGTAGATGACCACCGGCTCCTCGTCGTTGTCGTCCATCTCGCGCCAGACCCGCAGCTGCTCCATCGAGTCGAACTCGTAGAACGTCATCGAGCGGGCCGCGTTGTCCATCGCGATGTGCCGGGTGGGCAGGTCACTGCCGATCGCTCCGGCGACCACGCCGCAGGCCTCGTCGGGGTGGTCCCGGCGGGCGTGGGCGACGATCGCGGCAACGATCGCGCTGTCGATGGTCAGCACACCGTTCACATTACCGTGGCCCGGCGCCGGGCCGGGGGTGGCCGTGCTCACGCGCGTACCGATCGACGACCGGGGTATGCCTTGGTGATGAAGCAGCGAAGAATCGGAAACGTCCAGGTGGGCGCCGTCGGGCTCGGCGCGATGCCGATGTCGATCGAGGGACGCCCCGAGATCGGCCGCTCGGTCCGGACCATCCACGCCGCGCTCGACGCCGGCGTCACCCTGATCGACACGGCCGACGCCTACCACATCCACGCCGACGAGGTCGGGCACAACGAGACGCTGATCGCGCAGGCGCTGGCGAGCTGGGGCGGCGACGCCTCCGGCGTGCTGGTCGCCACCAAGGGCGGGCACCTGCGCCCCGGCGACGGCTCGTGGACCGTCGACGGCTCCCCCGCACACCTGCGCGAGGCCGTCGAGGGCTCGCTGAAGCGGCTCGGCGTCGACGCCATCGGCCTGTACCAGTTCCACCGCCCGGATCCCCGGGTCCCGTACGAGGAGTCGGTGGGCGCCGTCCGCGAGCTGCTCGACGAGGGCAAGATCCGGCTGGCCGGCATCTCGAACGCCGACGTCGACCAGATCCGGCAGGCGCGGCAGATCCTCGGCGGCCGACTCGCCGCGGTGCAGAACCAGTTCTCGCCCGCGTTCCGCTCGTCGGAGCCCGAGCTGCGGCTCTGCGACGAGCTGGGTATCGCCTTCCTGCCGTACTCGCCGCTCGGCGGCATCGCCCGGGCCGGCGAGCTCGGTGCGCGCTTCGGCGCGTTCGCCGAGGTGGCCACCGCGCACGAGGTGAGCCCGCAGCGGGTGGCGCTCGCCTGGATGCTGGCCAAGGGCCCACGGGTCGTCCCGATCCCGGGCGCCAGCCGGCCCGAGTCGATCATCGACTCCGCCCAGGCGCCGGAGCTGACCCTGACCGTCGCCGAGCAGGCCCGGCTCGACGCGGCCTAGTCTTCGTCGATCTCCGGCAGCGCGTTCAGCAGGGATTCCTGCAGGTAGCCCAGGTACGCGTACACGGAGAGCTGGAAGACCCGGCTCGACGCGGGGTCGTGGATGACGGCCTCGTCCAGCTCGTCGTTCAGGTCGGTGTCGCCCTTGATGTCGAGCCGGGTACCCATGGCCAGCCGCGCGTCGTTGATCGCGCGCAGCCAGGCCTCGGCCTCCTCGCCGTCCAGGCGCACCTCGCCCGGGCCGTCGTCGGGCAGCGCGGCGAGGATGGCGCCGGCCTGGTCGATCTTGCCGGTCTTGAGGTCACCCTCGGTGTAGAGGCGGAACTCGGCGGAGTCCTCGGGCCGGTCGGGATAGATGTCCGGGAAGAGCCGGCCGACCACCGGATCGGTGTGGTCGAAGCCGTCCATCAGCAGTCCCACGATCTCGCCGGCGACCTTGCGCAGCACGCGCACCTCGTCGACGGCGAACATGGCAACGCACTGGCTGCCGTTGCGTCGGAACATCTGTCAGTCCACCTGCCAACTCACGCCCGGTCAACCGTTGCCCACAGACCGTAGCCGTGGAGTTGCGAGGCGTCCATCTCCATGCGCTCGCGCGCGCCGGCGGAGACGACCGCCTTGCCCTTGTTATGCACGTCCATCATGAGCTGCTCGGCTTTGTCGTGGCTGTAGCCGAACAACTTCTGGAAGACCCAGGTCACGTACGACATCAGGTTGACCGGATCGTCCCAGACGATCGTTACCCACGGCCGGTCATCGGCGGGTACCTCCTCGATCTGCGGCGTCTCTGCGGGAGCGACCTGAGGCAACGCCATCCCCCCATCGTGCCACGCCGATTCGGCCGGGGGTCGAACCGCCGACGCATGCGCGTTGCGCGGGACCGCCTTCGCACCCGGCGGGACCGCCGGCCCGGGAAGATCGCGGCGGGCGCCCGGGCCCGCCCCGCCAGGCTGGGCCCGGGCAGTAACGCCGGCACCGCCGAACCGTATGGGACCACCGAAGGCCCAGACAGATGTCTGAATACTCACCGTTTCGACCTCGGATACTCATTTTCGAACGTAGTACGAGCGTGACCTGAAGATGACGGATCTCGATATGCTGGCTCGGTGGAGCACTGGGAATTCGTCGGTCGCGCCGACGAGTTGGCCCGTCTCACGAGTGCCGTGACGATCGATTCGGACCGCGGCCTGATCCTCAGTGGGGCCGCCGGCATCGGCAAGAGTCGCCTGTTGCACCAGGCGGTCTCAATGCTGCCCGCGGAACAGTATTCGGTGCATTGCGCGTCGGCCAACATCGCCAGTTCCGGGCTGCCGTTCGGCGGCCTCGCGCAGATCCTGCCGCCCGACGTGCCCGCCGGGCTCTCCTCGGCCGGGCTGCTGCGCTGGGCGGTCGACGGCCTGCAGACAGCGGCGGGCGACCGGCCGATCGTGCTGGCGATCGACGACGCGCACCTGCTCGACCCGCCCTCGGCCGCGCTCACCCACCTGCTGGTCCGGGAGGGCGCCACGCTGCTCGGCGCGCTGCGGATCGCCGAGCCGGTGCCGACGCCGATCAGCGCACTATGGACCGAAGGCCTGCTCAGCCACGCCGAGCTGGCGCCGCTCACCGACGAGGAGTCGCGGGAGCTGCTCATCGCGCTGGTCGGCGGGCCGGTCGAGGCCGGCTCGGCGCAACGGCTCGCCCGCCTGGGCGGCGGCAACCCGCTGCTGCTGCGCGAGCTGGTGCTGGCGGCGGTCGGCGGCGGCGAGCTGGTCCAGACGTACGGGTTCTGGCGCTGGACCGGCCGCCTGACGCTGGCGCCGAGCCTCGCCGACCTGGTCGACGCGCGGATCGGCGGGCTCACGGCCGGCGTACGCGACGTGCTCGAGCTGGTCTCGTTCGGCGAGCCGCTCGGGCTGGCGCTGCTGCTGGGCGGCGCGGAGCCCCGGGACGTGGAGGACGCCGAGGAGCGCGGCCTGATCCGGGTGGTCGCCGACGAGCGCCGCCGCGACGTCCGGCTCGCGCACCCCCTCTACGGCGAGGTGGTCCGGCGCCGCTGCCCGGTGACCCGCTCCCGGCGGCTGCTGGCCGGCCTCGCCGACCTGGTCGAGGGCACCGGCGCCCGGCGCCACGACGACCTGCTGCGGATCGCCGTCTGGCGGCTCGACTCCGGTACGGCGCAGGACGCCGGGCTGCTGATCGGCGCGGCCCGGCAGGCGTTCGACCGCTTCGACATCGGCCTGGCGCTGCGCCTGGCCGAGGCGGCCTACGACGCCGGCGGCGGCTTCCCGGCCGCCGAGCTGCTCGCCGCCGTGCTGCTCTTCGCCGACCAGCCGGACGACGCCCTCACCGTCCTGGACGCCACCCCGGACGACAGCGCCCGGGCGCTCACCTCCCGCGCCACCGTCGAGTTCCTCGGGCTCGGCCGGACCGACGCCGCCGACACGCTCGCCGTCGCCAAGCCGGACGAGCCGGCCGAGGCCGCCCGGGTACGCGCGCTCGAGGCGTTCCTGCGGCTGCAGCTGGACGAGCTGGGGGCGGCCCGCGCGCTGGCCCGCGGCGTGCTCGACGAGCCGGCGGCGAGCACCGCGACCCGGGCGCTCGCCCGCTGCGTGCTGGCGTTCCTCGCGGCCGCGGGCGGCGACCCGGGCGGCAGCGCCGAGCTGATCGCCGCCGTCGTCGCGGACACCGCGGCCTGGCGGCGCGAGACCCCCGCGGTGCAGTACGCGCTGCAGATGGCCGAGGGCACCATGGTGAGCGTCTCGCTCGACCTGAGCGCCATCGACCGGATCCTGGCGGCGGAGTTCGCCCGCCTCGCGCAGGCCGGCGGCTTCGGCTTCGGCTCCGGCTGGGTGTCGCTGCTGCAGGCCCGGGCCGCGTTGCTGCGCGGACGCACGGACGAGGCGCTGCGCGCCACCGAGCAGGCCTGCGCGGCGCTCGCCCCGGCCCGGGTGTACGACGGCGGCGCGCACTTCGCCCGCGCCAACGTGGCGGCGCTGCTCGGTCAGGTCTCGCTGGCCGTCGACGCGCTGGCCACCGCGGAGTCGGCCGCGGGCGGCGCCGTCGGGCTCTTCTACCCGTGGTGGGAGCAGGCCCGCGCGTGGACGCTGGCCTGCCGGGGCGAGATCGCGCCGGCCGTACAGGTGCTGCGCGGCTCCGCGTCCCGGGCACGGGCCGACGGTTTCCACGCCCACGAGCTGCTCGCCCTCTACGACCTGGTCCGGCTCGGGCGCCCGGAGCTGGCCGCGGACCGGATGGCCGCCCTGGGCTCCACCGTCGGCGGGGCCGCCGCGCCGCTGCTGATCCGGCACGCCCGGGCCTGCGCGGACGAGGCGCCCGAGGACCTGTTCGCGGTCGCCCGCGAGTTCGCCGTGCTCGGCTACCAGCTCTTCGCGGCGGAGGCCGCGGCCGGCGCGGTCCGGATCTTCCGCCAGGCCCGGGACCCACGGGCGCTGGCCGCGAGCACGCTGATGGCGGACGTCCTGGGCCGGTGCGGCACCATGCGCACGCCCGCGCTGCTGGCGATCCAGCCCGCGCTGACCGTGCGCGAACGGCAGGTGGCCGAGCTGGCCGCCGAGGGGGTGCGGAGCCGGGAGATCGCCGACCGGCTCTACCTGTCGCCACGCACGGTGGAGAACCACCTGCAGCGGGTCTACACGAAGCTGGGCGTGAACGGGAGGGTGGAGCTGGCCCCCGCGCTGCGCCTGTTCCCGCAATAGGGAACGCGGGCGGACCGGGCCCGGCGCGTCCGCCTAAGGTGAGCCGGTGACCCCTTTCGCGCCCGCGCTGCTGACCGACCAGTACGAGCTGACCATGGTCGGCGCCGCCCTCAAGGACGGCACCGCGAACCGCCGCAGCGTCTTCGAGGTGTTCGCCCGGCGGCTGCCCACCGGGCGCCGCTACGGCGTGGCCGCCGGCCAGGGGCGCCTCATGGAGCTCATCCGCGACTTCCGCTTCACCGCCGTCGACATCGAGTTCCTCCTCGGCTCGGGGATCGTCGACGAGGCCACCGCGGCCTGGCTCGCGGACTACCGCTTCGCCGGCGACATCGACGGGTACGCGGAGGGCGAGCTGTTCTTCCCCGGCTCGCCGATCATGACGGTGTCCGGCGGCTTCGCCGAGTGCGTGGTGCTGGAGACGCTCATCCTGTCGGTGCTCAACCACGACTGCGCGATCGCGGCGGGCGCGGCCCGGATGGTCACCGCCGCCCGGGGCCGGCCGATCATCGAGATGGGCTCCCGGCGTACGCATGAGGAGGCCGCCGTGGCCGCGGCCCGCGCGGCCTATCTCGCGGGTTTCGCCTCCACCTCGAATCTGGCGGCCGGCGGCCGCTACGGCATCCCGACCACCGGCACGTCGGCGCACGCGTTCACGCTGCTGCACGACGACGAGCCGGCGGCGTTCGCCTCGCAGGTGGCGGCCCTCGGCAAGAGCACGACGCTGCTGGTGGACACCTACGACATCGCACAAGGCATCCGCAACGCGATCGCGGTGGCCGGGCCCGGCCTGCGCGCGGTCCGCATCGACTCCGGCGACCTGTCCGTGCTGGCCCAGCACTCCCGCGAGCTGCTCGACTCCCTCGGCGCCACCGAAACCAAGATCATCGTCTCCGGCGACATGGACGAGTACTCGATCGCCACGCTGGCCGCCGAGCCGGTCGACATGTACGGCGCCGGCACGGCCGTGGTGACCGGCTCCGGCGCGCCGACGGCCGGGCTGGTCTACAAGCTGGTCGAGGTCGAGGGCCGCGCGGTGGTCAAGCGCTCGGAGAACAAGGCGACGGTCGGCGGCCGCAAGACCGCGATCCGGCGCCACAAGCCGACGGGCACGGCCACCGAGGAGATCGTGGTGTCCCAGGGCGTGCCCGACCACGTCGCCAACGACCGGCTCCTGCAGCGCTCGTTCGTCGCGGCCGGCGAGATCCTGCCGACGCCGACGCTCGCGGAGTCCCGCAGCCACCTGCGCCAGTGCCTGATCTCGATCCCCTGGGAAGGCCTGAAGCTGTCCGCCGGCGACCCGGCGATCCCGGTCACCGTGATACCGACCTCCTGAGAGGGCATGACATGTCGCGCGCGCTCATCATCGTCGACGTACAGAACGACTTCTGCGAGGGCGGCTCGCTCGCCGTACCCGGCGGGGCCGGGGTGGCCGAACAGATCACGTCGGCGCTGACCGACGGCGCCTGGGACCACGTCGTGGCGACCAAGGACTACCACGTGGATCCGGGCGCGCACTTCAGCGCGCACCCGGACTTCGTCGACTCGTGGCCGTCACACTGCGTAGTGGGCACGGCGGGCGCCGACTTCCACCCGGCGCTGCGGACGGACCGGGTCGAGGCGGTCTTCCACAAGGGCGCGCACGCAGCGGCGTACTCGGGCTTCGAGGGCAACACCACCGACGGCGAACGGCTGGCGGACTGGCTGCGGTCCCGCGACGTGACCGAGGTCGACGTGGTCGGCATCGCCACGGACCACTGCGTACGGGCGACGGCGCTGGACGCGGCCGCCGCGGGCTTCGACACGACGGTCCTGCTGGACCTGACCGCGGGCGTGGCGGCGGCCACCACGACGGCCGCGCTGGCCCAGTTCACGCAGGCCAAGGTGCGTACCACCGGCACTCCGGTGGTCCTCGCGACGTGACCTCGGTCTAATCGGGTTGGGGTTGTCGTACCCCTGGCGCAGACTGTCCCGCGGAGGTTAGGACCGCTATGACACTGACGCCTTACCGGGAGACGCTGGCTCTGCGCGGCATCCGCTCGCTGCTCATCGTGGCGACGCTGGCCCGCATCCCGATCACGGCGGGCACGGTCACCCTGACCCTGCACGTCACCCAGGACCTGCACCTGGGCTACGCGAAGGCCGGCCTGGTCGGCGCGGCCTTCACGATCGGCAGCTCCATCGGCGCCCCGGTCATGGGCCGGATGACCGACCGTAAGGGCCTGCGCCCGGTGCTGCTGCTCACCACGGCGGCCGAGGTCGTCTTCTGGACGTCGGCGCAGGCCATGCCCTACTGGGCGCTGCTGCTCGCCGCCCTCCTCGGCGGCTTCCTGACCCTGCCGGCCTTCGCGGTGGCCCGCCAGTCGATCGCGGCGCTGGCGCCCGAGTCCCACCGCCTGCCGGCCTTCGCCCTGGACTCCATCACCACCGAGCTGTCGTTCATGACGGGCCCCGCACTCGGCGTCCTGATCTGCACGACCGCGGGCGCCCGGGCCGGGATGCTGGCCGTCGGCGCCGGCATCCTGATCTCCGGAGTCGGCCTGTACCTGCTGAACCCGCCGGTCCGCGGCAAGGACGAGGCCCCGATCTCCGCAGGCGAGCGGGTGCACCGCAGCACCTGGCTGCGCCCCCGGCTGGTCGCGGTCCTGGCGATCAGCAGCGCGGCGACGCTGGTGCTGAGCGGCACGGACGTGGCGGTGGTCGCGGTGCTGCAGAACGCCGGCGAGGTCGAGTGGACCGGCGCCGTGCTCGGCATGTGGGCGGCCTATTCGCTGGTCGGCGGCTTCGCCTACGGCACCGTGCGGCAGGGCCTGTCCCCGCTGACGCTGTTCGCGCCGATGGCGCTGCTGACGATCCCGGTGGGCCTGGCCGGCGGGCACTGGTGGCTGCTGGGCCTGCTGCTGCTCCCCGCGGGCGCCCTGTGCGCCCCGACCATCACGGCGACGGCGGACGCGGTGAGCCGGCTGACCCCGGCCTCGGCCCGCGGCGAGGCGATGGGGATGCACAACTCGTCGCTGACGGTCGGAGTGGCGCTTGGCGCCCCGCTGGCCGGCGTGGTGATGGACACCTGGTCCCCGGCCTGGGGCTTCGCGGCCGTCGGCGGCGTGGGCCTACTGGTAGCGGCCCTGACCCTGCCGGCCGAACTCCAACGCCGCCGCACTACGACCACCGCGCACCCAGCCGACCCCGCCCCCACAGCCGACCCCGCTCGCACAGCCGGGCCCTCTCCCACAGCCGGGCCCGCTCCCACAGCGGACCTCGCTCCCACAGCCAGGCCCGCTCCCGCAGCGGACCTCACTCCCACAGCCGCGCCCGCTCCTGCAGCGGACCTCGCTCCCACAGCCGGGCCCGCTCCCGCAGCCGGCTCCGCTCCCGCTGCCGGCTCCATTCCGGCGGCCCGCTCGGCCTCAGAGGCCGGCTCCGCTTCCGGAGGCGGCCCAGACGGGTCTGAAGGCCCGGGTGGTTCGGCGGTCGGTGCTCCGCAGTCCGATGCCGCGCTGGCATCCGCCGCACCGGGCCCGCCGGGCGAGTTCCTGGCGCCCTGACGCCGCGGGCGGGCGCTGACCGAACCCACTCTCGCTTGCGCGGTTGTCGCCAGCGGAAGAGTCGCGTCGAAGGCCGGGCGCTCAGCGCGAGGTCCGCACCGACCCCGGAACCTGCACAGAAGCTCGGGCTGCAAGCCGATCGCGCTGCGGGCGGTCGGGGTGGAGAACGGTCCATCCCGGGCTCCATGGTGTTGAGTCCGGGCCGTTAGCAACGCAGGCATGCAGTCAATGCTTGCCGTGGTCACTCAGGTCTTCCTGGTAGGTAGCGCCGCCATCCGGCTCGGCCGTCAGTGGGCGGGGCCGCCCTGCACAGGCCCGCCCGGCCACAGGCCCGCCCTGCCACAGGCCCGCCCTGCCACAGGCCCGCCCTGCCGCGAGGCCGTGACCGGATGGGAGCGGGCCGACCAGCTCCGGGAAACAAGATCTGACCGGCCGCAGCGATTCCACGTCTGAGGGCAAACGTCCTGAGCCGCACGGCCTCGGCGGGCCCGGGGGTGGGTGGTCCGCTCTCCCGCGGTGGTCGGAGTGGGTGGTCCGGGGAGCCCGGCTGGTCGCGAGGCCGGGACGGGCGACGGCGCGCGGGTCGCCGGTGGCCCAGGAGTCCCGGGCGGCGATCTCCCCCGCCTGACCTCGCGCTGCGCGGAGGGTGGGGTGAGAACAGGGCCGGGACAGGCGGCACCGCGCGGGTCACCGGTGGCCCAGGAGTCCCGGGCGGCGATCTCCCCCGCCTGACCTCGCGCCGCGCGGAGGGTGGGGTGAGAACAGGGCCGGGACAGGCGGCACCGCGCGGGCCGCCGGTGGCCCAGGAGTCCCGGGCGGCGATCTCCCCCGCCTGACCTCGCGCCGCGCGGGAGGTGGGGTAGGAACGGGTCCGCCCCCGGCTCCGTGGTGGAGGCCGGGGGCGGGTCGTCAGTGGTTCATGGGCGGCGGTCAGTGCTTGCCGTGGTCGCTCAGGTCTTCCTGGTAGGTCGCGCCGCCGTCCGACTCGGCCGTCAGCGGGCGGGCGCCGCCCTCCGGCGGGCCCGCGACCGACTGGGAGCCGGCGGCGAGTTCCGGGAACTTCGCGTCGAAGGCCGGGCGTTCCGAGCGGATGCGGGGCATCTTGTCGAAGTTGCGCAGCGGGGGCGGGGAGCTGGTCGCCCACTCCAGCGAGTTGCCGGCGCCCCACGGGTCGTCGACCGTGACGAGCTGGCCGACCTTGTAGGACTTCCACACGTTGTAGATGAACGGCAGGGTCGAGGCGCCGAGGATGAAGGAGCCGACCGTCGAGAACGAGTTCAGGAAGGTGAAGCCGTCGGCGGCCAGGTAGTCCGCGTAGCGGCGGGGCATGCCCTCCGCGCCCAGCCAGTGCTGGACCAGGAACGTGGCGTGGAAGCCGATGAACGTCAGCCAGAAGTGAATCTTGCCGAGGCGGTCGTCCAGCATTCGGCCGAACATCTTCGGGAACCAGAAGTAGATGCCCGAGAACACCGCGAACACGATCGTGCCGAAGAGCACGTAGTGGAAGTGCGCGATGACGAAGTAGGAGTCCGAGACGTGGAAGTCGATCGGCGGGGCCGCGAGCAGCACGCCGGACAGGCCGCCGAAGAGGAACGTCACGAGGAAGCCCAGCGCGAACATCATCGGGGTCTCGAAGCTGATCTGGCCCCGCCACATCGTGCCGATCCAGACGAAGAACTTCATGCCGGTCGGGACCGCGATGAGGAAGCTCAGGAAGCTGAAGAACGGCAGCAGCACCTGGCCGGTGACGAACATGTGGTGCGCCCACACGCTCATCGACAGCGCCGCGATCAGCAGGGTCGCGCCGACCAGGCCCTTGTAGCCGAAGACCGGCTTGCGGCTGAAGACCGGGATGACCTCGGTGATGATGCCGAAGAACGGCAGCGCGACGATGTAGACCTCGGGGTGGCCGAAGAACCAGAAGAGGTGCTGCCACAGCATCGGGCCGCCGGTCTCCACGTCGAAGACGTGCGCGCCGAGGACGCGGTCGGCGGCCAGGGCGAACAGCGCCGCGGCGAGGAACGGGAAGACCATGATCACCAGGAGGCTGGTGACCAGGATGTTCCACGTGAAGATCGGCATCCGGAACATCGTCATGCCGGGCGCGCGCAGCGTGATGATCGTCGTGATCATGTTGACGCCGCCGAGGATGGTGCCGAGACCCGAGATCGCCAGGCCGACCACCCACATGTTGCCGCCGAAGCCCGGCGAGTGCAGCGAGTCGCTCAGCGGCGTGTACGCGAACCAGCCGAAGTCGGCCGCGCCCTGCGGCGTGAGGAACCCGCTCATCGTGATGATGCCGCCGAACAGGTAAAGCCAGTAGGCGAACGCGTTGAGCCGCGGGAACGACACGTCCGGCGCGCCGATCTGGATCGGCACCACGAAGTTCGCGAACGCGAACACGATCGGCGTCGCGAAGAACAGCAGCATGATCGTGCCGTGCATCGTGAACAGCTGGTTGTACTGCTCCGGCGACAGGACCTGCATGCCCGGCTGAGCCAGCTCGGTGCGCATCAGCAGGGCCATGAACCCGCCCAGGATGTAGAACACGAAGGCGGTGATCATGTACATGATCCCGATCTGCTTCGCGTCCGTCGTCCGCAGGATCCGCGCGAGGGCCGAGCCCTTCACCTGCTGTCGGACCGGCCATGGCCGGGTCACGATCGGCTTAGGCGCAACGGTCGTCACGGATAGCCTCCGGTGTCTCGTTCGTCCCACTGCGTACACCCGAGTGGAAAGGCGTACCTCGCAGGCAGAATAGTCCCCCGCCGACCCCCGGCGGGCGCGGGGTGACCAAAGCTCACCCAGATCTCAGAACGGTTCGACAAGTCCCCGTAGCTGATCTGCGAAGATCGACTGGCCCCGCGTCCGCAGCATAGGGTCGCGCTGCGCGGGCGGCACATCGCGGGTCCGGTCGCGCTCCTGGGTCCAGCCCCTGACCTGGTCACATCGGCCCGCGCGCCGCTTCTCGTACGCGTGCAGCGCCGCCGGCACGTCGTCGGCGCCGGCCTTGAGCACCTCGCCGAGCACCACGGCATCCTCGAACGCCATGGCGGCGCCCTGCGCCAGCGTCGGCGCGGTCGCGTGAGCGGCGTCACCGACGAGCAGGACCGGGCCCTTGGACCAGCCCTCGAGCACCACCTCGTCGGTGCGGGCGACCTGCACCTTCTCCAGCGCCTCCAGGATCGCCGGCACCGGGCCGCCGAAGCCCCGGAACAGCTCGCGCACCCGGGCCACCGGGTCCGCCGGGTTGGGCGCGCCGGGCTCGGCCGTCTCGTCGGCGTGGCAGTACAGCCGGCGGCCGCCCATCGGCATCACGACGAACTGGGACCGGCGCCCGAGCAGGGCCGTCCAGTCGCTGACCGGGGGGCCGCCGGTGACCACGCTGCGGTAGACGATCTGGCCCGTCGGGGTCGCCGGCCCACCCAGCCCGGCCTTGGCCCGGATCGTGGAGCGCCGGCCGTCGGCGCCGACGACCAGGTCGTACTCGGCGACGGCGCCGCTGTCGAACTCGACCTTGACGCCGCCGTCGATGATCTCCAGGTCCCGGACCGCGGTGTCGTAGCGCACCTCGCCGCCGACGCCGGTGAGCAGGACCTGCTGGAGATCGCCGCGGGACAGCGCGCGGCTCTCGCCGACGCCCGCCCACAGCGCGGCGACGTCCAGCTCGAACAGCTGACCGCCGGCGGAGTCCTGGAAGACCTGCCGGAAGATCAGGTCGCCGAGCGGCCGCAGCGGCGCGTCGAGGCCGAGCAGCCGCAGCGCCCGTGACGCGTTGCCGGGAAGGTAGATGCCGGCGCCGGGGATCGTCGTCGCCGGAAGCTCCTCGACGACGTCCGGGCGGAAACCCGCTACGCGAAGCCCTCGGGCCGCCGCAAGGCCGCTGATGCCGGCGCCCACGACGAGGATGCGCAAGGTCATCGCAGCAACGCCTCCGAGGGGTGTTCGATACGCGCCGGAGCCAAGACACTACCCGCCGCCGTCGAAGCGCGGAACCCACGATCATGGTCGCGTCCGATTTGTTCAAGACGACCGGTCCGAGATGGTCGTAGCGTCCTTGCCATGACACCCACCTTCAATGCGGTCGGCCTCGCGGTGGCCGACATGGAGAAGTCACTCGCGTTCTATCGCCGGCTGGGACTGGAATTCCCGGCCGGCGCGGAGCGGGAACCGCACGCCGAGACCGAGCTGCCCGGCGGCCTCCGGCTGCTCATCGACACCCACGAGACGATTCTCTCGTTCGATCCCGACTTCACGCCGGGCGGCGGAAACGTCTCCCTGGCCTTCCGCTGCGCCGATCCGGCCGAAGTGGACAAGGTGCACGCCGACCTGGTCGGCGCCGGGTACCGCTCCCGGAAGGATCCGTGGGACGCGTTCTGGGGTCAGCGTTACGCCGTCGTGTCCGACCCGGACGGAAACAGCATCGACCTCTTCGCACCTAACTGACCAGCTCGCCGAGCGGAACACCGGCCAGCGCGCGCACGTCGCGGGACAGGTGTGCCTGGTCGGCGTAGCCCGCGACGACGGACACGTCGGCGAACGGGCGGCCCGACCGGGCCAGGCCGACCGCCCGCTGCAGCCGCAGGATCCGGGCGAGCGTCTTCGGCCCGTATCCGAAGGCGGTTCGGCACCGGCGCTGCAGGTGGCGGGCGCTGAGGCCGCACTCGTCGGCGATCGCGCCGACCGGCCGTCCGGCCCGCGCGCCGGCGGCGACCGCGACCATCGAGGTGTCCGGATCCCGCCAGCGCCGCCGGGCGAACCCCGCCAGCGCCGCGATCGGGTCGTCGGCCTCGGCCAGCGCCCTGACCTCGGCGGGCGCGCAGAGCTGGTCGAGCGGGACCCGCCGGTCGGTGAGCTCGTCGGCGGGGACGCCGAGCACGCCGGGACCGGTGCCGGCCGCGAAGCGCAGCGCGAAGAGCCGGCTGGCCGCTTGGGCCGTGCCCACCTGGGCCGTGGTGTCCGGGCCGGCGACGAAGACCGAGCCGTCCTGCCAGATCAGGTCGAGGCAGCCGTCGGGAAGGATGCGCTTGACGGCGCCGGGCGGCACGGTGCTGCGCCAGGCGATGACGTGCGGCAACTCCGCGGCCCATTCGACGTACATGAGTCGACCCTGGCACGGGGGTACGACAAGTCTGCGAATGACGCCGGTGTAATTCCGGCGGACAATCGCGATATGACCGACCAACTGGACGAGTACCGGCGCCGGCGGGACGCCCGGCGCACCCCGGAGCCCGTGCCCCGCGCCCGGCCGCCCAGGACCACCGGCAACCGGTTCGTCATCCAGCAGCACCACGCCCGCAGCCTGCACTGGGACGTCCGGCTGGAGCGCGAGGGCGTGCTCGTCTCGTTCGCCGTCCCGCGCGGCCTGCCGCGCGACCGGGCCCGCAACCACCTGGCCCGGCACACCGAGGACCACCCGCTGGAATACCTGGACTTCGCGGGCGAGATCCCGGCCGGCGAGTACGGCGGCGGAAAGATGATCATCCACGATCGGGGGACTTTCGAGACCGGCAAGTGGCGCGACGACGAGATCGGCGTGACGTTCCACGGCGACCGCACCAGCGGGCGGTACGTGTTCTTCCGGACCGGCGGCAACGACTGGATGGTCCGCCGGATGGACCCGCCGGAGCCGGGCTGGCAGAGCATGCCCGAGACGGTCGAGCCCATGCTCGCGACCCCGGCCGCCGGGCTACCACCCGACGACCCCGACTGGGGGTACGAGCTGAGCTGGGGCGGTCGCCGCGCGTGCGTGTTCGTCTCCGGTGGCCGGGTCAGAATCTGCGACGCCGAGGGCGCGGACGTCACGTCCTGGTACCCGGAGCTGCGGCCGCTCGGCGAGGCCCTCGCGCCTCTCGAGGCCGTACTGGATGGCGAGATCGTGGCTTTCGACGGCGCCCGAGTCGGTCCTGAGCTGCTGGAACGCCGCAAGGCGCCGCGGGACGCCGCGGCCGCGCGGCGGGCCGCCGAGCGCACGCCGGTGCAGTTCCTGGCCTACGACCTGCTCTGGCTGGAGGGCCACTCCACGGTGGAACTGGTCCGTTATGCCGAGCGGCGGGAGCTGCTGGAGGGGCTCGAGCTGGCCGGCGGCAACTGGCAGACGCCGCCCTACTTCGCCGGCGGCGGAGCGTTCGCGCTCGAGGCGGCCGGGGCACAGGGCCTGCCCGGCGTCGTCGCGAAGCGCCTCGACTCCCCCTACCTGCCGGGCCGCCGCAGCCGGCTCTGGCGCTCGATCGACCCTCGATAGTCCTTCAGTCCGGCCCGCGTCGTCCGATCTAGTTTGGTTACCGATCGAGCGGCGGAAAGGGCTATACATGAGGCACCGCCCGGCGCCCGACCCGACCCCCCTTGCGAGCACGGACATGTCTGCTGAGCTCTGGAAGTCCGCCACCCAGGTCCTGGAAACCAACTGGTCACACGACCACATGGTCCCGTCCCGGCGCCTGTACCCGCACCAGTGGAGCTGGGACGCCGCGTTCATCGCGATCGGGCTCGCCTACGTGAACCCCACCCGCGCCTGGCGCGACCTGCGCAGCCTCTTCGAGGCGCAGTGGCCCGACGGCCGGGTGCCGCACATCGTCTTCGACCCCGGCACGGCCGAGGAGGACTACTTCCCGGGTCCGGGCTTCTGGGACGTCCCCGCGTACGCCGGGCGCCCCGCGCGCGGCAGCACCGGGCTGGTGCAGCCGCCGCTGCACGCGATCGCCGCGTGGGAGGTCTACCGCCGCGCCGCCTCGCACGGCGCCGAGTGCGCCCGCGCGGCCGGCGACCAGCTGGCCTGGCTCTACCCACGCCTCGTCGCACAGCAGGAGTACCTCACCGGTCGCCGCGACGCCGGCGGCGACGGGCTGGCCAGCATCGTGCACCCGTGGGAATCGGGGCTCGACAACAGCCCGTCCTGGGACGCGGCGATGTCGGCCGTCCCCGCCGACCTGGAGCTGCTCACCCGGTACACCCGCCGGGACATCGAGAACGCGGACGCGGCGCACCGGCCGACCGACGTCGACTACGCGCGGTACCTGGGGCTGGTCCTCGGCTACCGCGACGGCGGCTACGCGGACACCGACCTCGCGGACCGGCACGCGTTCGTGGTCGAGTGCCCGTCGTTCAACTCGATCCTCGCGGCGGCCGAGCACGCCCTGGTGCACATCGCCGGGGTCGTCGGCGCGGATCCGGAGGTGCACCGCCGGCGCGCCGAGCGGATCACCAAGGCGATCTCGGAGCACCTGTTCGACGCCCACACGCAGACGTTCCGGGCCCGTGACGTGCGCACCCGTACGCTCAGCCCGGCCCGGTGTGTCAACGGCCTGGTGCCGCTGATGCTGCCCGGGCTGCCCGCCGGGCAGGCGGCCGCGATCATGGCCGAGGCCGCGTCGCCGCGCTTCGGCCTGCCGGAGCGGACCGGCCTGCCGGTGCCGAGCCACGACCGGACCGCGCCGGAGTTCGACTCGCTGCGGTACTGGCGCGGGCCGATCTGGATCAACATCAACTGGCTGCTGCGCCGCGGCATGCTCGTGCACGGCTACCACGACGAGGCCGAGGACCTGCGGACGGCCATGGTCCGGCTGGTGCACTCCGCCGGTCACTTCGAGTACTTCCACCCGGTCACCGGCGAGGGCATCGGCGCCCCGACGTTCAGCTGGACCGCCGCCCTCAGCCTCGACCTGCTCGCCGACCGCAGCGTCCCGGCCTACGCCCGGGCCGCCTGAGGCTCAGAACATCTCCGCTCCGACGGTGGTGTCCGCGCCGTGCCCGGTGTGCACGACCGTGTCGGGCGGCAGGGTGAGCAGCCGGTCCTTGATCGACCGCTCGATCGTCGGGCGGTCGCTGTAGGAGCGGCCCGTCGCGCCCGGCCCGCCCTGAAACAGGGTGTCGCCGGTGAAGACGCAGTCCAGCAGGGGCGCGTACAGGCAGACGGCGCCCGGGCTGTGTCCCGGGGTGTGCAGCACCCGGAGCACGCCGCCGGCCACGGCGATCTCCTGGCCGTCGGAGAGCGGCGCCGGCAGCGGCTCGCCCGCGTGCACCAGCTTCCACAGCACCTCGTCCGCCGGGTGCAGCAGCAGCGGCGCGCCGGTCCGCCGCGCCAGCTCGGGCGCGACCCGGACGTGGTCGTCGTGCGCGTGGGTGAGCACGATCGCGACGACCCGGCGGGTCCCGACAAGCTCCAGGATCGCCGGTACGTCGTGCGGGGCGTCGATCACCACGCACTCGTCGTCGTCGCCGACCACCCACACGTTGTTGTCGACCTCGAAAACCTCGCCGTCCAGCGAGAACGTCCCGTTCGTCACGCCATGGGCGATCCGCATCAGAACAGCACCACCGAACGCAGGACGCCGCCGGTGTGCATCTTGGCGAACGCGTCCTCTACCTGGTCGAGACGGATCTCCTCGGAGACGAACGCGTCCAGGTCGAGCCGGCCCTGCAGGTAGAGCTCCGTCAGCATCGGGAAGTCGCGGGTCGGCAGGCAGTCGCCGTACCAGCTGCTCTTGAGCGCCCCGCCGCGGCCGAAGACGTCCAGCAGCGGCAGCTCGATGGTCATCTCCGGGGTCGGCACGCCGACCAGGACCACGGTGCCGGCCAGATCGCGGGCGTAGAACGCCTGCTTGTACGTCTCGGGCCGGCCCACCGCCTCGACCACCACGTCGGCGCCGTTGCCGCCGGTGAGTTCCCGCACGGCCTCGACCACGTCCGCCTCGCGGGCGTTGATCGTGTGGGTGGCGCCGAAGCCGCGCGCCCACTCCAGCTTCCGGTCGTCGGTGTCGATCGCGATGATCGTCGTCGCGCCGGCCAGGGCGGCGCCGACCACCGCGCCGTCGCCGACCCCGCCGCAGCCGATCACGGCGACCGAGTCGCCCCGGGTCACCCCGCCGGTGTTGATCGCCGCGCCGATGCCGGCCATCACGCCGCAGCCGAGCAGGCCGACGGCGGCGGGCCGGGCCCGCGGGTCGAGCTTGGTGCACTGGCCCGCGTGCACCAGGGTCTTCTCCACGAACGCGCCGATGCCCAGCGCCGGGGAGAGCTCGGTGCCGTCCTCGAGCGTCATCTTCTGCGTCGCGTTGTGTGTGCTGAAGCAGTACCACGGCTTGCCCCGGCGGCAGGCCCGGCAGTTGCCGCAGACCGCACGCCAGTTCAGGACGACGAAGTCGCCCGGCGCGACGTCGGTGACCCCGGCGCCGACCGACTCCACGATCCCGGCGGCCTCGTGGCCGAGCAGGAACGGGAAGTCGTCGTTGATGCCGCCCTCGCGGTAATGCAGGTCGGTGTGGCAGACCCCGCACGCCTGGATCTTGACGACGGCCTCGCCGGGGCCGGGATCCGGCACGACGATGGTGGCAACCTCGACGGGCGCGCCTTTGGCCCGGGCGATGACTCCGTTGACTCGCTGGCTCATGAGCACACTTTCTCATCTCGAGCCGCGATCGAGGACCGCTAAGTGGACGGCGGGGGCCGGGGTGGTTCGATCTTGCGCAAAAATCTTTGGGAAACTGTGGCCAAACAATCGGGCACGTCAATCGACGTTCGTGAACCCTCGGGAGTAGGGTTCCGCACGGACTTTCCACTCCGATACAGCGCCGGGGCCGGCTGGCTGGGGGGCCTCGGCCGACCCCGGCGCTGTATTGTCCGCGCCTGTGTCAGGCCGCCGGCGGCTCGTCCTTGCCCGCCTCTTCGAGCCGGTCGGCCTCCTCCTTGGTCTTGTGCACCGCGCCGTCCGAGTGCTCCGGCGGGCCGTAGATCGTGTAAAGCACGAGCGGGTTGGGGCCCTCGTTGGTGAAGTTGTGCTTGTGGCCGGCCGGGACGACCACGAGATCACCGGCGACGACCTTGCGGGTCGCGCCGCTGACGACGGCCTCGCCGACGCCGCTCACGAAGGTCAGAATCTGGTCCACCTCATGGACCTCCTCGCCGATCTCGCCGCCCGGCGGGATCGTCATGACCACGAGCTGGGTGTGCTTGCCCGTCCACAGCACGCGGCGGAAGTCCGGGTTCTTCTCGGCAACGGTGGCGATCGTGAAGTGCTCCATGACCAACTGATACCCAGATCAGGTGCGCTTTGAACGCCGCAGTCTCGAGGCCGGGCGCAGCTCCTCGGCTGGCGCCGGCCGGCCGATCAGGTAGCCCTGCACGTAGTCGACGCCCAGCTCGCGCAGCATGCGCAGGGTCGGCTCGTCCTGGACGAATTCGGCCACCGTGTGGATCCCGTACGCCTGGCAGACCTGCACCAGCGCCCGGACCAGCACCTGGTCCTCCGCGTTGTGCACGAGGTTGACCACGTACTCGCCGTCGATCTTGACGAGGTCGATGGGGAAGAGCCGCAGGTACCGGAACGAGCCGTAGCCCGAGCCGAAGTCGTCCAGGGCCAGCTGGCAGCCCAGGTCGCGGATCCGGTCGGCGAAGTGGCGCGCCTCGCTCAGGTTGCCGATCAGCGCCGTCTCGGTGATCTCGAACGTCAGCTGCTCGGGGTTCACCCCGTACCGCTCGATCAGGGTCTCCACCTCGGCGGTCAGCCGGGGGTCGCCCACCGAGCGGCCGGAGAGGTTGATCTGCAGGCTGAGGTCGCCGCGCGCGGCCGCGAGCTCCAGCGCCCGCTCGACCACCCACAGGTCGATGTCGTAGATCGCGTCGAGGCGCTCCGCGGCGTCGAGCACCTGGGTCGGCGACTGCGGCGCGCCCGCCTCGTCCAGGACCCGCAGCAGCAGCTCGTGCCGGAGCACCCGGTTGGTCTGCAGCTCGAGGATCGGCTGGGCGAAGAGCGTGAACCGGTCGGTGCCGAGCGCGCCGGCCACCCGGTCGCGGTAGAAACCCTGCCGGGCCCGGACCGCCACCGGGTCGGCGACCAGGGTCACCGGCCGGTCGGCCTCGCGGGCCAGCCGCCACGCGTGGTCGGCGTCGATCAGCAGGTCGTGGCTGCCGGCCTCGCCGTCGGGGCGGAACCGGACCAGGCCGCCCCAGGCGCGGGCGCGCAGCCAGGCCTCCGGCAGCACGAAGGACTGCGTACGAAGCGCTTCGACGAACAGGTCGGACTGGCGCCGGGCCATCACCCACGAGGCGCCGGTCAGCAGCACCGCGATCTCGTTCGGCCCGGCGAGGCCCAGCAGGTCGTCCGGGCGGGCGAGGCCCTCCAGCAGGCGGGCGGCCCGCTGGAGCAGTTCGGCGTTGCCGTCCGCGCGCACGCCGTCGGCGTGGTCCGGCTCGACCCGGATGACCAGCACCGCCCCGCCGCCGCGCCGCTGCGCCCGGTCCAGCTCGTCGGCGAAGCGGCCGCGGGTCAGCAGCCCGGTCGCCGGGTCGCGCTCGACCACGGACGCCCGCACGGTCTCGCCCCGGCGGCTGAGCCGGGCCACCTCGCGCCGGGCGCGTTCACGGACGGAGACGTCGCGCAGCTGGCCGCGGATGCCGCGCACGGTGCCATCCGGGTCGGTGATCGGCTCGAGGCGGCAGTCCACGTCGAACCAGCCGCCGTCGGTGCGCAGCAGCCGGATCGTCGTGCGCACCGGCTCACGGGTGGTCCAGGCCTGGGTGACCGCGCCGAGCGCCTTGGCGTGGTCCTCGGCGTGCACGTGCCGGGCGAGGATCTGCCGGCTCAGCCCGGTGCCCGCCGGGGGCCGGCCGAGCAGCGCGGTGAGCCCGTCGGACCAGACGATCTCCTCGCCGACCGCCCGGTAGCTGAACCACGCCTCGTCGTCGGCGGGCGGGCGCGGCTCGGGCAGCGGCAGCTGAGGGCCCTGGTTGGGGCTCATCCGGGTACGGCGGGCGGGACGGTCGCGCAGCGCGCGGGGGCGTGGTGAGCCTTCCTCAGGTGCCGTCATGCGCCGCCGTTACCTCCCGCCCGAGTGAGCCGATGTCCCTGACCTATTACGACCCGTCACGGGTCGATGTAACAGCCCACACCCGCGACAATGTTTTCGTAGCTGGCCCAACAAAACAAAGAACTGCGGTTTCTCCACCGTTCAGAGTGTGAATTTAACTGATCGGATGACGGCCATGCAGCGCCGCAACGTCCGCCCTTGACCTGCGGGTCCATGACAGACAGTCACTGCCAGTGTTGACTGTGGAACCTACCGCGACGCTCGGGCCGCAGGTGTACACAACGCTGTGACGGATATGCATCCCGTAACGAGATCGGCGGGCCGTGGATATGGTGGCCCTTCGGACAGATGAGCGAGGACGACGACGTATGGGCATCATTCGGGACATGCAGCGGGCGCAGGCGACGCAGGACGCCGCCGCGCACCGGGCGCAGACCGCCGCGGAGCAGCAGCGCCAGCTGATCCGGCGCAACGCCGAGCTCGCCGAGGCCGCGGCGCAGCGGGCCGCCGCCGACGCGGCCCGGCATCGCGAGCGGCGCCGGCTGTACGCGGAGGCGCGCGCCGCCGCCGCGGCCGCCGCGAACGCGGACGTGCGGGCCCGGCTGACCGACCTCGACCTGCTGCTGCTGTCCACGCTGGATGTCGACGACCACATCGACCTGGACCGGTTCAAGAAGCCGGTGCGGGTGCCGCCGTTCGATCCGGGCAGGCTGGGCCGGCCGCTGCCCGAGCCCAGGTGGGAGAGCTACACGCCGCCGGAGCCGCGCGGCGTCGGCCGGATCCTGGGCGGCGAGCGCAGCCACCAGCAGCACCTCGCCGCGGCGAAGCTGGCGTTCCAGGACGCCCGCGACCGCTGGGCCGGCGCGGAGCAGCGCCGGCTGCGGCAGCTGGCCGCCCGGGAGCGGCAGTACCAGGAGAACCGCCGGCGCCACGAGGCGAAGCTGATCTCGTACAACGCCGAGGTCGACCGCTTCGCGGCCGCGGTGGCCTCCGCCGATCCGGCCTCGGTCGTCGAGTACTTCGCGATGGTGCTGGGCAACTCGGTCTACCCGGACGACTTCCCGCAGCACTTCCGGCTCGCCTACCTGCCGGAGCAGCGGCACCTGCTGGTCGAGTACCACCTGCCGCCGGTCGAGGTGGTCCCGGTGGTGAAGGAGTACCGCCACGACCGGGTCCGCGACGACCTGACGGCGGTGCCGCGCGACGAGGCCGAGATCCGGCGGCGCTACACCGAGATCATCTCGATGGTGGCACTGCGGACCGTGCACGAGATCGTCGAGGCGGACCGCGGCGGGCTGGTCGCGGAGGTGCTGTTCAACGGCATCGTGGACACCATCGACCGGCGCACCGGCCAGTTCGTGCGCCCCTGCCTGGTGTCGGTCCGCACCGACCGGGACACGTTCGCCGGGATCAACCTGCGCCGGGTCGACGCGGTCGCCTGCCTCGAGCACCTGCGCGCCGGGATCTCACCCCGGCCGGATCAGCTGGAGGGCGTTCCGCCCGTGATCGAGTTCGGCGCCGGGGCCGAACAGGACTTCGGCGGCGAGTTCAACGTGCTCGCCGACATCGACGAGCGGCCGAACCTGGCGACCATGCCGGCCGGGGAGTACGAGCAGCTGCTCCGCGACCTTTTCGGCAACCTCGGCCTGGAGATGGGCGAGGCCGAGCCGGGCCCGCGCTGGCTGGCCACGGATCGGCGGCCGCTGTTCGGCGGCCCGGTCGTGATCCACGCCGTACGCGGCACGCCGGCCGGCCCGGACGACGTGACCGAGCTGGCCGACCGGGTGGCCGCCGCCGGGGCGACCAAGGGGATCCTGGTCGCCCTCGACGGGTACCAGGCGACCGCGCACGAGACGGTCGCCGGCCGGCCGGTCGAGCTGCTGGACGGTCCCGGGCTGCTCAACCTGCTCGCCGAGCACTCACGGGTGAAGGCCCGGATCGAGGCGGTCCCGGCCTAGGGCCTAGAGCCGCAGGTCGTGTCCGGTGGTCGCGTCGACGTGGTCCGGGATCTCGTCGTGCCGGTCGCCGACGGTCGGCGTGCCGGCGGGCTCGAACATCAGGATCTGTGCGCCGCCCGGCGAGGACGGCTTGTGCTCGGTGCCGCGCGGCACGGTGAAGACGTCGCCCTTGTTCAGCACGACGGTTCGGTCGCGCAGGGCGATGCGCAGTTCGCCGTCGAGGACGAGGAAGAACTCGTCGGTATCGTCGTGGGTGTGCCACAGGTGCTCACCGAGCACCTTGGCGACGCGGACGTCGTAGTCGTTGACGCGGGTGACGATGCGCGGGCTCCACAGGTCGTCGAACGAGGCGAGTGCCGCGGCGAGGGAGATCGGAACGTTACTCATCCGGCCATCGTCCGCCCTGACGGCCCGCGCGGAAACCTAGAAAGACGCGTCCTCGCCGGCCGGCGGCTCGTCGGGGATCCAGGGCGCGACGCCGAGCTCCTCGATGCGCTGCCAGAGCGGGCGCAGGGCCGCCTCCGGCTCGCGGGCGAAGATGCTGCCGCGGATGCGGACGAAGACGCAGTTGCCGACCCGCTCCAGCACCGCCTGCCGGCGCATGTCGCCCTCCCACTGCTCCGGCCCGTGGTACGCGTCCCCGTCACACTCGATCGCCAGCCGGCGCCCGTCCGGCGCGTTCAGGACGAAGTCGATCCGGTAGCCGCCGATCCGGAACTGCGGCGTCGGCCGGTAGCCGCGCTTGACCAGCCGGCGCAGCACCTCGCGCTCGAAGTCGGACTCGCACAGCAGCTCCAGGTCCGGCGCCGTGGTCTGCGCCGGCAGGTTCAGGGCGTAGTTCAGCAGCAGCCCTCGCGCGTCGTCGGCGAGCAGCGACGACGGCCGGACCGAGTGGAAGATCCAGAGCTGGTCGCGGGCCCGGGACGCGGCGACGTTGACCCGGCGGTGATATTCGCGCTTGGTGAACGCGGCCGGCCGCCCGTCGTTGTCGGAGACCACCATCGACACCAGCACCACGTCGCGCTCGTCGCCCTGGAACGTGTACGCGTCGCCGACCCGCAGCCGGCGCGCCTCCATCTCGTCCTCGCCGATCGCCTCCCGCAGCGCGCCCAGCAGGTAGTTCGCCTGGCCGCTGGTGCTGAGCAGGCTGATCACGCCGATGCTCCGCCCGCGGTACGCCGGGTCGGCGACCAGCGCGGCCACCTGCTTCACCAGCGCGTCGGCCTCCGCCAGGTTCACGTCCCCGTACGGGGCCAGCGGCTGGCGCACGCCGTCGGGCAGGAAGACCGCGCGCACCGGGACCGACAGCGGGCGGTCCGCGCGCAGCGGCTGGATCTTGCCGTCGTAGTAGTGCCGGGACGAGAACTCGATGATCTGCGGCACGCAGCGGAAGTGCTCGGTGAGCAGGATCCGCTCGGGCGAGCGGCGCACCGCGTGGTCGTACAGCGAGGACTCGGGGTCGAAGTGCTCGGCGGACGGCACGTCGCCGAGGTGGCTGTGGATCAGCGCGGACACCGAGCCGACGAAGCCGAGCTGCGGCCCGATCTGCTGGTCGTCGCCGACCACCACGGCCCGCTCGGCCAGCGACAGCACCGGCAGCGCGAACAGGTCGGCCTGCGACGCCTCGTCCACGATCACCACGTCGAAGTGCGCGCCGCCGGCGAACTGCTCGATGGCCCGGTCCACCGACATGACCCAGACCGGCACGGCCTCGACCGCGGACGCCATCGCCTTCTGCGCGTGCGCCTGCCAGGCCGCCGCGGTGCGGCCGGTGCCCTTGCCGATCTTGCGAAGGGCGGTGGTCCAGTCGGCCAGCGCGGCCCGCCGCCGGTCGTCGAGCGCCCGGGCCACCTCGAGCCAGGCTGACGCGACGACCAGGTCGCCGGTGAGCCGCCGGATCTTGTCGCGGCCCAGCTCCACCCGGCGGTTCAGCACGGCCGGATCGACGCTGCCGACCACCTGGTCGAACCAGGTCTGCGCCTGCCGCCACTGCCAGGCCCGCAGGCAGGCGGCGCCGGAGACGGCCGGCACCAGCCCGTCCTCGACCTGGCCCGCCCACTGCGGCGCCACCCGCGCCAGCCGGTCCCGCAGCTCGGCGTAGCGCGCCGCGTCGGGCCGGAGCGAGACCAGCCGGCGCGCCTCGGCGTGCAGGGCGTCCCACTGCGCCAGCTCGGGGTCGAACCAGGCCGCGGCGAGTTCCGGCCACGGCACCAGGCCGTCGGCGACCGCGCGGTCCCACGCGTCCAGCTCGTCGAGCTCGAAGACCACCGGGCTGTCGTCCAGCAGGGCCGAGACCTGCTCCAGCCGGGCCGCGTCCAGCTCCAGCTCCTGCTGGGGTACGAGCACCCGCAGGCGCGCGGAGAGCTCGGGCCACTGGCGCGCGTCCCAGCCGAGGGAGCGTTCGGCCTCGGCGAGCAGCGTTCCCGCCCACACCTCCGGGTCGCCCTCGCGCTCGGGGATGCCGAGCCGCCGGATCCACTCGGCCCAGTGCTCGCCCAGCCGGCGCTGCGCCTGCGCCCGGCGGATCCAGGCCGCGGCCAGGTCGGCGTCCTCGACCGTGCGCAGCGGCTCGCCGTCGACGCGCACCTCGTCGGCGATGCGCCACAGCCCGGCCTGCAGCAGCCGGTTGACGCCCTTGCCCGCGGCGAACCGCTGCCGCAGCTCGCCGAGGCCGCCGAGGAGCCGCTTCGGCTCGGCCATCAGCGCGTCGGCGGCGGTGACGCGGTGCCCGCCGAGGACACGGGCGAGTTCGGCCAGCGCGCGCTGCAGCTCGCCGGTCGCGCGGACATGGTCGGTCCACATCGTGGCCCAGTGCGGGTCGGACAGCAGGCGTCCGAGCCGGTCGGTCCACGTGCCCTCGCGCCGGTGCAGCCACGCCACCGCGTCCCGCAGCCCCTCGAGCAGCTCGGATACGAGGCTGGGCCCCTGTGCGCGTACGGAATCGGTGTCTACGCCGGCCAGCTCCAGGCGCGACGCGCGGTCGGCGGCCGCGTCGCGGTCGGCTCGCGCCCGCAGTGCGGTCTGCGCGTCGGGCAGTTCCGCGACGTCCGGCAGCGGGCGCAGCGCGGCCGCCCGGTCCGCGGGCGCGAGGCGCGCGGCGAGGTCGAGCAGCGCCGCGAACTCGTCCGCGGACAGCGGCGGCGGATCGGCGGGCGCCACCGGGTCGGGAATGCCGCCGTCGGCGGCGGCCCACTCCCGCAGCCAGGCGCCGACGTCGGCCGGCGAGAGATCAACACCGTCGATCCGGTACGTCGCGGCCTCGTTCTCGGCGATCGCCCGCAGGCCGCCCAGCGCGGTCGCCAGGTCCCGCTCGGCGCCCTCGAGGCGGCGGGTGAGCCGCTCGACGCGGGCCGCCTCGGCGGTCTTGTCCAGGGTGGCGGCCCGGTCGGAGAGCTCGCGCGCGGCGAGCTGCAGCTGGACCAGCTGGTCGGTGGTGCGGCCGAGGACGGCCAGGCAGAGCGCCCGAACCTCCTCGGGGAGGCCGTCGCGCAGCACCCGCAGCGGGTCCTCCTTCTGCGCGACGACCAGCACCCGCTTGCCGTTGGCCATCAGGTGGCAGATCAGGTTGCGGATGGTGTGCGTCTTGCCGGTGCCGGGCGGGCCCTGCACGGCGACGTTGCGGTGCAGAGCGAGGCGGCGGGCGATCGACTCCTGCGCCGCGTTGGTCGGCAGCGGCATGAGCAGCCGCTCGCCGACCCGGTGCCAGTCGTCGGGCCGGTCGTCGGGCATCCGGAGCCGGCTCGGCTCGTGCGCGACGATCGCGGCCAGCGCGCCGATGCTGCCCGTCTCGCCGGCCAGCAGGCGGTCGCGCAGGCTCTCGAGGAAACCGCGCAGCAGCCGTTGCCTGGGCCGGGCGAAGAGGACCCCGGCGTCGACCAGGTGCGGCCCGGTCGCGCTCTCGCCGGGCGCCACCACCCGGCGCTCGTAGCCGAGCCGGCCGAGGGCGCGCTCGAAGAACTCGCGGCGCTCGGTGTCGCTCCACAGGTCGACCTCGAGGGTGCCGGCCGGGCCGGCCAGGGCGAGCAGCTGGCCGAGGTAGCGCTCGTCGAGCCCGGCGAGCGCGTCGGTCTGCAGCCGGGACGGTCCCTGCGGCGAGACGGTGATCAGGGAGCGGTCCGGCTCGTACTCGATGATCACCGGGGTCGCGACCAGCGGATAGCGGACCCGCTGGTCGCCGACGGCGGTCTCCAGGATGCCGTGGCCCCAGACCAGCTCGGTGGTCGCGGCGTTCATGTCGATCTGGTGCATCAGGTCGAAGAGCTGCCGGTGCAGCGTGCGGGTCTTCTCGGCCTCGCGGCTGAGCAGCGCCCACGGCCGCCAGACCTGATCGCGCCAGGCCTCGAAGCCCGCGTCGGCGTCGTCAGCCTTGGGTTCGTCGGTCGCGCTGATCTCGTTGAGCCGGCGGCGGAGCTCGGCGGGCACCGCGACCGGGCCGGGCAGGTCCGGCAGGCCGACGCGCAGCCAGCCGGTGCCGTCGGGCGCCGGCCCGAGCTCGACCGCCGGGTGCGCCGGCAGGGCGTCGAGGCGGTGCGCGTCGGCGGGCACGGTACGCGCGGGGCGTTCCATGTGCGCGCGGACGGCGAGCAGGTAATCCGCGACGGAGACGGCCCGATCCCGGATGACCGTGTACGACTCCGGCTGCGGCGGGGACATTCTTCGCAGGTTATCCGACGTACGCAGCCACCCGCTCGGTACGGCGCGGTCAGGCCTCCTCGGGGTCCCGGCCCTGCGCCGCGCGACCGCCGTCGATCGGCAGCACCACGCCGTTGAGGAAGCTCGCCGACTCCGACAGCAGGAACGCGACCACATCGGCGACCTCCTCCGGGCGCCCCATCCGCCCGAGCGGCTGGAGCAGCCGGATCTCCCGCGCGAAGCGCTCGGCACCGGCCGGGGTGAGCCCGGCGAGGTACGCCTCGGACCGCTCGGTGGTGATCGACCCGAGCGCCACCGCGTTGACCCGGATGCCGCGCGGTCCATAGTCGACCGCGAGCGCCCTGGTCAGCCCCTCGACGGCCGCCTTCGCCGTGGCGTACGCGAGCGCGCCGCGGACCACCCGCTGCGCCTGGTGCGAGGAGACGTTCACGATCGCGCCGGCGTTGCGCGGCAGGAACGCGCGGACGGCGGCGGCGCTGCCGACCACCACCGGGGCGAGGTTGCGGCGGATCAGCGCGAGCACCTCGTCCGGCGCGGCCTCGTGCAGCCACACGTCGGAGAAGACCGCGGCGTTGTTGACCCAGCCGGCGAGCGGCGCGGGCACCGCGTCCACCGCCCGCTCGGCGACCGCAGGATCGGCGGCGTCGCCGATCACCGGCACGATCCGCCCGTACGCCCAGCTCAGCGCGGTGGCGTCGAACTCGAGCACCGCGACGTCGTGGCCCGCGTCGGCCAGCCGCTCGACGATCGCCCGGCCGACGCCGCGCCCGCCGCCGGTCACCACGTAGGAGGCCATGCCTCAGCCAGCCAGCCCGGCGCCCCGAACGCAGACCGTCCGCCGCCCGATGGTGCCGGGCAGCGGACGGGATCGGCGACGCGTCAGGGGAAACGCATGCGGCGGGGCCGCGGGATGACCGGTGGAGGCAGGGGCAGGTCGTCGAGGTGGCTCCAGCTCAGCGAGCCGTTCGCGGTCGACTTGATCTCACCGAGGCAGGCCCGCAGCAGCCCGAGGTTGGCGGCGCCCGCGTACCCGGCGATCACGACCTCGGGCGTCGGCTCGATCATCGCGATGGCCGCGCAGATCTTGGCGACCTCACGCTCATCGACCGCGTCGAGCGGCAGCGGCGCCTCGGCCTGCGAGCGACGCCACGGCGGGCCGAAGCGGCGCAGCAGCTCGCGGGCGAGCCGGCCGAACGAGCGGCCCACCTCGGCGTCGCGCATCGACATGCGCGCCGACTGGCCGTAGCACCAGGGCACCACCACATGGCCGTTGATGACGACGAGCTGGTAGACGGACTTGGGGACGGTGATCACCTCCGCGCCGGGCAGCGTGCCGAGGAAGAGGACCAGCTCCTCGTACGGCAACGGCCAACGCGGGTTCGCTAACACTCGTTCCGTGGTAGTCGTCGTGGCGGGGTGAGCGTTGACCTCACGGTCGATGGCTGTGCTCAACGCCTCGGGTACCCGGGTCCAGAGCTCCCCGGCAATCTTGTCGCCGAATTGCTCGACCACCCACTCACTAGGACCGACCAGAACGTCTGGACGCATTCGCTACCACCACCGTCCGTGTCGCTGGCGCTACGTCTGGCTAGAAGAGTTCCACTCCCGGAGATCGACAGGAAGACAATCAGGACCAGTTTTCAAAAACATCCATGAATGAAAATAAGCAGGACAGCCATACTGTTGCCGCAGAGGTGGATCAGCAGGTCCGTGACCCGCATCACATGCAAATTGCACGGCGAACCGCTCGTGCAAGTTGCATGTGAGATCGCTGATCTGTCCTCTATCTGACAGTAGACCGCTCCCACATTTCGAGCGGGTGACCGTCCTGCAAACAGCTACGGACCGTGCTCGACCCCTCGTCGCGGCGCACGCCAGTTGGTAGGGTGCCCGGCTGTGATCGGCGAGGCCAACATCGCGCGGCCGTCCACCCGGCGCACAGACCGCTGGGTGGCCGCCTTCGGGGTGCTGGCGCTGCTCTGCGGAGGCCTCTTCGCCCTCAGCCTGACCTACAGCCGCGCCGCCGCGTCCCGCTCGCAGAGCGCCGAGAGATCGATCCGCGCCGCCCTCGACCGCCAGGGCGCCGCGCTGCTGCGCGGCGACCGGACCGCATGGCTGAGCACCGTCGAGGAGCCCCTCTCCGGAGACTGGGCCCGCCTGTACGCGAACCTGCGCGGACTGCAGGTGTCCGGCTGGCTGCCCCGCACCCGGGGGGTCGCGGGCGGACCGGTGTGGGACGCGGAGGTACAGATCCGGGTCTGCTTCGCGGCGCCGACGTGCACCCGAACGCCGGAGACCTACGTTCCGCTCGGCGACGTCATCTCCGCCCGTACGAAATGGACGGTGAGCGGGGACCGCGCGGTCCTGACCGGCTTCGAGCAGTCCACGACCGACGGCCCGGTGCCGTGGAAGAGCGAGACGCTGACGTTCGCCACCGGCACGCGGGTGGTGGTCGCCGCGCCGCAACACCTGCCGGGCGCCGAGCCGGCGCGCTGGCTGCCCGCCGCGGAACGCGCCGCCCAGGTCGCCGACCGGTACGCCCTGACCGACCCGAAACCGGGCCGCTACCTGGTGTTCCTGGCCGGGGCGCGCGAGTGGAACACGGCGGTCGGCACAGACCGCGAGGCCGCCGCCTTCGTCGACAGAACCAGCGAATCGACGGCGTTCGCCGTGGTCGACGCGACCGGCCTCGGCGCGGACTTCGCGGACGAGATCCTGCTCCGCCACGAACTGGGCCACATCGCGACGCTGCTCGGAACGCTGGACAACGGCGACGAGTGGGCGGTCGAGGGGATGGCCGAGTACATCGCGTACGCGGGCCGGCCGGTGAAGTCCTACGAGCTCATCTTGGACGCGCGCTGGCACGTCGAGCACACCGGCTGGCGCGGCAGGCTGGATCTCGAGTGGTCGACGGACCCTTCGGAGCGGTTCGGGTTCTACGCGATGGGATTCCTGGCCATGCGCTGCATCGCGCAGGAGTACGGCGAGCCGAGGCTGCTCAGGTTCTTCACGGAGGTAGTACGGCGGGGCGAGTCGCCGGAGGAGGCCTCGCGGTCGGCGCTGGGTGTGCCGTGGGATGCGGTGGAGCGCGCCTGCCGGCCGATCATCGCGGGCTGGGTGAACCGCTGATCCGGGATCTGGCGGACCGGGAGCGACGCCGCGCGAACGCCAGCGCTACGCCCGCGAGAACCAGGACACCGACACCGGCGATGACGACCGGCGGGATACCGGAATCGTCCTCGGCCGGGCCGGCGGCGGGCGGGGCGGCGCTCGATGCCGAGGCGGCGGAGCCGGGTGTCAGGGAGGCGGCCACGTCGAGCGCGGCCACCAGATCCAACTCGCCGTAGCCGTAGGCGTCGTCGCGGCCGGCGGGCCCCTTGTCCACGGCGCCGGACTCCAAGGCCTTCACGACCTGGGCGGCGGACAGCTCGGGATATTCGGACCTGATCAGAGCAGCGGCCCCAGAAACGATCGCGGCCGAAACGCTCGTGCCCTCGACCCGCTCATACGGCTTGTCCTCGTCGCCGTTCGCCACCACCACATCAGCACCGGGTGCAGCAAGATCGAGCTGTGGACCCTCGCGGGAGAAGGACGCGTGTTTCCCCGCGCGGTCTGTGGCTCCGACGGCAACCACCTCGGGGTATGCGGCGGGATACACGCTGTCGGCGTCGGCCTCGCGGTTGTTTCCCGCGCCGGCGACCAGCACGACATCCGCGTCGGCGGCCTTCTTGATCGCCGCCGCCAAACCGTCGCTTCCAACGGTGAGGAACGACATATTGATTACCTTGGCTCCGTGCTCGACCGCCCAATCGATCGCCTTGCTGACTACCAATGGGCTGCCGGCCGGTGACACCGGCAGGATCTTCGCAGCGGGCGCGATACCCAGAACTCCGTCACCGCCGGGTCGTCCTCGGCCAGCAATGATGCCCGCCATCTGCGTGCCGTGACCTTCGAGATCGTTGCGGCCGTCGCCCTTGCCCAACACGTTGAACCCGGGCAGCACGGCGCCCTTCAGATCCGGATGTGCAGCCCAGACCCCACTGTCGATCACGGCGACGGTGACGCCTGCTCCCTTGGTCGACAGGTGCGTCTCCTGCACGCGCAACTTCTTCAGATACCACTGCTGGTCCCGGGTCTGATCAGCGTGCGCCGGCGGCGAACACACGGCGAGTGTGATCAGGGACGTCAGGATCGCCGCTGCGGCTCGACCGGAGAATGGAGTCGTCACTCATGCCAACCGATGACGCCGGGTCCAGGATCGTGACGGGGTTGCACCCGCGAGGGCTCGATCACGGGAGGAACCCCCTCCGCGGTTACCCAAGGGTTGTCGGGATCGAAGGACGACGGCTCACCGCGCTCGCCGCCGCGGCTACGGGACCCGGCCGCCGGCGATCCCGGCAGGACCGCGCCCTGCCCTGCGCCGCCGCGGCTCGGCTGGCCGTTCGCACGAGCACCGGTTGGCCCGGAGCCCTGCGGTAACCAGGACGGCGGCACCGGTTTGGCCGAAACACCTCCACCACCGGGCGTGCGCTGGCCGCCTCGGCCGAGGGGAGGGCGCACCGCGCCAGGCAAGCCACCGATGCCGGTTGCACCTGGCGGACCGCCACCAATAACCAGACCCGGTGGGGCCGGGGATGACTGCGGCGTAGTCCCAGTGCCCGGCGGCGGCAGACCCGGCGAGGTGATCACCTCGGCCAACGCCGGTCCTGGCGTCGCACCGTTGGGCCCCGCTAAGCCGGAATTCGGCAGCGGAGGAGGCGGATCATGGGGAACGTCGACAACGCCGCCCAACCCTCCGGCCGCCGATGGTCCGCCGGGGCCTGATCCGCGTTGACGGGGGTCCGCCACGGGATCACTGACAACGGCGCGCGGCTTGAACTCATAGAGATCCGGTGGCCTGATCGTGTTGTCAGGGTGAGCCACGATCCTTTCGGCCCCGCGCATCTGCTCGCGCGCCTTCTCGTCCAGCTCGTCCTCGGCCTTGTCCCACCAACCCGGCACCCAGTCGTCGCTCTTGTCGAGATATGACTGATACAGCGGCTCGATTGCCGTCTTCGCCTGCCGCAGCGCCTCAAGCACTTGGCTCAGAGCACCCGCGTTCGAGTCGGCGATCCGCTTGTTCTCCGCCATGTTGAGGAGCAGGTCATCGATCACGTCGACGAAGGCCGCCGCGGCCTTGTTCTGCTCCGGAGGCCAGGCTCGCGCCAAGGATTCCTTGGCCGATTGCAAGCGTTTGCGCTGATCGTCGAGGAGTCCGGCCATCGCGGCGAGCGCCGCGACCTGGCGCCACGACTCCGGATCATCCTCGCCCTCCACCATCGCCCAGATCCGCGGCGTGTTGTAGGCGGACCAGGGCGTCGCTCCACTCGGAACGAAGACTCCGTCGCTCACGGCGTCGTCCCGCCGTCGCGGACCGTCCGTGCCCGCTCGGTCGCGGCCGTCAGCAGGTGGTTGATGCTGTCGACGCTGCGCGCGGACCGATCGTCGACGGCCCGGAAGTCCCGCGCCGCCTGCTCGGCGGCCTCCGCCAGAATCCTCGCCGCCTCCACGAAACGACCAAGATTGGTAAGGGAGTCGGCCAGGGCCTTCCCGTAATTCTCCTTGGTCCTCAGCAACGGAACACTCGCATTCCGCTGGCCAAACGTGATCCCCGCAGAGAACGACCGCCGGGCCCGATCGACATCCGTCGGATCGACCTCGACGGCATAGAACCCCACGTCACCGGCGAACTGATCCAGCCCACCGGTCTCCACGTTGATCGATCCGTCGCCCATCGCAGCCTCCCGCGCCGGCCCCCGCCCGAGAACCCGCCCAGAATACCGAAGGCCTACGACATTCCGTTGCCCCACGATTACCCAGAAGATCCACGATGGAGGGATGATTTCGCCATAGGCCGACGGTAATGTCCAACACTGTGAGTGGGCACCAGATATACGGTCGGCGACGCCACCCGTGGTCCCTCCTTGCCCTGGTCCTGGTCCTGGTCTCCGGAAGCCTGGGCCTACCCGGACCGGATGCCGGCCTGGAGCCGGACAGCGCCCGCGCCGCCCGCCCCCTCGACCCGGCGCCGCAGCGCGGAGCGTCCGCCGTACACGCCGAGGAGATCATCCGCAGGACGCTCGCCCAGCAGGCCGCCGCCCTGATCGCCGGCGACGAGCGCGCCTGGCTGCGCGACGTCGACCCGCCCCTGACCGCCGAGCTGCACCGCCTGTACCGAAACCTTCGCGGCCTGCGCATCTCCGGCTGGGTGCCCGACCCGGCCGACCTCCGCGCCGGCCAGGACGCCCAGGTGTGGGAGACCGACGTCGGGATCCGGGTCTGTTTCACCGGCCCGGACTGCGCCCCGAGGCGGAGCACCGACCACCTGACGGCGAGCACCACCTGGCGCGTCGCCGGGAACCGGGCCGTGCTCACCCGGTTCGCCTTCGACGGCGCGGCCGGGCTGCCGAGCCGTCCGACGCCCTGGGAACGCGGCACCCTCACCTTCGCGGCCGGCCGCCGGGTGGTCGTCGCGGCGCCGCGTGCCGGGCCGCGGCCGGAGGCGTGGCTGGCCGCGGCCGAGCGAGCGGCCGTCGTCGCGGACCGGTTCACCCTGACCGAGCCGCGGGTCGGCAGCTACCTCGTGTTCCTGGCCGGCCGGTCCGAGTGGCGAACGTGGTTCTCTGCCTTCACCGACCGCGACGTACTCGGGTACGCGCTGCGCCCCAGCGACACCTCCGGCTTCATCGTCATCGACACGACCAAGGTCCGCCCCGGCGCGAAGGGCGAGAACGTGCTCCGGCACGAGATGGCGCACCTCGCCACCCGGTACGGCCCGTCGACCCGCGTCGGCGAGTGGGCGACCGAGGGCATCGCCGAGTACGTGGCGTGGACCGGGCGGCCGGTGTCGGCGTACGACCGGGCCGTCGACGCCCGCGCGCTGGCGGTGAAGCTCCGCTGGACGCGGCAACTCGACCTCGAGTGGTCGCACTCGTCGGCGCTGCGCAGCGGCTACTACGGGATGGGGTTCTTCGCGATGCGCTGCCTGAGCGAGACGTTCGGTGAGGCGCGGATGCTCGACTTCTTCGACCGGATGGCGCACGGCGGGCGCGGGCCGGAGCAGGCGTCGGGCGAGGCCTTCGGCCTGTCCTGGGCGGCGGCCGAGCGGGCCTGCGCCCCGAGGATCAACGCGTGGCTGGGGCGGTGAGCCCGGCGAGGTGGGCGAGCATCGACTGGTTCGCCTCCCAGCCGTCCGGGAACTTCACCGGCACGCCGAGGTGGACCGGCTCGGTCGACGGGTGCGCGTCCAGCAGCTCCGCGATGCCCGCCCGGGCCACCACCACGCAGGCGTGCCGGTGCCGGGAGGTGAGCACGCACAGCCGGCCCGACTCCAGGTGGAAGGCGGTGGCGTCGCGGCGCCCGGAGAGCGGGTGCAGCACGACCGTCAGGTCGTACTCGCGGCCCTGCAGGCGGTTCGCGGTGTCCACCGTGATGTCCCGCGCGTGCTCCGGCAGGAGGGCGCGGATCGCCGCGACCTGGTCCCGGTGTGCCGCGCCGATCGCGATCCGCGACGCGGTCAGCGGCGCCGAGCCGGCCTCCGACACGGCCACCGCGTCCCGGGTCAGCGCGCGGGCCGCGAGGTCCGCGCACGCCGCCGCGGCCTCGGCGTCGGTGCGGACCGTGAACCGCGCCGGCAGCTCGTGAAGGCCCCAGCCGGTCGCCGCCGCGGTGTCCAGCACCGCGTCGAGGTCGGTGCCGGCCGGCGCCGCGAAGCTCAGGGTCCGCTCGCCCGGGCCGGTGCCCGAGCGGAAGCCGGTGAACGGGTAGAACGCCGCCGCGACCACCGGCGCCGCGGACGCCGGCAGGCGCCACGAGACGGGCAGGCGGTGCACCGGCAGCTGCGGGTTGTGGCGCAGCAGCACCGCCACCGCGCTCTGCATCGGGTCCCAGGACAGGCCGGTCCAGCGGTCGACCTCGACCGTCGAGAACGGGTCAAGCTGGCCGGGGTCGCCGACGAAGAGCGCCCGCTCGAAGCGCGGCGCCACGCGCAGCAGCGCGTCCGAGCGCATCTGGTACGCCTCGTCGACGATCGCCCACGGCCAGCTGCCCTCGGTGACCGTCGCCCACTTCGCGGCCGTGCCGATCGTCACCGGCGGGCCGCCCAGGTCCGCCACCTTGGCGCCGACCCGGCAGCTGGGGTGTGCGCGGACCCGCTCCGTCGCCGCGTAGTCGACCGCCGACAGCCGGCCGACCGACAGGGTCGGCGACGCCGCGCCCAGGCGGGCGATCAGGTCGTCCACCTGCTCGTTGGTCTGCGCCACGATCATCAGGGACGTTCCGGTGGCCGCCAGTACGCCCGCCGCGCGGACGACCAGGGTGCTCTTGCCCGCGCCGGGCGGTGAGTCGACGACGACGCCGCGGTGCTCGGTCGTCGCCAGGTCCCGCAGCACCGCCTCCACCACGCGGGTGGCCTCGGCGGCGGGGGTCTCGGAGGACAGGGTCACCGACGCACCGTATCCCGTCACGCCCGCGACGCAGGATCGTCACCAGATGTGAGTAAACCCGTCCACATTGTTACCTGTCGAGTATCCGACGATACCTTGAGTAAATGACCGATGGTGTCTACAGGCCTATCCTGCGACCTCGTCGTGGTGAGCTCGCCGCCCTGCATCATCTCGACGCCGACGCGGCGAAGCTGGTGATGCCCATCATCGAACTCTCCCCGACCGAGCAGCTACCGCAGCTGGTCCGCAAGATGCCGCCGCGGACCGGCGCGATCGCCGTCGACCTGGGCGCCATCGGGGATTCCGGCGATCCGCTCTCCTCGCCGCCGCTCGACCTCGCCGAGGAGCTCGCCGACGTCGGCGTGGCGATGCTGCCGGTGCTCCGGGCGTACGACAGTCCGCGCCGGCTGCTGGAGCACGGGCTGGCCGCGCGCATGCACCTGATGCGTGCCGTCCTGCGGTTCCAGCCGCACCTCGACGCCCGCAACGCGCTCACCGCGACCGCGCTCACCGACCGGATGCTCGCCGGGGCCGGCCTCGAGTTCGATCGCGTCGATCTGGTGATCGATCTGGCCGAGACCGCCTGCACCGCGCACGCGAACCGGTTCGAGGAGCGGGCCCGCAGCGTGCTGCGCTGGGCGCGGGCGTCGCCCTGGCGGTCGGTCACCATCGCCGCCGGCGCGATGCCGCCGAACCTCGACGACCTGCCGACCGACGAACCGGTCACGGTCGGGCGGCTCGACGCGCAGGTCTGGGCCCGGCTCAGCGAGCCGGGCATCGGCTACGCCGACTACGGCGTCACCTCCCCGGTACGCAGGCTGGGCATCAGCCACCGGCAGCTGCCGACGCTGCGCTACACCGCCGACCGCGACTGGTGGATCTACCGCTGGGCCCGGCGCGGCGGGCGCAGCGACGACCGGTGCCACGACCTGTGCCGCACCCTGGTCGCCTCGCCACAGTGGCCGGCGGCCGGCGCGCGCTTCTCCTGGGGCGACGCGCAGATCGCCCGGCAGGCCCGCAGCGCGCGGGGCGGCGGCAGCCCGGCGAGCTGGATGGCCTGGAGCACGTCGCACCACATCGCGCACGTGCTCCAGGCCCTGGCGCCACCCTGACGAGTTTTCGTACACTTGTGCCAATGCTGTTCGACGCGGCGCTCGCCTACGCCCGGCACGGGATCCCCGTCCTGCCGGTGCACACGCCTGCGGCCGACGGCACATGTTCCTGCGGCCGGGCCGGCTGCGAGCGGCCGGGCAAGCATCCGCGCCTGCGGCACGGCCTGACCGAGGCCAGTGTCGATCCGCGGCGCATCGAGATGTGGTGGGCGCGGTGGCCGGAGGCCAACGTCGGGCTGCGCACCGGCGTCGTCATGGACGTCGCCGACGTCGACTCCCCCGGCGGCTGGCACGGCCTGCGGCATCTGCTGGGCGGCGAGCTGCCGCGGGGGCCCCAGGTCCGGACGGGCGGCGGCGGCTGGCACTTCTGGTTCTCCCCGATCGGGTACGGAAACCGCGTGCGCCTGCTGCCCGGCGTCGACTGGCGCGGGTCGGGCGGCTACGTGATCGCGCCGCCGTCGCGGCACGCGAACGGCACCGTCTACTACTGGGTGATGCGTCCCGGCGATCCGGCGGACGTCCCGGCGGCGCTGCGGGACCTGGTCGCCGGCCCGGATCCGCCGTCCGCGATCCACGAGGCCGGCCGGGACGCGATCGTCCATCCCGACCGTTACGCGGCCGTCGCCCTGGAAGCCGAGACGACCCGCGTCGCCAACGCGCCCGTCGGCACCCGCAACGACACCCTGAACCGGGCGGCGTTCGCGCTCGGCCGGCTCGTCGGCGCGGGCCTGCTGGACGCGGCGGCGGTGACCGGCGAGCTGACCGCGGCGGCGCGCTGGGCGGGCCTGGGCCGCGCCGAGACGGCCCGCACGATCCGCTCCGGCCTCGGCGCGGGCCGGCTCCGGCCGCTGGACGCGGTCCGGGGCAGGGTCGCGTGAAAGCTAGTCGCGCGGCTCCGATGACGGCGGGCCGCCGTGTGTCCACGGGGTCTGGTCCGGGTCCGGGAAGGCGCCGCCCGGGCGGTAGGCCTCGCTCAGCGTGGTGAACAGCAGCCGCTCGCCGACCCCGGGCACGCTGCCGGGCTCGGCGACCAGCTTGCGGCCCATCCCGCCGGAGAGCTCGAGCAGCACCTCGGTCTTGGCGTCGTCGACCGCCGTCACCGAGACGACCAGCGCCTTCTGGCCCGGCCGGACCGGCGAGGTCAGCGTCGCGCCCTTCTCTACGCGTACCGGCTCGGAGGTGACCACCATGATCCGGGGGCGCAGCACCGGGCGCTTGCCGCTGTCGTCGATCCGGTCCGCCTTGGCCAGCGTCACCTCGCCGGCGAAGGCCGCGCCGGTCAGCCGGTACTCGGCCATCACCAGCGGGTCGTCGAAGGCGCGCTGCACCGCGTACCGGGTGGCGGCGTTCTCCAGGCGGTGCAGCCGGGCGGCGGCCGCGACCGCGCCGTCGCGCCGGGGCTGGGGCGGGCCGCCGTCGGCCAGGTGCTGCACGAAGCCCGAGTAGGTGTCGCGGTCGCCGTCCCAGCGGCCGGCCACCCGGGAGCCGGGCGGCAGTTCGCGCAGCAGGTCGAGGGCGCGCCACATGAGTTGCCAGGTGGGCAGGAGCTGGGCGCGCAGCACCTCGGTCAGGGCCGCGACGTCCGGCGACGCCGTAGACATCAGCGGCGCCAGCACGTGGTTGTCGAACGACGGGTCGGTGGCCGGGCCGGCCGGCGGGGACACCGCCGGGTCCTCGGCCGCGCGCGCGGCCTCGGCCCCGGTGCTGCCCGGCGGCGGGGAGATCCACCCCAGCAGGGCCGCGAGCTGGGCGTCCTCCGCGCCGCTCTGCCCGGTCGCCCAGTGCAGACCCAGCGCCTGTACGGCGTTGAGCAGCAACGACGACCCCGGCAGCTCGGCGGAGTTGGCGAAGAACGTGAGCCAGCGCCCGAGCAGCGGCACCGAGGGCGGGACCGCGTACTCGCCCTCGGTGGTGCGGAAGCGCGTCGACCGGCCGAACAGGCGCAGGAAGTCGACGCCGCCGGTGTTGGGCACCCAGAGCTGCGGCGCGTCGGTGAAGCGGTACCGCACGTCGCGCCCCCGGTCGACGGCGACCGGCTCGGTCGCACCCGCGAAGCCGTCGACGTAGGGCACCAGCACGTCGGCGAGCTCGGCGGCGAACGCGAAGCGGTGGTCCCGGTTGCGGGGCTGCGCCACCACCAGCAGCCGGGGATCGCGTTCGGCGCTGCCGACCATCGCCGCCAGCGGCGCGTTCGCCTCGCCGGCCATCGCCAGCGGAATGATCACCAGCGGGCGCGGGTGTATGTGCAGGTGGCGTACCGTCGCGGTGCGCTGCGCCCGGCCCTGCGCGTACGCCTGCGCGCGGGCGAGCGCGGTGAGCGTACTCATTCCAGCTCGGCCCGCAGGCGCGCGGCGGCCCGCAGCAGCGCCGCGGCCTCGGCCTGCTCCGCGGTCGGCGCCCGGTCGCCGGTCGCGAGGGCGAGCACCTCGTCGACGGTGCCGACGCCGCCGAGCGCGTCCCGGACCGGCCGGCCCAGCGCCGCGGTGCTCCCGGCGGCCTCGTGCCGGCAGTAGACGGCCAGCTCGCAGGCCGAGAGGCATTCCGGTGCGTAGCTGGCCTCGACCTGGGCCAGCGCGGCGATCAGGTCGGCGCTGGGCAGCACCGGATCGAAGCTGACCGACTCCGGCAGGGCGGCGGCCAGCGCCGAGACCGAGGCCAGGCGGGTGAGCTGGCGCTTGAGGGTGGCGAGCTGCTTGCGGACGTCGAGGACCACGGCGGCCGGGCTGAGCGAGAAGTTCTCGGTGCAGACCAGCACGACGTCGTGGCTGACCAGCTCCGGGTCGTGGCCCAGCTCCTCGAGCAGCCGGCGCAGCGCGAGCACGTAGACGGCGGCCTGCACGGCGGCCGCGGAGACCTTGGCGCTGTCGGCCTGGCCGTCCACGATCGCGAACGACTTGATCTCGACAACGTGCAGGCGGCCCTCGACCTGGAACGCGATCAGGTCCGGCTCGAGGAAGACCCGCTGGCCGGCGACGTCGAGGGTGAGCAGCGGGTGGTCGATGAGCGCGGCACCGGCGGCCTGCGCGAGCAGCCTGCGGGTGCGCCCGTGCCGGGCCGCGAGCGTGTCGTCCGCGTCCTCGCCGAGGTCGTCGTAGCTGACCGTGGCGGGCTCGAGCCGCAGGCAGTCGGCGAGCACCGAGAGCAGCAGCGCGCAGCCGTCGGCCTTGAGCATCGCCTCGAAGCCGTTGCCGCGGGCCAGCGCGAAGCGGGACTGGCCGAAGTTGCCGGGGAAGCCGATCGCCTGGGCGAGCTTCGGCTTGTCCACGCCGGCCGCGTCCAGCACGGCCCGGCGGGTGCAGCCGGGGTTGCCGGTGAGCGCGGCGATGGTGCGGGCGTTGTGCCGCTTGGGCGGTGCGCCGCCGCGCAGCCGGTCGAGCGCGGCGCTCACCGGCGGCCCCGCTGGTGCGGCAGGCCACGCACGCCGAAGAGCTGCTGCCGCGCGGGAAGTTCGCTCCACCGCCGGATGGTCTCCTCCGGCGGCGGCGTGAGCGCTACGCCGGCGAGGGCGGTCCGGGCCGCGTCGGCCAGCGCCGCCGGGTTCTGCACCGCGTACGCCTCCGGTCCGCCGGGCACCCGCTCGGCGAGCCGGCGCAGCAGCTCGGCCGCCGCGCGGCCGGCGGTTTCGCGCATGGCGATGAATTCGGCGATCCGGACGACCGCCGCGAGTTCGTCGGCGACCGGCGCCGCGATCCGGCCGGTCACCGGCCAGGTCGAGAGGGTGAACAGGCCGCGGGCCGGGGTCAGGTCCGGCAGCAGGGCCGGGCAGATCCGGTACGCGGCCGGCACGTCCTCGGCGAACTCCCGCTCCTCCTCGCGCAGCAGCGCGGCCAGCGCGGCGGTGGAGAGGTCCCCGTCGAAGAGCGCGCCGTGCACGTCCACGATCAGGCTCGCGGCGGCGGGCGCACCGATCAGCAGCAGGGTGCGACGCGCCTGCTCGCGGGCGCTCGGCAGCGTGCTCAGGCGGTTCATGGCGGCCGCTTCCGTGGGGGATTCGTTGCGGATCGACTTTAGATCTTCATACAGGACGCAGGCAATGTGGGGACGAGTCAGCACGTTTCACCCACGGGAGGTGAATAAATCGCGCGTATCGGACAGCACCCAGGCGGCGCGCTACGTTCGGGGTATGCCGAAGGCCATCTGGAACGACGAGATCATCGCGGAGAGCGACGACACCGTGGTAGTCGAGGGCAACACGTACTTCCCGCGCTCCTCGCTGCGCGAGGACGTGCTGCGCCCGTCGGATACGCACACCGTCTGCCCGTGGAAGGGCAAGGCTTCCTACTACACCCTCGAGTCCGCCGGGCAGGTCACCCAGGACGCGGTCTGGTTCTATCCGGAGCCGAAGCCCGACGCCAAGGCCGTCCGCGACCGGGTCGCATTCAAGAAGACGGTCAAGGTCGAAGCCTGACGCTCACCGCCGGCGCGGGCTCGACTCGGGTCCGCGCCGCCTATCCGATCCGGGCCGCCTAGCCGATCCGGGGGTGGGCCTCCTCGATCGCCGACACCTCCAGGTAGTCCAGCATGTCGGCCTGCTCCGCCGGCGCGAGCGCGTAGAACGCCTCGTAGGCCGAGGACCGGGCGTGCGGGGTCTCCGCCGCCAGCAGGGCGATGATCGCCGACCACGCCAGCGAGACCCGGTCGAAGAGCCGCGCGGTCCGCAGCGAGGTCAGCCGGCTCAGCATCGCCACCTTCGTCGCGGCGTCGTCGTCGACCGGGATCCGGTCCGACAGCTCGAAGAGCGCCTTGCCGCGATAGGGGTGCTCGGCCTCGATCAGGCGGGCCAGCTCCGCGTTGTCCATCTGGTCGACGGGCGGCGCGGGCCCACGCCGGGGCAGGCGCGCCGGGGAGTCCTCAGCGGGCACGGCTGTCCCGCCCGCTCTCGAAACCCACGCCCGGCACCTGATGCGGCAGCGTCGGGCGGCTCTGGAACGTGGGGAACGGCGGCGACGGCATCACCGGCTGCTCCGGTGCCGCATCGGTGTCGGCGGTCTGCTCGACCGCCTCATCGATCTCACGCACGCTGTCCTCCGCGTCCTCCACTTTCCGTCCCAGCACAGTTTGTCCTCCGTTGCCGACTTTCGCTGTGTTGGCGTCCCTATGAGATCACGCCACGTCAAACCCGGCGACCGCAGCCTCCGGTATCTTGCCGACATCACCCGACCCGACGACCGCCGTAATGTTGCGGCAATACATTGATACTTGTCGGTCGGCAAACAGTGTCGACGAATACTGAGAGTAGGTATCCGTGGACGGGGGCACAAACACCACGGGTCCGGTACGCGAGTGGCGATCGGCCATGATCGACGTATCCGGGCTGTCGCTCGCGGAGCTGGCGGCGGACGCCGCGCCGGGCCCGGCGGACGACTCGGCGCTGGCGAACTGCCTGCGCCGGCTCGCCGACGACCTGGTCCGGCCGGGCGAACCGATCGCCGGCTTCAACTCGGCGCTCTGAGGGGATCATGACGCGATCCGGGATCGCCGGCGCGCGCCCGCACCGGCTCAGCGACGGCGCCTTCGCCGCGCTCGGTGCGGGCCGCCCCGACGCCGCGACCGTCGGCGAGCTCCGCCGCGCCCAGCTCAGCCGCCACCTGTTGCTGCTGCGCGAGATCGCCGCGACCGCTCCGGCGCCGGGGCTCGCGAGCCTGGTCGCGCAGGAGCGCTCGGATCCCCCGCGGGTACGCGAACTGCTCGCCCGGCCGCTGACCGGGGTGTGGGCGGCGAGTTACCTGAGCGCGCTGCGGGTCGGAAGTCTGCCCGAAAAGGCAGATGACGGATACCTGGCGGACCTCGCCGCGGCGCCGGGCCGGGCCGGGCGCCTGCTCACCGCCGCACACGACGGGTTGTCGATCTCGGTGCGGGTCGAGGACCGGGATCCCCTGCGGTCCCGGCTCGGGCTGACGCCGGCCGGCCGGCTCACCGACGCGCAGGCGGCGCGCTGGCAGGAGCTCTTCGCCGGCGCCTGGCGGCTGCTGGTCGGCCGGGCCCGGCCGCAGGCCGAGGTGCTGGCCGCGGTCCTGGACTGCGTCGTCCCCGTCGAGGCCGATCCGGCCGCCCGGGGCATCAGCGCGACCTCCGCGGACGCGTTCGGCGCCGTCGCCATGTCCGAGCCCGCCGACGCCACCGCGCTCGCGGTCGGGCTGCTGCACGAGACCCAGCACAGCGTCCTGAACGCGGTGAACTACCTCTTCGACCTGCACGAGGAGCCGGACGCCCTCGGCTACTCACCGTGGCGCGACGACCCCCGCCCCGCCTCCGGAATATTGCACGGCGCCTATGCCTATCTGAGCGTCGCCCGCTTCCGGCGGGCACACGCCGACGATCCGCTGGACGCCTTCGAGTTCGCCAGGTGGCGCTCGGCCGTGGTCACCGCGGCGGACGAGCTGCTGTCCGGGGGCGGGCTCACCGCGGCGGGCAGCCGGTTCGTGACCGCGCTGCGCGCCGAGGCGCTGCCCTGGCTGGACGAGCCGGTCGCGCCCGCGGCGGCGCGCCTCGCAGCCGGCGCGAACGCGGACCACCGCCTGCGCTGGCGGCTGCGGAACCTGAGCGTCGACCCCGCGGATGCCCGCGCCCTCGCCGGGGCGTGGCGCCGCGGCGACTCCCCGCCGCGCGTCGCGTCCCGCCTGCGCGCGGCCCCGCGCCGGGCGCTGGAGGCGAGCGCTCGGCTGGACCTGGCGCACGCCGTGCTCCGCGGCGAGCCGGCGTACGGGACGGGCGGTGATCTCGCGTACGTCCGGGGCGAGCGGGATGCGGCCGTGCGCGCGTACGCCGGGAGTTTGATGTCGGTTCCGGGTGACGACGCGGCCTGGGCGGGTCTGGTCCTGGCCGGCGGCCTGAGCGCCGAGCCGGAGGTCCTCGCGGCCGCCTACCGCGCGCTGAACGACCGAAATGTCGACCCCATCACGCTCGCGACCTGGCTTTCTTCGTAAGTTCGCTCAGATCGGGCAACGCGGCACCGATGAGACCCCCTGTTGGAGGTGGGTCATGGGTCCGATCGACAAGACCATGGATAGTGTGCGACGCGGTGTCGACCACTCCATGATCTTCACATCGCTGCTGCTGCTCGCGTGGCCGGCGATGTTCGCCGACCTGGGCGAACCGGGCGCCGGCCTGCCCGACCTGATCGCCGGCCTCGCCACGGTCATCCTCCTCGGCATCGGCGTGACAGTCCTCGCCCGCCGCTGGCCGCTGCTGCAGTTCCTGCCGGTCGCCGGCGCGGTCGTCATGGCCGGCTACTGGTCCGCCCGGAACGGCATCAGCCCGGCGCTGACCTGGCTCGTCATCGCCGTCGCCGCGACCATCCTGCTCCGCCAGTTCTTCGGCGCCCGCACCACCGAGGGCCTCGTCCGGGACCTCACCCGGCAGCGCGCCCAGCTGGCGCACCAGGCGAGCCGCGACCCGCTGACCGAGCTCGGCAACCGCAAGCTGTTCCTGGACCACGCCGTCGACGCGCTGGCGACCGCCGAGGACACCATGACCGCCGTGATCCTGGTCGACCTGGACGGGTTCAAGGAGGTCAACGACGCCTACGGGCACGCGACCGGCGACGAGCTGCTGCGCACCGCGGCGGAGCGGCTGACCGCGAACGTGCGCAACAACGACACCGTCTCCCGCCTCGACGGCGACGAGTTCGTGGTGCTGCTCCCCCGGCTCGCCGACGACACGATCGCCGACACGGTGGCCAACCGGATCCTGCGCGACCTGGCACAGCCCCTGGTGGTCGGCGACACCGTGCTGACCATCCCGGCCAGCGCCGGCATCGCCCTGACCCGCGGCAGCGGCATGGCGGTCGACGACCTGATGCGCGAGGCCGACCTCGCCCTCTACCAGGCCAAGGACGAGGGCAAGGGCGTCGCCCGCCGCTTCGACCCGGCCCAGTTCGCCCGGGCCGAGCAGCGCCGCCGCGAGGAGGCCGACCTGCGCCGCGCCCTCGACGACGAAGAGTTCGAGGTGCACTACCAGCCGATCGTCGACCTGAACGGCGAGAACACGGTCGGCGTCGAGGCACTGGTCCGCTGGAACCACCCCGAGCGGGGCATGCTGCCGCCCGCCGCCTTCCTGGACATGGCCGAGTCGCTGGGCCTGCTGCCGCGCCTCGGCGGCTGGGTGCTCGAGCAGGCCTGCATGCAGGCCGCGAAGTGGCAGGAGCAGATGCCCGGCTTCGAGCTCAACGTGAACCTCTCCGCCAGCCAGCTCGGCAAGCCCGACCTGGTCGACGAGGTCCGCTCCGTGCTGGAGCGGACCGGCCTCAAGCCGTCGCTGCTGATCCTGGAGCTGACCGAGTCGGTCGCGCTGGTCGACCTGACCGAGTCGGCGCGGGTGCTGAGCGCGCTGAAGACGCTCGGCGTCCGGATCGCGCTGGACGACTTCGGCACCGGTTTCTCGTCGCTGAGCCACCTCGGCCGGCTGCCCGTCGACGTCGTGAAGATCGACAGGTCGTTCGTGCAGGCCATGCAGGAGAACGGCGCGTCGGTCGCCGAGGCCGTGCTGCAGATCGCCCGGACCTTCAACCTGGCGCCGGTCGCCGAGGGCGTCGAGGACGCGGCGCAGGCCGCCCGCCTGCGCGAGCTCGAGTGCGCGCAGGCGCAGGGCTACCACTTCGCCCGGCCGATGCCGGCCGGCGACCTGACCGCGCTGCTGAACCGCCAGTCGGCGCTCTCGTCCTGACCTGACCCGTTACAGCGGCGGCGGCTCGATCTCCGTCTCGAGGCGCACGCCCGCCAGCGCGCGGGTCAGCAGCGGGTGGCTGTCGCCGCAGTACTTCTGCAGCTCGTCGATCGCGAGCTGGGTCGACAGCTCGTCGCCGGAGTCGAGCGAGACGTTGAACGCACACGCCAGCGTGTGCGGATGCTCCGCGCCGCGCTGCACGCGGGAGCGCGCGAGCGTGTCGACCGCGATCTCCCGGGCCCGCTGCGCCTCGCCGGTCGCGACCAGGTCGGCCGCCATCCCGTTGGCGCAGCTCAGCGTGAACGGGTGGTCCGCGCCGACACTGCGCCGCAGCCCGCCGAGCGCCTCCGAGTCCATCGCGCGTGCCTGCTCGAACCGGCCGGTGGCACGCACGACGCCGGCCAGGTTGGTCGCCGCGGCCAGCGTGAACGGGTGCTCGGCGCCGAGCACCGTCCGGTAGTCGGCGACCGCGCGCTCCAGCAGCCGGTGCGCCCCGTCGAGGTCGCCGTTCGCCCAGGCGCAGTTGGCCAGCGACACCACCGCGCCGAGCGTCTCGACGTTCTGGTCGCCGAACCGCTGCCGGAACAGCTCGACGTTGGCCTCGGCGAGCTCACGGGCCTGCGGCAGGCCGCAGCGCCGGGCCGCGATCGCCGCGAACCGGCCGGCCCAGAGCGCCATCGGGTGCCCGGGGCCGAGTGCCTCGGCGTGCCCGCCGTTCAGCACCTCGGTCGCGCCGGCGTAGTCGCCCAGGCCGACCAGGTCGAACGCCAGCCCGGCCCGCGAGGACAGCGTCTCCGGATGCCCCTCCACGAAGATCATCTGACGGTGCCGCAGCACCTGCTCGTCCAGCGCCCGCGCGCCCCGGAAGTCGCCGAGCAGCCGCAGGTCGACCGCGAGATTGTTGGCGCAGCGCAGCGCCGTCGGGAAGCTCTCGCCGAACAGGCGGCGGTAGCGCACCAGGTTGTCCGCGTCGAGCTGGCGGGCCTGGCCGAAGTGACCCTGCATCCGCAGGTCGGCGCCGACACTGTTCGCCGTCGCGAGGGTGGTCTCGTCGTCCGCGCCGAGCACCTCGCGCTGCGAGCGCAGCGTCCGCGCGTTCAGGTCCCGGGCCTCCGCCGTGCGCCCGACCGAACGCAGGGCGTTGGCCAGGTGGAACGAGGCCAGCAGCGTCTGCTCGTCGACCTCGCCGAGGTCGTCGCGCCAGCGGGCCACCGCCTGGGCCGCCAGCTCCCGGCTGGAGTCCCAGTCGCCCCGCGCGTACAGGTACCGGATGCAGTTGATCACCAGCTGGCGGATCTCCTCGGCCTCTCCGCCGAGCACGTCCGCGTGGACCAGGTGCGCGACGATCGCCGAGTACCGCGGCCAGTGCGCCGGGTTGTCCGGGTCGCCGGGGTCGGCCGCGGCCAGCATCGCGCGCACCGAACGCTGCAGCGCGGCGTGCCGCTCCGAGCTGAGCTGCTGGCCGACCATGCCGCGGACCAGCGGATGCACGAGCACGCTCTCGCCGGGCGGATCGAGGTCGGCGAGCCCGTACCGGCCGATCAGGCGCAGCGCGGCCTTGAGCCGCCGCTCGATGCGGACCGTGCGGTCCAGCTCGGCCGAGACCCGGCCCCGGGCGGCCCAGAGCAGCTCCCACGACACCGGGGCGCTGGCCAGGAACGCGCAGAGCTCGAGCAGCTCGTACGCGGCCGGCGACGCCTCGGACAGGGCGTCCGCGGACAGCCCCCACGCCACCCGGATCGGCGTCGGGAAGGCCAGCTCCTCGGAGCGCTCGGCATGGCGGCGCAGATACTCCGCGGCGCTCCAGCCCGTCGCCCTGCGCACCGCGGCCGCCTGGTCGAGCGCCATCGGCACGTCGGCGAGCCGCTCGGCCAGCAGCTCCGCGTCGTCGGTCGACAGCTCGGGGCCGCGCAGCCGCAGCAGGTCCACACTGTCCGTACGGTCGAAGGCCGCGACCGGGACCGCCTGCGCGACCTCGGCCGACCACCGGGGGTTGCGGGAGGTGACCAGCACGTGCCCGGCGCCGTCCGGCAGGTAGGGCCGGATGTCCTCGGGCCGGTTCGCGTTGGCGAAGACGATCAGCCAGTTGCGGTGCGGCTCGCCGCGGCTCAGGGCGTCGCGCACCGCGAGCAGCGTCGACTCGAGGTCCCGGGCCTCGGGCAGTTTCAGCTCCTGGGCCAGGCCGACGAGGGCGGCGCGCATGCCGGCCGTCTGCTCGGCGGGAATCCACCAGACCAGGTCGTAGTCGTCGGCGTACCGGTAGACGTACTCGACGGCGAGCTGGGTGCGCCCGCTGCCGCCGATCTCGTGTCCCTCCGCAGGCAGCAGGGCCACCGGGCCGTCGCCGAGCGAGTTGCGCACCTCGACGAGGAGCCTTTCACGACCTACGAAATGCGGATTGCGCGGCGGCAGGCCACCCTGGATCGGCACGCCGCCCTCCCCAGGTGACTCGGCCGTCTACTGTCGTGGTCCCGACTACCGTACGTGGAACCGCCACCACAGCGGAAGCTAAAGCCGATCGGAAAGGCACCGGTGTCCGAGGAACCTGTGACGAGTCTCGAGCGCGAGGACGACGTGGTGACGGTCGCCCTGCGCGGCGAGGTGGACGTCCTCAACGTGGGAAAGGTCCGCGTCTCGCTGGAGGAGGCTCTCGAGAGCCGGCCGCGAACCATCGTGGTCGACCTGTCCGGACTGTCCTTCATCGACTCGACCGGGCTGGGGGCGCTGACCTTCGGCTTCCAGCGGGCCCGGGACGCCGGTATCGGCTTCCGGCTCGCCCGGCCGAGCCCCGCGGTGCGCCAGATCCTCGTGCTGAGCGGCCTGCTCGAGGTCGTCGAGCTCAGCGAGTGAACCGCGCGCCCGGTGCCCGGCCGGGGGTGTGCCGTCAGCCGGCCCAGACGTACTCGCGGGCCGGTACCGCCGCCGCCGAGCGGAAGAGGTTGTTGACCGTCGCCGCCTCGGTGGCGTTCGGGTTGGCGTTCTTGCAGGCGACCGGCGCGCTGCTGCCCGACATCAGGTCGGCACACAGGCCCGTACGGCGGTCCGGGAGGCCGAGGATGTGGCCGAACTCGTGCGCCGCGATCCTCGGGGTGTAGTAGCCGTCGTTCACGGCCTCCCGGCCCATGTACCAGCGCCCGTTGCCGAGCGACGTCGAGTAGGTACGCGGCCAGCCGTTGTCCGCGTACACCCGGATGTTCGGGGTCCGGCCCGCCGGGACCGGCTGGAGCTGGACGTTCGTGACCTTGCTGTTCCAGATCTGTGCGCCCTGGTGGACGACCGCCACGAACTCCTGTGCCTGACTGGCGTCGTAGTACAGGATCCGGGCCGCCGCCGCGGCCGGCGCGGCCGTGGCGACCTGTAGGCCGATCAGCATCGCGACGGCTACCAGCGCGGCGGACAGTCTCTTACGCAGCATCGATGACCTCCCTGGGGGTGGTGGGACGGGTGTCCACACCGTAGCCATTGAGAGACGATTATCGATGCAGCTAGGTCATACCGGTTGCGGCCTCATCGTCATGTGATGGCCGCCGGCGCGGCGGGCGCCGCCGGGTAGGCCACGCCGATGCCGGGGCCGGCCGGGCCGACGTCGCCGCGGCGCCGGCCCGCCAGCAGCATCAGCGAGAGCAGCGACGCACCCAGCGCGAGGGCGCCGGCGGCGTACCAGGCCGCGTCGTAGTCGCCGAGCCGGTCGCGGACCAGCCCCGCCGCGGTCGCCGCGAGGGCCGCGCCGAACTGATGTGACGCGAAGACCCAGCCGAAGACGACCGCGCCGCTCGCGCCGAAGTACTCGCGGCAGAGCGCGACGGTCGGCGGCACCGTCGCGACCCAGTCCAGGCCGTAGAAGAGGATGAAGACGACCATGCTCGGGTGCGCGGTCGCGGCGAACAGCGACGGCAGCACCAGCAGGGACAGCCCGCGCAGCGCGTAGTAGCCGCCCAGCAGCCAGCGGCTGTCGACCCGGTCGGTGAGCCAGCCCGAGGCGATCGTCCCCACGATGTCGAAGAGGCCGACCAGGGCCAGCAGGCCGGCCGCGGTCGTCTCGGTCATGCCGTGGTCGTGCGCGGCCGGGATGAAGTGGGTGCCGACGAGCCCGTTGGTGGTCGCGCCGCAGATCGCGAACCCGCCCGCGAGCAGCCAGAACGGCCGGGTCCGCGCGGCCTGGCCGAGCGCGCGCAGCGCCGCTCGGGCCGCGCCGCCGGGCGCCACCGGCGCCGGGGCCGGGTCGCCGGGCCCGGCACCGTACGCGGTCACGCCGAGGTCGGCGGGCCGGTCGCGCAGCCGCCACCAGACCAGGGGCACGACGCTCAACGCCGCGGCCGCCACCGTCAGCGCCGCGGCCCGCCAGCCGAACTCGCCGGTCAGCCGGGCCAGCACCGGCAGGAAGACGAGCTGGCCGGCGGCGCCGCCGGCGGTCAGCACGCCGACGACCAGCCCGCGCCGGGCCACGAACCAGCGGTTCGCCACGACCGCGACGAAGGCGAGCGCCATCGAGCCGGTGCCGAGGCCGACGAGCACGCCCCAGCAGAGGACCAGCTGCCAGCTCTGCGTCATGAAGACCGTGAGGCCGCTACCCGCCGAGACGAGCACCAGCGCGGCGGCCACCACCCGGCGCATCCCGAACTTCTCCATCAGCGCCGCCGCGAACGGGGCGGTGAGGCCGTACAGGAGCAGGTTGACGGAGACGGCCGCGGAGATGGTCCCCAGCGACCAGCCGAACTCCTCGTGCAGGGGCCGGAGCAGCACCGACGGCGTGGCGCGGAAGCCGGCCGCGCCGACCAGGGCGACGAAGGCGACGGCGGCGACGTACCAGGCGGGGTGCGGGCGGCGAGTGATCACCAGACCAATTCTGCGGAACGCGAGCCGGTCCGACGAGTGGCCGGAGAGCCATGATGCGCAAGAATCAGGCCATGACCCATGCGATCGCGATGGTGGCCCTCGACGGCGTGGTCGGCTTCGACCTCGGCGTGCCGCCGCAGGTCTTCGGCGCCGCCCGGGACCCCGGCGACCGGCCCTTCTACTCGGTCACCACCTGCGCGCCGGGCGGCCGGGCGGTGCGCCCCGAGCGTGGCGGCTTCCAGGTCGTGCCGGACCACGACCTCACGCCGCTCGCCACGGCCGACACCGTCCTGGTGCCGGGCGTGAGCGGCGGCCCGGTGCTGACGACCGGCCAGGTCGACCCGGAGGTGACCGCCGCGCTGCGCGCCGCGCACGCGCGCGGCGCCCGGATCATCTCGATCTGCACCGGCGCCTCGGTGCTCGCCGCGGCCGGCCTGCTCGACGGGCGCACCGCGGCCAGCCACTGGGCCTGGGCCCGGCGCCTGCGCCGCCTCTATCCCCGGGTCGACTGGGACTTCGACGTGCTGTTCCACGACGACGGCGACGTGCTCACCTCGGCGGGCGTCGGCGCCGGCGTCGACCTGTGCCTGCACGTCGTGCGCAACGACCACGGCACCGCGGTGGCCAATCAGGCCGCCCGCCGCTGCGTGGTGCCGCCGTGGCGCGACGGCGGGCAGGCGCAGTACATCGAGCAGCCGGTGCCGGCGGCGCCCGGCGGCGGCACCGAGCCGACCCGGGCCTGGGCGCTGCGCCGGCTGGCCGAGCCGGTGAGCCTGGAGGAGATGGCCGGCCACGCCCGGATGAGCGTGCGCACGTTCACCCGCCGGTTCCGCGACGAGACCGGGCTGAGCCCGCAGAAGTGGCTGCTGCGGCAGCGGGTCGCGCACGCCCGGCTGCTGCTCGAGTCGACCGACCTGAGCGTCGATCTGGTCGCCCGGCGCTCCGGGCTGGGCAGCGCCACGGCGCTACGGCAGCACCTGCAGGCCACGATCGGGGTGCCGCCGACGGCCTACCGCCGGACATTCCGTCAGACGTAGCCGCCTCAGATAACGCGGTAAGTGTCCGATGGGACGAACGTGGACCAGACCTTCCGCCCACTGCTTGACGCCCTCAAGCAGATCGGCATCGACCCGGCCGCGGTGGACGCCGCGGCCGACGAGGCGCAGCGCAGCGGCCGGTCGGTGCGCGCGGTCCTGATCAACGACCAGGTCGTCACCGAGGAGCAGCTGACCGAGGCGGCCGCGGCCGCGTTCGGCATCAACACCCTCGACCTGGTCGGCTACACCCCCGAACCGGCCGCGCTCAAGCGCATCCCGCTCGCCGTCGTGCTGCGCCACCGCGTGCTCGGCCTGTCGATGGCCGACGGCGAACTCGTGGTCGGCGTCACCGACCCCGGCGACGTGGTGGCGCTCGACGACGTCCGCGCCTCCACCGGCATGACGATCCGCCCGGTGGTGGTCGCCCGCAGCGAGGTCCGCCGGATCATCGAGCGGCTGCAGCGCGAGGACAGCGACCTCGGCGACATGGCCGACCAGTCGCTCGACGACCAGCCCATGGCCGCGCAGGCGACCAGCGTCGACGACGCGCCGATCGTGCGCTACGTCAACAACCTGATCGAGCAGGCGATCCAGAACCGCGCCTCCGACCTGCACCTGGAGCCGGGCGAGGACGAGATGCGGGTGCGCTACCGCATCGACGGCGTCCTGCACGAGCTCGACACCGTGCCGCGCGGCGGCATGGCGGCGCTGACCTCGCGCCTGAAGATCATGTCGGGCGTCGACATCACCGAGAAGCGGGTGCCGCAGAACGGCCGCATCACGGTCCTGATCCGGGACCGTCAGGTCGACCTGCGTACCGCGACCCTGCCGACCGTGTGGGGCGAGAAGATCGTCCTGCGGGTGCTCGACACCGGCGGCATCGACCTCGACATGACCAAGCTGGGCTTCACCCAGCACAACCTGAACCGCTTCGCGGAGTCGTTCAGCAAGCCGCACGGCATGGTCCTGGTCACCGGTCCCACCGGCTCCGGCAAGTCCACCACCCTGTACGCGACGCTGGGCCGGATCAGCAAGCCCGAGATCAACGTCATCACGGTCGAGGACCCGGTCGAGTACCGGCTGCGCGGCATCAACCAGGTCCAGGTGAACGCCAAGGCCGGCCTGACCTTCGCCGCGGTGCTGCCGGCCATCCTGCGCTCCGACCCCGACGTCGTACTGATCGGCGAGATCCGGGACAGCAACACGGCGCAGATCGCCACCGAGGCCTCGCTGACCGGCCACCTCGTGCTCTCCACCCTGCACACCAACGACGCGCCCGGCGCGGTCACCCGGCTCACCGAGATGGGCATCGAGCCGTTCCTGGTCGGCTCGTCGCTGGACTGCGTGCTGGCACAGCGGCTCGCCCGCCGGCTCTGCGACTGGTGCAAGGAGGCGTACCTGCCGACCGAGGAGGAGCTGGAGGGCGCCCGCTGGCCGCTGCAGGACCTCCGGATCCCGGAGGCGCTCTACCGGCCGGTCGGCTGCCGCAACTGCGCGAACACCGGCTACCGCGGGCGGCTCGCGCTGCACGAGGTCATGCCGATCTCGCCCGAGATCGAGTCGCTGACCATCCGCCGGGCCTCCTCCAACGAGATCCGCGAGGTCGCCCTCGACCAGGGCATGTACGAGCTGCGCTCGGACGGCCTGGCCAAGGCGGCCGGCGGCCTCACGTCGATCCGGGAGGTCTCCCGCGTCGCAATCTGAGCCGGCGGAGAGTACGCCACCGTGCGGAAGCTCGCGCATTTTTCGTGAAAAAGACCCTAAACCATCTCTGCGGCATGCCGAATGAGAAGGGCATTCAGTTTTCACGACCAGATTGCCGGTGCAGCCCATGTACACGCTCGACCACGAGATCCCGCATCAGGCGGGGCCGGTTGACCCGGCCGCGCCCGGCGGGGGTGATCTGGCGGTACTGGACCAGATGCTGATCAGCCTCGTCGAATCCCGCGGCTCCGACCTGCACCTGACCGTCGGCTCCCCGCCGATGATCCGGGTCGACGGCAGCCTGACCCCGCTGCCCGGCTACGGCAAGCTCAACTCCGCCGACACCGCCCTGCTGGCCCGCGCGGCCGTCTCGGCGGAGCAGTGGGAGACGTTCCAGCGCGTCCAGGAGATGGACTTCGCGCACAGCATCGTCGGCGTCTCCCGGTTCCGCGGGAACCTCTACATCCAGCGCAACTCGTGCGGCGCCGTCTTCCGGGCCATCCCCCACAAGATCAAACCGCTGGACGAGCTGGGCATGCCCGAGTCCGTCGCCCGCTTCGCACACCTGCCGCGCGGCCTGGTGCTGGTGACCGGCCCGACCGGATCCGGCAAGACGACCACCCTCGCCTCGGTGCTCGACCTGGCGAACCGCAGCCGCTCGGCGCACATCATCACCATCGAGGACCCGATCGAGTTCCTGCACCCGCACAAGCGCAGCCTGGTCAACCAGCGTGAGGTCGGCTCCGACACGGAGACCTTCCCGCAGGCGCTCAAGCACGCGCTGCGCCAGGACCCCGACATCATCCTCGTCGGCGAGCTCCGCGACCTCGAGACGACAGCGACGGCGCTGACCGCCGCCGAGACCGGTCACCTGGTGCTGGCGACCCTGCACACGCAGAGCGCGACCCAGACCATCGACCGCGTCATCGACATCTTCCCGCCACACCAGCAACTCCAGATCCGCGCGCAGCTGGCGGCGAGCCTCCAGGGCGTCGTCACTCAGGCGCTGGCGCCGCGCGCCGATGGTAAGGGCAGAACGGTGGTCTGCGAGATCCTCACCGCGACGCCAGCCATCCGGAGCCTGATCCGCGAGGGCAAGTCGCACCAGATCCCGTCGTTCATGCAGGCCGGCGGCAACGACGGCATGCTCGCCTTCGACCAGCACCTCGCGGACCGCGTCCGCGAGGGCCTGGTCACGATGAACGCCGCCCTCGAGATCTGCCACTCCGCGGAAGAGCTCAAGCGGCTGATCGGACGGATGTGACGTATGCCGGCCACCAAGACGTTCAGCTACAGCAGCATCGACTCGCACGGTCGCAAGACCAAGGGCAAGGTGGATGCCGCGAACGAGGCCGCGGCGACGCAGCTGCTTCGGCAGCGCGGCGAGGTGCCGCTTGAGCTGAGCGCGGCCGGCGTCGGACTCAACGCGGACATCAAGATTCCCGGCCTGGGCAACCGGGTCAAGCTCAAGGACCTCGCGGTCTTCTCCCGACAGTTCGCCACCATGACCTCCTCGGGCATGTCGCTGCTGCGGTCGCTGGCGATCCTCGAGGAGCAGTCCTCGGCGCCGGCGCTCAAGCGGGCGGTCGGCGAGATCAGCTCGGACGTCGCGGGCGGCGTGTCGCTCTCGGCCGCCATGGGCAAGCACGACCGGATCTTCCCGCGCCTGATGGTCGCGATGATCCGCGCCGGCGAGACCGGCGGCATGATCGACCGCGCCCTCGAGCAGGTCGCGGAGAGCCTGGAGAAGGACACCGCGCTCCGCGGCAAGATCAAGAGCGCGCTGACCTACCCCGCGATCGTGCTCGCCTTCACGTTCGTGCTGATCGCGGCCGTGCTGATCTTCATCGTCCCGGTGTTCGAACAGATGTTCAAGAACCTGGGCGGCGAGCTGCCGGCGATCACCCAGTTCCTGGTCGACACGAGCCACAACATGTGGTGGATCGGTCCGCTCGTGGTGGGACTCGGCATCGGCGGGTCGATCCTCTACAAGCGCAAGTCCCGGGAGAGCGAGGACTTCCGGCTCAAGGTCGACCGGCTGAAGCTCCGGTTGCCGGTCTTCGGGTCGCTGTTCCGCAAGCTCGCGATGAGCCGGTTCTCGCGCAACCTCGGCCTGCTGCTCAACGTCGGCGTGCCCGTCATGCAGGCACTGTCCGTGGTCGGCGAGACCACCGGCAACGAGGTCATCAACATCGCCATGCGCGATGTCCAGTCCGCCGTACGCGACGGTCAGACGATGTCCTCGGCGCTGCGCCACCACAAGGTCTTCCCCGAGATGGTCACGCAGATGATCGAGGTCGGGGAAGAAAGCGGTCAGATCAGTCAGATGCTCGACAAGGTTGCCGATTTCTATGACCGAGAGGTCGACAGCGCGGCCGACTCACTAACTGCATCGATCGAACCGATCATGGTTCTCGTCATGGGCACCGTGGTCGGCGGAATGGTGATCTGTCTGTACCTACCGATGTTCACCATCTATCAGAACATCCAGGGCTGACCCCCTGGAGTGACCGGTCTCCGGTCGACGTCGGGCGCCCGAGCCCGAACAGCCCCACCGATACGCCCCACCCCTGACGCCTACTGGAGGCATCCCCAATGCAGGACATCATCGCCCGGCTGCGTGCCAAGAAGCAGGACGAGGGCTTCACCCTCATCGAGCTTCTGGTGGTCGTGGTCATCATCGGCGTGCTGGTCGCCATCGCCGTGCCGGTCTACCTGAACTACCGCCAGGGCGCGGCCGACAAGTCGGCCCAGTCCGACGTGCGCGGCGCGGTCAGCGCGGTGGAGCAGTACTACACCAACAACGGCAACACGTACCCGACCCCGAGCAAGGAACAGGACAACAAGTCCGGCTCCGCCGCGACGTCGACGCTGACGCTTCCGAAGGCCAGCGCCGCCGGTACCGACGCCACGATCACCCTGTCGGACAAGACCCACCTGGCCTACGTCGCAGTCGCCGGCGGCAAGACCTACAAGCTCTGCGCGATCAACGATGGCGGCAGCAACAAGTGGTACCTGTACGACAGCTCGGCCGGCGGTTCGGTCAAGGAAGGCACCGGCACCATGAACCCCACCACCTGCTGATCGGGTAACAGCGCCACGGGTGGCGTCACCGGCCGGTGACGCCACCCATTCCCACCACCGAGGAGGACGCCGTGTCTCAGCCCATGCTGCTCAGCATCGTGGCCCTGCTCGGCCTTGCGGTGGGTTCCTTCCTGAACGTGGTGATCCACCGGGTCCCCCGGGACGAGTCCCTGGTCCGGCCCGGATCGCACTGCCCGCAGTGTGGCGCCGCGGTCCGTAACCGGCACAACCTGCCGGTACTCGGCTGGCTGCTGCTGCGCGGCCGCTGCGCCGACTGCCGCGCCCCGATCAGCGTCCGCTACCCCCTGGTCGAGGCCGGCACCGCCGCGCTCTTCGTGGCCGTAGCGGCGAAGTTCGGCCCCTCCTGGGCGCTGCCGGCCTACCTCTACCTCGCCGCCATCGCGATCGCGCTCGCCCTCATCGACCTCGACGTGATGCGGCTGCCGAACGCCATCGTGCTGCCGTCCTACCTGGTCGCACTGGCCCTGCTGGTGCCGGCCGCGCTGCTCGGCGACGGCCTCGCCCCGATCGTGCGAGGGCTTGCCGCGGCAGCGCTGCTCTGGATCCTCTACCGCGGGCTCGCCCACTTCGGCGGAATGGGCGGCGGCGACGTCAAGCTCGCCCCGCTGCTCGGCTTCTACCTGGGCTGGCTCGGCTGGGGCCCGGTGGCCGTCGGCGCGTTCGCGGCGTTCCTGCTCGGTGGCCTCGTCGGCGTCGTGCTGATGGCGACCCGGCTGGCCGGACGCAAGAGCCGCATCCCGTTCGGCCCGTACATGCTCGCCGGCGCGTTCCTGGCGGTCTTCGCCGCGGCGCCGATCACCAACTGGTACACGTCCCTGCTCATCCCCACCGCCTAAGCCAAGGAAGGAAACCGATGGCTGGCGTCAATCCGATCGGGCTGGACATCGGCTCGTCGTCCATACGTGCCGTGGAGGTCCGCCGCTCGAAGGACGAGTACTCGTTGACCAACTTCGGCCAGGTGCCCCTCCCGCACGGCACGGTCCAGGGCGGCATCCTCGAGGACCCGATCGCGCTCACCTCCGCGCTCAAGCAGCTCTGGGCCGCCTGCAAGTTCAACACCAAGCGGGTCGTGCTCGGCGTCACCAACCCGCAGCTGGTGGTCCGCGAGGTCTCCGTCTCCAACCTGCCGGCCAAGGAGATGCGCAAGTCGCTGCCGTTCCAGGTGCGCGACATGCTGCCGCTGGCGGTCGAACGCTCGCTGCTGGACTTTCGCCCGCTCGAGGAGCCGGGTGACAACCCGACCGTGCGCGGCCTGCTCATCGCCATGCCCAAGGACGCCGTGCTGGCGCTGGTGCAGGCGGTGCACAAGGCCGGCCTGCACGTCGTCGACGTCGACCTGGCCTCGTTCGCGATGCTCCGCGCCGCCTCCCGGCTGGACGCACAGGTCGAGGCCATCGTTGACATCGGTGCCGAGGTCACCAGCGTGGTCGTGCACGCCGACGGCGAGCCGCTGATCGTGCGTACCGTGCCGCGCGGCGGTACCGAGGTCACCGAGAGCATCGCCACCCGGCTCGGCATCCCCACGCCCGAGGCCGAGGCGCTCAAGTGCCGCTTCGGCCTGCACGGCGACGACCGGCCGGACACCGCGGTCGCGGTCGCCGACGCGATCCGCCCGCTGATCAACGAGCTGCGCAGCTCGTTCACCTACCTCGCGTCCGGCGAGCGGCAGAAGCAGGTCACCCGGGTGTCGCTCTGCGGCGGCACCGCCCTGATGCCCGGCCTGGCCGACCACATCCAGAAGCAACTCGGCGTCCAGGTCATGTACGCCGACGCCGCCGGCCGCCTGCGCGACACGCGCGAGGCCCGCCAGCGCGGATTCGACAGTTTCGTGCCGTCGGCAGCGGTTTCGGTCGGCCTGACCCTGGGAGCGGCGGCCTGATGACCACCCTGCTGCCGATCGACCCGGCCGTGTCCCCGCAGCGGGTCAACCGGATCCTGACGATCTCGGCGAGTCTGCTGCCCGAGGAGATCACCGCCGCGCGGCGGGCCCGCCGCGCCGGGCTCTGGGTCGCCGTCGTGGTCCTCCTCGTCGCCGGGCTCTGCGCCGCCTGGTTCACCGCGGCATACCAGCAGACGCAGGCCTCCGAGAAGGATCTTGAGGCCGCCAGCGTCACGGTCGCGGACCTGCAGCGCGAACAGGCCGAGTACTCCGAGACCGTCCGGATACAGGACGGGATCGCCACGCTCAACGGCCAGCTCGAGTCCGTGATGGCGAACGACCTCGACTGGGACGCGTTGCTTGACCGGGTGCGCCAGACCGGCATCCGGTCGGGCGTCGAGGTCGAAGGCGTGAACGGCCGGCTCAACACGGCCGACGGCAGCGGCTCGGCCAAGGCCAACCCGCTGCCCGGCACCAGCACCGAGCCCCTGGTCGGCTCCCTGATCGTGACCGGAACCGGACCGGACAAGCGCGCGGTCGCCGCATACGTCGACGCCCTCGCGAAGGAGACGGTGCTGGCGAACCCCTACGTCACCAGCGTGACGAAGGAGGAGAACGACGACGACCGTGTCTCGTTCAGCCTCACCGCCGACATCACGCAGGCGGCACTCTGCGGCCGGTTCACCACCGAGTGCAAGGGAGGCAACTGATGGGTACCCGCCACGCGGAGCGGCTGTGGGTGATCGCCGGCGTAGCCATCGTCGCCCTGCTCGTCGTCCTCACCTGGCTGCTGCTGGTCAACCCGCAGCACACCGAGGCGGCTGACCTCGAGGAGCAGACCGACGCGTACGTCACCCAGGCCGCCAAGCTGCGCAAGCAGAACGCCAAACTGGCGGCCGATCAGGCCGGGATCAACGAGCTGACCAAGGAGTACAAGGCTCTCGCCACCGCGCTGCCTCCGGACTCCGGCGTTCCGGCGTTCCTGCGCCAGCTGCAGGCGTCCGGCAACGTGGTCGACGTCGACGTCAGCGGCATCACCGTCGGCCAGCCCGAGGCGGAGGAGTCCGCGCCCGGGGTCTGGGCACTGCCGATCCAGCTCACCGCCGAGGGGACCGCCTCCCGGCTCGGCGCCTTCCTCCAACGGTTGCAGGGTTCCGCGCAGAAGCGGGCGGTGCTGATCGAGACCGCCGACCTGAGCAGCGAGGGCGGCGAGGAGATGGGCAACGGGCGGCCGATGAGCCTCAGCCTCACGGTCAAGGCGTTCGTGGCGCCGCCGCCCGGCGCCGGAGCGCCGGTCGTCACCTCGGACTGAGCGTGGTTGACGTCGAGGGCGGCATGCAGACACCCGACGGCGCCTGGCGGGTCGAGGTGGTACGCCGCCGGCAGACCCGGTGGTACCGGATCGTGCACGGCGAGGACGTCATCGACTGGCTGTCCATCGCCGCGGTGGAACGCATCCTCGACGAGGCCGGCGTCGACCGGCGGCTGCTGGTGGAGGTCGATCCGAGATCCAACTCAGGTTCGGCCCGGCGCGGCCGATAAGTCGCACGAGAAATCGGGATCGCCACGCGACGCCGATGCCACCACAGGACGGAGAAGCATGTCAGCCGGCCAGGACCGCGCCAGCGCGCGGCCCGGGGCACCCCAGGCGCCCCGGTCGTCTCGACTGACGCCGGCCTGCCCGGGCGACGAAGGCTTCTCGCTCATGGAGGTGCTGATCGCCCTCACCATCATCAGCACCGTCATGCTCGCCGCCACACCGTTCATGGTGAAATCCGTCGTCGTGGTCGGCAAGCAGCGCTCGATGCAGTCTGCCGTGCAGGTGGCCAACGACGCGGTGGAGCGGGTACGCGCGATCAAACCCGCGTCGTTGGTGCAGGGGCGCAGCGAGCTGGAGACCCGGCAACAGTCGGACCTCGCCAAGGCGGGAAAGACTCCGGACGACAAGCCCACCAAGCTGGCCCTGGAGCTGGCCACGATGGTAGAGGCCTGGGATTCCGCGGCCAGCCCGCCGCTGGGAGTGCGGGCGCCGTTGCCCACCGTTCCCGTCAGCGTGTCGCTGTCCGGCCAGTCCTATGACCAGCAGTGGTTCGTGGGTAGGTGCTGGCAGAGCAAGTCCGCGGGCGGTTCGGCGCAGGACTGCGCGAAGACCGCCAACGCGGGCGACGCGGAGTACATCCGGGTCGTGGTCTCGGTGACCTGGACGGCGAACAGCTGCAACGACACCGCCGCGAACCAGTGCATGTACGTCGCCTCGACGCTCGCCAGCATCGGCGCCGACCCGGTGTTCAGTCTCAACACGCCACCGCCCACGATCCTCGGTCCCAGCACCGCGTTCGCCTACGTGGACGAGGAGGTGGACGGGAACGACGAACTGAACCTGCAGATGCTGAGCAAGGGCGGTGCGCCCGGGATGCTCACCTGGTCGGCCGATCCCGCCAAGATGCCTCCCGGCCTGGCGATCGTGCCCGAGTCCGGCGCGTTCACCGGTGTCCCGACGGCGACCGGCACCTACCCGATCCCGGTGAAGGTGACCGACAGCGCGGACGAGTCCGACACCTTCACCCTCACCCTCACCGTCTACCCGCAGCTGGCGGTCGCCTTCCCCGGCGACCAGACGAGCCAGGTCGGCGACACCGTGAATCGGGCCGTCCTGGCGGCAGGTGGCCGGACAACCTACGCCTGGGAGGCCCTGGACCTACCGGCCGGGCTGACGATCAACCCGGCGACCGGGGTCATCACGGGCACCGTCACGACGGCGTCGGCGCAGAGCGTCACCGTCACCGTCACGGACGCCAACGGCAGGACGGAGTCGACGTCGTTCGTCTGGATCGTCGGAACTCCGCCACCAGGAACCGCGCTGACGGCGAATCGTAAGAACCCGATGACCGTGAACTTGAACGCGAGTGTCAACATCACCATGACCGCACTGGGCGGCAAGACGCCCTACGCCTGGACGGCGCAGGACCTACCGCCCGGACTGTCGATCAACTCGTCCACCGGAGCGGTAACGGGCAGGCCCACCTCCTGTACCCGCTACGTCAGCACGATGACCGTCACCGACAGCGCCGGCAAGAAGTCGTCCACCGAGGTCGTCTGGCTGATGAAGCGCTGCGGCGGCGCGCGGGTGACGTCGCCGAGCCCGTCCATGCCGGACCAGACCACCGTGCTCGGCGCCGTGGTGAACCTGACCGCCAAGACCGACATGGCGCTCAGCTCCTCGCCGCGCTGGACCGCCACCGGGCTGCCGCCCGGACTGTCGATGACCGTCAGCGGCACGGTGACCGGCAGCCCGACGCGGCGGGACACCTACCCGGTGCGGTTCACCGTCACGAACGGGAGCAAGACCTCCGTGCTGATGTTCACCTGGACGGTGAAGTGATGCGCCGGAACGTCGAGGCGGCGCCGCGGCGCGACGATGAGGGCCTCACGCTCATCGAAATGGTGGTCACGATGAGCGTCATGGCCATCGTCATGGTGGTCTTCACCACGGCGATCGCCCAGGTCTACTGGGCGAACAACCGGATCGAGAACTCGGCCGTCGCCCAGTCGCAGCTGCATGTGGCGTTCCAGCGCTTCGATCGGGAGCTGCGCTACGCGTCCTGGATCGGCACACCCGCGAAGGTGGACTCACACACCTGGTATGTCGAGTTCGCCGAGGCCGACCCCACCCGCTGCAACCGGTTGCGCCTGGACACGACGGCGCAACCGACCGGCGGACAGGACGGCACCGGGGTCCTTCAGCTCATCCGGTGGACCCGGGGCACCTGGCCGACGGGCAGCCCGAAGCCTGCCACCAGCGCGTGGGCGACGATCGCCTCGAATCTCGTCGAGGGCACGGATCCGCCGTTCGACACCCAGAACGTCGGTGCCATGCCGTACGCGACCGCCAGCGCCGGCCAGGACTTCAAGACGGCCTTCCAGCGGCTTCGGTTCAGGCTGACGACACGCGTCGGGACCAACACCGCCACGGTGGACACGACCTTCTCCGCGGTGAATTCCGCGAAGGCCACACAGAGCAACGGATGTAGTGAGGGAAGGCCGACGCCATGAGGTTCCTACGCTGGCCGGGACCGCGCCACGACACCGACGACCGGGGCTCGCTGCCCCTGGCGATGCTCCTGACGACGGTGGTCATGGGGCTGAGCGCCGTCATGGTCCCCATCGTCGTCCTACAGGCCGGCAGCACCGCCACGGTCTCCAGCCGCAACAGCGCGCTCGACGCCGCCCGCAGCGGCATCGACGTGGCGCTCGGCCAGATCCGCACCTCGCTGGGCGACTACACGAAGCTGCCGCCGTGCGAGATGGCCAGCCCGGCCGGCACGAACCCGCCGTACACCGTGAGCATCAGGTACTTCGGTGCGTCCGGCGCGGACCTGGGCTGTCCCCCGAACGCCATACCCGTGACGGCCCAACTGTCCGTGACCGGTACGGGCGCCTCGGACACCCGTACGTTGAACGCGACGTACACCTTCAAGACGACCAACGAGAACATCAGCGGCGGCAACATCCGGCTCGACCAGCCGACGAGCCCGTACCTGTGCATGGACTCCGGCGGCACCCGGAGGCCGGCCGTGGGTGCGGCCGTCAAGATGGAGGAGTGCGAGCGCAAGCTCGACAGCAAGGGCAAGCTGGTGTACACCATCAGCACCGACCAGCGGTTCGCGTACACCGAATTCCTCTACATCAAGCTGGTCAACTCGGAGAGCCCGACAGCCCTGAACGGGATGTGCCTCGACGCTCCGATCCCCCGCAAGTCCGGTGACCTCGTGACGTTCAAGCCGTGCGAGGCCCTGAAGACCGCGCGCCAGCAGTGGAGCCTGGACAACAGCTCGAACTTCCGCAGCACCACGAACGGCGTCGATCTCGACAGCTTCTGCCTCAACCTCAGCACTCCCGGCAAGGCCGGCGGCTCGCTCGTGATCGGCGCGTGCGGCGGCGGCGCCGACCAGCGGGTGTTCCGGCCGCAGGCCTCCGTGGGTGCGGGTATGGCCGCGGCCAAGACCCCGACGGGCGAGTCCGCCACCGGTCAGCTGATCAACTTCAAGCAGTTCAGCCGGTGCCTCGACGTCACCAACCACGACGTCAACATGTCGTACATGATCGTGTGGTTCTGCAAGCAGGCGCCGAACGGCGACGTCTCGTGGAACCAGCGATGGACCATGCCGAAGCCGTCCGCCTCCGAGACCAGTGCGGACGTGGGACGGATCCGCACGACCGGCACCAGCAGCCCCGGGGTCTGTCTGCGCAGCCCGCTGTCCACCGCCGTGAACAGGTACGTGACGGTGAAGGCCTGCGCCACGAGCGGCACGCTGGACAACGACATGAAGTGGAAGATCCTCGGCGACACCGGCACCTACGCCACCAGCTACACCGTCGTCGACTTCGAGGGCAACTGCCTCACCCCGACCGACCTGACGGTGGACACCCCCGACACCCACGGCGACGGCACGGCGAAGACGAAGGTCGCCGCCTGCGACGGCAGCCTGCTGCAGAAGTGGAACGCTCCGGCGAACCTCACCGATCCGGACACCCTGACCAACACCGTGGAGAAGTAGGCCGGGGTCAGGGAATCCGCCAGACCGTCGTCGGCCCGGCGCTCGTCGGGCACGCCAGGTACACCGCCAGCGCCGTGCAGCCGTACGGCGCGGCGGTGTCCAGCGCGCCGACCGTGTGCACCGCGCCGTCGCCGGCGGCCGGGTCCGCGACGTTGACCCAGGTCCGGCCGAGGATCTCGGTGTCCGCCCGCAGCTCCATGCCGCCGATCACGATCGAATGGCCGAGCTCGCGCCGCACCGCCCCGGTGCGGGCGTCGAGGATCGCCGACCCGGCTTCCTCCTGCCGGTCGTAGGCGAGCAGCGTCCCGTCGCCCAGCGACGAGGCGCCGCCCCAGGCCGGGTCGGACCAGCGCACCGACCCGTCCGCCGGGTCGAGGCCGCTGAGCCGGGCGCCGTCGGAGACGCAGAGCACCGGCCCGCAGTCGTTCACCCACCCGGCCGGCCCGTCCACCGTCCGCCACCTCTCGGCCAGGTCCGGCAGCCCGAACGCCGTCAGCGAGGCGTGGCCGTCGTCGCCGCGCGACAGGTACAGCCGGTCGCCGGAGACGGTGACTCCGACGAAGCCGGTGAGGTAGTCGTCGGTGAACTCCATCGGCAGCCGAACGCCCAGGTCTCCCGCGCCGAGCACGGTCCCGTCGGCGAACCGCAGCGTGGTGACGCGGCCGTCGACCCCGACGAAAACGATCCGGTCCGGGTCGTCCTCGAAGAGGTCGTCGTTGCGGATCTCGCCGACGCCGTCGATGATCCGGGTCCAATCCGTCGCACCCGTACGGGCGGAGACGAGCCGCAGCTCCGTGCCCCCGTCCTCGGTGTCCGCCCGCAGGAGCGCGCGGCCGCCGGTCATGGTGATCACCGACGTGTTCGGCGCGTCCAGCCGCCAGAGGACCCGGCCGTCCCGCGCGTCGAGGAACGACACCCGCGGCTCGGCGCCGGAGCGGGCCAGCAGGATCCCACCGTCGAGCACCAGGTTCTGCACATTCTGCGGCAGCGACGTCGCCCACACCTGCTCGCCGCCCGGGAGCGCGTACCGGCGTACCCCGGACTCGCTGTTCGGGTTCTGGCCGAACGCGGCCGTGTAAAGGGCGTCCGGGCCGAGGGTGAAGGCCGCCGCGGCGGTGCCGCCGGCGGCCAGGACCGGCCGCATGGCCGGCGGCGGCGCGGTGGCCGCCGCTAGCGTCAGCAGGGCCGCCACCAGGACACCGAGCAGGAGGGCCGGCCGCGGCACGGCGATGCGCGGTCCCGGCGATTCGGCGTCGGCCGGCGCGCGGGGCGCAACATCGAGATCGATGAGAGGTACGGCGTCAGCCACGTGCCAAGCATGCCCCGGTAAGCCCGCGCAGGGTACGGTTCGAACCCGATCATCACTGTGGGTAGGCTGCCGGTATGTCCTACACGGTCCCGCCGACCCGCACGGCGGCGGTCGTCCGCCAGCTGCGTAACGAGATCGTCACCGGAGAGCTGCCTCCCGGGACTTTGATCAAGGACGCCGAGCTCGCCGGCCGCCTCGGTGTCAGCATCACACCCGTGCGCGAGGCGATCGCCCAGCTGTCGGTCGAGGGCCTGATCGACATCGCGCCGAACCGCACCCGGCACGTCACGAGGGTGACCCAGCAGAACGCGCTCGAGCTGATCGACGTGATGCAGGTGCTGGCCTGCGCCGGCTTCGCGTGGGGCGTGCACCACCTGACGGAGACGCACATCGACCTGATGCGCCAGCGCCAGAAGGAGTTCACGGAGTGCGTGCGCACGGGCAACGTGCTGGCGGCCGGCGAGGCCGGCGCGGACTTCAGCACCATCGTGATCCAGGCGAGCGGCAACCGTGAGCTGCAGGTGATGCTCGACCTGGTGGTGGCCCGCACGACCCGCATCCTGGCGGGCTCGGAGGACGGCCTCTGGCAGACCTGGGTCACCGGCCACGACGACATCCTGGAGCTGCTCGACGCGGGCAACACGGCCGGTGCGCTGGAACGCTACCGCCGGATCTTCGTGGACCATCGCGCCGAGGTCGAGCGCGTGCTCCTCGACGACTGACCGGGCCCTACAGCTCGGCCAGCCGCGGCAGCAGCGGGGCGAGCGCCTCGAGCCCCGGCCGGCGTACCACGTAGCGGGTGATCCCCCACCGCTCGCGATGCGCCCGCACCGCCGCGACGATCTCGTCCGCGGTGCCCACCAGCACGAACGGCACCGCCTGCAGCTCGGCCTCGGTCATCCCGAGCTCGCCCGCGTTCTCGGCGAGCGCGGCACCCGCGTCGTCGGTGATCTCGACCTGCTGCACCAGCGCCTCCAGGGTCGCGTCGCCGCCGTCGCGCGCCAGCCCCACCTGCGCGTCGATGTCGGACAACCGCCAGCGGGCCTCGTGCCGATGCCCGTCGGCCAGCGTACGGCCGAAGCCGGTCAGGCCGACGATGTCCGCGTGCTCGCCGGCCCAGCGCAGCAGCCGCGAGTTCGCGGTGCCGATGGTCAGCGGAATCCGCTCCTGCACCGGCCGCGGCGCCGCGAGCTCGGCACCGGACATGGTGAGCACCGGGGTGTCCACGGTGACCTTGTCGCCGGCCAGCAGGGCCATCGTCGCCTCCGCGACGGCGATGCAGCGCTCGACCCGGCCGCGCACGTCCGGCCGGCTGCGGCCGATCGCCTCCCACTCGGCGGGCGTGTGCCCGGCGCCGAGGCCCAGCACCGCCCGGCCGCCGGAGACCACGTCCAGGGTGGCGACGTCCGCGGCCAACAGGATGGGCTCGCGGACGGCGGCGTTCGAGACATTCGAGCCGAGGCGGATGCGCGTGGTGACGGCGGCGGCCGCGGCGAGCGCGACGAACGGCGCGGCGCAGGAGCCGGGATGGTCCGCCGCGAGCAGCGTGTCGAAGCCGGCCTCCTCCGCGCGGCGGGCGAGGTCCAGCCAGTCGGCGGCGGAGGTGGGCTGAGCCTGGAGCGCGAAGTCGGCCATTTCGCGATTCTGGCCGTCCGCACCGCGGCGCGCTGACCCCGGCGGCCCGGTTTCGCTGTCGGCGTACGTGATCGTTCACTAGCCTCGGCAGCATGGAGGACCTGGCCCTGCGACTGGCCGCGATCGACGCCGACGCCGGCGCGGCGCTGCGGGTGATCTCGTACTTCGACTCCCTGGCGGGTGGGCGGGCGGAGCTGCAGCCGATCATCCGCGGCGCGGCCATCCTGGCGGACTGCCCCGCCCGGCTGCTGGTCCCGGCCCGCCGGGTCCGGATCCGGGTGACCCACGCGGGCCGGACGGAGTGGCGCGCCGAGGCGCCGGACGCGTGCTGGATGTCGATCGCGGTGGGCACCGTGACGCTGTGGCTGGAGCGGCCCGGCCCCGCCGGCCCGGTCGAGGCGATGATCCTGGCGCGGGCGGCGGACGCGGTACTGGCGGCCCTGGACCGGACCCGCGGCCGCGGCCGCTGCTGACCGGCTACCCCTCGAGCAGCCGGGTGAGGTTGGTGAGGCTGGTGATCAGCGCGCTCGTGTAGCCGGTGATCCGGCCCGCCCACTTGGCCACCGCGGACGCGATCTGCGCGGCGACCACCGGGATCGTCACCACCAGCAGCGACTCCGCCGCCCACACGATCACCCGGGCCACCAGGTCGGCGATCAGGTCGCGCACCAGCTCACGGGTGAACGACACCAGGTTGCCCGCCGCCCGCGTCGCCGAGGACATCGTCGCCGCCAGCACACCCAGGCCGCCGATCGCCTCGACGTTGTTCCCCATCAGCCCCTGGTACGCCGCCGCGGCCGGCCCCCGCCAGTCGGGCAGGTCCGCGGCGAGACACGACCGCAGGTCGACGGCCATCTCCTCCAGCGCGCCGGCCATGTTCTGCCACGTCACGGCGTGCGCGGCGACCGCGTCCGGTATCCCGGCGAGCCGGTCGAGCATCTCGCGCAGCGGCTCGAAGTACTCCATCGCCCAGCCCAGCCCGCTGGACAGCAACGTGCTGAACGGGTCGAGCACGGCCGCGGTCGCCTCGAGCGCCAGCGACCCGCCGGCGAGCGCCTGATCGACCCACCCGCCGCCGTCCACCGCCTGCCGCAGCCCCTGAAAGCCGCCGACCAGCGAAACCCCCGTCCACGCCGTACGCGTCGACGTGACGTCCGCGACCAGCGACTCGTCGGCCATCGCGGCCTCAGACCCGCCCGGCCCGGTGCACCCGCTCCGCCGCCGCCTCGTCCACCCGGTCGTAGTCCCGCCCGGCCCCGGCCAGCGCATCCGTCGCCAGCCGCAGGTTCTCCTCCACGTACGCGATCAGCTCGTCCTGGGTGGCATGCCGCCCCTGCAGAATCCCGGAGATCCACCCGCACAGCAGCCCGTACGCCGCGTCGTCCCGGGCGATGGCGGCGCTGGCGGCCTTCACCGCACCGAACCGCCGCTGCACCGCGTCGACCCTGGCCACGTGCTCCCGCAGCTGCCGCACGTCAACGGAGAACTCGTCCGCCACCGCGTCACCCCGCCACGCCGGGCCCGGCACCGCCCGCGTCCGGGCCGCGCAGCCGCTCGGCCATGCGGTCGGCGATCGCCCGCCCCGCCACCGACTCGCCACCCATGACGTCCCGCACGATCTGCCGGGACCGGTCGGCGGCGCTGGACCGGGCCTCGCGGACCGCGCTCAGCACCGCCCGGGACACGACGTCCGGCTGGGCGTGCTGGATCCGTTCGCTGAACCGGATGTCCACCAGCGCACCGGTGGAATCGATGGTGACCTCGGCTATCCCGTTGGCGTCCTCGGCGGTGACCCGCAGGCTCTCGAGGCGCTCGCTCACGGCCTGCGCGTCGACGGCCATCCGATCGACACGGCCCTGCCAGTCCCGCAGATAGTCCCTCGCCCCGTCCGGGTCGAGGATGCCGCCCTCATCGGACAACCCGGTCGTCATCCACCGCCTCCAGACCCACGAAGGACCAACGAGAACTGGCTGGACTCTACCAACGCGACACCCCGCGGCGGGGCCCTCGCCGGATCGACCCCTACCGCTCCACCTCGCCGATCACCTCGCGCAGCATCTTGGCGAGATCACCGAGAAACAGTGCCGCCCCGGCGTCCGACGGATCGTCGAGGACCCAGTTCGCCTCCCACCCGACCAGCCGCGCCAGCGTGCCCGGGGGATGTTGCTCTGCCACGACAGCTTCGAGGGCGGCCAGATCCCCGTGATGCCGCGTGGTGCCGAAATGCGCCGTCCGCCGGAGATCCGCGCGGACCTCGTCGAGGCTGTCGGCGTCCAGGACATGGCTACCCAGGAACTCGCGGACCCGGTCGAGCGACGAGAGCGCATTCCGCGCCTCGATTCGCGCGCGCATCGGCTCCGGAAGGCGGGAGATGTCCATCAACTCACATTATCCCCAGCGGAAAGGCCGTGAGTATGAAGAGCTCCGGCGGATCCGACCCTGGGACGAGCCGGATCCTCACCTTGACGAAGCTGGTCTCGGAATAGTGCGAATTCCGGGGTCCGGCGCCGTACATCCCGTCGTTGTAGTACCCCTGACCGACACGGTGCCCCGCGTCGAAGCTGCTGTCGTGCGCACCTTCGAGCGCCAGATCGTCGCGGATCCGGTCCCAGTTGCGTTCGACGTAGTCGTTGACGGTCCGATTCATGGTCGACGGATCGGACCACCGGTAAGACCAGTTCTCCGGGTTCTGCCAGGGACTGTCGCCGTAGATCCGGCCCTCGATCGTCCGCCGGCCGGGATCTCTCGGCAGCGGAATGCCGGGGCCGTGCCGACCTTCGGTGTGCGCACCATGGCTGCCGTAAGCAGCGTCATTGGCCGCGATGTTGAATGTCGGCGGATCCGCGCCGAGCTGATCGCGACGACGCATGATCTCGGCAAGCCTGATGTCGTCCGGATGCGCGGCCGGAGCCGAGGGCCCGGTGTCGTCCCGGCCCGGCGTGCCGCCGTCTGCCGTTGCCCGCCCCTGCCGTAGGACCCGGGCGATCATCTGCTGCGCCTGGGCCACATTGCCGGCCGCGCGCGGCCCCGCCGCGTCCCCGTCCGATCCCCGGCGTCTCGGCGGTTCTCCGCCTTCGCCGGTCCCGCCGCCGTGGGGTGCCCTGGGTCGACCCGTCACAGTCCTGCCCGTTTCGCAGCCGTGGTCGCAGGCGGCACAGTCTAACAACCGGTAGGTTTCCTCCTATATGGAAGTTCTCGCGATGCGGAAGGACGCGGATGAAACGGCAGGAGATCGAGGATGAGCTGTCCACGGCCGGAGCGCAGGAACTGCTCGACTCCACCTCGGCCGCCCACCTCGCCTACACCGGCAAGGACGGAACGCCCCGGGTGATCCCGGTCGGCTACTTCTGGACCGGCACCGAGTTCGTGGTCTCCACCGCCGCGACCGCGCCGAAGGTCTCGGCACTCACCGCCCGCCCGGACGTCGCCCTCTCCATCGACGGCGGGAACACGCCCGGCCAGGCCCGCGCCCTCTCGATCCGGGGCCGGGCGGAGATCGAGATCGTCGACGGCGTGGTCCCGGAGTACCTGGCCGCCGCCCGCAAGTCCATGGGCGACGAGGCCGCGGCCGAGTTCGAGCGAAATGTCCGCCTGATGTACCCGCAGATGGCCCGCATCGCGATCGCGCCGCGCTGGGCCCGCTTCTACGACTTCAACGCCGGCCGCCTGCCCCGGTTCCTGCAGAAGCTCGCGGAACAGTCACAAAACTGACGAAACGGTAGGAACGTACTCGAGTACGACGGCCCGTAGGTAGCGCGGTTCGGTGGGTAGATCCGCCGAGCCCACCGCGAACATCAGCGGACTGCCCGGGGTCCCGGCGATGCCGTGCAGGCTCATGCCGACCGCGTCCGGCGGCTGCGGCGCGGGCGCGCCGACCCACGCGCCCGTGCGGTACGCGGCGAGGCTCGCGCTGGGCGCCTGGGTGTTCTCGATCAGCCACGGCACCCCTGCCGGGTCCGTCGCCACGTCCGGCAGCGCGCCGTCGGGCACGTCCCGGAGCACCTCGAAGAGCCCACCGCCGCCGCGCACGGCCAGCCCGCCGTCCCCGACCGCCCACAGCTCAGCGGACGAGCGGCCGTCGATCGCGTCGAACGAGGACTCCTGCTCGTTGATGCCCACCTGGACCGTGCGCCAGATCGAGCCGTCCCAGTGGAAGAGCAGCGGGCCCTTGAAGCCCTTCCAGGCGCCGTTGCCAGCGGCCCAGACGTCATCCGGGCCGAAGGCCTTGACCGCGGTGACGGTGCAGAAGTTCGGCATGCCGCCGAAGGACGTGCCGCCGGTGCGGCACTCGGCGGGCGACTGGTGCGACCGCCAGGATCGGCCGTCCCACTGCTCGATGATCACATCGCTCTGGTCATTGCCTACCACCCAGGCCTGTCCACCCGCGACGGTCAGCCCGGTGATCAGCGGGATCCCCTTCTCCTCGCCGCGCGGGAACGGCACCTCGCGCCAGGCGGTCCCGTCGTAACGCAGGATGTGCGTCGCCTGCTCCTCGGGGGTGGGGGCGGCAGTGCTGCCGACCGCCCAGACGTTCGCCGGCGAGTCGGCCGCGACCAGGCCGAACCGGCCGTGCCAGGCGATCGGCGGCAGCTGCGCGCGCGCCCAGCCCGCCGCGTCCCGCTGGAGGATCAGCGGGGTACCCGAGTCGTCCGGCCGCTCGGGCGAGTAGGCCTCGCTGCCGACGGCCCACGCGTGCGTGGCGTCCACCGACACGACGTCCGACAGCCCGCTGGTCGGCCCGGCCAGCTCTGGCACCGCGGCCAGGCGCCAGGTCGGTGCCGACGCGGCCGGTGCCGACGCGGCCGGCGACGGCGCGTCGCTGCCGGCGGCTCCGGGCGGCGGGCCGGCGGCGGGCGCGGAGAGCACCGGGTTCTTCGCCGAGCCGCCCGGGACGGCGCACCCCGATGCCGCCAGGACCAGGACCAACGCCACAGCAATCTTGCGCATGGCGCCGATGATCCCAGAGCGACGCCATCCGCGTGCTCTTGCAGGGTGATGCCCCGGCCGGCGGCCGGGGCATCACCGGGTGCGGCTACGGGCGCTGGCCGGCTTTGTCGACGATGGCGACCCGCAACAGCGCGGCCTTGTAGATGACCTCGCCCGGCTTCGGCGCCGAAGCCATCATGGTGACCTGGCCGATCCGCCTGGCCTTGTCCAGCGAGGAGATCACCTCCAAGCCGGTCAGGTCGAACTCGGCGCCGATGAGGTTGTGTCCTCTACGCACCGGCCGAGAACGTCTGTCCATGATCAATTCCGAGGTTCGGTGCCCCCCGACTCGACGCCCGATCATCTAAGGTGCTGGCAACAATCGATGATCATCCTCGGTGTCCATCGACCGACTGGCTCGCTTGTCTGTTCCCCTATCACTTTGCGTACTGCCCGATCGACCGGCGGGGCTTGAGCCGGCCGGTCCGGCGGTCTCTCGTCTCCATGTCCCGCTGCGCCCGATCCCGGCGCAGCGTCTCACCAACCGTCACAGGGAGAAGCCCTCATGGGTGGAAGGTCAATTTCGGGACCGATACCAAGAACGAAACACCACCGATGGGGCACAGCGGCCCTCGCCGCCAGCCTGGTTGGGGCTCTGGCGGGGTCGATGTTCGCGCCGACGCCGGTGCACGCAGAGCCGAAGCCGCAGCGTCTCAAGGGACAGGTCGAAAAGATCGACTCGCACGGCGGCGAGGTGCGTGGTGTCGGCTTCAAACAGGCTGAGGTGCGGCAGTTTTCGGCTTCGGATCCGGTGTGGCCGAAGCCGGGCGTAGTTGAAGTCGATCTGCCGGGCAACGCCGCCAAGGCGACCGCGACACGATCGGCCGTGCGCAGGGCCGGCAACCTACCGGTCTCGGTTGGCCGAGCCAAGGGCGCAGCCGGAGATCGACTCTCCAGCGTCTCGGTGGAAGTGCTGGATCGTGCCAGGATCCCGGCCAGGTGGCGTGATGGTGTAGTCACCCGTGTCGTCGCACCGGCTGATACCTCGGCCGGCGAGGCCGTGGTGCAGGTCGACTACTCCGGCTTTCGGCACGCGTACGGCGCCGAGTGGGCGTCTCGGCTGCGGCTGTGGAGCCTGCCGGAGTGCGCGATCAGCACGCCCGAGAAGCGCGAGTGCGCGGCTACGCCGCTGGACTCGCGGAACGACACAGCCAGTGGTGTGATCTCCGCCGAGGCATCGGTCGAGGCCGCGCAGTCGGCCGGGACACGAGGGGCGGCGGCATCGTCGGCCATGCTGGTAGCGCTGGCAGCCGCCCCTGCGGGCAGCGACGGCGACTATTCGGCCACCGGCCTGGCGGCGTCCTCGTCATGGACGGCCGGTGACTCGTCCGGCGCGTTCAGCTGGTCGTATCCGTTGGACGCGCCGACCGTCGCGGGCGGATTAAAGCCAAAGGCCGGTCTGTCGTACTCGTCGTCCAGCGTCGACGGACGCTCGTCCGCGACGAACAACCAGCCGTCTTGGATCGGCGAGGGCTTCGAGTTCTGGCCGGGCCTCATCGAGCGTCGGTACGTACCGTGCGTCTCGGACAAGGCTGACTCGCCGAACAACCCGCAGCAGACGGGCGACCTGTGCTGGCGGTCGAATAACGCCGTCCTGTCGCTTAACGGTGAGAGCACCGAGCTGGTCTACGAGTCCGGCAAGGGGTGGCACGGCCGCTCCGAGGACGGCTCGAAGATCGAGCGGTTGACCGGCGGCACGAACGGCGACAATGACGGCGAGCACTGGAGAGTCACCACCAACGACGGCACGCAGTACTACTTCGGGCTCAACAACCTGCCCGGACAATCGGCGGACACCAACTCGGCGTGGACCGTTCCGGTATACGGCAACCACAGCGGTGAGCCGTGTCATGCGACGGCGTTCTCGGACTCCGACTGCACGCAGGCGTGGCGGTGGAATCTGGACTACGTCGTGGACTCCCGCGGCAACACGATGTCCTACTGGTACGCCAAGGAGACCAACCAGTACGCCGCCGAGGTCACCGAGTCGAAGAACGTGTCGTACGTGCGTGGCGGCACGCTGAGCCGGATCGACTACGGCACCTGGGACCACGGCAGCGCGGACCGCTCCGTCACGCCGACGGCACAGGTGGTGTTCACCCCCGGCGACCGGTGCCTGTCCGACTGCGCCGAGCACGACGGATCGTGGCCGGACGTCCCGTGGGACCAGGAGTGCAAGGCCGACGCCACCACCTGCAACGATTTCACGCCGACGTTCTGGTCCACCAAGCGCCTGGCGAAGGTGACGACCCGGGTCTGGGACACCACCGTCACCACCCCGGCCTGGCAGGACGTCGAGTCGTGGACACTGACGCACAGCTACCCGTCGCCCGGTGACGGGACGAAGGCCGGCCTCTGGCTCGCCTCGGTTGTGCACACGGGCCTTGCCGGTACCGCGACGGCCGAGCCGCCGGTCACCTTCGAACCGGTCGCCATGAGGAACCGCGTGCTCACCCAGACCAACACCACCAACAACTGGCACCGGCTGGCGGGCATCCGCACCGAGACCGGCGCCCTGGTTCAGATCACGTATTCGCTGCCGGATTGCTCGGCGTCCGACTTGCCGGAGTCGCCGCACAACAACACCAGGCTCTGCTACCCGGTCATCGGCCCGGACCCGTACGACCATGACGGCCCGAGTATCACCGAGTGGTGGCACAAGTACGTGGTGCGCCAGGTCAGCGAGACCGACGTGCAACTCGCCGACGGTCATCAAGCGCCGACCAAGAACACCTACTACAACTACATCGGCTCGCCGGCGTGGCACTTCGCGGACGATGACGGCCTCGGCAAGCCGAAGTACAAGACCTGGAACCAGTACCGGGGCTTCGGCACGGTGGAGATGCAGGTCGGCGACACGGCGAAGACGCTGACCCGTACGACCTACCTGCGCGGTATGCACGGGGACAAGCTCGCGCCGTCGGGAGGCACCCGCTCGGTGACGGTACCCGCATCGCTCGGGTCGGAGACGGTCTACGACGAGGATCAGTTCGCCGGCACGACGCGCGAGCGGGTGACCTACAACGGCAGCACGGACAAGCCGGTCAGCAAGAGTGTCTTCGTCCCGTGGCGTTCGGCGCCCACCGCCACGCGCACCATCAACGGCGACACCGTCACCGCGCGTTTCGTGAACACCAAGGCCGTCTATCAGGCAACCGCGCTCGGCGTCGACGGCACGCGGGGATGGCGGACCACCAGCAGCCAGAGCACGTTCGACGACACGTACGGCACGATCGTCAGCACGCAGGACGACGGCGACATCGCCAAGAGCGGCGACGAGAAGTGCACCACGTTCGCGTACAGCCGCAACACCGCCAAGAACATCGTGACCCTGCCACGCCGGACCACGGCCACGGCGCTGCCCTGCGGTACCGCACCAACGAGCCCGGACCACATGATCTCGGACTCGATGACGTACTACGACGGCGCCACGGACGCGGCGACCGCACCGGTCTACGGCGACGCCACCCGGGTCGACGGCCTGAAGGACTGGACCGCTGCCGGCGGCACCGTCTGGCAGACGGTCAGCCAAACCGGATTTGACGTCTTCGGCCGGGAGAACAGCGCTACCGACATCAAGAACAACACCACGACGGTGACCTACTCCGCAGGTGGCGGGCCAACCACGACCGTCACCAGCACCAACCATCTTGGCTGGGTCACCACCACCCAACAGAGCCCGTACTGGGGGACGCCGACCAAGGTGACCGACCCCAACGGGAAGATCACCGAGACGGTCTACGACTCGCTGGGTCGCAATTCGAAGGTCTGGGGGCCGGGCTGGTCGCGCGCGACCTACCCGGACAAGCCGCAGGAGCGTTACACCTACGTCTACTCCGCCACGCGGTCCGCATACCCGTACACCAAGACCGAGGCGCTCAACGCAAACGGCAACTACCTCACGACGTACGAAATCCTCGACGGTTTCCTGCGTCCGCGTCAAACGCAGGCGTCAGCGGTGGGCGGTGGGCGGACCGTCACCGATGTCCTGTACGACGCACACGGCCGCACGGAGCTCGAATACGGCGCCCATGCCGAGCCGGGGGATCCGTCCGGGACGCTGTGGTGGGAACCGGAGTGGTCGGTGCCGTCGCAGACCCGCACCCTGTACGACCGGGCAGACCGGGTCACCGACAGCATCTTCCAGTCCGGTGACGGGGTCACCAACATCGTCGAGCGGTGGCGCACCACCACCCTCGCCGAGGGCGACCGCACGATCACGATCCCGCCCGCCGGTGGAACCGTCACGACCAAGATCGAAGATGCCCAGGGCCGGATGGTGGAGCTTCGTGAGCACACCACCTCGTCCGGTGCTGCCGGCGCATACCTCGGTACCAAGTACACCTACGACCACCGCGACAAGCCGCTCACCATCACCGATACGGCCGGAAACCAATGGTCCCGCAAGTACGACATCAAGGGCCGGGAGATCGAGGCCCGGGATCCCGACAAGGGCCTGACGATCTCGCGCTACAACGACGCCAACGAGCTCACCGATATCGAAGCCGGCGGCCAGACGCTGCTTTACAGCTACGACTCGCTGGGTCGTAAGACCGCTGTCTGGGTGCCGCCGGTGGCACCGGCCACCACAGCCACCAAGCGGGCCGAGTGGATCTACGACCGGCTCTACACCGGCATCATCGTGCGTGGTCAGCTCACCCAGAGCATCCGCTACGTCGGTTCGGACGCCTACAAATGGCAGGTTCGCGGTTTCACCGACCGCTACCAGCCCTCCGGCGTCAACCATGTGATCCCCGCATCCGAGGAGAAGCTCGCCGGGACCTATGTCTTCGGGTATGGGTATTCGCCGTACACCGGGCAGCCCACCAGCATCAGCTTCCCCTTTGCCGGCGGACTGGCCGACGAACAGGTCACCCTCGGATACGACGCTGTGTCCGGGTTGCCCAGGACGCTAGGCAGTGGGTGGAGTTCGGTCGCCTCGTACGTGACCGGCCAGCAATACACGGCGTACGGAGAACCGACGGTCACCACCCTGAAGACCGCCGGTGGTGTCTTCACTGAGCAGGCCATGTCCTACAACGTCTACACCCGCCAGGTAGACACGGTCACCGTCAAGCCGGAGACCGCAACGGGCAGCGTCTCGCAACGCAAGTACGCCTACGACCCGATCGGGAACATCGTCGGCGTCGCCGACACACCGGCCGTCGGGTCGGCGGACTACCAGTGCTTCCAGCACGACCGCCTGCGCCGCCTTACTGGCGCGTGGACCCCGGCGACGGCGGTGAACTGCCAGACCGCCACTCCGTCCACGGCATCCATGGGCGGAGCGGCACCGTACTGGTTGGACTGGACGATCGATGACGTCGGCAATCGGACCAGGGAGGTGTCGCACACCGCGGCCGGTGACACCGTGCGCAGCTACGCCGTGCCGACGTCCGGCCTGGGTGTGGTGCGCCCGCACGCGGTCACCGGAATGACCACCACGGCGCCGGGGGCCACCACCGGCACCACGGTGTCCTACGGCTACGACGGCATGGGCAACATGGCGAGCCGGCCCGGCTCGGCGGGGACTCAGAGCCTGCAATGGGACCCCGAGGGGCGGCTGACCTCAGTCACCGAGAACGGCGTCAATCTCGGCACGAACATCTACGACGCCGAGGGCAGCCGCCTCATCCGGCGAGACGCCACCGGCGCCACCCTTTACCTGCCCGGCATGGAGGTCAGGCGTACCGGCACCGGCACCTCGGCCACGATGTCGGCCACCCGTTACTACGCCTTCGCGGGCAAGGCCGTGGCGTCTCGTACCTCGACCGGCGTACTGAGCTGGCTCTTCAGCGATCACCACGGCACGCAGCAGGTCACCGTCAACGCCGCCACGCAGCAGGTGGGCATCCGGCGACAGACGCCGTACGGCGGTGCGCGTGGCGCAAACCCGGTCTGGCCCAACCAGAAGGGCTTCGTCGGCGGCGACAACGATCCGACCGGCCTGGTTCACATCGGCGCTCGCGAGTACGACCCCGCCCTGGGCCGGTTCATCTCGGTCGACCCGGTGCAGGACCTCACCGACCCGCAGCAGTGGAACGCGTACTCGTATGCGAACAACTCGCCAGCCACGCTCTCCGACCCGGACGGCCGTATGCCGCTCATCGGGGACGGCAGCAACGAAGGCCAGTTGCTGGCGAAGGAGGGCAAGGCCTGGCGGGTCAAGGGTGGCCAGTGGCGGGTCGTGAATGCGCCGCCGAAGCCGACGCGGGCGGGTTCCTGGATGGAGCACTACTGGAAGACGGTGAAGCCACCGAAGGGCGGCAACTACGACCCGGACGCGGGATTCCGGGTCACCGAGAAGACCCTGTTCGGCTCAGCGACCGTTTATGACCAGCAGGGAAAGCTGGTCGCCTCGGACGAGCAGATTCGCAGCGGCGGCGGGATGCTCCCCGGTGAGAGCGGCCAGGTGGACCAGCACGTAGAGAGGCGAGTCGTTGCCTTCTTTGACGATAACGGCAAGCTGAAGCCCGGTTACACGCTGGTCATTCAGGTCAACAAGGAAGGTGTCATGCCCTGCGACGCTGGTACCGGGGGTGCCTTCGGCTGCAACAAATTCCTGGACAAGGTCTCCAAGGCGATGAAGATCAGAATCGTCTACAGCGCGGGACCGGGGAACGAAGCCGTCTACGGCAAAGACAACTCCAGTGCCAAGATTCAGTCGGCACCTGTCGCGCCGAAGCGTGCGTTCGTGAGCAAGGCACCGCCGTCCGGTGGTGGTGGCACCCCGTCGGGTGCTAAGGCGCCGTCCGGAGGAGGCAAGGTTCCGGGCTCTGCGGGAGCCATGCCCAGGGCCGCCGGCGCGATGGGTGCCATCGGCATACTCGGCGATCTGTACTTTGTGACGAGGTATGGCCCCTGCGCCGTGGACTATGCCGGCGCCATGCCGGAATGTCAGGCTCCGTCGGGGTATTCGATGCCCCTGGCCTGAGGCTAGGCATTAGCGATTCTCGGCGTTATGCCGGGCTTGCGTTGCGAGCCATAGCGCTCGAATGAGAGTGGGGCCTGCCCGGCCTATATGGGCGGGCCCCACTCGTGCGTCACGGTTGGTCGGCAGCAGAACGGCGTTGCTAGAGTGCCGGTGTGGTTGACCCGCGAGATCGCGCATCGTCTGTGAACTGGGCAGAACTCCCCGACATCTACGGGGACACCGGGGAGATTCCCTCGGCGCTTGAAGCCATTCGATCGGCGGATGCGCCTGCCCGGCGGGCGGCCTACAAAGAGCTTGCCGATCGTCTCGTCTCGCAGGGCACGCGCAGCGCGGCCAGCGTCGTCGCGGCGCGCCTGCTCATCGACATCGTGGCGGACGAGAGTGCCCCGGACCGGTTCGCGGCGTGCCAGGTGCTAGCTCAGATCGCCATCGGCGACGAGGAGTACTGGCTCACCGAGGTGGCGGACATTGCCGCGATGCGTGCGGAGGTCGCTCGTAAGGCCGCGTTGACGGTCGACGAACTTGAGCAGGAACAGGCGGAGTGGGTGGCGGCTGCCGCGGACGAGCAGGAGCAGCGGGCCCGCAGGAGGCGGGCGCTCTTCGGCGATGTCGAGGAGGACCGCAACCAGCTGGTCATCGACTTGGCCGCGTACGACGCCGTGCGGGCCGGCGTGCCGGTCTACCTGGCGGCGCTGACCGACCCGCACCTGGCGGTCCGTCTCTACGCCTCTCACCTGTTGGCCTGGTTTCCGGAGGAGAGCGCCCAGATCATCCCGGCGCTGACCCGGGTGATCGCCGGTGATCCGAGTCCGTTCGTGGCGGCAACCGCCTCTGTGGCGGCCGGGCTCTGTGCCGGGCAGCCCGACGACGCCCTGAGCGGCGCGCTCACCACCCGGCGCGCCACGGAGAACCTCGCAGAGCGCTGGTCAGCCGTGATCGGCCTTACGCGAGTATTGGCTCGCCCGGACCGTTCCCTGATCGAAGACCTTTACAGCTGCATGCTGGAAGCCGACGCGCCGGTGCCCAACTGGCCGTTTCTTGACGGTGACATATCGACCATGGCGGCCCTGACCGTGGCGCGGCTGAGTCCCGAGACGGCGCCGGACCGGGTGGAAGTGCTGTCCCGTCGGGTAGCTGGCACGCGTCGTGGCAACGATCGCTTCACCCTGCTCGGAGCGCTGCTCGACGCCGCCTTTCCCGGCGGGATCCCCCGGGGGACCCCGGGGACGGCGTTGACCGAATCGCAGCGGATGGCGGCCCGCGCGCTCGTCGACGGCGAGATCTGGCGAGACGGCGCGATGGCCAAGCAACTGCTGGCACACTTCGGCCTCCCGGCCGACCGCCGTGCGCTGCAGGCGTGGATCGCCTGAGGTGCTGGCACGCTGACTCCCGATTAGCTCCGGGGAGCGCTACCGCGCTGGACGGAACGCAGATGTTCGGGCTCGACCGTCGACTTTGAACGGTCGTGCCGCGGCAGTCAGCGTCGCGAGGACATGAGGGCCATCTTCGGCCGGACCTGGCAGCCGATCTGTCACGTCGAGAAGGTGCGGGCCGCGGGCAGCTAGGTCGCGGCGACGGTGGCGGGCATGCCGATCGCGCTCGTCCGCGACCGGTCGGGGCGGCTACGCGCGTTCTACGACGTCTGCAAGCACCGGGCGCACGAGCTCTTGTCCGGTTCGGGAACTACGCCAACCTCGACCCGGCCGCCGCCCCGATGGCCGAACAGCCGCCGGACCTGGCAGCCTGTTGGCATTTCGTCCCCCGCTCTCCAGTTCTGCCCCCTGGCCTAATACGCCGTACGCCTGCGTTAGCCACAGGTCTCGTGCCCGGATTGGGCCAGAGTTCGGCAGCTGCATAGCCAGGTCAGTTGGGTTCCAAGCGGTTCTTTGATGCATCCGAATGGAACCGGAAGGAGTGACTGTGGCGCCTCTGTGCTGATCTTGTGCGAGGAGCAGGCGCAGGGATAGTGGTCTGCGGTTGTCCCGCGTAGTCCTGCCGCACCTCCGCCATCACACTGCCGCAGCTGTCGCTGCCCCGCGTCGCCCGGCGGATGGCCGCCTGCCATTGAAGGCAACCACTGATGTGATTTGAGTCACTCAATCTCGCCCGCTGGGTGGAGCGTCAAGAGCTGCGGTCACCTGCGAACACCTTCGCAGAACCAGCGTTTCCGCAGGTCAGAGCCAATATATATGCGCTTCCGAGGAGCGAGTGGGCCTCGTCGGCGGGCATCCCCCGAGGCCTGCCCAGTGCTCGCATGCGTGCACAAAAAAAACCGCACCGTCCTCTTAGGATAGAGGAACGGTGCGTTTTCCTGCTCAGAAGGGTGGAGCTGAGGGGACTCGAACCCCTGACCCCCACACTGCCAGTGTGGTGCGCTACCAGCTGCGCCACAGCCCCTTGTCGTCCCCGGGACTCCCGGGCACTCACGGAATATTACACACCGCCCGGCGGCCCCGTGCGCAGGCCCCTTCAGTTCAGCGAGACGTCCGGCGGGAAATGCGCCACCGCCGCCAGGATGTCGCCCTGCCTCCTGAGCACCATGGCCCACAGATCGTCGGGCCGGTTCACGAAGGGGTCACCCGGAAGGGCGTCGAACACGAACCAGGAGCCGGCGGAGATCTCGTCCTCCAGCTGACCCGGCGACCACCCCGAGTATCCGGCGAACACCCGGATCCCCGCGACGCTCTCCCGCAGCAGGTCGGGGTCCGCCGACAGGTCGATCGTGCCCAGCGCGCCCGCCACCTGGTGGAAGCCCGACACCCGCTTGGTCACCTGCGGGCGGGTCCGGGCCAGGCAGATCGCCGACTCGGGCTGCACCGGGCCGCCCTCGAAGAGCACCGCCGGGTCGCCGGCCAGCTCGCCCCAGTTGCCCAGGACGTCGGCGACCGGCACCTCGGTCGCCCTGTTCAGCACCACCCCGAGCGCCCCACCGGTCTCATGGGCGACCAGCAGTACCACGGTGCGGTCGAAGTTCGGGTCCTTCAGGGTCGGGGTTGCGACCAGCAGCTGACCGGTCATCGACTCCACAGACCGACCTCCGATGCGCTGCTCTTCACTGAACACGGCAGCCCACCCTCGGTCGCGAAAGGCCCTCGGTCAACGCCATGCTTGGCACATTAGCCTGGGTTTCAGGCCACCGATAAGGTCTGCGCATGAACGAGCGACCCCTAGAGGCGGACATCGGCGTCATCGGTGGATCGGGGCTCTACGCGCTCCTCGACGGCGCGACCGAGCATCAGGTGTCCACGCCCTACGGTCCGCCCTCGGATCCGATCACCGTCGCGGAGGTCGGCGGGCGGCGCGTCGCGTTCCTGCCCCGGCACGGCCGCGATCACCGTTTCCCCCCGCACCGGATCCCCTACCGGGCCAATCTGTGGGCACTGCGCTCGCTGGGGGTACGGCAGATCATCGCGCCCTGCGCGGTCGGCGGCCTGCTCCCGGAGCTGGGCCCGGGCACGTTCGTCGTCCCTGACCAGCTCATCGACCGGACCAGCGGGCGGGAGCAGACGTTCTACGACGCGGGCGCGGTGCACGTCTCGTTCGCCGACCCGTACTGCCCCGACGGCCGGCGGGCGGTCCTGCGGGCCGGCGCGGAGCTCAGCCCGGTGGACGGCGGCACGATGGTGGTCGTCGAGGGGCCCCGGTTCTCGACCCGGGCGGAGTCGCGCTGGTTCACCTCGATCGGCGGCACCATCGTCAACATGACGGGGCATCCGGAGGCCGTTCTCGCCCGGGAGCTCGCGCTCTGCTACACCGCTATCGCGCTCGTGACGGACCTGGACGCGGGCGTCGAGAGCGGCCACGGTGTCACCCAGGAGGAGGTATTCAAGGTGTTCAACGAGAACACCGCGAAGCTCCGGCGGGTGCTGCTCGACGCCGTCGGCCTGCTGCCCACCGAGCGCGCCTGCGCCTGCGGCAGCGCCCTCGACGGGATCAAGCTCCCGCTCGACCTGCCCTGAGCCGGGGACAGGCCGGGGCCGCGTAGCAGCGCAGGGGCGGCTCCTCGGGCAGGACGGGCGCGGCGGCCGTCGAGGCGACGGACTGTGTCAGCGCGGCGGACGCGTCGCTGAGGAACGTCACCGGGTTGACCGCGGGCATGAGTGGCCGGCCGCAGGTTGCCGGGCTGGTCCGGTGCAGGAGCGCCGGGCCCGGGTGGACGAGCGCGTCCATGCCCAGCAGCCACGCGGCGTTGTCGTAGGCCATCCCGAAGTGCTCGACGGTCTCGTACCGGCACAGGTCCTGCACCGCGATGTTGCTGACGTTGGGCGCCGGCGGGAGCGAGGACGAGCCACTCGGGACCACGATCTCGTCGTGGCGGGTGTAGATCTGGGTGTAGCTGATGCCCGGCCAGGTCTGCGGGCCCCGGTTGAGCGCGGCCAGGAAGTTCGAATCGGTCCGCTGCTGCCAGTTCGCGGCCGTGCAGGTCGGGGTGGTCGCACACTGTACGGCGAACACGGTCGTGCCGTGGTTGGACGCGGCGAGCGAGACGTAGTCGTCGACCATGCCGCGGGTGTCCGGCCAGTACTTCAGCGCCCAGCGGCCGATCATGCCGCCCTGGCTGTGCCCGAGCAGGTCGATGCGCGAGCCGGTGGCCGCGTACAGGCGGCGGATGCCGTGCACGACGTGCTCGGCCGCGACCTGGATGTCGCCGTTGCCGCTGTCGGGCAGGTCGACGTAGCAGCGGGCGCGTCCTTCGCCGGCGAAGGCGCGATCCCAGTTCCAGGAGAAGTTGGCACGGAAGTTCGACGTGGTGCCATGAATCATGAGCACGGGGGTACGGCCGGAGCGGGCACTGGCGGCCGGATCCCCGACGCAGTGCAGGGAGGCGGCGAGCCGGGCCGCCGGCTCGGACAGCGGCGGACCCGGCCGGGTGGCGCCGGCCGGTGCGGCGAACGCGGCCCCGGCGACGAGGCCGGCGACGGCGGCGGCCAGCAACGCGCGAAGCATGTGCTGTGGGCTCCTCGTGGAGTGGCTACCGGGTACTCGACCGATGGAACGAGCCACGCATCCGCACAGTGGCGGCCAGAATTTCGCTCTCAGCGAACAGGCCTGGGCGCACCTACGCGGCGAGCACGCCGTCACCCGACGGGTGCGACGGGCGGCGGCTGCGCCCACGCCCCCTGGCCAGCTTCTGCCGGTACAGCTCGGCGTCGGCGTGGCTGTACAGCTCGTCGAGGTCGGCACCATGGCGGCCGAGAATGCCGACGCCGATGCTGACCTCGATGCGTTCCGCCAGCGCGGCCGCGAGGTCGCCGGCCACGGCCTCGGTCTCTTCGGCGGCGTGCGAGGCGAGCAGGACGACGAACTCGTCGCCGCCGAGGCGGCCCACCACGTCGTGCGGGTGCAACCGTTCCTTGAGGGTTGCACCCACCCAGCACAGCAACTCGTCACCGGCCGCGTGGCCCTCGGTGTCGTTGACCTCCTTGAACCGGTCGAGGTCGAGGATGAGCAGCGCAACGTCGCGGTGTGCCCGCCGGGCGTGCGCCAGCTCGGCGGCGGAGCGCTCGTTGAAGCCGCGCCGGTTGAGACATCGGGTCAGGGAGTCCACCCGGGAGAGCTCGCGCAGCCGGTGCCGCTGCGCGGCGGCGACGCGGCCCCGGGCGGCGAAGGCCAGGGACACGATCAGCGCGCCGCCGAGGTGGGAGACGACGTACCACGGGCTGGGCACGCCGACCAGCACGGCGGCGGCCAGGTAGCAGGCCGTCGTCAGGGGCAGCAGGGTACGGCCGACCTCCGGGGTGACCAGGGCGACCAGCGGCATCGAGGTGAGCATGCCGAAGCCGAGGGTACCGCTGACGCCGCCGTCGAGGCAGATCACGGCCATGCACAGGATGAACTGCACCACCCCGACCACCATCATGATCTTCCCGACGGCCAGGTTCCGGGCCAGCCAGGCCGAGCACGCCCAGGTGGCCAGCCCGACGGTGCAGGAGGCCAGGAGCAGCGCGGCCATCAGCCAGCGGTGCGGCTCACCGGCGGCGAACAGCGCGAGGTAGAACAGCGCGATGACGGAGGTGAAGATGCCGACCCGCCCGGAGTCGGTGATCGCGCGGCGGCGGCGCTCGTGCCGGGCGACCGTGGCCGACTGGCGCCGCCGGCCGTCGCCGCGTACACCGGCGACCGCCGCCTCCGCCGGCACCCGCCGGTCGTGCTCGGCCTTGTCGCTGTAGACACGCTGGTCGGCGAGCTCCCGCAGGGCCTCCGGGGTGCTCGCCTCGCTCGGATAGCAGGCGTACCCGATGCCGGCGCCGGCGCCGTACCGCAGCGCGGCACGCACGCGTTCGAGCACCACGGGCACGCCGTCGGCGTCGATGCCGCCGAGCACCGCGGCGAACTCGTCGCCGCCGACCCGGCCGACGGCGTCGTGCGCGCGCAACTGATCGACGAGGGTACGGCCGGTCCACGCCAGCATGTCGTCGCCGGCCTGGTGGCCGTACCGGTCGTTGATCTCCTTGAATCCGTCCAGGTCGACCAGGAGCAGCACGGCGCCCTCGCCGGTGCGGTCCGCCTCGGCGAGCTCGGCCGTCAGGCGCTCCTCGAAGCCACGGCGGTTGAGGCGGCCGGTCAACGGGTCGATCCTGGACAGGTCGCTGAGGCGACGCTTGAGCGACACCATGGCCGCGGAGTACCGCATGGTCAGCGCCGAGATGCCGGCGACGTGGATGGTGTAGATCAGCGCGTACACGTGCTCGTCGGGGCCGCCGATCAGCGCGGCCGCCCAGTATCCGGCCGCGGCGATCGCCGCGACGGCCAGGAACGGCCGCACCGGCATGCCGACCGCCAGGAGAATGATCAGGAGCGGCAGCAGCGCGCCGAGGGTGGTCCGCGGCCCGCCGTCGAGCAGCTCGAGCGCGGCGAATCCGACCACGTTGAGGATGATCCCGGTCATCTGGACCGGGGCGCGGCGCCCCGACCGTTCGACGATCGGCGCGCGGACGAAGGCAACGCCGGCGAGCAGCAGCATCGTCAGACAGATCGCCAGCATGGCCGGGCGGTGCCCGGCCGACCAGGTGGTGGCGAGGTAGGGCAGGACGCAGAACGGCACGACCATGCTGAGCGCCGCCCCGCCCCGGACGGTACGCAGGCGGCGGCGCGGAACGCCACCGGCCCCTGGCGCCGTCGTCATGTCCACCCACTCCCGCTGGGAAAGATCCGTTCAGACCTACTCATCGGTAGCTAAGGCCGCGACTGAATGGCGTCGCGGGAGCAGAGCGGGAGCATCGCCGGTCGTAGACACCGCACAGGCAGACACAAACGGAGTGATCAGGCCGAAAGTGCCCATTCGCGCAGATCAAGGCGCTCGTGCCATGATCGCCGCGTGAGCGAATGGGCCTACAACGACCGTCCTGACGGTTTCCGTCCCCTGCCCGACCGGTTCGCGGAGCCCGCGCGCGGGGAGATCGAGGACGAGATCTGGTCCTGGGTCGTACGCGGACAGGACGACGCCGGGGACTTCCTGGACTACCTCGAGGACGACGACTCCCGCCAGGGCGTCACCGACGAGGAGCTCACGGAGGCGTACGAGAAGGCTCTCGACGTCCGCCGGGCCCAGCAGCGCGAGTGGGGTGAGGTGCGGAGCAACCTGACGGTCGCCTTCGCCGAGCTCAACCGGCTCGGCGTGCTGGCCAGGGAGGACTTCGCCTGCTGCGGCACCTGCGCTGCCACCGAGATCCACGACGAGCGCGACGAGTCACGGCACTGGCACGGGTACCTCTGGTACCACCAGCAGGACACCGAGTCCCTGGTCGCCAGCACCGACGGCTCGGTTTACCTCGGCTACGGCGCATATCCGCCCGCCGACTTCGACAAGGCCGCCTACGACGCCCTGACGGAGGACGAGAAGCGGTCCCGCTACCTGGCCGACGTCGAGCACATGCTGGACGACCTGGTCTTTCCGGTGCTCCGCCGGCACGGCATGCGGGTCGAATGGGACCGCGACCAGGCCACCCGGATCCTGCTCACCGGCGCCAACTGGTACGCGCCGCTCGCCACTCACGCCGACCGGTAGGGAAAAGTTCGCCACCACCGAGGAGGCGAACAGCGCCGAGCAGGGTCCGAGATCACCATCAGGATCCGCTCTCCACGCATCCGGGGCAGAAAGACGAATGGCCCCGGCCCGCGCTCCCGCGGACCAGGGGCCACCCGGCCGGGTTTAGGTCCTAGCTACGCCGGCGGCGTGCCCCGACGAGCAGAGCGACGCCTGCGGCGAGCGACGCCGCGGCGATCGGCAGGACCGGGCCCGGGCCGGTGATCGGCAGCGATCCGCCGCTCCCCCCGGCAGCACCCGTCGGCCCGGCCGACGGCGTACTCGGCGACGCGGAGGGAGTACCCGCCGTCGGGTTGATGATGAACCGGGCGACGTTGTTCGCCGCGACGCCGTCGTCGGGAACGACGGTCGTGCCGACCGCCTCCGCATCTACCAGGTCGGCATCGAGACGCAGCTCGAACGGGAACTCGACGGTGCCGCCCGCGGGGATCTCGCGAGGGCTGCGGCAGTCGTACCCGCCCTGGTCCTCGGAAATCCGCTCGCAGCCGTCCGCGACGGCGACGACCACGGCGCCGTCCGGGATCGCGACGCGCAGCAGCGGGTGCCGCGGCCGGACGACCGGCTCCGTGTCGGGCCACGGCCGCGGAAGATTGATGCTCATCGCGCCAACGTTGCGCACCGTGAACACCGGACGGATGACGTCGCCGATCGCCGCCGAAACCCCAGCCTCCGACGTCACCGCGACATCCGGTGCCGCGCCACCGGTGATGTCCATGAGGACCCAATATCCAGGGCCGTGGCCGGTCGGCGGCGCGTCGGCCGGCAGCGGACCCAGCGGCGGATCCAGCACGAGCTCGGTCCCGCTCCCGCCCGCCGGCCGCTCCGGCAAGGTGTCCCAGTAATAGACCCCCGGAACGATCTGATGCGGATACCTGTCCACCACCCGGAAGGGCAGGACCAGCCGGTACGCGGTGTGCGGGGCGAACGTCCCGGCGAAGTCGCACGCCAGGCGCGCCGCCTCGGGGTGGTAACAGTTCGCGGCGTCGAACAGCGGCGTGAGCCGGTTCTCACCCAGGGCCAGGTCGATGCGCGCGCCATAGATCGGCGAGTCACCGTCGTTACGGACGGCGAAGACGACATCAACCCGCTCACCGGCCGCCCCGGAGATGGTGACGTTGCCGTAGGCGAGCGAACCCCCGGCCGCCGGAGCCGCGGCGGCCGGCCCACTGGGAATAAGGAATCCGACGGCGAGCAGCAACGCGCCCAACCGTCCAATGTGAGTACGCAAGATTTTCCCCGAACGAACGACAAGACCGCCATCGTAAAGGATCTTGCGAATCCCGGAGACCCCACGAGACCCGAGATCCCAAGCCCGAACCTCGCGGACGCGTGTCGCCCGCAGGACTCCGATCTCACGTTCGAGTCAGCCCAAACCTTCGGCCCTCGATTGCACGAGCGTACGTCGTGGCGTACGTTCAAGAGTACGCTATTCGACGGGAAGGGCTTGGCATGAAGGTGCTGACGATCAGTGACGTTCGCAAGAACTTGGCCGCCGTCGTGGATGCAGTCATTGATGACGCCGAGGAGTGCGTGATCCCGCGCGGCGGCGGTAAGGCCGTCGTCATGGTCTCCCTCGACGAGTGGAACGCCATGAACGAGACGCTGCACGCACTCGGCCCAGCCTCGAACGCTCGCCGCCTCCTGGAGAGCATCACCCAGGCCGACGCCGGCCTCGTGGAGGAGCACCCACTGCTCGACCCCGAGTCCACTCCCCCGGCCGCCGGCCGGGACGCGGCATGAGCCTGCGTGTCGTCTTCACCCCGAACGCCTGGCAGGACTACGACGGCTGGCTTCAGCGGGACCTGAAGATGGCCCGCCGCATCAGCAAACTGATCATCGACGTTCAACGAGATCCAAAAGGGACCGGGATCGGTAAGCCTGAAATGCTGAAGGGCCCACTCGCCGGCTGGTCCTCACGACGCATCAACGACGAACACCGGCTCATCTACCGAGTTCGAGGCACCGACCTCGAAATCGCAGCCTGCCACGCCCACTACACGGACAAGTAAGGGCTTCGCCCGAACACCCCCACCCCAGGCCAGAGACGGCTCATGCCCGCGAGCCTGGTTGGACGCCTGCGTCGGCAGCCGGGGTTGACATTGTCGCATGCTATGACTCATCTTGTTGAGACAAGGATTGCGACATTAGGAGGTGGCGGCATGCACCCGGCAGAGCACACTGAGGTCGAACGGTGGTTGGCCCAGCACGGCTTGGCCGACGCCGAGCCGACTCCGCTGCTCGCGGCACGGCTGGCGGTGCGACGGCAGGCCAAGCTGGCCAACAGCATCCTGCTGGCCGCGTTCCTGATCGGCGCGGCGCTCACCCACGCGCTGGGACTGCCCACCACCGTCACGTCCTCCTGGCCGCAGCTGGCGGCGCTCGCGGTACTGGCGATCGGGTTGCTCGTGGCACAGTGGCTGCTCGGTTGGTGGGTACGGCGCGCCGACCGGCAGGCCGGTGCGCAGCTGGTCCGGCGGGTGGCCCACCCGGTCGAGCTCGGCTGGGTGGCGGTGCTGCGCTGGCCCTATGTCGTCTTCACGATCGCGACCTTCACCGCCGCGATGCTGCTCGCGGTGAGCGTGCTGCCGATTCCGGACACGGCCCTGCGAAACGGGGCGACGGTCGTCCTGATCGGCCTCGCCGTAGCCGGCGCCGGCACCGTCATGCAGCTGCGCCAGGTGCTGGCAAGCCCGGCCGTAGCGGACGACGAGGCGTCCCTCACGGCCGACGTCATCATGCGGGTCGAGGACGCCCGCGCCCTCGTCACCCCAAGCCTGGTGTGGTCGCTGCCGGCCATCTTCCTGTACGGCGAGTCCCTCGGCTGGTGGAACGCGGCCGCCCTGGCACTCGTGGTGGCCGGCGTCCTCGCGTTCGCCCTGATCCAGCTCCGAACCATGGGCGTCGAATCGACGGCCCGCCGAGCCTTGGCAACCCGATGATCGTCATCGACGCGTCCTCGCCGACGCCGCCGTACGAGCAGCTCCGCGCCCAACTCGCGCGCCAGATCCAGGACCGCACCCTCGCCGTCGGCACAAGACTCCCGACGATTCGCCGACTCGCGGCCGACCTCGGCCTAGCCGTGAACACCGTAGGCCGGGCCTACCGCGAACTGGAGGAGGCGGGCCTGATCGAAACCCAAGGCCGAGCCGGCTCCTTCGTCTCTGCCGCCGGCGAACACGCCCGCGAGCAGGCCCACCGCGCAGCCCGCGACTACGCCGCCGTCACCACCAGCCTCGGCATCAACCCCACCGAAGCAATCCAGATCGTCCAAGCAGCACTAGGCCACGCCCCGACCCCATAACCACGCTGAAAAGTCATGCCACGAAGCTATTGCGCTCATCTTGTTTGCGATCCAAACTTATTGCAGTCGCACACAGGAGGCATCACATGGTTGAGTTCGCACGAGACCGCGAGACCGGGCACCCTGAGCAGCTACTGGCCGATCTCACGCGTATTCGGGGTGCCGTCCGCCGCGACCGGCAGGCGAACGCGTTTCCGCTGCTGGCCTTCGGGGCGCTGACGCTGACCTCAGCGCCGCTCTACCTCGACTCCATCGGTCCGGACACCCTGCGGCCGCAGTACGAGAATCCCGTACTCGCCGCACTCGGTGGCGACCTGCTTCAAAACTCGGAGGCCATCGGCTGGTACTGGCTCGCCGCCCTTCTCGTCGGATATCTCGGCACGCTGGCGTGGTACCGCCAGCGCGCACTCAAAGTGGGCGTCCAGACCCCGACGCGGAACTACCTGATTGCCGGGATCTTCGGAGTGCTCGGCGGCTTGGCGCTCGGCCCGGTACTGCAGTTTCTGGCAACCGGCACCGCTACCGCGGTGTCGGAGGCCGTCCGGCTGGTGTTCTTCCCGATCTACGTGCTGCTCAACCTGGGGCTGATTCCGGTCCTTGTGGTCGCGGTCGGCCTGCTGGTCCTGGCCCGGCTGGAACGCAGCCGCCTGCTCGCCATAGCCGGCGGACTGCTGGTCGTCTCCCTGGCCCTGGCACCGGTGTATGTCAACACAGCACCATTCAATGACGACTTCCCCAGTGTCGGGTATCTTCCGACCGTGCTTCTGCCCGCCCTTGTCCTGCTCACCGCCGGAGTTGTCGCCACGACGCGGGCACGACGAACCCACGCATGACCGTGCCACCGGGCTCTTCCGAAGTGACGGACGCGGATCCGCCGCCGCACCCGACCCAGGCACTCGACGACACCGTTCACCAGCGACACCGCCTTGGCATCCTGACCATCACGGCGGAAGCCGAGCGCGTCGAGTTCACCTATCTGCGCGACATGCTGGCTCTGACCGGAGGCAACCTCTCCCGCCACCTCGCGGTCCTCGCCGAGGCCGGTCTGATCGACGTGACGAAGGGATACGAGGGCCGCCGGCCGAGAACCTGGATCGCCATCACGCCCGCCGGCCGCAACGCCCTGGCCGCCGAACTTCGCGCGCTCGAGGCGCTGGTGCTCCGCCACCGCCGGAAACCGGACGCCTGAGCACCGGCAACGTCCGCCCAACACGGTGATGCCCCGGCTATCCGGCCGGGGCATCACCTGATCTTGCAGTGGACAAGCGCACCGCCTACTTGAATCCGAGACGACCAGCGCCACCACCACACCGCGGGGTTTCCGGGGGCTCGGCCCCCGGAGCAGACATGACGAGGCCCCCCGGTCCGCGCTTTCCGCGGACAGGAGGGCCTCAGGGACTATTCGTGATGCACGGCCCGCCACGCGATCGCACTATCCGGCATCACGGGGTGGTTCTGAGCGCGAGTACTGGACCCGTTTGGGCGGAAGGTTGGGTCCCGGTATCTGCATGCGGATTTCATCGGGCGTGAGTTTGGGACCCGCTCTGATCTGGCGTCGAGTTAGCGGTCGAGTCGGCACCTTCACATAGGGGTTCCTCGCTCGATGCTGTGGTGTAAGTAGGCGGCGCCAAGGCCGCCCGCCGGCCTCCCGTGGGTAAGGGCTGGAGGGTTGGGTGGCAGGGGAGGTGGATGCAGTACCGTCGCGCGTATGACCAGGTCGACCCGCCCCGCTGGACGCCAGCGTCCCGGTGGCGCCTTCGGGCCTGCCCGTGACGAGACGCGGAATGCCCGCATCATCGAGGCGGTCCTCGACCTGATCGTGGAGAGCGGGTACGCGGACCTGACCATGGGTGCGGTGGCCGCGCGCGCTGGGGTGGCCAAGGCCACCGTCTACCGTCGCTGGGCCACGCGCGAGGACCTGGTCGCCGACGCCCTGGAAAGCATCATGCTTCCTGATGTCCCGACCGAGGTGACGGCCGCCGGGACACTGCGCGAGGACCTGGTCGCGACTCTGACCCACAGTTCCGCGTGCCTGCACCCCCGCGAGCGTCGCTTCTCGGCTGTGCTGGCCGCCGCCACCGCCTCTCACCCCAAGATTGCCGACACTTTGCGTGAGCGGTACATCGCCGGACAGCGCGAGGGAATCGTCTCCTGCCTGCGCCGCGCGCAGGAGCGCGGCGAGCTCACTGCGGAGCGGGTTGAGCTTCTACTGGCGCCGGGCCGGCTGGAGATCGCCGCAGTGGTCGGGGTGCTGGTCCTGCAGGAAGACCTGCTCGGCGCCGTTCTCGATGTCCAGGGGATTACTCGCCTGGTCGACCAGGTGCTGCTGCCCCTGGTCGGCGGCACCCCCTCCAGCTGAACCCTTCCGGCTCACTGCTCGATTCCACACCATGCCTGCTCGGCGACCATCGGCCGACCTGCGGTCAGGCAGCTCACAAACTAGATACGCCACTGACTCGATACTGTAGCGTCTCTAGTTGATGGGTCGTCGTGCCCGTACACCGCTACCACGAGATCAACCGAAGGCAGGGCGTGCTGTGACATCCGAGAACAAGGCGAAAGTGCTGGTCACCGGAGCAACCGGGATGCAGGGCGGCGCCGCCGTCCAGGCACTCCTGCGTGCGGGACACCCCGTGACCGCGTTCGTGCGCAACCCCTCGTCGGCCGCCGCCCAGGCGCTCGCCGAACAGGGCGTCGCCCTCGCGACCGGTGACTTGGACGATGCCGCATCCCTGGAGGCGGCCAGCGCCGGACACGACGCCGTCTTCTCCGTGCAGGTCCCGGGCGTCGACCCGGCCGACCCCGGCGCCGAGCAGCGAAAGGCCCGCAACATCGCCACCGCCGCCAAACGGGCCGGCGTCACTCAGATCATCCACACGTCGGTGTCCGCGACCGGGTGGCGCAGCCAGCACCCGGACATCGAGGTGACCGACCCGGTGATGAAGGCGTATTGGGACGAGAAGGAGGCCGCGGAGGACGCGATCCGGCAGGCGGGCCTCGACCACTGGACCATCCTCAAGCCCGCCTTCTTCATGGACAACTTCCTACCGCCCAAGCAGGGAACCCAGTTCCCCGAGCTGCCTCAGGGCAAGCTGGTCACCTCTGCGAGCCCGCAGTCCGTACTGCAGCTCATCTGCGCGGACGACTTCGGAGCAGCTGTGGCCGCCGCCGTGGCCGAGCCCGGCAAGTTCCACGAAGCCGAGATCGACCTGGCCGGCGACGCGCTGACGCACACCGAAATCGCCGACACCCTCACCACGGCCGCCGGCCGCAAAGTCGAGGCCGTCTACCTCTCCCTGCAAGAGCAGGAGCAGCGCATGGGTGCACCCACGGCGTGGGGTGACACCTGGACCGACCGCGTCGGCTACCCCGCGCGCCCCCACCACGCCGCCCGCTACGGCCTGACCACGACAACCCTCGACCAGTGGGCAGCGCACCACGACCTGAGCACCCTCGCTGTCTGAACTCAGGCCGCCCTCCGACAACACCGCCTCACGGCACGAGGACGACCACGTCCATACATTCGCGACAGCATCCCGCCGACATCTTCAAGGCGGGCCCATAGGCGCCAGTTCGGGTCCCGTTTCCACGACCGAAGCCAACGGGGTTCACCCCCAGCCTGAGCAGCGGCCTGGACGCGTCGCCGCCGACCCAACTCCTGGCATCAGCATCGAACGCTTCGATGCCGTTGTTCGCTCGGTCCAGGATCGGTGCCGACGTGTCAGGAGTTTCGCTAGCGGGCCCGGAACAGGACGGCGCGCCAAGCATCGAGAGCTATGGCCTTATCGGGGCCGATGCCCTGCACCAGAACCGCCCCACCATCGGACCGGACGAGGTAAACCGTGGCGCGCGCTCCGGAGCGGTCGATCCGGTGGCCGGCGTAGTCGGCACAGGTCCGGATGCCCGCCGCAGCCAGGCGGTCGAGAAGGATCGACCCAATGCCATCACGTAGTAGGGGGCCACGTCAGTGCGAGCCAGCCGACGAGAACGGCCCGTATGTCGCGGCGGACGAACTGGCCGAGGTGGTGTCGCCGCTGGTCGCCGAGGCCAGGAACGACAGCGGCGGCGCCACCCTGGTGGGTGGTGCCGCCGCTTCGAGCGAACCCTCCCCCGCCGTCGCGGGTTCAAGTAAGCCCTCTCTCGTGGAGGTGCCGGGAATCGAACCCGGGTCCTTCGTTGCTTTGTCAGGGCTTCTCCGAGCGCAGCTCACTATGCCTCTACTCGGCCCCGGCGATCACGTGAGCAAGTTGCCGTGACGGGCCCAGTCGCTGATTAATCTCGCCGTACGGACCCCGCGACCGGGTCCGGTTGGCCAACCTCCTAGCTGATGCCGGTTACTGGGCCGGAGGTACTCCCAGACCGACAGACTCCGCTACTCGCCTCAGGCGGCGAGAGCGTAAGAGTCAGCGCTGTTCTGCTTGGCGCTTATTGTTTTCCGACGACCGATTCTCGAGACGACGTCGGCTTCCTCGGCTCGCTTCCCCTGTCTCCACGTACGAAGTCGAAACCAGTCACCCCCCAGTCATGTACCCGCACAACTCTAACGCGTCCGGGCCGACGGTTCACTCCGGTATCAGTCGAGGCGGCACGGCGTGCCGTCGACGGTGCAGCCGGTGGGCTGGATCCTGTTCCTGACCTGCTTGGATGCCTCGAAGCCGAAGCTGAAGGAGGCACCCGGGGCCAGCGGGCCGCCGGTGAGCACGCTGGTGTCGCCCTGGCGGTCGAGCTGGGCGTTCCAGGCGTTGGTGATCCGGACCTCGGCGCGCGATTCGTAACTAATGGTCACTGTCCAGTTTCGGGCTGTTGTGCCGGTGTTGGTCACCCGCACCATGGCCACGAAGCCGCGGTCCCAGCTGGCGCCCACCGAGTACCGGGCGGTGAACGACGCGGGCGGCGGGGGTGCCGGCTTGGTCGTCGCCTTCTCGGTCGGCTTCGGCGTGTTCGGCTTCGGCGTGGCCGTCCTCGGCGCGGTCGTCGTCGGCGCGGCCGAGGACTTCGACGGCGTCGGGGAGGCGCTCTGCGCCACGGACAGGGTCGGTGCCGCGGACTGGGACCCTGAGGGCGCCGGGGAGCCCCAGGGGATCACCGTGGGGCCGTTGTCGGTCTCGGCGACGGCGATGGTGGGCTGCACCATCAGCGGCGTACCGAGCTGCTCGTCCTGGGTCGGCCCGACCGCCCGTACGGCGACCCAGGCGACCATGACCACGAGGAGCGTCGACGCCCCGCCGATGAAGCCGTACCGCCGCAGGGGATAGGGCGTGGAGTGCTTGGCGGACAAACTGCGGTCCCTTCGCGCGACGGGTGGCCGCGGCGACATTACCCGTCAGTTCATGCCTTTGCTACGGCGGCCCATCGCCTTATTGATCTCTTTCTGGGCGTCGCGGGTGGCGAGGTCCTGGCGCTTGTCGTACGACTTCTTGCCCTTGGCCAGGCCGAGCTCGACCTTCGCGTACCCGTTGTTGAAGTAGACCGAGAGCGGGACCAGGGTGAGGCCGTCCTCGCGGAGCTTGCCCAGCAGCTTGTGGATCTCGGCGCGCTTGAGGAGCAGCTTGCGTACCCGCCGGGGCTCGTGGTTGGTCCAGGTGCCCTGCGTGTACTCCGGGATGTGCATCCCGTGCAGGAAGATCTCGCCGTTGTTCTCGTGGCCGAACGCGTCGACCAGCGACGACCGGCCGGCGCGCAGCGACTTGACCTCGGTGCCGGTCAGCACCATGCCGGCCTCGACGGTGTCGAGGATGGCGTAGTCGTGCCGTGCCTTGCGGTTCGAGGCCACGACCTTGCGCCCCTGTTCGCGCGGCATCGGTGCCCCCTGCAGAGTGTGAAGAGAAAGGTCCGGCCGAATGCTACCCGCGGACCCTCAGCAGAGGCATCCGGGTAAATAGTTCAGCGGGTTCTTGGGCGTGCCGCCGAAGCGCGTCTCGAAGTGCAGGTGGAAGCCCGTCGAGGCGCCGGTGGTGCCGACCCGGCCGATCACCTCGCCGCGGCGGACGAACTCGCCGACGTGGACGAGGATCTTGGACTGGTGGCCGTAGCAGGTGGAGAAGCCCCGGCCTTGCCGCCGGCCGTGGTTGATGCACGTGTAGTTGCCGTACCCGCCGTTCCAGCCCGCCTGCACGACCCGGCCGCTCGCCGCCGCGTGGATCGGGGTGCCGCCCCCGGCGGCGAAGTCCGTGCCCGCGTGCAGTTGCCAGACCCGGTAGTACGGGTCGAAGCGGGAGCCGAAGTCGCTGGATTTCCAGCCGTGCACGGGCATCAGCAGCTTGCCGCCGAGGTACTCGCCGTGCCCGGTCTTCCTGTCCCAGACCCGGAGCGCGTCCTGGATGCGGGCCTCCTCGGCCTGGGCGGCCTCGTACCGGGCGAGCACGGCGTTGCGCTGCGAGCGGGCGGTGGTCAGCGCCGCGCGGCGACTCTGCGCCAGCCGGATGATGGCGGCGCGGGCCTGCTGGGCGGCGACCTGGGCGGTCCTGGCGGCGTTCAGCCGCTCCGCGGCCTTGCGCTCGGCCTCCTCGGCGGCCCGCTTGGCGAGCCCGGCCCGGTCCTGTTCGGTACGGGCCTCCCGGCGCGCCACGAGGAACTGGTCGACGCTCTCCTGCTGCTTGCGCATGACCTGGTCGACCATGCCGAGGCGGTCCATGGCGTCCTGCGGGCCGCGGGCGCCGATGAGGACGTTGAGGGTGGCGAAGTTGCCGCCCTTGTACGACGCGGTGGCGATCGCGCCGACCCGGTCGTGCGCCACGTCGAGCCGCTTCTGCGCCTGTTCGAAGCGGCCGGCGGCGCGGCCGTAGGTGGCGCGGGCGATGTCGGCCCGGCGGCGGGCGGTGCCGGCCTCCACCGAGGCGGCGACGACCAGGCCGCGGGAGACGGCGACCTTGTTCCGGGCCGACGGCAGGGCGGCGGTCACGGCCTCCAGGCGCCGTGCGGCGCTGCGGGCGGTGACGGTGGCGGTCTCGAGGATCGCCTCCGCCCGGTTCACGGCACGCGCGGCGCGTCTGGCGTCGTCCTTCGGGTCGGCGGCCGCCGCGCCGGGCGCGGCGAGTGCGAGTCCGGCGGCGCAGAGCACGCTCAGACAGGCGGCCAGGGCGGCGGTGAGGCGGCGATGTCGACGACGGGAGGACTCCACGAAGAGTCACCGTACTCCGACTATTAGTGACAATCCGCTAGATCACGCCGTTAAACGCCGGAAAACCATAATCGCCGCGCATCACCCGAAAGGGATGCGCGGCGATCAGGGTATGAGAGGCCTCAGACCTTGATGTAGAACCGCAGGGTGATCCAAGCGGTGATCGCGCTGACGCCGGCACCGACCGCGGCCAGCAGCGGCAGCATCAGCCACACGTTGCCGTTCGGGATCGGGGTGAGCACGTTCGTCAGCGCCTGCAGCCGGCCGTCCAGCAGCACGACCTTGCCGACGAAGATGAACACGAAGCCCAGGACCGCGCCGATCAGGCCGGCCACCACCGCCTCGAGCACGAACGGTGCCTGGATGAACCAGTTCGAGGCGCCGACGAGCTTCATGACCGCGACCTCGCGCCGCTTGCTGTACGCCGCGACCTGGATGGTGTTACCGACCAGCAACAGCGCCGCCAGCGCCATGAAGGCGGCCACCACCAGGGCCATCACCTGGATCGCGTTGAAGATCTTGAAGACCTTGTCCAGCAGTTCACGCTGGTCGACGATGTCCTGGATGCCCGGTAGGCCCTTGATCTGCTCCGAGAACGCCTGGTACTGCTCCGGGTCCTTCAGCTTGACCCGGAACGACTCCGGCAGGCTGTCCGGGCCGACCGACTTCACGAAGTCGGGCGAGTCGCGCCAGAGCACCTTGAACTTCTCGAACGCCTGTTCCCGCGTCTCGTAGGACTTGTTGAGCACCAGCGGGTCGCCGCTGATCGCCTGGTCGATCGCTTGACGCTGCGCGTCGGTGACATCCTCACGCAGGAAGATCGACACCTCGATCTCACCGTAGTAGTAGGTCTTCATCTGGTCGACCTGCATGTACATCAACACGCTGGCGCCGAGCATTGTCAGCGACACCGACATGGTGATGATCATCGCGATGGTCATCGTGACGTTGCGCCACAGACCGACCAGCACCTCGTTGAGGACGTACTTGAAACGCATCGGGGGTTCCTTCCGGGACTCCGCGGCTTACATCAAGAAGCAATGGGTGTCGGTGCCCGGCTTGTCAGCCGTAGACGCCGCGGGCCTGGTCGCGAACGATACGTCCGCTCTCGATCTCGATGACCCGGCGGCGCATCTGGTTGACGATGTTGGAGTCGTGGGTGACCATCACGACCGTCGTGCCGGTCCGGTTGATCCGGTCCAGCAGTCGCATGATCTCGATGGAGGTGTCGGGGTCGAGGTTACCGGTGGGCTCGTCGGCCAGCAGGATCAGCGGCCGGTTCACGAACGCCCGGGCCACGGCGACACGCTGCTGCTCACCGCCCGACAGCTCGTGCGGGTAGCGGTGCTCCTTGCCGCCCAGGCCGACCAGTTCGAGAACCTCGGGCACCACCCGGCGGGCGACGGCCTTGGTCTTGCCGATCACCTCAAGGGCGAACGCCACGTTCTCGTACGCGGTGCGGTTGGGCAGCAGGCGGAAGTCCTGGAACACACAGCCGATAGAGCGGCGGAAGTGCGGGATCTTCCACGACCGCATCGTGGTGACATCCTTCGCGTTCACCACGACCCGGCCGCGCGAGGGTGCCACCTCGTGCAGCAGGAGCTTGATGATCGTCGACTTGCCGGAACCGGAGGGGCCGATGAAGAAGACGAACTCACCCTTCTCGATACCGACGCTGACATCGTCCAACGACGGCCGAGACGCCTTCGGATACGTCTTCGTCACGTTCTCGAGCTGAATCACGGGTCGAGAGTCTACGCGGTGTAACGAAAACTCCAACCCCGGCGGTCACTGGATTTTCGTGCGGATGGTGTCGACATGGCGGAACTCCGCCATGCGGGCAGCCCGGTCCACCGTCCCGGCGGGCGCCGCCTGACCGTTCGTTCAGGCGCCGCACCCCCATGATCACCCCTTGATCTGCGCCTGCTTGCGCCACCGGATGCCGGCCTCGATGAACTCGTCCAGCTCGCCGTCGAAGACCGACGAAGGATTGCCCGTCTCCTGCTCAGTGCGCAGATCCTTGACCATCTGGTACGGGTGGAGGACGTAGCTGCGCATCTGGTCGCCCCACGATCCGGTGGTGTCCTGCTTGAGGCCGGCCATCTTCGCCTCCTCCTCCTGGCGCTTGCGCTCGAGCAGTCGCGCCTGGAGCACCCGCATCGCGGAGGCCTTGTTCTGAAGCTGCGATTTCTCGTTCTGACATGTCACGACGATGCCAGTCGGAATGTGCGTGAGGCGCACGGCGGAGTCGGTGGTGTTAACGCTCTGTCCACCAGGCCCGGACGAACGGTAGACGTCGGTCCGCAGCTCATTGTCCGGAATGTCGATGTGGTCGGTCTGCTCGACCACCGGCATCACCTCGACGCCGGCGAAACTGGTCTGCCGGCGGCCCTGGTTGTCGAACGGGCTGATCCGGACCAGCCGGTGGGTGCCCGACTCCACGCTGAGCGTCCCGTACGCGTACGGAACCTTGACGGCGAAGGTGGCCGACTTGAGGCCCGCCTCCTCGGCGTAGGAGGTCTCGTAGACCTCCGTCGGGTAGCCGTGGCGCTCGGCCCAGCGCAGGTACATCCGCATCAGCATCTCGGCGAAGTCGGCGGCGTCGACGCCACCGGCGCCCGCGCGGATGGCCACGACGGCCTCGCGGGAGTCGTACTCGCCGGACAGCAGGGTGCGGACCTCCATCTCCTCGACGGCCTTGGTCAGCGAGACGAGCTCCTGGCCGACCTCGGCGACCGAGTCCTCGTCGCCCGCCTCCTGCGCCATCTCGAGCAGCAGCTCCGCGTCGTCGATGCGCTGCCGCAGGCGCTCCATCCGGGAGATCTCCCCGGTCAGGTACGAGAGCCGGGAGTTGACCTCCTGGGCACGCGCCTGGTCGTCCCACAGGTCGGGGGCGGAGGCCTGCTCCTCGAGCTCCACCCGGTCACGGCGCAGCTTGTCCACATCGAGGACGTTCTCGATGTTGCGCAGGGTGGCGTCGAGGGCTTTGAGCTGTTCAGGAAAGTCGGCTGCACTCACGACTGTCGAGAATACGCCGCCCGGCCGGTCAACCGGCCGGGCGGCCGGTAGTTCGTGAATCCGTCGTTACTCGCCAGGGGCAACCTTGAGCCAGCTCAGGGCCGCCTTGTGGTACGCGACCGCGAACTCGAGGGCGGCCGCGCCATAGGCGTCGCCCGCCTTCTTGGCCTCCTTGGCCTGCTCCCGCGCCATCGCGAGAGCCTCGGAGTGATACTCGTTGGCGCCCGTGTAGAGCGTCTTGAGCTGGTTGCCGGAGTGCTGCTGGCCGAAGGCGACCCGCAGGGCGACCGGATTCCGGATCGCGTCGCGGCCCGGGGCCTCGGCTAGCCACCGGCTGAATGCACGCTTGCCGGCGGCGGTGATCGCATAGGGCTGACTGGACCGTGGTCCTGGCTTGCCGAGGCGGACGAAGCCCATCTCGGCGAGCACCGGCAGTTCGCGGTAGACCTGGCTCCGCGTCATCGACCAGTACGGCCCGAGGCGGCGTTCGGCAGCCGCCATGAGCTGTCCACCGGTCATCGGGCCCTCGTGGAGCAGGCCCAGCAGGGCGGCAGCCGTGGGATTGATTTGAGAGTCGGGCATGCCTTCTAAGCTGCCACTTTGTCGTCGCGGCGTCCAGGATTTCGCCCGATCCGTCCAATTTGCGTCTCCACAAGCGACTGTCCCGCACAGACAGTCCGACCACGAGGGTCGGGACCGGGCGTTTTCTCGGTGTGCGGGAGTCTCGCGCGGTACAATGGTTCACGAAAACGGTCAGACGGCGCTGCAGGGCGGTAACGACCACAAAGTAGACATATTTTGGGCCCCTGCGCGGTGGACCGCCACGTGAAGAACACGCAGCGGCCCCCAAAACGCAATAATCAACCCATATGGGGATAACGCCACTCGGTCGGAGCCTCGAAGGTTTCCTTGATCGTCCGCGGCGAGACCCACCGGTGCAGGTTCAGCACCGATCCGGCCTTGTCGTTGGTGCCGCTGCCCCGGGCGCCGCCGAAGGGCTGCTGCCCGACGACCGCACCGGTCGGCTTGTCGTTGATGTAGAAGTTGCCCGCCGCGTTGCGCAGGGCACCGGCGGCCCAGTCGACCACGGTGCGGTCGGTGGCGAAGATGGAGCCCGTCAGCGCGTACGGGGAAACGGACTCGGCCTGCGCCACCGCGGCCTCGAAGCCGCCGTCGTCGTAGACGTGCACGCCCAGGATCGGGCCGAAGTACTCCGTGGTGAACAGCTCGTGCGCCGGGTCCGACGACTCCACCAGCGTGGGCGCGACGAAGTAGCCCTCGCTGTCGTCGGCCGTGCCGCCCGCCAGGACGGTGCAGGAGGAGCTGTTCTTGACCCGGTCGAGAGCCGCGGCGTGCTTGGCGAACGCCCGGCCGTCGATGACCGCACCGCCGAAGGTGGACAGGTCGGTGACATCGCCGTACCGGATGGACGCGACGGAGGCCGCGAGCCGGTCGCGCAGGCCGCCCTCCCAGATGGAGCGGGGCACGTAGGCCCGCGAGGCGGCGGAGCACTTCTGGCCCTGGTACTCGTAAGCGCCGCGGATCAGCGCGGTGTGCAGCATGTCGGCGTCGGCGCTGGCGTGCGCGAAGACGAAGTCCTTGCCGCCGGTCTCGCCGACCAGCCGCGGGTACGTCCTGTAGCGGTCGATGTTCGACCCCACCTCGCGCCACAGGTGCCGGAAGGTGGCCGTCGAGCCGGTGAAGTGGATGCCGGCCAGGTCCGGGTCGGCCAGCACGACGTCGGAGACGGCGAGCCCGTCGCCGGTGACCATGTTGATCACGCCCGGCGGCAGGCCGGCCGCCTCGAAGAGCCGCATGGTGAAGTGCGCCGCGAACTGCTGGGTCGGCGACGGCTTCCAGACCACCGTGTTGCCCATCAGCGCGGGCGCCGCCGGCAGGTTGCCCGCGATCGCGGTGAAGTTGAACGGGGTGATCGCGTAGACGAAGCCCTCGAGCGGGCGGTGGTCGAAGCGGTTCCAGACGCCGGGCGACGACTGCGGCTGCTCGCCCAGGATCTGCTGGCCGAACGCGGCGTTGAAGCGCAGGAAGTCGATCAGCTCGCAGGCCGCGTCGATCTCGGCCTGCTGCACGGACTTGGACTGACCCAGGATCGTCGCGGCGTTGAGGGTGTCGCGCCAGCCGCCGGCGAGGAGCTCGGCGGCGCGCAGGAAGACCGCGGCGCGCTCGCTGAACGGCAGGGCGCGCCAGCCCGGCGCCGCGCGCTTGGCGGCCGCCACGGCCGCGGTCGCGTCCGCGTGGGTGGCGTTGCCGGCCACACCGAGCACGTGGCTGTGCTTGTGCGGCTGCACGACGTCGATCCGGTCGCCGCCGCCCATCCGCCGCTCGCCGCCGATGGTCATGGTCAGGTCCAGCCGCTCACCGGCCAGCGCGTCCAGCCGCGCCCGCAGCGAATCCCGTTCGGGGCTACCGGGTGCATAACTGCGAACCGGCTCGTTTCTCGGCTCCGGCACGGCAAGCTGGGCGTCCATCACGTACTCCTCGACCTCGTGGGTTCTCGCTTGTGGTGACATCGTGTGTCGTGCTCCATCCTCGCACGCAGCCAACGGCCTGGCCGGGGCCTCGGAGCGCACCGCGGGCCGCGTACCCTGAGGCCCATGAATGAGGCGGACAGCGAGGTCAAGGCGGCCGCAAGCGCCCACGGGGGCCCGGAACGGGCGCCCTCGAACGGCCTGCTCCTGGCGGGCGTCGGCGCCCTCTGGATGGCCGGGATGCTGTGGTCCGCCCGGGCCACCATCACCGGCCGCGCGGACGCCGAGATGGAGGTCACCTCCACCGCGTACGCGATGCCGGGTGCGGTCTCCGCGAGCCTGGTCGCGGGCGCGGCCGTCGCGCTCGCCGTCCTCGCCCTGCTGACCCGCCCGGGCCGCGCCCTCGGCGTCACCGTCCGGTTCGCCATCGCGACCGGCACCGGGCTGTGCATCGGCGCGCTCGGCGCGCTCTCGATCATCACGATCAACACCGAGGGCTGGCTGTACGCGGTGGTCGGCGGCACCGTGGCGGCCGCGGCGACGATCGGCGGCGCGCTGGCCGGACTGCGCCACACCCGGGTGGTCACGGCGGCGTGCTGGGGCGCGGTGGCCGTCTTCCTGGTGGGCGTCGTGCTCAGCTTCCTGCAGGACTCGCTGCTGCCGGCGCTCGGTGCCGGCGACACCGCCGAGTCACAGGCCGGCGCGGCCGGCTGGTTCAGCCTGCTCCAGTCCGTCCTCGGCGGCCTGGCGGGCGCCGTCGTGGCCTACCGCGTGCTGCGCCGGGCCCGCGCCCGCACCGGCGACGACGTCGGCTGGCCGCTGTACGCCCTCGCCGGCGCGGGGCCCGGCCTGCTGCTGATGGTCGGCGAGGTGCTGACCCGCACGGCCGGCTCCCGCGTTCTCGAGCTGGCCGGCAAGGTCAGCGAGCTGGAGCTGACCGTCCAGCAGATGCTGAGCACCGCGCGTCTCAACAGCGCCCTGATCGTCACGTTCGTCGGCGCGTTCACGGCGATCATCGCGGTGGGCCGGACCATGGGCGCCGCGCCGGCCGCCGAGGCGGAGCCGGAGACCGAGGCGAAGAACGAGCCGGAGACCGAGGCGGTGGCCGACCCCGACGAGATCGAGCGGGAGGCTCGCGCCGAGGAGCCGCAGAAGGTGCCGTCGGGCAAGGACGACTGAGCGGATTTAGAGCAGCTCGTCGAGCTCGCTCACGGCGTACCACTCGAGCTCGTGGTCCTCGGCGCCGTCGACGGTGAACTGGGCGTCGGGATCGCCGGCCAGGGCCTCCTCGACGACCTCGGCGGCCGCGCCGACCTCCTCCGCGGCGGCGACCCCGTCGACGTGGATCGACGCGACCTCCTTCAGCGAGATCGCCTGCGGCAGCCGGACCGTGCTGGAGCCCAGCTCGACGTCCTCGCGCACCAGCGCGGTCGAGGCGACGTCGGCCGAGACGACGACCCGGCGGCGCGGCGCGGCGGGGTCGTGCCGCAGCAGCTGCAGGGCGGCCTGGGCGGCGCGGGTGAACGCCACGTACTCCAGCTCCTCCTCGTCGCCCTCCGCGTACCACTCGCGCAGCGCGGGGGTGACCGCGTGCGCCACCGCCGGACCCGCGCCGAGCTGCCCGGAAACCCGCATGTCGGCCAGCATCGGCACGGTGGCCGGCACGTAGACCCGGACCAGATCGGTGATCGGCAAAATTCCCCCTGCGGTCGCCCGTCCCCCGTAATACACCGCCGGGGAGGCTACCGGAGGCACGTTTCCCGGGTCGTGCCCCTTTCGGTGTTTTTCAGCATCCGCAGGCGATCACCAGTGGGTCGGCGTCGCGGGCCACGTCCCCGGCCGGCGTCCGCAGCGGGAATCCCTCGCGGATCCAGTACTCGGCGCCGCCGATCATCTCCCGGACCTGGTAGCCCCGCAGCGAGAGCGCGAGCGCGGCCTTGGTCGCCCCGTTGCATCCGGGCCCCCAGCAGTAGGTCACCACCGGCACCGCCGGGTCGAGCACCTCGGCGGCCCGCTCGGCGATGTCGGCGCCCGGCAGATGCACCGCGCCGGGTAGGTGGCCCTGCGCCCAGGCGGCGGCCGACCGGGTGTCGACGAGCACGAAGCCGGGCGCCGGGGTGGCCATCGCGGCCTGCACGTCGGATACGTCGGTCTGCGTGGCGAGCCGCTCGGCGAAGAGCTCGGCGGCCCGCTCGGGGGTCATCTTCATGTCCAGAACGGTATTGGCGGCGAGACGCCCGGGGCACCGCCCGAGCACTGCGTTTGATTGCTCCCGCGCTCGAATCAACGGTAGTTTGCCGCCATGCCCGTGGATCCCACGCTCGATTGGACGGACTGGCGCCTGCTCGCGGAGCTCCAGCGCGACGGCCGGGCCTCGTACGCCGACCTCGCCCGGGTCGTCGCGATGTCACCCAGCGCGGTGGCCGAGCGGGTCCGGCGCCTCGAGGAGGCCGGCGTCATCGCCGGCTATCGCGCCGCGGTGGACCCGGAGCGCGTCGGGCTGCAGGTGATGGCGTTCGTCCGGCTGCGCTACCCGACCGGCAACTACCGGCCGTTCCACGCCCTCCTGGAGACCACGCCGGAGATCATCGAGGCCCACCACGTGACCGGCGAGGACTGCTTCGTGCTGAAGGTGCTGACCCGCTCGATGCGCCACCTCGAGGAGGTCACCGGCCGCATCTCGGGCCTCGGCGCGGTGACGACCAGCGTCGTCTACTCGAGCCCGCTGCCCGGTCGCGCGCTCTCGGCGGGGGAACCAGGACAGCCACCGCAGGCAAACGGTGGCAAACTACTGTCACCGGAGGATTAGGGAGATCAGGCGTGGAGTCCAGGTTCATGCTGCTGTCCGACGTAGCGGCCGAACTGAACGTCTCGGACTCGCAGGTCTACCACATGGTCCGCAGCGGCGAGCTGCCCGCGATCAAGGTCGGCGGGCGCGGGCAGTGGCGGGTGGAGCGCGCCCGGTTCGAACAGTACATCGAGCAGAAATACGCCGAAACCGCCGCCTGGGTCGAGCGCAATCCGCTCACCGACCGCGACCTCGACTGAACGGACCGCTGTCCACAGCCTCGCACCTGGCATTGACGCGCCTCGACCCGCTCGGCCACACTCGCTATCGAAGGCAAACGAAGGCAAACGCAAGGATTGGCGGGCGCATGTCGACGATCGAGGTGACGAGGCAAGGTCCCAGACCGGCGATAAGACTCCGCCCGGCGCCCCGCCGCGAGCCGCCCTTCGACGACGAACGGGACCCGGCGAGCCTGCCGTCGCCGGACCAGCTGGCCCTTGACTGGGCCCGCCTGATCGCGGGCGACACCCGCCCGGCCACCGCCGCCGAGTCACCGCCGCCCGTGATCCGCACCGTCGTTTCCGGCGTCTCGGCCGACGCCAAGCTGGCGGTCCGTCGATTCGTCAAGCTCTGCGTCGAAGTGTTCAACGGCTACCGCCCGCCGGCGCACCTGCGCCGGTTCGCGCAGGCGCGCGAGGCCGCCACGGTGGTGGCGGAGGGCCTCTCGGGCGCGCAGCGAGTGGCCGGGGTCAGGCTGGCCTCCTCGTCCGGCGGTGCGCGCCCCCGCCGCCCGGCCCCGGTGGCGGTGCTCAGGCTGCGGCTGTGCGAGCCCCGCGCGGGCGCCGTCGAGGCGGCCGTGGTCCTGATGATCGCCGACCGGGTCTGGGCCATGGCGCTGCGCCTGGAGCTGCACGAGGCCTCCTGGGTGGCGACCGCACTCCGGCTGATCTGAGCGGCCCCCGGAACGGAACCGGCCCGCAGGCGGAGCGCCTGCGGGCCGGGAAAGCGGTACGGATCAGACCGCGCCGGGAGCGCCGTGGCAGCGCTTGTACTTCTTGCCGGAGCCGCAGTAGCAGGGCGCGTTCCGGGACGGGCCGTTGCTCGCCTCGGCCTGGCCGGAGGACGGCCGGGCGCGGTGCGCGCCGGTGTGCGCGGGCCCGGCCGGCACGACGGGTGACCCGCCGAGGCCGAGGGCCGGAGCCTGCTGCTCCTGGATCTGCGGTGCGCCGGCACCGGCCGCGCCGTCGATCGTCGGGGCCGTGTACTGCAGGCCCTGCGGCCGGCGGGGGCCACCGAGGCCCTTGGCCTTCACCTCGACGCGGGACTCGTCGGCCGACTGCGAGCCCGGCAGCGGAACCGCCTGCGTCGGGTCGACCGTGACGGTGGGCGTCTCCTCGACCTGCACCTCGAGGTTGAAGAGGAAGCCGACGGCCTCCTCCTTGATGCCCTCCATCATCTGGTTGAACATGTCGAAGCCCTCGCGCTGGTACTCGACCACCGGGTCGCGCTGGGCGTACGCCCGCAGGCTGATGCCTTCCTGCAGGTAGTCCATCTCGTAGAGGTGCTCGCGCCACTTGCGGTCGATCACCGCGAGCAGCACCTGCCGCTCGAGCTCGCGGACCGCCTCCTCGCCCAGCTCCTCCTCGCGGGCCGCGTAGGCCGCCAGGGCGTCCTTCTTCAGCTCCTCGATCACGAACTCCTGGTCGAGGGTGCCGCGCTCCCCGCCGGACTCCTCGACGAGCTCGTCGATGGTGACGCCGACCGGGTAGAGGCGCTTGAGGCCGACCCAGAGCTGGTCCAGGTCCCAGTCCTCCGCGTAACCCTCGGAGGTGGCCGCCCTGACGTAGTCCGCGACCACGTCGTTGATCATGTGCTCGGCCTGGTCGTGCATGTCCTCGCCGTCGAGCACGCGCTTGCGCTCGGCGTAGATGACCATGCGCTGCTTGTTCATCACCTCGTCGTACTTGAGGACGTTCTTGCGGATCTCCGCGTTCTGGCCCTCGATCTGGGTCTGCGCGCTGCGGATCTGCCGGGTGACCATCTTCGACTCGATGGGCACGTCCTCGGGGATGTTGAAGCGCTCCATGACCGCCTCGACCGCGCCGGCCCGGAACCGCTTCATCAGGTCGTCCTGCAGCGACAGGTAGAACCGGGACTCGCCCGGGTCGCCCTGCCGGCCGGAACGGCCGCGCAGCTGGTTGTCGATGCGCCGGGAGTCGTGCCGCTCGGTGCCGAGCACGTAGAGCCCGCCGGCCGTGATCACCTCGGCGGCCTCGGCCTCGCAGGCCTCCTTCCAGGTCGGAAGGATCTCCTCGAGCACCTTCGCGTACTCCTCCGGGTCCTCGACCGGGTCGATGCCGCGCTGGCGCAGCTCGCTCGCCGCGAGGAACTCGGGGTTGCCGCCGAGCAGGATGTCGGTGCCGCGGCCCGCCATGTTGGTGGCGACCGTGACCCCGCCCTTGCGGCCCGCCTGGGCGATGATCGTCGCCTCCTGCGCGTGGAACTTCGCGTTCAGCACGCTGTGCGGGATGCCGCGCTTGCGCAGCAGCGTCGAGAGGATCTCGGAGTTCTCCACCGAGACCGTGCCGACCAGGACCGGCTGGCCGGTCGCGTGCCGCTCGGCGATGTCCTCGATGACCGCGTTGAACTTGGCCTTCTCGGTCTTGTAGATGACGTCCGGGTGGTCGATGCGGATCATCGGGCGGTGGGTCGGGATGGAGACGACGCCGACCTTGTAGACCTGGTTGAACTCGCCGGCCTCGGTCTGCGCCGTACCGGTCATGCCGCCGAGCTTGTTGTAGAGCCGGAAGTAGTTCTGCAGCGTGACGGTCGCCAGGGTCTGGTTCTCCTGCTTGACCTCCACGCCCTCCTTCGCCTCGATGGCCTGGTGCATGCCCTCGTTGTAGCGCCGGCCGTGCAGGATGCGGCCGGTGAACTCGTCGACGATCAGGACCTCGCCGTTCTCGTCGACGATGTAGTCCTTGTCCTTGCGGTAGAGCTCCTTGGCCTTGATGGCGTTGTTCAGGTAGCCCACCAGCGGCGTGTTCACCGACTCGTAGAGGTTGTCGATGCCGAGCCGGTCCTCGACCCGGGCGACGCCACGCTCGGTGATCGCGACGGTGCGCTTAGCGTGATCGACCTCGTAGTCGCCCTCGCCGTCGGTGCCCTTCTGCAGGCGGCCGACCAGGGCGGCGAACTCGCCGTACCAGCGGGCGGAGTGCTCGCCCGGGCCGGAGATGATCAGCGGGGTACGCGCCTCGTCGATGAGGATCGAGTCGACCTCGTCGACGATGGCGAAGTTGTGGCCGCGCTGCACCAGCTCGCTCGCCGCCCACGCCATGTTGTCGCGCAGGTAGTCGAAGCCGAACTCGTTGTTGGTGCCGTACGTGATGTCGCACTCGTAGGCGGCGCGGTGCTCGGCGGCCGGCCGGTTCGGCAGGATCACGCCGACGCTCAGGCCGAGGAAGACGTGCACCCGGCCGACCCACTCGGCGTCGCGCTGCGCGAGGTAGTCGTTGACCGTGATGATGTGCACGCCGTCGCCGCTGAGCGCGTTGAGGTAGGCGGGGAACACGCCGGTCAGGGTCTTGCCCTCACCGGTCTTCATCTCGGGGATGTTGCCGAAGTGCAGGGCGGCACCGCCCATCAGCTGGACGTCGTACGCCCGCTGGCCGAGCACTCGGCGGGCGCCCTCGCGGGCCACCGCGAACGCCTCGACCAGCAACGAGTCGAGCGACTCGCCGTCGGCGTAGCGATCCTTGAACTGCTGGGTACAGTCCCGCAGCTCGTCATCGCTGAGGTCGGTGTACTCGTCCTCGATCGAGTTGACCGCGTTAGCGATCGCCTTGAGCCGTCGCACCATGCGGCCTTCGCCGGCGCGTAGGAATTTTTCCAAAATCGACACGGGTCAACGCTCCCCTAGACGGTCTGCCGAACCATCGTAGGCGTCTTCTCTGGGCGACCGTGACCCGAGCCTCCTGCCAAACTCGCAAAATGGTCTAAAAGGGGTAAGAAGTTCGCTGAGAGCGCATCCGCGGGAGCGCTGCAACCTTTTGGCGGCCTGGGGCGTGTCGGGCAGGATGGCCGCGTGGAGACGGTCCAGATCCGCGCCGGCGAACTGCTACTGCGGCCCTGGCGGCCGGACGACGCCCGGGCGGTGCACCGGGCCTGTCAGGACCGCGAACTGCACCGCCGGGTCTCCGGGCTGCCCTGGCCGTACGAGGCGGCGCACGCCGAGGCCTTCGTCGGTGGCCTCGCGCCGCGGCTGCTCGCCGCGGGCACCGCCCTGCACCTCGGGATCTTCGACCCGGCGGCCGGCGGGGAGCACGCTCTGGCCGGCAGCGTCGCCCTGAACGCGGTCGACCGCGACGCCGGCACGGCCGCGCTCGGCTACTGGTCCGCGCCCTGGGCCCGGGGCAACCGGGTCACCGAGCGCGCCGCCCGGGCGCTGCTGGGTTGGGCCTTCGGCGACGGGCTCGGCCTGGCCCGCGTCGACTGGCGGGCCACGATCGGCAACCACGCCTCCCGGCTGACCGCGCTCCGGCTCGGCTTCCGGATGATCGGCGAGGAGCCCGCCGACGGCGGGGCCGGCCGGGAGCGGTGGCTGGCGGCCCTGCTGCCCGGCGACCTCACCGCCGCGGGCACGGACGTCCCCGATCCCGTACGCCGGGCGGCGCGCACGTTCGGCGGGGCGCACCCGACGCTGCCGGCGGGTGCGCTCACCCTGCGGCCGCCGGAACAGCGCGACGTGTCCCGAATCGTCGCGACCCGCAGCGACCCCGAGGTCGTCCGGTGGGGCGGTGTGCCGCAGCCGTACACGGAGACGGAGGCCGGCCGGCACGTCGGCCGCACCGTGCCGTACCGGTGGGCCCGGGGCACCGAGGCGGTCTTCGCGATAGCGGACGAGGCCGGCGCGTACGCGGGCTCGGTCGACCTGCACATCCTTCCCGGCGATCCGGCGGTGGCCGAGGTCGGTTACCTGATCTCGCCGTGGGCGCGCGGGCGCGGCTACGCGACCGCCGCGACCCGGGCCGTCTGCGCCTGGGGCTTCGAGGCGCTGGGGCTGTCCCGGATCCAGTGGCGCGCCGAGGTGGGCAACGTTGCCTCGAGAAGGGCCGCGGAGAAGGCAGGCTTCACGATGGAGGGCATGCTGAGGCAGGCTCTGGAGATCAACGGAGTACGGCGGGACTGCTGGGTCGGTTCGCTGTTGAAGGGTGAGTCGGCATGATCGTTCCCACCATCCCAGGCCAGGGGGTGCGCCTGCGCGGCTTCGCGCGACGCGACGTCGACGACCTGCTGGCCGGCTACGCCGACCCGGCGGTGCAGCGCTTCCTGCCGCCGCTGCCGGTGCCGTTCACCCGCGCGCAGGCCGAGTCCTACGTCAGCGACGTCGCGCCCGGCATGTTCGCCTTTGGCGGCGGGCTCTACGCGATCGCCGACCCGGCCACCGACCGCCTGCTCGGCGGCATCGGCCTGGACAAGGTGGTACCGAACCGGGGCCAGGCCGAGCTCGGCTACTGGGTCGGCCCGTGGGCGCGCGGGCGCGGCGTGGCGACCGCGGCCGTCCGGGCGCTGACCGAGCACGCGTTCCACACCGGCATGGAGCGCATCGAGCTGCTCACCCACCGGGAGAACCCGCTCAGCCAGCGGGTCGCGCTCGCCAACGGCTTCGCGTGTGAGGGCGTGCGCCGCGGCGTGCTGCCCAACCGCGACGGCGGCCGGGACGACCTGCTCGCCTATGCGCGGCTGGCCGGCGACGAGCCCGGGCCCGCCGAGCGGGCGCTGCCGGACCTGCCCGGCGGCGAGCTGACCGACGGCGTGGTGACGCTGCGGCCACTGGTCCCCGGCGACGTGGACTTCATCGCCGAGCTGCACGGCCTGGCGGACGTCGTGGCGACCACCGTGCCGCCGGTGGCGCCCAGCCGCGACAAGATCCTCCGGCGCTGCGCCTGCGCGCAATCGCACTGGCTGGCCGGAGAGCGCGCCGACCTGGTCATCGTCGACGCCGCGACGGGCACGCCCACCGGCGACATAGGCCTGTACTACCAGGAGCCGAGCACCGGCCAGGCGATGATCGGCTACAGCATGATGCCGGCCTGGCGCGGGCGCGGTTACCCCACCCGGGCGGCCCAGCTCGTCTCGTTGTGGGCGTTCGCCGAGACGGGCATCGCGCGGCTGATCGCCGGCGCGCTGCCCACGAATCTGGGCTCGCAGCGGGTGCTTGAGAAGGCCGGGTTCAAGCGCGAGGCATACCTGCGGTCGCGGCTGCCGGGCAACGATGGCCGGCGCAACGACGACGTGCAGTTCGCGCTGGTCGCGGAGGACCTGCTGACGGAGGGTTCGCGCCTCGACGGCTGACGCGCGGGATGGCCGCACGCCAGCCAGGGGGCCTCTTCCCAGCTATCCGGTGCTCTCCAGGCTGAGAATGCCGTAGTCATACCCGCGACGCCGGTAGACGACGCTGGGCCGACCACTCTCCTTGTCATGGAACAGGTAGAAATCGTGACCGACGAGCTCCATCTGGAAGAGGGCGTCGTCGACGGTCATCGGGTCGGCGGAGTGTTCCTTCTCCCGCACGATGCGCCAGGGCTGGCTGTCGTCGTGTTCCATCAGGTCGGTCGCCGCGTGCGAGTCCCCGTTGGCCTGCGCCAGGCTCGGCAGGTCGGTGGGTAGCCCGGCGGTGGCGGCGGCGACGGATACCGGCGCGTGCCGTCCGCGGTGCACTCGGCGGCGGTCGGCCGCGCGCCGCAGGCGCCCGTCAAGCTTGTTGATCGCGACATCCAGTGCCGCATAGAAGTCCTTGGCGGTGGCCTCCGCGCGGATCACCGGTCCGCGGGTCACCACGGTGATCTCCACGCGCTGACAGTTGTCGGACTGCCGGGGATTGCGTTCGTGGAAGAGCTCCACGTCGACTCTGATCAGCTTCTGGTCGTAGCGTTCGACCTTTGCCAGCTTGTCGGCGACATGTTCCCGATAGTGATCAGGAACCTCTACGTTGCGGCCCTTGACGACAATGTCCACTCGTGACCTCCCCCAACGTTTCGATCTTGCGGGCGCCCGGACGACGGGGTGTCGGGGGCGCCGTACTGCGAGGTGGTGTGCTGACTTCGGCGATGCCCGGATCGCGGAGCGAGCCACGCATCAGGCCTCATCGGCGGACGGGGACGCTCCTTTCCGGTGCGGCGGGCCGGACCCTTTGCAGGGACCGCGGGCTTCGCGCCGGTGGCGGGCAAGTGCGGACGCTTACCCTCGTCACTAGACGCTAACCTGCCGACGCCCGCTCGTCACCCCTCGTTCGGGGAACGGACGCGGGGACTTTCGGCCCTGGCGGTGCCCCGTCGGCGGCCGGTACCCCGGTCGGCGCCCGGCCGCCGCGCAGCCTGGTCGCAGCGAGCACCGCAGCACCCGTGACCTGCATGTCCGCCTCCCGGAGACGACTTGTTACCGCTGCCAGCGTGGCCCCGGTGGTGACGATGTCGTCAACCACTATCAGGGTGCCTCTCATCGTCGGTCGGCGTCGCAAAACGCGGATCCGAGTACCCTTGATTCGCAGGGAACTCTCAGCCGCGGCGGCCCGGGCCGCTACATGCAGTGACGCGGAGTCCGGCCGTGGCAACGCGCGCAGCGGCCGGCCGACACCAGCCTCCCAGCCCGCCGCGCGCAGGCGTCGCACGGCCTGTGTGGCGAGCCGCGCCATGTGATCGCCGTGCCGCTCGCGCGCCGCGCTCGCGGTCGACGGCACCGGCACCAGCCACACCGGCACGCCCCGCGGCGCGGCCCGGGCGACCGCGACGGCGAGCAGCGCGCCCAGCGGCCCGGCGAGCCGGTGCCGGCCCCGCTCCTTGTACGCCAGCAGCACGCCCCGCAGCGCGCCCTCGTACGCGCCGACGGCCGTGCAGGCGGGCATACCGCGCGGCGGGGGCACCGGGGCCGTCGGAAAGGGCGTCAGGGCCTCCAGCGCGGCGACGCAGCCGGCGCACACCCCGGCGCGCAGCGGCACCCGCTCGGCGCCGCAGCCGGCGCAGGAACCCGGCAGGATCAGGTCGGCCAGGTCGGCGCCGAGACCGGACGACCACGACCGGACCACGCGGCACGCTCAGCGCAGGAAGAACGGCGCGGTGGGCGCCACGCCGGACGGCGGATTCGGCTCGGCGAGATCACCCACGACGATCCGGACCGGCCCGTACTGCACGTCGAAGGCGGCGCCGTTGGCCACGTAGGCCACGTTGTCCGAACTGTCCTTGCTCGCCGTCGGGCCGACCGGGTAGGCCGCCAGGTAGCTGACGTTCGCGGTGCCGATGTCGTCGAGCCGGGCCGAGACCTGGGTGCCGTCGATCGTCACCTCGAAGATCGCCACCCGGTTGCGGTCCGCCCGGGCGCCGGCGACGGTCAGCCAGGTCTCGCTGCTCCAGTCGAGCGCGGTCACCTGGCGCAGCGGCGACGTGAGGATGTGCCGCGACTGGCGTACCTGCACGCCGTCGCCGTTGGTCGCCAGCGCGGCGATGAAGACCCGGCCGCCGGCCGCCAGCGCGATCCGGCGGCCGTCCGGCGCGACCGCGACCGCGGTGATGCCCGAGGACGCGCCCGGCACGGCCACCGCGGCGACCGGCGAGCCGTCGGAGGCGAAGCTGTACAGCCGCCCGCCGACGGTGATCAGTCCGACCGCGGGGATGTGCGGGTCGTCCGAGGTGATCGCCCAGACCGGCTGGCCGGGGCTGCCGCCGGGCAGGCGCACCCGGGCCAGCTCGGCCTGCTCGCCGGCCGGCGCCGCGGCGACGCGCAGCTCCTGCCGCTCGCCGGCGTCGACCACGAGCGCGGCGAACCGGCGGTCGCCCGAGGCGGCCAGGGCCGCGGCCCGGACGTTGCGGTTGGCCTCCGGGCGCAACACCGGCACCGGGTCGGTGGGGTTCGCGAAGCGCGACATCCGGCGCACCTGGCCGTTGTAGATCAGGAAGCGCTCCGGCCGCGACACCAGCGCGTACGCCAGGTTGCTGGTGAGGTACTCGTTGCCGTCGTAGCTGTGCTGCTCCTGGCTGCCGACCCGTAGCTTGAGCGTGCGGGGCAGGTTGGGCCGCAGCGACCACATGAGCTGGCGCCGGAGCCGGTCCAGCGCGTCCGGATCGTCGGGGGGCTGCACCGCCTGGCCGCTGAGGTTGATCTGCAGCGTGTCGTCGCTCACCGCGGGCACGTTGCCGTCCAGCGCGGTGCCCTCCGGCAGCTCCACGACGGTGTCCTCGAGCAGCTGCGACGGGCCCTCGATCAGCCACTTGAGGATCTCGTTGGGCGCCTGCTCCGACGGCAGGTCCTTGGACAGGTACCGCACGTCGGGCACGAGGCCGGTCTGCTCGAGATTCCAGAAGTAGAGGTTGCGGCGGTCGTAGAAGGCGTTGAGCGCGCTGTCGCTGATCAGCAGCACCGGGGGCGCGTTCGTCACGAACAGCCCGTTCTTGCCGCTGATGTATCCGACGGTGAGCTTGTATTCGATCTTCCGGACGTCCGAGCTCGGGTCGAGGGTGCCGTTGTGACCCAGCACGCCGATGGTCTGCGCGCGCAGGGTCACCGCGTCGCTGCCGGGGTTGACCAGCGGGTCCTCGACCAGGTGCACCACCCGGATGTCCGGCAGCGGCGCCCTGAGCTTGGCGGCGGCCGACGGCGACAGGAACTCCTTGACCCGCTCCATCGCCCCGCTCGGATCCCCCGCGGCGGCCTCGAGGTAGTACTGGACGAAGGTCTTCGGCTCCAGGGTGCTCTCCCGGCCGTGCCGGGTCGGCGCGACGTCGTCGCCGGCGGACGTCCCGGTCGACGGGCCCGGGCCGATGCGCCGCACGTCCGTGCCGTCGGGGATGCCGCAGCCGCCGAGCAGGAGCGCGGCCAGCAGCGGCGCGGCCAGCAGGGCGCGCAGGCGGGCCCTCATCGGGCCACCCCCGCGGGCTCGCCGGCGACGTCGTCGTCCGGCGCGGGCGCCGCCTCGAGCGCCACGGGCTGCGCGTCGACGGCGCGGTCGCGGGGAATCAGCGGCAGCGGCGCCGCGACCAGGCGGTCGCCGGAGCGCACCGGCACGGTCAGCCGGAACTGCGCGCCGCCGCCCGGCTCGCCCCACGCCTCCAGCCAGCCGCCGTGCAGCCGGGCGTCCTCGACCGCGATCGACAGGCCCAGCCCGGTGCCGCCGGTCTGCCGGGCCCGGGACGGGTCGGCACGCCAGAACCGGTTGAACACCAACCGCTCCTCACCGGGCTTGAGCCCGACGCCGTGATCCCGGACGGTGACCGCGACGGCGGCCTCGTCCGTCGCCAGGGTGACCTCGACCGGCCGGCCCTCGCCGTGCTCGACGGCGTTGCCGACCAGGTTGCGCAGCACCCGCTCGATGCGGCGCGGGTCGACCTCGGCGATCACCGGCGTCCCCGGCAGCCGCAGGTCGATGGTCACCCCGACCCGCTCGCCGAGCCCGGTCAGGCGCTCCGCGACCCGCTCGACGATCGGCACCAGGTCGGTGTATTCGGCGTCGAGCGCGGCGAAGCCCGCGTCGAAGCGGCTGATCTCCAGCAGGTCGGTCAGCAGGCTCTCGAAGCGGTCCAGCTCGGCCTGCAGCAGCTCGGCGCTGCGCGCCACCGCCGGGTCGAAGTCCTCACGCTCGGAGAAGAGCAGGTCGGCCGCCATCCGCACGGTGGTCAGCGGGGTGCGCAGCTCGTGCGACACGTCGGAGGTGAAGCGCCGCTGCAGCCGGGACATCTCCTCCAGGCGCACGATCTGGCGCTGCAGGTTGGCCGCCATCTGGTTGAACGAGGCCGCCAGCAGGGCCAGGTCGTCCTCGCCGTCGACCTTCATGCGCTGGTCGAGCAGGCCGGCCGAGAGCCGCTGCGCGGTGCGCGCGGCGACCCGCACCGGGGTGACCACCATTCGGGTGACCAGGCCCGCGACCACCCCGAGCAGGATGACCAGGGTCATGCCGGTGACCAGCACGGTGGTCCGGATCTCGTTGGCCGCCTGGTCCTCGGTGGTGAGCGGGACCAGGTAGTAGAGCTCGACGTGGCCGAAACTGGTCGGCACCGGCGACCCGTAGACCAGGTACTTGGTCCGCACGCCGCCGATCGTCGCGGTCCGGATCTGCTGTGCGACCTGGCCGTCGGCGACGGCGCGCACCATGTCCGGGGTGATCAGGGAGGTGGTGTCCACCTTCACCGAGGTGACCGGCTTGAGCTCGGGGAAGTTGTCGGCGCGCAGCGAGACGATCGCCCCGCCGCTCTCCGCCGAGTCGCCGTCGGCGAGCCGGTTCACCGTGTCGATGATCGTCGCCGGCAGCGTCCGGTCGAACACCTGCCGGTGCACCGTGAGCTGCTGGTACGCGTACTCCACCTTGCCCAGCATCTGGGCGTGCACCTCGTCCTCGGCGCGATCCAGCAGGATCTGCGTGCTCCGGTTCGCGATGAACCACCCGAACGCGCCCACCAGCAGGCTCGACGCGACCAGCGTCAGGGTGACGACCCGCAGGTGCAGCGAGCGGCGCCAGGCCCGGCGCGCGGGCGCGGCGACCCGCCGGCCCCGGCGCACGCCGATGCGCCACTCCCGCCGCACCAGGCGCAGGGTGCGGCGGACGGGCATCGGGAGCCAGGCGGGAGCATGCATATCGGGGGCAAGGTTAGCCCCTCCGGGCCGCTATCCGGTTCCCGCCTTGTAGCCGACCCCGCGCACCGTGAGGATGATCTCGGGCCGCTCCGGGTCCGGTTCGATCTTCGCGCGCAGCCGCTGGACGTGCACGTTCACCAGCCGGGTGTCCGCCGCGTGCCGGTAGCCCCAGACCTGCTCGAGCAGCACCTCACGGGTGAAGACCTGGCGCGGCTTGCGGGCGAGCGCGACCAGCAGGTCGAACTCGAGCGGCGTCAGCTTCACCTCCTCGCCGTCGCGCGCGACCGTGTGCGCGGGCACGTCGATGGTGATCTGGTTGCCGGGCGGCCCGATGGTGAGCAGCTCGGGCGCGGCGTCCTCGCCCCGGCGCAGCCGGGCACGCATCCGCGCGACCAGCTCCTTAGGCTTGAACGGCTTGACCACGTAGTCGTCGGCGCCGGACTCCAGCCCGAGCACCACGTCGACGGTGTCGCTCTTGGCCGTCAGCATGACGATCGGGATGCCCGACTCGGTCCGGATGGCCCGGGCCACGTCGATGCCGCTCATGCCGGGCAGCATCAGATCCAGCAGGACGATGTCGGGCCGGTTCTCCCGGAACGCGGCGAGGGCGCGCTCGCCGTCGGCGACGAAGGACGGCAGGAAACCTTCGCTGCGCAGGACGATGCCGAGCATCTCGGCCAGCGCTGGGTCGTCATCGACGACGAGTACCCGGGCTCTCATGCGATCCAATATTGCACTGTCCCCTTTCGGCCCGTGTGACCGCCCGGCGATCAACTGACGATCAGCCGGCGGTAGCGCTGCTGATCATTGCCCCCCAACCCCCAAAAAGCCAGGCCAAAGGGGGGCGCTCAGAGTGGATGTCGCGGTTGGCGGTCCGAGGCGGGTCGAGCGGACATCGGGCCACTATCGGGTATGGGCGGGGATTTGTCGGACATCGGACCACCATCAGGTACGGGCGGCGTGTCGACAGACGCAGGATCGGGTCGACCGGCACATCGGGCCGGTGAGCGCGGCGTCGCGCCACCGGGACCGGCCGCCGGGCGGAGATCGTCCACACAGCGAACGGGGCGGCGGATCAAAGATCCGTCGCCCCGTTCATCCCCCCGGTTTGGTACCGCGCGCGCCCGTGGGACCCCCCGATCACCAATGACGCTGCGTGTTTATAGATTCACACTCCGCACACAACCCTGTCAAGCAAATCCGGAAATTTCCTATTTCGTACCCCTTCGTCGTCGACAACGCGCGCGCCAGGCGGAGAGATCGCAGGGAAGCCGGCGGCGAAGCGGGCACCCCGGGTCCGCAGGCCGGGCGGCAGGCCGGGCGGCAGGGCGGACGGCAGACCGGGCGGCAGGGCGGCAGGGCGGCCGGGCGGCAGGGCGGCAGGGCGGGCGGCCGGGCGGCAGGGCGGGCGGCGTCTGGACTAGGCGGCGGGGTGGTTGGTTAGGGGGCGGGGCAGGCTACGAAGACCTCGCCTACACCGGCGACCGTGGCGGGGCCGGTCTCGGCTGGGACGTAGGCCGCGGTGCCCGGCAGGACCTCGGTCGGCGTGCCGTCGACCGCTTCCGCCACGAAGACGTCGCCCCGGGTGCCGAGGACGATGCGGGGGCCGGTGCCCGGCAGGCGTAGCGGCGGCGTCGTCGGCGTGAGCGTCAGCCGGTAGAGGGCGAACTCGCGGGCCGGGACCTGCCAGGTTGTGACGCCCGGTGCCACCTCCGTCGCCGGGAGGATCGGGTCGTCGAGGACCTCGAAGCGCAGGACGCGCAGGAGCTCCTCCACGTCCACCCGTTTCGGGGTCAGGCCGCCGCGCAGGACGTTGTCGCTGGCGGCCATAATCTCGATGCCGGTGCCGTGCAGGTATGCGTGCAGGTTGCCGGCCGGCATCCAGATCGCCTCGCCGGGCGCCAGCCGGACGTGGTTGAGCAGGAGCGCCACCAGCACGCCGGGATCGCCCGGGTAGTGGCCGGCCAGGTCGATCGCCAGCTCGTGGCCGCGCGTGGCGGGCACCGCGGCCCGGGCCGCCGCGACCACCTCGTCGATCAGGGCGGGGCGGTCGCTCGCGGGCCAGGTCAGCAGGTCGCGGACCGCGTCACGAAGGCCCGCCGGGCCGGTCCGCAGCGCCGCGATCACCGGCGCCAGGCGCGGGATGTTCAGGTCCGCGAGCAGCGCCGCCGACACGTCCGGCGCGCGGAAGCCGCAGAGCGCGTCGAACGGCGTGAGCGCGACGAGCATCTCCGGCTTGTGGTGGGCGTCCGTGTAGTTGCGCGGCGCGTCCGGGTCCGCCTCCTGCGCCGCGTAGGCCCGCCGCGCGTACTCCGCGTCAGGGTGCGCCTGCAGCGACAGCGGGGCCGCCGCGGCCAGGACCTTCATCAGGTACGGCAGGCGCGCGCCGAACTCGTCGACGACCTCCGCGCCGAGCTGACCCTTCGGGTCCTCCTCGATCAGCGTGGCGAGGCTGATCGGGCCGTCTGGGCCGGTGACCGTCGACGGGTCGCCGGGGTGCGCGCCCAGCCACAGCTCCGCCTCGGGGGTGTCGCTCGGCGACGGCCGGCCCTGCAGCTCGGCGATCGACGTACGAGAGCCCCAGGCGTACGGGCGGACGACGCCGCGAAGTGGGAAGACAGCAGCCACAGCCGGCCTCGTTCCTGTGCGGTTACGCCGTCGCGGGTTCCGCGGCGGTCTCGGACGACGAGGACGCCGCCTCCGGGTGGTAGATATCCGGCTCCAGGTAGATCACCCGGGCGACCGGCAACGCCTCGCGGATCCGGGCCTCGCACTCGTCGATGTGCCGCGCCACCTCGGCCGCGTTCTCCGCCGGCGGCACCGCGATCTTCGCGGCGACCAGCAGCTCGTCGGGGCCCAGGTAGAGCGTCTTCATGTGGATGATGCGCTCGACGCCGGAGCCGGCCAGCACGGCCTGCTCGATCTTCGTGACGTCCTCGGGGTTCGCGCCCTCGCCCAGCAGCAGGCTCTTGGTCTCGATCGCGAGGACGATCGCGATGGACACCAGCAGCAGGCCGATGGCCGCGGTGCCGATGCCGTCCCAGGTGCCGTCGCCGGTGACCAGGGTCAACGAGACGCCGAAGAGGGCGAAGACCAGGCCGAGCAGCGCGCCGGCGTCCTCGAGCAGGACGACCGGCAGCTCGGGTGCCTTGGCGCGGCGCACGAAGGAGACCCACGAGGCCTTGCCGCGGATCAGGTTCGACTCGTTGATCGCCGTCCGGAACGAGAAGGTCTCCAGGCCGATGGCGACGATCAGCACCGCGATCGGCACCCACTGCCAGCTCTCGATCGGGTGCGGGTCGTGCAGCTTGTGGTACGCCTCGTAGAGCGCGAAGAGGCCACCGACGCTGAACAGCACGATCGAGACGATGAACGCGTAGATGTAGCGCTCACGGCCGTACCCGAAGGGGTGTTGCGGTGTCGCCTTGCGGGTCGCCCGCTTGCCGCCGAGCAGCAGCAGCGCCTGGTTGCCGGAGTCGGCGACCGAGTGGATGGCCTCGGCCAGCATCGAGGAGGAGCCGGTCAGCGCCCAGGCGACGAACTTCGTTGCCGCGATGCCCAGGTTGGCGCCCAGCGCCGCGACGATCGCCTTGGTGCCGCCGCCCGCACTCACTGCAGGCCCTCGGGTATCGGGTTGCTCAGTTCCTTCATCTCGTTGATCGCCGGGACCGCCATCGGGTCGAGGCCGTGCGCCAGCGCCAGATAGATCGAGGCGAAGTCGGGCACCGCGACCAGCGACGCCAGCCGCTCCAGCGCGGAGCCGCCCTCGGCGGTGACCACGTCGCAGCGCACGCCCCGGCGTTCCGCGAGGGTCTGCACCGCGTCGGCGCGGCGCTCCTCGACGGCCACCGGCTCGTCGGCCTCCTCCTCCGGGTTGAGGCCGCCGTCGCGCAGCACCACCAGCCGCAGGCGGGTGGCCGTCTCGGCCTCGGCGTCCGGGTCGGCGAAGATGTCGTGCACCGACTCGGCCAGGCCGCCGAACGGCCCGTCGAGCAGGCCGACCCGGCCGCGGCCGGCCTCGCCGAGCGCGCCGGCCATCACCGGGTAGCGGGCGTTCGCGGCCAGCGTGTCGGCGAAGCGGCGGGCGGCGACCGTGGCCAGCGGCGACGAGCCCCAGACGATCGGGATCGAGCCGGCCAGGCCGAGTGCCAGGGACTTCGCCGGGTTCACGAAGGACTCGGCGCTGACCCGGCAGCGCTCGGCGTCGGCGTCGAGGCGGGCCGCGGTCTCCGCGAGGTCGGCCTCGTTGACCTTGACCAGGCCGAGGCTGCGGGCCGCCAGCAGGACCGGGACGGCCAGGCCCCAGAGGCTGGCCCGGGCCGGCGCCCGGCGCGGCACCGGGATGAACGGCGCCCGGGCCCGCTCGGCCATCGCCTGCAGCTCGGAGTCGGGGTTGCCGATCGCCACCAGCCGCGCGCCGCGGCGGGCCGCGGCGTCCGCCGCGGCCAGCGCCTCGGGGCTGCGGCCGCTGGCGGAGACGGCGATGACCACGTCGGCCGCGCCGACCCAGCCGGGCACGCCCGCGCTGCGGTGCCCGATGATCGGGACCGGGCAGCGCGGACCCGCGACGGTGGCGAGGATGCCGCCGGTCAGGCCGGCGGTGCCGATGCCGGCGACGACGACCGCGCGCGGTCGGCCCTCGTCGGCCAGCGCGCTCAGGTTGGCCTCGGCGGCCAGCGCCGCCGACTCCCGGACCTGGGCCCCGGCGGACGCGGTGGCCCGCAGCATGCCGCCCGGGTCGTTCTCGGCCATCGCCTTCTCGTCCTCGAGCAGCGCCTCGTCCGCCACCCGGCGTCCGGTGAGGCCGGCCGTACCGTCGAACGGGCCCGCCATCAAGAGGCCTTTCCGGGCGTGGTCGCCTCGTCCAGCAGCAGCACCGGGATGTCGTCGCGCACCTCGAAGACGCGACCACACTCCGTGCAGGTCAGCGTCTGCGCACCGGCGTCGTAGTCCAGTGGCGCGTGGTGTGTGTCCGGGCAGGCCAGAATCTCCAGCAACTGCGGGTCGAGGGCCACAGAACGGCTCCTTAAGGCGTACGCGGACAGTGTCGTGGATCCAGGTGATCCTAACTGCGAACGATGGCGAGCACCTCGTCGCGGAGCGCCGCCATGCGGTCCGGCTTCGCCGCCTCGACGTTGAGGCGCAGCAGGGGCTCGGTGTTCGACGCGCGCAGGTTGAACCAGGAGCCGTCGGCGAGTTCGGCGGTCATGCCGTCCAGGTCGTCGAATGTGGCGTCCGGGAACGCGGCACGCACCTCGGCGACTTTGGCCGCCGCGTCGGCGACCTTGGAGTTGATCTCGCCCGACGCGACGTAGCGCTCGAACTCCGCCGCGAACGCCGACAGCGGCCGCTGCTGCCCGCCGAGCGCCGCCAGGACGTGCAGCGCGGCGAGCATGCCGGTGTCGGCGAACCAGAAGTCGCGGAAGTAGTAGTGCGCCGAGTGCTCGCCGCCGAAGACGGCGTTCGTCCGGGCCATCTCGGCCTTGATGAACGAGTGGCCGACCCGGCTGCGCACCGGCACGCCGCCGTTCTCCTTGATGATCTCCGGCACGGCGGCCGAGGTGATCAGGTTGTGGATGACCGTGCTGCCGGGGAACTTGGCCAGCTCCCGCTTCGCCACCAGCGCGGTGACCGCCGACGGCGAGACCGGGTCGCCGTTCTCGTCGACGACGAAGCAACGGTCGGCGTCGCCGTCGAACGCGAGACCCAGGTCGGCGCCGTGCTCGCGGACCGCGGCCTGCAGGTCGACCAGGTTGGCCGGGTCGAGCGGGTTGGCCTCGTGGTTCGGGAACGAGCCGTCGAGCTCGAAGTAGAGCGGCACGATCTCCAGCGGCAGCGCCGGCAGCACCTGGTCGCCGAGCACGGCCGGGACGGTGAAGCCGCCCATCCCGTTGCCGGCGTCGACCACCACCTTGAGCGGGCGGATGCCGGAGAGGTCGACCAGCGAGCGCAGGTGCCCGACGTAGTCGGCCAGCAGGTCGCGGCGCTCGATGGCCGACGGCACCTCGCCGACCGCGTCGACGTCGTCGAGCAGTTCCTCGGCGTGCCGGCGGACGACGATCAGGCCGCTGTCCTGGCCGACCGGCCGGGCACCCGAGCGGCACAGCTTGATGCCGTTGTACTGCGCCGGGTTGTGGCTGGCGGTGAACATCGCGCCGGGCAGCCCCAGCACGCCGGAGGCGTAGTAGAGCTGGTCGGTCGAGCCGAGCCCGATGTGCACGACGACCGCGCCGGCCTCGTTGGCGCCGGCGGCGAACGCGGCGGCCAGCGCGGGGCCGGTCTCGCGCATGTCGTGGGCGATCACGATCCGTTCGGCCTCGTCGCCGGAATCCCGGAGCATCTCCACGAACGCCGTGCCCAGCGCGCGGGCCACCGTCTCGTTGAGCTGATCCGGCACGACGCCACGGACGTCGTACGCCTTGACCAGCTGGGACAGATCAGTCAACGCTCACTCCTCGGCACGGCAATTCAGACTCGCCGAGAGTAACGGAGCGTTGGTAACCAAAGGGTCCCAACGACGCGGCGTCACCGTCTCGGGACCGTTACACCTGCGGGTCCACACACCAGTGCGTCGCGGCAGGCCCGGTCCGCGGCCCGGGTGGTCTCCGGCAGCCGGAACCGCGGCGTCAGGGCGAGCGTCAGCCCGCACGCGGTGTCCAGGTCCATCCGGTGCCCCACCGAGACGAAGACCGGCTTCACCGCGTCCCGGGTCCGCAGCACCGCGCCGACCGCCTCGCCGCCGTCGACCAGCGCCGACCGGGCGCCGCGCCGCTCGGCGACCGGCTCCCACGCGCCGACCAGCGGCGTCTTGCCGACGCCGAACGACGGCAGCCCGGTCAGCACGCCGAGGTGGCAGGCCAGCCCGAACCGGCGCGGATGCGCCAGGCCGTGCCCGTCACAGATCAGCACCTCCGGCCGGACGCGGAGCCGGTCCAGCGCCTCCAGCAGCGCCGGCACCTCCCGGAACGCGAACAGCCCGGGCACGTACGGGAACGCGGGCCGGCCGTGCACCACCGCGCTGTCGAGGACCGCGTGTGTCCGCGCGTCGAGCACGACGATCGCCGCGGCGAGCCGCTCGCCGTCCTCGTGGTAGGCCACGTCCAGCCCCGCGACCGTCGCCGGATCGGCCGGGCCGGGCCCGCCGATCACCTGTGGACGCAGGGCGTCCTGCACGGCCAGGGCCTCTGCTTCCGTACGCGGGGAACCGGTCACGGGCGCAGACGCTAGCGCAGCCGCGGGCCGACCGCGGGGTGGTTTCCCACACCGCGGCCGGCCCGGGCTCACGACGCGAGCGCCGCCAACTCCTCCGGGGTGAGCACGCGGCTGCGGATCAGGAAGCGCACCCCCTCGGGCGCCTCCAGGCTGAAGCCGCTGCCCCGGCCCGGCACCACATCCACCGTGAGGTGGGTGTGCTTCCAGACCTCGAACTGCGAGGTGCTCATCCAGAAGGAGATCGGCTCGTCCACGCCGTCGATTCGCAGCTCCTCGAGCAGCACATCGCTCGCTCCGGTGCGGAACTCCCCCTCGAGGTAACACATCGGTGAGCTGCCGTCGCAGCAGCCGCCGGACTGGTGGAACATCAGCGGGCCGTGCTGCCCCCGCAGCGACCGCAAGAGTTCGGCCGCGGCGGGGGTCACGTCTACTCGGGCGCCCATGGCCTAGAAGAAGCCCATGGCCTTGGGCGAGTAGCTGACCAGCAGGTTCTTCGTCTGCTGGTAGTGGTCGAGCATCATCTTGTGGTTCTCCCGGCCGATGCCGGACTGCTTGTATCCGCCGAACGCGGCGTGCGCCGGGTACAGGTGGTAGCAGTTCGTCCAGACCCGGCCGGCCTTGATCTCCCGGCCCGCCCGGTACGCCGTGTTCATGTCGCGCGTCCACAGCCCGGCGCCGAGGCCGTACAGGGTGTCGTTGGCGATCTTGATCGCGTCGGCGTAGTCGGAGAACGAGGTCACCGAGACCACCGGCCCGAAGATCTCCTCCTGGAAGATCCGCATCGAGTTGGCGCCCTCGAAGATGGTGGGCTGCACGTAGTAGCCGCCGGACAGGTCGCCGCCGAGGTCGGCGCGGGACCCACCGATGAGGACCTTGGCGCCCTCCTGCCGGCCGATGTCGAAGTAGGACAGGATCTTCTCGAGCTGGTCGTTGGAGGCCTGCGCGCCGACCTGGGTGTCGGTGTCCAGCGGGTTGCCCTGCTTCAGGTTCTCGATCCGCTTGACGCCCGCGGCCAGGAAGTCGGAGTAGTGGCCGCGCTGGATCAGCGCCCGGGACGGGCAGGTGCAGACCTCGCCCTGGTTGAGGGCGAACATCGCGAAGCCCTCGAGTGCCTTGTCCATGAAGTCGTCGTCGGCGGCGCTGACGTCGTCGAAGAAGATGTTCGGGCTCTTGCCGCCGAGCTCCAGCGTCACCGGGATGATGTTCTCGGAGGCGTACTGCATGATCAGCCGGCCGGTGGTGGTCTCGCCGGTGAACGCCACCTTGGCCACCCGCTTCGAGGACGCCAGCGGCTTGCCGGCCTCGACGCCGAAGCCGTTCACGATGTTGACGACGCCCGGCGGCAGCAGGTCGGCGACGAGCGACATCCACAGGTGGATCGAGGCCGGGGTCTGCTCGGCCGGCTTGAGCACGACGGCGTTGCCGGCGGCCAGCGCGGGCGCGAGCTTCCAGACCGCCATCAGGATCGGGAAGTTCCAGGGGATGATCTGCGCGACGACGCCGAGCGGCTCGTGGAAGTGGTAGGCGATGGTGTCGTCGTCGATCTCGCCGAGGGTGCCCTCCTGCGCGCGCAGCGCGCCGGCGAAGTAGCGGAAGTGGTCGATCGCCAGCGGGAGGTCGGCGGCCATCGTCTCGCGGACCGGCTTGCCGTTCTCCCAGGTCTCGGCGACGGCGAGCTGCTCGAGGTTCGCCTCCATCCGGTCGGCGATCTTGTTGAGGATGTTGGCACGCTCGGCGACCGAGGTCCGGCCCCAGGCGTCGGCCGCGGCGTGCGCCGCGTCAAGGGCCCGCTCGACGTCGGCGGCGGTGCCGCGGGCGATCTCGCAGAAGTTCTGTCCGTTGACCGGCGAGGGGTTCTCGAAGTACCGGCCCTCGGCGGGCGGCACGTATTCGCCGCCGATCCAGTGGTCGTACCGCGACTCGTAGCTGACGATCGCGCCGTCTGATCCGGGTGGGGAGTAGATGGTCACGGGGGGTCCTCCATACCTGGGCCGCCGCCCGACATTGGGCGACGCGGATATGCAGGACGCTAGATACGGAGACGTTGCACAGACGTTGCACGGAGGCTACGGGCGGGCCGCCCGGCCAGGGTGAGGCCGTACTCGGCCGCCAGCTGGGCGACCCGGTTCATGGCCAGCGGGCGGGCCGGCGAGCCGGGTGGCAGCGCGGTCGCGTACGCCTCCCACATCTCCAGGTCGTCGGCGCCCCAGGGCGCGCTGAGGAAGGCCAGGATCAGCCGCGGGTCGCCGCCGGTCAGCACCGCCGCCCGCAGCCGGGAGTCCATCAGCCGGCGCAGCCGGACGATGCCCGGCGCGTCCGAGGAGGGCAGCAACGGGCCCGCGTACGCGTCGAGCGCGTCGGCGACCCTGCCCCGCTCCAGCAGCCGCGTCACGGTCAGGAAGTCCGCCTCGACGTGCCCGCGCAGCCGGTAGGGCCGCGAGTCCAGCAGCTCGGGGCCGAGGATGCGGCGCAGCCGGGAGAGCTCCGCGCGGACGGTGACCGGGTTGAGCTCCTCGGCGTACAGGTCGAAGCCGAGCTGGTCTCCCGTCCGGCCCTCCGGGTGCACGAGGAGCAGGACCAGGAGTTCCGAGTGCCGGCGCCCGAGCCGCAGCCGCCGGCCGCCCACCGAGAGGATGGCCTCCTCGCGCCCGGACACCGAGACGGTCGCGGCGAGGTTCGCCGGCTCCGGCAGGTGCGCGCGCAGGTACGCCTCGGCCGCGAGCGCGGTGGCCCGGACCAGCGCGAGGCTGTGCGGGTTGGCCAGGTGGTCGCCGCCGGTGACGTCGATGGCGCCGAGCAGCCGCCCGGTCGCGGGATCGTGGATCGGCGCGGCCGCGCAGGTCCAGCGCTGCACGCCGCGGGTGAAGTGCTCGGTGGCGAAGATCTGCAACGAGTGGTCGACGGCCAGGGCCGTGCCGGGCGCGTTGGTGCCGGCGTGCGCCTCGTCCCAGCGGGCGCCCGGCACGAAGTTCATCGACTCGGCGCCGCGCAGCACCCCCGCGGCGCCCTCGACCCAGAGCAGCCGGCCGTGCGCGTCGCAGACCGCCATCAGGTGCCCGCCGTCGTCGGTGAGCCCGCCGAGCAGGTCCCGGAAGATCGGCAGCACCCGGGCCAGCGGATGCGCCGCGCGGTAGGCCTCGAGCTCGCCGTCGCTCAGCTCGATGGGCGCGGTGCCGTCCGGGCTCACCAGCGCGCCCGCGGAGCGCCGCCAGGAGTCGGCCACGACGGGCCGCACCTGCGTCCCGGCCTGCTCGCCGGTCAGGAAACGCTCGTGTGCCCGGCCCACCTGGCCGATGTGCTCGGTCGGGTCGTCGCCGAGGGTGAGTGCGAGCCACGGGTTCGACATGCGCACCTCCAGTCCCGTCCATCGTGTCCTGCATCACGCCCGGCGACAACCGTCCGCGGCGGCATAGGCTGCGGTGGTGGAGACGACAGCGTTCTATGTCGCCGGCGTTGCGGTGCACGGCGACGACGAGGTGACGGTGACGCACCCGTACGACGGCCGGGTGGTCGGGCGTACCACCTGGGCCGGGCCGGAGCAGGTCGAGGCCGCCGTCGCGGCGGCGGCCGAGATCGCCGACCGGGCCGCGGCCCTGCCCGCGCACGTCCGCGCGGCGGCCCTCGACCACGTCTCGGCCCGCCTCGCCGAGCGCCGCGAGGAGATCGCCGCGCTGATCACGGCCGAGAACGGCAAGCCGCTGAAGTGGGCGCGGATCGAGGCCGACCGGGCCCGGTCGGTGTTCCGCTGGGCGGCCGAGGAGGCCCGCCGGTTCGCCGGCGACCTGCAGCGGCTCGACACCGACCCCGGCGGCACCGGCCGGATCGCGGTGGTCAAGCGCGTGCCGCGCGGCCCGGTGCTGGGCATCTCGCCGTTCAACTTCCCGCTGAACCTGGTCGCGCACAAGATCGCCCCGGCGATCGCGGTCGGCGCGCCGATCGTGCTCAAGCCCGCGCCCGCGACCCCGCTGACCGCCCTGCTGCTCGGCGAGCTCCTGGCCGAGACCGACCTGCCGGCCGGCATGTTCTCGGTGCTGCCGGTCCCGAACGAGCGGGCCGCGGCGCTGGTGGCGGACCCGCGGCTGCCGATCGTCTCGTTCACCGGATCCGGGCCGGTCGGCGCGCAGATCCGCCGCGCGGTGCCGGAGAAGCACGTGACGCTCGAGCTCGGCGGCAACGCGGCCGTGCTGCTCTGCGCGGACTACGGCAGCGACGCGGACCTGGACTGGGCGGCGCAGCGGGTAGCGGCGTTCGGCACCTACCAGGCCGGACAGAGCTGCATCTCGGTGCAGCGGGTGTACGTGCACGCCGGGCTGACCGGCTTCCTGCCCCGCCTGACCGACGCGGTCTCCGCGCTGCGCACCGGCGACCCGAACGACCCGGACGTCGAGGTCGGCCCGATGATCAGCGAGGACGCCGCGCGGCGGGTCGAGGACTGGGTGCAGGAGGCGGTGGCGGCCGGCGCCACGGTGGTCGTCGGCGGCAAGCGCGAGGGCGCGACCTACCCGCCGACGGTCCTCACGGACGTGCCGCCCGGCGCCAAGGTGGTCGCCGAGGAGGTCTTCGGCCCGGTGCTAGTGGTCTCCGAGGTCGCCGACGACGCGGCCGGCTTCGCGGCGATCAACGATTCGGCGTACGGGCTGCAGGCCGGGGTCTTCACCCACAACATCCAGACGGCGTTCGCCGCGCACCGGGAGCTGAAGGTCGGCGGCGTGATCGTCGGCGACGTCCCGTCGTACCGGGCGGATCAGATGCCGTACGGCGGGATGAAGGGCAGCGGCGTCGGCCGCGAGGGCCTGGCGAGCGCGATGGACGACTACACGGAGCCCCGCGTCATGGTGCTGACCGGAGTGGACCTGTAGGACGGAGCTGAGCGGCGGTCCCCGGCCCGGGGGCCGCCGCTTTGTCGTCTCCCCGATCAGTGCCACGCCTGCGGGTGATCGATGTTTCCGGGGGTTCGCGGGACCATAGTGGTTCCCGTCCTCGTTTGTACCCCTCGGACGGAGTTCGTGTGTTATGCGTACCCGCATGGTGCTGGTGATCGGGCTCGCGCTGGCCGCCGTCTCCGGCTGCGGCCCGGGCCGCGAGAGCGTCCGGGTCGGCGCCGTGACGTCCGCGTCGCCGCAGGCGTCGGCCCCGCCGAAGACCCCGCCCTCGACCCGCACCCGGCCGGCCGCGCCGGTACGCAAGAAGCCGGCCGGCCGGCGCGGGCCGGCCGACAGCCTGATGAGGACCGGCGACGCCGGGGTCGCGCTGAGCTTCGACGACGGCCCCGATCCCGTGCAGACGCCGCGGCTGCTCGACCTGCTGCGCAAACACGGGGTGAAGGCGACCTTCTGCCTGGTGGGGCGGAACGTCGCGGCCCATCCCGGCCTGGTCCGGCGGATCGCCGCCGAGGGACACACCCTCTGTAACCACACCTGGCGGCACAGCCTGACTCTCGGTAAGCGCAAGCCGGGCGTGATCGAGGCGGACCTGCGGCGCACCAACGACGCCATCCGCGCGGCGGTGCCCGGCGCCCGGATCGGGTACGTGCGGGCGCCCGGCGGGAACTTCACCGGCGCCTTCGTCGCGGCCGGCGCCCGCCTCGGCATGCGGTCCATCTACTGGCAGGTCGATCCGCGGGACTGGGAGCACCGAGGCGGCGAGTCGGGCGCGGCGCACCGGGCGAAGGTCGTCCGCGCGGTGAAGAAGCACGTGCACGACGGCGCGATCGTGCTCTCGCACGACTACGGGCAGCCGGAGACGGTCGCCGCCTACGAGCAGCTGCTCCCCTGGCTCAAGGGCCGCCACCGCCTGGTGGCGCTGCCCTGACGCTCAGTGCGAGGGCGGTATGACGCGCAGGTGGCCGCGGCGGCCGGTCTGGTGGCCCGGCAGATGGTCGTGGGCCTCCGGGCGCGGCGGCGGCGCCGGGCGGGCCGCCTCGCGGACCGCGTCGGCCAGGGCGACCAGGTCGTCCGTGGTGGGCGGGGGCGGGGCGAAGTCGCCGTCGTGGCGCACCAGCTCCCAGCCGCGGGGCGCGGTCAGGCTGCGGGCGTGCGGCTCGCAGAGGTCATAGGTGTGCGGCTCGGCGAAGGCGGCCAGCGGTCCGACGACCGCGGTGGAATCGTTGTAGACGTAGGTCAGCGTGGCGACCGCCTGTCGTGGACAGCCGTTGCGGGAGCAGCGCCGTGGTGACCTCACGGCGGCACGTTATCTCCCCGCGGCGGCGCACAGCCGCGACACGCCGACCCGCCATCCATCACGATTTTGACATGGCGCACCGACACGCCGTCCCAATGGGACGAATTCGCCGGGGGAAACGCGCCCGGCACGGCCTGACCGACTCCGGCGGCCCGCGCGGGCTAGGCTGGCTGGCGTGACTACCAGCCCCGACCGCCGCCGGTCCGGCTCGGATCCCGGCCGATCCGCCCGCGCCGCCGGACCCGGGCGACCCGCTCGCCGGGACCGGCACGGACGTGGGCTCCGCGGCCGCCTGGTGCCGGCGACCGTGCCGCTCGCGCGCACCAAGGCCGAGATCTTCGACGACCTGGTCCTGGACACCGTCGAGAGCCTCGAGCGGCGCTATGCCAAGGAGCTGGCGGGCGTCGAGTTCGCCGTCGAGGATGTGCCGCCGGACCTGAACGTCTACGACTCGGATGTGCTCGAGGACGGCGAGGTGCCCCTGGCCCGGCTGCTGCCGGGTCGTCCGGGACGCCAGGAGCTGCCGCCGCGGATCGTGCTGTACCGGCGGCCGCTGGAGTTCCGGGCGATGGACCGCGAGGACCTCGCCGACCTCGTTCACGATGTGATCATCGAGCAGGTAGCCAACCTGCTCGGCGTGGATCCTGACGAGCTTTCCTGAGACGGCCCCCCGGCGTCGGCAGGAATACTCCGATCAGGCGACCCGCCGCTTCAGCTTGCGCCGTTCGCGTTCGCTGAGTCCGCCCCAGATGCCGAAGCGCTCGTCGTGCCCCAGCGCGTATTCCAGGCACTCGGCCTTGACGTCGCAGCGGCCACAGATCCGCTTCGCCTCGCGGGTCGAACCGCCTTTCTCCGGAAAGAAAGCCTCTGGATCGGTCTGCGAGCACAGCGCCCGCTCCTGCCACTCGGGCGCATCCCCGAGCAGGTCCACCCCTTCAACCTGCGCTTCCATCGGCGTGCCTCCTTTTCCGCGCCGGCAGCGATGCCCGCGCTGACCCCCCACGCACGCGGCGTGTTTCTTGCGGAAAGTGACGGTTCGCGACCCGTCATTCCCACAACCCCACCGAAATTACACGCGTGTAAGACGTGCGTCGTCAAGCCGAACCTGATAAATAGGCCCGTTTCCTCGAGGCTCCGTCGCCGCCTCGTGGTCCCGTTCCAGCCCTATCTCTCGGGGCCACCGGAAGGTAACGCGAGGTCGGCGCGTCGAGTCCAAATTACCCCATTTTGTGACCTGATGACTACCGGCGGCCATACACGGTCGTGCGCTCCGCGGCGGGACGACCCGCGGCGGCGGCCAGCTCCTTCAGCTGCGCGACCGTACGGGCGGAGCCGTGCTCGGACCCGGCCATCCGCGAGATCGTCTCCTCCATCAGCGTGCCGCCGAGGTCGTTGCAGCCGCCGTTGAGCATCGCGGTGGTGCCCGCGTCGCCCAGCTTCACCCAGGAGCACTGGATGTTGCCGATCCGGCCGTGCAGCAGGATCCGCGCCATCGCGTGCACGACCCGGTTCTCCCGCCAGGTCGGCCCGGGCCGGGCGATCCCGGCCAGGTAGATCGGCGCGTTGGTGTGAATGAACGGCAGCGCGACGAACTCGGTGAAGCCGCCGGTCACATCCTGGATCCCGGCCAGCACCCGGAAGTGGCCCAGCCACTGGCGCGGGTGGTCGACGTGGCCGTACATCATCGTCGAGCTGGAGCGCAGGCCCACCTGATGTGCCGTGGTCACCACGTCGATCCAGGCCGACGCCGGCAGCTTGCCCTTGGTCAGCACCCAGCGCACGTCGTCGTCGAGGATCTCGGCGGCCGTGCCGGGGATCGTGTCGAGGCCGGCCTCGCGCAGCTCGGTCAGCCAGTCGCGCACCGAGACGCCCGCCTTGGCCGCGCCCGTGACGATCTCCATCGGCGAGAACGCGTGCACGTGCATGCCGGGCACCCGGCGCTTCACCGCCCGGACCAGGTCCGCGTACGCGGTGATCGGCATCTTCGGGTCGATGCCGCCCTGCATGCAGACCTCGGTGGCGCCGTCCTTCCACGCCTCCTCGGCCCGGTCGGCCACCTGCTCGACCGACAGCCGGTACGCGTCGGCGTCCTTCTCGCGCTGCGCGAACGCGCAGAACCGGCAGCCCACGTAGCAGACGTTCGAGAAGTTGATGTTCCGGTTCACCACATAGGTGACGTCGTCGCCGTTGACCTGCCGGCGCAGGTCGTCGGCGAGGCGGACGAGCTCGTCCAGCGCGGAGCCGTCGGCGTTGAACAGGGCCATGGCCTTGACCTCGTGCGCCGGGTCGAGCAGCGCGCCCGGGTCCTCGGCGGCCAGCCGCAGGCCCGCCAGCACGTCGGACTCGACCCGCGGCACCACCTTGCCCTGGCCGGCGGCGACCGCCTCCGCGGACAGGTGCGAGGCCACCTCGTCCCAGTCGCCGTAGACGCTGTCGAAGTCGCCGCGGCGGTCGCTTGTGCGGCCCTCGGTGTCGATGGCGGCGAACAGGTCGGTCCGGCCGCCGGCCGCGTAGGCGTCGTCCGGCTCCTGCCACGGCAGCCCGGCCGGCATGGCCTCCTCGCGGGCCAGCCCGGTCGCCGGGTCGGCGAGCGCGGCGACGTGCGCGGCCAGCCGCGGGTCGAGCCAGTTCTCGCCGCGCCGGACGTACTCCGGGTAGATGGTCAGGCGCTCGCGCAGCTCGAAGCCGGCCTGCGCCGAGTGCTGCCGCAGCGCCTCGATCTGCGGCCACGGGCGCTCGGGGTTGACGTGGTCGGGCGTCACCGGGGAGACGCCGCCCCAGTCGTCGATGCCCGCGCGCAGCAGCAGGGCGAACTCCCCCGCGATCAGGTTCGGCGGCGCCTGGATCCGGGCGCGCGGGCCGAGGATGATCCGGGCGACCGCCACCGTCGCGGCGAGCTCGCGGAGCTCGGCGTCCGGCATGCCGCGCATCGCCGTGTCCGGCTTGGCGCGGAAGTTCTGGATGATGACTTCCTGAACGTGGCCGAACTCGCGGGCCGTGTGGCGCATCGCGAAGATCGCGTCGACCCGCTCGGCGGGCGTCTCGCCGATGCCGATCAGGATGCCGGTGGTGAACGGGACGCCGACGCGGCCGGCGTCGTCCAGCACCCGCAGCCGGACCGCGGGCTCCTTGTCCGGCGAGCCGTAGTGCGGCCCGCCCGGCTCCGACCAGAGCCGGGTCGCCGTCGTCTCCAGCATCATGCCCATGCTCGGCGCGACCGGCTTGAGCCGCTGCAGCTCGGCCCAGCTCAGCACGCCCGGGTTCAGGTGCGGCAGCAGGCCCGTCTCCTCGAGGACGGCGATCGCGCAGGCACGCACGTAGTCCAGGGTCGAGTCGTAGCCGCGCTCGTCCAGCCACTGCCGGGCCGCGGGCCAGCGCTCCTCGGGCCGGTCGCCGAGGGTGAACAGGGCCTCCTTGCAGCCCTGCGCGGCGCCCTCCCGGGCGATCGCCAGCACCTCGTCGCGCTCCAGGAACGCCGCCGGCAGCCGGTGCGGCACGGTCGCGAACGTGCAGTAGTGGCAGCGGTCCCGGCAGAGCCGGGTCAGCGGTATGAAGACCTTCTTCGAGTACGTGACGACGCCGGGCCGGCCGGCCTCACGAAGGCCCGCGTCCCGCACCCCGCCGGCGATCGCCAGCAGGTCGTCCAGGAGCGGCCCCTCGGCCGCGAGCAGGGCCGTCGCCTCGTCGGCATCGACCGCCTTGCCGTCGGAGGCACGCTTGAGCGCGCGTCGGACGCTGGCCTCAGTCACATCTGCCACCCGTGCAGCCTAGGCCGGAAAGATGCCGGCCGCGCTCGAGGCGACCTGGTAGCCGCAGTGGCGTGGAACACGATCGGCGGCGCCCCGGCCTGGGGCGCCGCCGACGGGCCGGTCACTGGCGGGGCGGATGCTCCTCGCCGACGATCTGGGTGCGGTCGTCCTCCGCATCGCGATGCGGCATCGCCTGGGTCGCATCGGCGGGGCCGCCCGGCGGCGGGTAGGACGGCGGGCCGTAGGCGCCGGGCGCCTGCGGGTGGCCCGGCTGCGGCGCGAACGGCCCGGGCGGGGCGCCGCCGGAGGCCGGCTGCGCCGAGACGGGCTGGGTCGGCGGCGCCGACGTGGGGACGGTGTTCTGCGGCGCGCCCCAGGCCGGCTGGGTCGGCGGCGCCGACGTAGGGACGGTCTCCTGCGGCGCGCCCCAGGCCGGCTGGGTCTGCGGCTGGCCCCACTGCCCGGGCTGCGGCTGCGGCTGGCCGTAGCCCGGCTGGCCGTAGGCGGGCTGGGTCTGCACCGGCTGGGTCGGGCCGGCCGGCGGCTGACCGGGCTGCGGGTAGCCGGGCGGCGGGTAGCCGGGCTGGCCGTACTGCTGGTGCTGCGGCTGCCAGTTCTGCGGCGGCTGGCCGTAGACGCCGGGCTGCGCCTTCGGCCGCGGCGTGTAGTAGAGGTTGCGCCAGATCAGGAACACCGCGTACGCCGCCGCGGCGAAGACCGCCAGCCACGCCGAGCGGACCAGGAACTCCTCGAACGCCACCCGGACGCTCCAGTCCACGAGCCGGACCAGCGCGATCAGGAAGCCGAAGAGGATGCCGAAGAAGCCCGCGACCGCGTACTCCACCAGCGCGACGACCGTGATCAGCTTGGCGTGCTTGTGCGCCGGCTGCACCAGCGTCGCCAGCAGCACCGCCGCCAGCGGAAGCACGATGTGCTCGATGTTGACGAAGCTGTAGAAGGCGTTCTGCGTCCGGGTCAGGAAGTCCTGGCCGACCCCGGACGGGATGAGGCGGATGATCGCCACGAAAAGCCAGACGGCAGGGGCGCCCACCAGGGCCAGCGCGGCGAGATCACGCAGCGGCCGGATCACCTGGAGGACCGGTCGCCCGGGCGGCTGCGGCGACGGTGTGCTGGTCACGGCTGGACTCCTTGACGCTTCGGATGTGGGCGGGTCGGCTCAGCCTAGACCGGATACACACGTCACACCCGGTACCCAGTGGCCACGAATCCGGTCGCGGTGCGCAAGGATGGCCGAATGCGGATCGTGGTCCTTACCGGAGGGATCGGCGGCGCCCGGTTCCTGATCGGCGTGCGCGCACATGCGCGGCGCATCGGCGCCGAGGTTACGGCGGTGGTCAATGTCGGCGATGACGTGCGAATGCACAGCCTGCAAATCTGCCCCGACCTCGACAGCGTCATGTACACCCTGGGCGGCGCGGCCGACCCGGAGCGCGGCTGGGGCCGCGTCGGCGAGACCTGGGCGATCAAGGAGGAGCTGACCCGGTACGGCGCCGAGCCGACCTGGTTCGGCCTGGGCGACAAGGACATCGCCACCCATCTGGTACGCACGACGATGCTGAACGCCGGCTACCCGCTGTCGGCGGTCACCACCGCGCTGTGCGACCGCTGGCAGCCCGGCATCACCATGCTCCCGGCCACCGACGACCGCCTGGAGACCCACGTGGTGGCGGAGGTCGACGGCGAGCGCAAGGCGATCCACTTCCAGGAGTGGTGGGTGCGCCACCGCGGCGAGGTGCCGACGCACCGGTTCGTCTTCGTCGGCGCGGAGACCGCCAAGCCGGCCGCGGGCGTCCTGGAGGCGATCGCCGCCGCCGACGTGGTGCTGGTCGCCCCGAGCAACCCGGTGGTCAGCATCGCGCCGATCCTGGCCGTACAGCAGCTCAAGGAGGCCGTCGCGACCGGCCCGGCGCCGGTCGTCGGGGTTTCGCCGATCATCGGCGGCGCCCCGGTGCGCGGGATGGCCGACCGCTGCCTGGCGACGCTCGGCGCCGAGGTGAGCGCGGCCGGGGTCGCCGGGCTCTACGGCGCCCGCCGCGACGGCGGCCTGCTGGACGGCTGGCTGGTCGACACCGCGGACGAGGCGACCGCCGTGCCCGGAGTGCACACCCGGGCCGTACCGCTCTGGATGACGGACGAGGACGCGACGGCGGCGATGGTCGCCCACGCGCTCGAGCTCGCGGAGGTGGCGCGTTGATCGACGGCCTCGAGGTCCTGCCGGTGCGCGGCATCGGCGACGTGACCGCGGGCGACGACCTGGCCGCCCTGATCACCGCGAAGGCGCACTGGCTGCGCGACGGCGACGTCCTGGTCGTCACCAGCAAGATCGTGTCGAAGGCCGAGGGCCGGCTGGTCGAGGTGCCGGCGGACGGCCCGGAGCGGGAGGCGGCGCGCGAGGCGGCCCTGGCCTCGCAGACCCGGCGGGTGGTGGCCCGGCGCGGGCCGACCGCGATCGTGCAGACCCACCAGGGCTTCGTGATGGCGGCGGCGGGCATCGACGCGTCGAACGTCGACAAGACCCACCTGGTGCTGCTCCCGGCGGACCCGGACGCCTCGGCCCGGGCGCTGCACGCGGCGCTGGCGGCGCGGGGCCTGCGGGTCGGCGTGATCGTGTCGGACACGATGGGCCGGGCGTGGCGCAACGGCCTGACGGACGTCGCGCTCGGCGCGGCGGGCATCGAGCCGTTCCGCGACCACCGCGGCGAGATCGACCCGTACGGCAACGAGCTCGAGCTCACCCAGATGGCCGTGATCGACGAGCTGGCGGCGGCGGGCGAGCTGGTCAAGGGCAAGTGCGACCAGGTGCCGGTCGCGGTGGTCCGCGGCTATCCGGGCGCGGGCGCGGCCGGGACCCCCGGCGCGGTCGCCCTGCTGCGGGACGCGGCCAGCGACATGTTCTCCCTGGGTACGGCCGAGGCGCGGGCCGACGGGCTGCGCGCGGCGGCGACGCTGCCGGACGACGCGCCGGCCGACTCCGGCGACGGCTGGGCAGCCGCGGTGAAGCGGGCCAGGGCACAGGTGTCCGGTGTGATCGCCGACGGGACCCTCATCGATACCGGACCGCCCGGCGTGCTGACCTGCGCCGCCCCGGCGGCGAACGCGGCCGCGCTCATGCGCTTCGGCGCCGACCTGCACCGGCTGCGCGCGGCCCTGGCCGCCGAAGGGCTGTCGTCGGCCGTCGCGTACACGGACGCCGGCGCCACCGTCACCGTGGGGACGCCGCGATGACCCTGCTGCGGGACGCCCAGGACACGCTGGGCCGATGGCGGGCCACCTCGGAGGCCGCCGACCTGGCCCGGAAGCGGACCCTCGAGCTGCTCGGCGCCGGGCCGGTCGCGCTGACCCGGGCGCACCGGCCCGGGCACGTGACCGCCAGCGCCCTCATCGTCGACGAGCGGCGCCGGGTGCTGCTGTGCCTGCACGGGCGGCTCGGGATGTGGATGCAGGTCGGCGGCCACTGCGAGCCCGCCGACGGCACCCTCGCGGAAGCCGCGCTGCGCGAGGCCCGCGAGGAGTCCGGCATCGCCGGCCTGCGACTCGACCCGGACCCGATCGACGTCGACATCCACGCCGTGCGCTGCGCGCCGGCCGACGGCGCGCCGGCCGGGCCGTCGTACCACTTCGACGTGCGGTTCCTCGCCGTCTGCCCGGCTGGCGCGGTCGAGCAGATCAGCGACGAATCGGCGGACCTGGCGTGGTTCACGGCGGACGCGCTGCCGACGCCCCTGGCCGACGGCGTGGTGCAGCAGCTCGCGCCCGCCTTCGCCCGGCTGTGACCCGGCCCGTCAGATGTAGTGCAGGTCGCCCTTCTCCTTGAGCTCGTCCACCAGGGACTTGACCTCCTGGGCCCGGTCGCGCGGGCACACCAGGACCGCGTCCGGGGTGTCCACGATGATCAGGTCGCGGACCCCGAGCGCGGCGACCAGGCGGCCGGAGTTCGGGACCACGACGAGGTTCTCCGCCTCGCGGAGCAGCACGTCCGGGCGGGCCGACACGTCGTGGCCGACCACCACGTTGCCGGCGCCGTCCGCGGCCAGCACCTCGCCGAGGGTGTGGAAGTCGCCGACGTCGTTCCAGCCGAAGTCGCCGGGAACCGTGCCGACCCGGCCGACCGCGGACGCGCCCTCCATCACCGCGTAGTCGACCGAGATGCGGGGCAGGGTCTGCCAGACCTCGCCGAGCACCTCCTCGCGGGACGGTGTGTCCCAGGCCTGCGCGATCCGGGCGATGCCGGCGTGCAGCTGCGGCTGCTGGCGCGCCAGCTCCGCCAGGAAGACGTCGACCCGCCAGACGAACATGCCCGCGTTCCACAGGTAGTTGCCCGACTTCACGTAGCTCTCCGCCACGTCGTAGGTGGGCTTCTCCTTGAACTCCTCGACCGCGAGCACGCCGTCCGCGTCGAGGACCGGGCCGCCGCACTGCAGGTAGCCGTAGCCGGTCTCCGGGCGGGTCGGGGTGATGCCCAGCGTCATCAGCAGGCCCTGCCGGGCGCCGACCATCGCACGCCGGATCACGCCGAGGAAGCGGTCGTTATCGGAGATCAGGTGGTCGGCCGCGAACGCGCCCATGATCGCCTCGGGGTCGCGCCGGGCGATCACCGCGGCGGCCAGGGCGATCGCCGCGCAGGAGTCGCGCGGCGACGGCTCGACGACGATGTTCTCCTCCGGCAGCTCGGTCAGCTGGCGGGCCACCGCGGCCGCGTGCGCGACCCCGGTGACGATCAGGACGTGGCTCGGCTCGGTCAGCGGGCCGAGCCGGGTGACGGTCGCCTGCAGCAGCGACGCCTCGGTGCCGGTCAACGGATGAAGGAACTTCGGGTGACCGGCCCGGGAAAGCGGCCATAGACGGGTACCACTGCCACCTGCGGGAATTACGGCGTACAGGGTTCCCGGGTTCTCACTCATGCGCACGCAGTGTAACGATCAATGACGGGCTCGGGAGTCGAACCCCTCACGGTGCCACCCTGTTCCAGGTCGCGACGTGCATTTCGGCGCTGGTCGTCCAGCTGAATTCCTTGGCGCGGTCGAAGCCCGCCTTGGCCAGCGTGAGCCGGCGCGGCTCGTCGTGCAGCAGGTCGGCGAGGTCCTCGGCGATGCGGTCCGGGTCCTCGGTGGTGTATGCGACCGCGTCGCCGCCGACCTCCGGAAGCGACAGCCGCGGCGTGGTCAGTACCGGCGTGGCGCATGCCATCGCCTCGAGGATCGGCAGGCCGAAACCCTCGCCGAAGGACGGGTAGCAGGCCACCAGCGCGCCGCCGAGGAAGCCGGGCAGGTCCGCGTAGCGCAGATAACCGGGGCGCAGCAGGCGCAGGTGCGACGGCACCTCGGCCACCGCCCGGTCGATGTCGTCGTCGTGGCCCTGGCCGCCGGCGATGACGAGCGCCGGCGGGTGCGGCCAGTCGACCACCGCGCGGGCCCAGCCGCGGATCAGGTTCGGGACGTTCTTGCGGGGCTCCTTGGCGCCGAGGAACGCGACGTAGCCCGCGTCGGTGAGGCCGAGCCGGGCCCGGACCCGGGCCTTCTCCTCCTCGGTCGGCGCGTGGAACGCCGTCTGGTCGACGCCGTGGTAGGCCACGTCGATGTGTGTGGGGTCCGCGTCGAGCAGCCGGATCAGCTCGTCGCGGGTCGCCTTGCTCGGCACGATGACCCGGGCGGCGCGGCGCAGCGACGTCTTGATCGCGCTGCGGAAGAATGTGCGCTTCGTGTTGTCGTAATGCTCCGGCTCGGTGAAGAAGGTCGCGTCGTGCACCGTCACCGTGACCGGGCATCCCGCCCGCAGCGGGCACGTGTAGAACGGCGAGTGCAGCACCTTGGCGCCGACCTGCTGGGCCAGCAGCGGCAGGCCGGTCTGCTCCCAGGCCAGGCGCGCCGGCCGGTGCGCGACCGCCGACGGGCCGGCGATCACCTCGGCGGAGGTGAGCATCCGGGCGTAACGCTCCGCATCCGAACGCTGCGCCACCACGGCGAGGTCCAGGCGGTCGGGCCCGATCGCGCCGAGGGCGCCCAGGAGTCCGTCGACGTATCTGCCGACACCACCCCGGTCGGCGGGGACGCTAGTGGCGTCGACGAGGACTCGTGGCGGACGACCGGCGGTCACGTAGCAACTCCTCGGGGGCAGTGGGCCAGACCACTGGCAAGGGTACGCCGCTCGATGGGTCCCGTGTCGACCGCGACACCTGAAGAGATCGCGCCGTTGCCCGTGCTTCGCGCGGCCACGCCGACCCGAGATCATCTCGTTACGTACGGTGAACAGACTATCGTCGGCAGCGATGATTGAGACGATTCCGGCGGCCCTCGCGGCCGCCGTGCGCCGCGACCCGACCGCCCCCGTGCTGACCTGGTACGACGACGCCAGCGGCGACCGGACCGAGCTGTCCGGGTTGACCATGGACAACTGGGTCGCCAAGACCGCCAACCTGCTCGTCGACGGGGTCGGCCTCGGCTCCGGCGACGCGGTGGCGGTCCTGCTGCCGGCGCACTGGCAGACCGCGGCCGTGCTGCTCGGCGCGTGGGCGGCCGGCCTCGCCGCGGACCTGGGCCCGGACCCGCAGCCGGTGGAGGCGCTCTTCACCAACCCGGAGCGGGCCGGCACGGCGGCGGCCTGGGGCACCGGCGACCGCTACGCGACGGGCCTGCTGCCGCTCGCCGCCCCGCTGCGCGAGGTGCCGGCGGGCTTCCTCGACTACACGGTCGAGGTGCGCGGCTTCGGCGACCGGTTCGTCGCCTCGGCCTCCGTGGACCCCAACGACCGGGCGCTGGCCGGCCCGTACGAGGAGAGCCACCTCACGGTGTGCCGGGCCGCCGCCGAGCGCGCCACCGAGCTGGGCATCAAGCCCGGCGACCGGGTGCTGGTCGACGCCGGCGCCTACCCGGACCCGGCGGACTGGCTGCTGGCGCCGCTGCTCGCCGGCGCGAGCATCGTGCTGTGCGCCAACCTCGATCCGGCCAAGGTGGAGAGTCGCAGCGAGTCAGAGCGGGTCACGCACCGCCTCACGTGACGCGGCGAGCTCCTCGAACGCGGTCAAGGACTCGGGATTGGCCAGAGCGCCCCGCGCCGCGGCCCGGTCCGCCGGCGTGCCGGTGAGAATCCGCTTCACCGGTACCTCCAGCTTCTTGGCCGACAGCGTGCGCGGCACCGCGCGTACCTGATGGATCTCGTCGGGGACGTGCCGCGGCGAGAGCGCGGCACGCAGCTCCGCCCGGATCCGGCCGCGCAGCTCGTCGTCGAGCTCGGCGCCCTCGGCCAGGACCACGAAGAGCAGCAGCTCGTCCTGGCCGTCGGCGTCGAGGTGCACCACGACGGAGTCGGCGACGCCGGCGACGCCCTCGACCACCGAGTAGAACTCGGCGGTGCCCAGCCGCACGCCGCCCCGGTTCAGGGTGGCGTCGGAGCGGCCGGTGATGACGCAGCTGCCGTCCTCGCCGATGGTGATCCAGTCGCCGTGCCGCCACACGCCCGGGTACACGTCGAAGTAGGCCTCGAAGTAGCGCCGGCCGTCCGTGTCGTTCCAGAAGCCGACCGGCATGCTCGGCATCGGCGCGGTGATGACCAGCTCGCCGAGCTCGCCGATGACGGGCTTGCCCTCGGGGTCGTACGCCTCGACCCGCGAGCCGAGCGCCCGACACGAGATGACGCCCTCGACCACCGGCAGCAGCGGCGTACCGCCGACGAAGCCGGTGCAGACATCGGTGCCGCCGGACAGCGACTGCAGCTGCGGGGTGTCGCCGAGCACCTCGTAGACCCAGCGGAAGCCCTCGGGCGGCAGCGGCGCGCCGGTCGAGCCGACCGCGCGGATCGCTCCTGCCGGCGGGACGACCCCGGCCTTGCGGCAGGCCATCAGGAACGGCGCCGACGTGCCGAAGTAGGTGACCCCCGCGTCCGCGGCGAGCCGCCACGTCGCGTCCAGGCCCGGGTGACCGGGGTGGCCGTCGAAGAGCACGATCGCCGCGCCGACCGCCGGGCCGGAGGCCAGGAAGTTCCACATCATCCAGCCGGTGGTGGTGAACCAGAAGAACCGGTCCCCCGGGCCGAGGTCGTGGTGCAGCGCCAGCATCTTCAGGTGCTCGAGCAGGATGCCGCCGTGCCCGTGCACGATCGGCTTCGGCAGCCCGGTCGTGCCGGACGAGTAGAGCACGTAGAGCGGGTGGTCGAACGGGACCGGCGCGAAGGCCAGCGGCTCGTCGCCGTCCAGGCCGTCCCAGTCACCGCCGCCGTTCAGGTAGCCGATCGTGATCAGGTGCTCGACGCTGGGCAGGGCCGCCCGGATCGCGGCGACCTCCTCGCGGCGGTCGACCGCCTTGTCGCCGTAGCGGTAGCCGTCGACCGCGACCAGGACCTTCGGCTCGATCTGGGTCCAGCGGTCGATGACGCTGCGCGAGCCGAACTCCGGCGCACACGACGAGAACACCGCGCCGAGGGCGGCGGTCGCCAGCATGAGCACGTACGTCTCGGGGATGTTGGGCGCATAGGCCGCGACCCGGTCGCCGGGCCCGACGCCGAGCCGGCGCAGGCCGGCGGCGACCCGCCGGACCTGGTCACGAAGCTCCCGCGCGGTGAGCGTGACCGGCTCGCGGGTCTGCGAGTACGCGATGACGACCGGATCGTCGTCGCCGAGCCCCGGCATCCGCAGCACGTGCTCGGCGTAGTTGAGCGTGGCGCCGGGGAACCACCGCGCGCCCGGCATCGCGGCATCGGGCAGCGTCGCCGACGGCTCGGCGTGCGCGATGACGTCGAAGTAGTCCCAGACCGCCCGCCAGAAGCCCTCGAGGTCGGTCACCGACCACTGCCACAGCTGCGCGTAGTCCGCCGCGTCCACGCCGCGCTCGGTCCGTAGCCAGGTCATGAACCGCCCCATCCGGGACGTCTCGAGAACGTCCGCCGGCGGGGTCCACAGCACCGTGCCCGTCGTCATGCCGCCACCCTAACGTCTACTCAACCGGGGTAGACCGAGCGTCCTGAATCGCCTTGCGGCGGGCCAGCCGGTGCTCCCGCCGGATGATCGCCTCACGGAACCGGCGCTCGTCGACCGGCGACTCGGGCAACACGGGCGGGATCGCCCGCGGATGCCCGGAGACGTCCACCCCGACGAAGACCAGGTACGCGGTGGCCACCTTGAGCGGCTCGCCGCCGGCGGTGTCCCAGCGCTCGGCGGTCAGCTTGACGCCGACCTCCATCGACGTGCTTCCGGTCCAGTTCACCTGCGCGTACGCGTGCACGAGGTCGCCGACCCGCACCGGCTCCATGAACAGGATCTCGTCGATCGCGGCGGTGACCGCGGTGCCGCCGCTGTGCCGAGCCGCGGCCGCGCCGGCGACGTCGTCGACGAACTTCATCAGGACTCCGCCGTGCACCGTGCCGTACAGATTCACGTCGGTGGCGATCATTATTCGGCTGAGGGTGACCCGCGAGTGCGAGGTCAGCCGTCCCACGGGATGGTCACTCATGGCCGCTACGTTACGGCGGCCCTTTCTGAGCATTGCCGCAGGCGGGTACGGTGCCGGGCGTGCGCCATCTACGGTCGATCATTTATGCCCTCGTGCTCGCCCCCGCGATCTGGATCTTGTGCGGCGTCGGCTTCGACCAAGACCTGACGGGCCGGGCGCGCGACAACGGCGGCATCGAGTCGCTCTCCGGCGTGCTGCTGCTCCTGCTCGCGGGCGCGGCGTACGCGATCCTGCTCTTCGCCCCGATCTCCCCCGCCGGCCCGGCGCTGGCGGGCCTCGTCTTCGCGACCGTCGGCGCCTGGGCCCGGATAGCGCCCGACTCCTACGCGGCCGTCTGGCCGGCGAACGTGGCCAAGGAGGGCTTCGACGTCAGCACGCCCGGGTACGGGCTGGCGGTGCTGCTGGCCGTGCCGCTGCTGTGCACGGCGCTGAGCGCGCGGCGGTGGCGGGCATACGAGCCGCCGCAGATCCTGCTGATCGGCACGATCGGCGGCGCGCGCGGCGCGGCCCGGGTGGCGGGGACCCCGATGGCCGCGGAAGCGACGTCGGTGATCCCCCAGCAGCGCCAGGCGCCCCGGATGCCACCACCGCCGCGGTCCTGGGCACCGCCGGCGGACGCCACTCAGGTCGTCGTGCCCGCCGAGCCGACGACCCTGCTGTCGCCGGCCCGGCCCGTCGCGGTGGACGACGACGAGGAGAAGACCACGGTCATGCGGCTCGGCGCCCCGCCGTCGGAGGAGACGACCACACTGCTCCGGACCGGCGACGAGCCGACCGAGATTGTCGCCGAGGCCGACGAGCCGACCGAGGTCGTCGCCGAGGCCGGCTCGGACGACGTCACGCACGACGTCGCGGGCGCGGCGGCCGAGCCGGACGGCGAGGCGACCACCCGGCTGGTGGTTCCGGTTCCGGCCGGCGCCGATTCCGGGGAGCAGACGCAGGTGCTGCGGGCGCCCGCCGCCGCGGACGGCGACTCGACGCAGGTGCTGCGGGTGCCCGCGCCGCACGCGGACAGCGCCGATGCCGGCGAGCGGACGCAGGTGATCCGGGCCGGCACCGTCGCTCCGCCCGAGGACCGCACCGAGCTGCTGACGCTGCCGGCGCCGGGCGAGGCCACCGTCGTGAGCCCGCCCGGTGAGAAGACCGAGGAGACCACCAAGCCGATGTCGATCGCCGGCACCGAACGGCCCGATCCCGGCGCGGACCCGACGACCCAGCTGGGTGTGCCGGCGCCGGACCCGACCGGCCCCACTCAGGACCGCCGCGCGATGACCGTGACCAACCTCGAACGCCCCGCCGACGAGGCCGCCGACGACACCCGCCCAACACCCCTACCCACCCCAGACAAGCCCTGACCGTCCAGGCACGCACCACGGACCCTGGCAGCGCCGCAGCATCGCCGTTGGATCAACCGCCTCAGCCTGATGGCGGCTGAAGCTCGCCCTGCCAGAGTCGGAAACGCTCACGCATCGTCGCAATCTGAGCGGGTTCGAGTCCGTAGTCGAGGAGGTCCTGATCGTCGAAGCGACCGATCATGCCGAGCATCTGTGCGAAGAACTGCCTGTCGAAGCCGGCGTCAGCATTCGAGGCCAGTGCGCAGAGCTGTTCCGAGGTATAGCGGCCGCGGGTTATGGCGGCATCGAGGTCGATGAAGTCCCGCGCCGCAGCGCGGTTGTAAAGGGCGTCCATCTTGCCCGCCATCACATCGTCGGGATGCAGGACCGGACCGATTTGCATCTCAACGGGTGGTTGGGCGCGCCAGTTTGCAACGAGTTCAACCCGGTGCTGTTGATCCGGGGCGGCGGCTTGACTGAGGTGCAGCCGGACGAAGGTCTCCAAACGGAGGTCGACCATGATGACGTCGAATCCTTCGCCTTCGTAGGCGGCGATGACCGCGTCAACGGCGGTAGGAAGTCAGCGCGACGCTGCCAGTCAGCGAAGAGGTCGACGTCTTCACTCGGTCTGTCGATGATGCCGTGCGCCGCGACGGCGTGCCCGCCGGCCAACGCGAAACCGAACGGACCACCCGCGCGCAGACCGATCTCGGCGATAAGACGGTGCAGGGGCTCCGCCTCGTGAGGCACTACGCGGCTGCTCGGCGGGCTTCGGCAAGCACCGGATGCTGCGCCTCCCAGGCAAGTCGCACCTGCGGAGGAAGGACCAACCCAGCCCACAGCCGCAGCAGCGTCGGTCCGTCCAGCCAGAGATGCAGATCCTCGCTGGTCGTCGCTTCACGCAGGACGGTCTCATACATGCTGGCTAGCCGGCGCGGATTCTCGAGGTCATATCGTGCACGCCCGGACCAATCGAGTCGCTGGCTGAGCACAACCTGGCCGGTGACCGGCCCATGCAGATCATCAAGCCGCTCGCTGACGACATACGGCCGCTGATCCGCATACCGCGACCCGCGCGGCGCGCCTCGCCCAGGCTCGGTCAGCTCGCCCACAACCCCGCTACCCTTCATCCGCGTGCCCGGCAAACGGTCAGGATCCGACCCAGAGTCTATCGCCGGCGCCGGATGCTGCGCCTCCCAGGCAAGTCGCACCTGCGGAGGGAGGACCGGACTGACCCACAGCCGCAGGAGCGCGGTCCGTCCAGCCAGAGATGAAGACCTCGCTGGTCGTCGCTTCGCGCAGACTAGCCACCGCGTCAGCTACTTACGCGCCGTCGACGTGACACCCCGAGCGGTGCTGACCACCTGGGGATCAGCACCGCTCTGACCTGCCAATACGCCTCCGGCTCAGCCCTTGAGGAGCTGACGTGCCATGACGATTCGCTGGACCTGGTTGGTGCCCTCGTAGATCTGGGTGATCTTGGCGTCGCGCATCATTCGCTCGACCGGGTAGTCGCGGGTGTAGCCGTAGCCGCCGAGCAGCTGGACCGCGTCCGTGGTGATCTCCATGGCGGCGTCCGAGGCGAAGCACTTCGCGGCCGCGCCGAAGTAGGTCAGGTCCGCGTCGCCGCGCTCGCTCTTGCCCGCCGCCACGTAGGTCAGCTGCCGGGCGGCCTCGAGCTTCATGCCCATGTCGGCGAGCATGAACTGCACGCCCTGGAAGTCCGCGACCGGCTTGCCGAACTGCGTGCGCTCCTTGACGTAGCCCTTGGCGAAGTCGAGCGCGCCCTGCGCGATGCCCAGCGCCTGCGCCGCGATCGTCACGCGGGTGTGGTCCAGGGTCTTCATGGCGGTGGCGAAGCCGGTGCCCTCGGCTCCGATCATCCGGTCCAGCGGGATGCGGACGTTGTCGAAGTAGACCTCGCAGGTCGGGCTGCCCTTGATGCCCAGCTTCTTCTCCGGCGCGCCGAAGCTGACGCCGCCGTCGGACTTCTCGACGACGAACGCCGAGATGCCGCGCGAGCGGGCGCCCGGGTCGGTGACGGCGAAGACCGTGTAGTACTCCGAGACGCCGGCGTTGGTGATCCAGCGCTTGACGCCGTTGAGCACCCAGTAGTCGCCCTCGCGGACCGCGCGGGTGGTCATCGAGCCCGCGTCGCTGCCGGCTTCCGGCTCCGACAGGCAGTACGAGAACATCGCGTCGCCCGCCGCGACCGGCGTGAGGTAGCGCTCCTTGATCTCCGGGGAGCCGGACAGGAGCAGCGGCATCGTGCCGAGCTTGTTGACCGCCGGGATCAGCGACGAGCTGGCGCAGGCGCGGGCGACCTCCTCGATCACGATGGCGGTGGCCAGCGCGTCCGCGCCGGCGCCGCCGTACTCGGCGGGGATGTGCGGCGCGTGGAAGTCGGAGGAGCGCAGGGCGTCGTAGGACGCCTTCGGGAACTCGGCGTTCTCGTCCGCCTCGGCCGCGTTCGGCGCCACGCGCGCGTCGCAGACCTCGCGTACGGCCGCACGGATGGTCTCGTGGTCCTCCGGCAGCTGGTAAACGTCGAAATCAGACATGGCTGTGGCCCTTCCTCTACGGCTCCCCGTCCCATGTTACCGACGCGTAGGGTACGCGCACTATCCTTCGCCGCGGACGGTGGACGGATCGAGCGTGCACCGCCATGAGAAGGTGAATGCCACGTTTCGGCGCAGGCACCCCCTCCGGCGCCCCCTGTGAGTGGAGTTTCTCCTCGTGACCATCCCGTACCCGACCCATCAGAGCGTGCCGGCCTTCCCCGAGGTCGAGCCGCCGTCCGGCGCCGCCCGGCCCCGCCTGGCCTTTCTCGGCACGGGTTACCTCGGCGCGACGTACGCCATCTGCTTCGCCGAGCTCGGCTACGAGGTGCTCGGGTTCGACGTCGACGAGGCGAAGATCGCCAAGCTGGCCGCCGGGCAGATGCCGTTCCACGAGGCCGGGCTCGACGACCTGCTGCGGTCCAACCTCGCCGCGGGCCGGTTGCGCTTCACCACCTCGTACGAGGAGGTCGCGGACTTCGCCGACGTGCACTTCATCTGCGTCGGAACGCCCCAGCGGGCGGACGGGATGGGCGCCGATCTCTCGTACGTTGAGACGTCCGTCACAAAGCTCGCCCGGCACCTCACCCGCCGCGCCCTGATCGTCGGCAAGTCGACCGTCCCGGTCGGCACCGCCGAGTGGATCGAGCAGCTCGTCGCCAAGCACACCGACCCCGAGCTGGGCATCGAGGTGGCCTGGTCGCCGGAGTTCCTGCAGGAGGGCTTCGCCGTCGAGGACGTGCTGCGGCCCAACCGGATCGTGGTCGGCGTGAAGTCCGACTGGGCCAACGGCATGCTGTACGCCGCGCACAAGGGCGTCTTCGACCTGGCCGCCACCGAGGACCGCGAGGTGCCGCTGGTGGTCACCGACTTCGCGACCGCCGAGCTGGTCAAGGTCGCCGCGAACGCGTTCCTCGCCACCAAGATCAGCTTCATCAACGCCATGGCCGAGGTGTGCGAGGTGGCCGGCGGCGACGTCACCCAGCTGGCCCGGGCGATCGGCTACGACCCGCGGATCGGCAACCGCTTCCTGCAGGCCGGCGTCGGCTTCGGCGGCGGCTGCCTGCCCAAGGACATCCGCGCCTTCCAGGCCCGCGCGCAGGAGCTCGGCGCCGGCGAGGCGCTGCGCTTCCTGCACGAGGTCGACCTGATCAACCTGCGCCGCCGCAGCAAGGTCCTCCAGCTCGCCGCCGAGCTGCTCGGCCGCCGCTCCGGCCCGGCCGGGCCGGACCTTTCCGGCACCCGGATCGCGGTGCTCGGCGCCGCCTTCAAGCCCAACTCCGATGACGTACGCGACGCGCCGTCGCTGGCCGTCGCGGCCGGGCTCGCCAAGGCCGGCGCGGACGTCCGGGTGTACGACCCGCAGGGCATGGAGAACGCCCGCGCCGCCCAGCCGGGCCTGCACTACGAGAGCTCGATGTCCGACGCGGTCACCGGCGCCGAGCTGGTCTGCGTGCTCACCGAGTGGGCCGAGTTCCGCAACGCCGACCCGCAGGTGCTCGGCGAGCTGGTCGCCGAGCGGCGCGTCATCGACGGCCGGAACTGTCTCGACTCCGTGCTCTGGGCGCGGGCCGGCTGGCAGTACCGCGGCATGGGGCGGCCGGCACCGGCACTCTGACGGCGTATTGACACGGCCTCCGGCCGCGAACCTGTCGGGTTCGCGGCCGTTTCCATTGATCTCGACCTGCCTGAGACTGTTCTAATGAGGTGTCGGTTGCTTCGCATGTGACGGGTCGAGGAGGTGCCGTGGCGCAGGACGGCTACGACGAGGAGCTCGCTCGCATCGACGCGTCGATCGCGGACCTGAAGATCCGGGACATGGCCGCGGCCAAGGAACGGACCCAGATCGCCGGCAAGATCCAGGCGGCGCAGTTCCAGCGCGACATCCTGGCCCACGCCAACCAGCAGAAGAAGCGGGCCGCCAAGACCGCCCGCAAGGTCCGCCGCCGGCCCGGCGAGGCGACGGGTGCGACGGGCGCGCCGGGCTGGTCCGAGCCGGGCACCCCGCGCACCGGCCCGCCCGGCGAGGCGACCGACGGCGTGACCACGCTGGTCGACGACCCACCGCCGACCGAGCGCCCGGCCCTGCCACCGCCGCCGCCGCCGCGCCGCCGCCCCCGGGTCGCGCCGCTCGCGCCCGAGCCGGACCTTCATGTGGCGCACGGGCCCGAGACCTCCTCACAGTCGGTGCAGAACATCCTGCTCGGCCTCAGCGCCCTCGTGCTCGGCGTCGCCGCCATCGTCTTCGCCGGCGCCACCAGCAACACGTTCGGCCGGGTGTTCATCCTCGCCATCGCGACCGCGGCCGCGCTCGGGCTCGCGCCCGCGATCTCGCGCCGCGGGCTGACCTCGACCGCGGAGACGCTGGCCGCGGTCGGCCTCGTGCTGCTGCCGATGACCCTGTTCGCGCTGCGCGGCGGCAGCCTGTTCGGCGGCGCCGCGATACCGGCGACGGTGTTCCTCGGCGTGACGCTGCTGATCACCGCCGTGGTGTCGTTCCTCTACGCGGGCGTCACCCGGCTCGCCGCGCCCCGCTACGCCACCGTGGTCGCCGTGCAGCCGGTCGCGCCGCTGCTGGCGTACCCGGCGATTGAGAGCGCGGCCGGCTGGGCGCTGGCGCTGACCGCGGTCGCGCTGATCGACCTGCTGCTGCTCACCACGGTGATCCGCCACGGCCGGCTGGTGCCGCGCTGGCCGTTCGGCCGGCCCGTCCCGGCCGACCGCGAGACCCTCGCCGCGGCCGACGCGCGGCGCGCCGGCGCGGCGGACTACGCCGCCCGGGACGCCGACCCGGCCGACCCGGCCGCCTACGAGGACGCGCCGCCGCGGCCCGAGTCGCTGCCGGAAGAGCCCGACCTGATCATCGACGGGCTGAGCGGCCGCCGCCGCTGGCGGTGGCTGCCGACCAGGATCTTCCCCGGGCCCCGGCCCGCCGGGGCCGCGGCCGCCGGCTCCGTGCCGCTCGCCCCGCCCGCCACGCCGCCGTCGGCGGGCCTGCTGCGCGGCCTGACGTTCGGCCTGCTCTGCGTCGCCGCCGCGGGCGCGCTCGTCTACGCGGGCGCCGCCCTGCTCACCGCGGACGCCCTGCCGGACGCGGTGCGCTCCGGCCTGATCCTGGTGCTGGCGGCGCTGACCATCTCGGCCGCCGCCCGCCTGGTGCAGCGGATCCTCGCCCGCAACATCGCGGGCGGCGTGCTGGCGCTGGCCGTGATCGCCGCCGTCGCCCGGATCGCCACCGTCGCGTCGCCGGCCTGGACCCTGGCCGCGGCCGCCGCGGCGGTCGCGGTCACCGGCGCCGTGGTCCGCACGGTGCCCGAGGAGGTCCGCCGCGGACCGCAGTACGCCTCGGCCGGCGCGCTCACGCTGATCGGCCTCTTCGTCGCGGTCGACGTCCTGCGCGCGGCGATCGCACCGGTGGAGGCCGCCCGGCCGGTCTGGAACGCCGACACCGCGGCCTATGCCGGGCGCATCGCGGAGGCCGCGGGCCAGTCCGGCTGGCTGCTGGCCCTGAGCGCCCTGCTGCTGACCGTCGCCGCCGCGCTCGCCCTGCCCGCCGAGTACCGGCACGAGGGCGCCGTCACCGGCGTCGCGCTGACCGCCCTCGCCGTGCCGGCGTCGCTGGGCATGCCCTGGTCGGAGGCGCCCTGGCCGCTGGTGCTCGCCGCGATCGGCCTCGGCGGCACAGGCCTGCTCGCGCCGACCCGCCGGATCGCCATCGCGCACATCGCGGCCGCCGGGGTGGTCGGCCTCTTCGGCGCGGGCGCCGCGCTGAGCGCGTCGTGGCTCACCGCCGCGGTGCTGACCGCGATCGCCGGCGCGGGCGTGATGGTCGCGGTCGCGGCCCGCCAGATTCCGGTACGCCTGTACGCCTGGCTGGTCGGCGACTGGGCCGCCGGCGCGGCCGCGCTGGCGATACCGGGTGCCGTGGTGACCGCCGTGCTGGCGACCAAGGACCCCGGCGGCGGCCCGCCGCCCACCGAGGCGGTGACCGTACCCGCGCTGGCGCTGGGCTTCCTGGCCGTGGCGGGCACGCTCACCTACGCCGCGGTGTTCCAGGTGGCCCGCCGCGAGATCAGCCTGCCGATGACCGGCGGTGCCGCCGGCGGCGCCGCCGCGATGGCGATCGCCGCGCTGTTCGCGCCCGGCGCCACCGCGCCCGACGTCTGGGTCGGCGCGCTGCTGCTGGCCGCCGCGGGCCTGCTGTTCTTCGCCAAGTCGATCGACTCCGGCCGGCGCGCCGACCGGATGGTGGACGGCCCCGACATCGCCGCCGCCGCGGCCACCGTCGCCGTCTGCGGGGCGCTGGCCCGGGTCGCCGCGCTGGCCTTCCCCGACTCGCCGCTCGCGGTCGCCGCGATCGTCGTGCTGATCGTGGCGTTCGGCGTCCGCGCGCTGCCCGAGGAGTGGAGCCGCGGGCCGGTGCGCGGCCTGGGCGCCGCGGGCCTGGTCGTCCTGGTGATCGCCGGCTGGCAGGCGATCGGCGGCGGGCTGCGCATCATCGCGGCGCCGGGCCCGATCTGGGCCTCCGACGTCACCGCGTACTCCACCACCCCGCCGGACGGCGCCTGGCAGGCTCCGGTCGCGCTGGTGATCATCGCGCTGGCGGCCGCCGTCGCGCTGCCGCGCCCGACCCGTTACGACGTCGAGGCGGTCTGCGCCGCCCTGGCCACGATCGGCGCGCCGGCCGCGTTCGGCCTGCCCTGGTGGTCGCCGCTGCTGATCGGCGGCGCGGTCACCCTCGGGTACGGGATCGCCGCGGTCGCCGCGACCGACCCGCGCGCCGCGCTCACCCGGGCCGGGGTCGCCGCGGTCGTCGCGCTGCACGCCGTCGGCGCGGGCCTGGTCCGGCCCTGGTCGACGGCGATCGCGCTCGGCCTGATCATGTTCGCCGGCGTCCTGGTGGCCTGGATGTCGCGGGCCGACCTGTCGCCGGGGGCGCGCAGCGAGTGGGCCGAGACCGCGAACCGCGACGAGGTGGTCAACCTCGCCCTCGACGACACCGGCATGCCCCGGCACCGGGCCCAGATCGGCGGCGCCGCCACCGCGGGCGCGCTGCTCGCGGCCCCCGGCGTGCTCGCCGCCATCGCGGCCGACCAGGGCAACTCGGCGCAGGTGGTGCTCACCGCGGCGCTCGCCGGCTCCAGCCTCATGCTGGCCCTGCTGGCGCTCGTGGCCCGCTGGGTGCCGCAGTACCTGCCCTGGGCCACGATCGGGCTGGTCGGCGGCGCCACGATCACGGCGCTTGCCTCGGTGCCGAGCGACTACCCCACCGCCCTGTACGCGGCGACCGCGGCCCTGCTCGGCGTCCTCGCGGAGCTGCTGCGCGGCTCCATCCCGGCGCCGGGGCTCACCGTCGCGCCGAACCGCCGCCGCAGCGAGCGCGGCTACGTGCGCCCCCGCTGGACCGAGATGCGGCCGAGCGGGCTGCGCGGCCGCTGGCTGGTCGACCCGGCGACCGGCGCGGTGCTCGTCGCAGCCCTGCCGACAGTCCTGGCGCTCATCTCCATCGCGCCGGCGCTGCGTGCCGCCCTCTTCGACCCGCTGGCGCAGCTCGGCGCGATCTGGGAGGGTCCGGTCGCCGCGCTGGCCAACCCCGACCCCGGCAGCGTCGACGGCACCAGCGTGCTCGCCGCGGTGCTGCTGACCATCGCCGCGGCGCTCGCCGCCCTCGGCTTCGGCGCCAAGCCCGCCGAGGCCGTACCGGTGATCCTGCCCGGCCTCGCGGTCACCCTGCTGATCGCGCCGATCGCCCTGAACGCGCAGTGGCCGGCCTCGACCTCCACGGCGCTGGTGGTCTTCACCATCTCGATGCTGGGGCTGGCGCTGACCCCGCCGCCGGTCGCCACCCGGGCCACCCTGCTGCGCACGACCCGCAACATCGTCTTCGTGATCGGCCTGCTCGCGGGCGGCGCCGGGCTGGCCGGCAGCCTCGCCACCCAGCAGCTCACCCTCTTCACGCTGGGCTCGGCGATCGGCGTCGGCCTGGTGGGTGCGCTGGTCGGCCGCAGCCAGCACGCCCGCATCCTCGGCTGGCTCTTCGCCGCGGTGATGGGCCAGTTCTTCGTGCTGACGGTCGCGCTGGTCGCCGGGCTGGCCCCGGAGTGGGCCGCGTTCGGGGTGCTGGCGGTCGGCGCGGTGCTACTGGTGCTCGAGGCCGCCCTGCCGCGGCTCGGCCTGCCCGAGTACCGCCGCGAGGCCACCACCGTCGAGTGGAGCGGCTACGCGTCGGCCCTGCTCGCCGGCGCGCTCGCCTACAACTCCCCGGCTCACCTCGCGGCGCTGCTGGCCGCGTGGGGCGCGGTGCTCGGCCTCGCCGCGATCCGCCCGGGCCGCACCCCGAACCAGCGTCGCAACCTGTTCTGGCTCTCCGTCGGCTTCGAGATCATCGGCATCTGGCTGTTCATCGCGATCGCCGAGGTGGCCCTGCCGGAGGCGTACACGCTGCCCTTCGCGGCCCTCGCCCTGCTCGTCGGCATCCTGGAGTCCCGCCAGCGCCCGGACCTGAGCAGCTGGGCGGCGTACGGGCCGGCGCTGCTGGCGGCGTTCGTGCCGACGATCGGAATCGTGATCGCCACGGACGCCGGCGACCTGCGCGAACTGCTCCTGCTGCTCGGCGCGGTGGCCACCCTGATCATCGGCTCCCGCCAGCGCCAGCAGGCCCCGGTAGTGGTCGGCGCAGTCGCCACGGCAATCGCGACAATCCACTTCGCAGCGACCCTGGTCGGCCCCTGGCTGATCCTGGTCCCGGTCGGCGTGATCCTGCTCTTCCTGGGCGCCACCAACGAGAACCGCCGCCGCACCCAGGAGCGCGTCCGCGGCGCCCTGGTCAGCATGCGCTAGCCAAGCGACGGGTGCACCCAGGCGGCGTGACGCGAACGCCCGCCACCTCGACGTACGGCAATCGCTGGATCTGGCTGACCACCGGCCGCAGCCTGCTGGTGCCGCCACCCGCGAAGACCGCATCCGTCATCCAGACAGAGCCGACAAGGAAAGGCACACATTGATGAAGCGCCCCCCGGCGTGGCTCGTTACCGGCGTCGTTGTTTCTGTGGCCGTTGCCGTTGCGTTCGCGGCGATCCTTGTGGTTCCAATCTGGCTACACCCGCCCCTCTCCGACTCCGACCTCAGCGCGATCACCGATGCCGAGAAGCGGGTAGTCCTTCAACAAGCCCAAGCACAGCTTCAGAACGCGACCCGGGCGACGCTGTTGCAAGCATTCGCCGGTCTGATTCTCGTCGCGGGCGCGTTGGCGACCTGGCGGCAGGTGAACATCAGCCGCCATGGGCAGATCACCGAACGAATCACCAAGGCAGTAGACCAGCTCGCCGGGGCGAGAATGGACGCTCGGATCGGCGGCGTCTTCGCACTGGAGCGGGTGGCCAAGAACTCGGTCGAGGACCGGAACACCATCACGGCGATCATCAGCGCGTTCATCCGTACTCAAGCGCCGTGGACAGCCGCCAACCCCACAAGCCATCAGCACGAACCCGTTCCTGCCAACGAAGGCCCGCCGTGGCCCGGGACGCGCGGCGGTGACGTCCAGATCGCGCTCTACGCCATCGCCCGGCGGCCGCAGCCGCACAAGACCTGGGATCCCTTCCTGTCCTTCAGCGACCTGAGCCATGCACGCATGGGCAACCGAGACTGGCGCGGGCTCGTCTGCCAATACACCAACCTGACCCACGCCTGGATGCCCAACGCTCGCCTCGACGACGCGTACCTCAACGGCACCGACTTCCGCAACGCCCACATGGTGGGCACGAGCCTGACCAACGCCAAACTCAACGACGCTCACCTCGCAGGCGCAGACCTTCGAAACGCCGACTTCAGCGGTGCCGACCTCAGCGGCGCCTGCCTCGACGATGCCGACCTCACCGGCGCCCGGTGGAACCAGCACACCAAGTGGCCAGAAGGTTTCGCACCACCGGGAAACCCGCGCCGCGACCCAACCCCGCCCGGTGTACATGAATCACCCCAGCACGTATTGCTGCAACGGGAGCCACGCTCCAGTTCCTAACCCCGGGGCCACGGCTACCCCGCTGGTCATCGACGCAGCGGACAACTCGGCCGCGTCGCCCTCCGGAGGCGATAGCGCAGGTTCGACTCCCCCCGGGGGTAAACGTTCGCTTGTAATTGCCTGAGCAGCCAGCCGTCCGGTGCGGCAGGATCTCGCCATGGATCCGCTGGGTGTTGCCCGTGAACTTGTCGCCGGCCGCTTTCCGGATGCCGCCTGGGCGGTGCTCACCGGCAGCGTGGTCGGACCGCACCGTACCGCCGGGTCCGATCTGGACATCGTGGTGCTCAACGAGGCGGGCCCGGGATTCCGGGAGAGCCTGCACTTCCGCGGCTGGCCGGTGGAGCTGTTCGTGCACACCCCCGAACGCCTGGCCGGGTTCCTGGAGCGCGAGCTGGCCGCCCGCAAGCCGAGCACGCACCGAATGCTGGCCCACGGCGTGCCGCTGGTCGGCGACCCGGGCGAGCTCGCGGCCCGCTGCGCCCGCGTGCTCGCCGACGGGCCGCCGCCGCTGACCCCGGCCGAGCGGGACCGGCTCCGGTACGGCCTCACCGACCTGCTCGACGATCACCGGCACGCCACCGATCCGGGCGAACGGTCCGTGATCGCCGCGACGCTCTGGTTCGAGGCCGGGCGGGCCGCGCTGGCGTTCGCCGGCAGGTGGCTCAGCTCAGGTAAGTGGCTGTTGCGGGAGCTCAGGGAGCTGGATCCGGCGTTCGCCGCGCGCTGGCTGGCCGCCCGCGACGAGCCGGCGGCGCTCGCCGTCGAGGTCCTCGCCCGCGCCGGCGGACCACTGTTCGACGGCTATCGGGCCTGAGCTAAGCGGAATCTCACGACGAGCCGCAACCGACTCGTCCTTTTGGTCGATCTCATGCCCTTCGATGGGAACGTAGGCTGCGACCACTGTATTGATCATGGGGGAACCAATATGCGTAAGTTGCAGGCCGCGCTTGCGGCCTCGGTCCTTTGTGGATCGTCCATCCTGGCCCTCGGCGCGACCACCGGTGCCGCGCTGGCCGATTCCCAGGTCGACCTCTCGATCGCCTCGTTCGGCGACGTCGTCGTCGACGGCGTGCACAAGCGGGTCTTCATCAGCGACCCGACCGGCGGGAAGATCGTCGCCACCGACTACCGGGGCGTCGTGGTCGGCGAGTTGACCGGCATGGGGCGGGTGGACGGCCTCGCCCTCTCCGCCGACTCCAGCGAGCTGTACGCCGCGCTGGGTAGCGGGCACGCCATCGCGGCCGTCGCCACGGACACGGTGCGGGAGACCGCCCGCTACCCGGTGGGCGACCGGTACCCGTACTCCGTCGCGCCCGCCGGCGGCAAGCTGTGGTTCGGCTTCATGGAGGGCGACAACGGCAACTTCGGCTCGGTCGACCCTGCCGACGGGACCGTGCACCTGCCCGACAGCCTGACCGCCGAACGGCTCCAGGCCGACCCGTTCGTCCACGCCAGCGCCGCCGCGCCCGGCACGCTCGTGGTGTCCGACCGCGACTCCGCCGACTTCTGGGTGTACGACGTCTCGTCCGGCACGGAGGGCGAGGCCCGGCGGGCCGACGGTACCGGGCGCAAGGTGCGGGAGTCGGCCTTCACCGCCGACGGCAGTCACCTGGTCCGGGCCGCCGACGGAACCGAGTCGCAGGTTCGGATCAGCGACCTGGCGACCACGGTGACCTATCCGGCGCTTACCCGGGCCAACGGCGTCGACGTCAACACCGACGGCCGGATCGCGATCTCGGTGGCGAATCAGGCGACCGGGGACGACGTCTACGTCTTCGAGGGCGAGCAGACCTCCGCCGCGCAGACGATTCGCCTGCCCGAGGCCGGTGGCCTGCCCGACGGCTCGGGCGAGCCGCCCCGCGACGGTATCCAGGACCGGGGCATCGCCTGGGAGCCGGCCGGCCCGCGGCTGTTCGCGGTCGCCAGGTACCGGGGCGAGTTCCGGCTCTGGGTGCTGAACGACCCGGCGCCGACGCCGGCGCCGACGCCGGCGCCGGCGCTGACGGTGAGCGCGCCGGCCGCCGCCGACCGCGCGCAGCCGCTGACCGTCAGCGGCACCAGCTCGCTCCCGGCCGGCACCGAGATCGTCGTGAGCCGCACCGACCTGGAGTCCGCCAAGGCCCGGGTGTGCACCGCGGTGACCGACGCCGCCGGCGGGTACGGCTGCACCGACACGCCGAACGCCGGTGGTGAGGTCGTCTACACGGCCGCGTTCGCCGGGGACGAGCGGTACGGCGCCGCCTCGGCCAAGACCACCGTCACGGTTTCCCGGAAGGCGCCCGTGCTGACCCTGAACCGCGACGGCGCGGTCTTCGCGTACGGCAGCACGGTCGCCTTCACCGCACAGCTGGGCGCCACCCACACCAACCGGACCGTGGAGATCTGGGCCGACCCGTACGGCGACAAGCCGAACCGGCTGATCAAGTCGGCGGCCGTCAACGACGCGGGCAAGATCACCGCCCGCATCCCGCTGACCCGCAACACCACGGTGACCGCCAAGTTCGCCGGCGACGCGCGGTACGCGCCGGCCACGGCGACCTCCGACGTCCGCACCCGGGTCGCGATCAGCACGACCGTCTCGGAGCACTACCTGACCGGCATGATCGAGTCGACGGAGTACCACTACTTCCACCGGGACACGACGCCGCAGTTCACAACCACGATGACCGCGTACCCCGGCCGCAGGCAGAAGCTCGTCGTCCAGTTCCACGCCGACGGCGAGTGGCGCGCCTGGAGCTCGCGGTTCGTCGCGGTCGACGCCGACGGCACGTCGGTGGCCAAGCTGACCGGCGCACACCCGCGCGACGTCCGCTTCCGGGTCCGCTCCGTGTACGTCACGGGCGACTCCGGCGACAGCGCCAACCAGACGACCTACGGCGCGTGGCAGTACTTCACCTTCCAGGAGGTTTAGTCCCGCGCAGGGCCCGCTTGACTAACCGGCATCGGGTAGCAGGCGGGCCCTTAGCGCCGCGTCCTTGTCCGCGACGACCTGCTCGAGGCCGGCCTGGAAGGCCTGCATCCGCTTGAGCAGCACCGGGTCCGAGGCGGCCAGGATGCGGACGGCCAGCAGGCCCGCGTTGCGCGCGCCGCCGATCGAGACCGTCGCCACCGGAACTCCGGCCGGCATCTGCACGATCGACAGCAGCGAGTCCATGCCGTCCAGGTACTTCAGCGGCACCGGCACGCCGATGACCGGCAGCGGCGTCATCGAGGCGACCATGCCCGGCAGGTGTGCCGCGCCGCCCGCGCCGGTGATGATGACCTTGAGGCCGCGGTCGGCCGCGGACGTCGCGTAGTCGACCATCTTCCGGACCGTGCGATGCGCCGAGACGACGCCGACCTCGAACGGCACCTCGAACTCGGCGAGGGCCTCCGCCGCCGCCTCCATCGTCGGCCAGTCCGAGTCGCTGCCCATGATCACGCCGACTACCGGTGTCATTGTTTGCCCTCCTGCAGCCAGCGGGCGGCGCGCACGGCCCGCGCGCGCACCTGCGCCATGTCGTCACCGAGCACCGTGACGTGCCCGATCTTGCGGCCGGGCCGCACCTGCTTGCCGTAGAGGTGCACGCGGGCGCCCGGATCCGCGGCGAAGAGGTGATGCAGCCGCTCGTCGATGGACATGCCGCCGGGCTCGCCGCCGAGCACGTTGGCCATCACCACGGCGGGCGCGGCCAGCGACGTCTCGCCCATCGGATAGTCGAGGACGGCGCGCAGGTGCTGCTCGAACTGGGACGTGCGGGCGCCCTCGATGGTCCAGTGACCGGAGTTGTGCGGGCGCATGGCCAGCTCGTTGACCACGACGCCGGTGCCGGTGTCGAAGAGCTCGACGGCCAGCAGCCCGACGACGCCGAGCGCGTTGGCCAGGTCGATGGCGAGCTGCTGCGCGCCGACGGCGAGGGCCTCGGGCAGGTCCGGCGCCGGCGCGAGCACCTCGACGCAGATGCCGTCGCGCTGCACGGTCTCGACGACGGGGTAGGCCGCCACCTGCCCGAACGGAGACCGGGCGACCAGCACGGCCAGCTCGCGCCGCAGCGCCACCCGCTCCTCGACGATCAGCTCGGTGCCGGTGGCGACCAGCTCCTCCGCGGCGGCGAGATCGTCGAGCATCCACACGCCGCGGCCGTCGTAGCCGCCGCGCACCGCCTTGGCGACCACCGGCCAGCCGGCCCCGGCGTCGGCGAAGTCGGCGATCTCCCGTGCCGAGCTCACCGGCCGCCAGCGGGGCACCGGGGCGCCGAGCGCGCTCAGCCGTTCGCGCATCTGGCGCTTGTCCTGTGCGTACAGGATCGCGGTCGCGCCGGGGTAGATCTTGACCCCCTCGGCGGCGAGCGCGGCGATGTGCTCGGTCGGCACGTGCTCGTGGTCGAAGGTGACGGCGTCGCAACCCTTGGCGAACTCGCGCAGCGCGGCCAGGTCGGTGTGCGTGCCGATGCGCACGTCTGCGGCGACGAGCGCGGCGCTGTCGTCGGGCGACTCGGAGAGCACGCGCAGCGACTGGCCGAGGGCGATCGCGGCCTGGTGGGTCATCCGGGCCAGCTGGCCTCCGCCCACCATGCCGACTACGGGCAGACCGGTTCGGGTATCCATCTCGCCGCCAGCCTAACGAGCCGCCCACCCTATGCGGACAGGCGGTCCACCAGCTCTGCGACGGAGGTCACCGGGCGGTCGCAGACGAAACCCCGGCAGACGTACGCGGCCGCGGCGCCGTCGATCAGCGGCCGGTCCGCCAGCAGCGGTACGCCCGGGCGGCCCGGCTCCCCCGCCACCACGACCGTCCCCGGCGGCGCGTGCCGGTGCGCGGCCGCGACCAGCGGGTCGCCCGCCGGGTCCGGCGTGACGACGGCGATCTCGTACGGCCCCGCGAGCATCGCCTCCGCCACCGTCGCCGAGTAGCCGGCGAACCGCGGATGGCGCTGGATCAGCGGCCCCGCGGTCTCGAGCGCCGCGTCCGCGGCCTCCCGGTACCGGGTCTCGCCGCTGAGCGCCGCATAGCCGACCAGGCCGGCGCAGAGCGCGGCCAGCCCGGACGGGGTGGCGTTGTCGGTCGGGTCGGCGGGCCGCGCCACCAGCCGCTCCGCGTCGTCCGCCGTGTCGTAGAAGCCGCCGGACCCGGTCGCGAACCGGGTGAGCGCCACGTCGAGCAGCTCGCCCGCCCGGGTCAGCCACCGCCCGTCGCCGGTCAGCTGGTGCACCGCGCAGAACGCCTCGGCCACGCAGCCGTAGTCCTCCAGCACACCGACCGGGGCGCCGACCACGCCGTCGCGGGAGACCCGGCGCAGCCGGCCGTCAACCACGTGCCGCTCCGCCAGCACCGTGGCCAGCTCGACGGCCTCGGCGCCCGAGCCGCCGGTGAGCTGCGCGTACTCCGCCAGCGCGGTGACCGCGAGGCCGTTCCAGGAGGCCACGACCTTGTCGTCGCGGGCCGGCTGCGGGCGTTCGGCGCGCGCGGCCAGCAGCCGGGCCCGGACGTCCCGCCAGCGGGCGACCAGCTCCGGATCGGCGGCGTCGATGTCGCGGGCCAGCACCAGGACGCTGCTGCCGTGCTCGAACGTGCCCTTGGTGGTCACCCGGAACAGGTCGGCCGCCCATTCGCCGTCGGGATCGCCCAGGGCCGCGTTCAGCTGGGCCGGCGTCCACGCGTAGGTCAGCCCCTCGGTGCCGTCGGTGTCGGCGTCCAGGGCCGACGCCAGCCCGCCCGCCGGGGTGGCCAGGTCGCGCAGCAGGAACGCCGCCGTCTCGTCCGCGATGCGCCGGGCGAACGCGTCGCCGGTGAGCCGCCAGAGCTGGGTGTACACCCGCAGCAGCAGGGCGTTGTCGTAGAGCATCTTCTCGAAGTGCGGCACGGTCCAGGTGTTGTCCACCGCGTACCGCGCGAAGCCGCCCGCGAGCTGGTCGTAGAGACCGCCGCGGGCCATCTGCTCCGCCGTGTGCCGGACGATCTCCAGGTCGTTCTCCGCGCCGGTGCGCTGGTGGTGACGCAGCAGGAACAGCAGGTCCATGTGCGGCGGGAACTTCGGGGCGCCGCCGAACCCGCCGTACGCGGAATCGTGCTCCTCGGCGAGCCGGGCCGCCGCGGCGTCGAGCAGCCCCGCGGAGATCGGCGCGGTCGGCGCGCCGACCAGCTGCGCGCCGCCGATCGCCTGCACCACCGCGGCGCCCTGGGTGGTCACCGCCTCGCGCTGGTCGCGCCACGCGGTGACCACGGAAGCCAGCAGGTTCGTGAAGCCGGCCTTCGGAAAGTAGGTGCCGCAGAAGAACGGTTCGCCGTCGGGGGTCGCGAAGACCGTCATCGGCCAGCCGCCCTGGCCGGTCATCGCCTGGGTGGCGGTCATGTAGACGGCGTCGACGTCGGGGCGCTCCTCGCGGTCGACCTTGATGGCGACGAAGCCGTCGTTGACCAGCCGGGCGACCGCCTCGTCCTCGAAGGACTCGTGCGCCATCACGTGGCACCAGTGGCAGGCGGCGTAGCCGACCGAGATCAGCACGGGCACGTCGCGCTTGCGCGCCTCGGCGAACGCCTCGTCGGACCAGGGCCACCAGTCGACGGGGTTGTCCTTGTGCTGCAGGAGGTAGGGCGACGTCGCCCGAGCGAGACGGTTGGCCATGCCTCACCCTCTCACGGCCGCCATGGGTACCCGGCTCGTTGCCACGCTTCGCGGAGACGTGTGCTATATAGGAAGTGACTGGTGTGCTAAATAGGCACCGCAGGGTGTGCTAGATCGTCACTGGCGGGAGTCTTCGCTGAACACCTACGTCCCTCGCATCGCCGACACAGAGCTCGCCGAGATCCTGGCGACTCATCCCGCCACGCTCGTCGTCGGCCCGCGCGCCTGCGGAAAGACCACCACGACGCGGCGATTGTGCCGTTCCATCCTGCGGCTGGACGTCCCTGCTCAGGCCGCGGTCGTTCGGGCCGACCCCGACGCCGCACTCCGTGCTCTCGACGAGCCCATTCTCGTCGATGAGTGGCAGCTGGTCCCCGAGGTCCTCGGCGCGGTCAAGCGGGCTGTCGATGACGATCCGCGCCCCGGCCGGTTCGTTCTCACCGGTTCCTCACAGACCGACCTGACCACCGCGGGCTGGCCCGCCACTGGTCGGATCGTCCGGCTGACGATGCACCCGCTCGTAGGTCGAGAGCGACATGGTGATCCGGCCGCGCCATCACTGATCGACCGAATCCTCGCCGACGGCGCCGACGGCTTCAGCGACCCCTCGGCCGAGTGGGACGTGCACCGGTATGTGGCAGAGGCACTCACCAGCGGCTGGCCGGAAGCCCTCCGCGCCCCCACCGAGCGGGCGCGCGACCGTTGGCTGACCAGCTATGTCGATCATCTGGTCACCAGAGAGGCCGCAGCGCTCGGCATCTCCCGAGATCCGGTCTTGATGCGTAGATATCTGCAAGCACTTGCCGCCAACACCGCCGGCGTGCCGAACCACAAACTGCTCTACGACGCCGCCGGAATCACCCGACACAGCGCGGTCGGCTACGACGACCTCCTCGACACACTCATGATCACGCAACGCGTGCCCGCCTGGGCCGGCAACCGCATGGATCGCGCAGTGCGGCTACCGAAGCGGTACCTCACCGACCCAGGCCTGCTCGGCCCGCTGCTCCGCATCGACCAGCGCCGCGTTCTGCGCGATGGCGACCTCCTCGGGCGCGTCCTGGACACCCTCGTCGCCGCCCAATTGCGAGCCGAGTGTGCTGCCAGCGTTGTTGGCGCTGAGCTGTTCCACTATCGCGATGCGAACGGCCGGCACGAGGTCGACCTGCTCATCGAAGCCAGAGACGGCCAAATGATCGCTGTCGAAGTCAAAGCCACCGCCGCCCCCTCAGCCGCCGACGCTCGGCACCTGGAATGGTTCGCCGAACGCATCGGTTCAACCTTCGCGGCCGGTGTCGTCCTGCACACCGGCCCTCGCGTCTTCCAGCTGGCCGAACGGGTGGTCGCCGTACCAATCGCCAGCTTGTGGGCACAACAAGTGACCGTGACGCCGATGAGCCAGGCCTAACCCTGGCGCCGGCGCGGCCGGCCCGCAGCGGCCCGCAGCGCGAACCCGACGGTGAGCAGTCCGACGGCCAGCCAGCCGATCCCGGTGACCGCGACACCGGTGACGGGGAGCGAGCTGGCTCCCCCGCCGTTCCCGGCGACCGGCGCGGCGGCAACGGTCACCAGTTCCCTGTCGAGGTTGTCGGCCGGCCGGGTGTCGAGGGTGGTCGACCGCGCGGTGGCGGTCACGGCATGCACGCCCGCGCTGGCGGCCTCCACGGCGATGCCGACCGTGACCGCCGAGCCGGTCGCCATCCGGCTGGACCGGATGGTGATCCGCTGGCCGCTGTCCGTGATGATCCAGCCGGCCGGAGGCGTGACCTGACCGTTCCGGTGTAGTCCGGCGGGCAGGGTGATGGTGAACACCGGGGCCTCGGCGTCGTCCGGCCCGGCGTCGGCGATGGTGACCGCGAGCGAGCCTTCCGTACCGGGCACCACCGGCGCGGAGTGCGTGTCGACGAGCACCGAGACGTCTGCGATCGGGCCGACCGACAGCGACGTACGGGCCGCGTTGTTGACTCCTACCGGGTCGTCCGTCGCGGACCCGACGGTGGCGGTGATGGCGTAAGCGCCGGCCAGGGCATGGTCGAAGGGAATGCCGAACGAGACGGTACGACCGACCACCATGGGCGAGGCCGCCGCGAATGTCACCGTGCTACCGGCGACCGTGACGGTCCAGCCGGGCGGCGCCACCCGGGGTGCACTCCAGTGGATCTTCGCGGGCAGGGTGGCCGTGGCCCGTGGCGTGGCGGCGGCGCTGGGCCCGTTGTTGGCCACCACGACGGTGTACTCGCCCGAACCGCCGGTGCGCACCGGCTTCGGCTTGGTGAGCGTGACCGCCATGTCGGCCGTCGGCCGGGGCAGGGCAGGGTCGGGTTCCCCGGGATTGCCGAATTCGGGATCTACGACGACGGGATTCACGACGACATCGGATCCCGGCCGAACGGTCACCGGACCGGTGGCGGTGTTGTTGGCGTTCACCGGGTCCGCCGTCGTCGCCGTGACGCCGGCGCTCACGACCGCTTGCGGCGCGGTCGGGGCGACACCGCGCACGGCGAGGGTGAAGACCACGGCCGGGCCGACCGACACCTCCCCGGTGCTGGTGAAGGTGACCAGCTGGGCGTTGACCGCGGCGGTCCAGCCCGGCGGCGGCTGTGGCGGCTCGGCGAGCGCGAGTCCGGCCGGCAGGAAGACGGTCACGACCGCGCCTTCGGCCGGATCGACGCCCAGGTTGGTGAGTCCGACCGACAGCGATCCGGATCCGCCCCGCAGCCGCGGGGCGTTCGCCGTGTCGACCGTGACCGCGAGGTCGGCCCGGGCGGCGACCGGCAGCCGCAGCTGGTACTCGTTGTTGGCCGGGATCCGGTCGTAGGTCGCGGAGGCCACGACGGCCCGCACGTACCACGGGCCGGTGACCATCGCCTTGGCCGGGATGTCGATGGACTCGGACTCGGCGCGCCGCAGGCCGTGGTCGGAGGTGAGGGTCACGGTCTGTACGTCGCCGTCCGCGGGACCGACGGCAACGGTCCACCCGGCGGGTGCCACGATGGCCGCGCCCGGCGCGACCCGTAATCCGGCGGGCAGGGTGACGGTCATGGTCGGGGCGGCCGCGGTGGACGGACCGTTGTTGATGACGGTCGCCGTGACGGTGCCGACGTCCCCGGTGACCGCGATGACGTCGTCGGTGCTGAGCGTGATCTCGACGTCGGCGGCCGGCGTGACGGTCGAGGTCGCCGAAGCCCTGTTGTCAGCGGTGTCGATCTCGTAGGTGTCGGTCGTGGCCACGGCCGAGAACGTGTGGTCCCCCTCGACGGTGGCGACACCCACCGCGGTGAACGTGACGGCCCCGCCCGCGGCCAGGTCGCTGGTGGCCACCGCGGTGAACGTTGCCCCCGGGCCACGGGTGATGGTCCAACCGGGTGTGGCGAGGACGTTCACCGGCGAGACGCTCGCCGGCACGGTGAACTCGACGGCGACGCCGGCCGCCGGGATGACCGCGGTGTTGGTGAGGGTGAAGAGGCCGGACACCGGATCGCCGACGCGGCCGGAGGAGCCGGACGCCGTGACTCTCAGGTCCGTCGGCGGGGCGAGTCCGAAGTCCTGGACTTTCTTGCCGCCCATGATCAGCGTGAACTCCGGCGGTTGGGCACCTCCGGGTGTGCTGACCGCGGGACCGGGACCCGGCACGCGCAGGGAGTAGATGCCGGCGCCGACAGCGAATCCGTAGTAGCCGACCGGGTCGGTGCCGACGCTCTCCAGCACCGCACCCGTGCTGCTGAGCAGTTCGACGGTGACCCCGCCCGCGGGGCTCTCACCCGCGTCACGGACGCCGTCGTTGTCGGCGTCGTGGAAAACGTGCCCGCTGATCCGGACGTTCTGGAAAATGATCACCGTCGTGCTGGAGCTGTTGTCGGCCAGATCGGGGTCGTACCCGGCCTGCGTGAGCTCCGCGCCGATGAGGAGGTTGGCCGCCTTGCTCGGCACGCCGGTCAGGTTGACCGTTGTGGTGCCGACCGGGTGGTCGCCGGAGTAGGCGCAGACGATCTGGTCACCCGCCGGCGGCTGGCAGATCCACCCCGCGCCGGACGCGACAGGTTCGGTCAGTTCCGGCGGCACCGTGAGGGTCAGGGTGGTGCCCGGTGACGTCGTCGGGCCGGCGTTCGTCACGATGACCGGCACGGTGAGCAGTTCGCCTGGATGGTGCTGCCCGCCGACCGCCGGGACGCTCACGGACAGCCCGGACTCCACGACGACCGTGCCCACCTTCACCGGGCTCACGGTGAACGGCCCGCCGATGCCGTCGGCGCGGCTGATCGATGCGCTCACGGAGTTGTACGCGGTGTCGGTGGCGGCCAGGCCCGACGGGACGTGCATCGGCCAGGTCGCGCCGAGCCTCGCACCGGGCGCGATCCCGACACCGGGGTCGGTGGTGAACCGCAGCGCGGTGACCGCGCCGAGGTCGTTCGCCGTCGCGTCCCAGTCGTCGACGCAGCCGGCGCTGATGCCCAGCTCCGGCCGGCACGGGTTGGCCGAGGTGGAGTAGGCCACGGTCAGGCCGTCCTGGACGGTGGGCAGCGCGGTCAGGTCGAGCCGGAACGTGCTGCCCCGGCCGTCATCCGGACGCGGCAGCACGTCGTAGGCCACTCCGTCGGTGAGCGCGACCGTGCCGGTGTTGACCAGGTCGAGGGAGTACGACGTGGCCTGGTCCGGGCGCGAGTGACCGACCTGCGGGTACCTCATGTAGGTGGTGTCCAGCGATCCCCGCACACCCTTGACCGCGGCGACCGCGCCGAGCGAGGCGATCGTGATGGGGGTGCTCACCTTCACCACGTTCTCGCCGGTGTTCTTGTTGTCGTTGATGTCGTCGACGTCCGGGGCGTTGAACTCGGCGCCCCACGGCCGGTTCTGGTCCCACAGGTAGGTGTCGATCGACTTCGGACCGAACGCGGTACCGGGCTGGACGGTGACGGTCAGCCGCTTGCACTCGCTGACGCCGATTCCCAGCGTCTCGCCCTGCGCATAGGTGAAGGTCACCCGCTGCCGGCCGGTGCCGTTCCAGTCGTCGGTGACCGTGACCGTCGGCACGTTCAGGGTCCGGCTCTTGGTGCATTCGTTCCGCATGGATCCGTCGACATAGGTGACGCCGGGCGGCAGCACGATCGCGTTGGCCGGCAGGACCGCCATGGTCGAGTCCGGTGAGGCCCGGTTGGTGTTGGTCAGGTCGAGGTCGAGCCGGTCGCCCGGCTGCAGCGGCGGCGGCGACCCGACGACCTTGAGGCCGAGGACGAGGTTCGGGACCGCGGACAGGATGCCCTCGGTGAAGCAGGGCCGGCCCACGATGGTCAGCCCGGACAGCACCATGCTGCCGTCGGTGCAGTCGGTGATCTTTCCACCGACCGGCAGCCCGGTCGTGGTGCCGTAGGCCGTCATGAAGACCGTCGTGCCCCCGGCGACGCTCGCCCAGGTGAGACGGACCCGGGTGACCTTGTCACCGGCGCCCAGGTTCAGGCTCGTGGCCGGGAACGGTGGCAGCGGCGCGGCGCGCCAGGACGGGTCGGTTCTGGTCTGGTACTCGACCTTGGTGGGCGCAGGCCCGCCGGTGACCCGGGTGAGGTCGAAGTCCTCCGGCATGGGGTCGTCGAGCACGACGTTGGTCGCCGCCCCGGTGGACTTGTTCTGCGCGCTGCTCTGGAAGCCGTACTCCGACGTGGTGTCGCCGCTGGCCGCGTCGAGTCTCGCCCGGCCGCTGTGCGTCTTGCTGAACGTGCCGAGCGGCGACGCGCTCAGCTTGCCGGCCGCGGTCGCGGTGAGCACGGTCGTGTCCGTGCCGCCGAAGGCGACGGCCTCGAACCGCGCCGGAGCGGACCAGGTCTGCCCGACGGCGAAGGCCCCGGTCGGGAACGCGATCTGCGGCGTCTTCTTGTACGCGGAGGTGCGGCAGGTGGTGGTGCCCTCCACTCCGGCCCAGGTGAGGGTGAACCCGCTGGCGGCGGTGCCGCTGACGGTCGCGCCGTCCGCGTTCCACACGGTGGCGCCCTTCGGCAGGGTGAGGGTCAGGGTGCCCGGTTGCAGCGCCACCGTGCCGCTGAGAATCGGGTCGGTGTCGATGCAGGGGCTCAGGGTGATCAGCGTGGCGGCGTCGAGATAGGTGACGGCGCTGGACACGCTCGGGGTCACGCTGAGGATCGTCTTGATCGCGGCGATGGCGGTGATCGGATCGGTGTCCGTGACCGTCGCCGCGTTGTCCGCCGACAACTTCGCGGTCGGCGTGATCACCTCGTCCGCGCCGGTGTACAGGTTGGGGATCTGCGCGTTGAACTGCACCTCGCCCGACGCGCCTGCCGTGATCGGTCCGGTGAAGGGCCAGGTGATCGTGCGGGTGGCGGCGCTGTACCCGCCGGTGCCGACGAACGCGCCCGCGCTGATTCCGGTCGGGGCGTTCAGCGTTGTCGGGATCGTCACCGTCAGCGCCGGGCCGGCGCAGTCGACGGTCGCCGATGAGCAGGAGTACCGGACGAGATAGGTCGTGGTCGTGCCGGCGGGCACGCTCGCCGCGCCCTGGTGCACCAGGTCGACCGCGAGCGTCGCTCCGGCTCGGCCCAGTGCCGGCCGCTCGGCGCGTGCCGGGTCGGCGGGAGCGCACACGCCGAGCGCCGCCGCGGCGGCTACCGCGACCGCCGGAACAAGGCACCTGCGGACGCCGTCCGCGACAAAGGCACGAATCACACCTGGTTACGTTAGTCACGACATAAGTCCGAAATGCGACAATAGCCGATCAGGAAGCCCCATCGGCGCGCAGCGGGACGATGTTCGACGGGGCGGCCTGGGTCAGCTGGTGCAGCATGCCGACGATCTTGTCCGCCGGCAACGGCCGGCTGAAGTGGTAGCCCTGCGCCGAGATGCAGCCCAGCGCCAGCAGGGCCGCACGCTGGTCGCTGGTCTCCACGCCCTCGGCCACGACCCGGGCGCCCAGCCGGGCACCCAGCTCGACCGCGCCGCGGACCACGGCGGCGGCCGCGGGCGAGTCGATCATGCCGGTCACGAAGGAGCGGTCCACCTTCAGCTCGTCGACGGTCACCCGGGTCACGAAGGAGAGCGACGAGAAGCCGGTGCCGAAGTCGTCGACCGAGATCTGTACGCCCAGGTTGCGCAGCGCGGCGATCACCTCGTCCACGATCTCGTGTTCGCTGACCGCCACCGACTCGGTGATCTCGAGGACCAGCTGGCCGGGGCCCATGCCGCGGCGGCGCAGCGCGTCCGCGACCTGTGCCGGGAAGCTCGCGTCCAGCAGGCTGCGCGCCGAGATGTTGACCGAGACCGGGATGTCCAGGCCCTGTCCGGTCCACTCCGCGGCCGCGGCCAGCGCGTGGTCCAGCACGTAGCGGGTGAACGGGCCGAGCAGCTCGCCGTGCTCGGCGGTGTCGATGAAGTCGTTGGGGCTCAGCGTCCCCCGGCGCGGATGTCGCCAGCGGACCAGCGCCTCGACGCCGGTCGGCGCGCCCGTGGCCAGGTCGACCTCGGGCTGCAGCACGAGCAGGAGCTGGTCGTCCGCGGCCAGCGCGTCGTGCAGCTCGGCGGTCAGCGCCAGGTGGTCGGTGCTGCTGGCGTCGCGGGCGCTGTCGTACGCGGCCACGCCGACCTTCAGCTCCTTGGCCTGGTCCAGGGCGATGCCGGCGCGCCGGATCAGCTCGGCCAGGTCCGCGCAGCCCGCCTGGGCCACGGCCACGCCGACCGCGACCTCGGTCACCAGCCGGACGCCGCCGACCTCCATCGGCTGGCCGAGCAGGTCGACCACCTCGCTCGCCCGGCGCACGGCCTGCGGCATCGGGTTGGGCATCTCGTGCAGCGGCGTCGCCGAGTCGGCGAGCATGGCGACGGTCGGCAGCAGGATCGCGAACTCGTCGTCGCCGAGGCGCGCCACCAGCTCGTGCTCGCGGGCCAGGTCGGCGAGGCGCTCGGCGACCGTGCACAGCATGGCGTCGCCGGCCTGGTGGCCGAGGGTGCCGTTGACCTCGCGGAACTCGTTGAGGTCGAGCAGCAGCAGGGCCACCTGCCGGTCGCGGTGGAGCGACTGCAGCATCGCGTCGCCGTCCGCGATCAGCGCGGATCTGTTCGCGAGGCCGGTCAGCGGGTCGTGCACGCCGTCGTGGGCCACCTTGGCCTCCAGCCGGGCCAGCCGCTCGTGCGCGGCGGCGTCGTGCAGCGCGCCGGCGAGCGCGTCGCCGTACGCGGAGACGACCAGCTCGTCGCGCGAAACGGGCAGGGTCGGCTCGGCGAGCCACACGGTCAGCTCGCCGACCGGTGCGCCGCCGACGGTCATCGCCTGGGTGATCACCGGTCCCGGCAGTGCGCCCGGCGTCTGTTCCTGCGGTGCGCCGTCGGCCGCGTACCGCCGGGGGCTGGCGCCGCGCGGCTGGAGCACCTCGATCTCCACCCGGCGGGCGCCGAAGACGTCCAGGGCGCCCCGCAGCCCCGCCGCGGCGACGGCGCGCTCGTTCGCGCCGCCGAGCGTGCGGGTGGCGCGGGCGAACGCCTCCCAGATCCGGCGCTCCTCCTCGGCGCGCAGGTGGTAGCGGTAGGTGCGCTGGAGCAGCCAGAGCGCGGGCGGCAGGGCGAGCAGCCAGACCGGCTCGTTGACCAGGGCGAAGAGCGTCAGGAGACCGACCAGCACGTTGCCGACGAACATCGGCAGCTTGGCGTGCAGGGCACGGACGGCGAGCTGCGGCGGCGAGGCGTCGCGGTGCAGCGAGAGGCTCAGCACGGCCAGGCCGAGGGTGATCACGAGGTAGACGACCGAGCCGGCGATGAGCGCGGCCTGCGCCCGGGCGCTCTCGAGCGGCGCCGTCGGCCCGGCGATCGCGTAGGTGACCGCGGTGGCCCCGGCGGCGCCGAGGCTCACCGACGCCGCGAGGTGCGCGAGGTCGGCGAGGATCCGCTGGTCGTTGAGCCAGGTGATGAGCAGCCAGGCGCCGGCCGCGCCGAGCAGGGTCGCGGCGGGCAGCCAGCCGGGCGGTGCGAGGGCGAAGCCGAGGATGAACGCGGTCTCGCCCCAGGTGATGCTGACGGCGCCCCGGCCGATCCGGGCGCGGAGCCGCGCCAGCTGAGCGGCGGCGACCAGCAGGACGGCGACGCCGACCCCGCCGGCAGGCGACAGGGACACGATCGTGGGCCGCGGCAGGGGGATCATCACGCCGAGCACCGAGGCGGCGACGGCCGCGGCGACGATGATCCGGGTAAGGACCCGACCGGCCTTGGGTCGAGACACCGGGCCGGCCTTGCCGGGGGGTCGCTCGCGCCGCTGCGCGGGCACGGGAGCGGGCTGCCCGGTCATGCCAGCCCCCCGCTGACCAGCGGCACTGGCGAATGCACGTGCATCTGCAGTGGAGGAAGTTCGGGGCGGAGGATGGTCACCGTCAGCCCCCTTTCCGCGCAGGGTTGAGGGACATCAAAGCCCCCCGGCGGAAGGCTAAGCCAATCCGGCAGAACGCAACAGGGCTTGACGCAAGAGCACTGTCGATGCTCCATCCGGGACGGCCCGGCGGCCGCGGCCAGACTTGGCTCTTGACAAAGTGGAATTCGGCGCGCTGTAACTAAGCGTGCTCAGCCGGGCCGCCGCTCGCGCGCGGCGAATCGCCCGGTTCAGCGGCCTTGACCTCGGCTTCCTCCGGCACATTCTCCACATCAGAGGCAGCCGGACCCCGGTCGGCGTCGCGCGGGGCGGCGTCGGGGGCTTCAAGATCCGCCTCGAGCCGGGTGATCTCGGCCGCACGCCGGGCGGCGGCCGGATCCGGGAAACTGTCGGGAAGCCGACGCAGACGCTTGTTCATGCTGCGGATCAGCAGCACCGTGCCGATGGCCATCAGCACGATGATGAACAGGCCCATCGGGCCGGCCAGGCCGCCTGATCGGGTATCACCGAAGTTGTTGACCGCCACCACGAAGTTCACACCGTTCACGTTACGCCCTACCGCGCCTCGACCGGCTCCCGGATGCCCGCGAACAGGTCGGACTCCGGTATCGGGCTGTCGACCAGCGAGCGGGCCAGCTCGAAGTCCTCGGTCGGCCACACCTTCTGCTGCAGGTCCATCGGCACGTGGAACCAGAAGCCGTCCGGATCGACCTGGGTCGCGTGTGCGCGCAGGGCATCGTCGCGCACCTCGAAGTACTCGCCGCACTCGACCCTGGTGGTGATCTTGTCACCGCGGTCCTGGCGGTCCTCCCACTTGTCCAGCCACTCCGCGTACGGCGACTCGAGGCCGGCCGCGAGCATGGCCTCGTGCAGCGCCATCATCCGCGCCCGGCTCCAGCCCGCGTTGTAGTAGAGCTTCAGCGGCTGCCACGGCTCGCCCAGCTCGGGGTGCCGCTCGGGGTCGCCGGCCGCGTCGAAGGCCACCGCGGAGATGTTGTGGCACATGATGTGGTCGGGGTGCGGGTAGCCGCCGTTCTCGTCGTAGGTCGTCATGACGTGCGGCTTGAACTCGCGGATGAGCTTGATCAGCGGGATCGCGCCCTCGGCCGGGTCGACCAGGCCGAAGCAGCCCTCGGGCAGCGGCGGCAACGGGTCGCCCTCGGGCAGGCCCGAGTCGACGAAGCCCAGCCAGGCCTGTTCGACACCGAGGATCTCGCGCGCCCGGTCCATCTCGGCGCGGCGGATGTTGGTGATGTCGGCGAGCACCTCGGGCCGGTCCATCTTCGGGTTGAGCACGCTGCCGCGTTCCCCGCCCGTACACGTAACGACCAGCACCTCGACGCCCTCGGCGATGTAGCGGGCCATGGCGGCCGCGCCCTTGCTGGACTCGTCATCGGGGTGCGCGTGCACCGCCATGAGACGCAACTGCTCAGCCACTGCTGTCTCCCTCGACCGGGCCTCGTAGAGGACCCCCGGTGCCGGCTGCGAAGATGGACCTGGCCATTCTGGCCGATCGCACCGACAACTTTCGCAGGAGAGGGCCCTCTGGTGAGCGAGACGCGCGCCACAACCCCGGTATTCCCGCCGGGCCGCTACGGGCGGCGCCGCGACGGGCGCCGCCGGTTGTTCGCGCCCATCGCACTCACCCTGGTCGCCGCGATCGCTGTCGGATTCCTCGCCGTCCGCCTCTACGGGCGGTTCGGCGATCCGGACTACGACGCCCAGATCGTCGGCTGGTCCGACGTGACCGACTCCCGGATCACCGTCGAGTTCACCGTCCGGGTACCGGCCGGCGGGTCGGCGACCTGCGGCCTGCGTGCGCGCAGCTACGACGGCGCCGAGGTGGGCCGCGCCACGGTGACGGTCAGCGCCGAGGGTTCGGCGCGGGTCATCGAGGCGGCCGAGACCGTGCCGACCACCGCCCGGGCCGCCGTCGGCGAGGTCCTGCGCTGCGCGGCCGCGCGCTGAGCGACCACCCGTTCGGCGGAACGTGGGCAAGTTTCGCCTCTCCGGCCACCCTGCGCACCGCTGGTAAGCTAAGTGATTCGCTCCGTACGCCTGTTCGCCCCAAGGAGAAGAGTCTGTGAGCAGTTCAGAGGCGTCGAAGACCTGGCTCTCCCAGGACGCTTACGACCGGCTGCAGGCCGAGCTCGACGAGTTGATCGCAGCCCGGCCGGCCGTCGCCGCCGAGATCAACGCCCGCCGTGAGGAGGGCGATCTCCGGGAGAACGGCGGATACCACGCCGCCCGCGAGGAGCAGGGCAAGCAGGAAGGCCGGATCCTCTACCTGAAGGAGTTCCTGCGCAAGGCCGAGGTCGGCGACGCGCCCAGCGCCGACGCCGTCGCGCCCGGGACCGTCGTCACGATCTACTTCGACGACGACAAGACCGACACGGAGACGTTCCTGCTCGGTTCCCGCGAGATCGCCGCCACCACCGACTACACGGTGTACAGCCCCGAGTCGGCCCTCGGCAAGGCGATCCTCGGCGCCGGGCCCGGCCAGACCGTCACCTACACCGCGCCGAGCGGCGCCGACATCAAGGTCACGGTGGTGGAATTCGCCCCGTTCGGGGCCTGACCGGCACAAACAACGATCCCCGGGCCGCGCGGCGGTCCGGGGATCATGTTTTGGGAATCAGGGCGTACCGGACAGCAGGGTGACCGTGTAGCCCGAGCCGCGCAGGGCGCCGATCAGCGCCGCCGAGTGGTCCGGGCCGCGGGTCTCCACCGACAGCTGCACCTCGACCTCGCCGAAGCTGAGCCGGGGGTTCTGCCGCGAGTGCGCGACGTCGACGATGTTGGCCCGCTGCTCGGCGATCTCCGCGAGCAGCCGGGCCAGCTCGCCGGGCTGGTCGCCGGTGCGCACCGAGAGCCGCAGGAAGCGGCCGGCCGAGACCAGGCCGTGCTCGATCACCCGGAGCAGCAGCATCGGGTCGATGTTGCCGCCCGACAGGATCGCCACGATCGGCGGCCGCAACTCGACCTTGCCGGTGAGCAGGGCGGCGACCGACGCGCCGCCGGCCGGCTCGACCACCATCTTGTGCCGCTCCAGCAGCACCAGCAGGGCGGCCGACAGGTCCTCGTCGGTGACCGTGACCACGTCGTCGACGAGCTTGCTGACGTGCGCGAAGTTCAGCACGCCCGGGCGCATGACCGCGATGCCGTCGGCGATCGTGGCGGACCGCTCGAGCGTCTGCGGCTCCCCCGCCGCCAGTGAGGGCGGATAGGCGGCGGCGCCCGCGGACTGCACGCCGATGATCCGGATGTCCGGCCGCAGCGCCCGGGCCGCGACCGCGACCCCGGAGATCAGCCCGCCGCCGCCGACCGCGGTCACGATCGTGCCGACGTCGGGGCACTGCTCGAGGATCTCCAGCCCGACGGTGCCCTGCCCGGCGATGACGTCCGGGTGGTCGAACGGGTGGATCAGGACCGCCCCGGTCGCCGCGGCGAACTCCCGGGCCGCGGTCAGCGCGTCGTCGACGGTGGTGCCGGCGTACTCGATCGAGGCGCCGTAGCCCTTGGTGGCCGAGACCTTCGGCAGCGGAGCGCCCTCGGGCATGAAGACCGTGGACTTCGCGCCCAGAATGCCCGCCGCGAGGGCCACACCCTGCGCGTGGTTGCCCGCGCTGGCGGCGACCACGCCCCGGGCGCGCTCGGCGTCGGTCAGCCGGGAGATCCGGGTGTACGCGCCGCGCACCTTGTAGGAGCCCGCACGCTGCTGGTTCTCGCACTTGAGCCAGACCGGCACGCCGAGGCTGGTGCTCAGCGGCATGGAGTACTCGAGCGGGGTCGTCTTCACGATCCCGGCGAGCAGGTCCCGGGCGGCCTCGATGTCGGCCAGCTCCAACAGTTCGTTCACGCCTGCGCTCCTGGCCCTTGCTTCGCTGCGGTGCAGTCGCTCATGCTGTGCCATCTTCGGCATGCGCTCCTGGCCCTTGCTTCGCTGCGGTGCAGTCGCTCATGCCCTCGATCGTGCCACTACCGTCAGACGAAGGCGTGACGAGGCCAGGGGTTCGCCACCTCGAACTGTCCGGCGATCGCGAGCAGCAGCAGCTCCGAGTCCGGCGGGCCGACCAGCTGCACGCCGACCGGCAGCCCGTCCGGGCGCAGGCCGACCGGGACCACGATCGCGGGCAGGCCGGCGATGTTCCAGGGCGCGGCGTACGGCGCGTACCGCATGTTGACCCGCATGTTGCGCTGCCAGCTGCCGGTGCTGTGCCCGTCCGCGGGCGGCGGCGTCGCCGCCAGCGCGGGGGTGAGCAGCACGTCGACGTTGTGGTCGGCGAAGAACCGGATGCTCTGCTCGCGCCAGGCGTCGCGGGGCCCCTGCCGCGCCCAGTCCCGCCTCTCCATGAGCCCGCCCAGGCGGATGTGCCGCCGGGTGCGCGGCTGCAACGTCTTGGTGTCGACCCCGGACGCCTGCGCCTCGCGGTATGCGCAGGCGAACCACGTGGCCAGGCCGCTCAGGCCGGTGCCGGTCGAGTAGGCCGGATCCGCGGTGACCGTGTCGTGCCCGGCGGCGACGAGCAGCTTCGCCGCGGTGGCGACGGCGTCGCGGTTGGGCCCGTCCGGGCGTACCCCGGAAACCGGCGAGCGCAGCGAGACGCCGACCCGCAGCCGGTTCGGCTGAACGAGCTTCGCCGGGGCCCGGCCGGCCATCACGCCGAAGCCGAGCGCGGCGTCGGACACGGTGGTGGCCAGGATGCCGTTCTCGACCAGGCCGAGCCAGCCGTCGACGCCGAGGTCGCAGGGCACGACGCCGCGGCCGGGCTTGAGCCCGACCAGGCCGCAGCAGGCCGCCGGGATGCGCACCGAGCCGAGGCCGTCGTTGCCGTGCGCGATGGGCACCAGGCCGGCGGCGACGGCCGCGGCCGAGCCGCCCGACGAGCCGCCGGGCGTGCGGTCCAGCGACCAGGGGTTGCGGGTCGGGCCGTCCGGGCCGTCGGTGGTCGCCCAGAGGCCCATCTCGGGCATCCGGGTGACCCCGACGACCACCGCTCCGGCGCCGCGCAGCCGGCGCACCACCTCGTGGTCGTCCTCGGCGACGGCCGTGCGGGCCGCCGCCGAGCCGTGCCAGGTCGGCAGGCCCGCGACCGGCGTGTTCTCCTTCACCGCGACCGGCACCCCGGCGAGCGGCAGGTTCGCCAGGTCCTCCTGGTCGTCCACCTTCTCGGCCTCGGCGATCGCCTCGCCGGCGCGCACCACCCGGAACGCGCTGAGCGCGGGATCGGAGATCGCGATCTGCTCCAGGTGATCGGCGACGACCTGGGTCGCGGTCGTGTCACCGCGCCGGACCGCGCGCGAGATCTGCTTCGCCGTGGCACCCACCCAGGTGGTCGCCAGGTTTTCCATGGCCCGCTCCGTCTGTAGACCTAGCCGAGCGCCTGCTCCAGATCCGCGAGCAGATCGTCAACGGTTTCGATGCCGACAGACAGTCGCACGAGATCGGCGGGTACTTCAAGCGGGGAACCGGCTGTTGACAGGTGTGTCATCTGTCCCGGGTGCTCGATCAGCGACTCGACGCCGCCGAGCGACTCGGCGAGCACGAAGAGCTTTGTCCGGTTGCAGATGTTGATCGCCTGCTCAGGGCCGCCGGCCGCGCGGAACGAGATCATGCCGCCGAAGCGCGACATCTGCTTCGCGGCGGTCTCGTGTCCGGGATGCGACTCGAGCCCGGGGTAGAGGATCTGGCCGACCGAGCGGTGGTCGCGCAGGTACCCGACGATGCGCTCGGCGTTGTCGCAGTGCCGGTCCATCCGTACGCCGAGGGTCTTGATGCCGCGCAGCGTCAGCCAGGCGTCGAACGGGCCGTTGATCGCGCCCATCGCGTTCTGGTGGAAGGCCAGCTCGTCGCCGAGGCCGTCGTCGGCCGCGATCAGCGCGCCGCCGACCACGTCGGAGTGCCCGCCGAGGTACTTGGTCGTCGAGTGGATGACGACGTCGGCGCCGAGGCCGATCGGCTGCTGCAGGTATGGCGAGGCGAACGTGTTGTCGACCGCCAGCAGCGCGTCGTACTCGTGCGCGAGCCCGGCGAGCGCGGCGACGTCGGCGATGTTCAGCAGCGGGTTGGTCGGGGTCTCGGCCCAGATCAGCCGCGTGTGCCCGGGCCGGAACGCGGCGCGTACCGCGTCCAGGTCGCCGAGCGGCACAGCGGTCCAGTCGATGCCCCACTTCTCGGCGACCTTGGCGAAGAGCCGGTAGGTGCCGCCGTAGGCGTCGTCCGGGATCACCACGTGGTCGCCGGGCCGGCACACGGTACGCAGCAGCGTGTCCTCGGCCGCGAGACCGCTGGCGAAGGCGAGGCCGCGCCGGCCGCCCTCGATCGCGGCGAGGCACTCCTGCAGGGCGTCGCGGGTCGGGTTGCCCGAGCGGCTGTACTCGTAGCCGAGCCGGGGCGCGCCGACGGCGTCCTGCGCGTAGGTGCTGGTCTGGTAGATCGGGGGCACGACGGCCCCGGTCCGTGGGTCGGGATCCTGCCCCGCGTGGATGGCAAGGGTGTCGAAGCCGTACGTGTTACCCGTCATGAATCGCAAGGCTAGTCTGCCCTGATGCCCGGCTGCCTCTTCTGCCCGATCGTGGCGGACACGGTTCCCGCGTTCAAGGTCGTCGACTCACCGGACGGCGTCGGCTTCCTCGACATCCGCCCGGTCTTCAAGGGCCATGTGCTGGTGGTGCCGCGCACGCACGTCTCACAGCTCACCGAACTACCGGCCGAGCTGCTGCCCGGCTTCTTCGCCCTGGTGCAGCGGGTGGCGGCGGCGGTGCCGGCGGCGCTCGGCGCGCAGGGCACGTTCGTGGCGATGAACAACGTGGTGTCGCAGTCGGTGCCGCACCTGCACGCGCACGTCGTGCCCCGGACCAAGGGCGACGGCCTGCGTGGCTTCTTCTGGCCCCGGCACAGGTACGACTCCGACGAGGAGGCCCGGTCGTACGCCGACCGGATAGCGGCCTCGTCCTTCTTGCGGGTGTAAAAGATCGACAGGCTCCGACGCCGCTCACACACTGAACAAGAGGACAAATCAGGAGGGTCGGCAGGGGAGGTACACCGTGCCCAGGTTCAACAACGAGGACGAACGCGCCGCCTGGACTCTTGCCGAGGCCCTCATCGAGACGGCCCGGGCGATGATGAAGCAGGCCGAGAGCGCGCTCGAGACGTTCCGGCAGGGCAAGGAGCTGTACAGCCAGCGCTGCGCCCGGCGCGGCATCAGCGCCTCGGACGCGGAGATCCGCTGGTCGGAGACCGCCAACGCGAAGAACGCCCTGACCGACAACAGCTTCCACGTCACGCTCGCGACGATGTACTACGGCGCCGCGGCCGCGCACTACTCGCGGGCGCAGTACCTCCGCAGCCGCGACGAGGCGGCGGTCTGACGCCGCGGACGAAGAAAGAGCGCCACCCCGGACCGGGGCGGCGGTCGGGGCGGCGCTCTCGTCAGGCCTGAGGGACCCGGCGCTCGCACGGGGGACGAGCGCCGGACCCCAGAGGGGCCTGGCTCCAGTGTGCGGTCGTTGCCTGGGAAACCGCTGGATCGAAGCCCAGAATGACCTGGGAATCCCGGGCCGTTTCGCCGCAGAGATAGCTCAGCCACCACCACACCAGGCATATTGAAAGGTATGCAGACGGCGACCGAAACCGAACGCAAATACGACGTCCCCGCCGGTTTCACGTTGCCGCCGCTCGACGGCGCCGCCGGGGTCCTCCGGCGCGGCGCGGCGGACACCCACGAACTCGACGCGACCTACTTCGACACCGAGGATCTGCGGCTGGCACACCACCGTCGCACCCTGCGCCGGCGCACCGGCGGCGAGGACGCCGGCTGGCACCTCAAGACCCCGGGAGACGGCGCGAGCCGCACCGAGTACCGGCTGCCGCTGACCGACGGCGACGACGTGCCGGCCGAGCTGATCGCGGAGGTCCGCACCATCGTGCGGACCCGGCCGCTGCGGCCCGTCGCCCGGCTGCGCACGCATCGGGTGGAGACGTCGCTGCGCGACGCCGACGACCGCACCCTGGCGCTCATCGCGCAGGACGACGTCCGCGCGGACACCGACGACGGCGAGCAGCGCTGGCAGGAGCTCGAGGTGGAGCTGGTCGACGGCGGCCCGGAGGTGCTCGACGCCCTAGAAGCTCTGCTGTGCGCCGCCGGCGCCACCCCGGCGGCCGGCCCGTCGAAGCTGGCCCGCGCGCTCGGCGACCGCCTCGCGGCACCCGGCAGGACGGACAAGAAGATCAACCCCGTGCTCCGGTACGCCCGGGAGCAGCGCGAGGCCGTCGAGAACGAGGACGCCGGGGTACGCGCGGGCGCGGCCGAGTCCGTGCACAAGATGCGGGTGGCGACCCGCCGCCTGCGCAGCACGCTGAAGACGTTCAAGGGCTCGTTCGACCCCGAGCGCGCGACGGCGCTCAAGGCCGAGCTGAAGTGGCTCGCCGACCGCCTCGGCGCCGTCCGCGACGGCCAGGTGCTCAGCCACAAGCTGCTGGCCATGGCGGGCGAGTTCCCGGAGGTCGCGGCGGGCATCCGCGAGCGCCTCGAGGCCGATGTGGCGCGCGGCAAGGAGGAGCTGGTCGCGGCCCTGGACAGCGACCGCTACCTGGCCCTGCTCGACGCGATGGACGAGCTCGTCGACGACCCGGCGCCGGACGACGAGGACGCGCCGCGCCGCGCCGGCAAGGCGCTGCGCAAGGCCGACCGGCTGCTCGACGAGGCCACCGCCGACGGGGTCGACGCCGAGCTGCACGAGGCCCGCAAGGCATACAAGCAGGCCCGGTACGGCGTCGAGGTCTACGCCGGGGATGCCGGCAAGCCGGGCAGGCGCCTGGTCAAGGCGCTGACCGGGCTCCAGGACGTGCTGGGCGGGCACCAGGACTCGGTGGTCGCCCGGGAGGTGCTGCGCGACGTGGCCCGGACCGCGCCGGACGCGTTCGGCTACGGCGTCCTCTACGGCCGGCAGGAGCAGGTCGGCGAGGCGACCCTGCGCGAGCTACCGGCCGCGATCAAGGCCTCCCGCCGCGGGAAGGTGCGTGCCTGGCTGCGCTGATGGGTAAGGCAGAGCCCATGCAGGCCGAGGAGCAACAGCAGCCGAACGGGCACCAGTGGGACGCCGAGCAGGTCACCAGGCCCTACCAGGGCCCGATCGCCGAACTGGCCGGCTTCCGGGTCGCCGACGACGATGACGACGACCCGGTGCTGCTCAACTCCGACGGCAGCCCGGTCGACACCTGGCGCGAGGACTACCCGTACGAGGCCCGGATGGCCCGGGCCGAATACGACCATGACAAGCGCCTGCTGCAGATCGAACTGCTCAAGCTGCAGAAGTGGTGCAAGCGCACCGGCGAGCGGATGGTGTTCCTCTTCGAGGGCCGCGACGCCGCCGGCAAGGGCGGCACGATCAAGCGCTTCATGGAACACCTGAACCCGCGCGGCGCGTCCGTGGTGGCGCTGGGCAAGCCCAGCGAGCGCGAGAGCAACCAGTGGTACTTCCAGCGCTACATCAAGCACCTGCCGGCGGCCGGGGAGATCGTGCTCTTCGATCGCTCCTGGTACAACCGGGCCGGGGTCGAGCGGGTCATGGGCTTCTGCACCCGCGTCGAGTACCTGGAGTTCATGCGCCAGGCACCGGACCTCGAGCGGATGCTGGTGCGCTCGGGCATCAACCTGATCAAGTTCTGGTTCTCGGTGTCGCAGGGCGAGCAGCGCACCCGATTCGCGATCCGCCAGGTCGACCCGGTGCGGCAGTGGAAGCTATCGGCGATGGACCTCGAGTCGCTGGACAAGTGGGGCGACTACACCGAGGCCAAGGAGGCGATGTTCTTCTACACCGACACCGCCGACGCACCGTGGACCGTGGTGAAGAGCAACGACAAGAAGCGGGCCCGGCTGGAGGCGATCCGGTTCGTACTCGACCGCTTCGACTACGACGACAAGGACACCGACGTCATCGGCACCCCGGACCCGCAGATCGTGGGGCCCGCCTCGCTGGCGGTGGAGGGAACCGAGATGTCCCCACGGGTATTCCCCCGTCTCTAGTGACCATTAAAGCGTTGTACCGCCGGCGCCGGAGTGGTTAACGTGGCCGTACACGTGAAGGGAGGTGGTCCGAAGTTGTATAGCAACGGGACTCGTGAGGTGGCTGTCCGCTAGCCGCTGTCCTTGACAGCTTCGTACGAGCGTCGAGACCGTGTGGCAGCGGTGCGGCGAATTTCAGGTAGCCACCCGACCCCCGGGGATCCGGCCCAGTCCGACCGGACCGCGCTGCGCGCGGAAATCCCCGGGGGTCGCTTCATGCCCGAGGGGTGATCATGCGCGAGCTCGTCGTCCTCGGCACCGCCAGCCAGGTGCCGACCCGGCACCGGAACCACAACGGCTACCTGCTGCGCTGGGACGACGAGGTCATCCTCTTCGACCCCGGCGAGGGCACCCAGCGCCAGATGCTGCTGGCCGGGCTGGCCGTCACCCCGCTGCGCCGGGTGTGCATCACCCATTTCCACGGCGACCACTCGCTCGGCCTGCCCGGGATCATCCAGCGGATCTCGCTCGACAAGGTCCGGCACCCGGTACCCGTGCACTTCCCGGCCGGCGGCCGGGAGTACTTCGACCGGCTGCGGCACGCCACGAGCTTCTACGACGTCGCCGACGTCCGGCCGGCCCCGGTCTCCGGCGACTTCCGCGCGGAGACCTCCGCGGGCCTGCTCACGGCCCTGCCGCTGCGCCACTCGATCGAGACCTACGGCTACCGCCTGGCCGAGCCGGACGGCCGCCGCATGGTCCCGTCGCTGCTCGCCGCGCACGGCATCGCCGGCCCGGCGATCAGCGAGCTGCAGCGCACCGGCTCCGCCGGCCGGGTGACCCTCGACCAGGTCAGCGTGCCCCGGCCGGGCCAGCGCTTCGCCTTCGTGATGGACACCGGCATGTGCGACAACGTGTTCCGGCTGGCCGAGGGGGCGGACCTGCTGGTCATCGAGTCCACCTTCCTGGCGGAGGACACCGCGATGGCCGCGCAGGTCGGCCACCTGACCGCGGGCCAGGCCGCGTCGGTGGCCCGGCAGTCGGGCGTACGCACGCTGGTACTCACCCACTTCTCCCAGCGGTACGCCGACAGCGCGCGCTATCTCGACGAGGCCCGGGCGGAGTTCGACGGCGACATCGTGCTCGCCGAGGACCTGCTGCGGGTGCCGGTGCCGCCGCGGCTAGGTTCGAACAATGAGCGTGCGCCTTCGTCCCGCGGCTGACGGCGACATGCCCGCCATCGGCGCCCTGCATTTCCACTCGCGGGCGACCGCGTACGCCGACATCCTCTCCCCCGCGGCGCTGGCGTACGGCTCGCCCGAGGCGCTGGGCGAGTGGTGGGCCGAGCGGTGGAAGTGGGAGCGGGAGACGCACCGGTTGACGGTCGCGGTCGACGGCGTGACGCTGGCGGGCTTCACCTACCTGGGCCCGAGCGAGGAGGACGGCGTCGGCATGCTGTCGGCGATCCACGCCGACCCGGCCTACGTCGGCACCGGCGTCGGGCTGCTGCTGATGCGCGACGCGCTGCCCGCGCTCGCCCTGATCGGCGACCGGGCGGTGCTCTGGGTGCTCGCCGCCAACGCCCGCGCCCGGCGCTTCTACGAGCGCGGCGGCTGGGTCGCCGACGGTGTCACGCGCACCGAGGAGATGGGCGGCGAGCCGGTGCCGCAGGTCCGCTACGGCCGGCGGGTCGCCGGGGTGGCGGGCGGGAGTGCATGACCGAGTGAATGCGGGGGAACCTGTGGTCACGCACTCCCGCCAACCGCGCCCGCCCGAACCGGATTTGGCGCCTGGCCGGAGGCGCCGACCGGCGGAGGCGTGCCGGTCGAAACGGTTCTTGGGCGGGTCCGGGCGCGGGACGCCGGTGTGCTGGCGGGGCACAGCGACATCACCGCGGTCGAACGTCGGCCGATCCGATGGTTCGGTTTCTTGCCGGGGGACGGTCAAGCTACCGGCTGACGTTCATGGTCTTCAGTCGAAACAGCCTCGATTAAGTTCGTCGGTCTTGGGGTTTTCGCGGCGGATTCGGTTGTCCTCCAGCCCGAGGCGGACTCCCGGTATGCCGCGGATGCTGTTCAGGTCGTGGCGCAGCGTCCAGGCCTCCCGCCACGGGCGGCGGGCGGCGGTTTCGGCGCGCTCGGCGACGCGGCGGGGCGCGCAGGGCCATCGCCATCCACACCAGACACAGTTGCCGTCATGACCGGCCTCGGCGTGCCGGCCCAGCATCCGCTGCGCTTCGTCCCAGAGCAGGCGGTCCACGATGTCGGCCGGTACAGCCTGGTCGGCGATGACCATTCAATCCACCCTCCCGTCTGGTCAGCTCTGTCGCTACACATACAACCCCCGCACGCCCACCGCCGGTCGGACTGTCTGTGCGACCTTCGCAACTATCTGTGACGGTCTCTTTTCGCCGTGGGCGGACGCCGCACGGGCATCGATGGCGACGGCCCGGCGTTCTGCCGAGCATGGATACCGAACACACGGGTGTCGAAGCCGAGGCACTCGATGCCTACAGCCGTGTCGTGACCGGCGTCGCCGCCAACCTCCTGCCGTCCGTCGCCGCCCTGTCGGTCCGCACCCCACGGGGTAACGGCGCCGGCTCGGCGGTCACCTTCACCGACGACGGATTCCTGCTCACCAACGCCCACGTGGTCGCCGGCGCGGGCGGCGGCACCGCCGACTTCGCCGACGGCACCGAGACCCGGTTCGACGTGGTCGGCGTCGACGCGCTCTCGGACCTCGCCGTCGTCCGGGTGCACAGCCCGGGCGCGCCCTCCGCGCCGCTGGGCGACGCCGACGGCCTGCGCATCGGCCAGCTGGTCGTGGCGGTGGGCAACCCTATGGGCCTGGCCGGGTCCGTCACCGCCGGCGTCGTCTCCGGGCTGGGCCGGTCGCTGCCGGCCCGCGACGGCCGCCGGGTCCGCATCATCGACAACGTCATCCAGACCGACGCGGCACTGAACCCGGGCAACTCGGGCGGCGCGCTGGCCGACTTCACCGGCGCCGTCGTCGGCGTCAACACCGCGGTCGCGGGCTACGGCCTCGGCCTGGCCGTGCCGATCAACAGGACCACCCGGCACATCATCGGCGAGCTGGTCGCCTCGGGCCGGGTACGCCGGGCATGGCTCGGCGTCGCCGGGGTGCCCGTGCCGCTGCCGCCGCCGGTCGCCGGGCGGTTGGGCCAGAAGCTGGGCCTGCGGGTGGTCGAGGTGGTGCCGGGCAGCCCGGCCGGCACGGCGGGCATCTACCTCGGCGACATCCTGGTCACCGCGGGCGGCGAGCCGGTGCAGTCCGTGCAGGCCCTGCAGCGCCTGATGCTGGGCCCGACGATCGGCGCCGACCTGCCCGTCACCGTCCTGCGCAAGAACGCCTTCGTCGACGTGGTGACGGTGCCGACCGAGCTCGCATAGCGCCGGCCCGCTCGCGGTGCGAGCGGGCCGGTCAGCTTCGGGCTCAGGACAGGTGCGCCAGCAGGTCCTGCCGGGTGAGTACGCCGGCCGGCTTGCCGTCGACGAGCACCATCGCCGCGTCCGCCTTCTCCAGCAGCGCGACCGCCGCGCTCACCGGCTGGCCGCCGCCGATCATCGGCAGCGGGTCGCCCATGTGCCGCTCGATCGTGTCGTGCAGGTGCGCCGCGCCGGTGAACAGCGCGTCCAGCAGCGCCTTCTCCGCGATCGAGCCGGCCACCTCGCCCGTGACGACGGGCGGCTCGGCCTTGAGCACCGGCAGCTGGCTGACGCCGTACTCGCGCATGTAGTCGATCGCGTCGCGGACCGTCTCGGTCGGGTGCACGTGGATCAGCGGCGGCATCGCGCCGCTCTTCGCGCCCAGCGCGTCCGCCACCGTGGCCTCGCCGTCGCCGGTGGCCAGGAAGCCGTAGCGGGCCATCCAGGTGTCGTTGAAGATCTTCGACAGGTAGCCGCGGCCGCCGTCGGGCAGCAGCACGACGATCACGTCGTCCGGGTCGGCCTTGCGGGCCACCTCGAGGGCCGCGACCACGGCCATGCCGCAGCTGCCGCCGACCAGCAGGCCCTCCTCGCGGGCCAGCCGGCGGGTCATCTCGAAGGAGTCCGAGTCGGACACCTCGATGACCTCGTCGCAGATGCCCCGGTCGTAGGTCTCGGGCCAGAAGTCCTCGCCGACGCCCTCGACCAGGTACGGCCGGCCGGTACCGCCGGAGTAGACGGAGCCCTCGGGGTCGGCGCCGACGACCCGCACCTCGCCCTGCTCCTTGAGGTAGCGGCCGACGCCGCTGATCGTGCCGCCGGTGCCGACGCCCGCGACGAAGTGGGTGATCCGGCCCTCGGTCTGCTTCCACAGCTCGGGGCCCGTCTCCTCGTAGTGCGAGCGCGGGTTCGCCGGGTTGCTGTACTGGTCCGGCTTCCAGGCGCCGGGAATGTCCCGGGCCAGCCGGTCCGAGACGTTGTAGTACGAGCGCGGGTCCTCGGGCGCCACCGCGGTCGGGCACACCACGACCTCCGCGCCGTACGCCCGCAGCACGTTCTGCTTGTCCTCGCTGACCTTGTCAGGGCAGACGAACACGCACCTGTACCCGCGCAGCTGCGCGACCAGCGCCAGCCCGACCCCGGTGTTGCCGCTGGTCGGCTCGACGATCGTGCCGCCCTCGCGGAGCAGCCCCGCCTTCTCGGCGTCCTCGATCATGCGCAGCGCGATGCGGTCCTTCACGGATCCGCCCGGGTTCATGTATTCGACCTTGGCAAGGACTGTCGCCGCTATGCCTTCGGTGACGTTGCGCAGCCGAACCAGGGGGGTGTCCCCGATGATGTCGACGACATTGTCGTAGTACCGCACGTCGCTGTGCCCTTCTGGGTGCTGACCTGTACCGCGTCAGCCTACGGCTCAGTCGACCACCGATCCGGGCAGGACCGCATCACGCTGTTTCTCCCACTCGAGGAAGCGCCCGGTCTCGGCGAGCACCGCGCCCGCCAGCCACGTGATCATGATGGCGTCGTCGCCCAGCCCGAAGACGAACAGCGCCGCCTCGGGGATCACGTCGATCGGCGAGGCGATGTACGCCGTCGCGGCGGCCATCATCGCCACCCGCATGCCGCCGTCGTACTGGCCCTTGGCGGTGGCCTTCAACATCCGGGGCAACGCGGCCAGCCGCTTGCCGATCGACGGCCCGCCGCGCGCCCCGGAGGTGAGGGCCTTCGCCAGCGCCGTGAAGGCGGCGGTACGGTGCAGCTTCCTGGCCATGTCGTCCCCTTTCGCTAGTACCAGCATGACGACTACCCGCCAGACATACCCGCTCGGCGGGGAGTTCAGACTGTTGTCGCATGTGCGCGTTAACCTCGAAGGCCCCACCATCGCCGGCGGCCGGGCCTTCATAGACGGCTGACGGGCAGTTCCCCACCGAGCGAGAGCGAGGGACAGCGTGGCTCAGGTGCGCAGTTGGACGGAGGCGGACCGGCGGCGACTCCGGCGGGCCGGCCGGATCGCGGGCGCTGTCACCGGCGCCGCGGCGGGCCTCACCCTCCTGTCGGCCGGCGTGCTGCTGCGGCAGGCGGCCGGCGTCCGCAAGGTCATTCCGATGGCCGAGGCTCCCCCGCCGCGCGGCGACGGGCTGTACGGCCCCAAGTTCCCCGGACGCCCGCTGAGCATGGTCGTCCTCGGCGACTCCTCCGCGGCCGGCTACGGCGTGCACCGGCCGCGGGAGACGCCCGGCGCGCTGCTGGCCACCGGCGTCTCCCGGCGGCTGCGCCGGCCGGTCCGGCTGCACCGGCTCGCCGTGGTCGGCTCGATGTCGTCCGGCCTGCCTTACCAGGTGGACGCCGCCCTGGAACACCAGCCGGAGATCGCCGTCATCCTGGTCGGCGGCAACGACGTCACCCACTTCTCGGCCCGCACGGCCGCCGTCCGTCACCTCAGCGACACCGTCCGCCGGCTGCGCGCCGTCGGCTGCCGGGTGGTCGTCGGCACCTGCCCCGACATCGGCGCGATCCAGCCGATCAAGCCGCCGCTGCGCTGGCTGGCCCGCCGGTGGAGCCGGCAGCTGGCGGCCGCGCAGACCGTCGCGGTGGTCGAGGCCGGCGGCCGGACGGTGTCGATCGGCGACCTGCTCGGCCCTGCGTTCGAGGCCGACCCGGGCCGGATGTTCGGCTCGGACCGCTTCCACCCCTCGGTCGAGGGGTACGCCCGGGCGGCCGCGGTCATGATGCCGACCCTGATGGCGACCCTCGGCGAGGACGACCGGGCCCCGGCCGCCGGCCCCGACGGCGTGCGCAGCCTGCCGCAGGCGGCACACGAGGCGGTCCGCGCGGCGGGCACCGAGGTCAGCGCGGTGAAGGTCGACGGCAGCGAGCGCGGTCCCGCCGGCCGCTGGGCACTGCTGCGCCGGCACCCCTGGTTCGGCGAGCCCCGGCTGCGCTTCGGCCACCGCGCGACCCGGCCGGAGCCGGAGCAGGGGCGTGTTGTCAGCGCGTCCGGCCGGTCGGCCGCGAGCGCCGTAGGGTGGACACCTGAGGATCATCCAGCAGCCGTCGACTGACGGGTCTACTGCGGCAGGGAGGCGACATGACGAGCCTGGCGGGACGGGTCGGCAGGGCTACGGCGGCCGCGCTGTTCGCCGGGGCCGTCGGGGGTGTCGCGCTGCTGGCGGGCGAGGCGATCGCGGCGCGCACCCGCCGGTACGCCAAGCCGACCATGGGCCTGGCCCTGCGCACCTCGATGGGCCCGTCCGCGGCGCCACCGCTGCGGCTCGTGCTGCTCGGCGACTCGGCCGCGGTCGGCGTCGGCGTCGAGTGGCTGTCGGAGACCGTCGGCGGCCAGCTCGCCCGGCTGCTCGCCGAGGGCACCCCCGAGGCCGGCCAGCGCCACGTGCTGCTCTCCAGCGTCGGCGTGGCCGGCTCCCGGTCGGCCGACCTGGCCACCCAGGTGGCCCGGGCCCTGCTCGGCGAGCGCCCCGACGTGGCCGTCGTGCTGATCGGCGCGAACGACGCGACCGGCCTGCACAGCCCCGAGGAGTCCGGCGCGCACCTCGGCGACGCCGTGCGCCGCCTGCGCGACGCGGGCGTCCGGGTCGTCGTCGGCACCTGCCCCGACCTGGGCGCGGTCCGCTCGATCGCGCCGCCGCTGCGCCAGCTCACGGGCTGGGTCGGGCGCCGCGTGGCCCGGGCGCAGAGCGCCGCCGTCACCTCCGCTGGTGGCGTCGTGGTCGACCTCGCCGGCGAGACCGGCGCGGTGTTCCGGGCCGACGCGGGAACCCTCTGCTACGACGGCTTCCACCCGTCCGCGGACGGCTACCGGGTGTGGGCGCACGCCCTCTTCCCGGCGGTGCTGGACGCGGCGCAGGCCGCGGGCCGCCGCACCGCACTCGAATAAATCCGACATTTCGGTGTGACGAAGTAACGCTTCCCCGTTAAGTTACCGGGGCGTTAACGTTGGTCGCATGCCGGAAGCTGTCATCGTCGCCACCGCACGCTCCCCCATCGGTCGCGCCGTCAAGGGTTCGCTGAAGGACCTCCGCCCCGACGATCTCGCCGCCACGATCGTCGATGCCGCGCTGAACAAGGTGCCTCAGCTGGACCGCGCCCTGATCGAGGACCTGTACCTGGGCTGCGGCCTGCCGGGCGGCGAGCAGGGCTTCAACATGGCCCGGGTGGTCGCCACCCTGCTCGGCCTGGACGGCCTGCCGGGCGCCACCGTGACGCGGTACTGCGCCTCGTCGCTGCAGACCACCCGGATGGCCTTCCACGCGATCAAGGCCGGCGAGGGTGACATCTTCGTCTCGGCCGGCGTCGAGACCGTCTCCCGCTTCGCCCGCGGCAACTCCGACGGCCTCCCGCCCGAGGCGCAGGCCCTGGTCGGCGGCGGCTGGGAGAACCCGAAGTTCGCCGAGGCCCGCGCCCGCAACACGGCGGCGGTCAAGAACGGCGGCGTGTGGCACGACCCCCGCGAGGACGGCCAGCTCCCGGACATCTACCTGGGCATGGGCTACACGGCGGAGAACCTGGCGCAGGCGTACGACGTGAGCCGCGCGGACATGGACGAGTTCGGCGTCCGCAGCCAGAACCTGGCGGAGAAGGCGATCGCGGACGGCTTCTGGGAGCGCGAGATCACCCCCGTCACCACCCCGGACGGCAAGGTCGTCTCGGCCGACGACGGCCCGCGCCCGGGCGTGACGGTGGAGGCGGTGACGGGCCTGAAGCCGGTCTTCCGCCCGGACGGCCGGATCACGGCCGGCAACTGCTGCCCCCTGAACGACGGCGCGGCCGCCGTGGTCATCATGAGCGACACCAAGGCCCGCGAGCTGGGCATCACCCCGCTGGCCCGGATCGTCTCCACCGGCGTGACCGCCCTGTCGCCGGAGATCATGGGCCTCGGCCCGGTCGAGGCGACGCGGCAGGCCCTGAAGCGCGCCGGCATGACCATCGACGACGTCGACCTGGTCGAGATCAACGAGGCCTTCGCGGCCCAGGTCATCCCCTCCTACCGGGAGCTGGGCATCCCGCTGGACAAGCTGAACGTGAACGGCGGCGCGATCGCGATCGGCCACCCGTTCGGCATGACCGGCGCCCGGATCACCGGAACGCTGCTGAACTCGCTCGACTGGCACGACAAGAGCGTCGGCCTCGAGACGATGTGCGTCGGCGGCGGCCAGGGCATGGCGATGGTGCTCGAGCGGCTGAGCTGACGCTCTCTGTATCCCCCGCCGGGTTCGACTGCCTTTACGGCGTCGGGCCCGGCGGATTTCATTTCCGCCCCGGGTGGCGGCCGGCTCAGAGGCCCGCGCGGGTCGTGGAGACCGCCTCGGCGGCGGCGGCCAGCGTCTCCTGCGGCGGGCCGGCCGCGAGCAGGTCGTCGGCCATGACCCGGACCTGGTCCGGGAGGGTGGTGTCCGCCAGGCGCGGCACCGGCCGGTGCCGTCGGTTCTCCGCGGCGGCGCCGAGGTCGGCGAGGCGCTGCACCAGGCCGTGCATCAGGTCGCCGCGGGTGCACCCGGCGGTGCCCGCGACCGCGCCCCAGCGTCCCGCCTCCCAGTGACTCACCTGGGCCAGCAGCCGTTGCACCGCCGCTTGGAAGTCGTCCACCCACGGACCCTATCCGGGCGCGAAAAGGGGCAGCGCCCGGGCCGTGGGGAGACGGCCGGGCGCTGCCGGGTCAGACGCTTTGTTCGCGACGGTTAGTCGTCGCCCTGCAGGAAGCTCAGCAGGCGCAGGATCTCGATGTACAGCCAGATCAGGCTGACCAGGATGCCGAACGCCGCCGTCCACGAGTAGCGCTGGGGCAGGCCCAGCCGGACGCCCTCCTCGACCTCGTTGAAGCTGAGGATGAAGCTGAGCGACGCCACGACGATGCAGACCAGGCTGAAGACGATGCCCAGCGCGCCGGCGCTGCGCAGCCCCGTCGTCACGCCGAAGAGGGACAGGACGAAGTTGATGAGCATGACCGCGAAGAGGCCCGACATCACCGCGTACATGCCGCGCCGGAACTTCGGGGTGGCCCGGATGGCCTTGACCTTGTACAGCATGGCCATCACGAAGAAGACGCCGAAGGTGGCGATCACCGCCTGCAGCACGATGCCGTTGTAGAGCGACTCGAACGTCTTGCTGACCAGGCCGACGAACGCGCCCTCGATCACCGCGTACGTGACGACCAGCGCCGGGTTCGCCACCCGGGAGAACGAGATGATGAGGCCCAGAACGAGCCCGACCATCGCCGTGCCGATCCAGGCCGGCCCGAGCAGCGAGTCCGGAACCAGGTTCCAGGCCGCGACGGCGGAGACGCCGGTGATGCCCAGCAGCGTCACGGTCTTCACCACGACGTCGTCGACGGTCATGGGCTGTACGGCCGGCGCCATGGCCGGGAATCCCTCGGCCGTCGGGTACGGCTGACCGTAACCCGGCTGACCGGCGGCCGGTCCGTACGGTCCGGCCGCGTTGTAGCCGGCCGACCGCTCGCGCTCGGCCGCTTCGCCGAGGCGCGAGAGCACCGGGTTTGAAGTCTTCACTGTGTCCAGCCTCCCTTTGAGGTTGAGGCACGTAAGGGGCGTGCGCTACCAGGGTAAGCGCATCGGCGACCCGATGGCGTGCGTGATCGCTGTGAGCAGCCTGAAAACATGAACTGACCGCGGCGATGAGCGTGCCCGGGGCGGGTCTCGAACCCGCACGCCTTTTGGGCAGCCGCTTTTAAGGCGGCCGTGTCTGCCGTTCCACCACCCGGGCGGGATGCTCTGCTGCTCACCGTAGCCGGTGCGGTCAGCCCCGCAGAACGCCGGACTCCTGCCGGGTCGCTCAGCGGGTGCCGGCCCCCACCGGCTCCGCAGCGCGGCCGTCGCCCAGCGGCGGCGTCACGTGGGTGAACTCCTCGCGGGGCGCGTGGAGCTGACCCAGCGAGATGACCTCGCGCTTGAGCACGAACGCCAGCGTCCAGTCGGCCAGCACGCGCACCTTGCGGTTGAACGACGGGATGCGGCTCATGTGATAGGTGCGGTGCATGAGCCAGGCCGGGAAGCCCTTCAGCTTGATGCCGTAGATCTTCGCGACGCCCTTGTACAGGCCGAGGCTGGCGACGCTGCCCGCGTACTTGTGGCGGTAGTTCTTGGGGGTGGCCCCGATGACCACGGCGCGGATGTTGTCGGCCAGCTGCGACGCCTGCCGGACCGCGTGCTGCGCGCTCGGCGAGCACCAGGCGCCCGGGTTGGCCAGGTCGGGGACCTGCGCGCAGTCGCCCGCGCTCCACGCGCCGTCGAGGACCGTGTCGCCGTCCACGATCTGCAGCGTCGGCAGGCAGGTTAGGTGCCCGCGGGGGCCGCGCGGCAGGTCGGTGTTGTCGAGCATCGGCGACGGCTTGACGCCGGCCGTCCACACCAGGGTCTCGGCGCGGAACGTGTCGCCGTCGGAGAGCTTGATCAGGCCGCCCGCGCACGACTCAAGCCGGGTGTCCAGGCGCAGGTCGATGCCGCGCCGGTCGAGCTGCCGGGCGGCGTATGCGCCCATGTCGGGTCCGACCTCGGGCAGGATCCGGTTGGTCGCCTCGACCAGAACGAAGCGGACCTCGTCCTTGCGCAGCTCGGGGTAGTACTTCAAGGCGTCGCGGACGACGTCCTCCATCTCGGCCAGCGCCTCGATGCCCGCGTAGCCGCCGCCGACGAAGACGAAGGTCAGCGACGCCCGGCGCACCTCGGGGTCCGGGGTGACGGCGGCGATGTCGAGCCGGTCGAGGATGTGATTACGCAGGTAGATGGCCTCGCCGATGGTCTTGAAGCCGATGCCGTTCTCGCGCAGGCCGGGGATCGGCAGGGTGCGCGACACCGAGCCCGGCGCGACGATGACGTGGTCGTAGGCGATCTCCTTGACCGGGCCCTCGATCGGCTGGACGGTGACCGTCTTGCGGGCGTGCTCGATCCTGGTGACCTCGCCGGACACGATCCGGCAGCGCTTGAGCTCGCGGCGCAGCGGCACCACCGAGTGACGCGGGGAGATGTTGCCCGCGGCGGCCTCCGGCAGGAACGGCTGGTAGGTCATGTGCGGCTGAGGGTCGATGACGATCACTTCGGCCTGGCGCGCGCTGAGCTTCCTCGACAGGCGCAGTGCGGCGTAGAGCCCCACGTGACCTGCCCCGACGACGACGATCCGCTGCGGTTTCACGGATCCATTCTCCCGGTTGGGGCGCCCAGTTGCCTCGCGCTGTGACCAATGACAAACCCGTCCGTCAAGCGCCGTAACAAACAAGTTTCGGTTTCATTTCACTGTGAACTTAGGGTTGCCTCATGATCACGCTCGGCGCAGCATCCGGGCCAGCAGCAGCGTCAGGCCGACGGCCGCACCGAGCCCGACCAGGGTGGCGATGACGAACGCGCCCCCGGCCAGCTCCGCGGTCAGGCCGAGCGCGATCACGGTCAGCACCGCGGAGATCAGGACCACCAGCAGCGCGCGCCCCAGCCAGGCGGCGACCACGTCGACGTTGACGATCGCGTCGTACGGCAGGACCGCCGCGAGCGCCGCCAGCGTGTGCCCCAGGTACAGCAGGGTCGCGATGCTCAGCACCCGCCAGAGCGCGACCCGGGCGTCGCCCCAGGTGGTGTCGAGGATCCAGCCGCCGACCACCACCAGGACCGCGACGGTGACGCCGCGGCCGCGCGGCGCGAACGCCGGGTAGACGGCGACGACGCCGAGCAGCACCAGGTAGCGGCTCGCCACCAGGCCGGCGGGCCAGGCGACGGCCATCGCGGCGAACAGGACCAGCCCGATGCCGCACCGGACCAGCAGGGGCAGCACCGTGGCGCGGACCGCCGCCGTGCGCGCCCGCTCGATCCGCCGGTTGACGCCTCTGAGCATGTCAGCGCCCCCGGGGTGCGGAGGCGAGCCGGGACACGTCGCGCAGCACCAGGTCGAGGCTGCCGGTCCCGGCCCAGGTCACCACGGGCACGCCGTGCTCGCGCAGCCGGCCGAGCACGTTCTCCCGCTCCATCCGCCAGAGCCGCGTGGCCAGTGGCGTCCACGGACCGCGGCTGGGCGGCGCGGCATCGGCCGGGAGCGTGTCGACGGCCACCGTGTAGCGCCCCGACTGGGTCAGCCCGGCCAGCATGTCGGCCGAGCGCGGGTCGACCAGCGGCGTGAGCACCACGACGAGGGCGTCCGGCGACACGTGGTGCGCGCCGAAGACGTGCTCGTGCGGGCCCTCGGCGTCGTTGTTGTCGGCGCGCACGTCGAGCAGCCACTCGAGCACCGTCAGGTATTGCCGGCGGCCGGTCGCCGCCCGCAGCCGGCGTGCGGTGGAGCCGTACTCCAGCAGCGACACCCGGTCGCCGCGCTGCAGGTAGTGCTCCGCGATCGCGGCGGCGGCGCGCACCGTCGTGTCGAGCACCGACGCCCGGCCCTTGACCCCCTCGGACGCGCCGGCCTCGCCGAGCACGTCGAGCAGGAGCAGCACCTCGGCGTCGCGGTCCGAGAGCGTCGAGGCCACGTGCAGGTCCCGGGTGCGCAGGGAGACCCGCCAGTCGATGCGGCGCAGCCGGTCGCCGGGCGCGAACGGGCGCACGCCGGCGAGCTCGCCGCCCTCGCCAGGCCGCCGGGACCGGTGGTTGCCGACCAGGCCGGCCGCCGCGGGCATCGCCTCGGTGGCCGCGAACGGCTCGGTCTCGGGAAAGACGCGCACGCCCCGGGCCGGCGTGACCACCGGCCGGCAGGCGAGCAGGCCGCCGCAGGCGGCGACCCGGGCGGCGGCGGGCCCGACGTCGTGCCGGCCCCAGCGCAGCGCCGGGCCGGGCAGCTCGACGCCGGTCCAGCCGTCCGGCGCGACGGTGATCGCGAACGGCCGGTCGGAGTTCTCCAGCTCCAGCCACGGCGACGTGCGGGCGCGGACCACGACCAGGTCGTAGGTGATCACGTCGGGGTTCGCGACGGTCAGCCCGGCCTCGACCCGGCCGCCCTCGACGACGTGTTCCTCGGCCGCCTCGATGGTCAGCTCGGGCGCCGAGCGGGGCATCCGGCGCAGGCCGATGGCCGCGCCGACGGCGAACGGCGCCGCGATCAGCACCAGGTCGACCCGGCCCAGCGCCACCCCGAGCACGAGCAGCAGGCCGGTGAGCAGGACCGTGCGGCCGAGCGCCCGGGTGGGCACCCAGGCCGGCGCCGCCCACGCCTCCTCCGCCGCCGCCACCCCGGGGGGTACGGCGGCACGCAGCGGCGGCGGCTCCATGGTCGTCACTGTTCGGCGTACCCGCCCGCGTACGTGGGCAGGGCGCCGCTGGCCGGCGCCGGCACCGCCTGGAGCACCTCCTGGACCACGAAGGACGGGTCGACGCGGCGCAGCCACATCTCCGGCCGCAGCGTGATCCGGTGCGCGAGCGCGGGCACGGCCACGTCCTTGACGTCCTCGGGCACCACGTAGTCGCGGCCGGCCATGACCGCGCGGGCCCGGGCCAGCAGCAGCAGCGCCAGCGAGCCGCGCGGCGAGGAGCCGACCAGCGCCGAGGCGTGCTCGCGGGTCGCGGAGGTCAGCGCGACGATGTAGCGGCCGATCGAGTCCTCGACGGCGACGTGCTCGAGGGCGGCCTGCATGGCCATCAGCCGCCGGGCGTCGACGACGGGCGCGAGCTGCGCGTCCTCCTGGCGGCGGGACATCCGGCGGCGCAGCACCTCCCACTCCTCGTCCCGGGTCGGGTAGCCGAACGAGACGCGCAGCATGAAGCGGTCCAGCTGCGCCTCGGGCAACGGGTACGTGCCCTCGTACTCGATCGGGTTGGCCGTGGCCAGGACGTGGAACGGCGGGTCCAGCCGGTAGGTGACGCCCTCGACCGAGACCTGCTTCTCCTGCATCGCCTCGAGCAGTGCCGCCTGCGTCTTCGGCGGCGTCCGGTTGATCTCGTCGGCAAGCAGCATGTTCGTGAACACCGGGCCGGCGCGGAAGGCGAAGTCGCCCTTGCGCTGGTCATAGAGGAACGAGCCGGTCACGTCGGCCGGCAGCAGGTCGGGGGTGAACTGCAGCCGCCGGAAGTCGAGCCCGAGCGCCTGCGCGAAGCACCGGGCGGTCAGCGTCTTGCCGAGACCGGGCAGGTCCTCCAGCAGCACGTGGCCGCCGGCCAGAATGCCCGCCAGCACCAGCTCGAGGGCGTCCCGCTTGCCGACGACGACGCTGCCGACCGAGTCCAGGACAGCGCCGGCCAGCCTGTGCACCTCGTACGGCGGCAGGATCTCCACGCTCGCGTCCGTCACCGAACCACCCTCTCAGATTCTCTCTAGTGCATCGACGTAGGTGGCGAGGTCGCGCGCCTTCGGCCCGCGCCGGCCCGGCGCGCCGAGAAACTCCCACAGCGGCTCGCCGAGCAGCTCCCGGGCGCGCCGCGGATCCGACGACCGGGTGATGCCGTGCTTGAGCCGCAGCCGCTCGTCCGCGAGCTCGGCGAGCACGGGCAGGACGTTACGCGAGAACGCCTCGGCGTCGCTCTGCGACCAGTCCAGTTGCCGCTCCCAGCGGCGTACCGCGGCGCGCAGGGTGTCGATGCCGGCCGACCGGTGGCCGGCCTCGTCCGCGCCGCGCGACCCGGAGCGGCGCGGCAGCACCGGTGGGGCCACTTCGGACACCGCGAGCATCAGCAGGCGAAGCGACACGAAAGCCGCCACGATCAGCAGGATCGAGACGCTGATGCCCCGGGACCGCAGCCCGGCGACCGTGACGACGGTGGCCACCGCGATCAGCGCAACGTTGCGGAAGATCCATCCGGCCCTCGAGCGCGGCTTCTCGACGACCTCGACGGGCTCCTCGACGAACACGTCGTCGGCGCGCCCCCCGAACAGCTCCTCGAGCCCGCCCGAACTCATGACGGCACCCCCGCGCCCAGGTCGGAGCGCAGGCGCTCCAGCGCCGTGCGGGCCTGGCGGCGCATCTGGTCGTCGACGGTGTGCGTCGCGTAGCGGGCCTGCCGGTAGACGGCCGCGAACGGGGTGAGCACGGCCGCGTCGACCCGCTGCTCGGCGAGCAGCCGGGCGACCAGGTCGGTGGGGCTGTCCCCGGCGTGCCGCGGCGTGCCAGCCGCGGCCGCGGCGTCCTCGAGCCGGACCCAGCAGGCGATCACCGCCCGGCGCGGATCCCGGTCGGTGTCGGAGAGCTCCTGCAGGCCGGCGTCGAGGGCGGCGACCAGGTCCTCCGCGGTGCGCGGCTCCGGGCGGCGGGTGTCGCGCCGGCCCTTGCGGGTGCCGCGACGGCCCAGCTGATGGCGCAGCACGGCCCAGACGACGAGCCCGAGAACCGCCAGGGCGAGGACCCCGAGCACGACCAGCGCCACCCGGCCGACCCAGTCGGGCAGGTCGCCGCCGGCCACCGGCTCGGCGGACGGGCGGACGACCGCCTCCCGCGAGGGTGGCAGCAGCGGCGGGGCCTCGGTGGCCGGGGCGGCGTCGGGGTTGAAGCGCTCGAGCTGCGGCGCCGAGTGGGTGGCCGCCAGCGCGGCGAGAAAGAGCAGCCCGAGGACGGCGGCCAGCGGCCACCAGCGACGGAGTGCGGCGAGGTCCAATTCGAGCCCTAGGTTTCGATGCTCCGAAATTTCGGCAGACTCCGCATCATGCCAGGCCCGCGCGGCGTTTCGCATCGGCGAAGACATCGTCGAGCATGCCGGGTGTCAGCCGGCCGGTGAACGTGTTCTGCTGCGAGACGTGGTAGCAGCCGAGCAGGTCGGGCGCGCCGGCGACGCTGACCTGCGCGCCGTGCCCGAAGGCTGGGCGCGGCACGGGCGGCCGGACGCCGTAGACGGCGGTCATCGCCGGCCACCAGGCCGCCCACGCGAACGCCCCGAGCGCGACCACCACCCGCAACGTCGGCCGGATGAGATCAAGCTCACGGTGCAGCCAGGGCGCGCAGGCGTCCCGCTCGGCGGGCAGCGGCTTGTTGTCCGGCGGGGCGCAGCGGACCGCCGCGAAGATCCGGGTGTGGTGCAGGGCCAGGCCGTCGTCGGCGGCGACGCTCGTCGGCTGGTTGGCCAGGCCGGCCCGGTGCAGGGCCGCGAAGAGCACGTCGCCGGAGCGGTCGCCGGTGAAGATGCGGCCGGTGCGGTTGCCGCCGTGCGCGGCGGGCGCGAGGCCGAGGATCGCGATGGTGGCGTCGACCGGGCCGAAGCCCGGCACCGGGCGGCCCCAGTAGTCCTGGTCGCGGAAGGAGGCCCGCTTGACGGCCGCGACCTCCTCGCGCCAGGCGACCAGGCGCGGGCAGGCGAAACAGTCGGCGACGCCGGCGTCGACGGCGGGCAGGTCGGCCGCCGCGGCCGCGTGGGCGGCGACCTCCTGCGGGGTACGGCTGTGCACGCGGTCAAGCACAGCACCGCACGCAGCGGCGGGAACACCCGGGGTGGATGCTCCCGCCGTACGGGTGAAGATCAGGCCTTGGGGCGCAGGCAGAGCAGGTAGCCGCCGCCGGCGGTGCTGCTGTAGACGTAGTACTCCTCGTTCTCCTTGAAGTACTTCTCGCACGACTTGCTGTCGGTGTTGGTCTCGCCCTCGACCCGGCCGACCACGGTGAACGCGGCCTCCTTCGACGCGCAGTCGACGACCTCGGCCTGCGCCTCGGTCTCCTCGTCGACCTTGACGTCCTGCGAGGAGGCGACGCAGTCGCCGACCGCCGCGTCCTTCGCCTTGTCGCCGAACAGGTAGGTCTTGCCGACAAAGATGATCACGGCGACGACGATGATGCCCACGATGCGCAGGGCAAGGTTGGCGGCGGTGCTCTTCTTCTTCTCCGGCTCGACGGGGAAGGTCGCCGGGGTGCCGAAGCCCTGCTGCGCCGGGTCGCCGACGGGCTGACCCTCGGCCGGGGCGCCGAACGGCTGGTTCGGCACGGGAGCGCCGGCGCCCTCGGAAACGGGCGGCGGGAAGCCGTCGCCGGCAGGGGGCGGAGACGCAACCGGGTTGCTCACAATGGTTCCTTTCGAGGTCCGGCCGAGGGGGTCGGCCGATCGCAGCACAACCTAGCGATTGGCAGGCCACCCCGCGACCCCGTCACCCCAGGTTCATCTCGGCGCGACCGAAGGTGCCGCCGCGCTGGCCGAAGGACCCGGTTCGGGAGTGGCCGAAGGGCTGACCCGGGAGCCGCCCGGCGACGCCTCTTCGACCGGTTCGGCGCTCGGGGCGGGACCGGCGCTGGCCGCGGGATCGGCCGGCGCCGGCAGCCGGTACGGCGCCCGACTCGGACAATACGGATAGGTGAGCGTCTCGACCTCGGTGTAGACGCCGTTCTCGTCGGTGCAGTACGGGTTGCCGAGGCGCAACGGCTCGCCGTTCTGGTCGAAGATCCGCGCGTTGTCGACCAGGCGCCCCTGCTCGTCGTACACGAAAAGGTCCTCGATGTTGCTGTATGGATTGTCGTAGTTGACGTCGGTGTAGTAGGAATCGCGGGTGCTGCTGTCGGCGGACGTGAATCCGCCGAGCGCGACCAGCACGAGAATCACCGACGCGGCGTAGAGCGACATGCGCGGCCATTTGGTCAGCCCCTGCGAACGCCGGCCGAGCCAGATCGAGCCGAGGACGCCGGCGCCGAGCAGCAGCAGGGCGACGACCTCGCTGCCGCCGATCCGCGGCAGCAGCCCGATCGGCTGTCCGCTGTCGTCGAGCATCCAGGCCAGCACCATCGCCGCGAGGTAGCCGCGCAGGACCCACCAGGCCGGCCGGAGCAGGACCAGGAACTCGCTGACCTTGGCATACCCGAGCAGCGGCCCGAGCCGCACGTCGACGGCGTTCAGCCGGACCAGGGCCTGGTCGCGCAGCTCGAAGAGCTGGTGTGTGCGGCTCGGCGGGTCGGGAAACCCGCCGACGAAGCCGGCGGTGCCGCGCAGCTCGGCCGCGTAGGCCTCCGGGCTGCCGAGCCGCTCGGCCAGCGTGCCGCCGCCGTCGGCGAGGACCTCGGCCAGGTGCTCCGGCAGGTCCTCGAGCAGCTCGTCCCGAAGGGACTCCGGCAGGTCGCCGAGCGCCGACCGGACCGCGAACACGTAGAGGTTGATCTCGTCCTGAGCTGTGGTGGTCACGGCGTCTCCCGCTCGCGAAGCAGATCGTTCATCGTGGATGCGAAGCCCTGCCAGATCTTGCCGGACCGCTGCAACTCGGCGCGGCCGGCGGCGTTGAGCGCGTAGTACTTGCGGTGCGGGCCCTCGTCGCTGGGCACCACGTAGGTGGTGAGGAGGCCGGCGTTGAAGAGCCGGCGCAGGGTCCCGTACACGGAGGCGTCGCCGACGTCGGTCAGTCCGGCGATGCGCAGGCGGCGCAGGATGTCGTAGCCGTAGCCGTCGTCCTCGCGAAGGGCGGCGAGGCAGGCGAGATCCAGCACTCCCTTGAGGAGCTGTGTGGTATCCACGCGATGCACACTACTTCGCGATGCGAAGTAGTGTCAAAGATCGGCACCCGCAGATTTACCCGGCGCTGCCGTGGCCTGTGACCAACGGGTCCGCTCAGCTCTTCACGTAGTCGGCATGCGGAATCGCGATTGACCAGAGCGCATCACGGACCTGGTTGCAGCGGTCCACGATCACTGGATCCACAGTCTCGGCACCGCCGGAGAACGTCCCGTCCGAGGCGAAGACGGTGAAGACGACCCGCTGCCGGTCGATCAGCCAGAAGTCGTCAGCAGTCACATCGAGCTGACCTAACCGATGACGCGGCAGCCATCGGATGTCCTCGCCGGCCTCGATGTTCAGCGGAGCCACGGTCAGCCCCCATCGCGTGTAGTCGACGTGCGGCACCGAAACAATCCGGACGCGTTCTACCCGTCGTCCGGTCGCCGTCGCCTTCCGGATCAGATCCAGCCACGAGCCGTGCCAGGTGAAGTCGTCAGGCTCACCGGCCAGGAACTTCTGAAAGGGTTCCGACTCCTCCGGCGTGTGATACGCATCCTCGACTTCGAGGTGGAACGCGGAGTGCTCAAACGTCCGGAACAGCTCCTCGAAGTCCGGGCCTTGAAGCAGACGCACCCTAGGTCTCCTTCCATAGCCTTCAGACCTCGATACAGGCCGCGGATCGGCCGTGGTGGTCGGCTACGCCAGGGAGAAGGCGATGCCGTCGAGGATGTCGTGTTCGCTGGCCACCACGGACGTCATGCCCGCGCGTTCCATGATGGTGCGCAGGATCAGGGCGCCGCCGCCGATGACGTCGGCCCGGCCCGGGTGCATCACCGGCAGGTCGAGGCGGTCCGCCACCGTCGACCCGAGCAGGTCGGACGTCACCTTCGCCACGTCGTCGTAGGCGATCCGGGAGTGGTGGATACGCGCCGCGTCGTAGCCGGGCAGGTGCATCGCCAGGGCCGCGACGGTGGTGACCGAACCGGCGAGGCCGACCAGCGTCGCCGCGCCGCGGCCCGACACGGCGCGTAGGGCGGTGTCGACCGCCGCGGTGATGTCCGCCTCCGCGGCCGCGATCTCCGCCGGCGTCGGCGGGTCGCCGTGCAGGTGACGCTCGGTCATCCGGACGCAGCCGATGTCCATCGAGATCGCGTGCTCGACCTCGGCCTCGCCGACCACGAACTCGGTCGAGCCGCCGCCGATGTCCACGACCAGGTAGGGCGCCGGCACCGCCAGGCCGTTCACCGCGCCCGCGAAGGTGAGCCGGGCCTCCTCGTCCCCCGTGATCACTTCCGGGTCGACGCCGAGGACGGCGCGGACCATCGCCGCGAAGTCCGCCGCGTTCGACGCGTCCCGGGAGGCCGACGTCGCGCACATGCGCACGCGGGAGACGCCCAGTTCGGCGATCTCCGCCGCGTAACCGAGCAGGGCCCGCCGGGTGCGCTCGATCGCCTCCGGCGCCAGCCGGCCGGTGCGGTCCACGCCCTCGCCAAGCCGGACGATCTCCATCCGGCGCGCCACATCGGACAGTCCGCCGCCGGGCCCGCCGCCTACGTCCGCGATGAGCAGCCGGATCGAGTTGGTTCCGCAGTCGATGGCCGCGACCCGCACACGTTCTCCTAGAGGTGGAGGAGCATTCTGGTGTTGCCGAGGGTATTCGGTTTCACCCGCTCAAGATCGAGGAACTCGGCGACGCCCTCATCGTACGAGCGCAGCAGCTGCTCGTAGACGCCGTGCGGGACGGGCGCGCCGTCGATCTCGGTGAAGCCGAACGAGCCGAAGAAGCGCGTCTCGAACGTCAGGCAGAAGACCCGGGCCACGCCGAGCTCGCGGGCGACGCCGAGCAGCTCCGACACCAGGCGGTGGCCGATCTTGAGGCCGCGGCAGACCGGGTCGACCGCGACCGTGCGGATCTCGGCCAGGTCCTCCCACATCACGTGCAGCGCGCCGCAGCCGACCACCCGGTCGCCGTCGGTGTCCACGGCGACCCAGAACTCCTGCACGGACTCGTACAGCGTGACGGTGGCCTTGCTGAGCAGCCGGCGATCCGAGGTGTACGTGTCCACCAGCGCCCGGATCGCCCGGACATCGGAGGTGCGCGCCCGACGGATCTCGACCTGCATGAGAGAAGAGTTTATTCAGCCTGCGGCCGTACGCACGGACCGCCTGTCCACCACGACCCGACCGCCTCGCGGACCTCGTCGCCGAACGGGTTCACGCCCGGCCCCGCCGCCAGGGCGTGGCCGAGGTGCACATGCAGGCACTTCACCCGGTCGGGCATGCCGCCCGCGGAAACCTTGCCGATCTCCTCGACGTGCTCCACCGCCTCGCGGCGCCGCAGGTAGTCCTCGTGCGCCTCGGCGTACCGCTTCGCGAGGTCCGGATCCGTGGCGAGCCGGTCCTGCATCTCGCGCATGACGCCGCCCGACTCCAGCCGGCTGCAGGCCGCCGTCGCGCGCGGGCAGGTGAGGTAGAACAGCGTGGGGAACGGGGTGCCGTCGTCGAGCCGCGGCGAGGTCTCCACCACGTCCGGGTTGCCGCAGGGGCAGCGGTGCGCGACGGCGCGGGTGCCTCGGGGGGTGCGGCCCAGCTGCTGGGCGACGGTCTCGAGATCGGCCTCGGAAGGAGTCGTCATCTACTTTCGGGATTCTGCGTTGGCGGCGGTGACGCTGCCCCAGAGCGTGTCATACCAGCGGTCGGGGGCGTCCGACGCCGAGGTCCTGCCCGCGGCGCGGGCGGCGCCTTCGGGGTCGTTCAGCACGAGCAGCGGCACCTCGCCCGGGCGCACGTAGAAGAGCCGTTCCCGGGCCTGGATGCGGACGTACTCGTTGTCCTTCCACTTCTCGACCTCGTCGCTCAGGCCCTTGATCTTGGCCTGCTGCGCGGCCTGATCGGCCTGCATCTGCGCGATCTGTGACTCCTGCGCGAGGTAGACGCGGACCGGGTACGTGTAGGCCAGTGCCAGGGTGACCAGCACGACGATCAGGACGGTCGCCCGGCCGGTGAAGGCGCGGGGCCGGGTCGCGACCGTGCGTTTGGTGGCGCCCGTCGCGGCCGTGCGGCGCGCGGTGGCGGGCCGGCTGCCGGAGCGGATGCCGGCCGTGTTGCGGGCGGCGGGTGTCCGGCGTGGCTCGATCCGGGTGTCCGACGTGTCGCGGGTGCGGCTCGGCCGGGCGGTCGCACGACTACCGGGCCGTCCCGCGTGTCCGGTGGACCGCCGCGACGGCCCCTGTCCGCTGAGCCCATGGGAGTTGGGCATGCGGCGCTGCGTCATACCCTGCCCCTCCCCCGGAGCTCGCCACGACCATGGAGTTGCGGCACCTGCCTCAGGACACTATGCCCACGAAACGCGGAGCCACAACTCCATGATCTATCGACGCAGGGTCACGCGGTGCGGTAACGGGGGAACGCGCCCGCCCCTGCGTACCGCGCGGCATCGCCGAGCTCCTCCTCGATGCGCAGGAGCTGGTTGTACTTGGCGACCCGGTCCGAACGGGCCGGCGCGCCGGTCTTGATCTGCCCGCTGCCGACGGCGACGGCCAGGTCCGCGATGGTGGTGTCCTCGGTCTCGCCCGAGCGGTGGCTCATCATCGTCTTGAAGCCGGCCCGGTGCGCCAGGTCGACGGCGTCGAGGGTCTCGGTCAGCGAGCCGATCTGGTTGACCTTGACGAGGACCGCGTTCGCGGCGCCCTCGGCGATGCCCCGGCCGATGCGGGTCGGGTTGGTCACGAACAGGTCGTCGCCGACGATCTGCACCTTGCCGCCGATCTGCGAGGTCAGCGCGGTCCAGCCGGCCCAGTCCTCCTCGTCGAGGGGGTCCTCGATGGAGACGATCGGGTAGGTCTCGGCCAGCTTGGCGTAGTAGTTGATCATCTCTTCGGTCGACTTCGGCGACCCCTCGAAGACGTAGGCGCCGTCCTTGTGGAACTCGGTCGCCGCGACGTCCATCGCCAGCACGATGTCGGTGCCGAGGTTGAAGCCGGCGGCCTGCACGGCCTCGGCGATCAGGTCCAGCGCGGCGGCGTTGGTCGGCAGGCTCGGCGCGAAGCCGCCCTCGTCGCCCAGGCCGGTCGAGAGGCCCTTCTTCTTCAGCACGGACTTGAGCGCGTGGTAGACCTCCGCGCCGGTGCGCAGCGCCTCGCGGAAGGACGGCGCGCCGATCGGGGCGATCATGAACTCCTGCACGTCGACGTTCGAGTCGGCGTGCGCGCCACCGTTGAGGATGTTCATCATCGGCACCGGGAGCACGTGCGCGTTCGGTCCGCCGACGTAGCGGAACAGCGGCAGCTCGGCGGAGAGCGCGGCGGCCTTGGCGACCGCGAGGGACACGCCGAGGATGGCGTTGGCGCCCAGCTCCGACTTGTCGGCGGTGCCGTCGACGGCGAGCATCTTCTCGTCGATCAGGCGCTGTTCGCTGGCGTCGTAGCCGAGCAGCTCGTCGGCGATCTTGTCCTCGACGTTGCTGACCGCCTTCTCGACACCCTTGCCGAGGTAGCGGCCCTTGTCGCCGTCGCGCAGCTCGATCGCCTCGAAGGCGCCGGTGGAGGCGCCGGACGGCACCGCGGCGCGCCCGATCGTGCCGTCGTCAAGACCCACCTCGACCTCGACGGTCGGGTTGCCCCGAGAGTCGAGAATCTCGCGGGCGACGATCGCTTCAATGGTGGCCATGTGTCGTGTCGCTCCTCATGCTCGTATGAATAGATTCCAGACCGCGACCCTGCGGCCCACCACGCGCTAGAGCGTATCGACTCGCTGTGGCCGCCGTGGCGGCGGCCGGTGAACTTCAGCCGTCACATGCCTCAAGCGGGTCGCGAAACTGCCGATCTCGCTAATCGCCATGACCACACTTCCGCTCCTCCCCGATGCCGGCTCGTACGTCGAGATGTCCGTCTCCGACGAGCCGACCGCCCGCGTCCGTGTCGTGGACGCCGAGGGCGCGCGACTCATCCTGTCGGCACCGCGGGACGCCGTTCCCGGCGTCGGCTCGGCCGTCGCACTGCGCTGGTCGGCCGCGCCGCGCGGCCGGTACGCCCTGTCGTGCCGGGTGCTCGACGTCGAGGAGAACATGATCGAGGTGGAGGCGCAGCGGCAGCCCGTCGTCGAGCAGCACCGCAACTTCGTCCGCGGCGGCGGCGGCGAGCAGGTGCGCCTGCGCCGCGCGGGCTTCCCCGAGGCGAGCGGCTGGATCCGCGACATCAGCGAGCACAGCATGCGTGGCCACTTCGCGGGTGCCGAGGTCAACGGCGGGGACGACCTGCGGCTGGAGATCCAGCTCGGCACCGAGCTGGTCGTGCTCGACGCGGTCGCGACCAAGGTCGCGGCGCTGCCGCAGCGGGTGCCGCCGGGGCCGATGTCGGTGGAGATGGTGGCCGTCTTCGAGCCGGACGAGAGCCAGGCCCGGATAATCCGCCGCTACGTGATGCGGCAGCAGCTGCTGTCCCGCACCCGCGCGTAGGTTCCGCCCTGGATACCGGTTTGCGCGAGGTTGCGGCCATCGGCAAAGGTGGGCACGTGCTTCTCTCCCGCCGACGGGCCGTAGCGGCCGTGCTCGCGCTGTGCGCCGCCACCACGGCGGGCTGCTCGGACCTGGACGATCCGGGCCAGGGCCTGGCCCGCAACGACCTGGTCTCGGACCTGGCCGCGCAGATGTCCGGCGCGGCCGCGCTCACCTACGAGGCGAGCTACCACCTGTCCGGCGGCGGTACGGCGACGGTCGCGCAGGCGCAGCAGCCCACCCGTTCGGCGTACGTGTACCCGGGCGGCAAGGTGACCGTCACGGCGGACGCGACGACCCGGTGCAAGACCGGTGCGAACGCGACGACGTGCACGTTGACGGCGCCGGCGACGCCGACGAGCCCGCCGCCGGCCAAGGTGTTCGAGGGCGCGGACGCCACCGGCATGGTGCTGCCGTCGACCGTGCTGGCGCTGCTCAACGCGGCCGTACTGGACAACGACGTCGAAGTGGTGCAGCACGACACGACCATCGCGGGAAGGCACGCCACGTGCGTGCGGCTCGCCGGGGTGGACGGCGCGGCGACCCGCGACTTCACCACGTGCATCACCAACGAGGGCGCGCTCGGCAGCTTCAGCGGCTTCCTGAACTCGGTCCGGGTGGAGGTGGCGATGACCCACTACGCGGAGAAGGTCGCCGACGAGATGTTCGAGGTGCCGAAGCGGGCGAAGCTCGTGGACCGCCGCGGCCAGGCGGGCGCCGACCGGCCGTAGCGCCCGTCAGACGCCGAGCAGCGTGCGCAGGTGGCGCGGCGGCGGTGAGCCGTGCGCCAGCATGGCGTCGTGCCAGGCCTTCGGCGTTGCGCCGAACGGGCGGGCCGCCGCGATCGCCGACACCTCCGTGTAGCCCACGAAGTAGGTGGAGAGCTGGGTCGAGGTGAGCAGCGCCCGCTTCCACTTGCCGGCCGCCTCGCCGACCTCCTGGAAGCCCCGGCCGGTCATCATCGCCATGGCCTCCTGCTCGCCGAGGCCCTCGCAGTGCACCAGCTGGTCGATGATCGCGTTGAGGGACATCCGGAGCTGCATCTTGAGCTGCTGCAGGCGCACCGGCGCGCCGCCGAAGCCCAGGCCGGCCATCAGCTCCTCGGCGTAGACCGCCCAGCCCTCCACGAACGGGCCGGAGAAGCCCAGCGCCCGCGCCCGGGTGCCGGCGCGGAACCGGCGTGAGTGCGCCAGCTGCAGGAAGTGGCCCGGCATCGCCTCGTGGACGGTCAGGTTGCGCATCATGTGATCGTTGTATTCGCGGTAGAACGACTCCACGCGCTCCCGCGGCCAGTCGGCCGGCGCCGGCGCGATGCAGTAGAACGTCGGCACGTCCGCCGTCTCCAGCGGGCCCGGCGGGTCGCAGTAGGCCACCGCGACGCCGCGGGCGAACTCCGGCATCTCCTCGATGACGCAGGGGTCGTCGATCAGCGTCATCAGGTCGTGCTCGCGGACGAACTCCGTCGCCTCGGCCATCGTCACCTTGGCCAGGTCGACGATCGTCTCGTCGTCCGGGTGCCGCTCGGCGAGGGTGTCCAGCGCCCGGCGCACCGTCTCGTCGGTCGGCGGGCCGCCGATCAGCTCGGCGGCGGCCTCGCGGAGCCGCTCGCCGCCCTCGTCGAGGTTGCGCTCGGCCCGGGCCAGGACCTCGGCGGCCGGCAGCTCGGTGTCGAGGGTGTGCCAGAGCCGGGCCTCCCACAGCGGCCGGCCCAGCCGCGGATCGCGGCCGGGATCGCCGGTCTCCAGGCCGGCCCTGAGCCAGCGGTCGAACTCGCCGAGCGCGTCCAGCGCGGCGGCCGCCGCGGGCTCGACCGCGCCGCGCAGGGACGGGACCCCGGCCAGCAGGCCGGGCAACTCGCCCCGGATCAGGGCGGCCGTGCCGGCGAACTGGCCGATGGCGACCTCGGCGTGCAGCCGCGGCACGTCGCGCAGGACCGCGCGGGCGGTGGCGAGCGCGTCGGGAATCGCGGCCAGCCGGCCGCCGAGGCTGCTGAGCCGCTCCTCGACCGGGGCGAACGGCCGGGCCAGCAGCGTGTGCAGCAGCGGGCCGGGATTGTGCTCGAGCGGGTTCCACTCGTGCTCGCGGATGTCGCCGAGCTCGAACATGCCGCGCTCGACCACCGCGGACAGGATGGCGTGGTCGACCCGATCCTGCTCGTCGAAGGCGTCGGGGTCGATGCCGGCCAGCGTGTCGGCGGCGTCGCGCAGCATTGCCACCCGGTCGGCGACCGCGCCGGGTGACAGATCGGGCAGCCGATCATCGAAGCGGTGGTCACCGGCGAAGGACGCCAGCGCTGGATCGGTTTCCAGGATGGCGTCGACGATGCGCTCCGCGAGCGGCACGAACTCCGGCATGCAGAGAAATCTACTCGGGGGGTGCGACAACCTCCGCCGTGCGGATCTCCTCGGCGAGCGCGAGCGCCGCCTGCCGCAGCGCGGCCTCCGGGTCCTGGCCGTCCGCCCGGGCGCCGGCGACCAGGCGCAGCAGCGTCGCGCCGAGGTCCGCGCCCGGCGGCAGCGGCACGTCCAGCCCGGCCCGGGACGCCCGCTCCAAGATCTTCGCGGCCAGCGCCAGCGCGGGCTGGCTCAGCGCGATCCCGTCGAGGACCGAGTCCCGCGACTTCTCGGCCTTCTTGATGCGTTCCCAGTTGTCGATGATGTCCTCGACGCTGCCGACGCTCTCGCCGGCGAAGACGTGCGGGTTGCGCCGCACCATCTTGTCGACCAGGTCGCCGGCCACGTCGTCGACGCTCCAGCGCTCGTCGGGGCCCAGGTTCTCGGCGAGCCGGGCGTGCAGCACCACCTGCAGGAGCACGTCGCCGAGCTCCTCGCGCAGCGCGGCGAGGTCACCGGAGGCGATCGCGTCGTACGCCTCGTAGCTCTCCTCCAGCAGGTACTGCGCCAGGCTCTCGTGCGTCTGCTGCTGCTTCCACGGGTCGCCGCCGGGCGACGCGAGCCGGTCCATCACGGCCACCGCGTCGAGCAGCCTGGCGCCGGGCGGGTCCCACGAGCCGTAGCAGAGCTCGAGCTCGGCCAGGGCCGGCTCCCGGGCGAGCCGCAGGCCGAGGCGCCGGGCGAAGTCCTCGTCGCCGGCCGCGCCGCCCAGCCAGATCACCGTCGGATCCGAGGCCAGCGCCGCGATCAGCGCCTCCGGGTCGGGCTCGACGACGCTGACGGTCACGCCCGCGGAGCGCAGCGCCCGCACCTGGTCGCCGTCGGCGGCCGTGAAGACGGGATGCGCGCGGAGCAGGTCCCAGGCCGTCGCCGTGAGCAGACCGGCCGGCAGCCGTGGCGAGGTGACCAGCAGGACGATGCGCCCGGCCGTGGACATCAGGACGCGGGAGTGACGAACGGTGCCTCGGACGGGCCGGTCCCGGCGTCGAGCGACGCCGTGACCAGCGGGATCGGGGTCTCGTTGCCGGTCGGCGCGGACAGCAGGACCAGCTCCTGGGTGCCGAAGCGCGGGTTCGGCGTCACGTTCTCGGCCGCGACGATCTTCTCGACCTCGTCGCGCAGGCCGAGGCTCTGCTGCAGCGCCTTCTTGTTCTCCGCGGAGAGCTCGGTCTTGAACTGCTCGAACGGCGCCAGCTGACCCGGCGCGGCGGCGCTGAGCGTGTCGTGGACGGCGCGCAGCTCGGCGTCCGTGAGCTCGGCCGGCGCCACCGCCGGCAGCAGCGCCGAGCGCAGCCGGTATGCCTGCGCGTAGAGCTCGGTGTATGCCCAGGTGGGCGAGTAGCTGGTGGCCTTCGCGACCTGGTCGACCGTCGGCTCGGCGGCGGGCTGCACGTTGTGCGCCGCGGCCAGCTTCTGCAGGATGTCGACGGTGAGCAGGTTGCTCAGAACGTCCTGCTGCTGGAAGGGCACCTGCACCGGCGGCACCGGCTCGGCGGACGCGCCGGCCTGCTGCTGCTGCACCTCGTCGCGGGTAGCGGTCAGGTCCTGCTCCGCCTGGTCGTACATCGCCGTGACCTCGTCCGCCATGATCGTGCCGAGGCTGCCCACGTAGGCGGCCACGTCGGGCTGGGCCTGGCAGGCGGACAGGCCGCACACGACGAGGGCGGCGGCGACGGCGGTGGATGCGAGTCGGCGGGCACGCTGCATGGTCATGACTCTCTCACGCCCCGTATGCCCGGTACCGCTCGCCCCCGGAAATTCCGGTCATGCGCGCGCCCGGGCCGGGGCCTGGCCGAGCACATCGGAGAGCAGCTGGCCACACCACTGCAGCAACGCCTGGTCGCGCAGGGGTTCGCCGCCCACCCGGCGGGTGTTCGGGCGCGGCACGCTGACCTGATCGGTGGCCTGCTTGTACACCGAGTCCGGGTGGTAGCGCTTGAGCCGCAGCTGCTTGGAGTCCGGCAGCGGCAGCGGCGAGAACCGCAGGTGACGGCCCTGCACGGAGACGTCGGTCAGCCCGTACGCGCGGGCGACCAGCCGGAACCGGGCCACCGCGATCAGGTTGGCGACCTGGTCCGGCGGCGCGCCGTACCGGTCCGTCATCTCGGCGACCACCTCGTCGAGGCGGGCGTTGTCCCGGGCCTCGGCCAGCTTGCGGTACATCTCCAGGCGCAGCCGCTCCACCGCGATGTACTCGGTCGGCAGGTGCGCGTCGATCGGCAGGTCGACCTTGACCTCCGGCTCCTCCTCGGGCCGCTCGCCCTTGAAGGCGCTGACCGCCTCGCCGACCATCCGCACGTACAGGTCGAAGCCGACGCCCTCGATGTGGCCGGACTGCTCGCCGCCGAGCAGGTTGCCGGCGCCGCGGATCTCCAGGTCCTTCATGGCCACGTACATGCCCGCGCCGAGCTCGGTGTGCTGTGCGATGGTGGCGAGCCGCTCGTGCGCCGTCTCGGTCAGCGGCTTCTCGCGCGGGTAGAGGAAGTACGCGTACGCCCGCTCGCGGCCGCGGCCGACCCGGCCGCGGATCTGGTGCAGCTGGGAGAGGCCGAGCAGGTCGGCGCGCTCGACGATGAGGGTGTTGGCGTTCGGGATGTCGATGCCGGACTCCACGATGGTCGTGCAGACCAGGACGTCGAACTCCTTCTCCCAGAAGCCGACCATCACCCGCTCGAGCGCCTCCTCGCCCAGCTGCCCGTGCGCGACCGCGACCCGGGCCTCGGGCACCAGCTCGCGCAGCCGCCGGGCCGCCTTGTCGATCGACTCCACCCGGTTGTGCAGGAAGAAGACCTGGCCGTCGCGGAGCAGCTCGCGGTGGATGGCCGCGGCGACCTGCTTGTCGTCGTACCCGCCGACGAACGTCAGGACCGGGTGCCGCTCCTCCGGCGGGGTGGCGATGGTCGACATCTCCCGGATGCCGGTGATCGCCATCTCAAGCGTCCGCGGGATCGGCGTCGCCGACATGGTCAGCACGTCGACGGAAGCCCGCAGCGTCTTCAGCTGCTCCTTGTGCTCGACGCCGAAGCGCTGCTCCTCGTCGACGATGACCATGCCGAGGTTCTTGAAGCGGGTCGCCGCGGCCAGCAGGCGGTGCGTGCCGATGACGATGTCGGCGGTCCCGTTGGCCGCCTCCTCGAGCGTCTGCGCGGCCTCCTTCGGCGTCTGGAAGCGGGACAGCTGCTTGATCGCGACCGGGAACTGGCTCATCCGCTCGGCGAACGTGTTGAAGTGCTGCTGCGCGAGCAGAGTCGTCGGCACCAGGATGGCGACCTGCTTGCCGTCCTGCACCGCCTTGAACGCCGCCCGGACCGCGATCTCGGTCTTGCCGTAGCCGACGTCGCCGCAGATCAGCCGGTCCATCGGTACGGCCAGCTCCATGTCCTGCTTGACCTCGACGATGGCGGCCATCTGGTCGGGCGTCTCGGTGTACGGGAACGCGTCCTCCAGCTCGCGCTGCCACGGGGTGTCCGGTCCGAACGCGTGGCCCTTGGAGGCCTGCCGGGCCGCGTACAGCTGGATGAGCTGCGCCGCGATCTCGCGGACGGCCTTGCGCGCGCGGGCCTTGCTCTTCTGCCAGTCGGAGCCGCCCATCTTGTGCAGGGTGGGCGACTCGCCGCCGACGTAGCGGGAGAGCTGGTCGAGCTGGTCGGTCGGCACGAAGAGCCGGTCGCCGGGCTGGCCGCGCTTGGAGGCCGCGTACTCGATCACCATGTATTCGCGCTCGGCCCCGTTGACCGTGCGCTGCACCAGCTCGACGTAGCGGCCGATGCCGTGCTGCTCGTGCACGACGAAGTCGCCCGGCTTCAGCTCCAGCGGGTCGATCGTGTTGCGCCGCCGGCTCGGCATCTTGCGCATGTCCTTGGTGGACGCCCCGCGCCCGCCGCTGATGTCGTTGCCGGTGATGACGGCGAGTCGCGAAACCTCGTCGACGAAGCCGTGGTTGAGCCCGCCGCAGGTGACCAGCAGCTGCCCCGGCTCGATGCGGTCCGCGATGGCGTCGACCGGCGTGACGCCGAGGCCGGCGTCACGCAGCAGCTCGGTGGCGCGCTGCGCGGTGCCGTGCCCCTCGAAGACCAGCGCGATCGCCCACTGGTCGGCCGCCCAGCGCCGCAGGTCGGCGGTGAGCCGCGCGGTGTCGCCGTGGTAGAGCGGCACCGGCTGGGCGGGCAGCGCGATGGCGTCGCCGGCGTCGGGCGACACGTCGACGGCCGGCGTCTCCAGCCACGGCGTCTCGGACTCGACGGGCTCGGCCTCGGCCAGCCCGAACGGCGAGACGGTCCACCATGGCTGGTGCAGGACGGCCGCGTGGGCGCGTACGTCCGCGAGGGTCCGGAAGGCGGCGGCGCCGACGTCGATCGGCGCCTCGCCGCCGACGGCGGCCGCGGCCCAGCTCGCCTCGAGGAACTCGTCCGAGGTACGGGTCAGGTCGTGCGCCCGGGTGCGGATCCGCTCGGGGTCGCAGAGCAGCACGTGGGTGCCGCGCGGCATGCAGTCGATCAGCAGCTCCATGGAGTCGGTGCCCTGCATCAGCGCCGGCGCCAGCGACTCCATGCCCTCGACCGGGATGCCCTCGGCCAGCTTGTCGAGGATCTCCGCGATCTCGGGGTGCTGCTCGGCCAGCTCGGCGGCCCGGGCCCGCACCGACGGCGTCAGCAGCAGCTCGCGGCACGGCGGCGCCCAGAGCCGCTCGACCGCGTCGATGGTGCGCTGGTCGGCGACGGCGAAGGTGCGGATCTCCTCCACCTCGTCGCCCCAGAACTCGACCCGGGACGGGTGCTCGTCGGTCGGCGGGAAGACGTCGAGGATGCCGCCGCGCACGGCGAACTCGCCGCGCTTGGTGACCAGGTCGACCCGCGCGTAGGCCATGTCGGTCAGGCGCCGGGCGACGCCCTCCAGCTCGGCGTCGCCGCCGGGGGTCAGCTCGACCGGCTCGAGGTCGCCGAGGCCCTTGAGCTGCGGCTGCAGCAGGCTGCGGACCGGCGCGACGACGACCTGCACCGGCGCGGCGCCGGAGGCGCCGGGGTGTGCGAGGCGGCGCAGCACGGCCAGCCGGCGCCCGACGGTGTCGGAGCGCGGCGAGAGCCGCTCGTGCGGCAGCGTCTCCCAGGACGGGAAGACGGCGACCTGGTCGGGCGGGATCAGGCAGCCGAGCGCCTCGGCGAGGTCGTCGGCCTCGCGGCTGGTCGCGGTCACGGCGAGCACGGGGCGGCCGGCGCCGCCCGTCTCTGCCGGTCCGGCGACGGCGGCCACGACGAACGGGCGCAGGGAGGCGGGGGCGGTCAGGTCGAGCGCGTCGGAGTCGGCACCGCCCTTGTGTGCAAGGTCGCGGGCCCGGGCCAGCCCGCGATCACGCAGGGCGGCCGGGATCAGGCCACTGAGTTGCATGGAAAAAGACCCCCGGAAGGCACATCGAAAACCCCCGGCGCCAGTTGGACGGGGGGTATGCCCCAAGCTTAGTCCGCCTACCGGCAACTCCGGCACGACGGACCGTTATCGGACCGCATGTCCGACATGGCATCGCACAGGTAGCGGAAGCTGCCGTTCGCCATGGGGGAATTGTCTGGGGAGGCAATGTGCGGGTTCTGCTGCTCGTTTCGGCGTTCAACGGTCTGAGTCAGCGGGTCTGGTGCGCGCTGCGGGAGGCGGGCCACGACGTCGGTGTCCTGTTCGCCACGGGACCGCAGGACATCGTCGACGGTGTGCAGGCCGCGCAGCCGGAATTGATCATCTGCCCGTACCTACGGGACCGGGTGCCCGCCGCCGTCTGGCAGCACCACCGCACGGTGATCATCCACCCCGGCCCGGTCGGCGACCGCGGGCCGTCGTCGCTGGACTGGGCCATCGCCGACGGCGCGCCGACCTGGGGCGTCACCGCCCTGCAGGCGGTCGAGGAGCTGGACGCCGGGCCGGTCTGGGCCTCCCGCACGTTCCCGATGCCGCTCGCCGCGCCGCGCAAGTCCTCCCTCTACAACGGACCGGTCGCCGACGCGGCCGTCGAGTGCGTCCTCGAGGTGATCGCCAAGGCCGGGGATCCCGCGTTCCGGCCGTCGCCCGCGACCGAGCTGACCGTCGAGGTGCAGGGCGCCCGGAGCCGGCCCGCGATGCAGCAGGCGGACCGCGCCTTCGACTGGACGCAGCCGACCGAGCACATCATCCGGCGGATCCGGGCCGCCGACGGCGCGCCCGGCGTGCGCACGACGCTGGCCGGGCTCGACGTCTTCGCCTACGACGCGCACCCGGGGCTGGCCCGCGGCGCCCGCCCGGGTGCGCTGCTCGGCCGGCGGCAGGGTGCCGTGCTGGTCGGCACCGGTGACGGCAGCGTCTGGCTCGGCCACCTGCGTGACGCCACGCAGTCCCGGCAGATCAAGCTGCCCGCGACCACCCTGCTCGGCAAGCGGTTGCGCGGCGTGGCCGACTCGCCGCTGCCGCCGGGCACCGAGCCCGAGGGGCCGTCGTACCGGCAGGTGCGCTACCGGCGCTCCGGTCCGGTCGGCTGGCTGGCGTTCGACTTCTACAACGGCGCGATGTCCACCGGGCACTGCCGCCGGCTGCTGGCCGCGCTCCGGCACGCCGCGGCGCAGGACACCCGGGTGCTGGTGCTGCGCGGCGGCACCGACACGTTCAGCAACGGGATCCACCTCAACGTCATCGACGCCGCCGGCGATCCCGCGGTGGCCGCCTGGGCGAACATCAAGGCGATGAACGAGGTGTGCCGGGAGATCATCACCTGCACCCGGCAGGTCGTCATCGCCGCGTACGCGGGCAGCGCCGGCGCCGGCGGCGTGATGCTCGGCCTGGGCGCCGACATCGTCGCGGCCCGCCAGGGCGTGGTCCTGAACCCGTACTACGACATGGGCCTGTACGGCTCCGAGCTGCACACCTTCACGCTGCCCCGGCGGGTCGGGCCGGACACCGCGCAGGCGCTCATCGACGCGAAGCTGCCGGTCAGCGCCGAGCAGGCCGGCTCGCTCGGGCTGGTCGACGAGGTCGGGCCCCGGCACCCGGAGGCGTACGGCGAGTGGCTGACCGCGCTCGCCGTCGGGCAGGCCGACGCCAGGGACGCGCGGCGCCGCCAGGCGGCCAAGGCGAAGCGGCTCGCGGGCGAGCGCGTGCCCCTCGACGTGTACGAGGCCCGCGAGCTCGCGGAGATGAGCAGCGACATGTTCGGCGACCGGTCCGGTTTCACCGCCGCCCGGCGCGCATTCGTCGGCAAGGCCCGGCCGGCGGACAGCCCCGCACGCCTGCTCCTGACCCGGCACGCGGAGCACTCCGCGCGTCCGCGTCAGTTGAGCCGCCCGCTGAGCGCACCGGCGGCCGAGGCCGAGGTGCGCGTGCGCTCGGCCGTGCCGATGTCGGCCTGAGCACACCGGAGCACGGCGTTCGCCCGCGGGCGAACGCCCAGAACACCATGGCCGGGTCCAAGCTTGAGAGGACGCCGATGAGCGGCGAAGGAATGGCCGCGGCCAGAGCAGCGGTCGACCCCGCGCTCGCGCGAGCCCTGAACACACCGACCGTGCTGCTGCCCGGCCGGTACCAGTACAGCAGCTACAGCGTGCTGGCCGGGCCGGCCGAGCTGCCCGGCGACGGACCGCAGCGGGTCAGGATGCGGCCGCTGGCCCGGCGCCGGCCGTTCGCGACCGTGCTGATCACGCTCTTCGCGTTCGCGTTCGAGAGCACGTTCTTCGCCTGGCTGCTCTCCTCGATCGAGGTGCCGGACCCGCGGCTGCACACCTGGCTGTACGCCGCCACCGTCGTCATGATCGTGGCGACCGCGCTGATCGAGCTGTTCCGGCTGGTCAACGTGGTGACGCTGTGTCTGGCCACGCTCTGGGCCCGCGATCCCGTGCCGATGGTCCCGGACCGTGCCCTGCGGGTCGCGTTCCTGACCACGATCGTGCCCGGCAAGGAACCCGTCGACATGGTCGAACGCACCCTGCGCGCCGCCCGGGCGATCCGGCACGCCGGCCGCTACGACGTCTGGCTGCTCGACGAGGGCAACGACGACGAGGTCCGGCAGATGTGCGAACGCATCGGCGTGCTGCACTTCAGCCGCAAAGGCCGGGCCGAGTACAACACCCCCGCCGGCGCCTTCAAAGCCAAGACCAAACACGGCAACTACAACTCCTGGGTCGACGCCAACGGCGACCAGTACGACGTCTTCGTCTCCGTCGACCCCGACCACGTGCCGCTACCCAACTTCTGCGAGCGGCTGCTCGGCTACTTCCGCGACCCCGACGTCGCCTTCGTCGTCGGACCACAGATCTACGGCAACTACGACAACGTCGTGACCCGCTGGGCCGAATCCCAGCAATACCTCTTCCACTCCCTGCTGCAGCGCGCCGGCAACCGCCTCGGCGTCTCCATGCTCGTCGGCACCAACAACGCCGTACGCATCTCCGCACTCCGCGGCATCGGCGGCCTACAGGACTCCATCACCGAAGACATGGCCACCAGCCTCGTCGTACACAGTGGACGCAACCCCGACACCGGCGCACGCTGGCGCTCCGTGTACACCCCCGACGTCCTCGCCGTCGGCGAGGGCCCCTCGTCCTGGACCGACTACTTCACCCAGCAGCACCGCTGGTCGCGCGGCACCGACGAGGTCATCGTCACGTCGTTCGCGAAGTTCATGTGGCGGCTCGGCTTCCGGCGCGGCCTGCACTACGCGTTGCTGACGTCGTACTACCCGCTGACCGCGCTGGCCTGGCTGCTCGGCGCCGCCAACGCCGTCTGCTATCTGGTGCTGGGCGCCAAGGGTGTGCAGGTGCCGATGCACGTCTGGCTGATGCTCTATGTGGACGCCGCGCTGTTCCAGGTCGGCCTCTACGTGTGGAACCGCCGGCACAACACCAGCCCGCACGAGGACGCGGGCTCGTCCGGGCTGGCCGGCATGCTCATGTCGACGCTGTCCACGCCGGTGTACGTCTCGTCCTTCCTCGGCGCGCTGCTGCGCCGCAACGCCGGCTTCGTGGTGACGCCCAAGGGCGACTCGGCCAGCCCGGACCGGCTGCTGACGTTCGCGCCGGGGCTGCGCTGGGCCGCGTTCTACGTCGTGCTGCTGATCTCGGCGCCGATCGGCGCGCATGTGCACGGCGCGATGTGGGCCTGGCCGGCCATCAACCTCGTGATCTGCCTGGTGCCGCCCGCGATCTGGGTCGGCCAGGAACACCAGCGCCGCCGGGCCGTACCGCCGCCCGCGAGCGAGAAACCCGCCGAGGAACCCGTGGAGTCGTACGCATGAAGCCCCGTCCCCGCCCGTCGACGGCCCGCCGCCTGCTGAGCGGAGCGATCGGACTCGTCGTCCTAGGCCTGCTCGTCTTCGTCAACCAGCCGATGGTGGCGTTCGGCTCGGACGCCCTGCACGACTTCAACATCAACCGGCTGGCGTACAAGCAGCGGTACGGGCACTGGGCCCGGCTGCCGGTGCCGCACCACTTCCGGGTCAACGCGATCCACGCGGCGCTGCTGCGCACCGGCAAGGTGCTGATCATCGCGGGCAGCGGGAACAACCGCGAGAACTTCGAGGCCGGCACGTTCCGGTCGATCCTGTACGACCCCGCCCGGGACTCGTTCGCCGAGGTGCCGACGCCGACCGACGTGTTCTGCGCCGGGCACACCTTCCTGCCCGACGGCAAGCTGCTGGTGGCGGGCGGGACGAAGTCGTACGAGGTCCTGGAGAAGGACATCACGCACGCCGCCGGGGTAATGAAGATCAAGAATGAGTCGCCGACGGGCGGGCCGAGGGTCTTCCCGAAGGGCACCCGGCTGACCGCCAAGGACGGCCGCGCCTACCTGACCCGCGACGACGTGACCGTCCCGGCGGCGACCGCGATGAAGCACGGCGACAAGGTGATGACGCACGCCGGCGCGGCCGAGGTCTGGGTCGACGCCGAGGCCGCCGGCGACGCCTCGATCGTCGACCACCCGGCGCAGTACACGGTCGCCGGCCTGACCGGCCTGGACCAGCGCAACATCTACGGCCTCTCCGACAAGATCACCCGGGAGAAGCAGGAGTACGGCGGCGACAAGACGTCGTACGAGTTCGACCCGCAGACCGAGCGCTACGTGCGCACCGGCGACATGGTCCGCAGCCGCTGGTACCCGACGCTGGCCGAGATGCCGAACGGCGACGTGCTGGCCGTGTCCGGGCTGGACGAGTTCGGCCGGATCCTGCCCGGCGACAACGAGACCTACGTCCGGGCGCAGAAGCGCTGGGTTGCCGCGCCGAAGCTCAAGCGGGTCTTCCCCACCTACCCCGGCCTGCATCTCATGCAGAACGGGCGGCTCTTCTTCTCCGGCTCGAACTCCGGCTACGGCTCCGACACCGAGGGCCGCACGCCCGGGCTGTGGGACCTGACGAACAACAAGTTCCAGGTCGTACCCGGACTGCCCGACGCGCGGATGACCGAGACCAGCTCCTCGGTGCTGCTCCCACCCGCACAGGACCAGAAGGTGATGATCTTCGGCGGCGGCGAGATCGGCGAATCGCCGGTCTCCACCCGGCGCACCGCGATCGCCGACCTGGACGAACCGAAACCCGCCTACCGGCCCGGCCCGGACCTGCCACAGCCGGCCCGCTACCTGAGCACCGTGCTACTGCCCGACGACACCGTGCTGACCACCGGCGGCTCCTCCGGCTACCGCGGCGGCGAGTACCGCGGCCAGACCCGCAGCGACCTGTTCAACGCGCAGATCTACCGGCCCTCCCGGGACCGGTTCGAGACGGCCGCCGAGTCGACGGTCGGGCGCAACTACCACTCCGAGGCGCTGCTGCTGCCCGACGGCCGGGTCATCACCCTGGGCAGCGACCCGCTCTACGACCGGGCCGGCCAGGACCCCGGCACGTTCGAGCAGCGCATCGAGGTCTACTCGCCGCCGTACCTGTTCAAGGGCCCGCGGCCGGCCGTCGGCGCCGGGCCGGAAACCCTGCAGCGGGGCGCGAAGGCCGACTTCGCCACGCCGGACGCCGGGCGGGTCCGCGCCGCCCGGCTGCTGCGGCCCGGCGCCGTCACCCACGTCACCGACGTCGACCAGCGCTCGGTCGCCCTCGACCTGGTGCGCTCCCCCGGCGGGGTCACCGTGACCGTCCCGCAGGCCAAGGGCCTGGTACCCGCCGGCTGGTACATGCTGTTCCTGATCGACGACAAGGGCGTGCCGTCGACCGGCCGCTGGGTCCGGGTGCGCTGATGTCACCGGACCTCCGCTCGATACGCCTGCGCTGGCCGCTGCTGGCCGCCGGCCTCTCCCTCGCGCTCGTCATCGCCGCCATCGCGGCCCTCTCGATGCGCGGCGCGGACTCGCCGGTGGTGACCGGTCCCGCGGTGACCGCGCAGCAGCGGGAGCCCGTCACCGAGGTCCCGCAGGGCGGTGGGCGGCTCGCGGACCGCCGGCTGTACGTCGATCCGTACGGCTCGGCCGCGCGACAGGCCACGGAGTGGGAACGCGCCGGGCGTACCGGCGAGGCCCGGATCATCCGGCGCATCGCCGACCGGCCGACCGCGACGTGGTTCGCCGACGCCGCGCCCGGCTACGCGCAGCGGGCGCGGGCGCTGGTCGCGGCCGCGGCCGCGGCCGACCAGCTGCCGGTGCTCACCCTCTACAACATCCCCGGCCGGGACTGCGCCGGCCACTCGGCGGGCGGCGCGGCCGACGCCGAGGACTACCGGGGCTGGGTACGGACGCTGGCGGGCGCGCTGAGCGGGCACGGTGCGCTGATCGTGCTCGAGCCCGACGCGATCCCGCAGGCGGTGCAGGGCTGCCTGAGCGAGGCGGATGCCGAGCAGCGGTACGCGCTGCTCGGCGAGGCGGTCGACGCGCTGCGGGCGGTGCCGGGCGTGCTGGTCTACCTCGACGCGGGCAACCCGACCTGGATCACCCAGCCGGCCCGGCTGGTCTCCGCGATGCGCAAGTCCGGCCTGGGCCGGGCGTACGGGTTCTCGCTCAACGTGGCCAACTTCGAGACGACCGCGGACAACATCGCGTACGGCAGCCGGCTGTCCACATTGCTCGGCGGCGCGCACTTCGTGGTCGACACCAGCCGCAACGGCAACGGGCCCGCGCAGAAGGGCGCGGGCGACCGGCACTGGTGCAACCCGCCGGGGCGGGCACTCGGCGAGGATCCGACGACCCGGACCGGGGTGCCGCTCGCCGACGCGTTCCTGTGGGTCAAGCGGCCGGGCGAGTCCGACGGCGCCTGCGGCAGCGGCGCGCCGCCGGCCGGGCAGTGGTGGGACCGGTACGCCCTAGATCTCGCCCGTCCGGCGTCCTGACCCGGCCGGTCGCGGCGTGCCGCGACCGGCCGGTGCCGTGTCAGCCCTCGATGCCGTTGACCGCGGGCACCTCGAGGGTGCGCTCGGTCGGCGTGCCGCCCAGGACGATCTTCCGGAGCGACGAGTTGTTGGTCGTGCTCAGCTCGGTCAGGCGGTTGACCGGGTTGGCCTTGACCTCGATGTAGTAGGTGCCGTTCGGCAGGTCGGTGATCTCGAACGACTGGCCGGGCCGCTGCTGCGAGTAGGTGTCGCCGTTACCGATGTCGAGCACCTCGCGCACCGCGACGGCCGTGTTCTGGCCGCACGAGCTGGAGAGGTCGGTGTTCTGCGGGCGCCACTTGGCGTTCGGGATGGTGTAGTCGACCGCGTCGGTGTTCACCAGGCAGAACGCCTCCTTGCCGCTGCGCACCGTCTGCTTCTTGTCGCTGGAGAGCAGGTTGTACTGCGCGAAGTCGGTGAAGTGCCAGTGCCGGTGCCCCTCGCGCGGGTCCCACTCCATGGTGCCGGCGGCGACCGAGCCGACCTCCTTGCCCTTGGCGTCGAAGAAGTACTGGTACGCGTCCATCAGCTCGGTGCCGGTCTGCCGGAATCCGTCGACCAGCAGCGGCGACGTGCCGCCGTTCCAGACCGTCGCGCCGAAGTTGACGTACGACTTCCCGTCCTCCTCCTGCGACAGCGAGATGCCCCAGGCGGGCAGCGAGCGCAGGTCGGGCCGCGGGCCCTTGGGGATGCTGGCGGCCTTGACGGCCTTCGGCTTCTTCGCCGGCGGCCGGAACTCCGGCTTGTACGCGGAGATCTGCCGGGACTCGTCGCCCTCGCCGGCGTGCGCGCTGTGCGCGGCGACGGCGGCCGCCTCGGTCGGGTCGTCGCCCGCCCGCGCCGCCTTGGCCCGTGCCTTGAACGACGCGGGTGCCTTGGCCGCCCGCGCGCCCTCACCCTCGTCGATCGTCTCGACCTTGACGTTGACGGTCTGCGTCGCGGAGTCCGCAGCGATCTTGAAGTAGTCCCGGTACACCTTGTTGAGCGTGACCGTCGCCGTGTAGTCGCCGTCCGGCATCTGCACGTCGCCGGTGCGGGGCAGGCTGGCGGTCGGCGCGTTCCAGCCGGCCTGGATGCCCCAGACCGAGCCGAGCGTGAACGGGTTGTCCTCGGAGCAGCCCTGCGGGTACGGCGTCTCGGCGGGCGCGTCCCGCCGGGTCCGCGCCGACTCGTACGAGTTCGGGCAGAAGTCGGTCGAGTAGCTCGCGACCTCGGCGCCCGCCGCGGTCTTGATGGTGACCGTGGTGAAGTCCTTCAGGCCACCCCAGCCGGTGACCATCCCGGCGGGCAGCGCCACGTTCTTCTTCTTGCCGTTCTTCACCACGACCTGCTCGGCCACGATCGGATCGGCGTAGGACTTGCGGGCCGCCCGGATCTCGAACGGGTCCTGGCCCGCGATCACGTGTACGCCCAGATCGAAGTTGAGGTAGCTGTCCTCACCCCAGACGTAGCGCTCGGCGACCACGCTGGCGGCGGCGCGGGTGAACGCGAGCGGCGGCGGATCGGTGGCCGCGTTCGCCACCCCCATGCCGGCGGCGGTCAGGCCGACGGCGGTGGCCACGGCCCCGGCCACCAGAACTCGGGTCCTGCTTGTCATGCTTTTTCCTCCCCGAAACCTTTGTGTCGCACAGGTAATCCCGAAAGGCGTGAAGCGGACGTAAGGACGTATGAGACTTACCTCAAAACACGCAGGCTGGGCGGCTCACCGATACGATCGGCAGAGTCGGGACAGCGCCGTCCTTCCGCACGCGATGCAAAAGGAGCGCTCCGGTGACGGACCAGCACGGCCAGCTCGACCCCGACGGCCCCGACGCGGCACTGCGCGCCGATATCCGGCGCATCGGCACCCTGCTCGGCCAGACCCTCGCCCGGCAGGAGGGCAAGCCGCTGCTCGACCTGGTCGAGGAGGTGCGGGCGCTGGTCCGGGCCGACGCACCGGCCGCCGCCGAGCGCCTGGCCGCCCTGGACGTCACGACCGGCACCAAGCTGGCCCGGGCGTTCTCGACCTACTTCCACCTCGCGAACATCACCGAGCAGGTGCACCGCGCCCGCGACCTGCAGCGCCGCCGCGCCCGCGACGGCGGCTGGCTGGACCAGGCCGCCAAGCGGATCGCCGAGCAGGGCGTGCCGGCCGACGAGATCGCCGCCGCCGCGCGCCGGCTGGCCGTCCGCCCGGTCTTCACCGCGCACCCGACCGAGGCCGCCCGGCGCTCGATCCTGTCCAAGCTGCGCCAGCTCGCCGACTCGCTGGACGCCGAGGCGAGCGCCGCGGTCCTGTACGGCGCCTCGGACACCACCGCCTCGACGCGGCGCTTCGCCGAGCTGATCGACCTGCTCTGGCAGACCGACGAGCTGCGGCTGGACCGGCCGGACCCGACCGACGAGGCCCGCAACGCGGTCTACTACCTCAAGGACCTGTACGCGGACGCCGCGCCGCAGGTGCTCGACGACCTCGCCGAGACGCTGCGCCGGCTCGGCGTGGAGACCGCGCCGACGGCGCGGCCGCTGACGTTCGGCAGCTGGATCGGCGGCGACCGCGACGGCAACCCGTTCGTCACCCCGGCCGTCACCCGGGACGTGCTGATGATCCAGCACGAGCACGGCATCCAGGCCACCGAGGCGGCCATGGACGCGCTCATCGACGAGCTGTCGGTGTCCCGCCGGCTGCGCGGGGTCTCGCTCGACCTCTCGGCCAGCCTCGCCAACGACCTCGACGCGCTGCGTGAGGTCGCGCCCCGGTTCCGCCGCACCAACGCCGAGGAGCCGTACCGGCTCAAGGTCCGCTGCATCAAGGCCAAGCTCGCCAACACCCGCGAGCGCCTGCACCGCGGCACCGCGCACGTGCCGGGGCGCGACTACCTCGGCAGCGAAGAGCTGATCGCCGACCTCGAGCTGATCCGCGCCTCGCTGGCCCGCAACTCCGGTCAGCTCACCGCGGTCGGCACTGTCGCGTCGGCGATCCGCGCGGTCTCCGCCTTCGGCCTGCGGCTGGCGACGCTCGACGTGCGCGAGCACGCGGAGAAGCACCACGAGGTGCTCGCGCAGATGTACTCGCGGGTCGGCGAGGTGGACGACTACCTGTCGCTGGACCGCACCGAGCGCACCAAGCTGCTCGCCACCGAGCTGACCGGGCGCCGACCGCTGGCCAGCGCCGACACCCCGCTCACCGACTCGGCGCGCAAGACCTTCGACGTGTTCAACACGATCCGCGACTCGCAGGACCGGTTCGGCGCGGACGTCGTCGAGTCGTACATCATCTCGATGACGCTCGGCGTCGACGACGTGCTCGCCGCCGCGGTGCTCGCCCGCGAGTCCGGCCTGATCGACATTCACACCGGCCGCGCCCGGATCGGCATCGTGCCGCTGCTGGAGACCCCGGCGGAGCTGGACGCCGGCGGCGACCTGCTGGACGAGATGCTCTCCCTGCCGGCCTACCGGGAGATCGTCAAGGCCCGGGGCGACCTGCAGGAGGTCATGCTCGGCTACTCCGACAGCAACAAGGAGGCCGGGATCACCACCAGCCAGTGGTCGATCCACAAGGCCCAGCGGGCGCTGCGCGACGTGGCGGCCCGGCACGGTGTCCGGCTCCGGCTGTTCCACGGCCGCGGCGGCACCGTCGGCCGCGGCGGCGGCCCGACGCACGAGGCGATCCTGGCGCAGCCGTACGGCACGCTCGACGGTGCGATCAAGGTCACCGAGCAGGGCGAGGTCATCTCCGACAAGTACACGCTGCCGATCCTGGCGCGGGAGAACCTCGAGCTGACCGTCGCGGCCGTGCTCCAGGCGACGCTGCTGCACACCACGCCGTCGGTCGACCTCTCCTCGCTGGCCCGCTGGGACGCGGCGATGGACACGGCGTCGGGCGCCGCGTTCGGCGCGTACCGGGCACTGGTGGAGAACCCGGACCTGCCGGCGTACTTCTGGGCGGCGACGCCGACCGAGCTGCTCGGCGCGCTGAACATCGGCTCCCGCCCGGCGAAGCGCCCGAACGCGGACGCGGGCCTCGGCGGCCTGCGGGCGATCCCGTGGGTCTTCGGCTGGACGCAGACCCGGCAGATCGTGCCGGGCTGGTTCGGCGTGGGCACCGGCCTCGCCGCGGTGCGCGAGGCCGGCCACGCCGACGTCCTGAAGGAGATGTTCGCGAACTGGCAGTTCTTCCGCACGTTCATCTCCAATGTGGAGATGATGCTGACGAAGACGGACCTGAACATCGCCCGGCGCTACGTGGACACCCTGGTGCCGGCCGAGCTCAAGGGCATCTTCACCACCATCGAGCGGGAGTACGCCAAGACGGTCGAGCAGATCCTGGCCATCACCGGCCACGACGAGCTGCTCTCCAGCCAGCCGGAGCTGTCGCGCACGCTGAGCGTCCGCGACACCTACCTGGAGCCGCTGCACCACCTGCAGGTGGCGCTGCTGCGGCAGTACCGCGAGCTGAACGACGCCGACGGCGCGCCGGGTGCCCGCCGGTCGCCGTCGGACGCGACGGCCCTGGAACGTGCCCTGCTGACCACGGTCAACGGCATCGCCGCCGGCATGCGCAACACCGGCTGATCCGCGCCCGCACGATCGACGGCCGGGCACCCTTCGCGGTGCCCGGCCGTCGCCGTCCGGTCAGCTGGTCTCGCCCGCCATGCTGAAGCTGCGGAGGCGGTCGACCGCGGCCAGGGTGCAGCCCAGGACGAAGATCGCGGACATGACGACCGCGACCGTCAGGGACACCTCGGCCTCGTACAGCGCGGTCGGGGCGATCTTGTCCGCGATCGTGATCACGTACTGCTCGATGGACAGCACCCGGGTGCCGCTGATGAACCTGCTCAGCAGCCCCTCCCAGATCAGGATGTAGACCAGGCCGAGCAGCACCGGCCGGCGGGTCAGCAGGCTGAGCAGCAGGAAGAACGCCGAGTAGGCGCAGGCGCCGACCACCGCCGCGATCGCGAGGGAAGCGCCGAGGCGCGCCGAGCCGGCCAGGGTGCCCGCCACGAAGAGCGGCACCGCCGCCGTCACGGCGCTCACCACGATCGCCACGCCCAGCTTCGCCAGGATGATGTCGCGGCGGGGCAGCGGCTTGGTCAGGATGTGCACGATCGTGCCGTCGTCCACCTCGGAGCCGAGCACGCCGGTGCCGACGATCAGGGACACCACCGGCAGCACCACGGCCAGGCCGAGGCCGACCAGCACCGGCTCGCCCCACTCCGCCGGGTCGACGTCGTACGCCTGGCAGAGCAGGGCCAGGCCGATCAGCAGCGCCGGAAGGGGCAGCAGGAGAAGCACCCGGCGCCGGCCGAACAATCCGCGGGCGGTGATCCACGCAACGGTCGACACGTCAGGCCTCCAGCAGGTAGGAGAAGACACTCTCCAGGGACTCGTCGGACGGCAGCAGCTTGCGCAGCCGGATGCCCTCCTCCAGGGCGATGCGCGGCAGGGCGCGGGTGAAGCCGCCGTAGTCGCCGGCGCGGACCGTCAGGCCGACGTTGTCGATCTCCACGCCGGTGACCGACTTCTCGCCGATCAGCGCCACCGCCAGCCGCCGGTCGTCCGAGGACTGCAGCGCGAAGACGTGCGGGCGGTGCGTCATCAGGCGGCGGATCTTGCGGTAGTCGCCGGAGGCCGCCAGCCGGCCGGCGACGATCACCTGGACGGTGCCCGACACCTGCTCGACCTCTTCGAGGATGTGCGAGCTGAACAGGATCGTGTGGCCCCGCTCGCCCAGCTCGTGCAGCAGGTCCATCATGTGCATCCGCTGCCGCGGGTCCATGCCGTTGAACGGCTCGTCCAGCAGCAGCACCTGCGGGTTGTGCACCAGCGCCGCGGCGACCCGGGTGCGCTGGCGCATGCCCTTGGAGTACGTCTCGATGCGGCGGTCCGCGGCGTCGGTCATCTCGACCATCTGCAGCGCCCACTCGGTCGCGGCCGCCGGGTCCGGCAGCTTCTGCATCTTGGCGCTGGCCTGTACGAACTCGCGGGCGGTGAGGAAGCCGTGCACCGCCTCGCGCTCCGCGACCAGGCCCAGCCGGCGGTAGATCTCCGGGTTGCGCCAGGTCGGCGCGCCGTCGATGGTCGCCGCGCCGCGCGACGGCGACAGGAAGCCCGCCATCATGTGCAGCACGGTGGTCTTGCCGGCACCGTTCGGGCCGAGCAGGCCGGTGACGCCCGGCTCCAGCGTCATGCTGATGTCGTTGACCGCCACCACGTTGCCGTACCAGCGGGACACGTTCTGAAGTTCCACCGTGGTCACAGCGAGGCCACCTTCCGGTAGCGGGCCAGTAGCAGCAGCAGGCAGGTGACGATCAGGACGGCCGCCTCGATGGCGTAGACCGGGCCGAAGCGGCCGATGGGCAGGCCGGTGTTGGCGTTCGGGACCAGCCACTGCGCGACGCCGCTGACCAGGGTCATCGGGCTCGCCAGGAAGGCCAGTTCCTGCGCGGTCCGAGACGGCAGGGTCGCCAGCACCCCGACGACCGGCGTGGTCATCAGGAAGACGGCGACGATGCCGCCGGCCGCGAAGGCGCGCTTGCCGGTCAGCGAGGCGACCAGCAGGCCGATCCCGGTGAACAACAGCGCCCAGAGCAGGCTGTAGGACCAGCCCCAGAGCAGATCGTCGAGCTCGCCCCAGACGCCCGACATGCCGTCCTTGGTGGTGAAGGCGGCGCCGAGGAACATGATCAGCTGCGGGCCGGCCAGCAGCACCCAGACCGCGCTCACCATCGCGGCGACCTTCGCGCCGACGTAGTCCGCCGCGCGCACCGGCCGGCTGAAGTAGAGCGGCAGCACCCCGGCGCGCAGGTCCCGGGAGACCAGCTCCGGCGCGACGATCGCGACGAAGAAGATGATCAGCCAGCTCATCGCGTCGGCGAACTGGACGTAGTTGAGCGGCACCGTGCCGGTCTGCGCCCGTACCGCCGCAATGATCACCGCGACCAGCGTGACGATGCCGAAGACCAGCCAGGGGAAGATCTTGGATTTGGCAGACCGGCCGAAGCCGTACGCCGCGCGCACGCCGTGCACGTAGATCGCGCCGAACACCGCGCCGCGGCCCAGCCGGGGCCCGGTGTAGCGCTGATAGCCGATGTCGTGGATGACGCTGGACTCAGACATCGGCGGTCTCCCTCGGTGCGAAGAGCTCGGCCACCCGGTGGCGTCGCTGGTCCAGGCGGTGCAGCGGCAGGTCCAGGTCGGCGACGGCCCGCAGGATGCGGTCGTAGGTCTCCTCCCGGTCGAGCGGAACGAGCAGCAACCGGCCGTCCCGCGTCACCGGCAGCTCCAGCGCCGTCAGCGCGGCGGCCAGCTCCTCGGTGCCCTCGCTGACCTCGACCGCGAGCACGTCGCTCGCCTCCGTCATCGCCGAGATGCGGTCGGCGCGCAGCAGCCGGCCGCCCTCGATGGCGACCAGCGAGTCGCAGATCCGCTCGACCTCGCCGAGCAGGTGCGAGCAGACCACGACGGAGATGCCGAACTCCGTACCGATGCGGTGCACGAGCGCCAGCATCGCGTCGCGCCCGGCCGGGTCGAGGCCGTTGGTCGGCTCGTCGAGCAGCAGCAGGTCGGGGTCGTGCACCAGCGCCTGCGCGAGCTTCACCCGCTGCTTCATGCCGGTCGAGTAGCCACCGATCTGCCGGTAGCGCTCCTCGTAGAGCCCCACATGCCGCAACGCCTCGGAGGCGCGTTCGCGGGCCGCGGTACGCGGCAGGCCGCTGATCCGGCCGAGGTGGGTGACGAACTCCGCGGCGGAGACGTCGGGCGGGAGCGCGTCGTGCTCCGGCATGTAACCGACCTTGGCACGGACCCGGTCGGGGTCGACGGTGGGATCGATGCCGAAGACCCGGACCTGCCCGGACGTCGGCGCGATCAAACCCAGCATGATCTTGATAAAGGTCGACTTGCCGGCGCCGTTGGCGCCGACAAGTCCGATGATCCCGGGCTCGACGGAGACGGTCAGGTCCTGCAGGGCGGTCACCCTGCCGCCGTACGTCTTGGTCAACCCTTGGGTGTCGATGAGGCTCACAGCGACAGCCTAGGAAGCGCTGTCACCGCTGCGGATCAGGTGAACCCCGGACTCACCCCTGAGACCGCCTACACCTCAGGGCAGGGCGGGCGAGACGTCGACCTGGAAGATCGGCATCCGGCCGAGCTCGCGATACGCCTGCAGCGACGCGGCCGTCGCGTCGACCCGGGAGTCGCGGCCCTTCTGGCTGCGCGGCGTGTCGAAGTGCACCATCGCCCGGATCCGCGGGAACCGGGCGATCTGCCGGCCGACCTCGCGGTAGAACTCCGCCTTGTGCCCGGGGTTGCGCTTCGAGGTCCAGACGCCCCACTCGGCGACCATCAGCGGCTTGGACGGGTGCCGGCGGGTGGCCCAGTTGTAGAAGCCCGGCCAGTTCGGGCGCGCCGAGCTCTGCCGGTTCAGCAGCTCCGCGAAGTCGCCGTGCCCGTAGCCGGGGTCGCCGTAGGCGTAGGTGTCGAAGCCGATCCAGTCGACCACGCCGTCGCCGGGGTACATGTTCTGGAACCAGCTCTCGCTGGTGTGCGGCACGTAGGCCATGTGCACCAGCACCGTGACCACGTTGTCCGCGCCGCGGGCGCGGAGCCGCTCGACCACATGGCGGTACATCGCCGCGTAGTCCCTGGCCCGGTAGCCGGAGCCGGCCTTCTCCCGGACGTTGTCCTCGGCCTCGTGGTGCACCGTGAAGAAGAAACGCTCGGGGAACGTCGTCTTGATGTGCCGGGCCAGCCGGTCCAGGAACGCGTCGGTCTCCCGGTCGCCGGCGGCGATGGCGGCCCAGGACGCGCCCGACGGCTTCCAGTTGAGGAAGAGGATGCGCTCGCGGCCCGGCTCGCGGGCGATCGCGGCCTCGGCCGGCGTCGGGAAGAGCTGCTTGTTGCCCTTGTGGTACGCGTGGAAGACGTCCTGGTGGCGCTGGGTCTTCTCCTCGAACTGCTTCAGCGCCCGCTGGCCGCGCCCGTCGGTGAAGGCGCCGGGCGCGACCCCCCACAGCACGCCGCAGGTCGGCACGAGCTTGCTGCCGGTGCGGCAGCGCCGCGCGCCGGACTCCGAGGACCACGTCTCGCCGGCGGCGGTCGGCGCCGGAGCGGCACCCGACGGCAGCGGGCCGGGCGCGGCGGAGGCGCGATCGCCCGGCACGGCGGCGGACCCCGAGGCGCCGGGGGCGCCGGGCACCGCGCCCGGCGCGCCGGGCAGCGCGGACGCGCCCGGCGCGGCCGGCACCCGCCCGCCGTCGAGCGGCGGCAGCGTGCGGCCGGGCACCGCGCCCGGATTGTCTGCCGGGCCGAACGGCAGTCCGAGTTGATCCACGCCGCCGGTCCACGCCCATGACAGGGTGGCGACCAGCGAGAGGGCGAAGATCACCGTCATGGCGATGATGTGCAAGGGCCTGGCCCGGAGCGGTCGACGTCTCACGGTCGCCCAGTATTGGATCAAATGTCCGTTTTGTCGACTACCCGGCCCGGTTGCCCGCGTGGCGAAGGTCCGGAACGGACAGACTGCCGAGCCCCGCTCGACCGCGGGGAGTCCGGCTGCGAAACTGTCCCTCAAGTCGCTGCAGGGGGAGTCTTAGGTGAACGACGGTTCTGTGCTGCCAGAGGACGTGCTGCGTGACGCGCCGACGTACACGCCGCGCGGGCACGAACTCGCCGACCTCGAATTACTTCTCTCCGGCGCATATGCGCCGCTGACCGGGTTCCTCGGCCGCGCCGACCTGACGGCGCTGCGCCGCCGGGGCCGGCTCGCCGACGGGACACCGTGGCCGGTCGGCGTCACCTGCGAGATACCGGCCGAGCTCGCCACCGGCCTCGACCTCGACGATCCGCTGCGCCGCACGGTGGTGCTCACCGACCCCGAGGGCGCGCCGGTCGCCGCGATCGAGGTGACCGACGCCTGGCCGACCACCGCGGGCATGTACGCGATCGGCGGCGCGGTACGCCGGATGGGTGACGGCGGGCACGGCCCGTTCCAGCGCCTGCGGCGCACCCCGGACGAGGTGCACGCGCTGCTTCCGCCCGGCCGGGTCCTCGGCGTCATCGCCGACCGGCCGCTGCACCGCCCGCAGCTCGCGCAGATCGCGCACGCCGCGCGCACCCTCGCCGCGCACCTGCTCATCATCATCCCGGTGACCGGCCCGGGGCCCGACGGCCTGCCGCCCGAGGCGCTGGTCCGCGCCATCTTCGCGGCCCGCGACCGGATGCCGCCGGCCACGATCGTCGCGGTGCCGCTGATGCCCCGCAACGACGAGATGCGCGACGCGCTGCTGCGCGCCCGGGTCGCGACGGCGTACGGGGTCACCCACGTGCTGTCCACCGGGGACATGCTCTCCGGCGCCGGCCTGCGCGTGCTGGTCCCCCGCGAGTTGGCCTACGACAACCGCGACGGCCAGTGGCGCTGGCGCGACGACATCCCGCCGCGCAACCGGCGGCTGGCGATGACCACCGCCGAGATCGACGATCTGCTCGACCGCGGATTCCCGCTGCCGGAGTGGCACACGCCGCCGGCCGTCGCCAAGGAGCTGACCCGGATGCGCCCGCCGCGGCGGCACCGCGGCCTGGTCGTCTTCTTCACCGGCTTCTCCGGCTCCGGCAAGTCGACAATCGCCCGCGGCCTCGCCGACACGCTGCGCGAGGACGGCGAGCGGACCGTCACGTTCCTCGACGGCGACGTCGTGCGCCGGGAGCTGTCGGCCGGGCTCGGCTTCAGCCGCGCCGACCGGGACCGCAACGTGCGGCGGATCGGCTGGGTGGCCGCGGAGGTCGCCCGGCACCGTGGCATGTCCATCGCCTGCCCGATCGCGCCCTACCAGGACGCGCGCGCCGCGGTGCGCCGGATGGCCACCGAGGCGGGCGCCGGATTCGTGCTGGTGCACGTGGCGACCCCGCTCGAGGTCTGCGAGCGCCGCGACCGCAAGGGCCTGTACGCCCGCGCCCGCGCCGGCCAGCTGCGCGGCATGACGGGCGTCGACGACCCCTATGAGGAGCCGGCCGACGCCGAGCTGACGCTGGACACCACCGACATGACGGTGCCCGAAGCCATCGATGTCGTGATGGCCTATCTGGTGGAGACCGGCTGGGTGGAACCAAATATGAAGTAACCGATCGCGGTGGAGTAGTTACGCAACAGGGCACGGGCCGTTTACCCCCTCGGGGGCGAAAAGCCCGATTGCTGTGTACTCACTTCACCCCGAAAGGGCCGCCTTACCGATGGAAGCTCCGCGCCCGGTATCCGCCGACCTCTCGCACTACCTGGGCGTGTTCCGCCGGCACTGGTGGGTGGTTCTCGCCGCCGGCGGGGTGGGGCTCGGGCTCGGCGCCGCGGTCACCCAGGCCGTGCCGAAGGTCTACGAGTCGTCCACGTCGGTGCTCGTGCAGGCCGTCTCCGGCGACACCAACGCCTCCGGCGGCCGCACCAAGGGCACGATCAACCTGGACACCGAGGCGCAGCTCGTCGCCTCCGGCGCGGTCGCCGTCAAGGCCACGACGCTGCTGCGCGCCGAGCTCTCGCCGCTCGAGCTCGCCCGCCACGTCTCCGTCGAGGTGCCCGCGAACACCACCGTCCTGGTGATCCGCTTCGAGGCGGACACCCCCGCGGGCGCGCAGAAGGGCTCGCACGCGTTCGCGGAGGCGTACCTGCGCAACCGCGAGGAGACGGCCCGCGCCGGGCTGGACCAGCAGATCAAGACGCTGACCCTCAAGGTCAGGCAGCTCACCACGAACCTGACCGGCATCAACAACCGGCTGGCCAAGGCGGAGAACGGCAGCTTCGAGCGCAGCAACCTGGAGAGCCTGCGCAACAACTCGCAGAACCAGCTGAACAACCTGACCGCCCGGCTCAACGAGCTGACCACGGCGACCGTCGGCGCCGGCAGCATCATCAGCGACGCCCGCGAGCCCGAGGCGCCGACCAGCCCGAACGCGCTGCTCAACATCGCCACCGGCGGGATGGCCGGCCTGCTCGTCGGGCTCGCGCTGGCGTTCGCCCGGGAACGCTTCGACGGTCGCCTGCAGACCGCGGCGGACGTGCGGGACCGCGGGCGGATGCCGGTGCTCGCGGCGCTGGACGAGCGGACCGCGCCGCACTTCGACGACGTGCTCCAGCCGTACGGGCCGGGCGGGCGGGTCTTCAACCGGCTGCGCAACGAGGTCCTGGCGAGCCTGAACAGCGGCGACCAGATCCTCGTCGTCACCGGCGCCAGCCGCGGCTCCGCCTCGACGCTGGTCGCCGCGAACCTGGCCGCCGCGCTGGCGCGTACCGGAAGCGACGTCGTGCTGATCGGCGCGCACCTGCCGGACAGCGTGGTCGACGCCGCGCCGCTGGCGCGGATGCTCGGCGTCTCGGCGATGCCCGGGCTGTCCGACCTGCTGGCCGGGCGGATCGGCCTGAACAAGGCGATGCAGCGCACCCCGCGCATCCCGTCGCTGCGGGTCATCACGACCGGCGGCGCCGCGACGGCGGCGGGCCTGATGCAGTCGCAGCGGCTGCGCGACACGCTGCAGGCGCTGCGCCGGCAGGCCGGTTACGTGGTCATCGAGGCACCGTCGACCAGCAGCAGCGCCGACGCGCAGAGCCTGGCCAGCCTCGCCGACGCCGCGATCGTCGCGGTGGAGCTGCGCCGCGCCAAGCGGCCGGCGCTGCTGGACGCGGCCGAGCAGCTGAGCCGGGTCGGCACGCCGCTGCTCGGCGCCGTCGTGCTGCCCCGGCTGACCGGCATGCGCGGCGTCGAGGAGAACCTGCCGGTCGTCACCCTCCAGGCTGAACGCCGGGAGCCCCGGCCGGACGAGACCGCGTTCCTGGACGCCGACCGGACCCAGCCGCTGCGGACGCCACCCTCGCCGGGCGGCGGCGGGGCGGTCCGGCCGCGCGAGGGCGCCATGGACGAGCCCACGGCCGTCCTCGACCTGAACACGAAGGGGCCGCAGGGCAACGCGCCGGCGCAGGCCAAGGCCGCGCCGCAACCGCAGGCCGGCACGCAGATCAAGACCGCCGAGAAGCACACCGACCAGCCGGAAGAGAAGTGACGCTGGTCGTCCCGGGCGGCCCAGGCACGTTAAGCACAAGGGCGGCCGGGCCCGCGGGCACGGCCGCGGGCGGGCGGGCGACCGCGCTGCCCGCCTGGCCGCTCGCGAGCGTGCTCGCGTTCTACCCGGCGTGGTGGGCGCTCGGGCTCGGCGTGCTGATCTTTCCGATCATGGCGGCGCCGATGCTGGTGCTGCTGCTGCGCCGCCACGCGGCCGGCCGGCCGCTGCGGCTGCCACCCGGCTTCGCCTGGTGGCTGCTGTTCCTCACGGCGGTCGTGGTCAGCGTCGCCGCGCTCGGCGCCGACCCCTCCGGCACGGTGGCCGAGGCCGCGACCGACCGCCTGGTCGCGGTCGTCTACCGCCTCAGCCTGTACGCGTCCCTGACCGTCCTGCTCGTCTACGCGGGCAACCTGACCGAGGCCGAGCTGCCCCGCCGGCGCCTGGTCCGGCTGCTCGGCTGGCTCTTCGTGATCACGGTGCTCGGCGGCCTGCTCGGCATGGTGGCCGGGCGCTTCGAGTTCACCTCGCCGGTGGAGTGGCTGCTGCCGCACGGCGTGCGCAGCAAGGGCTTCGTGCAGTCGCTGGTGCACCCGTACGCGGCGCAGATCATGGACCTGGTCGGCGGCGAGAAGCCCCGCCCGGCCGCGCCGTGGGGCTACACCAACACCTGGGGCAACAACTTCTGCCTGCTGATGGGCTGGCTCGTCGTCGCCGCCTTCGCCTCCGGGCGCCGCGGCGCCAAGCTCTTCGCGCTGCTCTGCCTGGCCGTGTCGATCGTGCCGGCGGTCGTCTCGCTCAACCGCGGCCTGTGGATCGGCATCGGCGTCGTGGTCGTCTACGTCGCGGTCCGGTACGTGCTGATGGGCCGGATCTGGATCATCGGCGCGGTCGCGTTCGCCGCGGCCGCGCTGGTGGTCGCCCTGTTCGCCACCCCTCTCGGCGACACGGTGACCGCACGGCTCGACAACGGCAAGTCCAACGGGGTGCGCTCCTTCCTGATCGAGCGCGCGGTCGACGGCTTCATCGACTCCCCCGTGATCGGCTACGGCTCGACCCGCAACACCATCGGCGGCCGCAACTCCATCGCGGTCGGCGAGAGCTCCGAGTGCGAGCGCTGCGGCAACTTCACCGTCGGCGGCAACGGGCAGTTCTGGCAGCTGTTGTTCGCGCACGGCACCGTCGGCACGGTCGCCTACCTGGGCTTCTTCGCGTACGGCCTGTGGCGGTTCCGGCGCGACCGCACCCCGATCGGCATCGCCGGCAGCGCCGCGATCGTGAGCTCCTTCTCGGCCATGCTCTGGTACAACTCGCTGGCCACCCCTCTGGTCTTCATGTTCCTGGCCTACGCGCTGCTCTGGCGTAACGAGATCGAGGGGGATGGCACTTGAGTCCGGTGAAGACCGCTCCGGCGGAACTGACCGTGGCAGACGCGGCACTGCGCGCGCAGTACCTGGCGGAGGTACTGGCGCTGCTCTACCCGGCACCGTGCGACACCACCGGCGAACAGGGCGCGCAGATAGCCGAGTACCTGGTGGTGCCCGACGCGCGCCGGCCCCGGCTGCTGGTGCCGAACACGTCCCGGCGGGTGGCGGCGGCCGCGGTGCGGCGCTACGCCGAGCCGCAGTCGGTCACCGCCCGGCTCAAGCGGGACGCCGTCGTGGCCGCGCTACGCTCCGGCGCGTCGAGCCTGCTGCTGCGCGACCGGGTGCGGATCACCGGCCCGAGCGCCGCGAGCATCGACGGGCACCTGCGCGAGGCGCTCGGGCGCGACCTGGCGATCAGCATCCACATCGGCCCGGCGCGGGCCAACCGCAAGCCGGTGCTGCAGCTGATCACCCCCGAGGGCGAGACGTTCGCGTTCGGCAAGCTCGGCACCGGGCCGCTCACGCAGCACCTGGTGCAGGCCGAGACCGCCGCGCTGCGGGCGCTGGGCACCGCCGGGCTCACCGAGCTGACCGTGCCGACGGTGCTGCACGCCGGTGAGTGGCGCGGCCTGCAGGTGCTGGTCCAGTCGGCGCTGCCGGTGTGGCTGCCGCGCGCGCCGCTCTCCCCGCACCGGCTGACCGCGGCGATGCTGGACATCGCCGGCTGCTACGGATACACCAGCGGGACCCTGGTCGGCAGCGCGTACTGGGCCGAGCTGCGTGGCCGGCTCGCGGCCGTGTGCGACCGGCCCGAGGGCGCCGCGCTGGCCTCGGCCGCGGAGCTGCTGGCCACCCACGCCGGGCAGCACACGCTGCGGTACGGCGCCTGGCACGGCGACTGGGCACCGTGGAACATGGCGAACATCGCCGACACGCTGCTGGTCTGGGACTGGGAGCGGTTCGCCCGGGGCGTGCCCGTCGGCTTCGACGCCGTGCATCACGAGCTGCAGCGCCGGATCCAGTCCACCGGCGACGCGACGGACGCGGTCGAGGCGACCGTGCGCCGGGCCGGCGAGCTGCTCGCGGCGTTCGGCGTCGCCGACGAGGCCCGCGAGCTCACCGCCCTGCTGTACCTGATCGACCTCGCCGCCCGCTATCTGACCGATCGCCAGGCCGAGGCGGGTGCCCGGCTGGGCGTCCTCGGCACCTGGCTGCTCCCGGTGCTCATCCGCCGGGTCGAGGAGCTGTAAATGGACGTCTCCAAGGTTCCGAGCCCGGTGAAACGGGTCGTGCACCTGGGTTCCCGCTCGTACGGCCGGCTCACCGCGCCCGCGCGGATGACACCGTCGTTCCTGATCTGCGGTGGCCAGCGCTGCGGCACGACCTCGCTCTATCGCGCGCTGGCCGCGCATCCGACCGTGCTCAAGGCCGTGCTGCACAAGGGCGTGCACTACTTCGACGTGTCCTACGAGCGCGGCAAGGGCTGGTACAAGGGTCACTTCCCGCTGCAGCGCAGCGCCGATCGGGTACGCGCGAAGTACGGCGTCGAGGCGCAGACCTTCGAGTCGAGCCCGTACTACATGTACCACCCGCAGGCGGCCGCCCGGATCGCCGCGGACCTGCCCGACGCGAAGCTCGTGGTGCTGGTCCGCGACCCGGTGGAGCGGGCGTACTCGCAGCACCATCACGAGCTGGCCCGCGGCTTCGAGCACGAGCGCGACTTCGGCAACGCGATCGCGCTGGAGCCGCCCCGGCTGCACCGCCAGGAGCACAAGCTGGCGACCGACCCGACCTACTACTCGTTCGCGCACCAGCACCACGCCTACCGCGCGCGGGGCGAGTACGCCCGCTACCTGAGCGTGATGGCGCAGCACGTCGGCCGGGAACGCATCCACGTGGTGGAGAGCGAGCGGTTCTTCACCGAGCCGGAGGAGATCTACGACGAGGTCTGCTCGTTCCTCGGGCTGCGCCTCGACCTGGGGCGCCCGGCCTTCGAGCGGCACAACGCCCGGCCCCGCAAGGCCGACATGGACCCGGGCCTGCGCCGCGACCTGACGAACTACTTCGCGAGCCACGACGAGGCCTTGACGACCTGGCTGGGCCGAGTGCCCATCTGGCGCCAGGCATGACCGCTACGGCGGTCGCCGATCCGCCGCGCCGAAAAGCCACACAGGGTGTCGCGCGGGGCGGGCTGGCCAACATGGTCGGCTCCGCGCTGGCCGGCGGCACCGGCGTCGTGGTCACCTGGGTGGTCGCGCGCGGGCTCGGCGCCGAGCAGGCCGGCGCGTTCTTCGCCGCGACGGCGGCGTTCGTGCTGGCCGGCGGGCTGGCCAAGCTCGGCACGCAGACCGGCCTGGTCTACTGGCCGGCCCGGCTGCGGGCCACCGGCAACGATCACCTGCTCGGCGCCTGCCTGCGCACCGGCCTCACGGCCGTAGTCGGGTGCGCCCTCTTACTCGGCTTCGCGATGTGGTTCGGCGCGCCGGCGATCGCGGGGCTCACCGCGCAGGAGTCGCCGCACGTCGTCGACGCGCACACCACCGGGCTGCGGGTGCTGGCGGTCTTCCTGCCGCTGCACGCGCTCACCGACGCCCTGCTGACCGCGACCCGCGGGTACAAGGCCATGCGGCCGACCGTGACCCTCGACCGGATCACGCGCAGCGCGCTGCAGTTGCTGTGCGTCGGCGCGGTCGGGGTGGCCGGCCTCTCTATGGTGGCGACGCTGCCGGCGTTCGCCTTCGCCTGGGCCGTGCCGTATCTGCCGGTGACGGTGCTCGCGGCGTTCGCGCTGCGCCGGACCTACCTGGCCGGCCGGCCGCACCCGGCGCGGACCCGGCGCGGCGAGCGCCGGCGGCTGCGCCGCGACTTCTGGCGCTTCACCGGCCCGCGGGCCCTGGCCAGCGTCGCGCAGCTCGCGCTGCAGCGGGTGGACGTGCTCCTGGTCGCCGCCCTCGGCGGGCTGGCGGCCGCCGCGATCTATGCCGTCGCCGGCCGGTTCGTGGTGCTCATCCAGTTCGCCAACCAAGGCATCTCCCAGTCGGTGCAGCCCCGGCTGGCCGAGGCCCTCGCGACCGGCGACCGGGAGACGGCCAACCACCTCTACCAGACCGCCACCGGGTGGCTGGTGCTGGTGACCTGGCCGATCAACTTCCTGGTGATCCTGCTCGCGCCGGTCTACCTGGGACTGTTCGGCGACGCGTACCCCCGGGGCGCCGACGTCGTGGTCGTGCTGGCCTGCGCCATGCTGGTCGCCACCGGCTGCGGCATGGTCGACATGGTCCTGGCGATGGCCGGGCGCACCTCGTGGAACCTCGTCAACGTCCTGATCGCGCTGGGCGTGACGATCGGCCTGGACGTGCTGCTGATCCCCCGGTACGGCGCGCTCGGCGCCGCGATCGGCCTGGCGTGCGCGATGGTCGCCAACAACCTGCTGCCGCTCGTGCAGGTGGGCCGGGCCGCCCGGCTGCACCCGTTCGGCACGGGCACGCTCACCGCGGCCGGGCTCTCCGCCGCCTGTTTCGGCCTGATTCCCGGGCTCGTCACCAGCGCGGCCGGCGCCGGGCCGGCCGGCCTCACGCTGGCCGTCGGCACGGCCGTCATCGCGTACGCGGCGGGCGTCTGGCTGCTGCGCGGCCGCCTCGCCCTCGACGCCTTCCAGCCCCGCAAGCTCATCCAGAGGAGGACCGGTTGACCACCGAATACACCAAGGTGTTCCAGGACGCGAACGCCGTCGACAAGTACGAGCACGTCACCTACGCGCCGGACAGCTACGCGTCGCGGATCAACGAGCGGCAGCGCGCCTACCTGCGCCGGCTCGTCGAGCGGGAGTTCGACACCCCGCCGGTGCAGCACGACTTCGCGTGCGGCACCGGGCGCGCGATCCGCACGCTGCACGGCCTGGTCAGCGACGCGCACGGCTATGACACGTCGGCCGAGATGATGGCGAAGGCGGCCGAGGTCGGCTCGCGGGCGCAGTGGCACCAGGTGCCGGTGGACGGCCCGGTGCCGAGCCCGGTGCCGGCCGGTTACCCGGCGATCGTGACGATGTTCCGGCTGCTGCTCAACGTGCACGCGGACGTGCGGGACCGGGCGATCGCGTTCGCCGCGAAGGCCCTGCCGGAGTTCGACTCCGGCCTACTGGTGGTGGAGAACCACGGCAACGCGGGCTCCCTGCGGCACCTGCGGGCCCGGCGCCACTCGGGCGAGCGCTGGTTCGCCGAGCTGTCCCACGACGAGGTCGAGGAGCTGTTCGACCGGCACGGCTTCGAGATCATCGACCGGCGCGGCTTCTCCATGCTGACCGAGTCGCTGGACAACCTGCGGCTGGCCCGCGCCGCCGACGCGGCCGTGCGCCGGCTGCCGGGCGCGGACGGCTTCGCGGTCAACGTCCTCTACACGGCCCGCCGGAAGAGGTAGCCGCTGCCATGCGTCGCGTCATCGCCCTGCTGGGCCTGCTCATCCTCGTGCTCGCCGGCTGCACCTCGCACCGGCGGGACAAGCCCGAGCCCCCGCCGGCACCGGACCTGACCAGCCCGCCGGTCGCGGTGGCCGTCAACCCGGGACCGTTCGAGTCGGGGCCGTTCGGGGCGCCGGCGACCGGCGCCTACCTGGGCGCCTGGATCAAGCCGGACGAGCTGACCCACGTCGGCCGGGTCGAGGCCGTCGCCGGCCTGGAGGAGGAGCTGGGCCGGCCGCTGGACATCGTCAACACCTACCGGCGCTTCGAGCAGATGGTCGGCACCGAGTCGGACGCGGAGTTCCTCGCGCAGGGCGCGACGCTGATGGTGAGCTGGGCGACCGGCGACAACCGCTCGATCCTCGCGGGCGAGCACGACCGCCTGATCCGGCAGCAGGCCCGGGCCATCCGCGCGGTGGACCGGCCGGTGCTGTTGCGGATCCGGTGGGAGATGGACCGGCCGAACCTACGCGCGACGATGTGGTCCGGCGAGGACTACATCGCCGCGTACAAGCACATCCGGGAGATCTTCGCCCAGCAGCGGGTGGAGAACGTGTCGTGGGTGTGGTGCCCGACCGCGGAGGGTTTCATCCGCGGCGACGCGCCGGCCTTCTACCCGGGCGACGACCAGGTCGACTGGACCTGCGTCGACGTGTACGCCGGCAACCTCTTCCAGCCGATCGGCCAGCTGATGGGGCCGTTCCTGCAGTGGGCCGCCCAGCGGCCGAAGCCGATCATCGTCGGCGAGTTCGGGGTGGCCAAGGCCTGGGGCTCCGCGGGCCGGGCCGCCTGGCTGCGCAACGCCGCGAGCACCTTCAAGGCGAACCCGCAGATCAAGGGCGTCGTCTACTTCGAGTCCAATCCCGAGGGCAACGGCCCGAAGCAGCAGTTCCAGCTCGCCGGCGATCAGCCGGCCTTCGACGCCTTCACGCGGCTGACGAGGGACCCGTACTTCAATCCGAGCTGACGGTTGGACCGGGACGCCCGGTCCCGGTCCGACCAGGCTTCATCGCCGCCGGCTTGCGGCGCCGGCGAGCAGGCGCATGGCGTACGGGGCGTCGTGCTTGAGGTAGCGCTTCGCCAGCCGGCCGGGCTCGGTGCCCAGCCGGTGCGCCCATTCCAGACCGGTCCGCTGCATCCAGCGCGGCGCCCGCTCGATGTCGCCGGCCACGAAGTTGACCGCCGCGCCGCAGCCGATGAACCAGGCCTTGGGCATCTCGGCGCGCAGCCGGGTGATGACCGCCTCCTGCTTGGGAAAGCCGAGGCCGACGAAGACCAGGTCGGGTTGGGCGCGGACGACCCCGGCCAGGAACTTGGCGTAGGTCCGCTTCTTCCGCTCGAAGCCGAACTGCGGGCAGCTGGTGCCGGCGATCCGCAGCCCGGGGCACTCCCCGGCGAGCCGGTCGGCGGCCCGGGTCGCGCCGTCCGGCGCGCCGTCCACGCCGGGTGCGCCGCCGATGACGAAGATCGACCGGCGGTCGTAGCCGAGCCCGCGGGACAGCGACCAGATCAGGCTGCTGCCCGCGACCCGTTCCGGCAGCGGCGTTCCGGTGAGCTTGCTGGCCCAGACCAGCGGCATGCCGTCGGCGACTATCAGGTCGGCGTCGTCGAGGTGTACGCGGACGTTGTGGTCGATCTGCGCCCGGCGCAGGATGTCGACGTTCGGGGTGATGATGCGTCCGCCCCGGCCGTGGGTGATCGCCTCGCGGACGACCGCGACGACCTCCTCCTCGGTGATGCGGTCGATTCCCGTGCCGTCCAGCTGGACGCGGTCGAAAGCCTCGATGGTCATGCAACGCCTCCTTCAGCCCTGCTCGCTCGTTATAGGAGCGAAACGAGCGAAGGCGGGCGAAAGTGGCACGAATTCTATATTTGGGTGGGTTAGGGCGAAGCGGGACAACTCTCGTCGAACGCCTCCTCGGCGAACTCCCCTCCGTGTGCGCACTCGGCGAAATCGTCCACCTGTGGCAGCGCGACATCCGCGACGACGAACGCTGCGGCTGCGGCGCCCGCTTCTCCGCCTGCACGTTCTGGCGGCGCGTCGGCCTCACGGCCTTCGGCGGCTGGGCCAACGTGGACGTCGAGCGGGTGCACGCCCTGCGCGACGTCGTGGAGCGCACCCGGCACATCCCCCGCCTGGCGAGCGCCGGCCTGCCCGCCGCGCAGCGCGCCGACGTACGCGAATACGCGAGCTACTACGCCCGGGTCTACGCGGCCGCCGCGGAGGTCTCCGGCGCCGCGGTCATCGTCGACTCCTCCAAGCACAGCGCCCTCGCACACGTGCTGCGCTGGGCGGACGACGTGGACCTGCGGGTGGTGCACGTGGTCCGGGACGCGCGCGGCGTCGCGTACTCGTGGACCAAGACCGTCACCCGGCCGGAGACCGACGGCAACGACGAGATGACCCGCTACTCCCCCGGCCGTTCGGCCCTGCTCTGGAACGCGCACAACGCCGCGTTCGGGCTGCTCTCCCGGCGCGGCGTCCCGGTACGGCGGATCCGCTACGAACAGTTCCTCACCGACCCGCGGGCCGCGCTGCGCGGGCTGGCCGAGTACGCCGGCATCCCGGTCAGCGACGCCGACCTGGCCTTCCTCGGCGACGGGTACGCCGACCTGCGGGTCGGGCACAGCGCCGCCGGAAACCCGATGCGCTTCAGCGTCGGGCGGCTGCCGCTGCGCCGCGACGACGCCTGGATGCGCTCGCTGCCCAGCGGGCAGCGGCGCCTCGTCGGTGCGGTGTGCGCGCCGATGCTGCGCGCGTACGGCTACCCGCTCAACCCCGCAGAGATGCTCCAGGAGGCGTGATGAACTGGCCGTCCGTCGGTGTCGTTATCCCCACCCGCAACCGCCCCGAACTAGTCCGCAAGGCGATCGCCGCCGTACGCGAGCAGCGCTACCCCGGCGAGCTGAAGGTGGTCGTCGTCTACGACCAGACCGAGCCCGACTACCTGCTCGCCTCCACCGAGGGCACCCAGGTGCTGGTGCTGACGAACTGGCGGACCTCCGGCCTGGCCGGCGCCCGCAACACCGGCATCCTGGCGCTGGACACCGAGTACGTGGCCTTCTGCGACGACGACGACCGGTGGGCGCCGGACAAGCTGCGCCGCCAGATCGCCGCCCTGCTCGCCGAGCCGGACTCCGAGTTCGCCACCTGCGCGATCGAGGTCGAGTACGAGGGCAGGACCAACCCGCGGCTGGCCGGCCGCAGCCGGGTGACCGTCGACGAGCTGGCCCGCTCCCGGATGGCGATGCTGCACTCGTCGTCGTTCGTGGTGCGCCGGGAGTCGCTGGCCGAGTCCGCGATCGGGCTGGTCGCCGAGGACGCGCCGGGCAGCCAGAACGAGGACTGGGACCTGTTGCTGCGCGCGGCACGCCGGGCGCCGATCGTGCACCTGGACGAGCCGCTGGTCCGGGTGCTCTGGGGACGGACCTCGCACTACGCGTACGAGTACGCCACGAAGATCTCCTCGCTGCGCTGGATGATGCAGCGCCACCCGGAGATCAGCGGGTGCCGGCCCGGCGCCGCCCGGGTCTACGGCCAGCTGGCGTGCTGGTCGGCGGCGTCCGGCAACCGCGGCCAGGCCTGGCAGTTCAGCAAGGAGGCGGTCCGCGCGAACTGGAAGGAACCGCGCACCGCGATCGCCCTGGCGGCCATCGCGGGGGCGGTGCGGGTGGAGAACGTGCTCTCCGCGCTGCACAAGCGTGGCCGAGGTATCTAACACACACTCTTTTGCGCACACCCGATCAGCAGGTAGTGTTCGCACGTGTTCGAATTCGTGCGGTTAGAACGACTCAATGCGGGTGAGTGCTGATGCTCGCCCAGCAGCGCCAGGCGGCCATCCTGGACCGGGTGCGGGCGGCGGGCGGCGTACGCGTCAGCGAGCTGGCCGTCGAGTACGGCGTGTCGGACATGACGATCCGCCGCGACCTGGAGTCCCTGGCTGACCGGGGCCTGTTGGCGAAGGTACACGGGGGCGCCACCACGGTGAGCCCTGGTTCGGCGCACGAGCCGGGCTTCGCGGCCAAGTCGGTGCGCCAGCGCGCCGAGAAGGCGGCGATGGCCATGCGCGCCGCCGCGCTGGTCTCACCCGGCGACGCCATCGCGCTGTCCGCGGGCACCACGACCGCCGGGCTGGCGCAGCGGCTCGTCGACGTGCCGGCGCTGACCGTGGTCACCAACTCCATCCCGGTCGCCGACATCTTCTACCGGGCCGGCCGCCCGGACCAGACCGTCGTGCTGACCGGCGGTACGCGCACGCCGTCTGACGCGCTGGTCGGCCCGGTTGCGGTCGCCGCGATCGGCACGCTCCACCTCGACGTGCTCTTCCTCGGCGTGCACGGCATGAGCGAGCGGGCCGGCTACACCACCCCGAACCTGATGGAGGCCGACGTCAACCGTGCCCTCGTCGAGGCGGCCGAGCGGCTGGTCGTGCTCGCCGACCACACCAAGTGGGGCACGGTCGGCATCTCCTCGATCGTGCCGCTCGACCGCGCCGACGTCGTGATCACGGACGACCAGCTGGACGAGGCCGCGCGCGCGGTCCTCGCGGAACAGGTGAACGAGCTGATGGTGGTAACCGCTCAATGATCCTCAAGAGGACCGCGATCCCGCTCTGCGACGGCCGCGAGCTCATCTACTTCGACGAGACGCCGGACGCCGACCGGGGCGGGTGGCCGGACACCCGGCGGCTGCCACCACCGCCGCCGACCTCGCAGCTGCGGTACGACCCGCTGCTCGACGAGTGGGTCGCGGTCGCCGCACACCGGCAGACCCGCACGTTCCTGCCGCCGAGCGACAAGTGCCCGCTCTGCCCGTCGACGCCGGACTTCGCGAGCGAGATCCCCGCGCCGGACTACGACGTGGTCGTCTTCGAGAACCAGTTCCCGTCGTTCAGCGACCGGGTCAACGCGGACGAGATCACCGAGCTGACCGACCTGGTGCCGGTCCGGCCCGGCGTCGGGCGCTGCGAGGTCGTCTGCTTCACCAGCGACCACAACAGCTCCTTCGGCGCGCTGACGCCCGCGCGCGTACGCACGGTGGTCGACGCGCTCGCCGACCGCACGGCGGAGCTGTCCACGCTGCCGGGCGTCGCGCAGGTCTTCCCGTTCGAGAACCGCGGCATCGAGATCGGCGTGACGCTGAGCCACCCGCACGGGCAGATCTACGCGTACCCGATGGTCCCCCCGCACACCCAGGCCGCGCTCCGGGCCGCTCAGCGGCACGCGGAGCGCACCGGCGGCCGCAACCTGTATGCCGATGTGCTCGAGGCCGAACAGAAGGCTCAGGTCCGCGTGGTGGCCGCCAACGAGCACTGGACGGCGTACGTGCCGGCCGCGTCGCGCTGGCCGTTCGAGATCCAGCTCGCCCCGAACCGGCAGGTCCTGGACATCCCGGCGCTGACGGACCCGGAGCGCGACGCGTTCGGCCCGATCTACCTGGACATACTGCAGCGCTTCGACGCGCTCTTCGACCGGCCGATGCCCTACATCTCGGCCTGGCACCAGGCGGTGACCGGCGCGGGCCGCGAACTGGGCTACCTGCACCTGCAGCTGTTCAGCATCCGCCGGGCGGCGGACAAGCTGAAGTACCTGGCCGGCTCCGAGTCCGCGATGGGCGCCTTCGTGAACGACATCGTCCCGGAGACCGCGGCCCAGCTGCTGCGCGACGCGCGCTAGGTGTGGGGGGCGGGGGGCCTGGGACAAAGGCCCCCCGCAGGGAAGGACGGCAGGCGTAAGCGCCTACTGATCGCGCCGGCTTCGAGAAACCGGTCGGCGCCCGGGACGAGGCAGCCAGACCGGCGGGCGACTCGCGAAGCGACGCGACCGTCATCCGTTCTACAGGGAGAACGAATGCCCTGCCCCTTGGTAACGCATCCTAAACATGCGATTTACCGCATTCATCCGAATCGCAAAAAAAGACCGCCGGCGTTCCGCCGGCGGTCTTTCCTCATTTGGGACCTGGGACCTGGGATCAGGCGAGCTTGCGCGCCAGGTTCTCGTCCAGGGCGTTCATGAACTCGTCCGTGGTCAGCCACGGGGCGTCCCGGGAGATCAGCAGCGCGAGGTCCTTGGTCATCTGACCGGCCTCGACGGTGTCCACGCAGACCTTCTCGAGCGTCTCGGCGAACTCGGTGACCGCCGGGGTGCCGTCGAGCTTGCCGCGGTGCTTGAGGCCGCCGGTCCACGCGAAGATCGAGGCGATCGGGTTGGTCGAGGTCTTCTCGCCCTTCTGCCACTGCCGGTAGTGCCGGGTGACGGTGCCGTGCGCGGCCTCCGCCTCGACGGTCTGGCCGTCCGGGGTCATCAGCACCGAGGTCATCAGGCCGAGCGAGCCGAAGCCCTGCGCCACCGTGTCGGACTGCACGTCGCCGTCGTAGTTCTTACAGGCCCAGACGTAGCCGCCCTCCCACTTCATCGCGGCGGCGACCATGTCGTCGATCAGCCGGTGCTCGTAGGTCAGGCCGGCGTCCTTGAACTGCTCGGCGAACTCGGTCTCGAAGATCTCGGCGAACAGGTCCTTGAACCGGCCGTCGTACGCCTTGAGGATCGTGTTCTTCGTGGAGAGGTAGACCGGGTAGTTGCGGGCCAGGCCGTAGCGGAACGAGGCGCGCGCGAAGTCGCGGATCGACTCGTCGTAGTTGTACATCGCCATCGCGACGCCGCCGCCGGGGTAGTCCGCGACGTGGAACTCCATCGGCGCCGAGCCGTCCTCGGGCGTGAACGTGACGGTGAGCTTGCCGGCGCTCGGCACCACGAAGTCGGTCGCCTTGTACTGGTCGCCGTGCGCGTGACGGCCGATGATGATCGGCTTGGTCCAGCCCGGTACCAGCCTCGGTACGTTCGACATGATGATCGGCTCGCGGAAGACGACGCCGCCGAGGATGTTGCGGATCGTGCCGTTCGGCGACCGCCACATCTTCTTCAGGCCGAACTCGTCGACGCGGGCCTCGTCCGGGGTGATCGTCGCGCACTTCACGCCGACGCCGTGCCGCTTGATGGCGTTGGCGGAGTCGATGGTCACCTGGTCGTCGGTCTCGTCGCGGTGCTGGATCGACAGGTCGTAGTACTCGAGGTTGACGTCGAGGTACGGCAGCACCAACTGATCGCGGATCTGCTTCCAGATGATCCGGGTCATCTCGTCGCCGTCAAGCTCCACGACCGGGTTGTTGACCTTGATCTTCGCCATCGACCTGGCGCTCCTCTCCCGGGACACATGTTTTAGCAGTACGAGCGTACTGCAGGCCGGTGAGAGATCGCCCCCGGCCCTTGCGCTGTGGGTCCGCTCACCATCATCGCGCTACCGCCGCGACGCCGGTCCGGCGGGCCGCAAAAAAGGCCAGGGCCGTCGGCCCTGGCCTTTCACGCTTGCGGTGGATCAGAGGTCGGCGACGTCCGCCTGCTTGGCGCGGACGGCCTCGGCGGCCTCCTTCAGGCCGGCCAGCTCGGCGGCCGTCAGCTCGGTCTCGACGACCCGCTTGACGCCCTCGGCGCCGATCGCGGCCTCGACACCCAGGTAGACGCCGGAGATGCCGTACTCGCCGTCGACCCAGGCGCAGACCGGCATGACCGCGCCGGAGTCCTCCGCGACGGCCTTGGCCATCCGGGCGGCGGCGGCCGACGGCGCGTAGTACGCCGAGCCGGTCTTGAGCAGCGCCACGACCTCGGCGCCGCCGTTGCGGGTGCGGGTGACGAGCTCCTCGACCTTGTCGGCCGGGAGCAGCTCGGCCAGCGGCTTGCCGTTGACCGAGGACTTCGACGGGACCGGCACCATGGTGTCGCCGTGCGAGCCGAGCGTCAGCGTCGTGACGCTGGACACCGGGACCTTCAGCTCCTCGGCCACGTTGTTGGTGAAGCGGGCCGAGTCGAGCATGCCGGCCTGGCCGAGCACCCGGTTCTTCGGGAACTGGGTGGCGATCTGCGCGAGCGCGGTCATCTCGTCGAGCGGGTTCGACACCACGATGACGACGGCGTTCGGCGCGTACTTCGCCACGTTCTCGGCGACCTGGCGCACGATCTTGGCGTTGACGCCGAGCAGGTCCATCCGGCTCATGCCCGGCTTGCGGGGCAGGCCGGCGGTGATGACCACGACGTCGGAGCCCTCGATGGCCTCGTAACCCTCGCCGTTCGGCCCGGTGGTGGCGCCGACGATCTTGGTCTCGAAGCCCTCGATCGGCCGCGACTGGTTGAGGTCGAGCGCGAGGCCCTCCGGCTTACCCTCGACGATGTCGGTGAGCACCACGGTCTCGAAGATGTCGTACTCGGCGAGTCGCTGTGCGGTCGTGGACCCGTAGAAACCGGCGCCTACGACGGTGACCTTCTTGCCCATGTCTCTTCACTCCCAGTCGGCGGGACGACTTTTTCCGGACCGTATCAGCCGGTTAACGGTCCATTACCCGGGAGGGCCGAATAGGCGAGGTAAGCCACTCCGTTAACCGCTCACCCGCGCACCGAACGCGGCGGCGAACTGCATCGCCTGCGTCAGGTCGATCTGCGCGCCGTCGATGTCCACGTCGCGCAGCGCGACCCCGTCCAGGTCGGCGCCGCGCAGGTCCGCGCCCTTGAGCACCGCGCCCTGCAGCCGGGCGTTGGAGAGGTCCGCGCCGCGCAGGTCCGCCCTGGTGAGGTCGGCGTTGGTGAGGTCCGCCTCGCGCAGCCGCAGGCCGCCGAGCCGCGCGGCGGTGAGGTTGGCACCGCGCAGCGAGACGAAACCCCAGTCCCCGCCGTCGACGGTGAGCGGCCGGAGCCCGCAGTCGAGGAACTGGGTACCGGTCAGCTTGCAGCCCGCGAGCGTCGCGTCGAAGAACGAGCTGCGGCGGACCACCGACTGCATGATCGCGCAGTCGGTCAGCTCGGTGGCGTTGAACCGCACGTTGCCGAACTCGCAGTGCGTGAACGTGCAGCCGGTGAGCTTCGCCTCCGACCAGTCGACGTCGTGGAACGCGCAGTCCTCGTAGTGTGCGCGTTCCACCTCGGCCAGGGCCCAGTCCTCGCCGGAGAAGGTCTCGTTCCGGACCACGTCCATCAGTGGTAGAAGTGCCGCGTGCCGGTCAGGTAGACGGTGACGCCGGCCTTCTCGGCCGCCTCGATCACCAGGTTGTCGCGCACCGACCCGCCGGGCTGCACGACCGCCTTGACGCCGGCCGCGATCAGCACCTCGAGGCCGTCCGGGAACGGGAAGAACGCGTCCGAGGCGGCCACGCTGCCCTTGGCCCGGTCCGCGCCGGCCCGGCTCACCGCGAGGTGCGCGGCGTCGACCCGGTTGACCTGGCCCATGCCGACGCCGACGGCCGCGCCGTCGTGCGCGAGCAGGATCGCGTTGCTCTTCACGCTCCGGATCGCCCGCCAGGCGAAGGCGAGGTCGGCGAGGTCCTCGGGCGCGGCCGCCTCGCCGGTGGCCAGCGTCCAGTTCGCCGGGTCGTCGCCCGCGGCGTCGATCCGGTCCGACAGCTGCACCAGCACGCCGCCGCCGATCTGCTTGACCTCCGCGGGCGGCGGGCTCCAGGCCGGCGCGACCAGCACGCGCAGGTTCTTCCTCCCCTGGAACACCGCGAGCGCCTCGTCGGTGAACGACGGCGCGACGATGACCTCGGTGAAGATGCCGTCGAGCTGGTTCGCCAGCTCGACGGTCACCGGCCGGTTGACCGCGATGACCCCGCCGAACGCCGACACCGGGTCGCACGCGTGCGCCTTGCGGTGCGCCTCGGCGACATCGGCACCGACCGCGATGCCGCACGGGTTGGCGTGCTTGATGATCGCCACGCACGGCTCGGTGAAGTCGTTCGCCGAGCGCCAGGCGGCGTCCGCGTCCACGTAGTTGTTGTAGGACATCTCCTTGCCGTGCAGCTGCTCGGCCTGCGCGAGCCCGGCGGGCGCGTTCGGGTCGAGGTAGAGCGCGGCCTGCTGGTGCGGGTTCTCGCCGTAGCGCAGCGCGCTCTCGCGGCGCAGCGCCAGCCCGGCGAACTCCGGCCACTCCGCCGGCGCGAGGGTGGTCGCGCACCAGTTGGCGACCGCGACGTCGTACTCCGCGATGTCGGCGAAGGCGCGGGCCGCGAGCATTTTGCGCTGCGTCAGCGTGAAACCGCCGTCCCGCAGGGCGTCCAGGATCAACGGGTACGCGGCGACGGCCGTCACCACGGCGACCGACGGGTGGTTCTTAGCGGCCGCGCGCACCATCGCCGGGCCGCCGATGTCGATCTGCTCGACGCACTCGTCGACGCTCGCGCCGGAGGCGACGGTCTGCGTGAACGGGTACAGGTTGCTGACCAGCAGGTCGAACGGCTCGACCGCCAGCTCGGCGAGCTGCGCCTCGTGCGCCGGCAGCCGCAGGTCGGCGAGCAGTCCGGCGTGCACCTTCGGGTGCAGCGTCTTGACCCGGCCGTCCAGGCACTCCGGGAAGCCGGTCAGCTCCTCGACCCGGGTCACCGGCACGCCGGCGGCCTCGACGGTCGAGGCGGTCGAGCCGGTGGAGACGACCTGCACCCCGGCCGCGTGCAGCGCCTGCGCGAGCTCGACCAGCCCGGCCTTGTCGTACACGCTGAGCAGCGCCCGCTTGATGGAACGGCGGCCTTCGTCGGCGGTCATGGGATGGAGACCTTCCTGTCCGTGATGGTCCAGCCTTCGCGGACCAGCCGGCCGACGTACTCGACCAGCTGCCGGCGCTCGGCGTCCTTGATCCGCTCGGTCAGCGTCTCCTCCGTGTCGTCGTCGAGCACGGGAACGCTGACCTGGGCGATGATGGGTCCGGTGTCGACACCCGCGTCGACGAAGAAGAGGGTCGCGCCGGCGATCTTCACGCCGTACGCGAGGGCGTCGCGCGGGCCGTGTATGCCCGGGAACGACGGCAGCAGCGCGTTGTGCGTGTTGACGTAGCGGTCGCCGAACGCGGCCAGGAACTCCTTGCCGACCAGCTTCAGGAAGCCGGCCGAGATGACCAGGTCGGGCTTGTGGGCGGCGACGTGGTCGGCGAGGGCGGCGTCCCAGTCGTCCCGGGTCGGGTAGGCCTTCACCGAGTCCACGAACGTGGGAATGCCAGCTCTTTCCGCCCGGTCGAGTCCGACCGTGCCGTCCCGGTCGGCGCCGACGGCCACGACCCTCGCGCCGTACGCGGGATCCGCGGCGGCGTCGAGGAGGGCCTGCAGGTTGGAGCCGGAGCCGGAGACGAGGACGACCAGGCGGGCGGGCGCGGGGTCTGTCACCCGAGCACCCTATCGCCGAGCAGGTTCGGGCCGGTAAACGGGTCGTTTCAAGGACAGCGGAAACCTTTGATCATCGGTTAGGCTGCGGGCCGCTCACGTGATGGCCCACGTGCGCACCTGGTTCATCACATACCGCACTGCACGGATTTATCTGGAGGATTCGCCGTGACGCCACCGCCCTACGGACAGCCGGCCCCCGCGGCCAACGACAAGACGACGCTCTGGGGCGTCCTCGGCATCGTGTTCGCGTTCTGCTGCACCCCGCTCGCGATCGTTTTCGCGATCCTGAGCCTGCTCGAGGCCCGCAAGGTCGGCAAGCAGCCGACCCTGGCCTTCGTCAGCTTCGGCATCATCGCCGTGCTGCTCGTCGTTCAGATCATCTTCTACGCCACCGGTGGTTACGACAACATCACCGGCGCCTGACGTTTGTAGCGCCGCAACGGGCGCCCGGGCCGTCGGCCCGGGCGCCCGTCGTCGTTCGGGGGTCGCGCGCTACTTGCCGGTCGGGGCCCGGAAGGCCCGGCCCGCCGCCGCGCCGATGCTCGCGGACACCGCGACCACAATGGTCGCGACGAGCGCGACCTGCCACGGCACCGGCCCGATCTCGGCGAGCCGCCCGTTGCCGAGCGGCCCGCCCGACATCCAGGCCAGCACGCCGAGCACCAGCCCGGCGACCGGCCCGGACAGCACCGCCGCGCCGAGCACCAGCGACCAGGCCGGCTCGGCCGGCGCCGGCTCGCCCGGGCCGCGGCCCGGTGCCGGGTGGCCGTCGGCGGCGCGGTGCACGCCGACCAGCCGGCGGGTGAGCAGCCAGCCCGAGGCCATCGCCGCGAGGACCGGCACCGCGAGCAGGGCCGCGCCGCTCGCGCCCATCGGGCCGTCCGGCAGGCCCGCCAGCAGCGGCAGCGTCGGCAGCGGCCCGACCGTCACCTCGGTGAGCCGGATCGCCGAGTCGGTGCCCAGCAGGAAGCCGGGACCCAGCAGGTACGCCGCCGCCCAGACCACGCCGTTCGCGCCGTAGGCGAGGCTGAGCAGCGTGATGCCGGCCTGACCCGCCACCCCGGTCCGGTAGGCGGAGATCATGTCCGCGGCCTGGCCACCGCCGACCGCCACCGACAGCCCGGCGAAGGCCGCGCCCGCCGCCAGGATCAGCAGCGCCGACACCACGCCGGCGCGCAGCCCGTGGCGCAGCGCCGGCGGGATCCGGCGGGCGGTCACGACCAGCGCCTCCGAGCCCCGCAGCGCGCCGATCAGGGAGAACGCCAGCCCGGCGAGGAAGAAGTTCAGGGCGGCGCGGCCCGCGGACACCTCCGTGCCCCGGCCGTCGACCACGAGCGCCGCGCCCGCGCCGAGCAGCGCGTACGCGAGGCCGATCGTCGCCGCCACCAGCAGCGCCGCCCGGGGCGAGCCGCGGCGCCGGGCGCCGATCGCGCGGGTCACGTGCAGGCCGGCGCGGTTGAGTCGCCAGCCGGCCAGCAGGGTCAGCAGCAGCGGCGCGACGCCGAGCGGGCCGATGGAGGTGCCGATCGGCACGCCGTGGCCGAGCAGCCAGCCCGCCAGGCCGGCGTGCGAGGCGCCGCCGAGCCCGCCCTGCCCCTCCAGCGTGCGGGCGAGCCCGACGACCGCGGCGACCGGGACGTAGGACACCAGCGCGGCCCAGAACGTCGCGAAGGCGGCCGCGACCAGCAGCGGTGCGCGGCGCCGCGAGTCGATCGGGCGGCGCTGGGCGGGCAGCCTGACCGTCTTGTGGTTGCGCGGGTCGATCTGCACGGTCGCGCGGTCACCCGGATCGACGCGCACCGTGGGATGGCCGGCGGGCGCCGAGGGGCGCACATCGACCGGCACCGTCTCGCGCGCGGCAAGGTGAACGGCCTCGGCGGCCTCGAACTGGTCCTCCGAGCCGGCGGGTCGACCATCGGGAAGGTCGGGGGTGGTCGGCATCGCGGCCTACTTTTCCACGCCGGGCGGCCTGCGGCGACGCAGAAACGGCGGCGCGCCGCCTAACGATTCCTCAGGCGGGGGCGCTAACGCCCATAACGGCGACGCGCCGCCGTACGGAATCCGAAGATCCGCGCGGCGGCGCGCCTGTTGCCGTACCCGAATCAGCTCATGACCTCGCGCATGAGCCGCGCGGTCTCGCTCGGGGTCTTGCCGACCTTGACGCCGGCGGCCTCGAGGGCCTCCTTCTTGGCGTCGGCGGTGCCGGCCGAGCCGGAGATGATCGCGCCGGCGTGGCCCATGGTCTTGCCGGGCGGTGCGGTGAAGCCGGCGATGTAGCCGACCACCGGCTTGGTCACGTTGGCCTTGATGAACTCGGCCGCGCGCTCCTCGGCGTCGCCGCCGATCTCGCCGATCATCACGATCGCGTCGGTGTCCGGGTCCTCCTGGAACGCCTTCAGCGCGTCGATGTGCGTGGTGCCGATGATCGGGTCGCCGCCGATGCCGACGCAGGTGGAGAAGCCGAAGTCGCGCAGCTCGTACATGAGCTGGTAGGTCAGCGTGCCGCTCTTGCTGACCAGGCCGATGCGGCCGGCTGGCGTGATGTCGGCCGGGATGATGCCGGCGTTGGAGGCGCCCGGCGAGGCGATGCCGGGGCAGTTCGGGCCGATGATGCGGGTCTTCTGCCCCTGCGCCACGTTGTACGCCCAGAACGCGGCCGAGTCCTGCACCGGCACGCCCTCGGTGATCACCACGGCGAGCGGGATCTCGGCGTCGATCGCCTCGAGCACCGCGGCCTTGGTGAACGCCGGCGGCACGAAGATGACCGACACGTCCGCGCCGGTCTCCTTGATCGCCTCGCCGACGGAGGCGAAGACCGGCAGCGACGTGCCGTCGAAGTCGACGCTCGTGCCCGCCTTGCGCGGGTTGACGCCGCCGACCACATTGGTGCCCGCGGCGAGCATCCGGCGGGTGTGCTTGGAACCCTCCGAGCCGGTCATGCCCTGGACGATGACCTTGGAGTCCTTGGTGAGCCAGATAGCCATGTCGTCACTTCCCCGCAGCCGCGAGCTCGGCGGCACGCTCGGCCGCACCGTCCATCGTGTCCACCCGCTGCACCAGCGGGTTGTCGGCCGAGTCCAGGATCGCCCGGCCGGCCTCGGCGTTGTTGCCGTCGAGGCGCACCACGAGCGGCTTGGTGACCGCCTCGCCGCGCTCGCCGAGCAGGGCGAGCGCCTGGATGATGCCGTTGGCGACCTCGTCGCACGCGGTGATGCCGCCGAAGACGTTCACGAAGACCGACTTGACCGCCGGGTCGCCCAGCACGATCTCGAGGCCGTTCGCCATGACCTGCGCGCTGGCGCCGCCGCCGATGTCGAGGAAGTTGGCCGGCTTGACGCCGCCGTGCCCCTCGCCCGCGTACGCGACCACGTCGAGCGTCGACATGACCAGGCCCGCGCCGTTGCCGATGATGCCGACCTCGCCGTCGAGCTTGACGTAGTTGAGGTTCTTGGCCTTGGCGGCCTGCTCCAGCGGGTCGACCGCGGACTGGTCGACCAGCGCCTCGTGGTCGGCGTGCCGGAAGCCGGCGTTCTCGTCCAGGGTGATCTTGGCGTCCAGGCAGAGCACCCGGCCGTCGCCGACCTTGGCGAGCGGGTTGACCTCGACCAGGGTGGCGTCCTCGGCCACGAAGGCCTGCCAGAGCTTCACCGCGATGTCGACGACGTGCTCGGCGACCTCGGCCGGGAACTTAGCGGCGGCGACGATCTCGCGCGCCTTGGCCTCGTTCACGCCCTCGTTGGCGTCGATCGCGATCTTGGCGACCCGCTCCGGGTCCTCCTCGGCGACCGTCTCGATCTCCATGCCGCCGGCGACGCTGGCGATGCAGAGGAAGGTGCGGTTGGCCCGGTCCAGCAGGTAGGAGAAGTAGTACTCCTCCTTGATGTCCGCCGTCTCGGCCAGCATCACCTTGTGCACGGTGTGGCCCTTGATGTCCATACCGAGGATGTCGCCCGCGCGGGCCTCGGCCTCGTCCGCGTCGGCGGCGAGCTTGACGCCGCCGGCCTTGCCACGGCCGCCGACCTTCACCTGGGCCTTGACCACGACCCGGCCGCCGAGGCGCTCGGCGATCGCGCGGGCCTCCTGCGGGGTCTCGGCGACGCCGCCGCCCAGCACGGGCAGCCCGTGCCGTTCGAACAGGTCGCGCCCCTGATACTCGAACAGGTCCACGTGTCTCCTTTCGCTCGCGACGCTTGCCCCGGCAAGCCGCGTACCTGCGTCCCGACCTGATGTCCGCGGCGCGTCGTTGCGTCGCCGCCAGCGTGAGAGAAATGTCGGCCCTAGGGCCTCAATTCGCAGCCTAGCCACCCGGCCGCCGGTCGCACCGCCGCGGGTGCGCGGTGTGCAAGACGGCACAGGTCGAGTTCTACGCCAGTCGGGCGCCGTCCGCAGCGAAGTCGGCGACTGCGCGCCGACCGGGGGCCTCGCGCGGGCGTCCGGGAAAAACGGGAAAAAGTGGCCCCTGGTCGCGTAACCCCGCCCAGGAGGCGTCGTTGAGTGTGATGTCGGAGCGCTGAGCGGCCGATGAGAGCGGCCGATGCCCTGTCGGTCGAGGGGTGGCGGCGGGGCATCGTGCATAGAGAGGCCGGACGTGTGAGGGGTGCGTCCGGCCTCTCCCCTTAACTCTTCGCAGTTAAATGGTCACGCTACAGGCGTGGCCACATTGGCGCGTACCCATTCGATGATGGATGCGGTTGTGGCGCCCGGCGTAAAGATATGCGCGACGCCGATCTTCTCGAGTTCGGCAATGTCGTCGGCTGGAATGATGCCGCCGCCGAATACCACGATATCGGCCGCATCACGCTCCGCTAACAGTTCCACTACGCGCCGAAACAACGTCATGTGCGCACCGGAGAGCACGGACAGCCCGATGGCGTCCGCGTCCTCCTGGATCGCCGTTTCGACAATCTGCTCGGGCGTCTGATGCAGGCCGGTGTACACGACCTCCATGCCGGCGTCCCGCAACGCCCGGGCCACGACCTTCGCGCCGCGGTCGTGCCCGTCCAGCCCCGGCTTCGCCACAACGACCCTGATTCGTGCTTGCATCTGCGACCCCTTCGGCGCATACCGGCCGCGCTGCCGGCCGACCCATCTGAACTGCCACCTGAACGAACGGTAACCCGCCGCGGTTGAACCCTGGAAGCCGCGGCCTCGTACTACCTGCCGGCACAAGAGCATCCGACCCCACTAAGCAAGCACCGTTAAAGGTATTCCACGTCACATGACTTTGTGTTGAAAACACGGTTACGGAGAGCCAACATCGCCCCTACTCAGAAATGCAACCAACTCGGACAATCGCCCCCGAATGCCGACACGTAACTGTCAGGGAATTGGCGCTGCGACTTGTGACTCGGGTTGCGTTTCGTTACCGTGGCCCACGGCTGTCAACTGGTTAACCCCGGACCGACCGCCCGGCAAACCACCGTTCAGCACCTGTTCCAGCTTGGCGGTTGCCGCTCTTTGCCACCGACGGAGGGTTGTTCGTGCGTCAGCGCTTGTCGTCTGAGCCCGACCGCTATCGCGGCCGCCGCCGCGTACCCACACCTCCGCGCAGCCGCTACGCGGTCGTGGTCACCTCCGCCTTCGTCGGCGCCGGCGTCGTGGCCCTCGGCGCCGCCTCGCAGCTGCCGGACGCCAAGACCATCAACCCGTCCGTCCTGCAGAACCTCGAGGCGGGCGACGCCCTGGCGGACCGCTCGGCCGGCGACCGCGCGTCGCGTGGCGAGGACCGCACCGCCAGCACCAAGATCTCCGACGAGCAGGCCGAGGCCGAAGCCTGGCTGCTCCCGCTCGACGACTACCAGTTCACCTCGCCCTACGGGGTCCGCTTCGGCAAGCTGCACGCCGGCATCGACCTGGCGGCGCCCGAGGGCACCCCCTACAAGGCCGTGCACGCGGGCCAGGTGACCGCCGCGGGTTACAACGGCGGCTACGGCTACGCCATCACCATCAAGCACTCCGACGGCACCGAGATGATCTACGCGCACTCCCGGCGGCTCATGGTCAAGGCCGGCGACACCGTCAAGGCCGGCCAGATCATCGGCGAGGTCGGCAACACCGGCTACTCCTACGGCACGCACCTGCACCTCGAGGTGCACGTCGACGGATCGCCGACCGACCCGATCGTCTTCCTGCGCGACCAGGGCGTCGACATCAAGCTCCGGATCGAGTCGGTCTACGGAGTCGGCGCCTCCTGATCCCGCACGACCCGTCGCGGCTGGACCTCACGGTCCGGCCGCGTTTTCGTGTGCCCGCACCCGCTCCGCAACCCCGGCGGTAGCGGCGCGCCCATTCTTCTCAAGATCCGCGGTGCGGTGCCGACAGGCATGTGTCGGACGCCGAGACCCTTGGAGGATCAACCCGTCGTGCAGCAGCATCGAGCCAACGGGAACATCTGGGGTCGCCACCGCCGGACGGCCGACTCGCACAGCCACCGGGACCCGGCCGGTCCGGTCGTCCGCAAGGGCCAGTACCTGATCGCGGCCGCGCTCGTCGCCGGCATCGGCGCCGCGGGCGTCGGGGGCGTCTACTACAGCGCCTCGTCAGCACCGGCCTCCGCCAAGGAACGCGCGCAGGCCGCGGCACAGCTGAAGACCTCCGAGCCGATGAGCATCCCGCTCGCGTCCGACGCCGACGCCGGCCTGCGGGCCGCCGGCGACGGGCTGTCGCTGGAGACCGGGCTGCCGGCCGTCGCGCAGAGCCGCAAGCCCAAGCCGCGGCCGTGGGTCGACCCGATGCCCGAGGGCTCGGTGACGTCCTGCTTCGGCGCGCGCTGGGGTCGCCTGCACGCGGGCGTCGACCTGGCCGCGCCGCACGGCACCCCGATCCGCGCCGCGGGCTCGGGCCGGGTCGTGTCGGCGGGCGCGGAGGACGGCTACGGCAACGCGGTGCTGATCGACCACGGCAACGGCTACCTGACCCACTACGGCCACCTGTCGGCGATCACGGCCAAGACGGGCCAGACCGTCAAGGCCGGCGACCAGATCGGCAACGAGGGCTCCACGGGCCACTCGACCGGCCCGCACCTGCACTTCGAGGTGCACAAGGGCAGCTACCAGAACCCCATCGAGCCGACCCGCTGGATGCAGCAGCACGGCGTCGACCTCGGCGGCTGCGCCTCCCGCGGCTAAGGCCTGGTTTGCCGGCGCGCGACCGCACTTCGCCGGGGCCCTCGGCATGAGAAAAGCCCGTCACCGCTGGTGAAGGGCTTTGGTCCGCTGAAGCGAGTTCACCTCACGGGGTGAGCCAACCGGTGGTGCTGCGATGCAGCGTCAGACCGGCGGTGTCGAACTCGTCGTGGTCACCCTCCTCGACCGGAACGCCGAGCGAGCGCAGGCCGGTGTTGATCGCCGAATCGCAGTGGTCCACGATCTCGTACCAGTACTCGCCCTCGCCGTCCCGGTCGCGGGTGAAGTCCGCGTCGTAGCAGACCTTGCCCCGGTCCCAGCCGATGGCGGCCTGGAAGCCCTCGCCGGCCCAGGTCTCGCCCTGCACATAGAGCACCGGACCCTGCTCGGACAGGGCACGAGCCCAGCGGGCGACGCCCTCGGTCAGGCGGTAGAAGCCGGCTACCAGCTCCGCGTCCTCCGGCGTGACCGACAGCGCCGCGACCACGGGGTCGGTGAGAGGAATGAACCACAGCCCGGGACGGGACAGCGGCACCGCGCGGGTACCGGCCGGCAGTTCCGGGCCGGCGGCCGGGTCCGTCGTGGTGATGATTCCTTCGATATCTGATGACATGCTCGAATCTTGCTGGACCCGGTCAACCGGAATACTGCCCGATTCAGAGCTTCTCGACCGGGGCGTGGCGTAGCACCAGCCACATGACCTGGTCACCGAAGTCGATCTGGGCGCGCGCGCCGGGGCCGTGGCCCTCCACCGTCACGACCCGGCCGAGGCCGTAGCGCTGATGGTTGACCCGGTCGCCGGCCGCCACCTTCGGCGTCTGCTTCATCTCGCTAGCCGTCGTCAGCCTGCTGGCGTCGACACCGAGCCGCGAGGCCAGCTGCTGCGCCTTGGGCGTACCCCCGGCGAAGCCTCCGCCGCGCCCGCGGTCTCCCCCACCGCGACCGCCGACGCCGCCGCCCGTGCCGGACCACGAGGTGTAGGAACCCGCGGTGCGCTCCCAGCGCACCAGCTCGGCCGGCAGCTCGTCGGTGAAGCGCGAGGGCGGGTTGTACTGCGGCTGGCCCCAGCCCGACCGGGTCACCGCGCGGGACAGGTAGAGCCGCTGCCGGGCCCGGGTGATGCCGACGTAGGCGAGCCGGCGCTCCTCCTCGAGCTCGGCGTTGTCGCCGAGCGCGCGCATGTGCGGGAACACGCCGTCCTCGAGCCCGGTCAGGAACACCACCGGGAACTCGAGGCCCTTCGCCGTGTGCAGCGTCATCAGGGTGACCACGCCCTGGTGCTCCGGGTCGTCGCTGGGGATCTGGTCGGCGTCGGCGACGAGCGCGACCTGCTCGAGGAAGCCGGCCAGGGTCGCGGCCGGCGCGGCGTCGTCCTGTTCGGCCTGCGCCTCGACCCGCTCGGTGTATTCGCGGGCGACGCTGACCAGCTCCTGCAGGTTCTCCACCCGGCCCTGGTCCTGCGGATCGAGGCTGTCCTCCAATTCGGACAGCAGGCCCGAGCGCTGAAGCACCGCCTCGAGCACCTCCTCGGGCGGCGCGGTCGTGGACTGCTCCCGCAGGTCGTCGAGGAGCCGCACGAAGTCGGCGATGCTGTTCGCCGCGCGGGTCGAGATGCCCGGCGCGTCCTTGGCGCCGCGCAGGGCCTGGCCGAACGAGATGCGGTCGCGGGTGGACAGCGCCTCGACGCAGGCCTCGGCCCGGTCGCCGATGCCGCGGCGCGGGGTGTTGAGCACCCGCCGGATGCTCACCGTGTCGTCGTCGTTGACCACCGCGCGCAGGTAGGCCAGCGCGTCGCGGACCTCCTTGCGCTCGTAGAAGCGCACCCCGCCGACCACCTTGTAGGGCAGGCCGACGCGGATGAACACCTCCTCGAAGACGCGCGACTGGGCGTTGGTGCGGTAGAAGACCGCGACGTCGCCGGGGCGCACCTCGTGGTTGTCGCCGAGCCGGTCGATCTCGCGGGCCACCCAGTCGGCCTCGGCGTGCTCGGTGTCGGCCACGTAGCCGACGATCTGCTCGCCGGCGCCCTGGTCGCTCCAGAGCCGCTTGGGCTTGCGCGAGGTGTTGCGGTCGATCACCGCGTTGGCCGCGGACAGGATCGTCTGCGTGGAGCGGTAGTTCTGCTCCAGCAGGATCGTGCGCGCATCGGGGTAGTCGCGCTCGAACTCGAGGATGTTGCGGATCGTGGCGCCGCGGAACGCGTAGATCGACTGGTCGGCGTCGCCGACGACGCAGAGCTCGCCCGGCGCCACGTCACCGTCGACGGGCCCGGCCAGCTCCTTCACCAGCATGTACTGCGCGTGGTTGGTGTCCTGGTATTCGTCGACGAGCACGTGCCGGAAGCGGCGCCGGTAGGCCTCCGCGACGTGCGGATGCGACTGCAGCAGGTGCACGGTCGCCATGATGATGTCGTCGAAGTCCAGCGCGTGCGCCTCGGCCAGGCGGCGCTGGTAGAGCACGTAGGCCTCGGCGACGGCGCGCTCGTTGGGGCCTTTCGCCCGGTTCTTGAAATCCTCGGGCTCGACCAGCTCGTTCTTCAGGTTCGACACCTGGGCGGCGAGGCCGCGGGCGGTGTAGCGCTTCGGATCGAGATCCAGCTCGCGGGCCACCATCTGCATCAGCCGCCGCGAGTCGTCGGCGTCGTAGATCGAGAACGTGCTCTTCAGCCCGGCGTGCTCGTGCTCGGCCCGCAGGATGCGCACGCACGCCGAGTGGAACGTCGACACCCACATCAGCCGGGCCCGCGGCCCGACCAGCGCGGCGACCCGCTCCTTCATCTCGCCGGCGGCCTTGTTGGTGAAGGTGATCGCGATGATCTGGCCGGGATGCACGTCCCGCTCGGCCAGCAGATAGGCGATCCGGTGGGTGAGCACCCGGGTCTTGCCCGACCCGGCGCCGGCCACGATCAGCAGCGGCGACCCGGCATGCGTGACGGCGTCACGCTGCGGGGTGTTGAGGCCGACGAGCAGCGACTCGGGGTCGAGCCGGCGGGCCGCCGCCCGCTTGGGCGCACCGCCCTGGTCCGGCGATCCGCCGTCCTGGACAGGCGGCATTGCGAACAGGGGCTGGGAATTTTCCGGAAGGGCTCGCATCGCCGGACAAGTCTATGCCGCACCACCGACAATGTTCCCCGGGGCAGCCGGGCGGTCCACGGGGTCGGACAAATGTCTTCCGACCGGTCATCGTGGTGCCGCCGCAACCAAGCTGTCACCCGGAAGTAGTAGCGCTGACCAGCGTCAATACACGAGGCTGTCTCAGTTGGTTGATCCGTGACCCGATCGGGAGACCGAATACTATGGACCACCCCCGCCTCCGCGGCTGGGCCGCGACGCGTCATCTCGCCGTACCGGCCCTCGCTCTAGCCGTCGTCGCCACCCTGCCGATGACGCGCTCCGAGAATCCCGCCCCCGCCGCGCAGCACCTGCCCGGCATGGCGCCCGCCAGCGTTTCGTACGGACTGTCCGGCAAGACGGTCAAGGGCCAGTTCCTGAGCTACAACGACTTCCACGGCGCCATCGACCCGCCCGGCGGCAGCGGCGCGGCCGTGAACGGCACGCCGGCCGGCGGTGTCGAATACCTCGCGACCTTCCTGAAGAAGCTGCGCTCCGAGGCGGCCGCGGACGGCCGGTCGACGCTGACCGTCGGCGCCGGCGACCTGATCGGCGGCACCCCGCTGGTCAGCGCGGCGTTCCACGACGAGCCCACGATCGAGCTGATGAACGAGATCGGGCTCCAGGTGAGCTCGGTCGGCAACCACGAGTTCGACGAGGGTGTCGACGAGCTGATCCGCATGCAGCGGGGCGGCTGCCACCCGACCGACGGCTGCCAGGACGGCGACGGCTTCAAGGGCGCGAAGTTCACCTACCTCGCCGCCAACACGATCAACAAGAAGACCGGCCTGCCGATCCTCCCGCCGATCGACATCAAGTTCGTCGGCGGCGTGCCGGTCGGCTTCGTCGGCCTGACCCTCGAGGGCACCCCCGGCATCGTCAACCCGGCCGGGATCAAGAACGTGCGCTTCGAGAACGAGGTCGCGACCGCGAACAAGTGGGGCAACCTGCTGAAGCTGTTCGGCGTCAAGGCGCAGGTGCTGCTCGTGCACCAGGGCGGCCAGCAGAACGCCTCCCAGGGTGTCCCGGTTCCCGGCGCGTCGGACTGCAACAGCTTCTCCGGCCCGATCGTGCCGATCGTCGCGGGCCTGAACCCGGAGTTCAGCCTGGTGGTCTCGGGCCACACGCACCGGTTCTACTCGTGCACGCTGCCCAACTCCGCGGGCACCTCGGTCGTGACCAGCGCCGGCACCAACGGCCAGCTGATCACCGACATCGACTACTCCGTCGACCGGCGCACGGGCCGCTTCGCCGAGGTCACCGCCAAGAACGTCGTCGTGGAGAACGGCGTGCCCGACGGCAACGGCGGCTGGCTGAAGGACGCCGCGGGCGTGTTCCTGAAGAACCCGGCCACGGTCGACGCGAAGGCGAAGGCGGTCGCGGACAAGTACCGCACCGCGGTCGCCCCGATCGCCAACCGGGTGGTCGGCGCCATCACGGGCGACATCACCCGCACCGCCGGCGCCAACGGCGAGTCCCCGCTGGGCGACGTGATCGCCGACGCGCAGCTGGCCTGGACCCAGAGCAGCAACGCGCAGATCGCGCTGATGAACCCCGGCGGCATCCGCGCCGACTTCGACGCCGAGAACTCTGCGGGCGGCGAGCCCAACGGCCAGGTCACCTACGGCGAGGCGTTCACCGTCCAGCCGTTCAACAACCTGGTGGTCACGCAGACCTTCACCGGCGCTCAGCTCAAGGACGTGCTGGAGCAGCAGTTCGTCGGCTTCGGCGGGCAGACCACCCAGCGCATCCTGCAGGTGTCCGCGGGCCTGACCTACTCCTGGAACAGCACCGCCGCGGCGGGCTCGAAGGTGACGGCCCTGGCCCTCAACGGCACCCCGATCGACCCCGCCGCCAGCTACCAGGTCACCACGAACGACTTCCTGGCCAACGGCGGCGACGGCTTCACCAACCTGACGCTGGGCACGGGCCGCACCACGGCTCCGGGCTTCGACGTCGACGCCCTGGTCGGCTACCTGGGCGCCGGCGCTGCGGTCGCGCCGGGCCCCGCCAACCGCATCACCAAGGTCGGCTGAGCCGGACATTCCCACGCTTCGGGCCGTTTCCTTGCGAAGCGGCCCGGGCCGGGGTCATACTCGCTGCGTGATCCAACAGGCGCGATTTTTTTACTACGGCACCGGAAGTCCGGCGACCGTAGGACGCGTCTGAACGACAGACCTACATCAAGCCCCGGGCTTCCCAGCCCGGGGCTTGATGCTGCCCGGGCCGGGCCGACCGGGGCGCCAGCACCCGAGGAGCACGACATGAGCGCAAACCTGATCGACCAGCCCACCGGCGCCGGCGCGGAGCCCGCCGTCGAGGAGATCAAGGCGATCCGCGAACGCATCGACGAGATCGATCAGTCACTGATCGATCTGTGGCTGGAGCGCTCCCGCCTGAGTCAGCAGGTCGGCCGCACCCGGATGGCATCGGGCGGCACCCGGCTGGTGCTCAGCCGCGAGCGGGAGATCGTGGAACGCTTCCGCGAGGCGCTCGGCCCGGACGGCACGCAGGTGGCGTTGCTGCTGCTCCGCGCCGGCCGCGGCCCCCTTTGACCGCCTGACGGGCACGAGAAAGGGGCCCGCCGGATCGGCAGGCCCCTCCTCGTACGCGCGTGCTCAGACCGCGTGCACCACGTCGCGGGGTTCGGCGAAGTGGCAGGCGCTCGGGTGCGGCGAACGCTCCCGGATCTGCAGCAGGGGCTCCTGCTCGGCGCAGACCGCGCGGGCCTTCCAGCAGCGGGTCCGGAACCGGCAGCCCGACGGCGGGTTGGCCGGCGACGGGACGTCGCCCTCCAGCACGATCTCGTCCCGGCGCCCGCGCAGCCGCGGGTCCGGTACCGGAACGGCCGAGAGCAGCGCCTGGGTGTACGGGTGGGTCGGCTGCTCGTAGATCTGGTGGTCGTTGCCGATCTCCACGATCTTGCCCAGGTACATGACCGCGACCCGCGTCGAGATGTGGCGGACCACGGACAGGTCGTGGGCGATGAAGATGTAGGACAGGCCGAATTCCTTCTGCAGGCGCTCGAGAAGGTTCATGACCTGCGCCTGGATCGACACGTCGAGGGCCGACACCGGCTCGTCGCAGACGATGATCTCCGGCTTCAGGGCCAGCGCGCGGGCGATGCCGATGCGCTGACGCTGACCACCCGAGAACTGGTGCGGGTACCGGTTGACGTGGTCGGGGTTGAGGCCGACCGTGTCGAGCAGGTCCTGCACCGCCCGGCCGCGACCCTGGCGGGGCGTGACCTCGGGGTGGATCTCGAACGGCTCCCCGATGATGTCGCCGACCGTCATGCGGGGATTCAGCGACGTGTACGGGTCCTGCAGCACCATCTGGATGTTGCGGCGGGCCCGGCGCAGGCGGCCGCCGCTGAGTTTGACCATGTCCTCACCGCGGACGTTGATCGCACCCGAGGTCGGCTTCTCAAGGCCGACCAGCAGCTTGGCCAGCGTCGACTTGCCGCAGCCTGACTCGCCGACGACGCCGAGGGTCTCGCCGCGGCGCAGCTGAATGTCCACGCCGTCGACCGCGCGAACCGCGCCGACCTTCGACTTGAAGACGATGCCCTGGGTGATCGGGAAGTGCTTCACGAGACTCTTGGTCTCGAGCACGACGTCGTTGCGGTCGCTCATTCGCCCGCGACCTCCCTCCAGAAGTGGCAACGGGCCGTGCGGCCCGGCGCGACGAAGTACGGCTGCGGCGCCGGGTCCTGCCGGCAGACATCCTGGGTGTAGGTGCAGCGCGGGTTGAAGGCGCAGCCCTTCGGGATGTCCGTCAGCGCGGGCGGGAGGCCCTTGATGACCTTGAGTTGCTGGCCCTTCATGTCGAGCCGCGGAATCGACTCGAGCAGCGCCTTCGTGTACGGGTGGGACGGCCGCGCGTAGATGTCGTAGACCGGCGCCTCCTCGACGACCCGGCCCGCGTACATCACCGAGATGCGGTCCGCGACGTCGGCGACCACGCCCATGTCGTGGGTGATCAGGATGAGGCCCATGTTGCGCTGCTGCTGGAGCTCGGCGAGCAGGCGCATGATCTGCGCCTGCACGGTGACGTCGAGCGCCGTGGTGGGCTCGTCGGCGATCAGCACCTCGGGGTCCAGCGCCAGCGCCATCGCGATCATCACGCGCTGGCGCATGCCGCCGGAGAACTGGTGCGGGTAGTCGCCGATCCGGGCCTTCGCAGCGGGGATCTTGACCTGGTCGAGCAGCTCGATCGAGCGCCGCTTGGCGTCGGCGCGGGACATGCCGCGGTGCTTCCGGAACAGCTCGGCCATCTGGTAGCCGATGGTGAACACCGGGTTCAGCGCCGACAGCGCGTCCTGGAAGATCATCGCGATCTGGTTGGCGCGCACCTTGCGGCGCTCGTTCTCCGACAGCTTCAGCAGGTCGAGGCCGCGGTACTTGACCTCGCCCTTGGTGATGAAGCCGGGCGGGCTGTCGAGGATGCCCATGATCGCCTGAGCGGTCACGGACTTGCCGCAGCCGGACTCGCCGAGGATGGCGAGGGTCTCGCCCGGCGACAGCACGAAGTTCGCGCCGTTGACGGCGCGCGCGACGCCGTACTGGGTGCGGAACTCCACGTGCAGGTCGGTGACCTCGAGCAGGGGTGCGTGCGGATCGAGCCCGGGCAGGACGTCGATCTGAGCCTTGATATCGGTCATGTCGCGGTCACCGCAGCTTCGGGTCGAAGGCGTCGCGGACGGCGTCGCCCAGCATGATGAAGGCCAGCACCGTGGCCGCAAGGAAGATGGACGGCCAGATGAGCGGTTCGGGTGCGGTCCGGACGTACGGGCCGGCCTCGGAGATCGCGATGCCCCAGGAAATGGCGCTGTTCTTGAGCCCGATGCCCAGGTACGACAGCGTCGCCTCGGCGGCGATGTTCGTACCCAGCAGGATCGTCAGCACGACGACGAACGCGGCGACCGAGTTCGGCAGGATGTGCCGGAACATGATGCGTCCCGAGCCGGCGCCGAGCATGCGGGCGGCGGCGACGTAGTCCTGATTCTTGGACGTGATCACCGCGGACCGCATGATACGGGCGGCCGTGGTCCAGCCGAGCACGCCGAGCGTGACGGTGACCGCGACGACGCCGTTGCTGGCCGGGTCCGACGAGAGGCGCTTGGCCAGCACGATCGCGGCGAGCAGGAACGGGATGCCGAGCACGATGTCGATGAAACGCGACAGGATCGCGTCGATCGACTTGCCGAAGAAGCCCGCGGCGAGGCCGATGATCAGGGCGATCACGCCGGAGAGCAGGGTGGCGAGCACGCTGACCACGATCGAGTTACGGGCACCGAAGATGGTCTTCGCGTAGACGTCACAGCCCTGGAAGTCGTACCCGAAGAACGCCGAACCGCTCGGCGACCCGAACTGGCGGCTCAGCGCACAGTCGCGTGGGTCTCCCGCACCGAACAGGGACGGGAAGGCCGCCATCGCCACAATGATCACGACCAGGACGGACGCGAACCAGAAGATCTTATTGCGCCGCAGGTCGATCCAGGCGTCGCCGGCCAGGCTGCGGGGCTTGTCGCGCTTGTTGGCGTGCCTCGGCTCGGTCGGCGGATTGCCGGCAGGGCCCTCCACGGCGGCTACTGCTTCGAGATCACTCATAACGAATCCTCGGGTCCAGGGCGGCGTACAGCAGGTCGACCAGCAGGTTCACGACCAGGAAGACGATCACCAGGATGCTGACAAAGCCGACTACCAGCGGGCCGTCCTCGGTCTTGATGCCACGGAGGAGGTTGAACCCGACGCCGGGAATGTTGAAGACACCTTCGGTGACGATCGCGCCGGACATCAGACCGCCGATGTCGACACCGATGAGCGTCACCACGGGAATGAGCGAATTTCGCAGCACGTGCACGCCGATCACCCGCTTGCGGGACAGACCCTTGGCCCGGGCCGTGCGAACGTAGTCGGAGCGGAGGTTCTCGGCGACCGACGAGCGGGTGACCCGCAACTCGGTCGCGATCACGAGGCTACCGAGGACCAACGCCGGCAACAACAGCGCCCAGAACGTCGGATGCGCGCCGGCCGTCGGCGGGAACCAGCCCAACTTGATGGCGAAGATCAGCTGTGCGATCGGGGCGAGCACCACGATCGGCAGGGAGAGGATGATCAGCGTGATCACCAGGGTCACGTTGTCGAACATGCTGCCCCGGCGGATGCCGGAGATGACGCCGGCGGTGACCGCGACTGTCGCGGCGATGACCATCGCGATGATTGCCAGCCGGATGGTCACAGGCCAGGCCTGGAGCATCATGTCGCTGATCTTCCGGCCGGTCAGCGAGGTACCGAAGTCCCCGGAGAGCATGCCCTTCATGTAGTACCAGTACTGCGTGAGGAAGGGCTCGTCGAGGTGGTAGCGCTCAGTCAGTGCCTGGCGCACGCTCTGGGTAAGGGGCCGTTCGCCCGCCAACGCCTGGAGGGGGTCGTCCTGGTTGGCGAACATCAGCGCATACACGATGAAGGTGGCTCCGAAGAACGTCAGAACCATCTGAAGTAGGCGCCGCACGATGTAGCGGAACATACGGATTTAGCCTCTTCCGCGGAAGATGCGCCGCCGCGCCTCGTGGGCACGGCGGCTGTAAGTAGGGGAACACAGAGGTGGCGCCACGGTGTCACATAATCCGTGGCGCCACCAGTGCACTAACGGCCTTGGATCAGTTCACTTCGATCTTGTAGAGGTCAACCTTGGAGAACAGGTCGACGTTCACATTCTTGACCTTCTGCGAGTGGCCGAAGACGTTCTGACCGAAACGCAGCGGGATGACCGGCATGTCCTTGGCGAGGATGTCCTCGGCCGCCTGCCACTTGGCGATGGCCTCGTCGGTCGTCTTGGCCGCCGAGCCCTCCTTGACCAGCGCGTCGAACTGCGGGTTGGAGTAGCCGTAGTAGTTGGAGGAGCCACCGGTGCCGTACAGCGGGCCCAGGTAGTTCTCCATCAGCGGGTAGTCCATCAGCCAGCCGAGGCGGATGAGACCGACCTTCTCCTTCTTCTCGACCTTGGTGAGGAGGTCGGCGAACTTGGGCTCGCCGACGCCCGTGCACTCGATGCCGAGCGACGCCTTGATCTGGTTGCACATGGCGTCGACCCACGCCTTGTGGCCACCGTCAGCGTTGTAGGTGATCTGGATCTTCTTGGGACCACCGTTGGCGTCGTAGAGCGCCTTGGCCTTCGCCGGGTCGTACTTGCAGTTGTCACCGCAGGTGTTGTCGCGGTAACCGGCAACCACCGGGGACACGAACGACGTGGCCGGCGTCTGCGAACCGAGGAAGATCTGGTCGGTCATCTCCTGGCGGTTGACCGCCATGGAGAGGGCCTGCCGGACCTCCTTCTTGGCGAACTCCGGCTGGAACGTCGGGAAGCCGACGAACGCGAACGAGGAGCTCGGGCTCTTCAGGAAGCGGGGGCCGAGGTCGCCGGGCGCGGCGGCCAGGCTCTCGATCGGGATGGTCGTCTGGACGTCGACGTTCTCCGCGAGGAGGTCGGCGTACTCCGCCTTCTGGTCCTGGTAGATCTTCCAGGTGATGCCGTCGATCTTCGGGACGGTGCCCTTGAAGCCGTCGACCTTCTCCACCACGATCTGGGAGTCGTGCTCCCACGTGCCCTTCATCTTGAAGGGGCCGTTACCGATGATCGCGTCCTCGAACCCGTCGGCGATGACGCCGGGGGCGGAGAAGGCGGCCTTCGGCAGCGGGTAGAACGCGGTGTAGCCCATGACGGACTCCCAGCCGGCGAAGGGCGCCGACAGGGTCACCGTGAAGGTGGTGTCGTCGACCTTCTTCAGGCCGGTGAGGGTCTTGGCCTTGGGCTCGGGGGCCTTCTTCGGGCCGTCCTCGCCGTCCGGGTCGACCGACTGGAGGTCGGCGTAGCCCTCGATGCGCTCGTAGAAGTAGGACGCGCCCTGGCCGTTGGGGCCGTACGCGCCGTAGTTCCAGGCGTCGATGAAGTTATCGGCGATGACGGGCTCGCCATTGCTGAACGTGAAGCCCGGCTTCAGCTTCACCGTCCAGACCTTGTTGTCGTCCGAGGTGACCGACTCGGCGCCGACCTCGACGGGCTTACTCTGCGCGTCGAAGTCGATGAGGGGGTAGAACAGCGAGGAGAGGACCTGGGCGCCACTCGACTCAGTCGCATTCGACGGAATCAGGTGCTGCGGCTCTCCGATACCGATGACGACGGTGTTGGTGGCGGATTCGGTGTCATCCGACCCACCACCAGAGCAGCCAGCGGCCAACAAGGCGATGGCGGTCGCGCCGACCGCCATCTTCCATGGACGATTCCCGAGCATGGGAGTTACTCCTTCAAGGGCGCTCACGAGGGGTTGTGTGAGTAGAGGACACCTTCGCACAGGGCCCCTAGGCCATGGCGGCGCCGTTATCAAGCCGATATTAGCCCGATGCGGTGCCGCCACTGCGCGAAGATCATCTACTCCGTCAGCCACATGCTGCTGACCTGGCGTTTAAGGTCAAGTGTAGTTCTCAGGTAACTATCAGTAGTCACTACGTCCGGTTTGCCCTACCTAGGGCAAACATACCTGTCCGGACGGTTGAGTACCCCTAGACCAGTCGACGATCGGCCGCCCACCTCGAAAGCTCATAGCGGTTGGACATCTGTAGCTTTCGGAGCACGTTTGAGACGTGGGTCTCAACCGTCTTTATGGAGATGTACAGCTCCTTCGCAATTTCCTTGTACGCGTAGCCCCGGGCGAGCAGCCGCAGCACCTCGCGCTCGCGGTTGGTGAGCTGGTCCAGCTCGGGATCCGCGACGGGCACGTCCGGGCGCGACGCGAACGCGTCCAGCACGAAACCGGCGAGGCGCGGGCTGAACACCGCGTCGCCGTCGGCCACCCGCCTGATCGCCGCGGCGAGCTCGTCCGGCGAGATCGTCTTCGTCACGTAGCCGCGGGCACCGGCCCTGATCAGGCCTATCACGTCCTCGGCGGCGTCGGAGACGGAGAGGGCCAGGAACTTCACCTGCGGATGCGTACGCCGCATCGCGTCGAGCACCGCGCGGCCACCGCCGTCGGGCATGTGCACGTCGAGCAGGACCACGTCCGGGGAGGTCGCGGCGATCCGGGCGACCGCCTCCGCCACGGAACTGGCCTCGCCGACCACCTCGACGTGCACCCCGAGCTCGGCGCGGACGCCGGCCCGGAACATCGCGTGGTCGTCGACGAGGAAGACGGTGAGCCGCCGGTTCTCCTCGGCTGCGGGCTCGGTCATCGTGCGTTCTCCTTTCCGGCGGTGACGCTCTCCCGCGAGGCGGGCAGCGTCAGGCGTACCTCGGTGCCGTCGCCGGGCGCGCTGCGGATCTCGGCCCTGCCGCCGTGCCGCCGCATCCGCCCGACGATCGAGCCACGGACGCCGTGCCTCGTATCCTCCACCCCGTCGGGGTCGAAACCGGCACCGCGGTCGCGGACGAACACGCTGAGCTCCTCGGCCTCGACCTCCGCGTAGAGCGACACGGTCTCCACCCCGGAGTGGCGGGCCGCGTTCACCAGCGCCTCGCGCGCGGCGGCGACCAGCGCGGCGACCCGGTCGTCACACTCCGTATCGCCGACCACCACGGCCTCGACCGAGATCGCGTAGGTGTCCTCGACCTCGGCGGCCGCCTGCTCGAGCGCCGCCGCGAACCGCTCGGTCGGCGACGCCATCGGCTTGTACAGCCAGTTGCGCAGGCTGCGTTCCTGGCCGCGGGCCAGCCGCTGGACCTCTTTGATGTCCGTCGAGTTGCGCTGGATCAGCGCGAGCGTGTGCAGCACCTGATCGTGGATCATCGCCGCGACCTCGGCGCGCTCCTGCTCGCGGATGCGGCCCTCGCGCTCCGAGCGGAGCTGGCTGAAGGTGCGCCAGAGCAGTGGCGCCATGACGACGCCGACGCCGAGCAGGCCGACCAGCGCGAAGATCACGCCGTTGAAGACCGCGCTGAGGTTGCCGGCCGGCGCGTACACGGCCAGCACGCCGATGACACCGACCGCGACCAGGACGCCGCCGCCGATGAACCGGAACAGGAACGAGCGGCGATCACTCTCCGCTACCACCGCGGCGAGCCAGGGTGCCTGCGGGTTGTCCACCAGGCCCCGGCGGGTCGGGTCGGACTGGTGCCAGATCACGCCGGCGCCGACCGCCGTCACGGCGATCAGCCAGCCCGCCGTGCCGGCCACGCCGTTGTCCTCGAAGAGCAGGCCCTGCAGCAGCACGACGCCGAGGCCGATCGCGCCGAACGGCAGCAGCAGGCCCAGGTCCCGGCGGGTGCGCTGCTCGCCGGTCGACAGCTGCTGCGGGAGCACGGCCCAGAACACGGCGTAGAGCAGCAGGCCGAGGCCGTTGAAACCGAGCAGGAGCACCAGGGCGATACGTACCGCCGTGACCGGAACGCGCAGATGACGCGCGAGACCGGAGGCGACCCCGGCAATGACGCGGTGGTCGCGCGGCCGGTAAAGGCGGCGCGGCGGTGGTGCGGCGGCGGCGGTGATCGCTCCTCCTCCAAGCTGCGGGCACGGCGATGTCCGGCCTGTTCGATCGTCACACGAGCCGGGGACGACGGCCACGGGGTAACTCCCCTATCCGTACGGCCCCCGGATCTCAGGGTGGCGTCAGGGTCGCCGCCTGAGGCGGTTCGGGTGGGGGTGCGACCAGTATCGAAGGCATGACCGACGAAGCTGCCCAGTCCCGCGAAGCTGCCGGGTCGTCGCAGGACGCTCCGGCACCTTCCGCCGTACCTCCGCCGTCCGACCCTCCGCCCGCGGCATACGAGCCGCCGGCCACGGACGCGCCGACCGAGTCGGACCCGCCCCCTCCGCCGCCGCCGGGCGCCGCCGCGCCTCCCGGCGCCGAGCCGCCGCCGTGGTTCGGCGGGCCGGACGGGCCGACCTTCTCCCGGGAGAAGCTGATCCGGCCGACCCGCGGCCGGTACCTCGCCGGCGTCTCCGGCGCGATCGCCAACGCCACCAACACCGACCCGGTGCTCTGGCGCGTGGTGCTGGCCGTGCTCAGCTTCTTCGGCGGCGTCGGTGTGCTGATCTACCTGGTCACCTGGCTGCTGACCCCGGCCGAGGGCGACACCGGCTCCCCCGTCGAGTCGCTGCTCGGCCGCGGCCGCTCGGCGATGACCCCGCTGTCGATCGTGCTGGTGAGCGCGGCCGCCGTGCTGACCTTCGCGTTCGTCGTCCGGGACGGCCTGCGGGCGACCCTGCTGGCCGCGGCGGTCCTGGCCTGCGGCGCGCTGGTGCTCAAGCGCAACGGCAGGCTCAACGCGAACGCCAGGGCCGCGGCGCCGGACCCGGCGCCGGACGGGCCGTGGTCGGCGGCGAGCGCCGCGACCTTTCCCTCGGCACCGGCAGCGCCCCCTGCGGCTGCGCCGGACGAAGAGCGGACCGCGGCGTTCCCGGCCGCGCCCGCACCGGCCGGCGAACCGGTGACCGCGCCGCTGCCGCCCCGGCCACCGAACTACAGCCCGCCCGCCACCCCGCCGCCCGGATACACGCAGGCGGCGTACATCCCGCCCAGCACGGCGTACGCGCCGCCGCCGGGCGGCTACCGGCCGCCGTTCGCCCCGCACGGCCCCTGGGCGCATCAGAGTGCCGGTCCGGCGGTGCACCCGCCGGCGCCGCCGAGGCAGCGGCCGCCCAAGCCGCCCCGGGAGCGCTCGAAGCTCGGCCGCATCACGTTCTTCATGATCGTGATGGTCATGGGCCTGCTGGCCCTGATCGACCTCGCCGGCGTCGACGTGTCGGTCTCGGCCTACTTCGCGGCCGCGCTCACCACCATCGCCCTCGGCCTGATCGTCGGCACCTGGTTCGGCCGGTCCCGCGGGCTCATCTTCCTGGCGATCCTGGCCTGCCTGGGCCTCGCGGTCTCCAGCGGCGCCGAGAGCTGGGGCGGCGAGCTGGGCAACAGCTCATACCGGCCGCAGAGCATCGACGCGGTCGCGGACCGCTACGACTTCACCATCGGTACGGCCACCCTGGACCTGCGCGCGGTCGACTTCACCGGCCAGGATCAGGTCACCACCGTCGCGATGAAGCTCGGCCAGCTGCGGATCCTGCTCCCCGACAACGTCGACACCACCACGACCGTCCAGATGGACGGCGGCCGGGCGGAGATCTTCGGCCGCCAGTGGGAGGGCAGCGACCTTCAGACGCAGGAGGTCACCGACCTGGGCGCGGACGGCGCCGGCGGCGGCAAGCTGCGGCTGAACATCGAGATGAACACCGGCGACGTGGAGGTTGCCCGATGAGGCCGCACCGTACCGACGGCATTTCGCTGAGCTTCGGCCTGATCTTCCTGCTGGTCGCGGCCTGGTGGGCGGTCACCCGGGTGACCTCGGTCCAGCTGCCCGCCGCGGGCTGGCTGGTGGCCGGCGGGCTGATCCTGTTCGGGGTGCTCGGGCTGCTCGGCGCGATCCGCTCCGGCAAGCGCGCCGAGGTGCCCGCCGCGGTTCAGGCCGAGGCCGAGGTGGAGACGCCCGGCAGCGACCTGCCACCCGGCATGCACGCCGACATCGTGCGCGAGCTGCTGCACAACCCGGCGGACCGGACCGACCTGAACCCGGCGTACCTCAAGCACCCGGTCTCCACGCCGCCGGCACCTTCCGCGCCGAAGCCCGCATCGGCGCCGCCCGCGCCGGTGGCGGAGGAGGCGCCGGTGACGGATGAGGACACCGGCGAGCTACCGCAGCGCGACTGAACCAGAACGCACCGTCCGCAGGTCACACCAACGGGTGAGGCCTGCGGACGGCGCCATATGCTCTTCGAGCAGAGGAAATCCGACAGCGCGAGGAGCCCGTACCGTCATGACGTCGTTTCCCGTCGTGTCCACCGCGCCTGTGACCGGCGTCGGCCCGCGCGCCGCCCGCGCCCTTACCGCCGAGTTCGCCCGCCACAACGCCGCAACCAGCGCCCTGGTCATCGGGGCCGACCACGCCTCGGCCGTGGTGGCCGCCGCCATCGAGGCGCTGCTGCCCGGCGACAACCTGACCCTGGTCGCGGGCGTGCGCAGCACCGCCGACCTGCTCCGCGACCACATCGCCGGGCTGGGCAGCTGGGTCTCGGACCGGGTCCGGATCCTGGACTCGCTGGCCGAGGCCACCCCGGCCGACGTCGTCATCCTCGGCGAGCCGCTGACCGGCACCGCCGACGAGACCCGCGCGGTGCTCGACAGCCTGGGTAAGTACCTCACCGAGGGCGCGGTCGTCTCCGTCGCGGTTCCCGCCGTGCCCGGGCGCACCGGCGGCGCGGCCGCCGAGCTGTTCCGGCAGAGCGCCCTCTTCGGGGTCGGCACCGACCTGGTGGCCCGCAACCAGCCACCGCTGCGCGTGCACCGGCTGCGCTTCAGCCAGGCCGACACCCGGGTGGCCGCCACCCTGGCGCCGGCCTACCGCCCGTCCAGCGTGCCGGTGACCCGCACGATGCACATCGACTCGAACGGCGTCGCCGCGGCCGGCATCGCGCTAGGCCTGGCCGCGCTGGCCCGCGGCGCCCGCCCCAAGTCGAAGCTGTGGCTGATCCCGGCCCTGGCCGCGCTTCCGGTCGCGGCGTTCTTCCGCGACCCGGAGCGCGACATCCCCGCCGACTCGAACGCGATCGTCGCGGCCAGCGACGGCAAGGTGCTGTCGGTGGAGCGCCTGACCGACGAGCGCCTCGGCGAGGGCGAGTTCCTGCGCGTCGCGGTCTTCCTGTCGGTGCTCGACGTGCACGTCAACCGTGTGCCGGTGGCCGGCCGGGTCACGGACTACTTCGTCATCGACGGCGGCTACGCGAACGCGATGACCGCGGCCGCCGAGCACAACGTCGCGGCGTACACGGTGCTGGACACCGACCACGGCACGGTCGCCGTGGCCCAGCGGACCGGCCTGATCGCCCGCCGGATCGTGCAGCGCACCCCGGTGGGCACCCTGGTGGCCCGCGGCGAGCGAATGGGGCTGATCCGCTTCGGCTCCCGCACGGACGTCTACCTGCCGGCGGACAAGGCCGAGGCCACCGTCGCGGTCGGCGACAAGGTCATCGGCGCCAGCTCCGTGATCGCTCGCTGGATCTGACCCACACCCGCCGAACACGGAAAAGGCCGCCTACCCCAGCCGGGGCAGGCGGCCTTTCCGATGAGAGCGGACGTCAGACGGCGCGGCGGGTTTTCAGCCACAGCACCGGGCCGCTGAACAGGTAAGCGGCGACGACCAGCACGAACGTCAGGCGCGCGTCCACCAGGGCGCCCACGATCGGCAGCAGCCACAGCCACGGCGGCAGCTTCACGAGCCGGGCCAGCTTGGCGTACGGGAAGCTGGAGACCATCGCGAACGCCATCAGCGCCACCCCACCCAGCACCACCTCGCCGGGCAGCGGCAGACCGATCAGCACCGCGAGGGCCAGCACCGCGGCGGCCATCGTCGTCGGCACGCCGGAGAAGAACCGGCCGTCCTTGGGCGAGACGTTGAAGCGGGCCAGCCGGATCGCGGCGCAGCCGGCCACCAGCATGCAGGCCACCGCGGCGAACGCGGTCGGCACGGTGTGCGCGAGCGAGGCGTAGACCACGACGGGCGCGGCCAGGCCGAACGAGCACATGTCGGCCAGCGAGTCCATCTGCGCGCCGAACGGGCTGGAGACGCCCAGCTTGCGGGCCAGGGCACCGTCGAGACCGTCGAAGACGACGCAGGCCACCAGGCAGGCGGCCGCGATCCGGGTTTCGCCCTGCATGGCCAGGAAGATCGCGAGCAGCCCGAGGCCGAGGCTGGCCAGGGTGCAGCCGTTGACCAGCGCGAAGCTGACGCGGCGGCGCATCGTGTGCTCACCGGGCAGCAGCGAGGCCGAGTCCGCCTCGACGATGACCGGCTGGGCCGTCGGCGCGGGGCCGTGGCTGTCCGGGGTCGCGAGCGCACGGCTGCGGCCGTACGGGGAGGGTAGAAGCTCCGTGCCGGTGTAAATGACCTCGGCCCGGGTGGCGGTGGCGGCGCGTCCGGCTTCGCCGGACCTGCGTCCCACGCGCACCAGAAGGGCTTGCCGCGCGATCGTTCCACCGCGGCGCAGCCGGCCTGCCCAACGACGTCCGGCGGGACGGGGACTATCCGTCGTGCGACGCCGGCGCCAAGGGGTTCTCGGCACGTGCTCCTCCATCTTGGGGTCGGAATCCCCGGCGGCTCGAGCCGTTCCGGGGTGCTGCCCTTCGCCCGTACGTCTACGGACAGTCATGTTAGGCGGGTTACACAATCGCATAGCCGAGCGGTCTTGGCGATAGACCTCGCAGACCTCTTCAGCGCCGTGTGCAACGACATCCTCTTGAGTTCTGTTCCTTCGACGGGCGAGGGAGGCACCCATGCTGCCTGGCCCTGTGACGATTCTAACCGAAGCCTCCTAGGCCGATCACCGGCCGCCTGCGCCGGTCATCGATGCGTCGTCCCACCCGTCAGCCGCCGGACGGCGGCCCACGCGACCTCGGTCAGCGGAAGATCACGCACGGTGGCGGCGTCGAACCACCCCGCCGCTTCCGTCGACCCGCCGGCTTCGGTCACTACTGTTTCTGTCGGCGCATCGACGAGAATCCTGAACAGGACCCGCACGACATGCCAGTCGATCGGCACCCCTTCCGGACCTATCGCGGCCGGATCGTGCCGGTGCGAGATGCCCAGCAGCCCGGTCACCCGTCCGTGCTGCCCGGTCTCCTCGAGCAGCTCCCGGGCGACGGCCGCCTCCGGCGCCTCGCCGTGGTCGGTGCCGCCGCCGGGCAGGTGCCAGCACCCGGCGCCCGGATAGCCGGTCGCGATCTTGGTGAGCAGGACCCGGCCGTCCGGGTCGGTGACCAGCCCGTACGCCCCGAAGCGCTGGCCGCGCCCCGGCGTGCGGGCGACGGCGGAGTCCGCCTCGTCCGGTACGTCGGAGGCGGCGCCGGGCAGGCCGAGCACGCGGGCGGTGAACGGCATCAACGGCAGCCGCTCCGGCCGCACCCAGTCGACGGCCTCGGTGGTGCCGGCGGCCTCGTTACGCAGGCTGCCGCCGGCCGTTTCCACGTCGTAGATGATCCGGTCGGTGTGTTCCCACGTATCGGTGTGTGGCAGCCGGAACACGTCCGACGTCACCGAGACCAGGCCCGCCACGCGCACGGAGAGGCCCGTCTCCTCGGCGAACTCCCGGACGACCGTGTCGTCGGGGTCCTCGCCCTGCTCGACGCCGCCGCCCGGCAGGGTCCACAGCCCCGGGAACGACGACAGGCCGGAGTTGCGGGCGAGCAGCACCCGGCCCGAGTCGTCCCGGCAGACCCCGTACGCGCCGATTCGTCTGACCTTCACGCCCCTCAGGCTAGCCTCGCCGCCCGCAGCGCCTCGGCCGTCACCTCGGTCACCTCGTCGCCGGGCAGCTCGGCGGCCGCACCGACCGCCATCCAGCAGGCCTCGGAGGTCGAGCCGCCGACATCCTTGACGACCACCTCGGTCGGCGCGTCGACGAAGACCCGGTAGTAGGCGCGGACACCGTGCCAGTCGATCGGATAGCCCTCGGGGCCCAGCGACGCCGCGTCCCGGTGGCTGGCGACGCCGAGCAGCTCGACCAGGCGGCCCACCTGGCCGGTCTCCTCGACCAGCTCGCGGATCAGGGCGGTGCCGGGCTGCTCGCCGTAGTCGGTGCCGCCGCCGGGCAGGTGCCAGCGGCCCTCGCCGGGATACCCCTTCGCGATGCGGGTGAGCAGCAGGCGGTCCCGCGGGTCGGTGGCGATCGCGTACGCCGCGAAGCGCTGCGCGCGGTGCAGCCCGTCCGGACCGGCGACGGCGTAGAAGGACGGGAACTCCGGCACCTCCTCGGGCCGCAGGTCGGCGGAGGCCGCCGAGAGGCCGAGGGCGGCGGCGGTGAACGGCCGCAGGCGCAGCCGCTCCGCCTCCTCGAGGGTGTGCCAGCGGGCCAGGTCGGTCGGCTGGCCCACCCGGTCGCAGAGGTTGCCACCACGGATCGACACCTCGTAGACGAGGCGGTCGGTGTGGATGGTGACGCCGCGGTGCGGCAGCGACCTCATGTCGGCCAGCACGTCGCGCAGGCCGGCGACGGCGACGGACAGCCCGGTCTCCGCGGCGGTCTCGCGGACGACGGTGTGGTTCGGGTCCTCGCCGTGATCGACGGCCCCGCCGGGCAGCGACCACACGCCGGGCGTGCCGGAGCGGGCCGAGGCGCGGACGAGTAGGACGCGGCCTTGGGGATCGGTCGCGACGGCGTAGGCCGCGATCCTGCGGAGCGGCTCGAGAGCGGGGGTCACGGGCGGCATTCTGCCCGGATTATGTGACCTCCAGAAATCGACTGTCGGATTCCTGACAGGACGATAGCCCACAGTAATCGCTGATCAGGGCGGTTCTCCGCACTGAGCGCACCCGGGCGATAACAGACAGCAAACCCCCGAATCACCCATCTCGGTAGGGCGAATCAGGGTCGGAATCGGGGCTCTCACCGAGGCGGCGAGGGGACCTTCCGCCGCACTCTTGGGTCATGACTCAGCCCACCATCGCCCCGTACAAGCAGCTCCGCCGACCGCTGGACGACCGCATCGTGGCGGGCGTCTGCAGCGGGATCGGCCGATACCTCAACGTCGACCCGGTGCTCGTCCGGGTCGGCTTCGGCGTGCTCGTCGCCCTCACCTGGGGCGCGGGCCTGCTCGTGTACCCGATCGCCTGGTTCCTGATGCCCGAGGAGCCCGCGCCGGCCGCCCCGGCCGCGCCGCCGTGGCGCGACCCGGCCGACCCGACCTGGGGTCAGCCGCCGGCCGCATGACGGTGCCGGCCGCGGGAGACCGCGGCCCCTACTCCCACTCGATGGTGCCCGGCGGCTTGCTGGTCACGTCGAGGACAACCCGGTTGACCTCGGGCACCTCGTTGGTCACGCGGGTCGAGATCTTGGCGATGACCTCGTACGGCAGGCGCGACCAGTCCGCCGTCATGGCGTCCTCGCTGGAGACCGGCCGCAGCACGACGGGGTGCCCGTAGGTCCGGCCGTCGCCCTGCACGCCGACGCTGCGCACGTCGGCCAGCAGGACCACCGGGAACTGCCACACGTCGCGGTCCAGGCCGGCCGCGGTCAGCTCCTCGCGGGCGATCAGGTCCGCGGCGCGCAGCACGTCGAGCCGGTGCCGGTCGACCGCGCCGATGATCCGGATCGCCAGGCCGGGGCCCGGGAACGGGTGCCGCTGGACGATCTCCTCGGGCAGGCCCAGCTCGGCGCCGAGCGCGCGCACCTCGTCCTTGAACAGGGTGCGCAGCGGCTCGATCAGCGCGAACTGCAGGTCGTCCGGCAGGCCGCCGACGTTGTGGTGAGACTTGATGTTGGCCGTGCCGGTGCCGCCGCCGGACTCGACCACGTCCGGGTAGAGCGTGCCCTGCACCAGGAACTCGACGTGCCGCTCGGCGTCGAGCTCGCGGGCCGCCGCCTCGAACGCGCGGATGAACTCCCGGCCGATGATCTTGCGCTTCTGCTCGGGATCGGTGACGCCGGCCAGGTGACCCAGGAAGGTCTCGGCGGCGTCGACGACCTTGAGGCGGATGCCGGTCGCCGCGACGTAGTCCTTCTCGACCTGCTCGGCCTCGCCGGCGCGCAGCAGCCCGTGGTCGACGAAGACGCAGGTGAGCTGGTCGCCGATCGCCCGGTGCACCAGCGCCGCGGCCACCGCCGAGTCGACGCCGCCGGACAGGCCGCAGATGACCTGCCGGTCGCCGACCTGCTCGCGGATCGCGGCGACCTGGTCGTCGATGATGTTGGAGGACGTCCAGGTCGGCTCGATGCCGGCGATGTCGTAGAGGAAGCGCTGGAGCATCTCCTGCCCCTGCTGGGTGTGCGCCACCTCGGGGTGGAACTGCACGCCCGCCCGGCGGGTCGCCAGGCTCTCGAACGCGGCGACCGGCGCGCCCGCCGAGGAGGCGGTCACGGCGAAGCCCGCCGGCGCCTCGGTCACCGCGTCGCCGTGCGACATCCAGACCGGCAGGTCCGCGGGGAGCTCGCGCAGCAGCTTGCCGGGCTCGGCCAGCGGGGTGAGCACGGTGCGGCCGTACTCCCGGGCGCCGGAGTGCGCGACGGTGCCGCCCAGCGCCTGCGCCATCGCCTGGAAGCCGTAGCAGATGCCGAAGACCGGCACGTCGTTGTCGAACAGCGCCGGGTCGAGCGACGGCGCGCCGGGCTCGTACACACTCGACGGCCCGCCGGACAGGATGATCGCCGCCGGGTTCCGGGCGAGCATCTCCGCGACTGGCATCGAGTGCGGCACGATCTCGGAATAGACCCGCGCCTCGCGGACCCGTCGGGCGATCAGCTGGGCGTATTGAGCGCCGAAGTCGACGACAAGAACCGGACGCGGTGTAGTCATGTCGCGCGAGTTTACCGGCGTCAGCGGTACCACTTCCGGGCCGGGGCGTACCGGACGTTCCCGGCCCTGTCGTAGGCGCGCACCTGCACGGTCATGGCCTTGCCGTGCTTCCACGTCTGCACGCCGAACCTGCGGGCGCTGCCCGCGTACCGTTGGGTGACCTTGCCGTTGACCAGCAGTTCCATCCGGCTGATCCCGTGGCTGTCGGCGGCCGCCGCGGAGACGTACCTGGTCTTGCGGACCTTGCGGGTCCCGCCGGCCGGACCACCGGTGATCCGGACCGATGGCCCCCAGTTGTCGACGGTCACCGAGCGGGTGGCGTTCACCACATTGCCGCCGCGGTCGTACGCGCGCAGCCCGAGCGTCACGGTCCGGCCGCGGCCGGAGGTCCGCCACGAGACGGCGTACGGCGCCACCCGGTCGGTGCCGACCACCACGCCGTCGGCGAGCAGTTGCACCTTGGCGATGCCGACGTCGTCGGTGGCCCGGGCCGAGACCGTGACCGTGCCCCGGACCAGCGCGTTGCCGCTCGGCGAGGTGAAGGACACGGCCGGCGCCACGTGGTCGTCGGCGACCGGCAGGGCGGCGAGGGCGGCCGCGGCGTCGACCCGGCCGGAGCCGGCGGCGACCCAGCCGCCGGACAGCCGGGTGGCGGACGTCGTCAGCGCCGTCCGCATGGTCTCGGCCGTCGGCGTCGGGGTGGTCGAGGCGAGCAGTGCGGCGACGCCGGCCACGAACGGGGCGGCCGACGAGGTGCCGCAGAACTGGCTGACCGCGCCGCCGCGCTCCTGCGCGGGGTTGCAGCCGGGCGCCGCGATGTCGACCCACCCGCTGCCGTAGCTCGACCAGGAGTAGCGGGCGTCCTCGGCGGTGGAGGCGCCCACGGCGAGCGCCGACGGCGCCGCGGCCGGGTAGGTCGGCTTCGACGTCCCGCTGTTGCCGGCCGCCGCGATCACGAGCGCGCCCTTGCCGGTGGCGTATGCGACGGCGTCGCGCAGCAGCCGGCTGTCCGCCGTGCCGCCCAGCGACAGGTTGATGACGTCCGCGCCCTGGTCGGCGGACCAGCGGATGCCCTCGGCGATGTCGCTGTAGCTGCCGGCGCCGTGGGCGTCGAGCACCTTGACCGGCAGGATCTTGCAGTTCCAGCAGATGCCGGCGATGCCGACGCCGTCGTCGCCGCCCGCGGCGATCACGCCGGCGGCCATCGTGCCGTGCCCCTGGTCGTCGTCGGCGTTGCCGTCGCCGTTGACGAAGTCGCGGCCAGGCAGCACCCGCCCGGCGAAGTCGGGCAGCTTGCGCACCCCGGTGTCCACCACGGCGACGACCACGCCGCCGGCCCCTCGGGTCGTCTCCCAGGCTCGGGCGACGCCGGCGCGGTCGATCCCCCACTGCTGGGAGTAGTACGGGTCGGCGGGGGTGACGGCGGCGATCCGGGCGATCTGGTCCCGCTCCACGTACGCGACGGCCGGGTCCGCCCGCAGCGCGTCGGCGGCCTCGGTGACCTGGCCGGCGGGGACGTCGACGGTGACCGCGCCGGCACCGGCGAGCCGCTCGCTGTCGAGGACGTCGACCCGGCGATCGAGGGAGGCGACCACGTCGCCGCCGCCGTGCAGGCCGACGATCAGCGAGACCGGCGCCTCGTCCGCCGGCGCCGCGACGGCCGGACCGCCCGTCAGCGCGACGCCACCCACCAGGAGACCGACGACCAGCACCCGTAGCACAGACATCCAGCAACGGTGGGCCTCGCCCGTTGGAGACGCCGAACCGTGTCGGTTGCGCCTGGGTAGCAGCAGGCCCTCACCGGGAGCGCTCGGTGAGGGCCTGCCGCGGAAGATCGGGTCAGCGCGTGTAGTTGCGCGTCGTCGCGTACTTGACGTTGCCGACCAGGTCGATCGCCCGGATCTGCACCTTCATCTTCTTCGGCTGCTTGGAGGCCTTGAAGCTGAACTTGTACGCCGCGGCGGTGTCCTTCTGGATCACCTTGCCGTTGATCAGCAACTCCACCCGGCGCAGGCCGTACTTGTCGGAGGCGCTGACCGCGATCTTGACGGTGCCCTTGACCTTCGCCTTGTTCTTCGGCCCGCTGGTGATCTTCACGGTCGGAGCCGTGTTGTCCGCGATGATCGTGCGTTCGTAGTTGGTGCGGTTGCCGGCCTTGTCGTAGACCCGCACCTGCATCTTGACCGCGCCGTTGCGGCCGGCGGTGTTGTAAGGCAGCACGTACGGCGCGGTCCAGTCCTGCGCCTTGTAGACGCCGTCCACGTAGAGGTAGACGTTGCGGACCCCGGACCAGGCGTCGCCGATGCCGGTCGGCGTGACGTTGATCTTGCCGCGCACCCGCGCGTTCGCGGCCGGGGACGAGATGCCGGTGATGTTCGGCGGGGCCAGGTCGGTGTCGATGGTCAGCGCCTTGGCGGCGTCGAGCATGCCGTACTGCGTCCAGGCGTCGTGCGCGCCGTCGCCGTTGGCGTCCAGCGGGCGGGCCGAAAGCGTCATCGCGCGCGTCATCGACCAGCCCGTGTACGCCGGGTGGTGCGACTTGACCAGGGCGGCCGCCCCGGCGACCATCGGCGCCGCGAACGAGGTGCCCTCGAGGACCTCGAACTTGGCGCCTCTCTGAACCAGGACCTGGCCCGGTGCGGCCATGTCGACCCAGGCGGGGCCGTAGTTGGAGTAGGCGGCGCGCGCGTCCGAGCCGCGCACGGTGGCGCCGACGGCGAGCACGTTCGGCAGCGCCGCCGGGTAGGACTTGAGGCTGGTGTGCTCGTTGCCGGCGGCGGCGACGACCAGCACGCCCTTGCGGTTGGCGTAGGCGACCGCGTCGGCGAGGACCTGCGCGTAGTCCACGCCGCCGAGCGACATGTTGATGATCTTCGCGCCGTTGTCGGTGGCCCAGACGATGCCCTTGGCGACGTCGCTGTCGTAGCCGCTGCCCTTCCGGTCGAGCACCTTCACCGGCAGGATGGCGCAGCCCCAGCAGGCGCCGGCCATGCCGGCGGCGTTGTCGCCGCGGGCGGCGATCAGCGAGGACACCATGGTGCCGTGGCCGTGGTCGTCGGCGGTCTTGGTGTTGTTGCTGACGTAGTTGTAGCCGGGCAGCACCGCGCCGGCCAGGTCACCGACGGCGTTCACCCCGGTGTCCAGCACGGCGACCTTGACCGCGGAACCCTTCGTGGTGTCCCACGCGGCCGGCAGCTTGACCGTGTCGATCTCGGGCTGGTTCCCGGCGATGTACTGCGGGTCGTTCGGGGTCACGTCGACCACCGTGCGCGCCCGGTCGATCTCGACGTAGGCGACGTTCGGGTCCTTCTTGAGGGCCGCGATGACCCACGCCTTGCGCGCGGCAGGCACCTCCATCGTCTGCGCGCGCAGGGCCTCCATGGCCCTCTGCGCGGGCGCGGCGACGTCCATCGACCGGATGCCCATCGCCTGCACGGTCCCCGCCGCGGTCACGGTCTCGGGAGCGCCGGCCTTGAGACCGACGACGAGCCGCACCGGCAAGACGGCGGTGTCCGCCGCCATCGCCCAGGTCGACACCCCGGCCATCGACACGACCACCGTCGCCGACAGCGCACCGACGGCTATCCGCCGCGAGAACAACTTCATGTGGGCCGAGCCTCCCCGTGATCGACCCACCGCCACGGCGAATCGCGGCGGTCAGCGTACGGCTGATCTATCCGATTCGACAGCACGTACCAAAACGCGAGAAGTCGCGGCATTGAGCAGTGTGAAGTCGTCGCTTACTGTTCCAGCATGCGGACAACCAAGCTCATCTGGACGATAGTCGGCGCGGTGACGGTGGTGCTGATGCTGGCCGGGGTGGGGATCGTCGCGGCGCTGCGCGGCGGCGACGACGAGCCGGATCCGCAGGTCATGCCCGGTCCGGGAGCCGCCTCGGCGCAGCCGGCCCCGCCGACCGCGACCAGCCCGGCGCCGTCGCCCGGCGCCGACATCACCGGCCCGCTCGACCTGCTGGTGGTCGGCGTCGACACCCGGGTGAGCATCCCGGACTGGCAGCCGCACGCGGACGCGATCATGGTGATGCACATCAACGAGGATCTCAAGTCCGGCTATCTCTACTCGCTGCCCCGGGACCTCCGGGTGGACGTGCCCGCGTTCAAGGCCAACGGGTACGACGGCGGGCGGCGCAAGCTCACCGAGGCGATGAGCTCCGGTGCGAAGGTGCGGGGCACCGACAAGGCCGACGTGGCGCAGGGCTACGAGCTGCTCTCGCGGACGATCTCGGACTACACCGGCGTCGACGGCTTCGACGCGGGCGCGATCCTGACCTTCGGCGGACTCAGCAGGCTGACCGACGCGCTCGGCGGCGTCACCCTGAAGATCGATCAGAAGGTCGTCTCGCAGCACCACCGCCCCGACGGCACGCCACGCAGGCTGCGCCCCGGCGGCGGCGGATACACCGGCCCGCAGGCCACCTACCTGCCCGGCACCCGGAAGCTGGTGGGCTGGCAGGCGATCGACTACGCCCGGCAGCGCTACACGGCCGGCGGCGACTACACCCGGACGCGCCACCAGCGCCAGCTCATCCGGGCGCTGCTCACCCAGGCAATGGCCGCGGGGCTGCCCGCCGACCCGGCCCGGGCGGAGTCGATACTCACCGCGCTCGGCGACACCCTGGTCGTCTCCGGCGACCGCAACGCGCTCGAGTACGCGTACGCGCTGCGCGACCTCGACCCGGCGCGGCTGACCCTGGTCGGGCTACCGGGCGGCTCGGTGACCAGCAACGGCCGCTACATCGGCGAGCAGCTGACCCCGGTCGGCCGCGGCTTCCTCAAGGCGGCGAAGGCCGGCACGGCCGAGGCCTACCTCGAGGACCACCCCGAGCTGATCAATAAGTAGGTTTCCGGTCGCCGAACAGCCAGGCCTCGAAGAAGTCGCCGAGGTCCTTGCCGGAGGCCTTCTCGGCCGCCGCGATGAAGTCCTCGGTGCTGACGTTGCCGTCCCGGTGCTCGGCCGGCCACGACTTGAGCAGCGCGAAGAACACGTCGTCGCCGATCTTGCGGCGCAGGGCCTGCACGGTCATCGCGCCGCGCACGTAGACCGCCTCGCTGAACAGGTGGTCCACGCCCGGGTCGCCGGTCGGGATGCTCCAGTCGAAGTTCGCGTAGGCCCGGTCGAAGGATTCCTGGACGGTCCGCTCGCCCTGGTGCTCCTGCCAGAGCCATTCCGCGTACGTGGCGAAGCCCTCGTTGAGCCAGATGTCCTGCCAGCGGCGCAGGGCGACGCTGTCGCCGTACCACTGGTGCGCCAGCTCGTGCGCGACCACCGTGGCGTTGGCGCCGCCCCGGAAGAAGGTGTTTCCGTACACCGGCCGCGACTGCGTCTCCAGGGCGTAGCCGACCCGGTCGTCGTCGAGGACGACCCCGCCGTACGAGGCGAACGGGTACGGCCCGAACCGGGTGGCGAGGTAGTCGGCGATCTCGCCGGTGCGCGCCAGCGCCCGCGCGGCGTTGCCGTCCGCGGGCAGCGACTCCGGGATCGCGATGATCATCGGCTGGCCGGCGTGCGTGCCGACCGTCATCCGGTACTGCCCGATCGCCACGAACGCCAGATAGCCGGCCAGCGGGTTGCGCTCCCGCCAGGTCCAGGTGGTCCAGCCGGCGGCGGTGCGGCGCGCGCCGGGCACGCCGTTGCTGATCGCCTCCACCCCGTCGGGAACCGTCATGGCCAGCGAGAACGTGGCCTTGTCCGACGGGTGGTCGTTGACCGGGAACCAGGTGCTCGCGGACTCCGGCTGGCCGAGGGCGAAGGCACCGTCCTGGGTGGTCAGCCACCCGCCGACGCCGAGCGTCTTGTTGTTCAGCGCCTGCGGCTTGCCGCCGTAGTCGACGACGACGGTGAAGCCCGCGCCGGTGGCGAGGCCGGCCGCGGGCGTGATCACCAGCTCGTTCCCGTCGGCCCGGCTTTTGGCGGCCCGGCCGTCGACGGTCACCTTGCGGGCGGTGAGGAACGCGAGATCGAGGTTGAACCGCGAGAGGTCCTGCGTGGCGGTCGCGGTGATCGTCGCGGTGCCGCTCAGCTCGTTGCCGGCCGGGTCGTAGCGCAGTTTCAGGTCGTAGTCGCGGACGTCGTAGCCGCCGTTGCCGTACGTCGGAAAGTACGGATCCCCGGCGCCCGGAGCGCCCGCCGCGAAGCTGGGCGCCGTCGAGGCCGACGCCGAGGGCGCCGACGAGGGCACGACCGCGTCGGTGCAGCCGGCCAGTGCCAGCACCGCGACGGCCGCGACCCAACCTCGTGCCCTGTGCATGTGTGTCCGATCCTCAGCGGTCGAGGACCAGCGAGACCTTCTGGAACTCCTTGACGTCGTGGTAACCGCACTTCGCCATGGCCCGGCGGAGGCCGCCGAAGAGGTTCAGCTGGCCGTCGGGCCGGTCGGCCGGGCCGTAGAGCAGCTCCTCGAGGGTGCCGTCCGGCTCGCCCGCGATGCAGAAGCCGCCGCGCGGCAGGCTCGGGTGGCTCGCCGCCGAGTGCCACCACGCGCCGCCCGCCGGCGCGCCCTCGGCGAGCGAGAGCGGCTCGCCCAGCATCACCGCGTCGGCGCCGCAGCCGATCGCCTTCGCGATGTCGCCCGAGGTCTGGATGCCGCCGTCGGCGATCAGGTGCACGTAGCGGCCGCCGGTCTCGTCCAGGTAGTCGCGGCGCGCGGCCGCGGCGTCCGCGATCGCGGTGGCCATCGGGACCCGGATGCCGAGGACGGTGTCCGTCGTGGACCACTCGTCCGCGCCTATGCCGACGATGACCCCGGCCGCGCCGGTGCGCATCAGGTGCAGCGCCGTCTTGTAGTCGGTGCAGCCGCCGACGATGACCGGCAGGTCGAGATCGGCGATGAACTCCTTCAGGTTCAGCGGCTCGTCCGTGGTGGACACGTGCTCGGCCGAGACCAGCGTGCCCTGGATGACCAGCAGGTCGACGCCCGCGTCGAGGATCACCGGCGCCAGCGCCAGCGTGTGCTGCGGCGACACCCGGACGGCGACGGTCACGCCGCCGTCGCGCATGGCGCGGACCCGCTCGGCGATCAGCTCGGGCCGGATCGGCTCGGAGTAGACCTCCTGGAGGCGCTTGGTGGCGTCGGCCTCCTCGTCGAGCGAGGCCAGCTCCTCGAGGATCTTGGTCGGGTCCTCGTAGCGGGTCCAGAGGCCCTCGGCGTTGAGTACGCCGAGGCCGCCGAGGCGGCCCAGGGCGATCGCCGACGCCGGGCTCATCGTCGCGTCCGACGGGTGCGCGACACACGGGATCTTGAACGGGTACGCGTCGAGGCGCCAGTCGGTGGACACGTCGTCCACGTCGCGGGTGCGGCGGCTCGGGACGATCGCGATGTCGTCCAGGTGGTAGCCGCGTTGGGCGGTCTTGCCGAGGCCGATCTCCACGACGTCACGCATGCTTCAAACCCCTTTTAGCGGGAGTGGTAGTTAGGTGCCTCGACGGTCATCTGGATGTCGTGCGGGTGGCTCTCCTTGAGGCCTGCCGCGGTAATCCTGATGAGCTGCCCCCGCTCCTGCAAATCGGGGATCGTCTCGGCGCCGACGTAACCCATCGCCGCGCGCAGGCCACCGACGAGCTGGTGCGCCACGCGCGACAGCGGGCCGCGGTAGGGTACCTGCCCCTCGACGCCCTCGGGTACCAGCTTGTCCTCGGTGACGTCCTGCTGGAAGTAGCGGTCCTTGGAGTAGGACTTCGCCTGGCCCCGGGACTGCATGGCGCCCAGCGAGCCCATGCCGCGGTAGGTCTTGAACTGCTTGCCGTTGATGAAGATCAGGTCGCCGGGGCTCTCCTCGGAGCCGGCCAGCAGCCCGCCGAGCATCACGGTGTCGGCGCCGGCCACGATCGCCTTGGCGATGTCGCCGGAGTACTGGATGCCGCCGTCGGCGATGACCGGTACGCCCGCCGGGCGGCAGGCCCGGGCGGCCTCCATGATCGCGGTGATCTGCGGCACGCCGACACCCGCGACGATCCGGGTGGTGCAGATCGCGCCGGGGCCGACGCCGACCTTGACCGCGTCGGCGCCCGCGTCGACGAGGGCCTTGGCGCCCGCGTACGTCGCGATGTTGCCGCCGACGATGTCGATGGCGGTGTCCTTCTTCAGCCGGGAGACCATCTCGAGCACGGCGCGCTGGTGGCCGTGCGCGGTGTCCACGATGACCACGTCGACGCCCGCGTCGATCAGGGCCCGGGCCCGCTTGTAGGCGTCCTCACCGACGCCGACCGCCGCGGCGACCCGGAGCCGGCCCTGCGCGTCCTTGGCGGCGCGCGGGTACTGCTCGCTCTTGGTGAAGTCCTTGACCGTGATCAGTCCGCGCAGCCGGCCCGCGTCGTCGACCAGCGGCAGCTTCTCGATCTTGTGCCGCTGCAGCAGCGCGAGGGCCTCCTCCTTGTCGACCCCGACCGGCGCGGAGATCAACGGCGCCTTCGTCATGACCTCGTGCGCCTTGACGCTGTCGTCGGTGACGAAGCGCATGTCGCGGTTGGTGACGATGCCGACGAGCACGCCGTCGGCGTCGACGACCGGCAGGCCGGAGATGCGGTAGCGCCCGCAGAGCTGGTCCACCTCGCGCAGGGTGTCGTCGGGGCTGCAGGTGACCGGGTTGGTGATCATCCCGGACTCGGAGCGCTTCACGAGGTCGACCTGGGCGGCCTGCTCCTCGAGCGAGAGGTTGCGGTGCAGCACGCCGATGCCGCCCTGGCGGGCCATCGCGATCGCCATCCGCGACTCGGTCACCGTGTCCATGGCGCTGGAGAGCAGCGGGATGGAGAGCTCGACGTTGCGGGTCAACCGGGTGATCGTGTTGACGCGGCTCGGCACGACGTCCGATTCGCCGGGCTGCAGCAGCACGTCATCAAAGGTGAGACCCAGCGGGACCGTACGGGCCGACTCGTTATCCACAGATCATCCCTAGCGAAGAGGCGGAGTGTTTCATCCTACCCATCCGGTCAGGGCGTTCTGTTGGGCGGACAGCGCGTGCGGGCCAGCACACACCGGCCATACATGGGTACGGTAGACATCGTGCAAGAAGAGCCGATCGACCCGTTCAACGGCGACCCTGCCGACCCGGCCGCCGGCCTCGACGACCTCTCGGAGGACGCCGAGAGCGACCCGCTGACCGAGCCCGAGCGGCAGGACGTCCTCGAGGACCTCTCCGACCTGGAGATCTACCAGGCGTTGCTGAGTCCGACGGGCATCCGCGGTCTGGTGATCGAGTGCGAAGACTGCCACGAGCCACACTACTTCGACTGGGACCTGCTCCGGGGTAACCTTCGCCACCTGTTGAGCAACGGCCGCCCGCGGGTGCACGAGCCGGCCTACGACCCCGACCCGGACCACTACGTGACGTGGGAATACGCACGGGGTTACGCCGACGGGGTGCACGACACACTGGCCGAGGGCACGGACGACGAGGCTTCCTGATCGTCGCCCGGGCCCCCGGGTGTAAAAGACCTACCGTTCAGGCGACCAGACCGGCCCGGAAGCCGGCGGCCACCGCATGCGCCCGGTCGCGGGCACCCAGCTTGCGGAAGAGCCGCCGAGCGTGGGTCTTGACGGTGTCCTCGGAGACGAAGAGCTCACGCCCGATCTCCGCATTGCTCTTGCCGTCGGCCATCCCCCGCAACACCTGCAACTCGCGCTCGGTGAGCGTGAGCCGCCGGCCCGTGGGGACGTCCGTGCGGCCGGTGTCGTTGCCCGGCCACGCCATCGGCCGGCCGGTGGCCGGGTCGATGTCCGATCCGTCGCCGCGCTGGGCGGGGACCATCGGCGAGTTCGGCAGCATCGCGGGTACCCCGCCACCGTTGGGCGAGCCGGCCATGGCCAGCCCGTCGCGGTGCAGGCCGCGAGCGGCCGCCGAGTTGTTGTTGCGACCGGCGCCGCCGACCGCGGCGGGCTGGGCATTCGCGCCGTTGATCGGCATGCCCTGTGGCCGCACCGGCAGGAGCAGGAGCAGCAACGCCTTGGCGACGACGCTGACCAGGTCGTGCTCGACGCCGCGGATGACACCCCGGGCACCGGCCGCGACAGCCGCGGCGGCGACCCGAGGATCTTCGGCACCGAAGAGGACGACCTGCGCCTGCGGGGCGCGGGCGAGGACGCGGCGGGTGAAGCCGACGCTGTCGGGACGGGTCACGGCGGTGTCGGCCAGAACGACCTCGGCCGGCCTTTCAGCCAGTCGGATCATGGCCTCGGTCTCGCTGACCGCCGTCCGCACGACCCCGGTCATCCCGAGCCGGGCCGCGGTAGAGGCGACGGTCTGGGCCGCAAGTGGGGTTCGGACGCACACGAGGACGGTACGCACAGTGATCCTCCTTCTCTCTCAGAGGAGATCACGCAACGGCCGCAGCATTACGCGCTTTAGATGGAAAAATTAGGAAACATCGGTACGGCTTGGAGCACCGATGAGATACGGCCGACGAAGACATCGACAAGTCGCGTGTGATCCGGCGTTCGCCGGGGTACACGGGCGGACAGGCCTGAGTCAGGCCCCTCAATGACAGCACTCCGCGGTGCCGCGCGGGAGGAGGGTGTTGATGTCGAACGTTCGCAGACTGCCCGGACCCATCGCCGACCTTTGGGAATGGCAGCGACTCGGCCTGTGCAGGGGGCGCGACAGCGCCCAGTTCTTCCACCCGGACGGTGAGCGCGGGTCTTCCCGCAACCGTCGGGAGGCGAATGCCAAGACGATGTGCCGCGCCTGCCCGGTCCGGGCGGAGTGCGCTGCTCACGCACTGGCTGTCCGTGAGCCGTACGGGGTATGGGGAGGTTTCAGCGAAGCGGAGCGGCTGCGGCTGCTCGCGGTCGGCTGGGAGGACCTTGCCGATCGGCATCACGGACGGGTGGACCTTGCCCGGCTGGAGGCCCGCCTCGGCCGGCCCCACAAGTCGGCGGTTCCGGCACAACGGCAGGCACCGGCGGCCTGACGCCGATCGACGCGCGGCACCACACAGCTTCCGACGCGGCTCCCTGCGGGGAGCCACGTCGGAATGTTCAACGGCGTGTTCGCCGCATCGGTGGACATGCAAGCCACCGTATGAGCGAACTTGGGGTTGACGTCGGACCAAAAGTGCGGCTTTTGGGTGACCCTCTCAGTCGACCGTGACCAGCACCGAATGCCACCCGGTCGCCCCGTCCGGCTCCGGCGGCGCGGTGGCGTCCGTCTGAACGGCACCGTCGCTGTCGGCGGCCCGGACCCGCACCACGTGCTCACCCGGCGTCGCCTGCCAGACGTATGACCACTGCACCCAGGTGTCCGCCGAGACCGTCGGCGCGAGGGTCGCCCGCGACCAGGGCCCGTCGTCGACCTGGACCTCGACCCACCGGATGCCGCGATGCTGAGCCCAGGCCACCCCGGCGACGGTGACGGCTCCCGCCTTGCGCCCGGCGCCGTCGCGGGGCGTGTCGATCCGCGACTGCGTCTTGATCGGACCCTGCGCCGACCAGCCCCGCGGCACCCAGTACGCGTCGAAGTCGGCGAACCGGGTCAGCTCGATCTCGGTGATCCACTTGCAGGCGGAGACGTAGCCGTACAGGCCGGGCACGACCATGCGCGCCGGGAAGCCGTGCGACACCGGCAGCGGCCGGCCGTTCATGCCGATCGCCAGCAGGGCGTCCCGGCCGTCGCGCAGCACCGCGGTCGGGCTTCCGCAGGTCCAGCCGTCGTCGGAGCGCTGCACCACCTGGTCGGCGTCGGGCAGCGGCTGCGCCTCGTCCAGCAGGTCCTTGATCGGGGTGCCGAGCCAGAGCGCGTTGCCGATCAGGTCGCCGCCGACCTCATTGGACACGCAGGCCAGCGTCACGTACCGCTGCACCATCGGGCGCCGCAGCAGCTGCTCCCAGGTGAGGGTGATCGGGTTGCGGACCATCCCGTGTATGCGCAGCTGCCAGTTCGCCGGGTCGATCTGCGGCGGGTACAGCGCGGTGTCGATCCGGTAGAAGTCGGAGTTCGAGGTGACGTACGGTGCCGCGCCCCGGACCTGGGCGCCGGGCGGGACCGCCGGGGCCGGTCCTGACGGCTCCGGCAGCACGACCGCGTCGCGGGCGGCGGTCACCGCGCGCCGCGAGGTCAGGAACCGGCCGCCGAAGCCACCGACGACGGCCACGGCGGCGGCGCCGCCGACCGCAAGGAGGAATCGGCGCCGATTCTCCTGCGCTGGGGCCGGCTCCGCTGGGGCCGGCTCCGCTGGGGCCGGCTCCGCGGTGACGGCCAGCCTCACGAGGTAGAACAGGGCCAGGGCCGCGACGATCGTGGCGACGATCGACGGCAGCGCGGCCGTGAGCCCGGCGCCGTGCCGGGTGACGGCGGCGAGCACGCCGATCGCGCCGAACAGCGCGACGCCGGCGAGGGCCGCCGCCCGGCTGCGCAGCGCGACGAGGCCGAGCAGCGCGGCGTAGCCGCCGAGCAGGATCACGGTGCCGACGATCAGGGCGGTCTTGTCGTGGGTGCCGAAGACCGCGATGCCCGCGTCCTTGACCGGCCCGGGCACGTTGTCGACCACCACTCCGCCGACGGCGAGCAGCGGCGACGAGAGCGGACCGGTGAGGACGGCGACGACCTCGGCGACGCCGATGGCCACGCCGGCCGCGGCGACGCCGGCCAGTGCGGCCCGCGGCGAGAGGTTCACGCCTCCATCCTGCATCGGCGCACGCGGAACGGCTCTTACGGTTGGGTGACGACCTGGCGCAGCGGCGGCAGCGCGGCCACCAGGGCGTCCAGCAGCTCCACCGCGCCGCGATCGGCGCGCGGTTCCGGCAGCTTGGGTACGCCCTCGACGGGCAGCTCCCAGATCACCCGGCCCGGGTCGAGCCGGTCCAGGGTCGCGTACCACTGCTGCAGGGGCTCGCGGAGCTGGACGTGCGCCGCGAAGTTGCGCCGCCGACGGGTCTCGTCACTGTCGCGCCGGCGCTGCAGCGTCTCGACCTCGGGCAGGCCGACCAGCACCGCGTCGGCGAAGCCGAGCCGGCCGGCGCGGAACGCCTCCCGGGTCACCGTCAGCTCGCGGTCGAACCGGGCCCGCGGCGCCAGCCCCAGCGCCGCCATCCCCCAGGCGTAGTGCAGCTTCACCGGGTCGGTGTCGCAGAACGCGACGCCGTCGGCCCGCTCGAGTTCCAGCGCCTGCAGCCAGCGGCCCATGCTCACCCGCGCCCAGTGCCGGGCCAGCGCCACCTCGTCGGTCGGCTCCCGGCCCGTCGCGGCGTACTCGGCGACGTAGCGACCAACGTAACGCCGGCACCACGACGTCTTGCCGGCCGCGGTCGGACCCTCCACCACGACGATCATCCGCGCCTCTTTCCCCGAATCCCGCATCACACACGAGAAAGGGCGCGCCGCGGAATGCGACGCGCCCTTCTTTACTCTTTCGACTCAGAAACCCGGGCCGTGCTGGTGGCCGTGGCCACCGTGGCTGTGGCCGTGGCCACCGCCCGCGGCGGGCTCCGGCTCGGCCGGCTTCTCCACCACGAGGCTCTCCGTGGTGAGCAGCAGGGCGGCGATCGAGACGGCGTTGGAGACCGCGCTGCGGGTCACCTTCACCGGGTCGATGATGCCGGCCGCGACCAGGTCGACGTACTCGTCGGTGGCCGCGTTGAGGCCGTGGCCCCAGCCCAGCTCGGCCGACTTGCCGACCACCACGTAGCCGTCGTGGCCCGCGTTCTGCGCGATCCAGCGCAGCGGCTCGATCAGCGCCTTGCGGACGATCTGCACGCCGACCGCCTCCTCGCCGGTGAGGCCGAGGTTGCCGTCGAGCGCCGAGGCGACCTGCGCCAGGGCGGCGCCGCCACCCGGGACGGTGCCCTCCTCGACCGCGGCCTTGGTCGCCGCGATGGCGTCCTCGATGCGGTGCTTGCGCTCCTTCATCTCGACCTCGGTCGCGGCGCCGACCTTGATCACCGCGATGCCGCCGGAGAGCTTGGCCAGCCGCTCCGAGAGCTTCTCGCGGTCCCAGTCGGAGTCCGAGGCCTCGATCTCCTTGCGGATCTGCGCGACCCGGTCCTCGATCTCGGCCTTGCGGCCGCCACCGTCGACGATGGTCGTGCTCTCCTTGTCCACCACGACCCGCCGGGCGGTGCCCAGCATGTCGAGGGTGACCTGGTCGATCTTGTAGCCGAGCTCCGGCGCGATGAGCTCGCCGCCGGTCGCGATCGCAAGGTCCTGCAGCATCGCCTTGCGCCGGTCCCCGAAGCCGGGGGCCTTCACGGCCACGATCTTGAAGGTCTTCCGCAGCGCGTTGACGACCAGGGTCGACAGCGCCTGGCCCTCGACGTCCTCGGCGACGATGAGCAGCGGCTTGCCGCCGGAGAGAACCTTCTCCAGCAGCGGCAGCAGCTCCTCGACGCTGGAGATCTTCTGCGTGGTGATCAGCAGGTAGGCGTCCTCCAGGACGGCCTCCTGCGACTCGGCGTCGGTCACGAAGTTCGGCGAGATGAAGCCCTTGTCGAACTGCAGACCCTCGGTCACCTCGAGGCCGGTGTCCAGGACGGACCCCTCCTCGACGGTGATGACGCCGTCGCGGCCGACCTTCTCCATCGCCTCGGCGATGAGCTCGCCGATGGTGGCGTCCTGCGCCGAGATGGTGGCGACGTTCGCGATCGACTTCTTGTCGTCGACCTCGACCGCCTTCTCCAGCAGCGCCTTGGAGACGGCCTCGGCGGCCAGGTCCATGCCGCGCTTGAGCGCGATCGGGTTGGCACCCGCGGTCACGTTGCGCAGGCCCTCGCGGACCAGCGCCTGCGCGAGCACGGTCGCCGTGGTGGTCCCGTCGCCGGCGACGTCGTTGGTCTTCGTCGCCACCTCCTTGACCAGCTGCGCACCGAGGTTCTGGTACGGGTCGGAGAGCTCGATCTCCTTGGCGATGGTGACACCGTCGTTGGTGATCGTCGGCGCGCCGAACTTCTTGTCGAGGACGACGTTGCGGCCGCGCGGGCCGAGAGTGACCTTGACCGTGTCGGCGAGCGTGTTGACGCCGTGCTCCAACAGGTGCCGGGCGTCGTCGGAGAAACTAAGGATCTTCGCCATTTATGGTCCCTTCAACGCACCGGCGCCCTGGACCGGAAGCCGGGCCAGGGCGCTCAGCACTGTCAGATCAGGTCTACTTCTCGATGACCGCGAGGACGTCGCGGGCGGAGAGCACCAGGTACTCCTCGCCGGCGTACTTGACCTCGGTGCCGCCGTACTTCGAGTACAGGACGGTGTCGCCGACCTTGACGTCGATCGGAACGCGGTTGCCCTTGTCGTCGATCCGGCCGGGGCCAACGGCGAGGACGGTGCCCTCCTGCGGCTTCTCCTTGGCGGTGTCGGGGATCACGATGCCCGACGCCGTCGTGGTCTCGGCCTCGTTCGCCTGGACCACGATGCGGTCCTCGAGCGGCTTGATCGCAACCTTTGTCGCGGTAGTCACGGGCATACCCTCCTGGGTACAGGTGTTGTCGCCGGCCAATGGACAGGCCGGGCTGATGCCTCATGCCACCGGGCGGGGCCGTCGTCGCGGGTGCCGGTCCGCCTGGCGCAGGCGCACGTCCCCGGTCGGGGAGCACGCTGGCACCCTCAGGTTGAGAGTGCTAATCGGAGATTATGCCGGAACTAGCACTCCGTCAACCAGAGTGCCAACGCGTCAGCTTCCAGCAGAATGACTTTCCGTGGACCTCGAACTGCTCGCCGCCCTGCGTACCGCCGAGGGAGCCGCCGCCCTCGCGGCCGCCGCCGACGTCGCCGGCGCGGACCCGCTCGCCGCCGCGACGGCGCTGCGCTCCCGGGGGCTCGCCCCCGCCCTGGCCTCCGCCGCGCTCACCCAGGCCGAACTGCGGATCCGCGCGGAGGCCAAGTTCGGCGCGGCCGGCGCGACGATGCTGTTCACCCGGGCGGGGCTCGAGCAGGCGACCCGGGCCGTGGTGGCCGACCGGCGCGCCGCCCGGCTGCGCGCGGCCGGCGTCGAGACCCTGGCCGACCTCGGCTGCGGCCTCGGCGCGGACGCGCTGGCCGCGGCCCGCCAGGGCATCCGGGTGTACGCCGTCGACGCCGACCCGCTCACCGCCGCGCTCGCCGCCGCGAACGCCGAGGCCGCCGGCCTGGCCGACCTGGTGACCGTGGAGTGCGCGGACGCGACGAGCGTCACGGTGGAGCGGTTCGACGCGGTCTTCGCCGACCCGGCACGCCGGCGCGCCGGCCGGGGCCGGGTGATGGACCCGCGCTCGTGGTCGCCGCCGTGGGACTTCATCGCCGCCCTGCCCGGCCGGGTGCCGCGCACCGTGCTCAAGCTCGCACCCGGCATCGATCACGCACTGCTACCGCCGGGCGCCGAGGGCGAGTGGGTCAGCGTCGGCGGCGATCTGGTCGAGGCCGCGTTCTGGTGCGGGCCGCTGGCGCAATTCGCGCGGCGGGCGATCCTATTGCCGTCGGGCTCCGAGCTCACCGGATCGGGCACCGCGGCGGCGCCGGTCGGCCCGGTCGGCGCCTTCCTGTACGACCCGGACCCGGCCGTGGTCCGCTCGCACCTCGTGGCCGAGTTCGCCGCGACGATCGGCGGCCGGATCGCCGACCCGGAGATCGCCTACGTGTACACCGACGCCGCCGTCGACACCGCGTTCGGCCGGCGGCTCGAGATCACCGACGTGCTGCCGTTCTCCCTGAAGCGGCTGCGGACGCTGTTGCGCGAGCGCGGCGTCGGGCGGCTGGAGATCCGCAAGCGCGGCTCCGCGCTCGAGCCCGAGCAGCTGCGCCGGGACCTGCGGCTGAGCGGCAGCGCCGGGGCGTCGCTCGTGCTGACCCGCACGGCGGGAGCGCCGACCGCCCTGCTGTGCCGCTAGGCGCTAGCCTCTCGTCGTGGCGAAGAAGGCTGCCGGGACTCCGGCTACCGTGCTGCTCAGCGCGCAGCGGGTGGCACACGAGCTGCACGCGTACGACGTGCCGGCCGACGCACACGACTACGGCGCGCTGGTCGCCGAGGCCCTCGGGGTCGCGCCGGCGGCGCTCTTCAAGACGCTGATCGCCGAGGTCGACGGCGGGCTCGTAGTCGCCGTCGTCCCGGTGACCGGCGAGCTGGACCTCAAGGCGCTGGCCAGCGCCGCGGGCGGCAAGCGCGCAGCGCTGGCGGATCGCGCCGCGGCCGAGCGCAGCAGCGGCTACGTCCGCGGCGGGATCAGCCCGCTGGGGCAGCGCCGGCGGCTGCCGACGGTCGTCGACGACTCGGCCACCGCCCTGGATCGGATGTACGTCTCGGCCGGGCGCCGCGGCCTGCAGGTGTCGCTCGGCCCCGCCGATCTCATCCGGCTCGCGGACGCAAAAATAGCCAAAATTCGGACATAGTGCGGCAGACCTCGCGCAAGACCCTTCCGTTACGACACCGTTATCAAGATCCGGCAATCCGGAGCCGTGAAGTGACCTAGCGTCACGTTGTGGAGTGACTTCACAGGTCGCGCGGTGACCCACCGTCGCCGCGCTGCCGTCTACTCGTGCTGCGGGACCTTGCGATCAGGCCCGTCGTGCCACGTTCAGCACCGGGATACGTTGCCCCGAATACAGCGAAGTGTCTGATTCCATAGCGGGTCGGGCGAGTGACGTTCCCGGCAGCGCACACCAGAAATCCGAAGCAAGGTCCGGATTTGATCCGAAAGGACTCAAAGGAATGCGTAAGGGATTGTTCGCCCTGGCCGCTGTCGGCCTGCTGGCCACGGGCAGTATGGCCGCGTGCGGTGACGACAGCGGTGGCGACGACTCAGGCAGCAACGGCGGCGCCTCCGTCGGCAAGGTGGGCGTCATCCTGCCGGACACCGCCAGCTCCCAACGGTGGAGCACCGACGACCCCAAGTACCTGAAGGCGGCATTCGAAGCGGCCGGCGTACCGGTCGACATCCAGAACGCTCAGGGTGACAAGAGCCAGTTCCAGACGATCGCGGAAGGCATGATCTCCAGCGGCGTCAAGGTGCTGATGATCGTCAACCTGGACTCCGGTACCGGCAAGGCCGTCCTCGACAAGGCCAGGGCCGCCGGCATCGCGACCATCGACTACGACCGGCTCACGCTCGGCGGCAACGCGGACTTCTACGTAAGCTTCGACAACGTGGCGGTCGGCAAGCTCCAGGGCGAGGGCCTGGTCAAGTGCCTCACCGAGATGAAGGCCGTCAAGCCCGTCGTGGCGCGGCTCAACGGCTCGCCGACGGACAACAACGCCACCCTGTTCAAGGAGGGCTACGACTCGGTCCTCAATCCCAAGTTCGAGTCGGGTGAGTTCATCAAGGGCCCGGACCAGTCCGTGCCCGACTGGGACAACGCGCAGGCCGGCACCATCTTCGAGCAGATGCTGACCGAGAACAAGAACATCAAGGGCGTGCTCGCGGCCAACGACGGCCTCGGCAA
>NZ_JBITLR010000009.1:0-527351 GCF_044465445.1 Actinoplanes sp. NPDC049668
GGTCACCGGCGACAGCCCGCCGTCCGAGATCGACGGGAGCGGCAGGCTGCCGTCCGACGGCGCCTTCGACGGCACCGGGCAGTGGATCAAGCTGGCGTCGGGGGAGCGGTCGTACGTGCCGGGCATGTCGGCGGTGGAGGTGCTGACGTTCACCCGGCTGGCCGGCGACGCCGTCGGCGCCACCAAGATGGACCGGCCGGAGGACGTGCAGCCCAGCCTGCTCACCGGCAAGGTCTACGCGGCGATGACCAACAACGTCAACCGCGGCGTCGGCACCAACGCCCGCGCGGACGAGGCCAACCCGCGCCACGAGAACAAGCACGGGCAGATCTTCGAGCTGGTCGAGGACCGCGGCGACAACACCGCCGAGACGTTCACCTGGTCGCTGCCGATCGTCTGCGGCGATCCCGCCGACCCGTCGACGTACTTCGCCGGCTACGACAAGTCCGCGGTCTCGCCGATCTCCTGCCCGGACAACGTGGCGTTCGACAGCGCGGGCAACCTGTGGATCGCCACCGACGGCAACCAGCTGGGCAGCAACGACGGCCTGTTCGCCACCGCGATCGAGGGCTCGGAGCGCGGGCATCTCAAGCAGTTCCTGACGGTGCCGCCGGGCGCGGAGACCTGCGGCCCGTTCATCACCGGCGACGACCGCTCGGTCTTCGTCGCCGTTCAGCACCCCGGCGAGATCACCGGGGCGACGCTGGACGATCCGGCCTCGACCTGGCCGGACGGCGACTTCGCCAAGCCGGCGGTCGTGGTCACCTGGCGCCTGGACGGCGGCCCGATCGGCAGCTGAGCCGTGCTCCCGGCGCCGCACCCGCGGCGCCGGGACGCGCCGTCAGACCGTGCGCAGGTCCACGGTGTGCCAGACCAGATTGTCCTGATCGCCGGTGGCCCACCACAGCACGCCGTTGCGGAAGAACGCGCCGTTGACCGCCGCGCCGACGCCGACCGTCCGGCCCGCCGCGATGTCGAAGATCAGCAGTGCCGCGTCGCCGGTCAGGTCCGAGTCCGGGCCGGGCTCGGAGAGGATCTCGAAACGGTCCAGCACCGCCACGTCGGCGATCGCCGCGGTCGTAGTGCCGCCCGCGATGCGCCGCCGGGCCGACCCGTCCGGGTGCATCACGTCGATGCGGGCGGGCCCGTCGCCGGTCATCACCAGCACCCGGCACCAGACCGGGCCGCACGTCGCCAGCTCGGCGCCGTTCGTCTTCACCTGGGTCTCGCGGTTGGCCGCCAGGTTGCGCAGCCGGGTCGTGCCGGAGCGGTCCTCGCCGCCGTTCTCGGCCAGCCACGGCCAGGCCGACAGCGCCCAGATGCCGGGCTCCTCGCGCCGCTTGACCGAGCCGCCGCCCAGCGCGACCGAACGAATCTCGGTGACTTCCTCGCCACCGGGTGCGGCCGCGGCCCAGTGCACCTCGCCGCCGTCGATCACCAGGTCCCACTGCGAGCCGAAGAACAGCGCGTTGCCGGTGTCCGTGGTCAGCCGCCGCGCCGGGCCGCCGGCGATCCGGGCGGTCCAGAGCTGCACCGCGACGCCGTCCGCGGACTCGGTCCAGACCAGGTCGTCGCCGCCGGCCGTGAGATTGCCGAACTCCGGGTTCGACTCGAGCGGGCGGCGGCGCAACTCGCGGACGGAGCCGTCCGGCGCGCGCACGAGCAGGCGCACCGCGGTCCCGTCCGGCGTCGGCGCGGTCCCGACGGCGGTGCGGGCGTCGAGGAACACGCCCGGGTGGAAGACCGGCCCGTCGCTCAGGTTCCCGGGCAGGTCGGCGCGCTGCGCGCCGGGCCAGGCCGTGGCGAGCGGGACGGGGCCGGCCGGCGGCGCGGCCGGCCGGTCGTCGTCCGGGGAGAACGCGAGCAGCGCGGCGACGGCGGCGAGCGCGACCGCCGTGCCGGCGAGACCGCGGGCGGCCCTCACTCGTACTGCTGCTTCGGTGCGGTGATCTCCTGCCAGCCGGAGACCTGCAGGTACGGGACCTCGGCCTGGTTGACCGGGTCCTTGGCGACCCGGCTCGTCCAGACGCCGACGACCTGCACCCAGGTGTCCGGCGCGGCGGTGACCCGGGTGTCGCCGTCCAGGCCCACCTTGATCGGCCGGCCGTCGGCGGCGCAGCAGGACACCACCATGCGGGCCAGCATCGGCTCGCCGTCCGGCCCGGGGGTGACGAAGCCGGTCAGCCGCACGTTGCGGCCGGTCAGGCTGCGTCCGCCGTCGAAGACCGCCCGGGACGCGTAGTCGAGCAGCCCGACGTCGACCGGGTCGCCGGCCGGCAGGGCGGGATAGTCCGAGTCGCCGGGCGCGGTGAGCACCGTGCCCGACTGCCCGGCCGCGTACGAGCCGAGCGCGGGCGGCGCGACCAGCAGCAGGCCGAGCACCGGCAGCAGGAGCAGCCAGCCGACCCGGGGCTCGTGGTGGTGCCCGTGCCCGTCGTCGTGCTGGCCGGTCCGGCCCGTCAGCTCGTACCAGAGGGTCAGGACCGCGGCCGCGACCAGCAGGATCCCGGCGCCGATGAGGAAGGGCCGCAGGCCCTCCTTGACGTAGCGCAGGTAGAGGTCGGACAGGCTCGCCTTGAGGATGGCGCCGCCGAAGAGCAGCATGATCACGGCCTGGGCCTGCCGGTTCACAGCAGCACCGCCCCGACGCCGGCGCCGACCAGGACCGCCGCGACGAACGTCGCGGGCGCGAAGCGGACCGCGAACCGGCGGCCGAAGACGCCGGTCTGCATGGCGATCAGCTTGAGGTCGACCATCGGCCCGACCACCAGGAAGACCAGCCGCGAGGTCAGCGAGAACTGCGACAGCGACGCGGCGACGAACGCGTCCGCCTCGCTGCAGATCGACAGCAGCACGGCCAGCACCGCCAGCACGATGACCGACAGCACCGGGTTGTCGGCCACCCGCTGCAGCCAGGCCTCCGGGACCACCACGTTGATCGTGGCGGCGGCCGCGGCGCCGAGCACCAGGAAGCCGCCGGCGTGCATCACGTCGTGCCGGCACGCGGCGACGAACGCCTTCAGGCGCGACCCGTCCTCGTGCGGCCGGGGCGGCAGCTTGATCCACTCGGCCTTGCCCAGCCGCAGCCAGAGCCAGCCCATCGCCACCGCGACGATCAGGCTGGCGACGCCCCGGGCGACGACCATCTCCGGATTGCCCGGGAACGCGACCGCGGTGGCGGTCAGCACGATCGGGTTGATGGCGGGCGCCGCCAGCAGGAACGCGAGCGCGGCCGCCGGGGTGACCCCGCGGCGCATCAGCGATCCGGCGATCGGCACGCTGCCGCACTCGCAGCCGGGCAGCACCACCCCGGCCAGCCCGGCGGCGGGCACCGCGAGGGCCGGGTGTCTCGGCAGGGCCTTGGCCCAGAACGAACGCGGCACGTAGACGGCGATGATCGCGGAGAGCACCACGCCGAAGACGAGGAACGGCACCGCCTGCACCAGCACCGAGACGAAGACCGTCGTCCAGGTCTGCAGCCGCGGGTCGGAGATCAGCGCGGCGAGCGGGCCGCGGAAGACGACGAGCAGCACCAGCAGGACGGCGAGCAGTTCCACGGAGCCGAACCGGCGGCCCCGGGGCGGCACGGCGGGCTCGGTGCTCTCCTCCGGCCGGGTGCCGAGGTCGGTCAAGCCGTCGGTTGCGGTCAAGGGGGGTCACTCCGGGTCTCGGTCGGCGGGCGCGGCCAACCCTACCGGGTACGGCCGCCGCCGCGCCGCTGCGCCAACGGGTGATTTATCCATGGTGAGCTGCGCATATGCACATCTGATGATGGGTGTCGGTGGCCTGCCCTAAAGTATCTGCACGTGACCGTCATCGACTCGCACGAAGCCGCCCTCGCCGCCGCCGTGCGGGTCGCCGCGGCGCTCGCACCCGGCGTCGTCCAGCGCGACCGGGACGGCGCCGCCGCCGTACCGTCGCAGGCCCTCGCCGAGCTGGACGGCTCCGGCCTGCTCGCGCTCACCGTGCCGGCCGCCGACGGCGGGCCGGGCCTCGGGCCGCTGACGCTGGCCGAGGTCACCCGGACCATCGCCGCGGTCGACCCGGCGATCGCCCAGGTGCCGCAGGCGCACTACCTGCTGGTCGACGTGCTGACCCTGCACGGCGCCCCGGAGGTGCGCCGGCGGCTGTTCGCCGAGGTCCTGGCCGGCCGGCGGATCGGCAACGCGCTCGCCGAGCGCGGCGGCCGGCACGCGCAGGACCTCACCACCCGGATCGAGGACGGCCGGCTGAACGGCCGGAAGTACTACTGCACCGGCGCGCTGACCTCCGCCTGGATCGCGGTCAGCGCCCTCGACGGCGCCGGCCGGCTGGTGCTGGCGTTCGTGCCTCGCGACGCGCCCGGCGTAACGGTCGACACCGACTGGGACGTGATGGGCCAGCGCGCCACGATCAGCGGCACCACCACGTTCGTGGACGTCCCCGCCGAGCTGGTCATCGACTACGCGGGCGCGTTCGAGGTGCCGCAGCAGCTCGGGGCGCGCGCCCAGCTCGTGCACGCGGCGATCGAGGTCGGCATCGCCGAGGGCGCGCTGCGCGACGCCCGCGACTACCTGCGCGAGAAGGCCCGGCCGTCCACCGAGGCCGTCCGGGCGGGCGCGGCCACCGCGGCCGACGACCCACACGTCCTGCACCGGTACGGGCGGGCGGCGACCCGCGTCCGGGCCGCGGCCGCGCTGCTCCGCGAGGCGGCCGGGGTCCTCGACGAGGTGGGCCCGGTGCCCGCCGACGCCGCGGCCGCCGCGCGCGGGTCGCTTGCGGTGGCGGGCGCCAAGGCCTTCGCCGGCGAGGTCGCGGTCGAGACGGCGTCGGAGCTGTTCGCGATGTGCGGCACCAGCTCGACCGCGGCGAAGTACGACCTGGACCGGCACTGGCGCAACTCCCGCACGCACAGCGTGCACGACCCGGCGGACTGGAAGTACCACCACCTGGCGGCCTGGGAACTGGCCGACGTCCCGCCACCCAACCACGGCCAGCTCTAAGACCCTGGTAGATAAGGGTTTCCGGTGACCGGCGGGAGGGCGGCCATCGATGTCGGTACCCACGTTCGGCGTGGCGTCGTGACATGAGGAAGGGCCTTCGTGACGACTTGGCCGGTCGGCTTGAGGCGCCAGAGGCGTGTCGGCTGGGGTTCGGACGTCTGTCCGGCTAGCCTTCGTATGGTGACGATACATCGACTGATGTGGATGACTTACCCGGCGGCGGCGCATCATCGACGATTGCGTGTCATTTCACGGATCGCGTGATGTGATGCCGCCGAATCAGGAGCAGCTTCGTCACTTGACCGCCGCTTTGGTCGAGCCGGCAGGCTACGGCCCCACCGATCCGCTCGTGATTGGCGTGCGGCAGGGCAGCGCACCACCGGTCTTTCTGGCCAGTGGACGGACGGCGACCGGCGAGCCGTTGACGGCCGGCACGACCGTCTACACCGCATCACTGTCCAAACAGATCACCGCCGCCTGCGCGGCGCTGCTCGTCCGGGAAGGGCGCCTGGACACCGAGTCGCCCCTGGCACAGTGGATGCCCGAACTCCCCGGTTGGGCCGATGCCGTGCGGGTGCGCCACCTCATCCACCACACGAGTGGCCTGCCCGAGGGCGTCCACATCGACGAGCTCCTCCGCGCGGAGCCCGACCGCACCACCGCCGGCGTCATCCGCGCGCTCGCCCGGCTCGACGACCTCCCCGGCAAGCCGGGGACCGAATTTCGATACTGCAACGCCGGCTACGTCTGCCTGGCCGTGATTGTCGAACGCGCGGCGGGCCAGCCATTGCCTGACTTCGCCCGCGAGCATGTGTTCTTGCCGCTCGCGATGGTCACCACCCGGTACTGGTCCGGTCCGGCACCACATCCGCCCGGAGCTGCGCCGCTCGACCCACTCAGTCCCGCGCCGTTGTCCCTTGGTGACGGCGGAGTCTGGTCGACGGCCCAAGAGCTGATGCGCTGGAACGAGGCACTCGATCGCGACGAGCTCGGCGTCTCCGCGCTGCTGCACACGCCCGGCCACCTGGACGACGGCACCCCGCTCAGCTACGCGTGGGCCCTGGAAGTCCGCACGGAGGCATGTCGCCGGATCTACCGGCACGGCGGTAGCTGGCCCGGGCTCAGCACCCAACTCGTCCGTATCGCCGACCAGGATGCCAGCTTTGTCATCGTGGCGCTGGACGACGACACCGACCGCACCGTCACCCTGGCCATTGCCATGGTCGAGGAACTCGCACCATCATCTGAGCCCTGGTAAATGAGGGTTCCGGTGACCGACGGGAGGGCGGCCATCGATGTCGGTGCCCGCGTTCGGCGTGGCGTCGTGACATGACAAAGGGCCTTCGGTAGGAGCGAAGGCGACTAAACCAGCACGACCGAAGGCCCAGCCCTGTCTGTATACCTGGTCGCCGGGGTCGCCGCATCAGCCATCCCCGGCCACCTTCGCCGAGCATCTGCCGACCGCCCGGCCCCGGAATTACCGTCCGACATGAGCGACCCCGAATGGGCCGTGCTCGCCCCGCACGTCGCGGCAGGGACCGGCCACGGCCGGCCGATCATCTATCCGCGCCGCGACATCGTCGACGCGATCCGTTACCTCGACCGGACCGGCTGCCAGTGGGACGCGTTGCCCGCTGACTTCCCGCACCGAAACTCGTAAACCACTACTTCGCGACCTGGGCTGCCGACGGCACCCTCAATCGGATGCGCAACCTTATTTGCGAGGGTCTAAGGCACGCGGTACGCGGCGAACTCCATGTCGGTGCGGAGCGCGAAGCCCAGCTGCTCGTAGAGGCGGATCGCGCCCGTGTTCTGCGCGGCCGTGTGCAGGAAGGGCACCGCGCCGCTCTGCTGGATGCCGGCCGACACGGCCCGGATCAGGCGTGAGGCCAGGCCGGCGCCGCGGAAGGCCGGGTCGGTGCAGACCGCGGAGATCTCGGTGTAGCCGGGCAGCCGCATCCGCTCGCCGGCCATCGCGATCAGCGCGCCGTCGCGGCGGATGCCGAGGTAGGTGCCGAGGTCGATGGTCCGCTTGCGGAACGGGCCGGGCTGGGTGCGCTCGACCAGGTCGAGGATCTCCGGCACGTCGGCGCCGGTCAGCACGACCGCCTCCGGGTCCGGCGCCGCCGCGACGGACGCCGCGACCAGCTGCACGCCCGGCACGCCGCCGGTCCAGGTCCAGCCGGGCGGCGGCGTCTGCGTCGGCGCCGCGACCAGCACCTCGCCGCCGGGCCCGGCCAGTCTGCCCAGGTCGTGCCACGCCTCCGGGTCCGCCGGGTCGTCCAGCGCCGCGAACATGCTCACGTCGGCGGGGAAGCGGGCGCTGCGGCCGTACCGGTCGGCGAAGGCCGCCTGCGGCCCGGTGAGCGCGGCCCACGCCGGGTTGTCCAGGATCTGCACCCCGGAATTCTTTCAGGGCCGTCGACCGAAATTCGGTGGCCGGCCTGTGACTCCCGCCCTACGGTGGCGGTGACTGCTCGGACCAGGGAAAGGACGGACATGCGAAACCTCGGTGTGTTCAGGCCGACCATCCGTTCCCTGATCTCCGAGGACTCCCTTGACCGTCCGAACTCTCAATCTCGGCATCCTGGCGCACGTCGACGCCGGTAAGACCAGCCTCACCGAGCGCCTGCTCTTCGCGCACGGCGCCGTCGCCGAGCTCGGCAGCGTCGACGCCGGCAGCACCGCGACCGACAGCGGCGCGCTCGAACGCGAGCGGGGCATCACCATCCGCGCCGCGGTGGCGTCGCTGACCGTCGGTGACCTGCGGGTCAACCTCATCGACACCCCCGGCCACCCCGACTTCATCGCCGAGGTGGAGCGGGCCCTTGCCGTCCTCGACGGCGCGGTGCTGGTGCTCTCCGCCGTCGAGGGCGTGCAGGCGCAGACCCGGGTGCTCCTGCGCTCGCTGCGCCGCCTGCGCATCCCCACCCTGGTCTTCATCAACAAGATCGACCGGGCCGGCGCCCGGACGGACGCGCTGCTCCCCGAGGTCCGTGCCCGCCTCGGCGCCGGCGTCGTCGCGATGAACGCCGTACGCGACCAGGGCACCGCCGCGGCCCGCGTCGTATCCCGGCGGTGGGCGCCGGCGGCGGCGGAGACCCTCGCCGACCACGACGACGAGCTGCTCGCCCGGCTCGTCGACGGCGCCGAGCCCTCGCCCGCCGAGCTGCGCGCGCTGCTCGCCGAGCAGACCGCCGCCGGGCGGGTGCACCCCGTGTTCTACGGCTCGGCGACCACCGGCGCGGGCACCGGCGACCTGACCGGCGGCATCGTCTCGATGCTGCGCCCGCGCGAGGCCACCGGCGACGGGACCACCGGGCTGGTCTTCGCGATCGAGCGCGGCGCGGGCGGCGAGAAGGTCGCCTACCTGCGACTCTTCTCCGGCGCGCTGCGCGAACGGCAGCGCGTCGTCCTGCGCCACCCGGCCGGCGGCGACACCGTCTCCGGCCGCCTCACGAGCGTCGAGGTGGTCGGCGGCGGGCCCGGGGAACTCACGGCCGGCAGCATCGGCCGGGTGCGCGGCCTGCCCGGCATCCGGGTCGGCGACCGCCTCGGCGCGACCACCGAGGCCGTGACGCCGCAGTTCTCCCCGCCCGGCATCGAGTCCCTGGTCCGGGCGGCGCGGCCGGACGAGCAGGCCCGCCTGCACGCGGCGCTGAACATGCTCGCGGACGAGGACCCGCTCATCCGCACCCGCGCGGTCCCGGGCGGCGGCACCTCCGTGCTGCTGTACGGCGCGGTCCAGCGCGAGGTGCTCGCCGACCGCCTCGACCGCGACTTCGGGGTCGCGGCCGTCTTCGGCGAGATCCGGCCCGTCTACTTCGAACGGGTGACCGGCACCGGCGAGCACGTGGTCGCGTTCGACCCCCGCCGCCCCAACGACTTCTGGGCCACCGTCGGCCTGCGCGTCGAGCCGGGCCCGCCCGGATCGGGCCTGCGGTACGTCCGCGAGGTGCAGTGGGGCGCCGTCCCACCGGCGTTCCACCGGGCGACCGAGGAGGCGGTGCGCCGAACCGCCGAGCAGGGCCTGCACGGCTGGGAGATCCTCGACTGCACGGTGACGGTCATCCGCACCGGCTACCGCGCGCCGACCTCCTCGGCGGCGGACTTCCGCGGCCTGGCCCCGGTGGTCTTCCTGCGCGCGCTGCGGACGGCGGGCACGGTGACCTGCGAGCCCTGCGCGGCGTTCGAGCTGGAGGTGCCGGCGGACACCCTCAGCGCGGTCCTCGGCCTGCTGTCCGGCCTCGGCGCCGACGTCACGGGCTCGGACATGAGCGGGGCGGCCTGGACCGTCACGGGTCGCCTACCGGTGCGGCTGGTTCCCGAGCTCACCGCCGCCCTGCCCGGCCTGACCCGGGGCGAGGGCGCACTGTGGAGCCGGCCGGGCCCGGACCGCCCGGTGCGCGGAGCCGCCGTCGGTCGGCCCCGGCAGGACGGCAATCCGCTGAACTACAGCGAGTACCTACGCTTCCTCAGCTCCCGGCTGCCGGTCTCGTGATCCACGCCGACCCGAATCGTGAGTCATTGCGGTATCGGTTGAGTCGCAGGTCGAAATCGCCGGCAGCCCGTCACCCCAGAGCAATCGAACCTTTCACGAAAGGTCCCAACAATAGGAGGTGTCCTAGTACTCGTCATGAAGGCTATTGTCGACACCTGATCGGCTGGCCTTCGTCGCCTGCTGGACTACCACTGCGGGCGGTTTCGAGGAACATTTGTATGCGTGGCCGACGTGCTTCGCCAGTACGCTTTCGGCCATGTCGATACCGCTTGATTTGTGGGGCCGCGGTTGGTCCCGCGTGGACGTCGTCGGCGAATCGCACTATACGAGATCAATCCGCGGATTGTTGGGTGCGGACCTCAAGGCTGACGGAGCCGAGATTGTAACGACGGTGCAGCTTGTGCCTGATCCGCAGAACAAGTTCGACCGCAATGCCGTTGGTGTTTGGGCGGGCTCCCGTCAGCTTGGACATCTCTCCCGTGACGACGCGTCCCGATATGCCCCGGTGCTATCGGTGCTGGTGGCCGAAGGCTGGGCGCCGCAGGTACCAGCACGGATCTGGGCGTCACAGTGGTCGGACTACGGGGACCGTGACGGCTTCAGAGCATCTGTGCAGCTTGAACTCGCCGAACCGCACATGCTCGTGCCGGTCAACGCGGCGCCGAGTGGGGCGCATCGGATGCTGCCTGTCGGTTCGGCCATCCAGGTGACCGGCGAGGATCGGCATCTCGACGCGATCCTGCCGTGGCTACTTCCAGAGGGAGAATGCTGGGTACACGTGACGCTGCACGAGATGACGGAGCAGTTGGCGCGTAGCGCGCGCACCGTGGTGGAGGTGCGGATTGATGACGCCCGGGTAGGTCAACTCACACCCAAGATGAGCGGCGAACTTCTGGCCGCCATCCGACATCTCGGTGAGGGCGGTCAGCTCGCGGTTGCCAGGGCCGTCGTCAAGGGCAATCGGATCAAGGCGGAGGTAGTTCTCTACGCGGCGCGAGCCCACGAACTGCCCGACAGTTGGCTGTCCGCCGCCCCTGCCGCAACCGAAAGCGCAACGCAAGCGCCCGCTTCCGTAATGCCAGTGACCACCCCGTCGGCCGCAATGCCTGCGACCGTCGAGCATGGCCTGATCCCGACGCCGCCTACGGGGATCAAGTTCGTCGTGCCGCCGGATTGGCCCCAGCCGCCTGAGGGCTGGACTCCGCCACTTGGCTGGCGCCCCGATCCCGCGTGGCCTCCGGCTCCCTACGGCTGGCAGTGGTGGGTGCCGGTCTGGAACTGATCAGCGGAAGTCTGCGCGCAGGCCGTACCGGCGATCGATGATTGTTGTGGGGATGAGTTATGGGTTTTCGCTTCAACACACCACCGAATTGGCCAACACCCCCAGCTGGTTGGGTGCCGCCCGCCGGGTGGGTGCCCGACCCCGTATGGGGGCCGCCGCCCCGGGATGGCAGCTGTGGGTTGAGGAGGCTCCGGCAGCTCCGGCAGTGCCGCCGCCAGTGGTAGCGCCGGCGCCAACCTCGGCGGCGTCCGCCCCTGCACCGGCGCAGGACGCCGACATTCCGTTGTTCGGAGCACGCGGCAAGGCACGCGAGCTGGCAACGGAGGTGACGCAGCTACGCGCGGACCTGGAGCGGCTTCGCGCAGAGATGGGCAGGCTCGGCGTGCTCTCGGCGATCGAGCTCGAGCAGTACCGCGAGAAATTGGGACGTGAGGTCGCCGAACAGACAGCTCGGGCCCAGGCGGAGCAGGCCGCGCTGCAGCAGCGGCTCGGTGAGCTTCGCCAGCAGATCGTGGTGACCGAGGAAACGGCTTTGCTGCAGGAAGCCGGCGTGTATCAGTACCGGCATCCGCTCAGCGACGCTGTGGCCTACCAGGCAGAACTCGCGCGTTTGCAAGCGCAGATCAAGGCCATGGCCAAGTCTGACGGGGAAGCGGTCCTTGCCGCGAGCGGCTGGTCAGTCAACGGTTCCGAGGCGCAGGGGCGCACCATGCTGCGCGACTACTCCAAGCTGATGCTGCGGGCATACAACGCCGAGGCCGACAACGCGGTCAGAGGCTTGAAACCCTACAAGGTAGACGCGGCGATCGAGCGTCTCGACAAGGTAGCGTCGACCATCGCCCGTCTCGGTAAGACGATGGACATCCGCATAGCCGTGGACTACCACCGACTAGAGTTCGGGAGCTGACCCTCACGGCCGACTATCTGCAGAAGGTCGCCGAGGAGAAGGAACGCGAACGCGAGGAGAAGGTCAGGCTGCGCGAGGAACGACGCGTGCAGCAGGAGATCGACCGCGAACGCGCCCGGCTCGACAAGGAACGCCAGCACTACGCCAACGCGCTCGCCACTCTGCAGGCGAAGGGTGACGCCGAGGGAGCCGCGCAGATGCGGGAGCGGCTCACCCAGATCGACACAGCGATTCAGGACGTCGACTATCGAGCTGCCAACGTCCGGGCAGGTTACGTCTACGTCATCTCGAATCTCGGCGCATTCGGCGAAAGGATGATCAAGGTCGGAATGACGCGCCGCCTCGATCCGCTGGACCGGGTGCGCGAACTCAGCGACGCCTCAGTGCCGTTCAACTTCGACGTCCACGCGCTGTTCTTCTCAGACGATGCGGTCGGCATCGAGACCCAGATGCATGCCCGGTTCGCCGACCGGCGGGTAAACCTGATCAACCAACGACGCGAGTTCTTCTACGCCACACCGGCAGAAGCCAAGCAGCACCTGATGGAACTGACCGGCAGTCTCTTGCAGTACGAAGAGATTCCCGAAGCGCTGGAATATCGCCAAAGCCTCACTCAGGTGCAGCACCAGGGCCTGGCACAGGTCTGAACCGGTGTAGCCAGAGCGCGTCGATGGCTCACCCGGCAAGGTTCAGCACTCGCCCATAACCGATCCGGTGATACACCTCCGGTTCGAGCGTCCCGATCACGCAGCGGTAGTGCAGCGCCAGCAGTGCCGTGTGCATGGTGTCGAGACGTTCTCCGGTGTTCAGCTGTGTGATGACGTCGACCTGCCGGAACGTCAAAGGCGGCACGTCGACCACCGCCGGCGACGCCGGGGTCTCGTCCGCCGGCCGGTGCCGCAGTACCCGGTGGAGTCGCTGATCGGCGCCGCGGGCGGCCGCCAGCTGGTCGGCGATGTGCAGGTACGCGAGTGGTGAAGCGATGACCTGGCATGAGCTGTCCGCGACCGCGTCGATCAGCGCCGCACCGACGGTCCGGTTGTCCATTCGGGCGAACGACAGCAGCACGCTGCCGTCGATGACGAAGTTCGGCCAGGGCGTCACCGGGTCTCGGTAGTCGGCGAACCCGAGCCGGCTGATGTCCGCGAGCAGTTGTGCGTACTCCCTCGGTTGTGGATCCGCCTGTCGGTTCTCCCGCAGGTGGGTCAGCAGCATCTGGTAGATGCCGTCGAACCGGAGACCTGCCTGCTGGTACTGGCCGAGGATGTGCGCGGAAGCGAACTCACGGGGCGAAGGCTGTTGATCCACGACGGGAGACCCTAGACCGGCGCTCTCATTCGATCAAATGTATGAAACCGCAGGTCAGGCCGGTGTATTTCCGGCGACGCAGGTCAGCGCCGCTCGCTGTCGGTGAGGTTGCCACGATGCGGGAGAACCGATCTTTGAGATGGATCGGAGACGCGGCAGACAACCTGGAGAATCGGGCACGCGGGGTGTCAGGCCGCCACCGGTGTCGGGCGGTCGAGCAGTGCGGGGATTTCGGACGGCCAGAGGGGGGCGGCGAACAGGTAGCCCTGGCCGTACGGGCAGCCCATCATGTCGAGCAGTTCGCGTTGGGCGCCGTCCTCGATGCCCTCGGCCACGACCGTCAGGTCGAGGTTGTGTGCCAGGGTGACGATCGCGTCGACCAGGGCGCGTTGCTGGCGGCTGGCCAGGATGTCGTCGATGAAGGTCTTGTCGATCTTCAGGACGTCGACGGGCATGTGGCGCAGGTAGCCCAGCGAGGAGTAGCCGGTGCCGAAGTCGTCGATGGCGATGCGCACGCCGAGCGCGCGCAGCTCCTTCAAATCGGCCCAGACCTGGTCGGCGTCGTGGAGCACCAGGCTCTCGGTGATCTCCAGCAGCAGCCATTCGGGGCGGGCGCCGGCGTCGGCGAGGGCCCGGCGTACCTGGTCGACGAAGCCCGGCTGGCGGAACTGGCGGGGTGAGACGTTGACGCTGACGTAGCGCAGCGGGTGGTCCGGGTCCGCGGCGCGCCACGAGGCGAACTGTTGCAGCGCCTCGCGCAGTACCCAGGCGCCGAGGCGGACGACGGCGCCGCTCTCCTCGGCGAGTTCGATGAAGTGTGCCGGGCTCAGCGAGCCGCGCTCGGGGTGCTGCCAGCGCAGCAGCGACTCGACTCCGACGACTTCGCGGGTGCGCACGTCGACGATCGGCTGGTACTGGAGCACGAACTGCTCGTCGTCGATCGCCTCGAGCAGCGAGGTGCGCAGCTCCAGCCGCTCGACCATCTCCGTGTGCAGCTCGTTGCGGTAGCGCCGCCAGGTGGCCTTGCCGACGCCCTTGGCCAGGTAGAGGGCCAGGTCGGCGTGGCGCAGCAGCTCGGTCGGGCTGGCCGCCTCGTGGCTGGTGGCGACGCCGACGCTGCCCGCGCCGCCGAGCAGGTGTGTGCCGCCGAGGCCGTCGCTGACCTCGACCGGTTCGGACAGGGCCAGGACGATGCGCTCGGCGACCTCCTCGGCCGCGGCCGGGTCGGTGGCCTCCTCGATGAGGATGGCGAACTCGTCGCCGCCCATCCGGGCCGCCATGTTCGACGCGCCGATGGCGTTCGTGATCCGCTCGCCGATGGCGATCAGCAGCTGGTCGCCGACCGCGTGGCCGAGGGTGTCGTTGACGCCCTTGAAGTCGTCGAGGTCGATGAAGAGGACGCCGATCTTGGCCGCCTCCTGTTCGGAGCGGACGAACGACTGCTCGAGCCGGTCGCGGAACAGCACCCGGTTGGCGAGCCCGGTGAGCCCGTCGTGGAAGGCCTGGTGTGCCAGGTCGTTCTCCAGGCGCCGGCGTTCGGTGACGTCCCGGATGGTCAGGACGAGGCCGGCGACGGTCGGGTCGTCGCGCAGGTCGCGGCCGGCGCACTCGACCTGGCGCAGCCGGCGGTCGGCGCAGACCACGGTGAGGTCGACGGCGTCCGGCCCGCCGTTGCCCGAGCGGGCCAGGTCCAGCGTGCGGGCCAGGGCCGCGCGGTGGGTGTCGGCGATCAGGCCGGACAGGTGCTGGCCGGGCAGCTCGGTCCAGCCGAGGACGGTGGTCGCGGACGGGCTCGCGTACCGGATCCGGTCGTCGTCGCCGACGATCAGGATGACGTCGGACGCGCTCTGGATCAGGGTCCGGAAGTAGGCCTCGCCGTCGCGCCGGCTGATCTCGCCGGCCAGACCGATCCGCTCGATCACCATGGCGACCTGGTCGAACAGGGCCCGTACCGCGGGCATCACGGCGTGCAGGACCGAGTCCGGCGCCGACAGGTGCATCGAGGCCAGCCGCGGCGGGCCGCCCGAAATGATCACCCCGGCGCGCAGGGCGTGGCCGGAGCCGCCACCGGGCGCGGGCACCAGGCTGATGCCCACCTCGGCCGCCGCCGCGGGCTCGAGCGGCACCGGCTCGTCGGCGGTCAGGCGGTAGCGCCGTCCGGGCGGCATCAGCTCGCCGATCGCGGTCCCTATCGCCGTCCGGATGTCGTCCTCGGTCGTGGCGGCCGAGAGCGCGGCGTTGGCGCGGCGCAGGGCGCTCTCGCGCAGGTTGGTCTGGCGCTGGTCGGTGAGCAGCCCGTAGACCCGGCCCATCACCAGCAGGAAGATCAGCGCGGAGACGGCCGCGATGACGGGCGCGTTGGTGACGCCGCCGTCGAGGTGCTCCGCGAGCAGGACGGCCGGGGCGATCAGCGCGGCGGCCGCCAGCAGGACCAGGCGGCGGCCGCCGGTCTCGACGGTGTCCACGCTGGGCGCGGTGTGCTCGGTGAGCCGGGTCATCGACGGGTGCAGCGCGGCGTATCCGGCGGCGCTGTAGAAGGCGATCCAGCCGAGGTAGACGGGGCCGCCGACGGCCCAGTCGCCGTCGAGGCGGGCCATGCCGTAGACGACGTCGGAGACCAGCGCGCCGAGGATGCTCACCGACAGCAGGCGCATCGCGAGCGGCTTGCGGCCCGGTGCGGTGAGCAGGCGCAGCATCAGGGCGAGGGCCAGCACGTCGCCGAGCGGGTACCCGATGGCGATCGCCTTCTCCTGCAGGGTCAGGTCGGCGACCTTGACGTAGGGCACGATCAGGTAGATCCAGGCGAGCAGGCCGAGGCTGACCGTGGGCAGGAGCGCGTCGAGCAGCGCGGCGCGGTTCGCGTTGCCCGAGCGGGTCCGGATGAAGATCGTCAGCGCGGCCGCGAGCGGCGGGTAGACCAGCAGGTAGCAGATGTCGGACGGTCCCGGGAACGGGGTGACCAGGCCCAGCGCGTCCTGGAGGTAGGAGAGCGTGTCGCCGAAGATGTAGCAGGCCACGGCGACGGCGAGTAGATACCAGGGCAGGCGGCGGGCGGGCCGGTTGACCCGTACGCCGACGACGATCGCCGCGGCGCCGGAGAGCCCGATCAGGCCCCACGTGAAGGCGTGCCCGGCCGGCCAGGCGTAGTTGACGGCGGTCAGCACCGCCATCCACGCCGTGAAGCATGCGCGAGCGGGTCGCGTGGTCATCTGGGGCTCCGATCGGAAGGTGACAGCCTTCCGTTCGGTGTGTCGTCAACCCGGCTGAACGCGAGACCTTCTTCGCAACCGGACTACGCCCAGGGCTCGGTGCCGGTGGTGACGGTGCGGTCGGTGTCGGCGGCCTCCTCGACGGCGAGCGCGAGCAGGTGGTCCTGCGCGCCGTCGGCCAGCGGGTACGGCGCCTCGGCCTCGCCGCGCACCCAGGCGGCGGTGGCGTCGAGCAGCGTCGCGATGGCGATCTCCTCGTCGCTCCAGCGCCGCCCCGGGTACGGGTTGCGGTAGAGCACGTCGCCGCCGTACGTGATCGTGTCGGTGTCGAAGCCGTCCAGGTCCAGGTCGTAGCCCGTCTGGCGGCGTACCAGAGGCGTGCGCACGACCGTGCGCGGCGCGGGCAGCCGGACCACCTCGTCGTCGCGGAGCTCCCCGTGGCTGCCGCGGACCAGGAGGCGGCGGAAGCGCAGCTGGTTGTGCCACTGGTTGGTGGTGAAGTCGTAGAGCCCGGAGCGCCCGTCGCCGAAGTCGAGGGTGGCGATGGTGGTGGTCGCGGGTCTCGGGCCGGGGTCGTCGGTCCAGCCGTCGCGGGTCAGCGGGTCGAGCAGCGGCGCGGTGGTGCGACTGGCCCGCACGCTCACCGGTCCGCGGCCGGCGCCGAGTATCCCGCGGATCAGCGAGACGGCGTGGTACTGGTGTGTCGAGGAGACCTGCACCTGGGCCGGCGCGCCGATGAGCCCGGCGCGCACCGCCGCGAGCCGGGCGGCGTGCGCGGGCATCAGCAGGTACTGCTCGGCCACCTGCACCAGCCCGGACCCGCCGACGGCGGCCCACAGCTCGCGCAGCCCGGCGACGTCCGGCGCCGGGGGAGTCTCGGCCAGCACGGGCAGCCCGCGCTCGGCCGCCTCGACGATCAGCGCGGGTCCGGCCTGCCAGGTCACGGCCGTCACCACGAAGTCCGGCGCGGCGCCGGCCACGCACTCGGCCAGCGAGCGATAGGTCGGCACGGGCAGGTCGCGCGGGCTGCGGACCACCGCGCCCACACACTCCAGGCCGGGCAGGCCGGCCGCGATCCGCCAGAACATCTCGGCGCGCCAGCCGGCGCCCACCACCGCGAACGAGGTCACCCGGGCACCCTATCGGTGGAGTCCCGCACCACCAGCTCGGTGGCGAGCTCGACGTGCAGCGCCTCGAGCTCGTGCCGTTCGAGTAGGCGGGCCAGCAGGGAGACCGCCATCCGGCCGAGCTCGGCGAGCGGCTGGCGCACGGTGGTCAGCGTGGGGCTGGTGGCCCGGCTCAGGTCGATGTCGTCGAAGCCCGCGATCGAGACGTCCTGCGGCACCCGCAGCCCGCGGGCGCCGGCCGCCTGCAGCGCGCCGACGGCGGCCTTGTCGTTGAAGCCGACCAGCGCGGTGGGGCGTTCGGGCAGGTCGAGCAGCTCGCCGGCGGCCCGCCTGCCGCGCTCGACGGTCGGCTCGACGTGCCGGATCAGGCCGGGCGCGCTCAGGACGCCGGCGTCGGCGAGGGCGGCGTTGTGCCCGGCCAGCCGGGCGTCGCTGGCCAGCCACTCGCGCGGGCCCGCCACCACCCCGATCCGGCGGTGGCCGAGCCCGGTGAGGTGCGCGGTGAGGCTGCGCGCCCCGGCGGCGTGCGCGGCGGACACGGCGACGACGTCACGTGGCGGCGGCAGCCGGGGATCGACCACGACGAAGGGGAAGCGGTGTGCGCGCAGCGCCTCGATGTCCGCGGCGGGCTCCGGCGGCAGGATCAGCACCGCGCCGGCCAGGCCCGAGCGGCCGGGCAGCTTCGCCAGCACGGGGGAGCGCTGGGCGGACTCGCCGGCGTCGAGCACGAGCGGGCGGCCGTACAGCAGCAGGGTCTCGGCGATCGAGGAGACGATCACGCCGAAGTAGTCCGTCAGCACGTACGGGCAGCGCACGAAGACCGAGCCCGCGATCGGCCGGGCCGGGCCGCGGGGTCTCGGCCCGGGGCCGTTCAGCCGGGCCACGGTGCTCTCCACCAGCTCGCGGGTCTCGGGTGCGACGTTGCCGCGGCCGTTGAGGACGCGCGAGACGGTGGCGATCGATACGCCCGCCGCGGCGGCGACATCCCGGACGGTGTTGCGCCCAGAGTTTGTTACATCGCCTTGTTTCACAAAAGTGCAGCTTACCGGCGTGCAGAACATCTTGACAGAGACGATTCGAGATTGTTTCCTATCGATGTAGATGGAGCAGTTTGTTTCATTTGTTTCAAGGGAGTGGACCATGCGGAAACTCGGTGCGGCGGTCGGTGCCACCCTGCTGATCCTGACGACCGCGCCCGCGCAGGCGCACCCCCGATCCCGCGCGCCGCAGGCCCGGGTCTGGGTCACCACCCCGGACCGGGCCGAGCAGCTGCACGAGCGGGCACCCGTGACGTTCACCCGCGGCGCCAGCCCCGAGACCACCATCACGGTCGACCCCGGCACCCGTTACCAGAGCATGGACGGCTTCGGCGCGTCCCTGACCGACTCGGCCGCGAGCGTGCTCCACCGCCTCGACCCGGCGGCCCGCGACCGGGCGATGCGCTCGCTGTTCGACCCGCGCGAGGGCATCGGCGTCGGCTTCCTGCGCCAGCCGATCGGCTCCTCCGACTTCACCGCGGCCGGCGCGCACTACAGCTACGACGACGTGCCGGCCGGCGAGACGGACTTCGCGCTGCGGCACTTCAGCATCGACCACGACCGGGCGCAGATCCTGCCGCTGCTGCGCCGGGCGCGGCAGCTCAACCCGCAACTGAAGATCATGGGTACGCCGTGGAGCCCGCCGGCGTGGATGAAGACCAGCGACTCGCTGATCGGCGGCCACCTCAAGGACGACCCGCGGATCTACGACGCGTACGCCCGCTACCTGGTCCGCTACGTGCTCCAGTACGCCGAGGCGGGCGTGCCGATCGACTACCTGACCGTCCAGAACGAGCCGCAGAACCGCCACGACGGCGGCTACCCGGGCGCCGCGGTGCCGGTCGGGCAGGCGGCGAAGGTGATCGAGGCGCTCGGCCCGCTGCTGCGCCGGCACAGCCCGCGCACCCGGATCCTCGGCTACGACCACAACTGGGCCACGCATCCCGGCGACGTCGCCACCACCCCGCCGGGCGAGGATCCGGAGACCGACTACCCGTACCGGCTGCTGGACTCGCCGGCCGGGCGGTGGCTCGCCGGCACCGCCTACCACTGCTACTCGGGCGAACCGAGCGCGCAGACCGCGCTGCACGAGGCGTACCCGGAGAAGGGCATCTGGTTCACCGAGTGCTCCGGCTCGCACGGCGAGCAGGACACCCCCGAGCAGATCTTCCGGGGCACGCTCACCTGGCACGCCCGGACCCTGGCCATCGGCACCACCCGCAACTGGGCGAAGTCCGTGGTGAACTGGAACATCGCCCTGGACAGCACCGGCGGACCGCACCTGGGCGGCTGCGGCACCTGCACCGGACTGCTGACCCTGCACCCGGACGGCTCGGTCAGCCGCGACGCCGAGTACTTCACGATCGGGCACCTGGCGAAGTTCGTGCGGCCGGGCGCGTACCGGATCGCCAGCACGTCGTTCGGCACCACCGGCTGGAACGGCCAGATCATGGACGTGGCGTTCCGCAACCCGGACGGCTCGACCGCCCTGGTGGTGCACAACGAGAACGACGACCCGCGCACGTTCGCGGTCGCCGTCGGCGACCGCTCGTTCGAGTACACGCTGCCCGGCGGCGCCCTGGCCACGTTCACCTGGCCCCGCGGCCTGGACACCGACCTCGACCTCGTCGACCTCGAGGGCGCGACGGCCACCGCCGCGCCGGCGGGCGGGGACCCGGCCGCCGCGATCGACGGCGACGGCTCGACCCGCTGGTCCAGCGGCGCGGCGCAGGAGCCGGGGCAGTACCTCCAGGTCGACCTCGGCGCCGCCCGCCGGCTGCGCCGGGTGGCGATCGACAGCGGCGGCAACACCGGGGACTACGCCCGCGGCTGGGCGCTGTCCGTCAGCAGCGACGGCGTCGCCTGGCGCACCCTCGCGCGGGGCGAGGGCGCCGGCCAGCTGACCAACGTCGACCTGCCGCCCACCCGGGCCCGCTTCCTGCGGGTCACGTCGACCGGCACGAGCGGCAGTTGGTGGAGCGTCGCGGATCTGCGCGTCTACCGGTGAGGATTTCCGGCATGTCGCGGAAATTCCTGGCCCCGTGGGCGATTGTGGGGGAATGGTTCCAGGCGTGCGTAACAGGTCCCGGTTGACGACGATCGGCGCGCTCGCCGCGCTGGGCGTCCTGGCGCTCGCCGTGCCCGCGGCCGCCCACGTCGAGGTCAGCGCGGACAAGGCGCACGCCGGCGCGACGGACGTGACGCTGAGCTTCCGCGGCGAGGCGGAGAACCCGTCCGGCATCGTCAGCGAGCGGGTGGTGCTGCCCGCGGGCATCGCGCCGGCCGACGTCACACCGGTGACGATGCCGGCGGGCTGGGAGTTCGCGACGACCTCCGACGGCTTCACCGTCGGCGGCAAGGCGCTCGCCAAGGACCAGGACGCCGAGTGGAGCGTCAAGGTCGCGGCGCTGCCCGCCGACGAGACCCGGCTGTCGTTCAAGACCGTGGAGACGTACGCGGACGGCGAGGTCTCCCGCTGGATCGAGATTCAGCAGGAGGGCGCCGCGGAGCCGGCGGACCCGGCGCCGCTGCTCGTCCTGCAGCCCGGCCCGCCGGTCGCCTCGGCGCCCGCCGCCGAGTCGTCCGCGCCGGAGATCTCCGGGGCGCCGACGCCGGAGTACGTCGGGCCCGTGAACACCGACAGCGGCGACGGCCCGAACCCGGTCTGGATGTGGTGGATGTGGGCCGTCTTCGCCGTCGTGCTGGTCGGCGGCGTCGCGTTCGGGTGGCGGTACTTCCACCGCAACTCCCGCCGTTAGCCCAGCCGGTGCCGCAGAGCCAGCTCCAGCGCCAGCCGCTGGTCCGGGTCGTCGAGGGCGGCGCCGAACAGGCGCCTGATCTTGCGCATCCGGTACCGCACGGTCTGCGGGTGCGCGTGCAGGGCCGCGGCGGCCGGGATGACCTGGCCCTGCGCCCGCAGCCAGGCCAGCAGCGTCGGGCCGAGCACGTCGCCCTCCGCCGCGCCGAGCGGCGCGAGGTGGCGGGCCGCGAGCCGGTCGCCGAGCCCCGGCTCCCAGGCGGTCACCAGCGTGACCAGGTGCTCGTCGCAGCGCAGCGGCGCACCCGCGGGCAGCACGCCGTCCTGCTGCAGCAGCAGCGCGCGCCGCGACAGCCGGAACGACAGCCGGGCCGCGGCCAGCTGCACCGACGGCCCGATCGCCGCCCGCCGCCCCGACAGCGCCGAGGCCAGGTGCGCGAGCCGGCCCGGGGTGTCCGGCTCCGGAACGACCAGCCGGGTGGCGTCGTCGATGACCGTGGCGATGGTGCCGCTGCCGGCGAGCCGGGCCACGTGCTCGCCGTCGGTGCCCTCGACGCTGACCACCGCGACGGTCTCCGGCAGCGGCCAGCGGGCGGCGGCCGCGGCCGCCCGGATCGCGGCGGCGCCGGGGTCCGGCTGCACCAGCAGGGTGATCAGCCGGCGCCGGGTGGTGTCCCAGTCCCGGGCGTGGCGGCGCTGCTCGTCCAGGTACCCCTCGGCCGCCGCGCCGGCCAGCATGTCGGTGAAGCCGAACAGCGCCGACGCGAGCACGTAGAGCACGTCCGGCGGCAGGTCCCGGTCGACCAGGTACGCCCACATGTCGCGGCCGCCGAGCATGAGGATCGAGCGCAGCGCGTCGACGGTGTGCCCCTCGCGGTACTCGGTGCGGCCGAGCCGGACGAACACGTCCCGGGTCGGCGCCAGGTCGGCGCCGGGCTCGGCCACCGCCTCCGCGAACGCGTCGACGGCGGTACGCACCCCGAGGGCCAGCCCCCGCCCCTGCCCGCCGCCCAGCGGCCGGCCCTGCGCGCCCATGGCCGCCTGGACGGTCGCCAGCACCCGGTCGAGGAGCTCGCCCCGGACGGCCCGGACCTGCTCGCCGACGTCCGCCGGCAGGGATGCGAGTCGGGGTTCCAGCAAGCCTTGTCACCTCGGTGATAAATCAACGGAGAAAGTCCGCGCTTCGGGACCACCATGTTGGCATGATCATGCCTACCGTGGGGGCATGGACGCAGATGTGATCGTCGTGGGCGCGGGACTGGCCGGCCTGGCGGCGACAGCCGAACTGGCCGACGCGGGACGAAAGGTGCTGCTGCTCGACCAGGAGCCCGAGCAGAGCCTCGGCGGGCAGGCGTTCTGGTCGTTCGGCGGGCTCTTCCTGGTCGACTCGCCCGAGCAGCGCCGGATGGGCGTGCGCGACAGCGTCGACCTCGCCTGGCAGGACTGGCTCGGCAGCGCCGCCTTCGACCGCGACGAGGACCACTGGCCGCGCAAGTGGGCCGAGGCGTACGTGCAGTTCGCGGCCGGCGAGAAGCGGTCCTGGCTGAGGGCCATGGGCCACCGGCTGTTCCCGGTGGTCGGCTGGGCCGAGCGCGGCGGGGGCGCCGCGGACGGCCACGGCAACTCCGTGCCGCGCTTCCACCTGACCTGGGGCACCGGCCCCGGCCTGGTCGAGGTGTTCGAGCGGCGGGTCCGGGCCGCCGCCGAGCGGGGCCTGGTGACCTTCGGCTTCCGGCACCGGGTCGACGGCCTGGTCAAGACCGGCGGCGTGGTCACCGGGGTGCGGGGGCGCACCCTGGCGGCCAGCGACATCCGCCGCGGCGAGTCCAGCTCGCGGGAGGAGACCGGCGACTTCTCGTACGCGGCGCAGGCGGTGATCGTCACCTCGGGCGGCATCGGCGGCGACCACGACCTGGTCCGTGCGGCCTGGCCGGAGCGCCTGGGCGCGCCGCCGAAGCGGATGGTCTCCGGGGTGCCCGCGCACGTTGACGGCCGGATGCTCGGCATCACCGAGGCCGCCGGCGGCCAGATCATCAATCCGGACCGGATGTGGCACTACACCGAGGGCCTGCGCAACTGGGACCCGATCTGGCCCGGCCACGGCATCCGGATCCTGCCCGGCCCGTCGTCGCTGTGGCTGGACGCCACCGGCCGGCGGCTGCCGGCGCCGCTCTTCCCCGGCTTCGACACGCTCGGGACGCTCAAGCACCTGATGGCGACCGGCTACGACTACAGCTGGTTCGTGCTCACCCAGAAGATCATCGAGAAGGAGTTCGCCCTGTCGGGCTCCGAGCAGAACCCGGACCTGACGAACAAGAGCATCCGCCAGGTGCTGGGCCGGATCCGGCCGGGCGCGACCCCGCCGGTGGAGGCCTTCAAGCGCAACGGCGCCGACTTCGTCGTCGCGCCGACCCTGCCCGAGCTGGTGGCCGGCATGAACAAGATGGCCGCGCAGGAGGGCGGCCCGGAGCTCGACCTCGATTCGGTACGCCGGACGATCGAGTACCGCGACCGCGAGCTGGCCAACCCGTTCAGCAAGGACGCCCAGATCACGGCCATACACGGGGCCCGCCGGTACCGGGGCGACAAGCTGATCCGGGTCGCCACGCCGCACCGCCTGCTCGACCCCGCCGCGGGCCCGCTGATCGCGGTCCGCCTGAACATCCTCACCCGCAAGACCCTGGGCGGCCTGCACACGGACCTCTCCGGCCGGGTGCTCACCGCCGCGGGCGAGCCGCTGCCCGGCGTCTACGCCGCCGGCGAGGTCGCCGGGTTCGGCGGCGGCGGCATGCACGGCTACAACGCGCTGGAGGGCACCTTCCTGGGCGGCTGCCTCTTCTCCGGCCGGGTCGCCGGGCGCAGCGCCGCCGCGGCCACCGCCTGAGGTGTCCAGCGGCGGGCGGATTCGATCCATGCCACGATGAACGCGGAATCTCAGGTCCAGGCGGGAGTCAAGGCAGATGAGCGAACACGTTTCCGACAGCGCCGAATGGCAGACCGTGCAGGTGCACGCCGAGAAGTTCGCCGGCGTGCACCTGCGCGAGCTGTTCGACAGTGATCCGCGGCGCGGCGAGCGGCTCACCGCGGCGATGGCGGACCTGCACGTGGACTACAGCAAGAACCTGGTCACCGACGAGGTGCTCGCCGCGCTGTTCGCCCTCGCGGAGCGGGCCCGGCTGCGCGAGCGGATCGAGGCGATGTTCTCGGGCGAGCACATCAACGTCACCGAGGACCGGGCGGTGCTGCACACGGCGCTGCGGCTGCCGCGCGACGCCGCCCTCGTGGTCGACGGGCAGGACATCGTCCACGATGTGCACGAGGTGCTCGACCGGATGGGTGATTTCACCGACCGGGTGCGCTCCGGCGACTGGCGCGGCGCCACCGGCGAGCGGATCAAGACGATCGTCAACATCGGCATCGGCGGGTCCGACCTCGGGCCGGTGATGGCGTACGAGGCGCTCAAGGCGTACGCGGATCCGGGTCTGACCTGCCGCTTCATCTCCAACATCGACCCGACCGACCTGTACGAGAAGACGCACGACCTCGACCCGGCGTCGACGCTGTTCGTGGTCGTCTCGAAGACGTTCGGCACCCAGGAGACGCTGACCAACGCCACCGAGGCGCGCAACTGGCTGGTGGCCGGGCTGGGCGGCGACCCCGCCGCGGTGGCCCGGCACTTCGTCGCGGTCAGCACGAACGCCGCCCGGGTCGCCGACTTCGGCATCGACACCGAGAACATGTTCGGCTTCTGGGACTGGGTCGGCGGCCGCTACTCGCTGCCGTCCGCGGTCGGGCTCTCGGTGATGCTGGCGATCGGCCGGCAGCGCTTCGGCGAGCTGCTGGCCGGCTACCACGCCGTCGACGAGCACTACCGCACCGCGCCGCTGGAGCAGAACGTCCCGGTCCTGATGGGCCTGCTGAACGTCTGGTACGACACGTTCCTGGGCGCGCAGTCGCACGCGGTGCTGCCGTACTCGCAGTACCTGCACCGCTTCGCCGCCTACCTGCAGCAGCTCACCATGGAGAGCAACGGCAAGCGGGTGCGCCTGGACGGCGCGGCCGTGGACTACCAGACCGGCGAGGTCTTCTGGGGCGAGCCGGGCACCAACGGCCAGCACGCCTTCTACCAGCTGATCCACCAGGGCACGAAGCTGATCCCGGCGGACTTCATCGGCTTCAGCGTGCCCAACCACGACACCGGCGAGATGCACGACCTGTTCATGTCGAACTTCTTCGCGCAGACCGGCGCGCTCGCCTTCGGCCGCACCGCCGAGCAGATCGAGGCCGAGGGCGTCGCGGCGGCGATCGTGCCGCACAAGGTGATGCCGGGCAACCACCCGACCACCACCATCCTGGCCGAGAAGCTCACCCCGGGCGTGCTGGGCCAGCTCATCGCCCTGTACGAGCACATCACGTTCACCCAGGGCGTGATCTGGGAGATCAACCCGTTCGACCAGTGGGGCGTCGAGCTGGGCAAGGTCATGGCCAACCAGCTCGCGCCGCTGCTCACCGCCGCCGAGGCGCCGGCGGCGTCGATCGACTCGTCGACGGACGCCCTGATCGCCCGGTACCGCGCGCAGCGCGGCCGCTGATCGTCTGATCCGGATGGGGTGGCCCGAGCGGGCCACCCCATTTCTGTCGGTGCCCCGGCATAGGCTGCCGAGGTGGACTTGACCGACTCGCAGGCGCTGGCCCTGCGGATGCGCAGCCTGCTGCTGGAACCCGGCGCCGGACCGGACTCGGTGGCGGGCGTCGTGGAGTGGTTCGGCGCGATGCAGGCGCAGGACATGGCGAGCGGCCTGTGGTCGCTGGGCGTGCGGCTGCCCGCGTTCACCCTCGACGACGTGAACGCGGCGCTGGAGCGCCGCGAGGCGATCCGCACCTGGCCGATGCGCGGCACCGTCCACCTGGTCCCGCCCGCCGACGCGCACTGGATGCTCGAGCTGACCGGCGTGCGCATGCTGGCCGGCGCGGCGAAACGCCGCGCGGTCATCGGCCTGACGGAGCGGGACGCCGACCGCGGCGTGGAGGTCCTCGGCACCGTCCTGAAGGGCCGCCGGCTCACCCGCTCGGAGTGCCTGGCCGCCCTGGCCGACGCGGGCATCGAGCTCGCCGGCCAGAAGGGCTACCACCTGATGTGGTATTCGAGCCAGAAGGGCGTCACCTGCATCGCGCCGCACGTCGGCAAGGAGCAGACGTTCGTGCTGCTGGACGAGTGGGTCCCCGAGCCGAACCGGCCCTCCCGCGAGGAGGCGCTGGGCATCATCGCGCTCCGCTTCTTCCGCGCACACGGCCCGGCCACCCGGGCGGACCTGGCGCGCTGGACCGGCCTGACGATGACCGACGTCAAGGCGGGCGTCGCCGCGGCGGGCGAGGGCCTGACCACGGTCCGGGTCGACGGCACCGAGATGCTGGTCGCGCCGGAGCTGCTGGACGCACCCGCGGCGCCGCCGGCCGGGCGGTGGACGGCGCTGCCGGGCTTCGACGAATACATGCTGGGCTACAAGGACCGCCGCCTGATGATGGACGACGCGCACCTGCAGGCGGTCGTGCCGGGCGGCAACGGGGTGTTCCAGTCCACGATCGTGCGCGACGGGCGGGTGGTCGGCACCTGGAAGCGCACCCTCGGCGCGAAGGCGGTGACCATCGACGTGTTCCCGCTGGTGCCGCTCGGGCCCGCCGAGCGCGAGCAGGCCGAGGCGGCGCTGCTGCCGTTCTCGCGGTTCGTCGGGCTGCCACCGCGGATCCGCTGGCCGTAGCCCGCTAGACCAGGGCGCGGACGAGCTCCAGCACGCTGTCGGCGCAGCCCCAGGAGAGGCTGACCCCCGCGCCGCTGTGCCCGTAGTTGTGCACCAGGTGCCGGCCGCCCAGGTCCTCGTGCTCCAGCCGGATCTGCGGCCGGTCCGGGCGGATCCCGGTGCGGTGCCCGAGCACCCGCGCGGTGGCGATCGCCGGCACGATGCCGGTGCAGCGTTCGATGATCCCCTTGGCCACGGCGAGGTCGGGCTCCGGGTCGAACTGGCCCTTCTCGGCGCTGCCGCCGAGCAGCAGGACCTCGCCCTGCGGCAGCAGGTAGGTCATCTCGTCGAGCTGGGCGGTGTGCTCGGCGAAGAACTCGGTGACCCCGGGATTGCGGACGGCCACCAGCTGCCCGCGGATGGGTTCCACCTCGGTGTCCGGCACCAGTTGGCGGGCGCCGATCCCGGTGCAGTTGACCACGACCGGCCCCGGCGCCTCGCTCAGGCTGCGCACCTCGGCGAGCTCCAGCTCGCCGCCGGCCGCCTTCAGCCGCCGCTCCAGGTAGCTCAGGTAGGGCGGCATGTCGATGATCGGCGCGATGTAGTGCCAGCCGCTGACGAATCCGCTCGGCAGCTCGCCGGGGTCGCACTCGCGGTAGCCGGGCAGGTGGTGCGCCCAGTCCGGCGACGGTATCGGCGTCCGGGAGGCCTCGACGCCGTCGACCAGCCGCACCTCCGGGCGTCCCGCCTCGGCCAGGCCGCGAAACACCTCGTAGGCGCGGGCGCTCCACTGTGGCACCTGTGGATGGTTGGCGTAGATGGGGTCCCAGATCGCGCCGGCCGCCGCCGAGGTGGTCTGCTCGGGTCTGCCGCGCGCCCGGACCCGGACGCGCATCCCCTCCTCGGCGAGCCGGACGGCCGTGGTCAGGCCTGATACACCGGCGCCGATGATGGTGACATCGGGTCGGGCAGAGGTCATCGTCCGACGCTAACCGCGCGTTCGCCGTAATCACGTAGAAGGACATAAATGTACGACGGCTGCGGACTATGGCACTCGCGGGTTGTCGGAGGCCCCAGGGAATGCTAGCAACGGTGCGTTCGGCCCCAGATACTGAGCGTGTTGCATTCCGGGATCGAATGCGGTGCAATCGACTGGCTGGCGACATGCGCGGCACGGGGCCGCGCCGCTGGGGAGTCATCGGTCACCGCTGACCCTTGCGTGTGCGCGTCTCCCCGGTTCGCGCAGCCGAGCATGGGGGGCCGATGCTGATCGCCGGTGAGGTGCACACCGGACTCCTGCGTGGACCGGATCCGGTCACGTCCGACCAGGCCCGGCGCCTCGTCGACCTGGTGGTCGGCGAGCCCGTCCTGGTCTCGGAGCGGCCGATCGCCTACGTGCGCTCGCCCGAGATACCCGTCGGGGTGGACTGCGGGCTCGGCGCGGCCGGCCCCGCCCGCCAGGTGCGGGGCGTCGGCACGGCGCTGCAACGGGCCGCGATCACCGGCGGGCACGTCGTGCAGGGCTCCGCGTACGCCGCCATCGTCCGCGGCACCGGCGGGGCCCGGCAGCCGTGGTCGCACTACCTCACCCGGCCGGGCGTCATCGAGACGCTCGGCCGGACCCGCTGGGACGAGACGGCGGCCGCGCTGGCGGCGCCGGAGCGGCCCGGCGCCGCGCTGGATCTCGGCGCGATGGCCGGCCGGGCGGCGGACCGGGTGCAGCGCGCGGTCGCCACCCGGGGCGCTGTGCGGCTCAGGTCGCCGCGGACCCGGCTGCGCTGGGTGGCCAGCGTGGCGGAGGACGCGGGGCCGGGCACGACCTGGGTCGGCTTCTCCGTCGGCGGCGGCGACCTGCGCGTGCTGCGGCTGACCGTCCCGGGCGTGGCGGCGGCCGAGCTCGCCGCGGTCTGCGAGGACGTCGCGATGCACGACTGGCTCCTGAGCGCGCTGCTGGAGATCATCGGCAAGAGCGCCATCGGCACCATCCCCCGGCAGCAGGCCCTCGAGCGTCTGCTGCCCGCCATCGATTACCTGCTGCACCTCTGGATGCCCGGCGCCCGCGGCGACGAGCTGACCGCGGACGTGTGGGAGGCGCTCGAGCGGCGCCCCGGCTTCAGCCGGCAGTGGGACACCCTGGTGCACCGGATCCGCGACCAGCTGTCGGTCGGTGCGGTGGCGGCGCTGGCGGCGGCGGGCGGCCGATGATGGGCTTCGGCGCGGGCGCGTCCGACCAGACCAGCGTCACCCGCAAGGCGCTGCTCGCGGTCGTCACCGGCGGGCTCACGTTCCTGATCACCAACGCCCTCGACCAGCCGCAGGCCGTGCAGATAACGCTGTCCATCCTGATCGGTGGCATCGCGCTGATCGTGCGCTTCCTGTACGACTTCGAGAAGCGGCTCGCCGCGGTGGAGAAGCTCGAGAAGGACGGCATGGCCGAGATGAAGCAGATGGTCGGCGACGTCTTCTCCGAGATCAGCGAGGCCACCGAGCTGTTCGGGCTGATCGAGGCGTCCGCGCTGCAGACCGACCTGGTCACCCAGCTGGTGCGCAACTCGACCCAGATCTCGCCGACGTCGCCGCCGATCGTCTACCACTTCGTCCAGGCCAAGATCAAAGAGACGTCGGAGTTCCTCAAGCAGCTCTCCGAGGGCGGCACCGTCACCTACTACGGCGAGGACCGCGACTGGCTGCTCGGCCTCACCCGCAACGCCACCAGCAGCATCGACGCGATCAGCCTCTCGGCCGTCGACCACGGCCTGTGGCACAGCGAGATCGGCCAGCGCTACCTCGACGCGCAGCGCCGGGCCGCCGGCAACGGCAAGCGGGTCCGGCGGATCTTCGTGCTCGACTCGCCCGAGATGGCGGACGACCCGGCGGTCCGGCAGGCCTGCGAGGAGCAGCGCCGGATGAGCATCGACGTCCGGCTGCTCGACCGCGAGGCGGTGCCGCCGCCGTTGCAGGTGCAGGTGCGCGACATGATCGTCTTCGACGACACCCTGGCGTACGAGACGAACCCGACCACCGCCGACCCGCAGCACGCCCAGATCGCCGAGACCCGCCTGGTGCTGACCGACTCGCGGGTCAAGGAGTGCGCGCGGCTCTTCCGCGAGCTGTGGGAGGTGTCCCGCGCCTTCGACGGCTCGCCGCACGAGCCGCCGCTGCACTACAGGAACGCGTAGCGGATCCGGTCGACCACCTCGGCCGGCAGGGTGAGCCCCTCGCCCTCGGCCCGCTCGCGCACCTGCGCCGAGACGGCGGCGTCGACCGCCACCTGACCCAGGATGGTGCGCACGGCCAGCTCGATCGGCAGGAAGCGCGCGTCCAGCGCGGAGAAGGTCCGGTACGCGCGGAACGGCGCGGCCCGGGGATTGAGCTGCACCACCGCGGGCATCCGGTCCCAGTCGTCGGCCAGGTCGTCCGCGGTACCCGGGCGCGGCTCGGCGACCGGCTCGCCGAGGTGCCGGAGCAGGCCGAGCCGCTGCAGCTGCCAGACGGCCGCGAGGAACGGGCACGACCAGAGCACCTCGGCGGTCGGGCCGTTCCACAGCTCGATGTCCACGAAGATCGAGTGGTTCTGCACGGCGCTCTGCCGCGGCGGCTGCCAGGGGCGCGGCGCCGCCATGGCCGCCGTGGCGCCGGTGCCGCCGGCGCGCTCGCCGTTGCTCAGCCAGCCGCTGACCGCCGTCGCGGGCCGGCCGCCGTTGTCGCCCTCGGGCGGCTCGGCCACCAGGTGCTGGCGCACCAGGGTCGCCAGGTCGACGCCGTCGGCCGCCGCGCACCCGGACTCCCGGGCCACGTAGTCGATCGTCAGGCCGCTCTCCTCGGCCGCCCCGACCAGGGCGCGCACGACCTCGGCCGGGGTGCCGAACCGGGTGAAGTAGTCGTCGACGAGGAAGCAGGTGCTCACCCGCGGGCGGCCCCGCGGCACCTCGGCGGTGCAGGCCTGCTCCGCGGTGCGCACCCAGGGCAGCACCCGCCGGAAGTGGTCCCGCAGCCGCTGCTCGCCGGCGCGGAAGTCGTCCATGTAGAGGTGGCCGAGCTCGATCGAGAGGTGGGACAGGGCCACCTTGCGCACCACCGGCGTGGCGCTCTCCTCGGTGAACACGCCGGGGTAGGCGGTCACAGTCCGATCCAGGCGGAGTCGTCCACGATCTTCTTGGCGAGATCGTCGAACGCGTCGACCGTGCGCTGGTTCGCCGTGCGGTGCAGCCACACGTCGTCGTTGGACAGCAGCTGCTCCTGCCACTGCAGCACCGGGTCGAGGGGGATCTCGGCCAGCACGTTGGTGCGCCCGACCTGCCGCCGGCTCGCCAGCTCCTGCAGCCGCTTGTTGCAGACGTCGAGCCAGGCGAGCTGCTCCGGGCGCAGGCCGGCCTGGCCGGGTGAGGCCACATCGAGCACCGCGGTACGCACGAAGCGGATGTTGTCGCGGACCGTCACCGGGTCGTGGCCGAGGTCGGTCGCGGTCTCCAGGATGCCGTGCTTGCCGTGCACGAGGCCGCTCGCCGCGACGATGTGCTGCCGGGTCCAGCGGTGGAACACCAGCCAGCGCGCCACCACGCCGTGCAGCGCGGCGGCGGCGGTGGCGGCGAGCACGATCTCGGTGGCGTACGAGCGGCCGGCGCTGAGGTCGACGATGACCAGGTCGAACTCCTCGTCGGCGCGCAGCAGCAGGTCCACGCAGCGCCCGACGATCTCGGGCGAGGAGCGGAACTCGCCGCCGCCCCGGTCACCGGGCAGCAGCGTCAGCCGCCCGGCGCCGGCCGGCCGGCCGCGCAGCACGTCACGCTCCGACTCGGCCCAGACGTCGATGCGACGGGGGTCGGGCGTGCCGTCCGTCAGATGGCTGTGCAGGCCGCCCTCCGCCACGCCGGCGACCGCGTCCGGCAGGTCGAAGATGGCGCCGGAGGTCGGCGAGCCGAAGTCGAAGTCCACATAGCAGCAGTCGCCGCCCTGCAGGGCGTGGCGGTAGGCCACGTTACTGCTGGTGACGGATCGTCCGGTGCCACCCTTGTCGGAGGTCGCAAAGACGATCATGGCTAGGTGAGCCCGCTGTCGGCGCGCCGGGCCGCCGACAGGCGGTCGAGCCGGCGCAGTACGTCCTCGGTGACGGCGACCGCGACGCCGGGACGCTCGCGGCGCACCGTCCTGGCCCGCTCCAGCTCGACGCCGATCTGCTTGAGCTCCTCCCGCAGCGTCTGACCACTGTAGGTGGACCCGTTGAGGCGCTCCCGGTCGTAGAGGTGCGCGGCCTCGTTGAGCAGCTCCGCGGCGACGTTGGCCAGCAGCTCGCTGCGCAGCGGCGGTTCGTTGATCACCCGGGCGGCGGTGACGAGGCAGTCGACGACCCGCTTGGTGTAATACCAGGAGGGCTCGTTGTACTTCACCTCCAGCTGGGGGAAGGCGCCCGCCGGCTGGTCCCAGATGCCGTGCGGGGTGCCGTCGGTGATGAGCCGCTGCCGCAGGTGCGTCCACAGGTCGTCGGAGAGGTCGAGCAGCCGGCTGCGGGACGTGCCGTCCGACAGCAGGCTGGCCAGGTTGAGCGTGCGCTTGAGCAGCAGCGGCGAGATGTCCGCGACCGTCCACGACAGCATCGGCCCGCCGACGTTCTCGCTGCCCTCGAGCGGGAAGCGCAGGCCTGGATGGTGCACGTTGTGCGCGGTCTCCAGGGCGGTCGAGCGCCGGGTGATGCGGCTGCGGTTGGCCAGCTCGTCCAGCACGCCGGCCACCCGGGTGAGGTCCGCGTTGGTCGCCCGGACGGCCACCATGTTCTGCACGACCATGCCGCTGACCAGCAGGCTGAAGTAGTCGAACTCGACGCCGTCGGTGGTGCGCCAGGGCAGGTCCTCCAGCGGCCACCGGCCGGAGCCGAACGTGGCGATGGTCGCCCAGTACGACCGGGTCAACTCGAAGCGCAGCTGCAGCGCGGACGCGAGCTTGAGCTGAGCCTCGTCCAGCAGACCGAGCAGCCGGGTGCGCTCGGACGACAGCGCCTGGATCGCCTCGAGCGCCACGGTGGTGAAGTACAGGTAGGGCGCGTTCTGCGCCATTCCCTCGCGTTGCAGGCCGACGTCGGCCGTCGTCTCGATCTGGGGCGCGTCGGTGACCAGCCCCCAGCTCCAGCCACACTCGAAGAGCCGGTTGGGCAGGTCGAGCTCGCTGCCCTCGGCGGCGCCGGAACCGATGGTGACGTCGTCGCGGAGCCGGGCGTTGATCTCGCGCAGCGCCTCGCGGAGCTCGTCGACGACCTGCCGGGCCGGGCGGCGCTCCTGGTTGACCGTCCGGACCAGCTCCCGGCCGTACGGCTCGTCGGCGGAGAAGACGTTGACGGAGAAGCTGCGCAGCAGGCCGACCATGGCGGCGGTGAGCCGCTGACCGGCCCGCTCCTCGAGCTCGTTCACCTGATCGAGCAGCCGCGGCCGGGTGACCACCTGCCGGAAGATCTTGGTGAAGCCGACGACGGCGAGCATCAGCGTGACGGAGATGGAGAACGAGTCGACCACGTCCAGCTCCTGCTGCGCGGTCTTGACCTCCTCGCCCTCCAGGTCGGGGCGGAAGTAGGTGCCGCCGGCGAAGCTGGGCGTCCCGTCCGGCGCCGTGTAGCGCTTGATGTAGCCGGTGAGCGCCTCCAGCAGCCGCTGCGGCACCTGGATGTCGTCGCCGAGCACGCCGAGCGCGTCCAGCACGTCCCGGTTGGCGGCGTCCGGGTTGTCCAGTCGGAAGATCGGTAGCTCGGTCGCCGGCGCCATCAGGACGAGCAGCTGCTCGGCGTCGCTGATGGAGTTGGCGCCGTCGCGGCCGCCGAACTGCCACGATCCGTCGATGTAGGAGAGACGCGCGGTGGTCCGCCAGATATCGAGGAGTTGTTGACGTGGCTGGATCTGCATCGGTGCGCCGTCACCTACCCGTCCGTGGGTCTGTTACATCCTCTTGTGGCCCGTGGCCACAATCATCCCGCAGTAGCCCTCGCGCAGGCCCTTGCTCTCCACTGTCTGAATTTTGACATCCGTGGCAACCGGGTCGAGCGCGTCGCGGATGTCGCCCTCGTCCACCGAACAGGCCGGAAAGCTGCGGCCGCCGACGCGGTAGCCGGAGGAGTCGCGCATGAAGGCCGCCGCGAAGGATCCGCGCGGCACCAGTGAGTTCACGAAGGACTGTGTGGCCCGGACGAACTCGTCGTTGCGGGTGGTGATGGACTCCGCGACGAAGAACATGGTGCCCATGTCGTACTGCCCGGGCTTGAGGCTGAAGATGTTGCCCTTCTCCACCTTGGCCCGCCGGCTGAGCAGATCGAACGGCTCCTTGATCGGCTGATACGCCGAGCGCCCCGCGTTCATGTGCGACCAGAACTGCCACCACGACGGGTAGGGGTCCTTGATCTGGGCCTGCAGCCACTCGCGGTTGGTGAACGCGCGCTCGAAGAGGATCACCTCGCCGGCGAACGGCAGCATGGCCAGGGCCGGGTAGAGGTTGGCGCCGGCGCCGACGTCGATGGCGCGCGTGCCCCAGGTTCGGCGGTCGGACTGGAAGAAGTCGGCGACGATCTCGATGATCCGCTCGTCGTCGCTGCGCAGGGTGCCGTAGTTGTGTTCGAAGTAGGCCGCCGAGTCGAAGGCGTCCCAGTTGAAATCGGCGTTGCCCACCCGCCGCGCTATGTCCATCGCGGAGTCGAGACGCTGGTCGGGTCGGGTCACGGATTCCTCCGGCGTCGTGGGAAGCGTCCGAGAACGGCCACTTCCTCCAGTTTAGGGGCTTGGTTCGGCCCATGCGGCTGGCCTGCAACTTACGACATCCTCGGCGCAGCAGAGGGCGCCGCGCCGCCAGGCATTCTCCCTGCATTGTTACGTAGCCCGCCAACCTCGTCCCCCGTATGAGGTAACTCCGTTGGCACGGAAGGGAAAGAGGGGATCACACCGAGCGCGCGGACGTCAATGAACCCCGATCTGTTAACAAGCCTTGATATTTAAGTTCACGAACGTGAAGATGTGGGGGACCGAGCCGGTCATCGATGCGTCAGGAGTGGCCATGAGAAGACGACGGACCGTATTCGCGCTGGTAGCCGGTGTCGCGATGACCGTGGCGACCGCCCTGGCCGCCGCTCCGGACGGCCTGGCCGCGGTGTCCGGTGCGCCGCTGCGGGCCGCCGTCGTCTGCTCGGCGCCGGGCTGGGCCGAGGGCAACACCTACACGGTCGGCACCCAGGTGACCTACGCCGGCCGGCTCTACTCGGCGCTGGTCACTCATACGGCGTACGCCGGCGCCGGCTGGAACCCGGCCGCCACCCCGTCGCTCTGGCGTGATCTCGGCGCCTGCACCGGCGGCACCACCCCGCCGACCACGCCGCCCACCACTCCACCGACGACACCGCCGACCACCCCGCCCACGACGCCGCCGACCACCCCGCCCGGGGGTGAGACCTGCGCCGTCAAGTCGCGGCCGGCCGGCAAGGTCCTCGTCGGATACTGGGAGAACTGGGACGGCGCGAGCAACGGCGTGCACCCCGGCTTCGGCTGGGTGCCGATCAACGACAGCCGGCTGCGGCAGCACGGCTACAACGTCATCAACGCCGCGTTCCCGGTGATCCGCTCGGACGGCACGGTGCTGTGGGAGAACGGCATGGATGCCACCGTGCGGGTGTCCACCCCGGCCGAGATGTGCTCGGCGAAGGCGGCGGGCTCGACGCTGCTGATGTCCATCGGCGGCGCGACGGCCGGCATCGACCTGAGCTCCAGCACGGTCGCCGACCGCTTCGTGGCGACGATCGTGCCGATCCTCAAGCGGTACAACTTCGACGGGATCGACATCGACATCGAGACCGGCCTGACCGGCAGCGGCAACATCAACACCCTGTCGGCGTCGCAGTCCAACCTGATCCGGATCATCGACGGCGTGCTCACGCAGATGCCGTCGAACTTCGGCCTGACGATGGCTCCGGAGACCGCGTACGTCACCGGCGGCAGCGTCACCTACGGCTCGATCTGGGGCTCCTACCTGCCGATCATCAAGAAGTACGCCGACAACGGCCGCCTCTGGTGGCTGAACATGCAGTACTACAACGGTTCGATGTACGGCTGCTCCGGCGACTCGTACTCGGCGGGCACGGTGCAGGGCTTCACCGTGCAGACCCAGTGCCTCAACAACGGCCTGACCATCCAGGGCACCACCATCCGGGTCCCGTACGACAAGCAGGTCCCGGGCCTGCCCGCCCAGTCCGGTGCCGGAGGCGGTTACATGACGCCGGCGCTGGTCAGCCAGGCGTACAACAGCGTCCCCGGCATCAAGGGCCTGATGACCTGGTCGGCCAACTGGGACGGCTCACGCAGCTGGACCTTCGGCGACAACGTGAAGGCCCTGCAGGGCCGCTGACCGAACACTCGAATCACCGGTCCGGGCACCTCCGGGCCGGTGATTCGCATTTCACCGCCCCGCGAGCTCCGACCGCACCAACTCCAGCAGCCGCCCCAGCCAGTTGGTGCCGTCCGAACTCCAGTACCGCGATCCCCAATCGCTGTAGAGCAGTCGAGCGTCGCCGGTCTCTCTCAGCTGTCGAGCCATCGCCGGATGCCGGTCGAACTTGTCCCGTATGAGCGCGGCCATCACACCGAGCCGGATTGCGGTCCAGTCGTCCCGCCGGGGTGCCTCCTCGGCGATGACCCGGGCGTCAATGCCGTGCTCAGCGGCGGCGATCCGGTCGTGCCAGGCGGCGTCGTCTGTGGACAGCGCCCAGTATGCGTGCGCGACGGTGGGGTACTCCCGCCCGCCGTGCACGACCAGCGCCGGATAGTCGGTCTGCAGCACTTCGGGACCCGGGGGCTCCGGCCAGCCGTTCGGGTAGACGTGTACGCCCATCCGCAGCGGAATCGCGATCGCGGTCTCCGGCCCGTCCGCCGCGCTCCGCTTCCGCGACTCGGCGATTGCGCGCTCGCTCCGGCGGAAGTACTCCAGCGCCCACTCTCGCTCCTCGGGCGTCACGGTGAGCGTGTGGTCCGGGTGCCGGGCCGGGACCGTCTCGCCCAGTTCGGCGAGCAGGGTCCGCACGGGTACGTCGTTCTGGTCCATGTCGCCGAGCATGTAGATCCGCCGGTGTTCGGGCACCGCGTGGTATCGCTCGCGGACGATCTCCAGGTTGGCAGGGGTCGGCTCGGCGGCGTAGGCGATCAGTGCGTCCCAGCAGCGTTCGGAGGAGTCCGGCCGGTCATTGAGCCGGTCCAACTCGTCGACGAGGTCGCCGATCACCAGTTCGACTGTCAGCCAGGACTCCAGCCATGCTGGGCCGGCGGCAGTACCGGCAACGATGATCTTCGCGTTCTCGGGCGGCGCCAGGGTCAATGTGCCGTCGTCGAACGCGGCACGGAGGCCGTCGAAGTCGGTCCACTTCCACCGCCAGGCGACGACGCCATCGGCGTAGACGCAGAGTGTGGTCAGGACGTAGTGCTCTCGTTCACGGACGAAGATCAGGCGTTGCCGCCCCCGCACGACATCGTCCTCGACGATGCGCCAGGTCGGAGTGGTGTCCGGCATGTGGCGACTCTAGTGGCCTTGGGCGCTCCGGTCGTATCGCTCTTATTCCCAGCTACCTCAATGCTGTGGCGGCTCAACATGCGGTACTACAACGGCTCGATGTACGGCTGCTCCGGCGACTCCTACTCGGCGGGGCACCGTGCAGGGCTTCGTCGCGCAGACGACCTGCCTCAACAACGGACTGGTCATCCAGGGCGCGACGATCCGCGTCCCCTACGACAAGCAGGTGCCGGGCCTGCCGGTGCAGCCCGGCGCGGGCGGCGGCTATCTGGCACCCGCGCTGGTGTCGCAGTCGTGGAACAGCTTCAACGGCAGCCTCAACGGGCCGTCGATCTGTTAACAACCATTGCCAAAATAAGTCGACGGCTATCAATATATGAAGCATGAAGCGAGCCGTCCTCGTCCTCACCCTCGCGCTCACCGGGCTGTTCGTGCCGGCGGCGCCCGCCGTCGCCGCCGCGCCGGCCGTCTGCTCGGTCTCCTGCGACACCCGGGACCCGTCGACCGCCCGGCAGGACACCTTCCCCGTGCCCGACCGGATCCAGAACGGGCGGCGGATCTCCCTGCATCTCTCCGCGGCCGACGCGATGGCCTGGGGCAGCATCGACCTCGGCGCCGTCGGCGACGCCGTCTGGCTGGACCGGACCTGGGACGGCGGCGCCACCTGGGACGGCCTGCTCGGCAAGGCCGCCGTCCCCGGCACCTGGACCGGCACCCGCACGCTCATGTACAACCTCGCCGACCCGGCGGGCCACCGGCGCGGCATGATCCGGGCCTGCGGCGACGCCGCCGGCATCCAGTGCACCGACTGGGTCCGGGTGCGCGCCTGCGACGTGGCCTGCGACGGCGAGGCCGGCAACTCCGGCGACACCCAGCCGGTCGGCCCGGCCGCCCTCGCCGGGCGGACCATCGCCCTGCACGTCGACGGCCGCGGCATGGCCTGGGCGACCATCGGCAACGGCGCCGCCGGCGACGAGATCTGGCTCGACCGGTCGTGGAACGAGGGCGCGAGCTGGCCCGGCGGCTCCTCGCTCGGCCGCACCACGACCCCGGCGGGCGCGAGCTCCGCGCGCACCGCGCTCTTCGCGGCCCGCGAACCCGGTTCCCTGCTGTACGGCGGCGCGCTGCGCGCCTGCGGCCGGGCGGTCACGGGCGCCAACGGCGCCTGCACGGCCTGGGCCCGGCCCGCGAACGACCGGGCGGCCGCGGCGGCCGACGCGCTGATGTACGCGTACCGGCCGGACACGGCGTGGTGGCCGTCGAGCTGGTGGAACTCGGCGGTGGCCGTCACGACGCTGATGGACTGGATGAAGCGCACCGGGCGCACCGACCACCGGTGGATCGTGGAGCGCACCTTCGAGGTCAACAAGGTCGCGTTCCCGGCCGGGGTGAAGAGCAGCGACCCGATCGAGGGCCACTTCATCAGCCGGGCGATCGACGACGCCGCCTGGTGGGGCCTGGCCTGGGTGCGGGCGTACGACCTGACCGGCGAGGCGAGGTACCGCGACGAGGCGGTGACGATCGCGAACTACGTGCACGGCTTCTGGGACACCTCCACCTGCGGCGGGGGAGTGTGGTGGGACCGCGAGCGCACGTACAAGAACGCGGTGACCGCCGGCCTGTACGTCCGCCTCGCCGCCGCGCTGCACAACCGGCTGCCGGGCGACACCGCCTGGCTTAACCGGGCGCGTACCGGCTGGAACTGGTTCGCGGCCAGCGGCATGATCAACTCTGCCGGGCTGGTGAACGACGGCCTCACCCGCGGCTGCGCGAACAACGGGCAGACCGTGCACACCTACAACCAAGGGCTGGCGATCGGCGCCTCGCTCGAGGTGTGGCGCGCCACCGGCGACGCGAACGTGCTCGCCGCGTCCCGGCGGCTGGCGGACGCCGCCATGGCGAGCCCGGTGCTCACCAGGAACGGGATCCTCACCGAGTCCTGCGACTCGCCGACGGCCACCTGCGACGACAACGGCAAGCAGTTCAAGGGCATCTTCATGCGCTACCTGGGCGACCTCGCCGACGCGACGGGCGTGGCGGGCTACCGTGCCTATGCGCGTACGCAGGCGGACAGCATCTGGGCCGCCGACCGGGACTCGCTCAACCGGCTCGGGCAGCGCTGGAACGGTCAGTCGCCCGCGGGATACCCGAACGCCCGGGACTGGCGCACCCAGGCCTCGGCGCTGGGTGCGCTGATCGCCGCGCTGTGATCCGGCCCTCGCTTCCTTACAACTCTCTGACTATGAAATAGTTGACGAGTCAAAGACGTTGTGCGGGTCAGTCCGGGCGCTCCAGCCCGGGCCGGAGCTCAGGAGCGGTCATGCAATTCGGGATCTTCACCGTCGGCGACGTCACGCCCGACCCCACGAACGGGCGGGCGCCGAGCGAGCAGGCGCGGATCAAGGCGATGGTGACGATCGCCAGGAAGGCGGAGGAGGTCGGCCTCGACGTCTTCGCGACGGGCGAGCACCACAACGAGCCCTTCGTGCCGTCCTCGCCGACCACGATGCTCGGCTACATCGCCGCGCAGACCGAGCGGCTGTTGCTCTCGACGTCCACGACGCTGATCACGACGAACGACCCGGTCAAGATCGCCGAGGACTACGCGATGCTCCAGCATCTCGCCGACGGCCGCGTCGACCTGATGATGGGCCGGGGCAACACCGGCCCGGTCTACCCGTGGTTCGGCAAGGACATCCGCGCCGGCATCCCCCTCGCGGTCGAGAACTACGCGCTGCTGCACCGCCTGTGGCGCGAGCACACCGTCGACTGGGAGGGCCGCTTCCGCACGCCGCTGCAGTCGTTCACCTCGACGCCGCGCCCGCTCGACGGCGTACCGCCGTTCGTCTGGCACGGCTCGATCCGCAGCCCCGAGATCGCCGAGCAGGCCGCGTTCTACGGCGACGGCTTCTTCGCCAACCACATCTTCTGGCCGGCCTCGCACACCCAGCGGATGGTCGAGCTCTACCGGGAGCGCTACGCGCACTACGGCCACGGCGGCGCGGACCAGGCGATCGTCGGCCTCGGCGGGCAGGTCTTCATGCGCCGCAACTCCCAGGACGCGGTGAACGAGTTCCGGCCCTACTTCGACAACGCGCCCGTGTACGGCCACGGCCCCTCGCTGGAGGACTTCAGTCGCGAGACCCCGCTGACGGTCGGCAGCCCGCAGCAGGTCATCGACCGCACCCTGGGCTTCCGCGACTACGTCGGCGACTACCAGCGCCAGCTGTTCCTGCTGGACCACGCCGGCCTGCCGCTCAAGACGGTGCTCGAACAGCTCGACCTGCTCGGCGAGGAGGTCGTCCCGGTGCTGCGCAAGGAGTTCGCGGCGCTGCGGCCCGCGCACGTGCCCGAGGCGCCGACTCACGCGTCGCTGCTCGCGGCGGCCCGGCGCAAGGAACAGCAGCAGGAGGGTGAGCAGGCATGAGGGAGCGCAACCTGGTAGTCGTGTCGGCGGGCCTGGGCCGGCCGTCGTCCACCCGGCTGCTCGCGGACCGGTTGTCCGCGGCGGCGGTGGGCGCGGCCGCCGGCCTCGGCGTGCGGCTGAACGTCCGCGTGGTCGAGCTGCGCGACCTCGCGCACGACCTGATGAACCACCTGCTGACCGGCTTCCCGCCGGCCGAGCTCGGCGCGGCGCTGGACGCCGTCCGGTCCGCCGACGCGCTGATCGCGGTGACCCCCGTCTTCAACGCCTCCTACAGCGGGCTGTTCAAGTCGTTCTTCGACGTGCTCGACGGCGACGACCTGGCCGACAAGCCGGTGCTGATCGCGGCGACCGGCGGCACGGAACGGCACTCGCTCGCGCTGGAGCACGCCATGCGGCCGATGTTCGCGTACCTGCGGGCGGTCACCGTGCCGACCTCGGTCTTCGCGGCCACCCAGGACTGGGGCGGCGAGGAGTCGCAGGTCCGGCTGCGCGGCCGGATCGACCGGGCGGCCGGCGAACTGGCCCGCGAGATCGACCGCCGGGAGCCGGCCACCGTCGCGGATCCCTTCGCGCTCACCACCTCGTTCGAGGACCTGCTGGCCGGCTGACACGGTACAACTGGACGGGAGCGAGAGGGGACCGTCATGGGGGAGATCGTGCTCATCCGGCACGGGCAGACCGAGTGGAGCGCGGTAGGGCGGCACACCTCGTACACGGATCTCGATTTGACCGGTGACGGCGAGCGCCAGGCGCGGGCCGCGGGACAGCGGCTCGCGGGCAGGTCGTTCGCGGCCGTGATCTCCAGCCCGCGCCGGCGGGCGCTGCGCACCGCCGAGCTCGCCGGGCTCGCCGTCACCGAGACCACCGAGGACCTCGCCGAGTGGAACTACGGCGAGTACGAGGGCATCACCACCGCGGTCATCCACGAGACCCGGCCCGGCTGGTCCCTGTGGACCGACGGCGCACCCGGCGGCGAGTCGCCGGAGCAGGTCGCCACCCGGGTCGACCGTGCGCTGGCCCGGGCCCGGACCTTCCTGGACGGCGGCGACGTCGCCCTGGTCGCCCACGGCCACTCGCTGCGGGTGACCGGCGCCCGCTGGATCGGCCTGCCCGCGAGCGGCGGCGGCCTGCTCAAGCTCGGCACCGCGACGCTGTCCACGCTCGGCTTCGAGCACGGCAACGAGGTCATCGACGCCTGGAACGCCTGAACGGTTACCGGAGCCCGACCAGGACGTTGCCGGAGCCGTCCCGGCCGTCGATGCCGGACCAGACGATCACCGCGCCGTTGGCCGCGACCAGCTCCAGCGGGCGGTCGACGTCGCGCTTACTGCGTGGCCCGAGTTCCACCGGCAGGTCGACGGGCTGTTGCGTCGCCAGCGGGGTGAGCGTCAGGGTGGCCTTACCGGTGTCGAGGAACGTCGTGACCCAGCTGTAGTCGCCACGCAGCACGCACAGGACCATGCTCTCCAGCAGGACGCCGGAGAACGCACAGCTGCTGACCTCCTGCTGGTAGCGCACCTCGCCGGTCCGGGCGTCGCGCAGCAGGGGCGGTTTCGAGATCTTGCCGTCCGTCGCCAGGCCGTGCCCGATCAGTCTGTACAGCGGAACCGGCATCGGCAGGATCCGGTCACTCTCGCCGTCGAGCAGCTGGACGGCCTGTTCCGGTCGTACCGCCTCGTAGGCCTTCAGCAGCGCCAGGGACCGGTCCGGTGCGATGACCACCTCCGGCGGCAGGCTTCCCCGCTCCGAGATTGCGACGACATGCTCGGCGACCTGACGGCCGGTGGCGCTGTCGAGCACGACGAACCTCGACTCGGCGCCGCACTTCGCGGAGATGATGATCCGGTGGTGCAGCGCGCCCACCGCGCGGATCCCCTCGCCGCGACAGCCTTCCGGCCGGCGCCAGGTCCACGCCGTGCTGCCGTCACGCAGCGAGAACGCCGGGTAGTCGCGGTCGTTGTCCCACAGCCCTCGGCCCACCAGGACGTCGTCGGTGATCATCTCCTGGTGTGGGTTCGCGAGGTCGGCGGAGTAGCCGCCGGTGGACCGGACGGCACCGGTCACGGCGTCCAGGATCAGCATCGTGTCGGCGCCGCCGTCCCCCGGCGGGAGCATTCCCAGCACCACCGACCCGCCGTCGGGGCTGGCCACCATCCAGGCCGCCCGTGCGCCCAACCGCCGGTAGGACCAGCGGATCGCGCCGCTGAGGCCGTCGACGCCGACGACGCCGTCCGAGAGCAGCACGACCGCGCCCGCCCCGGCCGGGCGTACGTCGCGCACCGGTCCCGGCATCGGGGTGGTCCAGCCGACCCTGGACACCGTTGCTGGTACGGGCGGCACGGCCGCCGCGCTCGCGGTGGCCGACCTGACCGCCCAGCCGCCGGAGGTGAGCGCCACCGGCACGCACGCGGCCACGAGCAGCGCCGATACGCAGGCGACCGCGGCGAGCCGCCGGACGCTCCACCGCCGCCAGCGCCCATCGGCCGGCCGGACGGCGCCGAGCAGCAGGCCGGCGATGACCGCCACTCCGCCGACCACGCCGAGCGGGGCCACCACGCCCGGGTAGCCGTCACCGTAGCGGCGCAGCCCGTCGACGACGTGGAACGTGGTGGCCGCCAGCACGGCGAACACGGTGACCGCGGTGATCACCCAGCGGCGGCGAGTCGCCGTCCCGGGCGTCTCCTGGTGCCGCACCGCCGCGACTAGGGCGCACAGCAGCACCACGAGCACTCCCAGCCACCGGCCGGCGACCGGAGGCAGGCCGTGGTCTCCCACGCCCTCGTCGCGGACCCAGCCGATAAGCAGCAGTAGCGCTCCGATGGTCACCAGCGTGCCGGCCGCCGTGAGCCGCGTCTCCGGCCCGGAGGGGCCACCTTCGTCGTCCGGCATGCGACCTCCCCAGGTGCCATGAGCCGGACCGATGATCGCAGACAGCCCTCGCCGCACCGACCGGCACTCCAATCGATGGGACAGCCGTCACCAGCCGCGCAGCGTGCCGTCCAGTCGGTGCCGCCGTGTACAACCCTGTAGCGGCGGCGCTACCGTAGTCACATGAACAGCGACGCCGACCAGGGCCAGGGCCAGGGCCAGGAGCAGAGCGCCTCGCAACGGTTCGCGGCTCTCGCCGGCCTGGACTGGACCGGCCCGTCCCACCAACAGCGCACCGAGTTCGCCGCCTGGATCGCCGCCGGCAACGCCCTGCACGCCGCGACCACGGCCGGCCGCACCCCCCGCGCGGCCTGACCCTCCGGGGATCGGCGATCCTCGATCGGTGAGCGACTACAGCCCGCCCAGGGTCCTCGACGCCAGCGCCATCGTCGAGCTCTTCCACGGCCATCCGATGCTGATGCAGCTGCTGGACCGGGCCGCCGCCGGGCAGGTCGCCATCGGTGTGCCGACTGCTGCGATCGCCGAAGCGCAGGCCGTCCTCGGCGTCAACGCGGCCATGTGGGACCACATCCTGCGGTTGCGCGGCCTGGTCGAACTCCCGCTAGGAGCGCACGGCGCGCTCGAGGTCGGCCGGCTGGCCAGGCCGCGGATCATCAACCCGGTCGCGTACCGCCCGCTCACCAGCCCGTTGCAGGTCGCTCACGTGCTTCATGAGGCTCGCGGTCTGGCGGGGATCGTGGTCACGGGCATTCCCGAGGCGTACGGCGGTCATCCCGACATCACTGTCCACAGTCTCACCCCGCCGCCCGGCCCGGGTGCCGCCTAGATCTTGAACTCGGCGATGGCGGTGTGCAGGGCGTGGCTGGCCTGGGCGAGTTCGGTGGCGGCGCTGCCGGCCGACTCCACGTCGCGGGCGGTCTCGTCGGTGGTCTGGGCGAGGTGGGTCATGGCGTCGGCGATCCGCTCGCCGCTGCCGGCCGCCTCGTCGAGGCTGGCGCTGATGTTCGCCGACGCGACGGTCTGTTCGTCGATGGCGGCGCTGACGGTCTCCTGGAAGCCGTCGATGCGGCGGATGACCTCGCTGATGGTGTTGATCGCCTCGACGGCCGAGTCGGTGTCGGCCTGGATGGCCCGGACCTTCTCGGTGATGTCGCCGGTGGCGCGGGCGGTCTCCTGCGCGAGGTCCTTGACCTCGCCGGCGACGACCGCGAAGCCCTTGCCCTGCTCGCCGGCGCGGGCCGCCTCGATGGTGGCGTTGAGCGCCAGCAGGTTGGTCTGACCGGCGATGCCGTTGATCAGCCGGACGATGTTGCTGATCTCGGTGGACGAGGTGCCGAGCCGGCCGATCGTGTGGCCGGTGTCCTCGGCGGTGCTGACCGCCTCGCCGGCGACCTGCGCCGCCGCGTCGGCGCTGGTGGCCATCCGGGCGATCGCGCTGCCGACCTCGCCGCTGCCCGCGACGACGGTGCGCAGGTTGCCGAGCACGTTGTCGGCCTCCGCCGACACCTCGGTGGCGCGCAGGCGCGCCCGCTCGGCCGAGGTGGCCATGCGCTCCGCGACGCTGGACAGCTGCCCGGAGACGTCGCCGACGGCGCCGGCGCCGGACTGGACCTGCCGCATCGCCGTCTGCAGTGCCGAGGTGCTCCGGTCGACCGCTTCCGCGAGTTCGCCCAGCTCGTCGCGGCGGCGCAGGCCGACCCGGGCCCGCAGGTCGCCGTCCGCGAGCCGGGCGAGGGTGTCCATCACCGTGCGCAGGGGGCGCACGATGGAGCGGCTGACGGCCACGCCGGCGATCAGCGCCAGCAGCACCGCCGCGCCCAGCGTGCCGGCCAGGGCCAGGTTGCCGACGCGCCGGGCGGACTCCATGTCGGCGCGCAGGGCGACGCCCCGGGCCGCGCTGGCGGCCTGCAGCCGGTCGGTGATCTCGATGGTGTCCGTGTAGGCGTCGCTGGAGTCGCCCTCGTTGATCGACTTCAGCGCGGCGGCCCGCGCCGGCGCCGTCTCCTGGCGCAGCAGCGCCACGATCTCGTCGTCGGCGCGGAAGAAGCCGTCCCAGATCTCCCGCAGCGGCGCCGCGGCGGCGCGCTCGTCGGCCGGCATCGGCGCCGCGTCGAGCGCGTCCAGCGCCTGGTAGATGGTGGTCTTGGTGCTCAGCACGCCGGCCCGGTTGTAGGAGTCCGGCGCGGTCGCGGCCGCGCCGCCGATCACGCCGGCGTCGGCCACCACCAGGCCCTGCCAGCCGGTGACCTCGCCGACGTTGTACAGGAACCGCAGCACCGCCTCGCGGGACACGGTCAGGTCGGCGATCTCGCGCTCCACCCGGTCCTGGGTCCGCATGCCCCACCAGCCGGCCCCGGCGGTGACCGCCAGCAGCGCGATGAGCAGGCTGAACGACACGGCGAGGCGTGCTCCTACCCGAAGACGACCCAACATGCCCCGTGCCCCTAACAACGCTGATCGGAAACCCCCATTTCGGCTTCGGATCCCGCCGGTTGAGACTGGTTGACGCAGGACACACTCCGCGTCGTCACCAGCTGTGCAGCGTGCCGTCCTCGAGGCGGTTCAGCGGCAGCGACGCCGGGCGGTACGGGTACCGCGCGGCGAGCTCCTCGTCGATGTCCACGCCGAGGCCGGGCTCCTGCGACGGGTGCAGGTAGCCGTCGGCGAAGCGGTAGCCGTGCGGGAACACCGCGTCGGTCTCGGCGGTGTGCGGCATGTACTCCTGCAGGCCGAAGTTGGGGATGGCGATATCGACGTGCAGCGCGGCGGCCAGGCACACCGGCGACAGGTCGGTCGCGCCGTGCGAGCCGCTGCGCACGTGGTAGAGGCTCGCCAGGTCGAAGATGCGGCGCAGGTGGCTGATCCCGCCGGCGTGCACGACGCTGGTCCGGATGTAGTCGATCAGCTGCTCCGTGATCAGCCGCCGGCAGTCCCAGATGCTGTTGAACACCTCCCCGACGGCCAGCGGCGTGGTGGTGTGCCGGCGGATCAGCCGGTAGCCCTCCTGCAGCTCCGCGGGTACCGGGTCCTCCAGCCAGGTCAGCCGGTACGGCTCGAGGTCGCGGCCGAGCGCGGCGGCCTCGATCGGGGTGAGCCGGTGGTGCGCGTCGTGCAGCAGGCGCAGGTCGGGGCCGAACTCGGCGCGGACCCGGGCCAGCACTCCCGGCACGTGCGCCAGGTAGCGCGGCGTCGACCACACCGCCTCGGCGGGCAGCGCCGAGCCGGCCGGCTCGTAGGTGCGCGGGTCCGCGCTCACCCCGTACGTGGTGGGCAGGCCGGGCACGGCGGTCTGCACGCGCACGGCCCGGTAGCCCGCGGCGGTCAGCCGGGCCACGTCGGCCAGCAGCCCGTCGACGGTCTCGGCGGCGGCGTGCCCGTACACGGTCACGCCGTCGCGGGACCGGCCGCCGAGTAGCTGGTAAACCGGCAGACCCGCGACCTTGCCCTTGATGTCCCAGAGCGCGGTGTCCACGGCCGCGATCGCGCTCATCGTGACCGGACCCCGCCGCCAGTACGCGCCCTTGTACAGCGCCTGCCAGGTGTCCTCGATCCGGGCCGGATCCCGGCCGATCAGGAACGGCACGACGTGCTCGGCCAGGTACGCGGCGACGGCCTGCTCGCGCCCGTTCAGGGTGGCGTCGCCGACCCCGGTCACGCCCTCGTCGGTGACGATCTTCAGCGTCACGAAGTTGCGGCCCGGGCACGTCACGATCACCCGCGCGGCGGCGATCCGCACCTCAGTCACCGTCCTCGCGGACCCGGGCGACCAGCTGGGTCGGGTTGACGAAGCGCAGCGCCAGCACGAGCAGCACCAGCATCATCGAGGTGTAGATGACCGCCATGGCGTCGATGGACTGCTGCGCGCGGATGCCGGCGGCGGACATCGAGTAGTAGAGGGCGACGACCAGCGTCTGCGAGTCCGGGCCCGCGGTGAGGAAGGTCAGCTCGAACATGCCGACGGTGCGGACCAGCACCAGGATCGAGGCGGCCAGGATGCCGGGCACCAGCAGCGGCGCCAGGATCCGGGTGAACACCTGCCGGGTGCCGGCGCCGCACATCCGGGCGGCCCGCTCGACCGCCGGGTCGATCTGCTCGATGAACGGCGTCATGGTCAGGATCACGAACGGCACCGACGGCACCAGGTTCGCCAGCACCACCCCGGAGAGGTTGCCGGCGAAGCCGTACTTGTAGAGCACCGTGGCCAGCGGGATGCCGTAGGTGATCGGCGGCATCAGGATGGGCAGCAGGAACAGCAGGTAGAGCAGCCGGCGGCCGGGGAACGCCCGCCGGGCCAGCACGTACGCGGCCGGCACGCCGATCAGCAGGGAGAGGCCGACCACCAGCGCCGACACTTCGAGCGTCACGATCAGCACCGGCAGCAGGGTGAACTCCTCCCAGGACTGCCCGTACCACCGGGTGGTCCAGCCGGCCGGCAGCCAGGTGTCGAACCACTGGGTGCCGAACGAGCTCACCACCACCGAGGAGATCACTCCGGCCAGGACGACGAAGAACGCGATGACCGCGCCCCACACCAGCCAGGCCGCCGGGGTCGCGACGATCGCGCGCCGGGCGGCCATCAGCCTTTGCCCCCGGCCGTCGATCCGGTGTAGAGCAGCGCGCGCCACCCGAGCACCGCCGCGATGACCAGCAGCTCCACCAGGCCCATCAGCACCGCGACCGCGGCCGCGAGGGGGTAGTCGTACCGGACGTACGCAGCGTCGTACGCGGCGATCGACATCACCCGGGTGGTGCCGGAGGGGTCGCCGACCAGCACCGCCGACGGGAACACGCTGAACGCCAGCACGAACGTCAGGCAGAACGTGGTGGCCAGGCCGGGCGCCAGCAGCGGCAGCGTGATCCGCCGGAAGCGCTGCCACGGCCCGGCGCCGAGGGTCGCCGCCGCCCGCTCCAGGCTGGGGTCGATGCCCGACAGGTACGACAGCACCAGCAGGAACGCGAACGGGAAGCCGGTGATGATCAGCGAGAGGAAGACGCCCCAGTAGTTGTTGGTCAGGCGCACGGGCGCGTCGACGAGGCCGGCGCTGAGCAGTGTCCGGTTGAACCAGCCGGTCGGGCCGAGGAAGTTCAGCAGGCCCTGCGCGGTCAGCACGGTGCCGAGGGTGATCGGCACGACCAGCACGGTGGTCAGCAGCCGCCGGCCCCGGAACCGGCCCCGCATCCGGTACGCGATCGGCACCGAGGCGAGCACGTTGAGCAGCGCCGCCGGCAGCGCCAGCCCCAGCGTCGTCGCGATGGTGTCCCGCAGGTACGCGTCGGTGAAGAACTCCCGGTACGCCCCCAGCGGCCCGCCCTCGACCGGCTGGAACGACAGGCCCAGGCCGTACAGGAAGGGGTAGATGAAGAGGGTGAGCACGAACAGCGCCGCCGGGATCAGCAGGAGCAGCTGCCGGTCGATGCCGCGCTCGGCGAGGCGGTGCCGCAGCGCCGGCCGGTCGGCGACGGCGGTCATCGATCGCCGCCGGCGGGGAAGACCAGCAGCCGCGCCGGCTCGACGGTGACGGTGATGCGGTCGCCGACCGCCGGGCGGTCGGCCGCGCGCAGGTTGAGCGGCACGCCGCCGTCGGTGCGCGCCTCGACGGCCACCTCGCGGCCCTGGTACTCGACCACCTCGACCACGGCCGGCACCCCCGTGCCGCCGGCCGGGCCGATCCGCAGGTCCTCCGGGCGTACCCCGGCGATCACGTCCGCGCCCGGCGCGGGATCGTCCACCGGGGTGCCGACCAGCTCGCGGCCCTCGAACTCCACGACGATGCCGGCGCCGCGGCGCGGCCCGGCGCGCAGCGGCAGCAGGTTGCGGTAGCCCATGAAGTCGGCGACGTGCCAGTTGGCCGGCTCGGTGTGCAGCTGCTCCGGGGTGCCGATCTGCTGCACGCGCCCCGCACGCAGCACCACGAGGCGGTCGGCGAGCGACAGCGCCTCCTCCTGGTCGTGGGTGACGTAGACGGTGGTCAGCCCGAGCGACTGGTGCAGGCGGCGGATCTCGGTGCGCATCTCCAGCCGCAGCTTGGCGTCGAGGTTGGACAGCGGCTCGTCCATCAGCACCAGCGACGGCTCGAGCACGACCGCCCGGGCGATGGCCACCCGCTGCTGCTGGCCGCCGGAGAGCTGGCCGGGCAGCTTCCCGGCCTGGTCCTCCAGGTGTACCAGGCGCAGCGCCTCGTCGACCCGGCGGCGGATCTCCGCGCGGGGCACCCGGCGCATCTGCAGGCCGAACGCGACGTTGCGGCGGACCGGCAGGTGCGGGAAGAGGGCGTAGTTCTGGAACACCATGCCGAAGCCGCGCCGCTCCGGCGGCAGCAGGTCGAGCCGCGCCTCGTCCTGCCAGATGCTGCCGCGGGTCAGCGGCAGCAGCCCGGCGAGGCAGTTCAGCGCCGTCGACTTGCCGCAGCCGGACGGGCCGAGCAGGGCGATGAACTCGCCCCGCTTGATCGTCAGGTCCAGCCCGGCGAGCGCCTCGTGGCCGCCGAAGCTGCGGCTGACGCCGTCCAGCCGCAGGGTGTTGAATCCGGTCACTTGGACACCTTCGCGCCGCCGATCTCGCGGTCCCACCGGTCGAACGCGGCTACGAGGTCCTTCGAGCCGAGCGGCACCTCGAGGGGGTTGCCGGCGATCAGGGCGGTGTACTCGGGCCGGCCGAACTCGTTGATGGCCGCCTGGCTCTCCGCCGGCGCCATCGACAGGTCGACGTCCTTGATCGCCGGGCCGGGGTAGAAGTAGCCCTTGTCGTACGCCTTGGCCTGCTGCTCCTTGGTGAGCATGTGGGCGAGCAGCAGCAGGATCGCCGCCTGCTTGTCGGTCGAGACGCCCTTGGGCACGACGGCGTAGTGCGCGTCGGTCACCCAGTGGAAACCCTCGAGGGTGCCGACGGCCGCCTCCTTCGGCACCGTGCCGAGCACCCGCGGGTTGATGTCCCAGCCGGTCGTCGAGGCGATGATCTTCGCCGAGCCGTTGGCCAGGTTCTTCATCGTCTCGCCGGTGCTGGACGGGTAGAGCGTGACGTACTTGTTCAGCTCGGCCAGGTAGGCCCAGGTCTTGGCCCAGCCGTTGACCGGGTCCTTGGGGTCGGAGTCGCCGAGCAGGTAGGGCAGGCCCATCAGCAGCGTGCGGCCCGGCCCGGAGTTCGACGGCCGCGCGTACTGCACGGCGCCGGGGTTGGCCTTGGCGTAGGCGAGCAGCTCGTCCGCGGTCCGCGGCGGATTCGGCACCTTGGCCGGCAGGAACTCGATCAGCGGGCCGGACGGATAGTAGGTGACGGTCACCCCGGAGTCCCCGGCCAGCTTCTGCATGGCCGCGGCGCCGGGCAGATAATCCCGTACGCCGGGCAGCCGGTCGCCGTACCGCGTCAGCAGCGGGTTCCACAGGCCCTGTTCGATGCCGGCGGAGAGCCCGTCGACGCCGGTCAGCACGAGGTCGATGTCGACCCGGCCGGCGTTCTGCTGCGCCTTGACCTTGCCGACCAGCTCCGGCGCCGGCGACTTGGAGTACGTCACCTTGCTGATCACACCGCCGTTCTTGCTCACGAAGTCGTCGATCATGGGCTGGGTGAGCTGCAGGTTGCCGGCGACGTCGAGGATGTTGAGGGTCACCGCCTTGCCGGGCTTGGCGGGTACCTCGCCGTCGGTGTCCAGGGCGGTTCCGCCGGAGTCGGGTGCGCCGCAGGCGGCGAGGAGCAGCAGGGCGGCGGTCGCGGCGGCGGCGGTGGCGCGGCGGGCGGATGTCGGCATGGGGAGGCCTCTCTTCCGGAGATGGGTTCAGGCGTTCGGCGGCGCTGCGGTCGAGCCGCGGACCATCAGCTGCGTGCCCAGCTCGCGGCGGGTGGCGCCGTACCGGTCCGGGTCCTGCAGCAGGCCGAGCAGCAGGTCGACGCCGGCCCGCCCGCAGCTCTCCATGGGCAGCCCGACGGTGGTGAGCGAGGGGTGCACCATCGCCGCCATGGGTATGTCGTCGAAGCCGATCACGCTGATCGCGGCGGGCACCGCGATCCCGCGCGCGTGCAGGCGGCTGAGCAGGCCCAGCGCGATGACGTCGTTGTAGGCGATGACGGCGGTGACGCCGGCGGCGAGCACCGGGTCTGCGGCGGCAACCCCGCCGTCGAACTGCGGCAGGACCGGGCCGATCTCGACGAGGGTGGCGCCGGCTGCGGCGGCCGCGGCCCGCAGGCCGCGCGCGCGTTCGCGGTTGGACCATGAGGTACGCGGCCCGGCGACGTACGCGATCCGCCGGTGGCCCAGCGCGGTGAGGTGGGTGACGGCCTGCCGCATGCCGTCCACGTTGGCGAAGGTGATCGCCGGCAGCCGGCCGACCCGGCGGTTGAGCATCACCAGCGGTGTCTCCGCCGCGAAGCCGCGCAGCTCCTGCTCGGTCATCCGCGGCGAGCACAGCACGAGGCCGTCGACCTGCTTGGCGAGCGTGCGGACCAGCTGGGTCTCGGCGGCCGGGTCCTCGTCGGTGTCGGCCAGGAAAACGGCGTAGTCGGCCTCGCGGGCCCGCGCCTGAATGCCCTTGACGACGCCGGGGAAGAACGGGTTGCCGAGGTCGGGCACGATCAGCCCGATGTTCGCGGTGCGCCCGGTGATCAGCCCGCGGGCCGCCCGGTTGGGGGAGTAGCCGAGCTCGGCCGCCGCGCGCCGGACCCGCTCGCAGGTCTCGTCGCGGACCAGGTTCGGCGTCGAGAGCGCGCGGCACACCGTGGACGGCGACACCCCGGCCACCCGGGCCACGTCCTTGATCGTTACCGCCATCGATGCCTCCGCGACGTCCGGAAAGGAGTCGGCGTGCTGCGGAGAGTGTGAAATCCATTGCGGACGGTTGTCAATAGATGGCGGTCGAATGCTCCTGACGTTTCCGGACGCGGATGAAATCGTTTGCGGCACGGCGTCGCGCCGCCGGAGCGCCGCCGCGCATTGCCAACAGACACACAGCCGGCGCCCATGGTGACCTCAGCCTGGCGGCGAAGGGTGGTGGGGTAACCAACCCGAACCGGGGGAAGCGGACATGCTACTGCAGCTGAACCTCAACGAGACGAACCGCTCGTTCCTGCCGAACTCCACGGCCGTGCCGGCGCTGGACCTGAACCCGGGGCCGAGCCGGCCGGTGGTCGCGGTGCTCGGGTACCAGGGCCGCGTCGCCGGGCTGGCCCAGCACCTGCCGCCCGGCTGGTCGGTGCGCCACCCCGTCGACGTGTGCGAGGCGCTGGACGCCGAGATCGTGGTCGTCAGCGGCGCCACCGCCGAGGAGATCGGCGCCGCGCGGGCCGCGCTGCCCGCCCGTACCCGGATCGTCGCGCTGGTCGACGACGCCGCCGGCGGCGCGCTGGTCGCCGGGGTGCTGACCGCGGGCGCGGACATCTGCGTCCGCGGCGGGCAGCCGGCGATCCTGGCCAGCCACCTGGTCGCCTGCCGGCGCCGCCAGCAGGCCGAGCGGCGCGGCGGCCGCCGGCACGAGGTGCGGGACACGCAGGACCTGCCGCCCCGGCCCTGAGCGGGAGCCGGGGCGCGCGGGGGTCAGCCGGCCGGCGGCGTGCTGGGCGCGAGCGCGCGGCAGGCCTCGACGGCCTCGGCCACCGCCGGGTCGTTCGTGGCCGGCGCGCCGCGGTCCAGCGTCACGCCGTGATCGCTCAGGCAGGTGCGGTAGGCCGCGCTCATCCCGCCCCGGTTGCCGCCGCCCGGCCGGTTGCCCGGCCCGCCGCTCGGCCGCAGCGAGGCGCACGCGGACTGCGCCTTCTCCCAGGTCGCGTCGTCGACGCCCGCGGGCCGGCCGAAACCGCCGCCGCCGGGGAAGCCGGCGCCGCCCGGCCCGGCGCTGCCCGAGGGCCGCGGCATGCCCGACGGGAACGCGCCGCCGGACGGCCGGTTCCTCGGCCCGCCGGACGGCATGGTGATCGTGACCCCGTTCTCCTTCAGGCATTCCGTGTACGCGGCGAACGCGGAGTTGCCGCCCCCGCCGTCGCCGGATTCCCCGGTGCCGGCGTCGTCCGATCCGCCGCAGGCGGTCGCGGTGAACAGCAGCGCAACGGCCGCGAGGCCCAGCCCCGCGATCCGGCGGGGTGACGTGTTCCTGAGTTTCGGCACGGTCTCTCCTGTCTCACGCGGATACGACCGACCACGCAAGCCCCCCGACCTCGCCGCAGCGTCGGACGTTGCTCGGAATCCGCTATGAACCGGCTCCGAGGCAACTCCGAGGTGGGACCGAGCCGGCGGCGAGGACGCCCGGCAACACTTCCCGACCATGGGTAACGGCCTGACCGCCTGGGGCGGGAGACACCGGCGGTGGCTATGGCCGGCGGCCGGGATCGTCGCGATCCTGCTGCTCGCCGCGGGTGCTGTTGGCGTGCTGACCGCGGGCTCCGACAAGAGGCCGGCCGCGGCGGCCGGCGTCGCGGTGGATCGCGGCGCGGTGACCACCGAGGTGGCGACCACCGGCACGGTGGAGCCGGCGCAGACGCGCGGCCTCTCGTTCGCGGTGGCGGGCACCGTCGACGCCGTCAAGGTCCGCGCGGGCACGATGGTGACGCCCGGCCAGGTGCTGGCGAGCATCGACGACACCGACGCCGCCGAGGCGGTCGACTCCGCCCGCGACGCCCTCGACGAGGCGCGGGACTCGCTCGCGAAGGCGGAGGACGACGACGCGTCACCGGCCTCGGCCGACTGCGGCGTGGCGGCCGCCGCGTACACGGTGCCCACGCCGACCGCCGCGTCCGCGTCGCCGAGCGTGGGCCCGAGTAGCCCGGCGCCGACCGCGACCATCGCACCCACCCGGACCACGGCGCCCGCCCGCGGCGGTGCGCCGGCGACCTCGCCCACCCGGGGCGGCGACGCCGGCGCGCCCTGCGCCGCCGGCGCCGGACCGGCGGGCGGCGCTCAGGGCTCCGGCGACGCGGTGCTCAACGCCCGGCAGCGGGTCAACCAGGCCGAGGTGGCCGTGCAGAAGGCCGAGGACCAGCTCGAGGGCGCCACTATCACCGCGCCGATCGCGGGCCGGATCCTGTCGGTCGCCGCCAAGGTCGGCAGCCAGGTCGGCGCCGGCAGCACCGTGGTCACCCTGGCCGACGTCTTCGACATGCAGATCAGCGCCGACTTCCCGGAGGCCGACGCGGACCGGCTCGCCGTCCGGCAGCAGGCGAGCGTCACGCTGGCCGACCGGGCCGGGGAGAGCTTCGGCGCCACCGTCGTGCAGGTCGACCCGGTCGGCACCGACGACGGCACCATGGTCCGCTTCGGCGCGCTGCTGTCGTTCGACGACGCGCCGCAGGAGCTGCTGGTCGGGCAGAGCGCGGCGGTCCGGGTGACCACCGGCTCGGCCGCCGACGTGCTGCGGGTGCCGAGCACGGCGGTGCACGACGTCGCGGGCGACACCGGGACCGTGCTACGCGGCGGCGTGCCGGTGGCCGTGGGCGTCGGCCTGCGCGGCGACCAGTACACGGAGATCACCTCCGGTCTGGCCGAGGGCGAGGCCGTCGCCCGGTCCTGGTGATCGGCACAGGCCGGTCCAAGAGGATTCATACGGAATTCAAAGGAAGCGCTGATATTTCTTCCGGGTGCAGACAGATATACGCGGCTCCGTCGCCCTCAGTGATCCGCCCTCGCCGGCCCGCCCGACCCGGGTCCTGGTGGTCGACGACGAGCCCAATATCTCCGCGCTGCTCTCCGCGACGCTGCGGCTGGTCGCGTTCGACGTCCGGGTCGCGGAGTCCGGGCACGGCGCGCTGATCGCGATCGAGGACTTCGAGCCCGACCTGGTCGTCCTCGACGTGATGCTGCCCGACCTGGACGGCTTCGACGTCGCCCGGCGGCTGCGCGCCTCCGGACGGAGCACGCCCGTGCTGTTCCTGACCGCGCGGGACGCCGTCGAGGACCGGGTCGCCGGGCTCACCGCCGGGGCCGACGACTACGTCACGAAGCCGTTCAGCCTCGAGGAGGTGGTGCTGCGGATCCGGGCCATCCTGCGGCGCAGCCAGCCGGAGCTGGACCTGCCGGACGCCGCCGGCGTGCTGCGCTACGCGGACCTGGAGCTCGACGAGGACGCGCACGAGGTGCGCCGGGCCGGCCGCCTGATCGACCTCTCGCCGACCGAGTTCAACCTGCTCAAGTACCTGATGATCAACGCGGGCCGGGTGGTCAGCAAGGCGCAGATCCTGGACCGGGTGTGGAAGTACGACTTCGGCGGCGACGGCCGCATCGTCGAGTCGTACGTGTACTACCTGCGCCGCAAGATCGACAAGACGGACCCGCCGCTGATCCACACCGTGCGCGGCGTCGGCTACGCCTTACGCCTGCCGCGGGGCGGCGAGGAGTGAGCCTTCTGAGGCCGCGGCGGTGGGGGCACTGGACGTTGCGCTCGCGCCTGGTCCTCGTCGTCGGTGCGCTCGCCGCGCTCGCGCTGATCGCCGCGAACGTCGCGGGCCTGCTGCTGATCCGCAGCTACCTGCGGGACCGCATCGACGACCAGCTCATCGCGATGTCGCGCCCGTTCGCCAACGCCGCACAGCGCGCCGAGCAGCCGCCCGGCGGCCTCCCGCCCCGGGCCCGGCAGTTCCGGGTCGGCGCCGACCAGGTCGCCTACGTCTACACCGCGGCCGGCACGCTGGATCCGTACCGAAGCTCGGCCGCCGACGCGACCCGGCCACCGGTCGCGCCGCTCGCCGAGGTGCTGGAGCACGCCGGGCGGGGGCGCCCGTACACGGTCGCGGCGGCCGACGGCAGCGCCGACTGGCGGCTGCTCGCGCTGGCCGTGCCGGACACCGGCACCGGAACCGGCGGGGCGGTGGTCCTCGGCTCCTCGCTGGACGAGGTGGCCAAGACCGGCGACCGGCTGCTGCTCATCGACGTCGGGGTGACCGTGCTGATGCTGGCGCTGCTCGGCGCCGGCTCCGCGTTCGTGGTACGGCTGGGGCTGCGCCCGCTGACCGAGATGGAACGCCTCGCCGCGGCCATCTCGGCGGGCAGCCTCTCCGGCCGGGTCGCCGACACCGACCCGCACACCGAGCCCGGCCGGCTCGGTGGCGCGCTCAACCTGATGCTGGACCGGATCGAGGCCGAGGTCTCCGCCCGGACCGCCTCCGAGCAGCGGCTGCGGCAGTTCGTCGCGGACGCCTCGCACGAGCTGCGCACCCCGCTGACCTCCATCCGCGGCTTCGCCGAGCTGTACCGCCGCGGCGGCGCACCGCCCGGGCCGCAGCTCGACGAGACGATGAGCCGGATCGAGGGCGAGGCCGGCCGGATGGGCGTGCTCGTCGAGGACCTGCTGCTGCTCGCCCGGCTCGACCTGCAGCGGCCGCCGGTGCTGCGGCCGGTCGACCTGCTCGAGATAGCCGCCGACACCATCCGCGACGCGCACGCCCGGGTGCCGGACCGGCCGGTACGGCTGGCGGCGCTCGACGACCACACCGACACCTTCGTGCCGCCGACCGTGCTCGGCGACGAGCACGGGCTGCGCCAGGTCGCCACCAACCTGGTCTCGAACGCGCTGCAGCACACCGCCGGCGGCGCCCGGGTCACCGTACGGGTCGGCCGGGTCGCCGGGCACCGGTCGCCGGCCGGCGCCGTGCGCTCCGGAACGGTGACCACCGGCGTACCGCTGGCCGTCCTCGAGGTCAGCGACGACGGCCCGGGCGTGCCCGCCGCGCACGCGCCCCGGGTCTTCGAACGGCTGTACCGGGCCGACTCCAGCCGGACCCGCGGGCGCGGCGGCGGCTCGGGCCTCGGGCTCTCCATCGTCGCGGCGATCGTGCACGGGCACGGCGGCTGGGTGGAGCTGGAACCCGGCGACGGCCGCGGCGCCACCTTCCGGGTGCTGCTGCCCGTCGAATCTCACGACGCGCCGTGAGGTTCCGAGGTGGCTCCCAGCAAGACCCGAAGCTTCTCCGAGGGCGTGTCGCCACAGTGTCCGTCATGCCTGTGCCCCACCCGCGTTCCCTGCTCCGAGGCTCGGCGGCGGTCAACGCCGCGCTCGGACTGCTGCTCGTCGCCGGCGCCTACTGGGCGTACGAGATCGTGTCCGGCCCGGACGCCGGCGCCGCGGCCGCGACGTCCACGCGCACGGTCGCGGTCCGGCAGGGCACCGTCACCGCGTCGGTCACCGCCGACGGCTCGGTGGCCAGCGCCGCGACGGCCGACGCGAGCTTCGTCACCGGCGGGACGGTCACCTCGATCTCGGTCCGGGTCGGCGACAAGGTCAAGAAGGGCCAGGTGCTGGCAAAGGTCGACCCCGCGGAGGCGAAGCGGACCCTCGCGGCCGCCGAGGCCGACCTGGACGCGGCCCGGGACGCGGTCACCCGCGCCGAGGACGCCGGCACCGACACCTCGTCCGCGGAGAACGAGGTCACCCAGGCCGGGCTCGCCGTCGACGAGGCCGAGGCGGCGGTCGCCGGCACCGTCCTCAAGGCGCCGATGGCCGGCACGGTGGTCGCGGTCAACGGCACCCTCGGCAGCTCGTCGTCCGGCAGTTCCTCGTCCGGCTCGTCGTCCGGCGCCGGGCCGTCCACGGGAGACTCGTCCTCGTCCTCCGGCGGTTTCATCGGCCTCGCCGACCTGAGCCGGCTGCAGGTCACCGCCGCGTTCGCCGAGGCCGACGCGACCCGGCTCAAGGAGGGCCAGGCCGCCACCGTCACCTGGAACGCGCTCAGCGGCACCACGCAGACCGGCAAGGTGGTCGCCGTCGACCCACAGGCCACCACCGCGAACAACGTGGTGACCTACGGCGTGACGCTGAGCCTGGACAAGGTGCCCACCGGCGCGAAGCCGGGCCAGACGGTCTCGGCGTCCGTCGTCACCGGCGAGGTCGCCGACGCCGTCTACGTCAACGCCGCCGCCGTGACCACCGTCGGCAACCGGCACAGCGTCACCGTGCTGACCGGCGGCGTCCAGGAGGTCCGCTCCGTCGAGATCGGGCTGGCGGGCGACCAGGCCGTCGAGATCACCTCCGGGCTGACCGCGGGGGAGCAGGTGGTGATCACCACGGCGAGCAGCACCACCGGCAGCGGCACCGGCGGCTTCCCCGGCGGCGGCCTGCCGGGCGGCGGCCTCACCGGCGGCGGCCCGCCCGGCGGCGGCTTCAACGGCGGCGGTACGGGCCGGGGCACCCGGTGACCCGCCCGGTCCTGGACGTCCGCGACCTCACCAAGGTGTACGGCGCGGGCGAGGCGACGGTGCACGCGCTGCGCGGCGTCTCGCTGACCGTGGCCCGCGGCGACTACGTGGCGATCATGGGGTCCTCGGGCTCCGGCAAGTCGACCCTGATGAACATCCTCGGCGCGCTCGACGCGCCGACCGCGGGTACCTACCTGCTGGACGGCGTCGACGTGAGCCGGCTCGCGGACCGGCAGCTCGCGCTGGCCCGCAACCGCCTCATCGGCTTCATCTTCCAGGCGTTCAACCTCATCCCGCGGACCAGCGCGGTGGCCAACGTCGAGCTGCCGCTCGCGTACGCCGGCGTCAAGCCGCGGCAGCGCCGGGAGCGGGCGATGGCCGCGCTGGAGATCGTCGGGCTGGCCGACCGGGCCCGGCATGAGCCCAACCAGCTCTCCGGCGGCCAGCAGCAGCGCGTCGCCGTGGCCCGGGCGCTGGTCACCGACCCGGCGCTGGTGCTCGCCGACGAGCCGACCGGCAACCTGGACACCCGCTCGACCGCCGACGTGCTGGAGGTCTTCGACCAGCTCAGCGCCGCCGGCCGCACGATCGTGCTGATCACCCACGAGCCCGAGGTCGGCGACCGGACCAAGCGGCTGGTCCGGCTGGTCGACGGCCGGATCGTCACCGACGTACGCCAGTCACCGCTCGACCGCGTCCCGGTCGGTGCCCGCACCGGGAGGCACAGCACCACATGAGTCTTCTTGAGGTGGTCCGGTTCGCGTTGCGCGGGCTGTCGGCCAACAAGCTGCGGTCCGCGCTGACCATGCTGGGCATCCTGATCGGCGTCGCGGCGGTGATCCTGCTGGTCGCGGTCGGCAACGGCTCGGCGCAGGCGATCAGCGAGCGGATCGAGGCGCTCGGCACGAACACGATCACCGTGATGAGCGCCGGCCGCGGCGGATCGAGCGGCACCGCGCTGACCACCGGCATCGCGGACGCGCTGACGGATCCGGAGCTCGCACCCGACGTCGCCTCGGTCTCGCCGGTGGTCAGCGCCGCGGCGACGCTGACCTACGAGGGCACCGACCACGAGGTCAGCCAGTTCGTGGGCACGACGCCGGGCTGGTTCGCCGCCTCGAACACGCCGGTCGGCACCGGCGCCGGCTTCACCGCCGACGACGAGGCGCAGGGCCGGCGGGTGGTGGTGATCGGACAGACCGTCGCCGAGGAGCTGTTCCCCGGCACCGACCCGCTCGACCAGCAGGTGACCGTCGGCGGGGCGTTGTTCACGGTTGTCGGGGTGCTGTCGCCGAAGAGCTCGACCGGGTTCCAGGACGGCAACGACACCGCGGTCGCCCCGCTCTCCGCGGTGCGCCAGGTCCTCACCGGGTACGGCGCGCTGAACTCGATCCTGGTCGAGGCGCGCAGCCCGGACCGGGTCGACGCGGTCCAGTCCCAGGTGGCGACCATCCTCAACCAGCGCCTCGACGTGCAGCCGGGTGCGGCGAGCACGCCGTACCGGATCCAGAACGCGTCGCAGCTGCTCGCGACGCAGACCGAGACGGCGGACACGTTCACCACGCTGCTCGGCGCGGTCGCCGCGATCAGCCTGCTGGTCGGCGGGATCGGCATCACCAACATCATGCTGGTCACCGTCACCGAGCGGACCCGCGAGATCGGCATCCGCAAGGCGCTGGGCGCGCCCCGCCGGGTGATCCTGACCCAGTTCCTGATCGAGGCGACGGTGCTCAGCGTGCTCGGCGGCGCCCTGGGCGTCGCGGCGGCGCTGATCGGCAGCAGCTTCGAGATCGTCGGGGTGCGACCGGTGATCGTGCCCAGCTCCATCGGGCTCGCCCTCGGCGTGTCCATCGCGATCGGACTGTTCTTCGGCGGCCTGCCCGCCGGCCGGGCGGCCCGGCTGCGACCCATCGACGCGCTGCGCTACGAGTGAGGATTCCCGTGACACCTTCCATCGAGGACACCGCGGTGCTGGCGCCGGCCGTCGACCGCGACGACGATCTGGCCGCCGAGCTCGCCCGGGCCGCGCCGCGCCGCTGGTGGAACCGCGGCACGCTGGTACTCGGCGCGGTCGCCCTGCTGCTCGCCGGCTTCCTCGGCGGGCTGCAGGTGCAGCGCCACTACGGCACGAGTGCCACTGCGGCGACCGGCCGCCCGGGCGGCGGCGGAACCGGCGAGGGTGGCGCGCGGCCCGGCGGCTTCGGTGGCCTGCCCGGCGGCACCGGGGGGCTGCCGACCGCGGCCGCCGCGGGTCCCACCACCGGAAAGGTGAAGCTGGTCGACGGCACCACGATCTATGTGGAGACCGCCGACGGCACGGTGGTGACGGTCCGGACCGGCGGCGACACCGCGGTGCGTACGGCGAAGCCGGGCAGGCTCAAGGACGTGAAGGCCGGCGACACGGTCAGCGTCCAGGGCGCGGCCGCCGCCGACGGCACGGTCACCGCGACCGCGGTAACCAAGAACGCGGGCTGAACGTGATGTGACGAAGAGCAAGAATTGACACATGCACAGGCATTGATGGGCGGGTGCCGCGCTTCCTAGGCTGAGGTCGCTCGTTACGGCCTACCTGGGGAGACGGCCCTGGATACCCGCGTGCAGTTCGGCGCGACCGCCCTGTTCGGCAGGGCGTCGCTGCTCGCGGCCGTCGAGGCGCGGCTGGCCGCCGGGGGCGGGGTCGCCCTGCGCGGCCCCGAGGGGATCGGCAAGACCGCGCTGCTCGACGCCGTCGCCGCCACCGCCGCCGCGCGGGGTGACCTGGTCGTGCGGCTGCGGCCCGCCGCGGCCGAGCGCCGCCTGCCCTACGCCGGCCTCGCCGACCTCGTCGCGCAGCTGCCGCCGGACGCCGTCGCCGCCCTGCCGCCCGCCTACCGCGCCGCGCTCGCCGTGCTGCGGCACGGCACCGCACCGCGCGCCGGCGCGCCCGCCCTGGCCCGCCGGCTGGTCCTGCCCGGGCTGCTCGCGCACTGCGCCCGCGGCCGGTGCGTGCTGCTGGTCGTCGACGACGTGCAGTGGCTCGACGCCGAGTCCGCCGAGCTGATCGGCTTCGCCATGCGCCGCCGGCCGGGCCCGCGGGTGCGGGTCGTCGCCGCGCAGCGGTTCCCCGACGAGCAGCGGCGCTTCCGGGCCGCCCGGCTCTGCCCCGCGCCCGTCGCGGACCTGCCCGTTCCGCCCCTGGACGCCGACGCCCTGACCGCCCTGCTCGAGGCGCGCGGGCTGCCCTGCCGCACGGCGTCGCGGCTGCACGGCGCCAGCGGCGGCAACCCGTTCCTCGCGCTGGAGCTGGGCGCCGCGGTCGCGCCCGGCCCGGCCTGGCGCCCCGCGGCGCTGCCCGAGCCGGCCCGCGCCCTGCTGCGCCGGCGGATCGACGCCCTGCCGCCCGCGGTGGCCGGGACGCTGCTCGTCGCCGCGCTCGCCACCGAGCCGACCCGGACCGTGCTGGTCCGGGCCGGGCACGAGGACGCCGACCGCGACCTGCGCGCCGCCGCCGCGGCCGGGCTGGTCGAGGTCGACGGCGAGGCCGTGCGGTTCACGCCGCCCGCACTCGCCGCCGTGCTCGCCGAGGACGCCGGCGCCGCCCGCCGCGCCGGGGTGCACGACGCGCTGGCCAACGCGGCGCTCGACGAGACCGACGGCGTGCGGCACCGCGCGCTGCGCAGCGGCCGGCCCGACGCCGACGTGGCCCGGGACCTGGTCGCCGCCGCCGAGCGCGCGCTGGGCCGCGGCGACGGCCGCACGGCCGCCGAGCTGCACCTGCTGGCCGCCGACCGGTGCCCGCGGAGCCTGGCCGCCGAGCGCACCGAATGGCTCGTCACCGCCGCCGGCACCGCCGCGACGGCCGGCGCGCCCGCGCTGGCCGGGCGGGCCGCGGAGGCGGTGCTCGCCACCGCCGACGCGCCGGCCCGGCACCGGGTCACCGCCCGGCTGGTGCTGATCGACCTGGCCGGGCAGGCGCTCGCCGACATGGGTGAGATGTTCGCCGCCGCGCTCAACGAGGCCGGCGACGACGACGCGCTGGTCGCGCCCGTCCGGCTGCGGCAGACCTGGGCCGCGATGCTCACCGGGGACGCGGGGACCGCCGCGACCTGCGCGGCCGAGTCCGCCGCCGCCGCGCTGCGCGCCCGGGACCCGGGCACCGCGGCGATGGCGCTGAGCGCGCTCGCCCAGGTGCAGCGGATCCGCGGCGAGTCGCGGTGGTCGAGCACCCTCGCCCGGGCCCTCGAGCTGTCCGCGCCGCAGGCGCCCGGCTGGCTGCACATGGGACCGCGCTACCTTGCGGCACGGTTCGCCATGATGGACGACCGGCTCGACGAGGCCCGGGCCGAGCTGCTCACGCTGCTCGCCGTCGCCGAGCACGACCGGGCCGGGGAGGCCCTGGTCGAGGTGCTGCGCAGCCTCTCCGAGGTGGCCACCCGGGCGGGCCGCTGCCCGGACGCCCTCCGGTACGCACACCGCGCCGTCGCCGCGGCGCAGCAGGCCGGGCTGAGCCCCGGCCCGACCTGGTACACGGCCGCGATCGCCGAGCTGACCGGCGGCAGCCTCGCCACCGCGGCCGGGTACGCCCGGCGCGGCGTGCGCGCCTCCGAGCAGGAGGGCGACAGCCTCTACCTGCGGCGCAACCTGCACGCCCTGGGCCAGGCCGAGCTGCGGGCCGGCGACACCCGCGCCGGGGTCGCCGCCCTGCGCCGGCTGCGCGACCTGCAGGGTGGCACCACCGATCCGATGATCGTGCGCTGGCAGGGCGATCTCGCCGGCGGGCTGGCCGCCCTCGGCGAGCACGCGGAGGCCGCCGAGACCCTGGCCGAGGCCCGCGCGGCCGCACAGCGCCTCGGCGTCGCGCAGGGCGTCAACGGCTACCTGGACCGGGCGACGGCCGTGGTGCTCTCGGAGAGCGGGCACCCCGACTCGGCGGTGCCGCTCTCCGCGGCGGCGGCGCGCTACTTCGCCGAGCTGCACCAGCCCATCGAGCAGGCGCACGCCCTGCTCGTGCAGGGCGGTGCCGAGCGGCGCCGGCGCCGGTACGCGGCCGCCCGGGCGGCGATCGGCGCCGCCCTGGCGATCTTCACGGCCGCCGGGGCCAAGCCGTGGGCCGAGCAGACCGAGCGGGCGCTGGCCCGCACGGAGGGCACCTCGGCGCAGCCGGCCGACTTCGGGCTCACCTCCACCGAGGCGCGGATCGCCGGGCTGGTCCGCGACGGCGCCAGCAACCGGGAGATCGCCGGCCGGCTGTACCTGAGCGTCAAGACGGTCGAGGCGACGCTCACCCGGGTCTACCGCAAGCTCGGCGTACGCTCGCGCACCCAGCTCTCCTCCCGGCTGCCGGCGGCGGACCCCGCAGCGACAAGGGTTTTCCCTGATTCGGTGACGGTCGTCGATGCATAGCGTCACAGCAAAGTCAGCCTGGTGCCTCCCGACCCCGGGACACCGAGCCCAGGTCTCGCCCTGACCGGGTCGAGAAAAGGAGTACTAGCGTGGGACGTAAGAAGCTCATCACAGCCTCGGTGGCCCTGGCCACCGGCGCGGCCCTGGCGCTGGCGGCACCGCCCGCCACGGCCGCTCCGGTGCGGGCGCCGAGCCCCGCACCCGCCCCCTCGGCCCTGGCCGCCGCCTCCGCCGACCGGCTCGTCGACAGCGCCGCCGCCGACAGCGTGCTGCACCGCTCCGACGGCGACGACCTGTACCGCACCGGCGTCGTGCAGGGCACGCGTGGCCTGCAGTACGTGACGTACGCGCGGTCCTTCGAGGGCCTCGCGGTGGTCGGCGGCGACGTGGTGGTCACGACCGACGCCGCGGGTACGGTCAAGGGCACCGCGGTCGCGCAGACCGCGGAGATCTCCGTCGGCACCGAGGCGAAGATCACCTCGAAGCAGGCGGCGGCGACCGCCGCGGCACAGCTGGCCAAGGTGGACACCGCGTCGGCGCCGGTCCTCAAGGTGCTCGCCTGGGGCACCCCGAAGCTCGCCTACGAGGTGGCCGTCGAGGGCCGCAGCGCCGAGAACAAGCCGAGCAACCTGCACATCTTCGTCGACGCCGCCACCGGCGCCGTGCTGGACCAGGTCGACCTGGTGCGCGAGGGCACCGGCAACGGCTACTACTACGGCAACGTCACCATCAACACGTCGGGCTCCGGCACCTCGTACTCGATGACCGACACGACCCGGCCCGGCCTCAAGTGCGGCGGTCAGAACGGCTCGGCGTACACCGGCACCGATGACGCGTGGGGTACCGGCTCCGGCACGAACCTGGAGACCGCCTGCGTCGACGCGCTCTGGGCCGCCCAGCGTGAGAAGGACATGCTCACGAGCTGGTTCAACCGCAACGGCATCCTCGGCAACGGCAACAACCCGCCGATCCGGGTCGGCCTGGCCGACGTCAACGCCTACTGGAACGGCAGCTACACCAACTTCGGCCACAACCAGGCCAACACCCGCCAGGCCACCCCGATCGACGTCGTCGCACACGAGATGGGTCACGCCATCTTCCAGACGACCCCCGGCGGCGCCGGCAGCGGCAACGAGAACGGCGGCATCAACGAGTCCACCGGTGACATCTTCGGCGCGCTGACCGAGGCGTACGCGAACAGCCCGCTGGACCCGCCGGACTACCAGGTCGGCGAGGAGGTCGACCTGGTCGGCCAGGGCCCGATCCGCTACATGTACAACCCGTCTCTGGCCGGCGACCCGAACTGCTGGTCCACCTCGATCCCGTCGACCGAGGTGCACGCCGCGGCCGGTCCGCTGAACCACTGGTTCTACCTGGCCGCCGAGGGCTCGGCGCCGTCCGGTGGCCAGGCCAGCCCGACCTGTAACTCCTCCACGGTCACCGGCATCGGCATCCGCAAGGCCGGCGAGGTCTACTACAACGCGCTGCAGGCGAAGACCTCGACCTGGAGGTACGCCAACATCCGCACCGCGACCCTGGCCGCGGCGAAGAACCTCTACGCGCCGAGCTGCGCCGAGTTCGACGCGGTCAAGGCGGCCTGGAACGCGATCAGCGTCCCGGCGCAGTCCGGCGAGGCCACCTGCACCACCAACCCGGGCAACGACTTCTCCGTCGCGGTGTCGCCGACCTCCGGCAGCGTCGCGGCCGGCTCGTCGGCCACCACGACGGTCAGCACCGCCACCACCGCGGGCTCGGCGCAGACCGTCACGCTGAGCGCCTCCGGCCTGCCGACCGGGGCCACCGCCTCGTTCAGCCCGGCCTCGGTGACCTCCGGCTCGTCGTCGACCCTGACGATCGCCACCACGACGTCGACCCCGTCGGGCACCTACGCGGTCACCGTCACCGGTTCCGGCTCGGCGACGCGTACGGCGACGTACTCGCTGACCGTCACCGGCGGCCCCAGCGGCAGCTGCGCCGGGACCAACGGCACGGACGTGTCGATCCCCGACGCGGGCACCGCCGTCACCAGCACGATCACGATCAGCGGCTGCGGGCGCAACGCGTCCTCCACGTCGAGCGTCGCGGTGAACATCGTGCACACCTACCGCGGTGACCTGGTCGTCGACCTGGTCGCCCCGGACGGCACCGCGTACCGGCTGAAGAACAGCAGCAGCTCGGACAGCGCCGACAACGTCAACACGACCTACACGACGAACCTGTCCTCCGAGGCGGGCGACGGGGCCTGGAAGCTGCAGGTCCGCGATGTTTACAGCGTCGACACCGGGTATATCAACACCTGGACGCTGACCCTCTGACGGTCTCGCCCCTTACCCGAAACGGCCCCGGCAGCGTCGCCGGGGCCGTTTCGGCCGTCACTGCTCGGGGTGCGGCGGCTTGGGCTCGCGGGCGCGCAGGGCGCCGGCGTGCGCGATCGTGTCGGGATCCTTGCGCACCTTGATCAGGCTGGCCACGGTCGTGACGACGAGCACCACGAGGATCACCAGTAGCGAGACCGGCGTGCTGATCTCCGGAACCGAGGTGCTGATGTCCGAGTGCGCCCAGTGCAGCACCAGCTTGACGCCGATGAACGCCAGGATTATCGACAGCCCGGTCGAGAGGTAGACCAGCCGGTCCAGCAGGCCCTTCACCAGGAAGAAGAGGGCGCGCAGGCCGAGCAGCGCGAACGCGTTCGCGGTGAAGACGATGAACACCTCCTCGGTCACGCCGAACACCGCGGGGATCGAGTCGAGCGCGAAGAGCAGGTCGGCGCTTCCGATCGCGATCAGCGTGATGAACAGCGGCGTCGCGGTCCGCTTGCCGTCGATCTTCGTGAAGAACTTGCCGCCGACGAAGTCGTCGGTGACCGGGAAGATCCGCTTGCTGGCCCGCACCACGGCGTTGTCCGGATCGGGGTCCTCGTCGCGGTGCCGGAAGAGCTGCACCGCCGTGTAGATCAGGACCAGGCCGAAGATCAGGAACATGAACGAGAAGAGCGACAGCAGCGTCGCGCCGAGCGCGATGAAGATGACCCGGAGCACCAGCGCGATGATGATGCCGAAGGTCAGCACCTCCTGCTGGTACTTCTCCGGCACGGCGAACGTGCTCATGATGATCACGAAGACGAAGAGGTTGTCGACCGACAGGCTCTTCTCGACGATGTAGCCGGCGAAGTACTGGGTGCCGTAGTCCCAGCCCGCGACGGAACCGAACACGACGCCGAACGCGATGGCGACGGCGATGTAGAAGACCGACCAGGCGGTGGCCTCACGGAAGCCGACGGCGTGCGGTCGCAGCACGCCGAGGGTCAGGTCGAGGGCGAGCAGGGCGACGATGAGCGCGATGGTCAGCGTCCAGCCGAGCGCGGTGACCTCCAGCATAGGGGCGGGACCTCCGGGCGTCTGATGCGTGAATCGGCGGAATGACCTCACAAGATTCCCTGCTCACGCTGGGAGAATCCTGAAAGACCCCGGATTTCACACCCGGACGGTACGCGCTCAGGCGACCTGGAACGAGCGCTTCGACAGGCCCATCCAGAAGCCGTCGATCGGCTGCTCGGGGCTCTGCCCGGGGTCGCCGGAGGCGCCCAGCGTGAGGAACATCGGCGCCATGTGCTCGATGGTCGGGTGCGCGTACGGCATGCCGGGCGCCCGGTCGCGGAAGTCGGCGAGCTCGTCGACGGCGCCGCGGGCGAGGGTCTCGGCCGCCCAGGCGTCGAACTCGCGGGACCAGCCCGGCGCCGGCGCGTCGGTGCGGAAGTCGCGCAGGAACGGCAGCCCGTGCGTGGTGAAGCCGGAGCCGACGATGAGCACGCCCTCGTCGCGCAGCGGTGCCAGCCGGCGGCCGATCTCCAGCAGGCGGTCGGGCTCGAGGGTGGGCAGCGACATCTGCAGCACCGGGATGTCCGCGTCCGGGTACATGACGGTCAGCGGCACGTAGGCGCCGTGGTCCAGGCCGCGCTCGGTGCGGGTGACGCGCTCGTGGTCGGGCATCAGCTTCTCGACCCGCGCGGCCAACTCGGGCGCGCCGGGCGCCGGGTACTTCACCTCGTAGTAATGCTGGGCGAAGCCGCCGAAGTCGTAGACCAGCGGCACGGTCTCGGTGGCGCCGAGCATCAGCGGCGCCGACTCCCAGTGCGCGGAGGCCATCAGGATCGCCTTGGGCCGGGGCAGGCCGGCGGCCAGGTCCTTGAGCTGGGCGACCCAGGCCGGGTCGTCGACCAGCGGCGGTGCGCCGTGGCTGAGGAACAGGGCGGGCATCGTGCTCATGGCGGCCTCCAGGTTGACGCTTCAACTACCAGGCCTACCGTACGCCGATTTAGTTGAGTCGTCAACTAAAAGTCGACCCGGCCGCGTCGATCTCGGCGGCGGCGCAGCGGGTGGGACGCGGTTGCACGGTCCGTCATGACGGCGACGCCACGGCGGGCGTGTGAGCGCTCGGTAAGGACGGCGTTCACGTGACGACCGTGTTAACTATGTCGATCATGTTGACGGATAAATGCCAGCTCAGCGCGTTTGTCCAAGATGCATTCAAGCTCCGACCACTCTGGACATTGCGCGGCGTGCGAGGCGCTGGCAAGCTACGCAAGGTTGCGCGGGCACCGCTCACCGTGACAGTCAGCGGTGGTCCCGCATCACACACGGGGAAGGGGGACTTTCGAGTGGCGTCCAGCCTGCTGCCGCTCGCCGACGACCTCTACCTCGCCGCACACGACTCGGCCCGCGGCCGGTGCCTGCTCAGCCCGGCGACCCTCGGCCTCGGCCTCGCCGCCGGCCTGCTCGCCGAGCTCGTCCTCTGGCGCCGCCTCGACGTGCAGGACGCCAAGCTGGCGGTGATCGACGAGCGGCCGACCGCGGAGCCGGCCACCAACGCGGTCCTCGAACAGCTGCTGCGCGAGAGCCACCACCGGCTGGTCCGGGAGTGGATCTCGTTCCTGGCCACCGGCATCGCCACCGAGCTGGTCGAGCGCCGGCTCGCCCGCGCCGGGCACCTGCGGCGCGAGGAGAAGCGCGGCCTGCTCGGCACCAAGATCCGGTTCGTGCCCACCGACACGTCCGTCGCCGGCTGGCCCGGCACCCGCATCCGCATCGCCACCAGCCGGGGCGAGCTGCTCGACCGCCCCGACCTCGTGCTGACCGGACTGGTGCTGGCCACCGGCCTCGACCAGCACATGCTCGTCACGCTCGAGCCGCGTGAGCGTGAGTACCTGTTCGACCAGCTACGCCGGCGGCTGCCGGCCGAGCTGCAGCACCTCATCGGCCACGCAGAGGCCGCAGTCGGCGACGCCGTGATGGCCCGCCGCGCCTGACACCCCCCTTTGGAGACCCCCGTGTCCACCACCTCCACCAGACCCGCCGGACCGAGTCAGCTGTCGACCGCCCTCGCCCGCGACCGGCTGGGCGTCGCCGCCGTCGTCTTCTTCGTCATGTCCGCGGCGGCACCCCTCACCGTCGTCGCCGGCGTCGTGCCCACCGGCCTCGCCGTCACCGGACTGACCGCCATCTCCATCGCCTTCCTCGCCGTCGCGATCGTGCTCGCCGTCTTCTCGGTCGGCTACGTCGCCATGGCGAGGCACATCGCCAACGCGGGCGCGTTCTACGCGTACGTCGCCCGCGGCATCGGCCGGCCGGTCGGCGTCGGCGCCGCGTGGGTCGCGCTGCTGGCGTACAACAGCTTCCAGGTCGCCTCGTACGGCGGCTTCGGCGCCATCGCGGCACCGCTGTTCGCCGACTGGTTCGGCGTCGAACTCGAGTGGTGGATCATCGCCCTCGCGGCCTGGGCCCTGGTCGCCGTGCTCGGCGTCCTCGACGTCGCCGTCAACGGCAAGGTCCTCGCCACCCTGCTGGTCGCCGAGATCGTCCTCGTCGTCGTCTTCAGCATCGTCGACCTGACCGTCGACGGCTTCGCGCCCTCCTCGGCGGCGCTGGACCCGAGCAGCCTCGTCGGCGCCGGCGCGGGCGCCCTGCTGGTCATGGCCGTCACCGGCTTCGTCGGCTTCGAACAGTCCGTCGTGTTCAGCGAGGAATCCCGCGACCCGCGCCGCACCGTGCCACGGGCCACCTACATCGCCGTCGCGCTGATCGCCGTGCTGTACGCGTTCTCGTCCTGGGCGATGATCTCCGCGACCGGCGGCCAGGCCGTCGACCGGGCCCGGGCCGAGGGCCCCGAACTCTTCTTCAACCTGGCCTCCGAGCGCCTCGGCGCCACGGCTCTGCATCTGGGCCACGCCCTGTTCCTGACGTCCCTGATCGCCGCGATGATCTCCTTCCACAACATCATCGCCCGGTACGCGTTCTCCCTGGGCCGCGAGGGCGTCCTGCCGCGCGCCTTCGGCCGCACGGTCCCCGGCACCGGCGCACCGAAGAACGGCTCGCTCGCCCAGTCCGCGTTCGGCCTGACCGTGATCCTGGTGTACGCGATCGCCGGCTGGGACCCCCTGGTACAGCTGTTCTTCTGGGGCGGCACGACCGGCGGCATCGGCGTGCTGCTGCTCATCACCGTCACCTCGGCCGCGGTCGTCGGCTACTTCGCCCGCCACCGCGAGGGCGAGGACTTCTGGCACCGCGTCGGCGCCCCGGTGCTCGGCACGGTGCTGCTGCTGGTGATGACGTACCTGGCACTGACCAACATCGCCGTGCTCTTCGGCGTCGAGCCGGGCTCGACACCGACGTGGGCGGTGCCGCTCGCGTACGGGGTGCTGACCGTGGCGGGCATCGTCTGGGCACTGATCCTGCGCAGCGGCCGGCCCGAGGTCTACCAGGGCATCGGGCTGGGCGCGCGCAGCGCCTCCACCGGTGTCTCCTTCCGCGAGGCCACCGCGGAGGGACAGCGGTGACGTCGGACATCCGCCCCGCGACCGAGGCCGAGCTGCCGGCGGTCGGCAGCCTGATCGCCCTCTCCTTCGACCACCTGGAACAGAACGCGTCCCTGGTCCCGGACCCGGCGGCCCGCCTGCGGGTGATGGGCGACTTCTTCACCATGCTGACCGTGCACGCCCCGCTCTGCGGCAAGGTCGACGTCATCGACGACCCGAACGACGGCGGCCTCGCCGCGGCCGCGGTCTGGTTCGACCGCACCGGCGAGCAGCCGGAGCTGGTCGGCTACGAGGATCGCCTGGCGGAGCTGGCGGGGGAGTTCCTGCCCAACTTCCAGGCACTCGACGAGGTCTTCGAGAAGAACCACCCGGTCGACCCGCACTGGCACCTGGCCTTCCTGGCGGTGCATCCGGGGTGGCAGAGCCATGGCCTCGGCAGTGCGCTGATGGACAGCACGCACGAGGACCTGGGCCGCACCCCGGCCTACCTCGAGGCGACGAACGACGCCAACATCCGGCTGTACCGCCGACACGGCTACACGCCGCTGGAACCGTTCGACATCCGGCTGCCGGACGGCACCCCGTTCTACCGCATGTGGCGAGCCTGACCGACGCCCTGCGGGTGCGGCCCGGTCCGCCGGCCGCACCCGCGGGCCGTCAGGTTTGGGGCCGGCGGGTGCACAGACTGCCTCGACCGACCTGACGGAAGCGTCAATCCTGTCTCGACACCAGAAACGATTGGGTGGATTGGGGTGTCCGGGTGCGGGGTGTGGTTGTTCGACGGTTTGGTGTTGACTCGTAGGTCACCGCGGGTGATCGGCGGGTAATGCTGGGTGGTTGGGTCGGTGGGTGTGATGTTGACGTTGCAGGTGAGTCAGTCGGCGAATGCCGATGGGTCGCATCGGGTGCAGGCCACGCTGACCGGTGGGCGGGTGAACGAGCAGGCGGTCAGCCGGGTGGAGTTCGTGGTGTCGGCCGCGGCTCGCGAGCGGATGCGCTGGTACCTCGAGGACTTTCTGGAGTATCCGGTGCAGCCGGCGCCGACGATCGCGGCGGGAGTGGAGAAGCAGCTGGCTGAGTTGGGTGAGCAGCTGTTCAGCGAGGTGTTCGACGGCCGGGACGGGCAGCGGTTGTGGGGACGGTTACAGGATCGGCTGGCCGAGACCCGGGTGGAGATCGCCAGCGAGGTGGAGGACGCGACCGCCCTGCCGTGGGAGCTGTTACGGGATCCGGCCACCGGTACCCCGTTGGCGTTGGAGGCGGCCTCGTTCGTGCGGGTCAACCAGCAGCCGGCCCGCCCCCATGGGGAGCCGCCGGGGGGAGACCGGCTGCGGGTGCTGCTGGTGATCTGCCGGCCGAAGGGCGGGATGGATGTGCCGTTCCGGTCGGTGGCCAGTCACCTGGTGCGGTTGAGCGCCGACGCCCGGCAGGTGCTCCAGCTGGATGTGCTGCGCCCACCCACGTTCGCCAATCTGGACAAGGTGCTCAGCGCCGCGAAGCAGGCCGGCCGGCCGTATCACGTGGTGCATTTCGACGGGCACGGCACCTACCTGACCACCGACCCCGCCAGTGACCACACCGCCGAGGACGACGACGGGGGCGGCGCGGGGAACGCCGGGCCGGGGGACGGCGGGTTCAGCCCGTACCGGTATCAGCCGAACTTCGTGTCCCCGCCGCGGGCGGGTAGCCACGGCTACCTGCTGTTCGAGGATCCGGCGGTGAAAGGCAATGAGCAGTTGGTGGATGGGCCGGCGCTGGGGGATCTGCTGAACCGGACCGGAGTGTCGGTGCTGGTGCTCAACGCCTGCCGCTCGGCCTACGCGGAAGCCCCCACCCGACCCGCGGTCGCCGACGACCACGCAGACGGCACCGACCCGGCCGGCGAGGCGGAGGCGGCGGATGTGCATGCCCGGGTGCGCGGCTACGGGTCGTTGGCGTTGGAGGTCACCGACGCCGGGGTGCCCGGGGTGGTCGCGATGCGGTACAGCGTGTACGTGGTGACCGCGGCCCGGTTCGTCGCCGACCTGTACGCGGCGTTGCTGGACGGGCAGCCGTTGGGTGCGGCGGTGACGGCCGGGCGGCGACAGCTGGCCGCGCAACCGAACCGGGCGATCGCCTTCGACCCGCGCCCGTTGCAGGACTGGTCGGTGCCGGTGGTCTACGAGTCGGCCCCGATCGCCCTTTTCAGCCCGGCCGCGCACCGTCGGGTGACCATCCGGGTCGGCCAGCCCGGTCAGCAACCCGCCGCGGGGGAGCCGGCCGGGGTGTCCGGGTTGCCGCGCCGCCCGGACGTCGGGTTCTTCGGCCGCGACGAGACCCTGTTGGCGCTGGATCGGGCCTTCGACGACGCCCGGATCGTGCTGCTGCACGCCTACGCCGGGGCGGGGAAGACCACCACCGCGGCGGAGTTCGCCCGCTGGTACACCGAGACCGGCGGGCTGACCGACCCCGACCTGGGTGCCGGGCCGGTGATCTTCTCGTCGCTGGAACACCACACCCCGCTGGCCCGGCTGCTCAACCAGATCGGCGAGGCCTTCGGGCCGCTGCTGGCCGGCAACAACATCGCCTGGGCCGCCCTGGAGCAGGCTGACCGCCGTGACGTCGCGGTGCAGGTGCTGCGGCAGGTGCCGGTGCTGTGGATCTGGGACAACGTCGAACCGGTCGCGGGGTTCCCCGCCGGCAGCCCGTCGGACTGGACCGGCGCCGAACAGGCCGAGCTGGCCGACTTCCTACGCGACCTGGCCGACACCAAAGCCCGAGTGCTGCTGACCTCGCGCCGCGAGGAACACGACTGGCTCGGCCAACTCCCCGCCCGGGTCGAGTTGCCGCGGATGCCGATGCGGGAACGCATCCAACTCACCCAAGCCCTCGCCCACCGACACCGCCACCGGATCACCGACGTGCAAGATTGGCGGCCGCTGCTGCGCTACACCGCCGGCAACCCGCTGACTATCACCGTGCTGGTCGGCCAAGCCCTGCGCGACGGGCTGACCAGCAAAACCCAGATCGACACGTTCGTCGCGGCGCTGCGCGCCGGCGAGGCCCCGCTGGACGACGATGCCGCCCAGGGACGCAGCAAGTCGTTGGGCGCTTCGCTCAGCTTCGGCTTCGAACACGCCTTCACCGACACCGAACGCGCCCAGATCGCCCTGCTGCACCTGTTCCAAGACACCGCCGACGTCGACGCCCTTACTGCCATATGCAACCCCGGCGCCGACGCCGCGCTGCCGCAGCCGGCCGGGCTGACCCGCGAGACCGGCATCGCGCTGCTCGACCGGGCCGCCGACATCGGCCTGCTCACCCCGCTCGGCGGCGGCTACTACACCATCCACCCCGCCCTGCCCTGGTACTTCACCCACCTGTTCACCACCCACCACGGTGCACCCGACACCCCCACCGCCCAGCAGGCCCAACGCGCCTACACCGGGGCCATCGCCCGCCTGGGCGACTTCTACCACAATCAGTACAACGCGGGCCGGCATCAGGTCATCGACGCCCTCGCCATCGAGGAGGGCAACCTGCTACATGCCCGCGCCGTGGCCCGCCAGCACCACCGGTGGAGAGAGGTCATGGGCTGCATGCAAGGCCTGCGCGTCCTCTACGAGCACTTCAGCCGGGGGATGGAATGGGCCCGGCTGGTCGACGAACTCATCCCCGACCTCGTCGACCCCACCACCGGCGGACCACTCCCCGGCCGCGACAACCAATGGAGCGTGTTCACCGAGTACCGGGTCGGGCTCGCCGACGGCGCCCGGGACTGGACCACCGCCGAACGCCTGCAAACCGCCCGTGTCGCGTTCAACCGTGACCGCGCTGCCGGCGCCCTCACCACTCCACCCGATCAACTCGACGAGCAGCAGCGCGACCAGATCCGCCGGCTCGCGACCAGCCTGGTAGGCCTCGCACGCGAAGTGCGCGAACAGCAACGCCCCGACTGCATCGACTACTACCGGGAAGCCGCCGAGCTGTGCCAGCGCATCGGCGAACGCCGTGGCGAAGCCGTCATCGCGTTCAACCTCGGCAACGCCTACCTGGCCATTCCCGCACTACGCGACCTCGGCCAGGCCGAACACTGGTATCGCCGCCGCCTCGAACTCACCGACGACCACGACCGACTCGGCCAAGCCCGCGTCACCTCCCAGCTCGGCGAAATCGCGTACCAGCAGTTCAAAGACGCCCGTGACGCCGGCGCCCCGGACCAGGTGCTGCTTGACCACCTCAACGTCGCCGTCGCCTACCGCCTCCAGGCCCTCGATCTCACCCCTGCCGACCACCTCAACGACCGCGCCATCGACCACGCGGCACTCGGCACCATCTACGCCGCAGCCGGCCACATCGACACCGCGCTCAGCTACTACCAGAAAGCCATCAAATACTACGAAGACACCGAAGACCGGCACTGGGCTGGGCGCGCCCGCCACAGCGTCGCGAGTGCGATGGCCGTGGCCGGGCGGTACGACGACGCGCTGCTCTACGCCCACGCCGCCCTCCGCGACTTCGAGGCCCTGGACCCAGCCGCCGCCGCCGACATCGAGCGAGCCCAGCAGCTGATCGCCGACCTCGAACCACTGAGAAAGCAGTCGCGCGGGGGTGGCCCTCCTGGCCGGTGAAGGCAAGGTGACCGCACGGTCAGAGGCTCGCTGGGATTCGACCGCGGCGTCGCATTCGCTCGTCGTCAAGGTGCTCCGGTGAACGTGCGCGCCGTGGACTCCAGTCGCTCGCGGTACGCGGACCACCATGCCTGGTCCCCCTCGACCATGTTGTCGCCGGGGGAGCGCCAGCCGACCTCGCCGTCGACCAGCTCCCGCACGATGTCGGCGTGGCCGGCGTGCCGGTTCAGCTCGGCGAGCATGTGCACCAGGATGAGGTGCAGGGTCACCGGCTCCTCGTCCCACCACCGGACCGCGCCGGGCGCGTCGACCGCCAGCGCCTCGATCGTCGCGTCCGCGTGTGACCATGCCCGGTGCCAGAGGCCGATGATGTCGTCGCGGGACTCGTCGGCCGTCGCCCACATGTCCGCGTTCGGCTCGTCCGCCAAGGACAGGCCCACGACGGCCTCCGGGAACGGCCGGTGGAACGTCTCGCCGAAGTATCCGGCGGCCATCGCCGCCACGTGCTTGACCAGCCCGAGCAGGTTCGTGCCGGTCGGCACCAGCGGCCGCCGCACGTCGTAATCCGACAGCCCGTCGAGCTTGCCCAGCAGGGCCACGCGCGCTTGCCGCAGGTACCGATGAAGATCAGCCTTGGCGTCCATGCCCTCAGGATCTCACGCGTGGATCAGGTGACTGCCGCCGATGTGCGGGAGGCCGACGCTGGTCTGGGCGACCGGCCGGGCCACGCTGCCGGGCCGGGAACGCCGAAGCTCCTGGCGGTGGGACGGCACGCCCTGGCTCAGCCCGCCGACAGGTTGATCTCGAAGTTGTAGCGGCTCGCCCGGTACAGGTGTGAGCCGTACTCCAGCGTCCGCCCGCCGGCGTCCCAGGCGGTGCGGGTCATGGTCAGCAGCGACGCGCCGCGCTTCTCCTGCAGGGTCCGTGCCTCCGCCGCGGTCGCCGACCGGGCCCCGATGACCTGGGTCGCGATGCGCGGCACGAACCCGGCACGGCGCAGCAGCTCGTAGAGGCCGCGCTCGGCCAGTTCGTCGCGGTCGAGCCGGATCAGGTCGACCGGGATCGCGTTGTGCATGAGTGCGAGCGGCTCGCCGCCGGCGTACCGCAGCCGCTCGATCCACGTCACCTCCGTGCCCGGGTCCAGCCCGAGCGCCGCCGCGGCGTCCGCCGGTGCCGGGATCACCCGCAGGTCGAGGACCTCGGTACGCGGTTCGCGGCCCGAGCCGACCAGGTCGTCGTACAGGCTGGACAGTTCCACCGGGCGGCGGACCTTGGGGTGCACCACCTGGGTGCCGACGCCGCGCTTGCGCACCAGCATGCCGCGCTCCACCAGGTACTGGATCGCGCGGCGGGTCGTCGGCCGGGAGACGCCGAGGCGTTCGGCGAGGTCGACCTCGTTCTCGATGCGGGCGCCGACGCCGATCTCACCCTTCTCGATCAGCGCCTGCAGGCGGGTCGCCACCTGAAAGTACAGGGGCACAGGGCTGGTCCGGTCCACCTCGACCGGACGGTATAGATCAGCTGCCATGAGGACCCCCAGGTTTTTCAGTTTGTCATGACAAACTATTGACGTAGAAGCACTCACGTTATTACATCGAAACGAACCGAGATACCCCACCAAGGTCCATTTCTCCGCGCTGTGACCAACCGTCTACCGCTTGGGGGGCACATGCCCGCAGACGAGGTACTGACCATGGGACGTATCGGCGTCGACCTGTATCCACAACAGATCGGCGTGTCGCTGCGCGAGGTCCGGACGTTCGCGAAGTTCCTCGGCGGCAGCCCGACCAACGTCGCCGTCGCCGCCGCCCGCTACGGGCGCCGCAGCGCCGTGATCACCCGCACCGGCGCGGACCCGTTCGGCGAGTTCCTCCACGATGCGCTGCGCGGCTTCGGCGTGGACGACCGCTTCGTGACGTCCGTGGCGGGCCTGCCGACGCCGGTGACGTTCTGCGAGATCTTTCCCCCGGACGACTTTCCGCTCTATTTCTACCGGTTCCCCAAGGCGCCGGACCTGGAGATCTCCGAGTCCGAACTGGATCTCGAAGCGATCCGCGCCGCGGACATCTTCTGGGTCACCGGCACCGGGCTGTGCCGCTCGCCCTCGCGGGAGGCGACCCTCGCCGCGCTGCGGGCCCGCGGCGGCGCCGGCATCACCGTGCTCGACCTGGACTACCGGCCGATGTTCTGGCAGTCGCGGCAGGAGGCCCGGCACTGGGTCCGGCAGGCCCTGCCGCACGTGAGCGTCGCCGTCGGCAACCTCGACGAGTGCGAGACCGCGGTCGGCGTCCGCGACCCGCGCGGCGCGGCCCGGGCGCTGCACGACGCGGGCGTCGGCCTCGCCGTCGTCAAGCAGGGCCCGCGCGGCGTGCTCGCCTCGGGCGAGCACGGCAAGGAGGAGGTGCAGGTGCCGCCGGTCCCGGTCGAGGTGGTCAACGGGCTGGGCGCGGGCGACGCGTTCGGCGGCGCGCTCTGCCACGGCCTGCTCGCCGGCTGGGACCTCGAGACGGTGATGCGCTTCTGCAACGCGGCCGGCGCGATCGTCGCCACCCGGCTGTCCTGCGCGGACGCCATGCCGACCGAGGCCGAGGTCCGCGACCTGATCGGCGGTGGGAGCGCCCGTGCTTGACGTCGGAGAGCTCGTCGCCGCCCGCGCCGACCGGCCCGGCGCGATCGCGGCCGCCGCGGCCGAACGCCGGCGGCCGGTCTCCTGGCGCGGCGAGCACGGCCGGATGATGATCATCGCGGCCGATCACCCGGCGCGCGGCGCGCTGCGCGCCGGCGCCGACCCGCTCGCCATGGGCAACCGGGCCGACCTGCTGCGGCGCATCTGCACCGCGCTCGGGCGGCCCGGCGTCAACGGCGTGCTCGGCACCCCGGACATCCTCGAGGACCTGCTCCTGCTCGGCGCCCTCGACGACAAGGTCGTCATCGGGTCGATGAACCGGGGCGGTCTCGCCGGCACCAGCTTCGAGATGGACGACCGCTTCACCGCGTACGACGGGGAGAGTCTCGCCGCGGCCGGGTTCTCCGGCGGCAAGATGCTGCTGCGCATCGACCCGGACGACGCCGGAACCGTGGCCACGCTGGAGAGCTGCGGGCGGGCCGTCGGCGACCTCGCCGCGCACCGGCTGATGGCGATGGTCGAACCCTTCATCTCGCACCGCTTCGACGGGCGGGTCCGCAACGAGCTCACCGCCGAGGCGATGATCCGGGCCATGACCGTCGCGGCGGGGCTCGGCCCGACCTCGGCGTACACCTGGCTCAAGGTGCCCGTGGTCGACGAGATGGAGCGGGTCATGGCCGCCACGACGCTGCCCGCGCTGATCCTCGGCGGCGAGGTGTCCGAGGACGCCGACGCCGCGTACGTGCAGTGGGGCAAGGCCCTGGTCCTGCCGACCGTGCAGGGCCTGGTGATCGGGCGCAGCCTGCTGTACCCGCCGGGCGGCGACGTCGCGGCCGCGGTCGACCGGGCGGTGAGCCTGCTATGACGCACCTGCGCAGGGGCACCGCCGGCGCGCGGCCGTTCGAGACGATGGTGACGCCGGAGAGCGCCGGCTGGGGCTTCAGCGGGCTGCGGATCCTCGACCTGGCCATCGGCACCCGGGCCACCTTCCACACCGGGGACGCGGAGATGATCGTCCTGCCGCTGACCGGCGGCTGCGACGTGACCTGCGACGACGAGCGGGTCACCCTGACCGGGCGGCGCTCGGTCTTCTCCCGGGTCACCGACTTCGCGTACCTGCCGCGCGGCTCGTCCGTCGTCATCCGCACCCCGAACGGCGGGCGGTTCGCGCTGCCCGCGGCCCGCGCCGAGCGGCGGCTGCCGTTCCGCTACGGGCCGGCCGACGCGGTGCCGGTCGAGCTGCGCGGCGCCGGCCAGGCCAGCCGCCAGGTCAACAATTTCTGTACGCCGGAGTCGTTCGACGCCGACCGCCTGATCGCGGTCGAGGTGCTCACCCCGGGCGGCAACTGGTCGTCGTACCCGCCGCACAAGCACGACGCGGCCGGCGACGGCGAGTGCGCCCTCGAGGAGATCTACTACTACGAGGTCGCCAACTCCCCGGTCGGCGCGCCCGGCGTCGGCTACCAGCGCGTGTACGGCCACTCCGACCGCCCCATCGACGTCTGCGCCGAGGTGCGCAGCGGCGACGTCGTGCTGATCCCGTACGGGTGGCACGGCCCGTCGATGGCCGCGCCCGGCTACGACCTCTACTACCTCAACGTCATGGCGGGCGCGGGGGAGCGCCGCTGGCTCTTCTCCGACGACCCGGAGCACGCGTGGGTCCGCGCCTCGTGGAACCACCAGGAGCCGGATCCCCGGCTGCCGCTCACCTCGACCAGGGAAAGGAGACGCCCGTGAGGCTCACCGTCGCCCAGGCCCTCGTCACGTTCCTGTCGAACCAGTGGACCGAGCGTGACGGCGTGGAGCAGCGCACGATCGCGGGCTGCTTCGGCATCTTCGGCCACGGCAACGTCGCGGGGGTCGGCCAGGCCCTGCTGCAGGCGCAGCGCACCGGCCGGGACGGCCCGGGCCTGCCCTACCACCTGGCCCGCAACGAGCAGGCCATGGTGCACGCCGCGGTCGGGTACGCCCGGATGCGCGACCGGCTGTCCACGATGGCCTGCACCGCCTCGATCGGGCCCGGCTCGACCAATATGCTGACCGGCGCGGCCCTGGCCACCGTGAACCGGATTCCGGTCCTGCTGCTGCCCAGCGACGTCTTCGCCACCCGGGTCGCGTCCCCGGTGCTGCAGGAGCTGGAGGATCCGCGCTCGTACGACGTGTCCGTCAACGACGCGTTCCGGCCGCTGTCGCGCTTCTTCGACCGGGTCTGGCGGCCCGAGCAGCTGCCGTCGGCGCTGCTGGCCGCGATGCGGGTGCTGACCGACCCGGTCGAGACCGGCGCGGTCACCCTCTGCCTGCCGCAGGACGTGCAGGCGGAGGCGTTCGACTTCCCGGACGCGCTCTTCGCCCGGCGGGTGTGGCATGTGGCCCGGCCGGTGCCGGAGCCGGCCGCGGTCGCGCGGGCCGCCGAGGTGATCCGGTCCGCCCGGCGGCCGCTGATCATCGCCGGCGGCGGGGTGATCTACTCGCGGGCCACCGCGGAGCTGGACGCCCTCGCCCGCGCCACCGGGATCCCGGTCGCCGACACGCAGGCCGGCAAGGGCGCGCTGAGCTGGGATCACCCGAACTCGGTCGGCGGGATCGGCTCGACCGGCACGCCGGTCGCCAACCGGCTGGCCCGGGACGCGGACGTGGTCATCGGCGTCGGCACCCGCTACAGCGACTTCACCACCGCCTCGCGGACGGCCTTCGCGAACCCCGCCGTCCGCTTCGTCAACGTCAACATCGCGTCGTTCGACGCCGCCAAGCAGTCGGCCGTGCCGGTGGTGGCCGACGCGCGGGAGGCGCTGCCCGCGCTCGCCGCGGCGCTCGGCGGCTACCGCGCGGACGTGGCCTTCGCCGGCGACGTCGCCGCCTGGCAGCGCACCGTCGACGAGGCGTACCACCTCGGGCACGGCCCGCTGCCGGCGCAGAGCGAGGTCATCGGCGCGGTCAACGACGCCTGCGGCGAGCGCGACGTCGTGGTGCAGGCGGCCGGCAGCATGCCCGGTGACCTGCAGCTGCTCTGGCGGGCCCGGGACCCGAAGCAGTACCACGTCGAGTACGGCTACTCCTGCATGGGCTTCGAGATCGCCGGCGCGCTCGGCATCAAGCTCGCCGACCCGGACCGCGAGGTCTTCGCCCTGGTCGGCGACGGCTCCTACCTGATGATGGCGCAGGAGATCGTCACCGCCGTCGCAGAGGGCGTCAAGCTCGTCGTCGTCCTGGTGCAGAACCACGGCTTCGCCTCCATCGGCGCGCTGTCGGAGTCGCTCGGCTCGCAGCGCTTCGGCACCAGCTACCGCTACCGCGGCGCCGGCGACGACTACGACGGCGCCCGGCTGCCGGTCGACCTGGCCGCCAACGCCGAGAGCCTCGGCGCCGCCGTCATCCGCTGCCGCACGATCGCCGAGCTGACCGAGGGGCTCAAGCGTGCCCGGGAGGCCGAGCGGCTCACCGTCGTGCACATCGAGACCGATCCGCTCTCCCCGGTGCCGTCGAGCGAGAGCTGGTGGGACGTGCCCGTCTCCGAGGTCTCCGAGCTCGACAGCACGCGCGCCGCGCGCACCGCGTACGACGCCGCCAAGCAGGGCCAGCGTTCGTACCTTTAGGAGGTACCCGAGTTGACAACCATCGAGCACTGTATCGGCGGCCGTACCACCGCCGGAGCCGGGAACCGCCGCGCCGCGGTGTACAACCCCGCGACCGGGCGGCGGCAGCACGAGGTGGTGCTGGCCGAGCCGGGCGACGTCGACGCGGCCGTCGCGGCGGCGAAGGCGGCGTTCACGGGCTGGAGCCAGGCGTCGCTGAGCGCCCGCACGAAGATCCTGTTCAACTTCCGGGAACTCGTCAACGCGAACATCGGGCGGCTCGCGGAGATCGTCTGCGACGAGCACGGCAAGGTGCTCAGCGACGCCGCCGGCGAGGTGCAGCGCGGCCTGGAGGTGATCGAGTTCGCCTGCGGCATCCCGCAGCTGCTCAAGGGCGACTACTCGGACCAGGCGTCGACCGGCGTGGACGTGTTCAGCTTCCGCGAGCCGCTCGGCGTCTGCGCCGGCATCACCCCGTTCAACTTCCCGGTGATGGTGCCGATGTGGATGTACCCGGTCGCGATCGCCTGCGGCAACACGTTCGTGCTCAAGCCGAGCGAGCGCGACCCGTCGGCGTCGAACTTCATCGCGGACCTCTGGCGCCGGGCCGGGCTGCCGGACGGGGTCTTCAACGTCGTGCACGGCGACAAGGTCGCCGTCGACGCGCTGCTGGAGCACCCGGACGTCGCGGCGGTCTCGTTCGTCGGCTCCACGCCGATCGCCCGCTACCTGCACAGCAAGGCCTCGGCCGCCGGCAAGCGGGTGCAGGCGCTCGGCGGCGCGAAGAACCACGCGGTCATCCTGCCGGACGCCGACCTGGACTACGCCGCGAACCACCTGGCGGCGGCCGCGTTCGGCTCGGCCGGCGAGCGCTGCATGGCGATCTCCGCGGCGGTCGCGGTCGGCGCCGCCGGCGATCCGCTGACGGACATCCTGACCCGCAAGGCGAGCGAGGTCGTGGTCGGCTCGGGCCGCGACCCGAAGAGCGAGATGGGCCCGGTGGTCACGGCCGCGGCCCGGGACCGCATCGAGGGGCTCATCGGCACCGGCGAGCGGCAGGGCGCCAAGCTGCTGGTCGACGGCCGCGGCTTCCAGGTGCCCGGCTTCGACGACGGCTTCTTCGTCGGCCCGACCGTCATCGACCAGGTGCAGACCTCGATGGAGGTGTACACCGAGGAGATCTTCGGGCCGGTGCTCTCGGTGGTGCGCAGCGACACCGTCGAGGCGGCGATCGACCTGATCAACGCGAATCCGTACGGCAACGGCACCGCGCTCTTCACCGGCAGCGGCGAGGCCGCGCGCCGGTTCCAGCGCGGCGTCCGCGTCGGCATGATCGGGATCAACGTCCCGGTCCCGGTCCCGATGGCCTACTACTCCTTCGGCGGCTGGAAGGACTCCCTCTTCGGCGAGCGGCACATCCACGGCCCCGAGGGCGTCTCGTTCTACACCCGCGGCAAGGTCGTCACCTCCCGATGGCCGCACGTCGAGTCGGCGCACGGCGCCAGCATGCACTTTCCGACCGCTTCCTGACCCCCACCGTCCCCCCAACCGGAGGCACTAATGTCCAGGAGATCCCTTCGAACGGTAAGCATCGCGCTGATCGCCAGCCTCGCGGTGGTCACGGCCTGCAGCAGCCAGGGTGGCGCGCAGGAGGAGGAGAAGAACTCGGGCGGCGGCGGTACCAACTCCGCGGCCGGCCCCCGGCTGAAGATGGCCATGGTGACCCACGCGCCGGCCGGCGACACCTTCTTCGACATCATCCGCAAGGGCGCCGACGCGGCCGCCGCCAACGACAACGTCGAGTACACGTACTCCAACGACGGCGACCCGACCCGGCAGGCCACGCTGATCGAGAACGCGGTCAACTCCAAGCCGGACGCGCTGCTGGTCTCCGTGCCGGCGCCCGATGCGCTCAAGGCCTCGATCCAGAAGGCCGTCGCGGCCGGCATCCCGGTCATCGGCTTCAACGCCGGCCGGGAGGCGTTCCAGGAGTGGGGCGCCGTCATGTACTTCGGCCAGGACGAGGGCATCGCGGGCAACGCGGCCGGCGTCCGGCTCAAGGAGGAGAGCGCCGGCAAGGTGCTGTGCGTGATCCAGGCACAGGGCCAGTCGCAGCTCGAGGCGCGCTGCAACGGCGTGAAGGCCGGCTTCGGCGGCGAGGTCGAGAACATCAACGTCAACGGCACCGACCTGACCTCCGTACGCTCGACGCTGGAGTCGAAGCTGCGCCAGGACCCGTCGATCACCCACGTCATCACCCTCGGCGCGCCGTTCGCCCTGACCGCGCTGCAGGCCAAGCAGGACTCGAGCAGCAAGACGACCATCGTCACCTTCGACACGAACTCCGAGCTGGTCGGCAAGATCGAGTCCGGAGAGATCGCCTGGGCGGTCGACCAGCAGCCGTACCTGCAGGGCTACATGTCCGTCGACGCCGCGGCCTTCTACATCCGCAACGGCAACGTGCTCGGCGGCGGCAAGGAGGTCCTGACCGGTCCGGCCTTCATCGACAAGAGCAACATCGCCGCCGTGAGCAAGTACGCCAAGGCGGGTACCCGATGAGCCAGACCCTGGTGGCGCCGACCCCGGCGCCCTCCACCGACGAACGGCTCGCCCGCAAATCGATGCTCAGCCGGCTGCTGGCCAGGCCGGAGGTCGGGGCGCTGGCCGGCGCGATCGTCATCTTCCTGCTGTTCTTCATCGTCGCCCCGCCCTTCCGCGAGGCGCCCTCGCTGGCGACCGTCCTCTACCAGAGCTCGCTGTACGGCATCCCCGCGGTCGGCGTGGCCCTGCTGATGATCGGCGGCGAGTTCGACCTGTCGGCCGGCGTCGCGGTCATCACGGCCTCGCTTGTCGCCTCCATGACGGCGTACCAGCTCAGCGTGAACGTCTGGGTCGGCGTGCTGGTGTCGCTGGTGGTGGCGCTCGCCATCGGGTTCTTCAACGGCTACCTGCTGGTCCGGACGAGGCTGCCCAGCTTCCTGGTCACCCTGGCCACCTTCTTCATGCTCACCGGCCTCAACCTGGCCGTCACCAAGATCGTCTCGGGTGGCGTGGCCACCAAGGACATCTCCGACATCGACGGGTTCGACAGCGCACACGCGTTCTTCGCCTCCAGCGTCGTGATCGGCGGGATGAACCTGCGGATCACCCTGTTCTGGTGGGCGCTCTTCGTCGGCGTGGCGACCTGGGTGCTGCTGCGCAGCCGTACCGGAAACTGGATCTTCGCCGTCGGCGGCGCCGACGCCAGCGCGCGTGCGGTGGGCGTACCGGTGCGGAGGGTCAAGATCGGGCTGTTCATGACGGTGTCGTTCGTCTGCTGGTTCACCGGCATGCACATCCTGTTCGCGTTCAATACCGTGCAGTCCGGTCAGGGGCCCGGCAACGAGTTCCTCTACATCATCGCGGCGGTTGTCGGCGGCTGCCTGCTCACCGGCGGGTACGGCTCGGCGGTCGGCGCCGCGATCGGCGCCTTCATCTTCGGCATGACCGAGCAGGGCATCGTGCTGGCCGGCTGGGAGGCCGACTGGTTCAAGTTCTTCCTCGGCGCGATGCTGCTGGGCGCGACCCTGCTCAACGTGTACATCCGGCGACGGGCGGAGACCAGGAAATGACCACCGAAGAGAGAGTCGAGACCCCCACGCCGCTGGTCCGGCTCGTCGGCGCGGGCAAGAACTACGGCAACATCAACGCCCTCAGCGGCATCGACCTCGAGGTCGGCGCGTCCGAGGTGACCTGCGTACTCGGCGACAACGGCGCCGGCAAGTCCACCCTCATCAAGATCATCGCTGGGCTGCACCAGCACTCGTCCGGCACCTACGAGGTGGCCGGCGAGGAGGTCCACCTCAGCTCGCCCCGCGAGGCGCTCGAACTCGGCATCGCCACGGTCTACCAGGACCTCGCGGTGGTGCCGCTGATGCCGGTCTGGCGCAACTTCTTCCTCGGCAACGAGGTGCGCCGCCGCTTCGGCATGGACATCGCGTTCATGAAGCGGACCACCAAGAAGGAACTGCTCGACATGGGCATCGACCTGCGCGACGTCGACCAGCCGATCGGCACCCTCTCCGGCGGCGAGCGCCAGTGCGTCGCCATCAGCCGGGCCGTCTACTTCGGCGCCAAGGTGCTGATCCTCGACGAGCCGACCGCCGCGCTCGGCGTCAAACAGTCCGGGGTGGTCCTCAAGTACATCCTGCAGGCCCGGGAGCGCGGCCTCGGCGTCATCTTCATCACCCACAACCCGCACCACGCGTTCCCCGTCGGCGACCGGTTCCTGCTGCTCAAGCGCGGCCGGCCGCTCGGCTACTACCGCAAGAACGAGATCACCCGCGACGAGCTGACCGCGCTGATGGCCGGCGGCGCCGAGCTGGAGGAGCTCAGCCACGAGCTCAGCGCCCAGGAAGGCGCGGTGTCGGCCGCCGCGGCCAAGATGCTGGAGGACGAAGTGCACGACCTCGGGATCACCGGGAAGACGCCGTGACACAGTTGCGGCTCGGCAGCTGCCCCGACTCGTGGGGCGTCTGGTTCGCCGACGACCTGCGGCAGACGCCGTGGCAGCGGTTCCTCGACGAACTGTCCGGCGTCGGCTACCGGTGGCTGGAGCTGGGCCCGTACGGATATCTGCCGACCGACCCGGCGCGCCTGGCCGACGAGCTCGCGTCCCGGGAGCTGCGGGTCTCGGCCGGCACCATGCACGGCTACAGCGGGCTGCACCGCTCGGAGGCGTACCCGGAGATCCTGGAACGCACCCGGGCGGTGGCCGAGCTGACCGCGGCCATGGGCGCCCGCGACCTGGTCTTCGTGCCGGTGCCGGGCTTTCGCGACGACAACACCGGCGAATACCTGGAGGCCGGCACCCTCGACGACGACGGGTGGAAGACCCTGGCGCGCTCCACCAACGACCTCGGCCGCGTGCTGGCCGAGGACTACGGGATACGCCTGCAGTTCCACCACCACGCCGACAGCTACGTCGAGACCCGGCCGCAGATCGACCGGCTGCTCGCCGACACCGACCCCGCGTACGTGTCGATCTGCCTGGACACCGGGCACCTCGCGTACGGGGGAGGCGACGCGGCGCGGCTGATCGCCGACCACCCGGACCGGATCGGCTACCTGCACATCAAGCAGATGGACCCGGCGATCGTGGCCCGGGCGCGGGCCGAGGACCTCGCGTTCGGGCAGGCGGTGGCGCTCGGCGCCAGCTGCGAGCCGCCGGCCGGCATCCCGGACATCCCCTCGGTGGTCAACGCGCTGCAGCAGAGGGGAACGGACACCTTCGTGATCGTCGAACAGGACATGTACCCCGTCGCGTTCGACGTGCCGGCGCCGATCGCGGCGCGCACGTACGCCTACCTCCGCGCCGCCGGGGTCGGAGGGACGCCATGACGCTGCGGGTGGGTGTGATCGGCACCGGCATGATCGGCCGCGACCACATCCGGCGGATGACCACGGTCCTGGCCGGGGTCTCGGTCACCGCCGTCACCGACGTCGACGTGGCCACGGCCAAGAAGGTCGCCGAGGGCCTGCCCGGCGCCGCCCTGCGCGCCACCGGCGAGGACCTGATCGCCGATCCGGCGGTCGACGCGGTCGTCGTCTGCTCGTGGGGCCCGACCCACGAGCAGTACGTGCTCGGCTCCATCGCGGCCGGCAAGCCGGTCTTCTGCGAGAAGCCGCTGGCCACCACGCAGGACGCCTGCCGGCGCATCGTCGAGGCCGAGGTCGCGGCCGGCCGCCGGCTGGTGCAGGTCGGCTACATGCGCCGGTACGACGCGGCGTACCGGGCGCTCAAGGAGGTGGTCGACAGCGGCCAGATCGGCAATCCGCTGATGATGCACTGCGCGCACCGCAACGCCGACGTGCCGTCCTTCTACGAGAAGGAGAGCGCGATCACCGACACCGCCGTCCACGAGATCGACATGGTCCGCTGGATGTTCGGCGAGGAGATCACCGCGGCCCGGGTGCTGATCCCGCGCAAGAGCCGCAACGGCGGCCCGCTGCAGGACCCGCTCCTGCTGATCCTGGAGATGGCCGGCGGCGCGCTCGTCGACGTGGAGATCTCCGTCAACATCCGGTACGGCTACGACATCCGCGGCGAGGTCGTCGGCGAGGACGGCACCGCCGCCCTCGGCGACCAGAGCCCGGTGCTGGTACGCAGCACCGGGCAGGCGGCGACGCCGGTGCCGGTCGACTGGCGGGAACGGTTCCTGCGCGCGTACGACGTGGAGATCCAGGAGTGGGTCGACTCGATCGCCGGCGGGGGAGTGCCGCTCGGCCCGAGCGCCTGGGACGGCTACGCGGCGGCGGCGGTCTCCGACTCCGGGGTCGAGGCGCTGCGCAGCGGCACCCGCGTACCGGTGACCCTCGCGCCCCGCCCCGCGCTCTACGACGCCGAGCTGGGGGTGCCGCGGTGAGGATCGCGCTGGATCCGTACATGCTGCGCCGGGTGCCGCTGCTCACCCTGCCGCGGGTCGTCGCCGACCTCGGCTACCACCACATCGAACTGTCGCCCAGGGACGACTTCATGCCGTTCTTCCTGCACCCGCGCGCGTCCTCGGCGGACGTGACGGCGTTCCGCCGCGAGCTGGCCGCGGCGGAGGTCTCGGTGGCGTCGGTGCTGCCGCTCTACAAGTGGTCGGGCCCGGACGAGGACGAACGCCAGGCGGCGGTCCGCTACTGGAAGCGCGCCATCGAGATCACCGTCGACCTCGGCGTCGACGTGATGAACTCGGAGTTCAACGGCCGCCCGGAGGCGCCGGCGGCGAGCGAGGCCCAGTTCTGGCGCTCCCTGGACGAACTGCTGCCGATCTTCGAACGCGAGGGCGTCCGGCTGGTCCTGGAACCGCACCCGGACGACTTCGTGGAGGACGGCATCGCCGCGGTGAACCTGGTCAAGGGGATCAACTCGCCGCTGGTCACGTTCCTGTACTGCGCGCCGCACACGTTCCACCAGGGCGGAGACCTGGCGGCGGTGATACGGCACGCGGGGCCGCTGCTGACACACGTACACATCGCGGACAGCTTCGACCATCGCAGCTCGTCCGGGCTGCGATACATCGTGAACCCGCCGGGGTCGACGGTCCGCGTGCATCAGCACCTGGACATCGGGCAGGGCGAGGTGGAGTGGGATCTGTTCTTCCGGACCCTGGCGGAGACGGGTTTCGACGGCATCGCGACGGTCTGCGTCTTCGCCTGGGAGGAGAGGGCGGAGGAGAGCAGCCGATACAACCTGGCGCAGGTCGATCAGTACCTTTCCAAATACGCGTGAGGGAGGTTGCCCTAGCTGGGATCTTCGGTGATCAAGATCAAGATCAAGATCAGGACCATTTCGTGCCTGGTTGCATGGTGCTGACCGTCACTCCCGTCGAGACCGGTCGCTTCGCTCCCTGCCAGCTGCGTGAGTGGTTGGGACGGCCGGCTTCGCCGGGCCGTGGAGGGTCAGATCGCCTGCGGCCGTTGCCGCAGTGCGGCTCATGGCTGCGCGTAACGCGGCGCCCACGCGAGGTGCACGCCGAGCCTCGATGGGTCGGTGTCGGCTTCGTGTTGTTTCCGTGGGCCGTTCGGGTGCCTGGTCGCCGGAATTACCGTGGTTGCCGCTGCGTGATGGTTGAATGTGGCCGGTGAGCGATCCATGGGATGAGGAGTTCGCCCCTTCAACCGCGGCCCGGAGCACCTTGCGCTGGGCGCACGCGTTGGGTGCTTCGACACTGGGTGAGGCCTACGACATGCTCGAACAGCTGGAACTCGGCAACGATGTTCCCGAGGTGCTCGGGCACGACGACACCGTCGAGGGTGTGCGGGAGGAGCTCGAAGTCGGTATCGAGCTTGCCGGGCCGGACGCCCTGATCACGACGTTGCTTTAGGTCGAGGCGTCGGCCGTCGTTCGCTTTGCCGTCTGAGTGTATCGGCGCGTGGACCGGGCTAGAGGCAGGCGGGCCGTCGACTGCCGTCGGGCGGTCGGGCGGTCGGGCGGTCGGGCGGTCGGGCCATATTGACGGCTCAATCGTGGGCGCTCATTGCGGGCCGCCTACCCGTTCGCCTGAGTGTCTCGGCTGCCGTCGCGGCGGTCTTCTGCACCTCGTTGTGGTCCGGTGCGGGAGGAACTCGAATTCGGCATCGGGGTCCGCCGGGCCGGGCGTCCTGCTCACGGCGTTGCTTTAGGTTGAGGCGTCGGCCGTCGTTCGCTTTGCCGTCTGCGTGTATCGGCGCGGTCGCGGGATTCCGGCGTGGACCGGGCCAGAGGTAGGCGGGCCGTCGACTGCCGCCGGGCGGTCCGGCCCAGGCCTCAATCGTTGGTGGGCGCTCATTGCGGGCGGATGGTCAATGTGATGGATCCAGTGCATCGTGATGCTGATCGATTTACTTCGAGTTGTCGGCCGTGACACCCCGGCCAGCGCCGCGATGTCCTTCTTCATCTGACCCTCGGCATGCCACAACACGAACCGGGCCCGCGTCCCGACCGCCGCCGACACCTCCGCACTCGTGGTCAGCGCACGCAGCTCGGCACCTTGGTCAGCCGTCAGCTCCACCTGGACAGCCGACTAGGTTCCGGTAGTGAGCCGGGAAGGGTGTCGATGTACGGACTACGGCATTCGAGTGCGGATGGCCTTGATGGGGGCATTGCCGGGACAAACCATGGCTCTGCCAGTCTTGCCGACAGCAAATCGAGTCCTCGGGAACGCCCGGGAGCGCGACTTCGTCGAGCTCACCACAGTCCTTCGAGTCGATATGACAGGGCTCTCTACAGTGGGTCCTGTGCAACCTCACCCACCCCGCGCACCGCAGCCATCGTTCCTCGAGCAGGAGATCGGCGGTGTCCCAATCTGGGGCCATCTCATAGCCGGCTTCGCGACTTGCGGGATATATTTTGTTTTCCTGCCTTTCGCTCTCGTCCACCTCGCGATCGAGCGCCGGATCGACCGGGCTGTGGACCGGGTGGTCGACCCATTGATGGACCGAGTAGTCAAGGTGGCACTGGCGATCGTGACCGTGCCGGCCTACCTGGTCTATCGGCTCGGGCGGCTGATCTACAACCGCATCATCGTGCGGCAAAATAGATCCTGAAACAGGCTTTCTGTCAGGAATCTCGCGAGTCGCAGTTGTTGGCGGTGCTTCAGCAATGGCGCCTCCATCCTCGGCAATTCGGCCACGCCTGGGGCAACCGCGATCTCCGGTCGCCTCGCTGCTCGCGACCAGTCAACGCCGCGCCAGCTGCAGATCCGTTCGCCACCGCCGCCAGGCAGACCTACTCTCTGCCCATGGACCCAGCCAGCGCTCTGGCGATCGGGATCGAGCTTGACCTCGTGCCGACGGAGGACGGCGGGCGCGCAACACCCCTGCGCAGCGGCTGTGCCAAGGAGAACAGGTTCACGTATCGACCCATTGGGGACTACCCGACTGGCGGAGCGATCCTGGTCGCTCTGTTTTCTCGACCACGCCCCAGGCTGGTGGGATGTGGGACCGAATGACGTGCTCCGGATGTGCGAGGGCTCGCGAATCTGCGGTCACGGGCGCGTCGGGGTCGAGTCCGCGACCTGGTACATGCCGGAGCAAAAGCAGGAGCGTTTGGTGGCGCGGTTGGTGTAGACCTGATGTGCCCAGCCTGACCGCTCATGCCGTGGGCGGACAGCGACCCGCCAGGCCATCCGCCGTGGCACCTTCGCCTCCGTGCAGGTCCTCATCCGGACCATCCGGGCCTACATCGCCTCCTGGAACACCAACCCGCGACCGTTCCAGTGGACCGCAACCACGGACGAGATCCTCGCCAAGGCCCGCCTCACCCAGCTCAACATCAAGAAACTCGTCGCGAACAACTCGAAGAAGGGCGTCCGACTCAGGGTTGTTGAATTGGACTACCTTTGGGGCTCGCGCCGGTTCCCGCCATCTCCATGATGTGGTGTGTGTGCCGTGAATCTATGTGGAATGCCGACTCCAGCCTGGATCGAATGTCGTGAAATGCGGCGGCAGTCGTCCCGCCGGTCCAGGAATGAAGAATCGAATTCCTACCCGTTTGCTCATTCATGTAGAACCGGCCAGGTAATCGACTCGGCGTAATGCGGCCTGCGGTCAGGTGACCGGGACGTCGGCACTGCGCAGGCGGTGCGGGTGCCGGCCGGCGGCGCCGCGAAGCACAATGACAGGTGCTGTTCGCCCGCGGTGGGATCGCCTGGTTGAGCAGGGGATGGCAGAGCAGCGGAGCCTACGCGGCCGAGGATCGTCGCCATACGGTCGCTGGTGTTGCGAATCCGCGAGATTCGCCCGGCGGGAACGGTCGGCGGACGGTCGCCACTTCGGGCGCGAACCGGTTGAGGGCGGCGCGACCTCCACCCGTCCGGTGCCCTGTCCTCTTGAGCAGGGCACCGGCGTCGGTGCCATCGAGGGCGTGCGGGGGTACTCGAATCTGATGTCGAGGTCGCATTGCACCGAACCTGCTCCGGGCCCGACGTGCGCGCGTCCACGGCATGCCGGTGTGGCCCTTTCCGGACGTGTCGGCCGGCAGCAGGCGGGGCGGGCGGAGACGCAGGCCCGGTCATCCAATGTGGCCCCGGCCGGAGGTGTCCGGGCCGAGGCCACCGCCGGGCACTGCGGCCCGGGCGAAGCTGGCAAGGCTCAATCGCCGGCCATAGTCGTGCCGCTCAGGGCGGTCCGGTCTACTTGTTCGGCTGGAGCTTCTTTGCCGCCTTGGCGGCGATCTTCTCCACCTCGTGCTGGTCCGGTACGTCCGTGCCCAGGTACATGAGGACGAGGGACAGATCCTGCCACGCGACCGCGACCAGCTTGATCTGAACGGCGGAGGGCGGTTCGCCCGTCTCGAAGACGATCTGAAGGCCGGACGAGGCGTCCCCGAGTGACGGCACCTTCAGCGAAGACTGCGTCACGCGAGCCTTATCGTCGCCCTCGCCCGACTTGATGACCGGGCAGCGCTTCGGTGCTTTGACGAATTGGTCGACGACGGCCCGGGCCTTGTCCTCGCCGATGACGGCGATGTGTTCGAGCACGATCTGAGAGTCGTTCATGAACATGACCATCGCGGAGTCGTCATCGGCCGCCTTGGCGGCCGTCAGCCTGCGCAGCGACTTCGACGCATCGTCGGATTCATCGCCCCACATCGCGCACACGTCGTCGAACGAGGTCGCATCGCTGGGGCTCGGCTCCAGCGCGACGGAGTAGCCCGAGGGCAGGTCAGGCGCGGTGAGCAGGGAGTCCTTCAGCCGTTTTGAGATGTCAGCTTTGTCTTCGCCGTTCGGGGCAGCGCCGGTAGCGCCGGTAGCGCGAGTCGCGTCGGCCGATGCCGATGCCGATGCGGATGTCGAGGACGCGGCCGCGGCGCGTGGGGACGCGGCGACGTCGGCCGCCGTGGCCGTCAGGCCGACTCCGGCGGAAATGGCGATCGCCGCCGGGAGACCGATGGCCAACTTGACGGATCTTTTGGTGAATATACGCATTTGGTCACCGTAAACGGTGTCCGGCCTGCGGGTCGTTGAATTGGATCAACTCCGGGGCCCCGCTCCGATTCCGGACACTTCCTCGATTTGGCGGGTACGTGGCGAAGGCCCTACGTAGAATGCCGTCTCCTGCCCTGAATCGGATCCCGCGAAATGCCCGGCACGGGCGAAGCGCGCGCCGACCCTCCCGGGCAGATCCGGGATTCGCTTGTGCCTGGAACCGAATGAGCGGATCGTCCACCGCAAATGCGGCCGGGGCGCTTCGCCCGGTGGTCAGGTGACCGGGACGTCGGTGATGCGCAGGCGGTCGGGGACGTCGATGGTGACGGTCCGGGTGCCGGCCGGCGGCGCCGGGAACCACAGCGTCAGGACCTGTTCGCTCCGCGGTGGGATCGCTCGGTTGAGCAGGCGATCGCAGAGGCAGCGGTGCCGACCCGGCTCGAGCTCGTAGTCGAGACCGTAGGCGGCGGTGTCGCCGTGCAGCAGCCGGACGCCGGCGGCGCCGTACCGCGCGTACGGGTCGAACTCGTCCCGGACCGTGAAGACGCCCTGGCCGAGGAAGTCGAGGATCGTCGCGTTGCGGTCGCCGGTGTTGCGGGCCGCGAGACTCACCAGCAGGAACGGCCCCCGAACGGTCGCCGGCCCGGGCACGAACCGGATTGTTCCGCGGTTCAGGGGCAGCGCGACCTCGACCCCGTCCGGCGCTTTACCCTGCGCGCCCTCGGTACGGGGAAGGGCGTCCGGCGCCGCGGTTCCCGCCGCCGCCCCCTGCTCGCGGAACGTGATGGTGACCCGGCGGTTCAGCGCCCGGTTGGCCGCCGAGTCGTTGGGCGCGGCCGGCTCGCTCTCGCCCCTGGCCGCGACGCTCATGGCCCGGTCGCCGCCGTCCGCCAACCGCACCCGGAGCGCATCGGCGACAACCCGCGCCCGCCGCTGCGAGAGGGCCTGGTTGTGCGCGGCGGAGCCGGTGCTGTCGGTATGCCCGGTGACCGTCAACGGCCCGGGCCCGGCCGCGGCCACATCGGCGGCCGCCGCGGCGATGGTCTTGGCGGCGCCGCCCGTGAGCTCCGCACTGTCGAGGCGGAACAACACGTCGGTGTCGAGACTGATGTCGACCCGCCCACCCGCCCGCCGAGTACGAAGCCCGACATCGAGCCGCTGCGTGTACGCGCCGAGCGCCGCCGCATGGGAGGGAGCGACGTCGGCCAGATCGAGAGGCCCCCGCACCCGCCTGGCGCCGCCCCGCCCGGCGGCCGGCACCGGCACGGTCCCGTCGACGACAGGCACGTCGGCGAACACGCCGGCATAGGGCAGCATCACGGACAACCGCTCCACGCCCGCCGGCACCCCGCCGAACGCCGCCTGCAGCGACCCCGTCTCACCCGGCTCGACCCGCAACAATCCGGTGCAGGCACAACCGCCGCCCGCTCGCCTCTCCGAGACCAGATAGACCCGCCGCCCGGCCTCGTCCACGAGCCGCGGCGCATCGAACGTCGTGGACTGCACCGCCGAGAAGTGCCTGCTCACCACGGCCCCGCCACTCGCGCCCGGGTCAAGTGTGGTCTGAACCGTCAGAACGACCACATCCCCGGACCGGATCAACGGCCCGACACTCATCCGAAGCCTGTCCCCGGCAGCATCGACGTCCCGCGCCTGCACCGGCCCGCCCACCGCCGGATCGCCCGCCGCCGGCCCGCCCGCCGCCGGCCGGCTCGCCGTGGCGTCGGCGATCTCCGGCGCGGCCGGGTCGCTTGTGCACCCGACGGCGGCGAGCATCACCAACCCCGCGGTGGCCGCCGCAAGCATCCGCCGCACCTGACCCTCCCGCATCCGTCGGAGACTCCCGGCAAGCTTAGGTCCCGCCCCAGACCCGGCCGTATCCGTCCGACCCGGACCGCCCGCCGCCCGGACCGCCCGGTCCGCTGAACCAGGCGTGCGCGTCCGCCAACCCGTCTTCATTCCCGACGGCACTCTCGATACCGGTGAGATCACCCGTCGCGATCCGGCGAGCGAAGTAATCGGCCTGCACCGCCCACCGAAACCGGAGCATCACCGGCAGCCCTCGCTCCACCTCGTCCCCCGAAACCACCCCCTGATCGAGGTAGCCCTCGATCAGCGACCCGGCACGTTCCGGACCCCCGGCATACATGACCGCCGAAGCCAGGTCGTACAGCAGCGGCCCACTCATACCGGTACTCCAGTCGATCAGCCCGCATACACCACGCGCCCGATCCAGGCGAAACGCCTCCGGAGCCGGATCGGTATGCAGCAGCCCCCACGACAGATCTCGCGCACCGAACTCGTCATAGGCCGCGACGGCCCCCGCAACGGCACCCCGAATCCATGGGCGAACGCCCAGGTGCTCACCCCGCGGATCGACCCAGTGAAACCGCTCCATGCCCGGCACCGACACGCCGAGCAACGCCCGGTGCACCCGCGCGAGAGTCACCCCGATCAGCCGCTGGTCGCCCGGATCCGCTCCCGACAGCTCCTCACCCGGCACCCAGCTCAGCAACGCCACCGGAACCCCGTCAACGTCAACGACCGTTCCCCCTTGGCGAGTCACCACCGGCGCCCCCGCCGGAACCCCACTGCCCTCAAGCGCAGAAGCCACCGCAAGCCCCGCCGCGAAGGACCGCCACGAGCCAGGAACGACAGCCTTGGCAACCCAACGCCGACCACCCACCCCGACAAACCACGTCGCCGAGTTCATCCCGCCGTTGTGCACATCAACCGTCGCCTCGGCCAGCCCCCACGAGTCCTCAATGCACCTGCGAAGCCTCCGCTCACCGATCACACGCGGCAGTCAAACAGCCACACCCCCACCCGGCCACCGACTTCCCCACCAACACAGCCGTCGGTCCGCACCACCGCACCAGCCACTCCGATCGCCGCCGCCAGCCGCCTCTCCACCCCACCACTCCACGAAACCCAAGAACATTCGCACCCACCCTGCCTGGCCCGCTCCGGCCTGGCCCGCAACGGCCCGCTGGCATGGCCCGACGAGGGCTGGCCTGGCTCGACTTGTTGTGGTCCGGCTTTGGGTGCCCGGTGCGGCTCTGGCCGGCATGGACTGGCCTGGCCCGATCTAACCTGCCGCGGCGCGACAGGGTCCGCTCCGGCCCGGCGCGGCCCAGCGCGGCCCAGCGCGGTGCGGCCCGGCTCGGCGCGGCACGAGGGCGCCTTCTGGGCCGATTAGTTCGAGTTCGTCGGCTCGGAGGAGGTCCAGGGCCGCGTCGAAGGTGGCCAGTGCGCCGTCGGGAGGCGGAGGAGGGCGGAGAAGCGGATGTCGACACCGGCGACGCCGTCGATGGTGTCGAAGAGGGCCTCGGCGGTTGGCTGGGTGGGCTCGTCGCCGAAGAGGCGGATGGCAGTGGTGCAGTAGCAGCCCAGGTCGGCGAGGGCGTCGCCGGCCAGGGTGAGCGAGCGGCGGATGTCGGTCGGGCGGTCGGGTTGTGGAGGGCGGTGCGGATGTGGGCGGTGCGGCCGATCGCGCCGGCGGCGACCAGGTTGCGGGCCAGGGTTGTCTGGGGGTGCAGGCGCCGCATGAAGCCCTCGGTCAGGGCTCGGCCGGGTTCGGCGGCGGCGTCGAAGCAGCGGACGGCGTCGGCCCGGGTGGTGGCGATGGGTGTTCGCAGAGGGCATGTTTGCCGGAGCGGAGGGCCTTGATGGTCCATTCGGTGTGGTGGGGTGTTCGGGAGGACTACGTAGATCGCGTCGATGTCGGGGCGGACAGCAACGCCTCGTAGGAGCTGTAGGCGGTGGGGGTGCCGGTCGACGCCGCGAAGGCCGACGCTTTGCCCTTGTCGCGGATGGCGATTGCGACGAAGGTGCCTGGGTTGGCGGGGGTGGCGGTGCGGACTGTCGCGGCGGTCGACGGCAGGGCTTAGCGGACTGCGGCCATGGGTCAGACGCCGGCCTTCGCGCCGGCGGCCAGGAGGTTTTCCGCGGCGAGGCGTAGGCCATCGACCTGGTCGAACTCCTGGTCCTCGTGCTCGATGTTCACCGCCATGTCGGGGTCGACGTCGTGCAGGGCGCGCAGGAACGGGACCCAGAAGTCCTCGATGCCGTGTCCGCGGCCGACGGCCACGAACTCCCACGACGGGTTCGGCGGCCACTGGTTGAGGGTGTTGTCGCCGCCGAGGTTGAGTGGGCCCGCGTCGGCCGGTGTGCGGGTGAAGCGGTCGTCGAGGACGCCGTAGAGCTTGACGTTGTCGGCGTTGATGCGGGTGTCCTTGGCGGCGGCGTGGAAGACCAGGTCGCCCAGGTGGCGCACGCAGGCGACCGGGTCCATGCCCTGCCAGAAGAGGTGGCTGGGGTCCAGTTCGGCGCCGACGTGGGTGGCGTTGGTCTGCTCGACGAGGCGCTGCAGGGTCGCCGGGTTGAAGACGAGGTTCTGCGGGTGCATCTCGATGCAGATCTTGACGTCGGCGGCGGCCGCGCGGGTGTCGACGTCCTTCCAGAACGGGACGGCGACCTGTTGCCACTGGTAGTCGAGGATGTCGAGGTACTGGCTGTCCCAGGGGTTGACGATCCAGTTGGCGGCGGTGCTGCCGGGGTGCGCGGCGGGCAGGCCGGACATCGCCACGATGCGCTTCACGCCGAGCGCGGCGGCCACGTCGATGGCGCGGTGCAGGTCGGCGGCGTGCCGTGGGCCGACGCGCGGGTCCGGGTTGAGGGGGTTGCCGTTGACGTTGAGGCCGGTCAGGGTGATGCCGGCCTGGGCGAAGCGGCCGAGGTAGTCCTGGGCGGCGCCGGTGCTGGCCAGGATGTCGTCGATCGGCAGGTGCGGGGCGGGGACGAAGCCGCCCGCGTTGATCTCGGCGCTGGTCAGGCCCAGCTCACCGAGGATCTTGAGGGTCTCGTCGAGGGAACGGTCGTGCAGGCACGCGGTGTAGGCGCCGAGCTTCATGGGGGCGGGCCTTTCCGGGGGTCAGAGGTGTGCGGGCTTGTCGGTGGCGGAGACGATCGCGTCGAGCACGCGCAGGTTGTGCAGGCCGTGCGCCAGGTCGGGGCAGGGCGGGAGCTGCTCGATCCCGGCGATCTGGTCGAGGAAGGCGCGGGCCTGGAACACGAAGAAGTCGTTCTGGCCGTGGCCGACCGTGGGGAAGTCCATGGGCAGGCCGCGCGCGACGTACGGATGCCAGGGGCCGATGTAGACCTGCCGGGCGCCGTTGACCGCCTGCCCTGGTCCGTCGTCGATGATGCTGAACTCGGCTGGCCGGGTCAGGTCGAACGAGGCGGTGCCGTTCTCGCAGAACAGGTCGACACGCAGCGAGTTGGCGTGCCCGTAGGCGACCCGGGACAGCGAGAACGTGCCGAGCGTGCCGCCGCCGTACGTCGTGGTGAAGGTGCAGAGGTCCTCGTTGGTCACCGGGACCCGCTCGTCGCTGAGCTCGACGCCGCCGGCGTGCCCGACGGCCACCCCGATCGGCTTGCGCCGGGAGGTGATCAGCGTGCTGAACGAGGTGCCCTGCACCCCGGTGGTCGGTCCGCAGAAGAACTCGGCGAGGTCGACCATGTGGCTGCCGATGTCGGCGAGCACGCCGGAGCCCGGGCCGCCGGTGTAGCGCCAGCTCATCGGGCGCTGCGGATCGAATCCGTAGTCGGTCCAGTAGTTGCCGACGATGTGCCGCACCCGGCCGAGCGTGCCGCTCAGCACCTGCTCGCGCAGGGCGTTGAGGGCGGGGGAGCGGCGGAAGGTGAAGCCGACCGCGGCTATGCGGTCGGTGGCCGCGGCGGCGTCGACCATGGCCTGGGCGTCGCCGACGCTGGGTGCGAGCGGCTTCTCGCAGAGGACGTGCTTGCCGGCGGCGAGGGCCGCCTCGACGATCTCGCGGTGCAGGTCGTTGGCGACGGCGACGCTGACGGCGTCGACGTCGGGCGCGTCGATGACGGCGCGCCAGTCGGTCTCGGCGCGGGAGTAGCCGTAGCGCCGGGCGGCGTCGACCGCGAACGGCTCGTGCAGGTCGGCGATCGCGACCAGGCGTGGGGCGGGGCCGGCCTCGAAGACGGTGGCGGCGTTGCGGTAGGCGTTGGCGTGGGCGCGGCCGACCATGCCGGCGCCGATGACGGCTACGCCGAGGGGTGGATGTGCCATGTCGGGGGAACCTCCCGGGACGCTCTTAAAGCGCTTTAACTTCGAGTACTATCCGAGTCGATCTCGTTGGATGTCAAGGGGGGCCATAGTGGATCAAAGGCCGCGGCTCGATGATGTCGCCGCCCGCGTCGGCGTCTCCACCGCGTCGGTCTCGCTGGTGCTGCGCGGCGCTCCCGGTCCGAGCGCGGAGACCCGCCGCCGGGTGCTCGAGGCGGCCGCCGAGCTGGGCTATCGCGCCGACCGCACGGCGAGCATGCTGGCGCGCCGGCGCCGGCATCTGCTCGGCGTCATGCTCGACATCCGCAGCGCCTTCCACGCCGAGCTGGTGGAGGAGATCCAGGCCGAGGCCGACCGGATCGGCTACGAGGTGGTGCTCTCCACGCTCACCCGGCATCGCGATGAGAACCGGGCGGTGGAGACGCTGCTCGACTTCCGCTGCGAGGCGCTGCTCCTGCTCGGGCCCGACGCGGCGGATCGGCGGCTGGCCGCGCTCGCCGCGCAGGTCCCGGTCGTGTCGATCGGCCGCCGGGTCGCGGTCGGGGACGTCGACGTGGTCCGGTCCGCCGATCACGTCGGGGTGTCGCAGGCCCTGGACCATCTGATTGGTTTCGGTCACCGGCGCATCGCGTTCGTCGACGGCGGCCGCGGCGTGGTCGCCGCCGCGCGGCGGCGCGGCTACCGCGACGGCATGCGTCGCGCGGGGCTCGCCGACGAGATCAGGATCGTGCCCGGCGACCACACCGAGGAGGGCGGGATCCGGGCGGGCCGGCTGCTGACCGCCGCCCACGACCGGCCGTCGGCCGTCGTGGCCTCCAACGACCGCTGCGCGGTCGGCCTGATGGACGCGTTCCTGCGCGCCGGCCTGGACGTTCCGGGCCAGATCTCGGTCATCGGGTACGACGACAGCACGCTCGCGCGCCTCGCCCACATCGACCTGACGACGGTCAACCAGGATCCGGCGGCCCAGGCCCGGCACGCGGTGCTCGCCGCGGTGCAGCGGCTGGACGAGGGCCGTGAGCAGCGCATGGAGGTGGTGCTCAACCCGCGCCTGATCGTGCGCGGGAGCACGGCAGGCGCGTGAAGGCTCAATTCGGTAACGGCGGGTGAAGTCGGACAGTTCGGCGCGGGTGCCGTCACTAGCGTGGTGCGGATGCGCTGGAGGTGGACCTGTCTTACCGTTGTCGCCGCGTCCGTTCTGGCGGCGAGCGTGCCGTTGCCGTCCGCCGCGGTCTGGCAGCGGATCGCCGCGCGCCCGGCGGTCGTCGATATCCCGCCGGCCGCGCCGGCGCCGCCCGGGCTGCCGGTGATCGACTACCTGACCGGGCCGCGTGGGCTGCCGGCGGACGCGGGCCCGCTGTCCACCACGGGCGTGCAGCCGGCCGGGAACCTCGTCGTCTACGACGCGCCGGGCGGCCGGCCGCGGGCCGTGCTCCCGCCGGTGATCAGCGGGCTGCCGGTGGTCCTGCCGGTGGTCTCGCGGCGCTCCGGCTGGGTGGCGGTGCTGATGCCGACGGCGAACCGGCGGATGGGCTGGCTGCCGCCGCACGGGTGGTCCGCGCGGACGCTGCGCGACCACCTGGTGGTGCGGCGCCGCGCGCACGAGCTGACCTGGTTCCGCGACGGCGTACGCCGGCAGAGCTGGACCGTCGCCACCGGCGCGGCCGCGACGCCGACCCCGCTGGGGCGCACCTTCGTGCTGGGTCGCACGGGCACCCGCGGCGGCGCCTACGCCGGGCTGGACGCCCTGGTGCTCGGCTCGGTGCCCGAGGACCGGGACGCGGTCGCGTGGTCACTGCGCGGCGCGCACACCGGGGTGCACGGCTGGCGCAGCGACGCCGCGTTCGGCCGCAGCGTCTCCAACGGATGCGTCCGGATGCCGCCGGCCGGCCAGCGCAAGCTGCTGCGCAACATCGCACCGGGCACCCCCGTCACCGTCGTCGACTGAGCGACGCCGGAGGCCAGGTTGACACTCGCTCGTCGAGCCCTGGCCGGGTACCGAAAATGGCGGGAACTTTTGTGGGAAGGTCAGCGACCAATGACCGTGCCCGGCGCTCCGGCCGGGTTTGATCTGGAAGGTTTTCGATGTCGCTGTTGAAGCGTTCGGCGGTGGTGGCCGGTACGGTCGCCGCGTTCACCCTCGCCCTCGCGGTGCCCGCGTCCGCGCACGTCACGGTGAATCCGAGCACGGCCGTCCAGGGCGGCTACACCAAGGTTACGTTCCGGGTGCCGAACGAGAGCGACGACACCAACACCGTCAAGGTCGAGGTCAACCTGCCCGCCGACGCCCCGTTCGCGTCGGTGTCGCTCAAGCCGGTCGCCGGGTGGACCATGGTGGCCGAGAAGACGAAGCTGGCCAAGCCCATCGAGGCGCACGGCACCCAGCTCAACGAGGCCGTCTCGAAGATCACCTGGACCGCGACCGGCGACGCCGCGATCAAGCCCGGGCAGTTCCAGGAGTTCGACGTCTCGCTCGGGCCGCTGCCCGAGGTGCCGCAGGTGGTCTTCAAGGCGCTGCAGACCTACTCCGACGGCACCGTGGTGCGGTGGATCGACGAGCCGACCACCGACGGCACCGAGCCGGAGAAGCCCGCCCCGGTCCTGAAGCTCACCGCCGGCGGCTCCGACTCGCACGCCGCGGCGAGCGCGCCGGCCGCGGAGGCCGCCGCCCCCGCGGAGACCGAGTCCGAGACCGTGGGCGTGAACTGGGCCGGCCTGGTCGGCATCGCGCTGGGCCTGGCCGCCCTGGTGGTCGGCCTGCTCGCCTACCGCCGCTCCGGAGCGGGCGCGGCCAAGGAGTAGCGAACAAACCGGGGCGGGGAGGCGAAGGCTACGGCCGCGTGATGCGGTCGCGTAGCCAGGACTCGACCCCGCCCAGGGCCGTCCTGGCCATCGCCGTCGGGTGACCGGTGAAGCCGTGCGGCGCCTCGGGGTAGACCCGGAGCTCGACGTCGTTGCCGGCCGCCGCCAACCGGCCGGCCATGGCCAGGTTGTCCTCCAGCAGCACGTCCGTCGCCCCGACGATCAGCAGCGTCGGCGGAAGCCCGCGCAAGTCACCGTAGACGGGGGAGACGTCGGGGGCGGTTCGATCGGCCACGTGGCCGGCGTAGGCCTGGATGAAGTACTCGTCCGCGATGCGCCGGCCGGCCGGGGTGAGCGCGCTCAGGTCGTAGGTGCCGAACTGGAGTGCGGCGCCGGCGAACCGGCCGGCGGCGCCGCCGTCCCGGAGCCGGAGCAGCGTCGCCACGGCGAGGGTGGCCCCCGCGGAGCTGCCACCGATCGCGAGCCGGGTGGTGCCGAACCGGGCGCCGGCCTCCTCGACGAGCCAGCGCGCCGCAACCTCGCAGTCGTCGGGCGCCGCCGGCCAGGGGTGCTCGGGCGCCAGCCGGTAGTCGACGCTGACCACGACCAGGCGCAGGGCCTCCGCGAGCCGGCGGTTGCGCTCGTCCCCGCGCGCCGCGGAGTCCAGGTAGAAACCGCCGCCGGGTATGTCCAGGTAGACGCCGCGCGGCGGGCCGCCGGTGGGGGTGAGGACGCGCACCCGTACGCCCTCGATCGTCTCCGTCGCGGCGGGCGGATCGGCGGTGGGAGGCGCGGGCCGCTTCGCCCGCGCCTCCATCAGCTCCGCCCGGGACCCGGGGCCGCGGCCCGCGACCCTGGTCCGGTAGAAGTCGCGGGCCTGCGAGACCTGCTCCGCCGGCACGTCGGCGAACAGCGCGTCCAGCGCCAACCGCAAGGTCAGGCCCCGGTGTACGCCGCGTAGCACCGGTCCGCGCGCTCGCGGGCGACCACCGGGTCGGTGCCGTCCGCGATGGCCACCTCGGCCCAGGCGTCGCTGCTCAGCCGGGAGAACAGCTTGCCCTCGTCGGAGAGCATCCAGGCCATCCCGTCCTTCGGGTCGAGCGCCGTGGCCGGGTCCGTCAGGTGCATGTTGAGGCCGTGCAGGCCCATGTCCCAGCCGATGCCGGTCGCGCTCGGGCCGAACTGGTCCCACAGCTCCTGCGCCACGTGCCCGACGTGCTCGAGCTCGAAGCGGGTGCGGCCGTCGCCCTCCGGGGTCAGCCGCACCTCGATCCAGCTGACCTCGCCGCCGTACTCCCAGGTCGCGGAGTAGCCGTTCGGCGCGTCGCAGCGCGAGATCGTGCCGCCCGCGTTGCCTTCCAGCTGGTACTTGCCGCCCTCGCGCAGCTCGCCCGAGATCGGCATGAACCAGCGGGGGATCCGTTCGGCGCTGGTGACCGCGTCCCACAGGTCGTCGATGCCGGTGTCGTACACCTGGCTGATCGTCGAGATCCGGGCCTCGCCGGCCTCGAGCTGCCGGGTGCCGACGGTCCGGCGTACCGAATTTATCTGCTGTTGCACGTCAGCCATCGATTTCTCCTTGATCGGGTGTATCGGGTCGGTCGGCGGCGAGGCGGCGGGCGCGTTTACCGCGGGCCACCTCGGTCGCGAGGGCGGCGAGGTGCGGTGTCCAGTACCGCCGGAACCGCCCCAGCCACTCGTCGGCCTCGCGCAGCGCGCTGTCGTCGACCGCGTAGATCCGCCGGGCGCCGTCCGGGCGGACGGTGGCGAAGCCGTTCTCCCGCAGCACCCGTAGGTGCTGTGAGACGGCCGGCTGGGAGATGCCGAACTCGGCCCGGATGACCTCGGTCACGGCGCCGGAGGGCTGCTCGCCGTCGGCGAGCAGCTCCAGGATCCGCCGGCGAACCGGGTCGCCGAGCACGTCGAACGCATGCACGACCGTACGCTATCAGCGTGCCCTTATATAAGTAAAGCCTTAGAGGATCAGGAGGCGTACCGCTTGGCGGCGCGCTCCCGGGCCTTGGCGGCCTCGACCTCGCGGTCCTTCGGTGGCGCGCTGGTCACCAGCGCCTCGAGCAGCGCGGCCGTGGCCTGCGCGACCGCGTCGACCGCCAGGTCGAAGGCCTCCTGGTTGCGCAGCGACGGCTGGGTCGTCCCGGCCACCTTGCGCACGTACTGCAGGGCGGCGGCCCGCACCTCGTCCGTCGTGGCCGGCGGCTCGAAGTTGTGCAGCTGGCGAATGTTTCGACACATGCCTCGAGCCTAAGTCGTGTTCCACCAAACGGGGCGGATAGGTTTTCCGGGTGACCGTTGATCAAGTGGAGGCCCCGGCCGCCGCACCGCCGAGTCCGCGCCGCCGCCCCCGCTGGCTGGTTCCGCTGCTCGTCGTCGTGCTGCTCGGCCAGATGGCGGCCGCCATGGTGGTCACGGCGGTGCAGCAGACCCCGACCATCGACGAGCCGGTCTACGTCGGCGCCGCGGTCACCTACCTGGAGCAGCGCAGCCTGCGCTACAACCCCGAGCACCCGCCGCTGGGCAAGATGATCATCGCGCTCGGGGTGGCGTTCGCGGATCCGCAGCTCGATCCGGCGTTCCGCGGCAACCAGACCGAGCTCGGGCGGCACGTGCTCTACGAGGCCGGCAACGATCCGTACCGGCTGATGTTCCTGGCCCGGCTGCCGATGATCATCCTTACGCTGCTGTTCGGGCTGGTGGTGTTCGCGTTCGCCCGCGATCTGGTCGGTCCGCTCGGCGGCCTGCTCGCGCTGGCGCTCTACACCTTCTCGCCCGACGTGATCGCGCACGGCTCGCTCGCCACGCTCGACGTGCCGGCGGTCGGTTTCCTGCTGACCGCCGTCTGGCTGTCCTGGCGTGCGCGGGCGCGCCCGTACCTGTATCTCCCGCTCGCCGGGCTCGCGCTCGGCGCGGCCGTCGCCACCCGGATGAACGCGCTGCCCGCGGTCCCGCTGCTGATGCTGCTGGCCTTCCTGGCGCTCAAGCGCCTGCGCGGGGTGGCCGCCGCGGTCGGGGTCGCGGTCATCGCGTTCGCCGTCATCTGGGTGTCGTACCTGATCGTCGACCCGTGGCTGGGCTGGGTCGAGCCGACCGGCATGCCCGTCGTCTCGGGGCTGCGCGGGCTGCTCGTCGACGTGCTGCCGGTGCCGGAGCCGTACCGCGACGGCATCCGCATCCAGTTCGCCTTCGAGGACCGGGCGTTCCGCGGCTTCCTGTTCGGGGAGCTCTACCGGGGCTCGCTCTGGTACTACCTGCCCGCCGCGCTGCTGGTGAAGACGCCGATCGGCACGATGCTGCTCGGGCTCGCCGGCACCGCGGCGCTGTTCGCCGTGCCCCGGCTGCGGGCGGCGGCGCTCTACCTGGTGCTGCCGGTCGGCCTGCTGATGGCGGTCGCGATGACCGGCTCGCGAGACTTCGGCACCCGGTACGTGATCTTCGTGCCGATCTTCGGCGCGGTGATCGCGGCGGCCGTGGTCGCCGTGAAGTGGCGCTGGGCGCGGCTGAGCGCCGCGGCGCTGGTGCTGTTCGTCGCGGTGAGCTCGCTGCGCACGTTCCCGTACTACCTGCCCTACTCCAACGAGGCGTTCGGTGGGCCGTCCGCGACCCACCTGCGGCTGCACGACTCGAACGTCGACTGGGGTCAGGACCTGGGGCGGCTGGCCGACCGGCTGCGCGAGCGCTACCCCGGCGAGAAGGTCTGGCTGGTCTACCGGGGCGCCGGGATGCCGCCCGCGTACGGCATCACCGCGACGAGCCCGACCGGCGTGCCCGACGCCGAGGTGCGCGGGCTGCTAGTGGTCTCGAACAGCTCGGCGGCGAAGGCCGGCAGCCGGCTCAAGGCGCTGATCGCCTCCAGCGGGGAGCCGATCGACCAGGTCGGCCACTCGATCACCATCTACCGCCGCTGACGCTGTTCAGCCGCCGGACGGGTGCAGCCGGAAACTCTCGCCGTCGGCCTTGAGCAGCAGGAACTTCGCCGTCTTGCGGGTGCCGTCGGCGTTGAAGCTCATCCGGCCGGACAACGCCGGCATGTCCGTGGTGCTGATCGCCTTGCGGATCGCCTCGGGGTCGAGGCTGCCGGCCCGCTTGATCGCGTCCAGCGCCACGTTCACGGCGTCGTACGGCTCGACCGTCGAGGGGCCGGGCGAGCTGCCGACCGCGGCGAGGTAGCGGGCCGACCACTGGGCCAGCTCCGGCATGAACTCCGGGTAGAGCATCGCGGTGCCGTACACCTCCCGGCTCTCCGCCCGGGTGAGGTCCGCGAGCAGCGGGCCGTCCGTCGCGCCGTCACCGACGACGATCTTGCCCCGGAAGCCCTGCCCGCGCAGGTCCTTGATCAGCTGGGCGGCCTCGGCGTAGTAGCCGGTGTAGTAGACGGTGTCGGCCCGGTCGGCGATCACCGACCTCGCGGTCCGGGCATAGCTCGACGAGCCCTGGCTCAGCGCCGGCAAGCTGTTCGTGGTGAGGCCGCCGGCGCGCTTTGCCGCGGCGACGGTCGACTGCGCCAGAGTGATCGGGAAGCTGGTGCCGTCGTGCACGACCGCCAGCCGCTTGGCGCCGGTCCGCTTCATCCAGCCGACGGCGAAGTCGGCCTCGGCCGCGACCGTGCCGCAGACCAGGAAGACGCTGTCGTACTTCGGCCCGAGCAGGTCCGTCGAGTTGGACTGCGCCACGACCATCGGCACCTTCGCCGCCCGGAACGACTTCAGGGTCGGCAGGGTCGCGCTGCTGCAGTAGCCGCCGACCGAGACCGCGATACCCTTGTTGATCATGGTGCGGGCGGCGGTGACCGCGGTGCCCGGGTCGCAGGCGTCGTCCTCGACGACCAGCTCGATCTGCCGGCCCAGCACCCCGCCGGCCGCGTTGGCCTCGTCGACCGCGAGCTGCGCCGCGGCGACCATCGCCTTGCCGGAGGGGCTGTTGCGCCCGCTGAGCGGCACGAGCGTGCCGAGGCGGACGACCTCCGGCGCGGCCGCGGCCGGGTCGCCGGCCGGCTCCGCGCCGCCGCACCCGGTCAGGGCGGCCAGTACGACTGCCACCGCGGCAGTGGAAAGCAACTGTCGGCTGCGCATGGACACCCGCCCTTCTCGGTCGGTGGTCTCATCGGTACCGGGCGCAGCCACTTGAGCCCATTCGCCTACACCCTTGCCGTTCGCTGCCGAACTTGAGGGCCGTGATCAGGCGCATACGGGGACGCAGCGTGGCGACGACCGCCGCGCTGGCCGGCGTGCTGCTGGCGCTGGCGGCGTACGTGATCCAGGGGACCGTGCACACCACCCGCGCGACCGAGCAGCAGAGCCACGCGCTCGTGGTGGACTCGCTGTTCGCCGAGGCCCGGATCGCGATCGCGATGCAGGAGGTGAACCTGCGGCACTACCAGGTGGAGCCGTCGGTCGCCGTGAAGCAGCGCTTCGACCAGGTCGTGCGGACGGCCAACGAGACCCTCACGCAGATCGCCGCCGGCGACGACGGCCAGGCCGCCCGGGACGCGGTGCGGCTGCACCAGGAGCAGCTCGCCTACCAGGAGCTCGCCGAGCGGCTGATCCTGCTGATCGCCGACAGCGATCCGGCCCACATTCAGCTCGACCGGCTCGAGGTGACCCCGGCCTTCTACACCCTGCAGGACGACGTCGACATGGTGGCGCGCGCCTACCACGACGCCGCGCAGCTCGAGGTGGCGGCGCTGCGCCGGACGCAGGGGCAGCTGCTGATCGGCACCTGTCTCGGCTTCGGGCTCGGCCTCGTCCTGGTCGGCATGATCCTGCGGCTGACCCTCGGCCACCAGCGCCGGCTGGTCGACCAGGCCGCGGCGAGCCGGCACCAGGCCCTGCACGACCCGCTGACCGGCCTGCCGAACCGCACGCTGTTCACCCAGCGGATGCAGGAGGCGCTGGACGACGCCGAGCCGGCGGGAGACCGGCAGGTCGCCCTCATGGTCGTCGACCTGAACGGCTTCAAGGCCGTCAACGACACCATGGGCCACCACGCCGGCGACCGGGTGCTGGTCGAGTCCGGCCGGCGGCTGGCCGTCGGGGTCGGCGGCGACGGCGTCGTGGCCCGGCTCGGCGGCGACGAGTTCGCGGTCCTGCTGCCGCGGGTGACCGGCGTCGCCGCGGTGACCGAGCTCGCCGAGGCGCTGGTCGCCGCGCTGCGCCGCGACTTCGTGCTGGACGAGGGCCCGGCGGCGATCAGCGGCAGCCTCGGCATCGCGTTCGGCCCGATGCACGGCATCGGCGACGAGCTGTTCCGGCACGCGGACGCGGCCATGTACCGGGCCAAGGGCAACGGCGGCGGCGTCGCCGTCTACGACGCCGCGGCGGACGCCGAGACCCCGGACCGGATGCAGCTCTTCGCGGACCTGCGGTCCCTGCTCGAGACCGGGGACCCGGGCGGTCAGCTGCGGCTCTACTACCAGCCGCAGGTACGCCTGAGCGACGGCGCCGTCGCCTCGGTGGAGGCGCTGGTCCGCTGGCAGCACCCGACGCGCGGCCTGCTGATGCCCGGCACATTCCTGCCGATCGCGGAGAGCAGCGGCCTGGAGGTGCGCCTGACCTACCACCTGCTCGGGGTGGCCGTGCGCCAGGCGGCCGGCTGGCTGGGCGACGGCCGTCGCTACAGCGTCTCGGTGAACGTCTCGGCGGGCTGCCTGATCGACCCGGGCTTCGTGGCCCGGGTGCTGAGCACCGTCGACGAGGCCGGGCTGCCGCCGGAGCTGCTGCGCCTGGAGCTCACCGAGACCAGCATCATGGCCGACCCGGACCGGGCGGTGCGCGCCCTGCACGAGGTCCGCGAGCGCGGTGTGAGCGTCTCGGTGGACGACTTCGGCACCGGCTTCAGCTCCCTCGCCCAGCTGCGCCGGGTGCCGGCCGACGAGCTGAAGATCGACCGCACCTTCGTCCGCGACCTGACGGCGGGCACCCCGGACGCGGTGATGGTCCGCAGCGCGATCGACCTGGGCCACAACCTCGGCCTGTCCGTGGTCGCCGAGGGCGTCGAGGACGTGCAGGCGCTGCTGCGGCTGCGCGAGATGAGCTGCGAGTTCGCGCAGGGCTACGTGCTGAGCCACCCGGTGCCCGCGGAGGCGCTCCCGCAGGCCTGCCGGCAGGCACAGCACGTCGTCACGGAGGCGATCGCGCCGCTCGGCTCGCTCAGGGCTTGACGGCGATCCGGCCCGGGCCGATCGGCACCAGCAGCAGCCGTACGCCGGTCTGCTCGACGAATTCGTCCACCGCCTGCCGGGCGCCCTGGTAGGTGCCGTAGTCGTCGATGATCAGGACGCCGCCGGACGGCAGCCGGTCGTACATGGTGAGCAGCTCGTGGCGGGTGGACTCGTACCAGTCGGTGTCCAGGCGCAGGATCGCGATCTGTGCCGGGGCCTGCTCGGGCAGGGTGTCCTCGACCGGACCCTTGACATAGTGGATCTTCTCGCTGGGGTACGGCACCGACTCGAAACCCTGCTGGACGTCCTCCAGGCTGGCCACGGCCCAGATCCGTGCGGTCTTCGGCTGGGCGCTCAGCAGCTCGGCGACCGGCCGCCCGCCGTTGGTGACGTCCTTCTCGGTCGGTGGGGTCATGCCCTCGAAGGTGTCGAAGAGGTACAGGTCGCGCGAGGTGTCCCCGATCGCGGCCAGCGTGCGGGCGACCACGTGCATGCTGCCGCCGCGCCACACTCCACACTCCACAATGGCACCCGGGATGTCGTGCTTCACCACGTAGCGGGTGGCGAGGTAGAGGGCGTACTGCTTCTCCCGCCGGGTCATCGAGTACGGCCGGGCGGCGGCCATGATGGGCCGCGCCATCTCGTCGTAGTCCGCGGGGAACCCGGGCTTCGCGGCCTTCTTCTTCGGGGGTGACGCCTGCTTGGCCTCCGTCCGGACGATCCGGTATCCGACGGTCCGGGTCAGTGCCTTGTTGATCTGCTGTTTCCACGGCATGTGCGGGATCGTAGTCGAGACTTACCCGGCCGCTCGAGAGATTGAAGCAAGTTGGTTCGGCCCGGCCGCTATCGTCCGGCGCGCCCGCCGACGAGCTGCCGGCCGGCGTCGCCCGACGTCAACCCGGCGATGGCGGTCACGAACCGGTCGATGTCGCCGTCGGTGGTGCCCAGCCCGAAACTCACCCGTAGGAGGGCCGCCGCGGTGTCGCAGCCGGCCACGGCGGCGGCGCCGGTGAGGCGGCGGGTGAGCGGGTGCGCGCAGAACTGGCCGGCCCGCACCCCGATGCCGTGCTCCTCGGCGAGCCGCTCGGCGACCGCCGCGGCGTCGCCGCCGGGCAGCGCGAGCGACACGATGCCCACCCGGGGCTGCGCGGCGCCGAAGACGCTGACCTCGGCGACGCCGGGCAGCCCGGCCAGGCCGCCGCGCAGCCGGGCCAGCAGGCTCTGCTCCCGCTCGTGCAGCGCGGCCCGGTCGGCGCGGCCCAGCGCCGCGCAGACCGCCGCCAGGGATACCGCGCCGAGCAGGTTCGGCGTGCCGCCCTCGTGCCGGGCGGGCCCGGTGGCCCAGGTGACCTCGCCGGCGGCGCCGACCGACGAGCTGGCACCGCCGCCGCGCAGGTAGGGCGCCGCCGCGTCCAGCCAGTCGGCGCGGCCCGCCAGCACGCCCGCGCCGAAGGGCGCGTACAGCTTGTGGCCGGACAGGGCCAGATAGTCGGCGCCGAGGGCGGCGAGGTCGACAGGGGAGTGCGGCGCGAGCTGCGCGGCGTCGACCACGACGCGGGCGCCGTACCGGTGTGCGACGTCGGCCAGGCGCCGGACCGGCCAGACCTCGCCGGTCACGTTGCTCGCGCCGGTGACGGCGAGCAGCGCCGGACCGCGCAGCGACCGCAGCGCCCGCTCCACGGCCTCGACGGCGGCGTCCGGGCTCGACGGTGTCGCCAGCCGCAGCGGCGCGGGCCAGGGCAGCAGGTTCGCGTGGTGCTCGCCGTCGAAGACGATCGTGGTGACGCCCGCCGGCAGGCAGCGGGCGAGCAGGTTGAGTGCGTCGGTGGTGTTGCGGGTGAAGACCACGGTGTCGCCCGGTCGCGCGCCGACGAAGCCGGCCACGATGTCGCGGGCGCGTTCGTACTCACACGTCGAGGTGCGGGACCGGACGCCCGCGCCCCGGTGGACGCTGCCGTACCAGGGCAGCAGACCCTCGACGGCGTCGGCCGCGGCGCGGACGCAGGGCGCCGACGCGGCGTAGTCGAGGTGGGCGAAACCGACGGTGTCCCCGCCCGGCAGCCGGACGGTGAGCCCGGCGCCGATGACATCGAGCTCGGTGTGCTGCGGCGTGTGCTGTGGCAACAGGGACATGTGCGCCTCCGCGAGGTCGGGGACCCCACGGGGCCCGCGCTTGCCCGCGTCGTTGTCGACGCAGGCCCGGTCCTCACCCGGAGCACCCCATCGCGAACACAAGGGTTGCCGGCCAGCAAGCCGGGGCTTTGCGCTGGCACTCATGACCAGTCCGCACCGTATCAGGTTCGGCCGTACCGGGCGGTGATGATCGTTACAGCCGGTTGGCCCGGGCCGCGTCGACGGACTAGCTTTCCTCCTCGCATACCTATCGGCTTTATAGGATTCGACGGAGTATCCGTGATTCAGATCGAGGGTCTCCGCAAGACCTACCACTCGCGGCGGCGCGACGTCGTCGCCGTCGACGGCGTCGATCTCGGCGTCCGGCAGGGCGAGATCTTCGGCGTGCTCGGCCAGAGCGGCGCCGGCAAGAGCACCCTGCTGCGCTGCGTCAACCTGCTGGAACGGCCCGACGCCGGAACGGTCGTCGTCGACGGCGTCGACCTGACGGCGCTGCGCGAGCGGCCGCTGCGGGCGGCCCGCCGCCGGGTCGGCATGGTGCACCAGCACTTCGCGCTGCTCTCGTCGCGGACGGCCGCCGGCAACGTGGCGTTCCCGCTCGAGGTGACCGGCATGTCGCGCGCCGACCGGGCCCGCCGGGTGGCCGAGCTGCTCGAGCTCGTCGGGCTCGCCGAGCGCGCCACCGCGTACCCGGCGCAGCTCTCCGGCGGCCAGAAGCAGCGCGTCGGCATCGCCCGCGCGCTCGCCGCCGGGCCGCAGGTCCTGCTCTCCGACGAGGCGACCTCCGCCCTCGACCCGGAGACCACCGGATCGATCCTCGACCTGCTGCTCGACCTGAACCGGCGGCTCGGCCTGACCATCCTGCTGATCACCCACGAGATGGACGTGGTCAAGCGGATCTGCCACTCGGCGGCGGTCATGCGCGAGGGCCGCCTCGTCGAGTCCGGCCCGGTCGCCGACCTGCTGGGCCGCCCCGGCTCCGAGCTCGCCCGCGACCTCTTCCCGCTGCCGCCGGTGCGGCACCGGCCGGGCGAGACCGTCGTCGACGTCACGGTCAGCGGCGAGCCGGCCGACGAGCCGATCCTGGCCGGGCTCGCCCGCGCCCTCGACCTCGACGTGCGCATCCTCGACGGCGCCGTGCAGAGCCTCGCGGCGACCCGCGCGGGGCGCCTGCGGATCGCGCTGCCCGGCACCGCGGACGACAACGCCGCGGCGCTGCGGCACCTGCGCGAGCGGGGCGCCCTGGCGGAGGTGGCCGCGTGACCTGGCCGGAGCTGAACGAGTTGCTCTGGGCCGGGCTGCGCGAGACGGCCTGGATGGTCGGCTGGGCCGCCCTGCTCACCGCCGTCGGCGGCCTGCTGCTCGGCATCCTGCTGGTGCTGACCGACCGCGGTGGGCTGCTCGCCGCGCCGCCGCTCAACGCGCTGCTCGGCCTGATCGTCAACGTCGGCCGGTCGCTGCCGTTCATCATCCTGCTGGTCGCGGTCATCCCGTTCACCCGCGCGGTGGTCGGCACCACCATCGGCACCACCGCGGCGATCGTGCCGCTGACCATCGGCGCCATCCCGTTCTACGCGCGCATCGTCGAGACGGCGATCCGCGAGGTGCCCGGCGACGTCGTCTCGGCCGCGGTCGCCATGGGCGCGTCCCGGCGCCAGGTCGTCGGCAAGGTCCTGCTCCGCGAGGCCCGCCCGGGCCTGGTCGCCGGCCTCACCATCACCGTCGTCGCGCTGGTCGGCTACTCCGCCATGGCTGGCGTGGTCGGCGGCGGCGGCCTGGGCGACCTCGCCATCCGGTACGGCTACCAGCGCTTCGAGACCGAGGTCATGATCGCGACGGTCGTGGTCCTCGTCGTGTTCGTGCAAGCCATCCAGACGCTGGGCGACGTCCTCGTCCGGCGCCTGTCACACCGATAACCCCTACCGAAAGGCACCACTCATGCGCCGCCGCTCGATCGCCGCCGCCCTCGCCGCCACCGGGCTCGTCCTCGCCCTCGCCGCGTGCGGCGACTCCGGCTCCGACTCCGGATCCACCGCGCAGGACACCCTGAAGGTCGGCGTCAGCCCGGTACCGCACGCCGAGATCCTGAACTACGTCAAGGACAACCTGGCCGCGGCCGAGGGCCTCAAGCTCGAGGTGGTCGAGTTCAACGACTACATCCAGCCCAACGTCGCGCTGCGGGAGAAGCAGATCGACGCCAACTACTTCCAGCACGTCCCGTACCTGGAGGAGGAGGTAGCGGCGAAGGGCTACAAGTTCACCGCGCTCAAGCCGGTGCACATCGAGCCGCTCGGCCTCTACTCCAAGAAGTTCAAGACGCTCGCCGAGATCCCGGCCGGCGGCGTGATCGCCATCCCCAACGACCCGTCCAACTCCGGCCGCGCGCTGAACCTGCTCGCGAAGAACGGCCTCATCACGCTCAAGGACGGCGTCGGCGTCAAGGCGACCGAGAAGGACATCGCGACCAACCCGAAGAACCTCGAGTTCAAGGCCCTCGAGGCGGCCCAGCTGCCGCGCAGCCTCGAGGACACCGCGGCCTCGGTGATCAACGGCAACTACGCGATCGAGACCGGCCTGAGCCCGGCCAAGGACGCGCTCGCGCTCGAGGCCGGTCAGGACAACCCGTACGCGAACCTGGTCGTGGTCCGCACGGGCGACGAGGGCGACGCCCGGGTGGTCAAGCTGGAGAAGCTGCTGCACTCCGCCGAGGTGAAGAAGTTCATCGAGGACAAGTACCAGGGCTCGGTCCTGGCCGCGTTCTGAGCGATCCCGGTATCCCCGTAGCCCCGCGTCCGGGGCTACGGGGAGCTCCTCACTCGACCTCGCGCAGCTTGCCGGTCTCGACCTCGTAGACGAAGCCCCGCACCGAGTCCTTCACCGGGATGAACGGGTCCTCGAGCACGCGGCGCACCGACTGCCGTACGTCCTCGTCCAGGTCGGGGAAGGCCTCCGCCGCCCACGGCGGCCGGATGCCGACGTCCTGCCGGATGCTCTCCTTGAAGTCGTCGTCGGTGAAGGTCAGCATCCCGCAGCCGGTGTGGTGGATCAGGATGATCTCGACGGTGCCGAGCAGTCGCTGGCTGATCGCCAGGCTGCGCAGCTGGTCCGCGGTGATGACGCCGCCCGCGTTGCGGATCACGTGCGCGTCGCCCTCGGCGAGCCCGAGCAGCCCGTACGGGTTCAGCCGGGCGTCCATGCAGGCGACGACCGCGACCCGCCGGGCGGGCGGCAGCGGCAGCGTGCCCTTGTCGAAGGTGGCGGCGTAACGCTCGGCGTTGGCCAGCAGTTCGTCGGTGACGGTCATGGGTTTTCGCTCCTGTCGGGGGTACGTGCGAAGAACCGCATACTATCCCCGTCTGCCGACTAGGATATCGGCCCACGGTGTTTACCCCGCCGCCACAATGCCTATTAATTTGGTAGGTATGGTGGCGCGCATGACGACGACACCGGTGCGCCTGCGGGCCACTGAGGAGACCGCCTTCCGGCGCCAGTTCGAGAAGGACGCGGTCTGGAGCCGGATGATCGCTCCCGGCGGCCGCGTCCCGGCGATGCCCCTGGTCGAGGTCGACCTCGGCCCGATCCATCTCGACCTGATGCTGCGCACCGGGCCGATCGTGCTGGTCTTCTTCCCGTACGCGGGCGCGGCGTCCTGCGACGAGCTGCTGGACGGGTACCAGCGCACCCTGCTGCCGTCCTGCACCGACGCCGGCGCACACCTGGTCGCGGTGAGCCCGCAGCGCGCGGACCTGCTGGCCCCGGTCAAGCATCGGCACGATCTCGGCTACCTGGTGGCGTCGGACCCCCGGCACGCCCTGATCGACGCGTTCGGGATCGGCTACCGCAGCCCGCAGGCGCGCGGCGTGCTGGGCACCGGCCGCGCCGTGCTGCCGTATCCGGCCGCGGTGGTGGCCGACCGCACGGGAACGGTCCGCTACGCGAGCATCCGCCCGGAGGCGGCCCCGCCCACCTCGGCCGCCCGGATCATCGCGGCTCTCGACCGGCTCACCCCGCCGCGGCCGCGCGGCCGGGTGGCGCCGTCGCGGGACTGACGGCTTCCGGGCCGGCTTCGGCGGTGAGCGGCAGCAGGATGCGGAACCTGGTGCCGACGTCGGGCGCGCTGGTGACGGTGATGACGCCGCCGGCCGCGGTGATGATGCCGTACGCGGTGGCGAGGCCGAGCCCGGTGCCGTCGTGTTTGGTCTTGGTGGTGAAGAAGGGTTCGAAGACGCGGGCGACGACGTCGGGGGACATGCCGGTGCCGTTGTCGGCGACGGTGAGGTCGGCGTAGGCGCCGGCGGGCAGGGCCGGCTGGCGGGTGGGATCGTCGGTGAGGGTGGTCGTGCCGCATTCGATGACGATGCGGCCGCCGCCGGGCATGGCGTCGCGCGCGTTGATGACCAGGTTGCACAGGACCTGTTCGATGCGGCTGCGGTCGGCGCGGACCGGCACGGCGTGGCCGGGCAGGCCGGTGATCAGCTCGATGTGGGTCCCGAGGGTGCGGCCGAGCAGGGCGCGGGTGTCGTCGACGACGGTGTTGAGGTCGATGGTCTGTGCCGCGGCGGGTTCCTTACGGGCGAAGATCAGGAGTTGCCGGGTGAGATCGCGGGCCCGTTCGGCGCTGACCCTGGCGCGGGCGAGGTCGCTCCTGGTGTCGGGGTCGGTGGTCCGCTCGAGGGCGAATTCCAGGTAGCTGAGGTTGATCGCCAGCATGTTGTTGAAGTCGTGTGCGATGCCGCCGGCGAGCTTGCCGAGGCTCTCGAGCCGTTCGGCGTGTGCGGAGCGCTCCAGGATCTGCCGGCGTTGCTGCTCGGCGCGCTTGACGGCGCCGATGTCCCGGGAGATGCCGGCGGTGCCGACGATGGTGCCGTACCGGTCGCGGATCGGTGAGACGCTGATCGACACGTCGAGGAGGCGGCCGTCCTTGTGCCGCCGCCGGGTCCGGAAGTGGGAGACGCTCTCGCCGTTGAGGACGCGGGCGATGATGTGGAGCACGTGCGGCTCCTGCTCCGGCGGGCTCAGCCTGGCGATGCTCTGGCCGATCATCTCGTTCGCGGTGTACCCGTATACCCGCTCGGCGCCGCGGTTCCAGGCGACGACGATCCCGTCCCGGTCGGTGGCGGTGATCGAATCCTCGGACGACTCGACGATCCCGGCGAGCATCGACTTCTCCTCGGCGCCCCGGCCGGAGCGGCGCTCCAGCGCCCGCTGGCCGTAGGCGACCGCGACGCTCACAGCGGTCACCGCGCCGGTCACCCACAGGCGCGACTCCTGGTCCACGACGCCGCCGAGCGCCCAGGTCACCGACATGGCGAGAACGCCGATGGCGGCCACCGCCAGCGGGCGGCCCGATGCCGCCGCCAGCGCCGGGCCGACCACGACGACCAGCCCGAAGGCGGTCGATCCTGACGGCGACGCGACGTACAGGACGCCGATGACGATGACGATCAGTGCCGAGGACGACAGCAGCCCCACCCGCCACCAGCCGGGGTCGGGCGAGCCGCGGTCATGCCGCCAGTCCTCGTACCTCATGCACTGCTCAGGATGACACGCGGAGGCGGGCGGCCCGTCGCACTCGCCGATTTCGGCGATTTATATAAGCGCTGTTATATTGGCGCGGTGACGGAACCCGATCTGCTCGACAGCAGTTACTACGGCGACCTGTTCCGGCTGCTCGCCGACATGGACCGGGACATCGCCGGCCTCTACGCCGAGGCCGGCATCGAGGGGGTACGCACCCGGTTCGTCGGGCCGCTCATCGAGCTCGGCCGGCGCGGGCCGCTGACCATCCAGGAGCTCGCCGACGCGCGCCGGGTGACCCACTCGGCGATGAGCCAGACCGCGGCCGCGATGCGCAAGGCCGGGCTGGTGGAGCGCGCCGACGACGCCGACGGCCGGACCCGCCGGGTGCGGCTCACCGCGCGGTCCCGGGAGCTCGTCCCGTTCCTGCAGGCCGAGTGGCGGGCGACCGAGGCGACCGTGCGCGCGCTCGACGCCGAGCTGGCGTACCCGCTGATGCGGGCCGTCGCCGACGTGCGCGCCGCGCTCGCCGCCCGCCCGTTCGCCCAGCGGCTGCGCGACCACCTGCCCGGGCAGCTGCCGTGAGCGCGGTCGTCGACCTGCGGCCGCTGCGGGAGAACCCGGTCTTCCGCCGGCTCTGGCTCGGCACCACCGCATCGGGCTTCGGCGGGCAGCTGGGCGCCTTCGCGGTCACCTTCTACGTCTGGGAACGCACCCACAACCCCGCCATGGTCGGCCTCGCCGGGCTGGTCACCGCCGTGCCGCTGATCGTGCTCGCGCTGGCCGGGAGCGCGTTCGTCGACCACGTCGACCGGCGGCGGCTGGCGCTCGGCTGCGCGTGGGGGCAGATCGCGGTCAGCTCGGCGATGGCCGCCGTCGCCGCGACCGACGCCGGCGGCGTGCCGTTCATGCTGGTGCTCGCCGGCATCGGGTCGGGGCTGTCGGCGCTCGGCGCACCCGCCAAGCGCACCTTCATCCCGGCGCTGCTCGCCGGCGAGCGGCTCGCCGCCGGCCTCGCGCTCAACCACCTGTCGTTCCAGCTGTCGCTGCTGCTCGGCCCGGTCGCGGCCGGCCTGGTCACCGCCGGCTGGGGTACGGCCTGGTGCTTCGCGCTCGACGCGGCGACCTTCGGCTTCGCCCTGATCGGCATCGCCGGGCTGCCCCGCGGCCTGCCGGGCGCCGAGGGCCGTCCCGGCGCGGCGGCGGTCGCCGACGGCTTCCGCTTCGCCGTGCGTACGCCGCAGGTGCGCGGCGCGTTCCTCGTCGACCTGGCGGCGACCATGCTGGCCATGCCGTTCGCGCTGTTCCCGGTGATCAACGAGGAGCGGTTCGGCGGCCGGCCGGAGATCCTCGGTCTGTTCTCCGCCGCCGTCGCGGTCGGCGGCGTGCTGGCCTCGGTGCTGTCCGGGCTCGCCACGCACCGCCGCCACCCGGGCACGGTGCTGCTCGCCTGCGCCACGGTCTGGTCGGTGGCGCTGGCGCTGGTCGGCCTCGGCGGCCCCCTGCCGGTCGTGCTGGCCCTGCTCGCGGTGGCCGGCGGCGCCGACACCTGGGCGGTCGTCTCCCGGGGCACGGTCGTGCAGTCCGCGACGCCGCCGGCGTACCGCGGGCGGGTCTCGTCGCTGGAGCACATCGTCGGATCGGCCGGCCCGCAGTTGGGCAACCTGCGCGCGGGCCTGGTCGCGGCGGCGACCTCCAGCGCGGCGTCGCTGGCCGGCGGCGGCCTGCTGAGCGCGGCGGCGATCGGGCTGATCGCGGTCACCACCCCGGCGCTGCGCCGTTTCACGGTTTCCGATCAGGCCGCCGAAGGGGTGCGGGCCCCGGCGTCGTGACCCGCACCCCGACCGTCAGCGTCCCGCGTCGCCGGGGCGGTCGCGCAGCCGGATCTCGGCGCTGTTCTGCAGGAAGCTCTGCTGCGACACCGGCACCAGGACCGCGCCGTCGTGGAAGCTGCGCAGGTCCGTCGCGCCACAGCTGATCATCGTGGCCTTGAGCTTGGCGATGGTCAGGTCGACGTTGTCGTAGAGGCTGCCCGCGTACGGGACGTAGCCGTCGACGCCCTCCTCGAAGGTGAGCCTGCTGCCGCCGCCGTGCTCATACCGCGACACGTTGCGCGCCCGGCTCGAGCCCTCGCCCCAGTACTCCTTGAAGAACTGGCCGCCGAGGTGCACCAGCGGCGCCGGGCTCTCGTCGAAGCGGGCGAAGTAGCGGCCCAGCATGACGAAGTCCGCGCCGAGGGCGAACGCGATCGCCATGTGCGAGTCGGTGAGCAGGCCGCCGTCGCAGCACAGCGGCACGTAGACGCCGGTCTCGCGGGCGTACGCGTCGCGCTCGGCGGCGACGTCGATCAGGGCGGAGGCCTGCCCGCGCCCGATGCCCTTCTGGTCGCGGGTGGTGCAGATCGAGCCGCCGCCGATGCCCACCTTGACGAAGTCGGCACCGGCCTGCGCCAGGTACCGGAAGCCACGGCCGTCGACGACGTTGCCGGCGCCGATCCGCACGTCGTCGCCGTAGTTCTCGCGCACGAAGCCGAGCGTCTCCGCCTGCCACACCGAGTGACCGTCGGACGAGTCGATGCAGAGCAGGTCCGCGCCGGCCGCGACGAGCGCGGGGATCCGCTCGCGGTAGTCGTGGGTGTTCACCCCCGCGCCGACCCGGAACCGCTTGTCCGCGTCGATCGACTCGTTGCGGAAGCGCTTGTGCAGCTCGTAGTCGCGGCGCAGGACGATCGAGTGCAGCAGGCCGGCGGCGTCGACCACGGGCAGCACGTCCAGCCGGTGGTCCCAGATCAGCGTGTTCGCCTCGGACAGGGTCACGCTCGGCGGCGCGGTCACCAGGTCCGCGGCGGCGCGCATCCGGGAGGCGACCGAGTCGTCGAGGTCGTGGCGTCCCGGATGGAAGTCGTCCGTGGAGATGAGGCCGACGAACAGGCCGTGCGGGCTGCCGTCGTCGGTGACCACGGCGACGTCGCGCTCGGCGGACTCCAGCAGCGCCGACACCTCGCCGAGGGTGGCCGACGGCTTGATGTTGATGTCGGAGAAGCGGAAGCCGGCCTTGTGCCGCTTGACCGCCTCGACCATGGCGGCCTGTTCCGGGTACGGCTGGTTCTGGTGCACGAAGCTGAGCCCGCCGCACTGTGCCAGGGCGATGGCGAGCCGCGGCGAGGAGACCGCGCCCATGATCGCGCTGGTCAGCGGGGTGGCGATGCGGATCGGGGAGGTCTCGCCGACCCGGTGGCGCACCAGGGGCGCGCTCAGGTCGATGTTGTCCGGGGTGCAGGCGGCGGTGGTCAGGCTGGGTACGAGCAGGAATTCATTGAGCGTGCGCGACACTTCGTCGAGGATCTTCACGAGGCTCCTGAGCTGTGGGCCGGTCCGACATAAAGGTACGAACCTACCATTGAGCCTCTTTTGCCGTCGCCCGGGCGACCCGGTCCAGCACGTCGTCGGCGGGGCAGCGGCCGCGCAGCACGTACCGCTCGGTGAACGCGGCGACCGCGTCCCGGATCTCCCGGGAGACGCCCTGGCGGGCGAGGGCCCCGTACGCGGCGACGAAGCACTCCCGCGCGGCGGCCGCCAGCTCCGGGTCGGTCAGCGCATCGCGGGCGGCGCGTTCCCACAGCCGCGGCGTGCCGGCCAGCGGCCGGGTCGCGCACTCCGCCTCGGCGGCCGCGTACGCGTCGTCCAGCAGCGCCGCGGTGACCGCGAGCGGCACCACCCAGCCGTCGCCGGGCTGCGCGTCGGCGACGTCGAGCTCCAGGTGTCCCCGGGCGGCGACCGGCGGCCGCAGCGCCGCGAGGTGCCGGTCGAGGTCCGCGGCGCCCGGCCGGTCGCCCGGCGTGCGGCGGGTCAGCTCCCGGAACGTGCGCCCTCCGCTCGGCTCGTCGCGGACTCCGCCGGTCGGCCGGCGGTACGGCGAGTCCAGCACCAGGGCCGCCCAGGCGGCCCGCGGGTCGGCGCCGGGCGGCGCGGGCGGCAGGTCGCGGCGCGGCGCCTGGCGCACGCTGCGCCAGCCGGAGGGCCGGCCGTGCCGCAGCGGTGCGTTGGCGAACGCCGCGGCCAGCACCGGCGCGAGCGCGTGCGCGAGATGCCACCGCCGGATCAGCCCGTACGGCCCGGCGCCGTCGACGCCGGCCTCGAGCCCGATCCGGATGCCCGCCGTCGCCGCGTCGGCGGCCGCGCCCGGTACGGCCGCGCGCGCCCCGATCAGCGGCAGCGCCAGCCGCAGGTCCTCGGTCATCCGCGCGGCGCTCGACTCGATCCCCGGCGACGGCGGCCCGCTGACCGTCACTACCCGTGCCGGCCCGGTGGTCAGGAAGCCGTGCCGCAGCGGCCGGCGTGCCAGGAGCGGCTCGCCCGGGTCGCCGTCCGGGACGGGGTCGTGCTCGTGCTCGTCCGGAAGCAGGTCGACGGCGACGCCGACGAAGCCGGGCAAACCGGGGGCGAATGCGCGGTCGGCGACGAGGCGCTCCGCGGCCGACTCGGACAGCGAGGTCATCGCGACATCCTACTCACCCGACAGGAATTGTAGGTTTCGCGGCCGTGACCCGGTCCCACCTTCGCTGGCCGGGGCCGCGACCAGGCAATTCATGGCCGCTGGGATTTTTGTCACCGCGGATTCCGGTGGGGTTTACCGACTGTTACCCTGGCCCGGCTTTGTCGCGGGAGGAGAATCGGTATGCGTAGGAAGCTGGTGGCGGTCGCCACGGCGGGTCTGCTGACCCTGGGTGGCCTGGCCGGCTGTGACGACGACGATGCCGCTGCCGTCTCCGGCGGCGTGGGCAAGGTCGGCGTGATCCTGCCGGACACCACCACGTCGCAGCGCTGGGGTAGTGACGACCCGAAGCTGCTCAAGGCCGCCTTCGAGGCCGCCGACGTGCCCGTCGACATCCGCAACGCGCAGGGCGACGTGGCGAACTTCACCAAGATCGCCGACGAGATGATCGCCGGCGGCGCCAAGGTCCTGATGATCGTGAGCCTGGACTCGGTCAGCGGCCGGGCCGTGCTCGAGAAGGCGAAGGCCGCCGGCGTCAAGACGATCGACTACGACCGGCTCACCCTCAACGGCGGCGCGGACTACTACGTCAGCTTCGACAACGTCGCGGTCGGCCGGTTGCAGGGCGAGGGCCTGGTCAAGTGCCTGAAGGCCAAGGGCGTGGTGAACCCGCGCATCGTCTACCTCAACGGCGCGCCGACGGACAACAACGCGACCCTCTTCCGCGAGGGCTACGACGAGATCCTGCAGGCCAAGTACGACGAGGGCACCTACCTCAAGGGCCCGGAGCAGTCGGTTCCCCGCTGGAACAACGACGACGGCCGGTTCATCTTCGAGCAGATGTGGTCGCAGACCGAGGGCAAGATCCACGGCGTGCTCGCCGCCAACGACGGCCTCGGCAACGCCGCCATCACCGTGCTCAAGCGCGAGCGCGTGAACGGCACGATCCCGGTAACCGGCCAGGACGCCGAGACGCAGGGCCTGCAGAACATCCTCGCCGGCGACCAGTGCATGACGGTCTACAAGCCGATCAAGAAGGAGGCCGACGCGGCGGCCAAGCTCGCGATCAGCCTGTACAAGGGCGAGAAGGCCACCGACGCGACCGACCGGATCAAGGACCCGGAGTCGGGCGGGTACGTGGACTCGGTGCTGCTGGAACCGATCCCGATCTTCAAGAAGGACGTCGGCAAGGTGATCGCCGACGGCTTCGTCAGCCGGCGGACCGTCTGCACCGGCGCCTACGCCGACTACTGCACCGAGAACGGCATCGCGTAGCGGTGGCACCCCCCGCCCGGCGGGTGTCCGGCGTGCTGGTGCGCTGGTACGAGCGGCGCGACCGCTCGCCGGACATCGTCGCGCGCTGGCTCGACGCCGCCCGGGCGCACCTTCCGGAGGCGGTGCCGCGCCGGTTCGGCGACACCGAACCGCTGCGCGGCCGGTTCGACCGGGACGGCCCGGCGGCGCTCGCGCGGGCATACGCCGACGCGGACCAGCTCCTGATGCTGGACGGGACCCCGCCGGTGCGCCACGCGTCGCTCGCCGCGCCGGCGCGACGCCGTGGGCCGATCGCCGTGCACTCCCTGCACGCGGGTGCGCACCCCGGCGACGACCGGCTGCGCCGCTTCGCGCTCGCCCTGACCCACCCCGGCACGGTGTACGTGTCCGCGTCGGCCGCCGGCACCCCCGAGCCCTACGTCGCCGCGCTGGGTGACTGGTCGGGGTTGCCGCCGGAGCCGCCGGACTGGTGCTGGCTCGGCGCGCCCTACGCCCGGCTCGCCGGTCGGCACCTGGCCGCGGAGCGGGTCGCGGGCGGCCTGCTGTACACGGGTGGTCCCTGGGTGCCCGGGCACCTGCGCGCCCGGCTGTCGGAGGTCGATCCCGCGCACCGGCACGCCCCACGGATGCCGAGGGGCCTGCGCCGGTCCACCCTCCGGCTGATCGTCGACGGCCTCTCCCGGTAGGGGTTCGTGGGGGTGTCAGGGAACGGCGACATATTCCCTGACACCCACCACTGTGTCCCGCGGGCGTGCCGGGCCGGTGCTGCGGCCCGGACGCCCGGGAACGGCCTCAGATCACCAGGACCTGAGGCTGGGCGAAGCCGTTGAAGCGGGAGGCGTACACCGTCGTGTACGCGCCGGCCGAGCCGATGTGCACCTCGTCGCCCTCGCGCAGGTCCGCGGAGAGCGGCACGTCCCGGGCGTACGTGTCCTGGCCGTCGCAGGTCGGCCCGGTCACGTGGAAGCGGCGCCGGTCGGCCGAGCCGCGGTTGTCCCAGATCGGATACCGCAGGCCGCCGCCGGACTCGAGGACCTCCATCATCCCGTTGAAGACGCCGAGGTCGGTGTGCACCCAGTGGCCCGAGGGCCGCTGCGCGATGCCGATCACCCGGCACCGGAACGTGCCGGCCTCGGCGACGATGCAGCGCCCCGGCTCGGCGAAGACCTCCACCGGGTACGGCAGCTGCGCGATCCCGTCCGCCGCGGCGCGCCCGAACACCGCCAGCGCGGGCACGGGCCGGTCGTAGGAGGCGGGGAAGCCGCCGCCGATGTCCACCATCTGAAGGCGGATGCCGGCGCTGATCAGTCTCGACAGGACGGTGTACACGTCCGTCAGCGGCGCCTGGAGCGCGGCCGGCCGCAGCGTCTGCGAGCCGATGTGGAACGTGATCCCGTACGGGACCAGCCCGAGGTCGCGGGCGCGGACCAGCAGGTCGATCGCGCCGCGGGCGTCCACACCGAACTTTCCCTCGCTCGGCACCACGCTGGCCGCGGCGCCCGTGGCGAGCCGGGCGTACACGCAGCTGCCCGGCGCCTCCTCGGCCACCCGGTGCAGTTCCTCCCGGGAGTCCACCGCGAACCGGTACACCCCGGCGCGGGCCGCCTGTCTGGTCTGTTCGCGTGCGCGTACCGGATTGCTGAAGATCAGATCCTGTCCGCGCACGCCGAGGGTTCGGAGAATCTTGATTTCTTCGATGGATGCGACCTCGAAACGCGATCCGGCCCGGTGCAGCACCCGCAGTACGCCGGGATCGGTATTGCATTTCGTGGCGTAGAAGGGCCGCACCTGGGGAAATGCGTTTCGGAATTCGTCGAGGGCGGCGACGATGCGCGCGGCCCTCATCTCGAGCAGCGGCACCCCGGGCAGGGGAGGGGCGCCGGGTGCTCCGGCCTCCGGATCGGCTTCCGGAGAATGGGGCGATATGGTGCGCAACGGGAGACCCCTTCACGCTGGGTTATGAATTAACTCCTGAGCGTACACCCCGCATATGACCCGGTGAATACCTCCGATGTGCCGAGAATTGCCTGCCCAGGGGCCGGAAAGCAGGTTCGGGGCGCCCGGCCGGGCGCCCCGAACGTCACTACCGCACGGATCCGATGGCACGCAATCCGAAGGCCGCTGACAGTCGTTTCACTATCTTGAAACGGATCATGCATCGGTTGGAAGTTGATTTTGATTCACCACTTCCCATCGTCACGCACCGATCGGTATTCTCTCACCTGTTCAGATCAAACTCGCCGCTCTTGGCTGAGTTGACAAACTCAGTCCAGTTGGACGGGTTGAAGATGAGAGCTGGACCCGTAGGGTTCTTGCTGTCGCGAACGGCAACGACTGTGTCGAGGAATGCGACCTCGACACAGTTGTTGCCGCCGTTTCCGTTGCTGCGACTGCTTTTCTTCCACACGGCAGCGTTGAGATGGTGCGCAGGCATGCCAAGCACCTCCCTTCAATATGCGGTTGTAGTTCTCACTGCGCGTTTCCCGCGCAGGCCTAGCTGTGTAGCAGGCCCTCGATCATCTTGATCGTCAGACGACTGTCGAGGGCCTTGGCGCTCAGTCGCTCGAACTCGTCTCGGTAGCGGGCGACCTCTGAATGTTGCTCTTCGTAGTAGTCTCCCGCAAGACCCTCTAGGTAAACTACATCCAAATGAGTGGTCTCCCGGAACTCCAAAAGCGCTGCTGAGCCCCCCAGGAAGGGGTGTTCGCCGGCGTCGAACGGCAAGATCTGAATCGTCACCGTCGGTAGTTGGGCAGTGTCTAACAGATGCCGTAGCTGTTCATTCATGACCTCTGGGCCACCGACGACGCGGCGCACCGCGGATTCGTCTATGAGCGCGACAAGGTTCAGCGGGTTCACGGCGGTCAGCCGGCCCTGGCGCTTCAGGCGCAACGCGACCCGGCGATCGATGTGGTGCGGCGGGTCGGAGGCCCGGCCGGTACGCATCAGCGCGCGCATGTATGCCTCGGTCTGCAGCAGGCCCGGCACCAGCACGGGCTCCCACGCGCGCAGCACCGACGCCTCCGCCTCGAGCCCGACGAAGTTGCCGGGGCGCATGATGTCGCGGTAGTCCGTCCACCATGTCCGCTCGCGCGACAGCCGGGCCAGCGCCATGAGCGCCTCGCGGTAGGCCTCGTCCTCGACGCCGTACAGCGTGAGCAGGTCTTTCACGTCGCGCGCGGTCACCGCGACGCGCGCGGTCTCGATCCTGGTCACCTTCGCCGCGTGCCACTCGAAGTGGCGTCCGACGATTTCCTGGGTCAGTCCGGCCTCCTCGCGGCACCGCTTCAGCTCGGCACCTAGGCGGCGCCGCCGCAGGGTGGGACCCTCGTCAGTGGCCAATGTGGCCCCCTCGGCTCTCGGGTAGGGATACACGTTCAGCACCGTCCCATGCTCCGCCAAGAACATCACGACCGGATTCCGAGTCTAGTACTTCTTGTGTTGACCTTAGAGCTGGGTACATGATGCGCGAGACAAGGAGTAAGTGGTGTGTATACGGGCAGTTGTTGCTGTCCACGACGTATCTCATGTCGATGTGTACTAGGGAGTGGCGGCGTGCTGGCTGACCAGTTCTACTTGATCGCTCACGAGGATCGGACCGGCCGATCGCGGCTGCATCCGCGGGCCACCGGCATCGGTCTGGCTGCCTCGTTACTGGGGGAGCTTATCCTCGACAATCGGCTCCGTATCTTCGCGGGTGATTTGGAGATCGTGAGCAACCATCCGCCCCGTGACGCCCTCACCCATTCTATTCTCGACCTGCTGATAGCCCAGCCCCAGCACCGCGACGTGCGCACCTGGCTGGCCTATCTCTCGCAGGACGCGGCAGTGCGGGTGGGCGAGCGGCTGGAGCGTTGTGGCGCGGTCGAATCCGTGACCCGGCGCCGGATGCTGAGCACACAGACCTTCTACATGCCCAACAACGAGCTGCAGCGCAACGCGGCGGCCTGGGCGCCCATGCGGCTGGCCAACATCCTGGTCCGCGGCATGGACATGTCGCTCGGCGACCGGGTGCTGGCCGGCCTCGTCGCCGCGACCGGGCTCACCCGCCACGTGCTGTGGGACTTCGAGGCGCATCGCTCCGCGCTCACCGTGCTGCCCAACACGGTGGCGTCACTACCAGAAGACCTGCGACAGCTCATCGAGTACACCGAGTCCAGCGTCGGCTCGGTGCTGGCCGTCGGCCGTCGGTGAGCTCACGTGGGCGGCACCACCGCCGACCGGACAACTTCGATCAATGGGCCGGGAGGCTGTTGATGGCGCGTAAGGAAATCGCCGAGCCGGACATCATCTCCACCGCACTCGCTCGAAACCGGCTCGGCGTGCCCTCCGTGGTCTTCTTCGGCGTGGCGGGTGCCGCACCGCTGACGGTCATCATCGGCTCGATCTCGGCCATCTACGCCCTCATCGGCAGCACCGCCGTTCCGGTGATCTACCTGGTGGTGGCCGGGATCCTGTCCATCTTCACCGTCGGGTTCGTGGCGATGAGCCGGCACATCGTCAACTCCGGGGCCTTCTACGCGTACATCAGCCACGGGCTCGGGCGGGTGACCGGCGTCGGCGCCGCCTTCGTGGCGCTGCCGGCGTACGCGTTGATGCAGATCGGACTGTTCGGGCTCTTCGGCTCGGCGGCCTCCGAGATCCTCGCGGCGCTCGGCGTGACGGTCGGCTGGTTCACCTGCGCCCTGGTGGCCTGGGCGCTGGTCGCGGTCCTCGGCCTGCTCTGGGTCGACCTCAGCGGCAAGGTCCTGGCCGTGCTGCTGATCGCCGAGATCAGCGTGGTGGTCCTCTACGACCTGGTGATGGTCGGCAACCCGGCCGGCGGGCACATCAGCTTCGAGACGCTCGCCCCGGCGCAGCTCTTCACCCCGGACGTCGGCCCGATGCTGGTTCTCGCGGTCGCCGGGTTCGTCGGCTTCGAGGCGACGGTCGTGCTCTCCGAGGAGGCCAAGGACCCGAAGAAGACGGTCGCCCGGGCCACCCACCTCGCGGTCATCCTGGCCGGGCTCCTGTGTGGACTCTCCGCGTGGGCGATGGCGGTGAACACCGGGGCGAACCAGATCGTCGCGACCGCGCAGGAACACCGGACGGACCTGGTGTTCGCGCTGGTCACGCCGCACCTGCCAAGGATCTTCGTCGACCTCGGCTACATCCTCTTCATGACCAGCGTCTTCGCGGCGTTGCTCGCGTTCCACGCGGCGGTGGCGCGTTACCAGTTCGCGCTGGGCCGCGAGGGCGTGCTGCCGTCGGTCTGGGGGCACACCCATCCGCGTACGGGGGCGCCGCTGATGGGGTCGATCACCCAGAGCGTGCTCGCGCTCGGCGTGCTGATCGCCTTCGCCGTGGCGGGCGTCGACCCGCTGCTGTACGTCTTCGCCTGGCTGACCACCATCGGCGGGCTGGGCGTGCTGCTCCTGATGTGGAGCGCGTCCTTCGCGGTGCTCGTGTTCTTCGTGCGCAACCGCGGCCTGGAGAACGTCTGGCGGTCCATGATCGCCCCGATGATCGCGTTCCTGCTGCTCAGCGCCGTGCTCGGGATCACCGTGATCGGCTTCGGCGAGCTGCTGCAGGTCGACGGGAACTCGGTGTTCCAGTGGCTGGTCCCGGTGCTCTACATGGGTGTCGCACTGATCGGCGTCATCTGGGCGCTCGGCATGCGCGCCGCGCGGCCGGAGGCGTACGCGGCGATCGGCCGCGGCGCCGACGGAGGCGTCGTGGCGTTACCGGAGGGCCCGCCGATGACCAGGGGTTCGCATGAACCCGTCGGCGCCCGGGGCTACCACTACTGATCCGACCACCCGCGACCCGAGAGAGGATCCCGATGACGAACGCCACCCAGGAACCGGCGATCCGTGACGACGCCATTGTCGGCACGGACGGCACCGCCTGGACCGCGGCCGCCGTCAACCGGGGGCTGATGAGCACACCGCCGCCCCGCCCAGGGCGGCGGCCGGAGGAAGTGGCCGGGCCGCCGTACGAGCGCGCGGGTGGGGTTCCCGCGGCGTTCGATACGCACAACCCGCCCGACCCGCGCCACTACCTGGCGTTTCGCGGGGTGCGCCCCGATCCGCAGAATCGGGGTATCGGCAGCGCCCTGCGCAATCGCCACCACGCCCGGCTCGACCGAGCCGGACTCCCGGCACACCAGGAGGCGAATGACCACCACAATCGCGATGTTCATCTCCGGCAGGGTCACCTGAGCCGGCCGGTCAACCAGACGGCGGGCGGCTCTTGGCTGTGGTCGAAGCGGAGGTCGCCTATGGTTTGAGGTCGGGTGATCACTCAGGCCGCATCCTCGCTGTGGAATTGATAGAGCCAGTACGACTGCTGGTCGATCCGCTGGAAGCGCATGTTGGCGGTGAGACGCTCCGCCTGGGCCCGGAAGACGTGCGAGAAGTTCAGCACCTCGTCGTTGTAGCTGCAGATGTCTATGCCGACGAGTCCGTTCTGGGTGGCGGCGACGACGTACATCTCTTCGCACAGCTGACGGAACATGTGCCGCCCCTGCGCCTGAGGATGCACCGCGACGAAGCCGATGTACCAGATCCTGCGTGCCAGATAATGCTCGGGCCAGTGCCGCTCGAAGTACTCCGGAGCGATCAGTGGCACCGCGTTGAGATCGTTCGTGTACGTGGACAATCCGCAGAGGGTCCCGTCATCGTCCACGCACAGGTACTTCTGGACGCGCTGATCGTTCATGACCTCGTCGAACTCATGGCGGTACATGAGGTGTCGCTGCACCGCCATCGCGTTCAGTTCGCGGAAGGCGTGGAGGTAGAGGTTCCACGCCGATTCGAGGATCTCGTCGTCATTGATCTGATCGACAACCTTGATGACCATGCTCTGCTCCCCGCAATGCTGCTGGTCGTTCCACCGATTCGCCTCTGCGACTGAAGTTGATCGATGGCTTATTGACCAACAGCGTACGGAGAGTGACTCAAGAACAACAGACCGTTAGAAGGGGTTTATTGGTCTTGAGCGGCGTCCACGTGCGTCGTGGACGAATTTGGCATGCCATGGTCATGTACTCGATGCAAGTTGCACGAAATGAGGGTTCCCCCGAGCGTCCGGGCCGCCCCCGAGTCCCTGTAGGACGGAGGCGGCGGCCCGGGCCGCATCGTCCCTACCGAATGTCGCCCCCGCTGCCCAGGCGCCGGATCGTCGATCACTTATGATCGACGATCTTGGATGATTGTGTTCACGCGCCCGCGGTTGCGCTGATCGTCGCCGTGCCCGCCTACTCGATGCGGGCCGGGCCCGCGTTGCTCTCCTGGCCGTCGCGGCCTCGGCCGTCGGCATCCGGCTGCCCGGCTGGATGGTCCCCTGACCGTCCGCGGCCGGGTGCGCAAATGATCATCGCTTTGGGCGTGCCTATTATGACCGTTCGGCGCGTCCATGCGATCGATGGGCGGTTTATGCTTGCGCCGATCATTCGTCGGTACCCCGGTCGAGCAAGGGATGTGCAAGTGGCAGACGGTCAGCAGGAGATGCCCAAACTGGACACCACCGTCCCGCAGACGGCCAGGATCTGGAACCACCTGCTCGGCGGCAAGGACAACTTCGCCGTCGACCGCGCCGTCGGCGACCAGATCCTCGCGTCGCTGCCCCAGCTCGCCGAGAACGCCCGGCTCTCCCGGGCCTACCTCGCCCGGGTGGCGAAGTACCTGGCCGGCGAGGCCGGGGTGCGGCAGTTCCTCGACGTCGGCACGGGCCTGCCGACCGCGAACAACACCCACGAGGTCGCACAGCGGGTGGCACCGGAGTCCCGGGTCGTCTACGTGGACAACGACCCGCTGGTCCTCGCGCACGCCCGGGCCCTGCTGACCACCAGCCCCGAGGGCGCCACCGACTACATCGACGCCGACCTGCGCGAGCCCGACCGGATCCTGGACGAGGCCGTCAAGACCCTGGACCTGTCCCGGCCGACCGCACTGTTCCTCATGGGCATCCTCGGCCACATCGAGGACGACGCGGAAGCCAAGTCGATCATCGACCGCATCATGGGCCGGCTCGCGCCGGGCAGCTACCTGGCGACCTACGACGGCAGCGACACCAGCGAGGCCAACAACGAGGCCGTACGGATCTGGAACATCTCGGCCAACCCGAAGTACCACCTGCGCAGCCCCGCCCGGATGGCCGCCCTCTTCGACGGCCTCGAGCTGGTCGAGCCGGGCGTGATCTCGGTGACCCGCTGGCGGCCGGAGCCCGGCGCGGAGGACACCCCCGAGATCGACCAGTACGGCGCCGTGGGGCGTAAGCCGTAACGACGACGGGATCACCGGTGGTGACGGGACAACAGAACGAGGGGCCGACGGTCCGTCGTCTGCAGCTCGGTGCGCGCCTGCGCAGCCTGCGACTGGCCAAGGGCGTCACCCGCGACCGGGCCGGCTACGAGATCCGCGCCTCCGAGTCGAAGATCAGCCGGATGGAGCTCGGCCGGGTCAGCTTCAAGGAACGCGACGTCACCGACCTGCTCAAGCTGTACGGCGTCGACGACCCGGGCGAGCACGAGCGGCTGCTCACCCTGGCCCGCGAGGCCAACACGCCCGGTTGGTGGCACTCCTACGGCGACGTGCTCAGCAGCTGGTTCCAGAACTACCTGGACCTGGAGCAGGCGGCGGAGCTGATCCGCACCTACGAGATCCAGTTCGTGCCGGGCCTGCTACAGACCGACGCGTACGCCCGGGCGGTCATCATGCTCGGTCACGGCAGCGCCACCGCCGCGGAGATCGACCGGCGCGCCGAGCTGCGCATGGCCCGCAAACAGATGCTGGCCAACGACGACCAGCCCCGGCTGTGGGCCGTGCTCGACGAGGCCGTGCTGCGCCGCCCGATCGGCGGCCGGGCCGTGCTCCGCGAGCAGATCCAGTCGCTGATCGACATCTGCGAGCGTCCGAGCGTACGGCTCCAGGTGATCCCCTTCGAGTCCGGCGGTCACGCCGCGGCCGGCGGCGCCTTCACCATCCTGCGCTTCCCGCACCCGGACATGCCCGACGTGGTCTACATCGAACACCTCACCAGCGGCCTCTACCTCGACAAGCCCGACGAGGTGGACCACTACGCCGCGGCGATGGGCCGCCTGACGATCGAGGCGGAACCACCGGCCCGCACCCCCGAACTCCTCCGCGCAGCACTCCGCGACCTCGACGACGATCACTAGGGCGGTCACTGCCGCGGCGCGCCATCCCGCGTCCACTGGCTCGCCACCGAGATCATCCGCTCCTGGACCAGCCACGTCGTCGCACGAGCCCTACCATGCCCGAGTGACTGACGACTTCTCGCTGGCTCCGTTTCGCATCCACACCCTTGATGACGGATCACAGCAGCTCTGGCTCTTCGACGGCGACATGGAGGAAGTCGCGGACGTCTTCGAAGATCTCGATGCCGAAGGCAACGGGCACGGATGGGAGAACTTCGCCGGCCGGCTGGTCGAAGCCGAGATGCCCGACAAGGCTGAGCTGATCTGGTTCGGTTCCGAGGGCGGCACCTTCGTGGCCGGGAGCTCCGTCCCGACAGCTCTACGCCAGCTCGCCGAGCGCTTGCACGCCGCGTTCCATGACCGTTCGCTGCTCGCACGACTCCTCGCCCAAGCCGAACTCGACTGACTGGCTCTGGTCGTCAGCGGCGGGCTCCGACGCGTACCGGTGCTTGATCCAGGTGGCTACGTCGCCGCCTGGGCATCGTCTCGCCGGCTTCGGACGTAGTCCATGTACTCCTCGCCGGCCACAGCGTGGTTGACCCAGCGGTCGGGGCGGGCGTCGGCGAGATGCTCAGCGAGCGATACCGCATCTGCCTCGTCCTCCGTGACGCCCACCTCGCGGCCTTCACCGACGTACTCCTCGTCGACCGGGTCGAGCGAGATGAGATTGGACAGGTCGCCCACACCGTCGTCGTCGGGATCTTGAACGGTGTGAACCGAGATGCGGTATTGCCCGTTCCTCGGGCTGATCTCCACCCACCGGATGGCGGGCTGGCCCTCGATCCGAGCACCGCCGAGGAACTGTTCGATGCCGTTGCCACGGCGCAGGGCGCCGACGGCGAACTGCCGGGTGAGGTAACGCATCCGGAAAGCGTAGTGCTGAACAGCTCGACGGTTGACCTCGATGATCACCACGGCTCAGTTGGGATTTACAAGATCGATCCGACTCCGCAACGGCTGCGCCCGGCTCAAGGTCAGGACAAGTTCCTCGGCCTCGGCTAAGTCTTCGGCGGCGAACTCACCGCTGCGAGCAGCGGTCCAGACGTCGTCGACCTCCGCGGTGATGTCGCGGGCGAACGTCAGTTCGAGCTCGATCTGCACGGTATCTGCAAGGTCCAGATCGAGGTCGTCCTCGTCCTCGTCGTCTGACGGCTCGCCTGGCCTGCCGTCATGCCATTCGAGGGACGGCACATCGAAGCGTCGGACGAGCAGTAGGCCGGGCAGGTCGTCCTCCCCGCCGAACACGCCAAAGTCGACGATGAGCGTGTCCGCCTCGACATCAACGCTCTCCCGGCGGTCGAAGAGCCCCGTCAACGGCACGGCCAGGAACGCCCGGAAGGCACGCCAGGCGAGACCCACGTCCTCGATCCGGTCCGGGACGCCGTTCTCCGCCACGACCAAGCGGCGTAGTTCCTGCACCCCGTCACGCCACGCCACGGCTGTCATGAGCGCTATTTGATCACCCCCGGCCGCCGCCGTCGCAGCAGACCACGAACAGATCCAATGCAAGCCGAATACCACCCCCCGTCATCGCACATGAGGCACCCCAGCTCATGGGCCAATGCCTGCCTCAACAACTGGCCGCCGGTCGGGGAGGCCGGTGGGTTGGTTCGGCCGCCTGTTCGGGCTCGGCGGAGGGTGCGTCTACCTGCATGTTGCAGCCGTATCACGCGGCGGCGTATGAGTCGAGTGCTATCTACCGACGTCTATGTATTGCTCGTAGCGTGGCGCTAACTTGGTCGGCCTCCGACAGGCGGAAACACCGACCGGTGCTACTGCTGGGAGGAACAGCCATGGCACATGCTTTGCGCTCGCTTCGGACGGCGATGGTCGTGGTCGGGGCCTGTGCGCTTGGGCTGGGACTGCTGTCGACGGCGCCCGCTCAGGCCGATGTGCAGTCAGCACGACCGCTCGCGCCGGACTCGGTGCGCGCGCCCGAACCGGATCAGTTCTCGGTGGAGGGTGTCACCACCGTCGGCGAACTTCGCACTCTCAGTGCCTCGCTGTCCGACTACGGCAGTAGCCGCACACAGATCATTCGGCATCCCGGTGCGACGTACATCAAGGTCCACGTCAGTGCGCTACGACTGGCCCCCGGCGACTTCGTCACCGTGTCGAGCCCTGACGGCCGTGAGAGCTACCGGTACAACCGTGGCCTTGACCGGGCCACCAGCTCTGACTTCACCACCGACGGGCAGCCGGGCTTCTGGGCGATGTCGGTGGAGGGTGACACCGCGGTGGTGACCCTGCACAGCAGGCGCGCTCGCAACGCCAGTGCCGTGACCATCGACCGTTTCTGGCGGGGCTACGACCAGGCGGAGATCACCCAGTACAACGTCTCGCTCATGTCCGTCTGCAGCACCGATGCTCGCCGCGACGTGGTCTGCTACCAGAGCAGTCATCCAGCCGAGTACGCCCGCGGCGGGGCCGTGGCGCGGCTGCTGATCAGCGGCGGTGGACTGTGCACCACCTGGCGAGTCGGCAACACCAACCGGATGCTGACGAACAAGCACTGCTTCTCGACGCAGGCCGCGGTCAGCGGCAGCGAGATGCAGTTCGACTATCAGTGCGCCACCTGTGGAGGCGCGAATCCCGGGGCGGGCACCAAGGTCAGCGGCGCCACCCTCTACCGGGTGAGCAGCGGCAGTTCCAATCAGCTGGACTACACCTTGTACTCGGTGAACAACTTCGCCAACATCCAGAGGTTCGGCACGCTGTACCTGGCGACGGCCGCTACCACCACCGGCACGCGCATCTACATTCCCGGACACGGCGACGGCACCGCGAAGCGGGTGGCGATCTACGAGAACGCCCAGAACGGCCCGACCTGCGCCGTGCGGAGCGCGAACTTCAACACGTGGAACATCAGCTACAGCTGCGACACGTCCGGTGGCAACTCGGGCTCGCCGGTGCTGGACGGCAGTCACCGCGTGGTCGCGCTGCATCATCTTGGCGGCTGCCCGTCCAACCAGGGCGCGAAGGCACATCTCATCTACAACGAGATCGCCAGTCTGATCGACAACGGCTGACGGCTTGCAGGCTCTCGCCGAGCGGGCGCCACGGGTCCGGTACCCGTGGCGCCCGCTACGACTCTGGGCACCCTCGCGGCCGGGCGTGTCCACCAAGCGGAAGCCGCCGCGTGCCCGCAAGTTCAGGGGTGGGTCGGATCGGGCTTCACGCGACGGCGATCGCCTCGATTTCCAGCAGCCACGCCTCGTCGTAAATACCGGTGATGATGACGGTGAGAGCCGGGCTGTGGCCACCGAGGACCTCGTGACGGATCTTCGCGTTGGCCTCTCGGTATCGCCGATCCGATAGGAAGATCGTCACCTTGGCCAGGTTATGTACGGCCATACCCGCATCGTCCAGGAGAGCCAGCACGTTCTGCCACGCGAGGCGACATTGAGCATCGAAGTCGTCGGGAACCCCGCCTTCGACAGCTACCGGAACCTGCCCGCTGATGAAAAGCATCCGGCTTGCCCCGGTGACGAGAGCGCCCTGGGCGTAGGACCGGGGTTGGGGACTGAGGCTGGTGACCTGCATGCGAAGGACCATATGAACATGTCGGCCGCTGTGTCGAGGCTATTGCCGAGCGTCATCGGGTGGCATGCGTCAGCATTCCACTCGGACGGCGACGGGTTGTACCGTGTCGTCCTGCCGGCTTTTCGGCGGGTGCTTAGATGATCGCGTGAACGTACATGACCTGCTTCCACTCCTGCCTGCGCCATCCGTCCTTCGGGAACACTGCCGTTCGTTCGCGGTGCTGGACGCCGTTTTCGGGGGGCGGTACCCGCGGCACAGCTACCACGAGAAGTGGGCGCCGGACGGGACGTCCCTGGCCCGCATGGACAACGGCGGCGGCGACTCGTACGGCATCGCCTTCGCCGAGGCGGGCACGTTTCTGTTCGGCTTCGACCACGAGTGCGCGATTTCGCCGTACGTTCAAGATCCGCCCGCGCATTGGCCGGGCCTCCTGGACGGGTTGCCGGATTCTCTGGCGCATTTCACCCGGGAGCCGTCGTTCCTCTTCGAGGACATCCTCGAGGCGACTGTCTGCGCCTGGCACGAACCCGGCGACTCGGGGTGGCGGTGCGGCACGCTCGACTTCAGCGGCCCGCTCGCCGAAGGGGACAGCGACCCCGACGGCGCCATGTGGCTCTTCCCTATGGTGGCGGTCGGCTCGCCCGCGGAGTACACGCAGTGGGCCAACGGCTACTTCTCGGTGGAGACCGATGAGGCGGCGGTGGCGGCGATCCTCGCCGGGCGACCGCTGACCGAAGTGTTGGTCCACGCCATTCATGAGCCGGCCGACTTCGCCACCGTCGCGGCCAAGGCCGCGGAGATGGGATACCCGGTCGCCTGAAGCGCTGCCCTTCGTCGAAAAAAGAGATTCATTGTCTCTGATCGACCCTCGCTATGCTGTCACTCTCAGGAGGGATGGGGACTATTCTCCTCTGTGTCCAGAATTGATCCAGGAAGTGCCACTGGGGAGCGGAGACAAGGGTCATGCCTAGCGCGCGAGTTGCCAGCAAGAACGCTGTTCGGACTCTCGTCGCAGGCGGCGTCGCCGTGGCGTTGACACTGCTCGGCGCGGTGCCGGCCAAGGCTGATCCCAGCTTCAACACCCGCGAAGGTGTGACCACATTCGGGGTCACCCGATGCCTTGCAGGGCACTGCGCCCCGCAAGGCCTGTTCAGCATCTCCTACGACTACGTCGGATCCGGCGGGCACATGCCTTGGCGCATTCGAAGCGGCTTCGAATATGCGGGGAACGTCTGCAATTGGTGGATCGACTTTGAAGCGACCCACCGCGGCGTGCGGACATTCCACTCGCAAGGAGGCGAACAGCGTTGCACTTGGAAGGGGTCGCGGACTCACGTCGAGCCGACGCTGCCCAGCACTTGGCTGCCGAGCGGTAACATGTGCGCCATTCTGTATCGCGACGCCTCTGGGGGACCGACGGAAGTCAAGAGGGCTTGTGTCGCAATCGATCCGGAATAGCAACCGCCGGGTGGCGTGTTGTCGGCGGCGCGCTATCCGGTCAGGCGGAGGTAGTCGACGTTGAAGCCGCCGGTCTCGCAGAAGAGGGTCACCTGCTGATCGCCGGCCGGCAGGGTGACCTGGGCGTGCACCGACCGGTACGCCGCCCATCCGCCGGTGTCCGGGACCGAGACCGTGGCCAGCGTGGCGCCCGCCGCGTCGCGCAGTGACACCGCGTCCGGCGCGGTCGTGCCCGTGCCGTTGGCGACCCGCAGCTCCAGGTCGTACGTGCCCGCCTGGGCCACGTCCACCCGGTACCGCAGCCAGTTCCCCGGCGCGGTCCAGCCGACGTTGCGGCCGCCGCTGGCCGTAGGGGTGTTCTCCACGAAGTTCGCGCCGCCCTCGACCCAGCCGTGCTGGGCGACGTACGACTCGGCCTCGATCTTCTCGCCGATCGGTGCGCCGCGCGGGCGCACCGTCAAGCGGACCGTCACCTCGTCGTGTGCGGCGCCGTCGGTGACCCGGAACGTCAGGTTCCGCTGGCCGGCGACGGTCGGGTGGATCCGCACGGTTCCGGTGGCGGCGTCGACGCTGACACCGTCCGGTAGATCGGTGGCGTAATAGGCGAGCCGGTCGCCGTCGGGGTCGTCCGCCGACAGGCGCAGCTCGGTCGTGGCGTACTGGTCGGCGACGACCTCCGGCACCGGGCGCAGGGCCGGCGGGCGGTTGCGGTGCGGGGACGGCACGGCGCCGCGCCAGCGGTAGGTGGCGTACGAGTTCGCCGGCACCGTCGTGGTGAACGACCCGCCGGCCAGGACGACCCGCACGGTCCTCGCCTCGGCGTCGCCGTTGCCGAGGATCGCGACGAAGTGGTCCCGGCGGTCCTTGAAGATCACGTTGCTGATTCCGTCGGCCGTCGCGCTGGACTCGACCCGGACGTGTTCCGGGCCCAGGTAGCGGGCGAACTGGCCCATCGCGTACAGCTCGTCGCGGACGGTGAACGTGCGGGCGGTGGTGTCGACCTTGACCAGGCGGTCGGGCCATTTGGTGGTGCGGCCGACCTCCGCCCAGTCGACGTCGTTGTCCCGCGACGGCGTCCAGTGCAGGGTGCCGCCGTCCTGGTCGGTGGTCTGCGCCCACATCACGTAGGACGAGGCGTCCAGCCGCAGGTAGCTCAGGATGGTGGCGGGGGACAGGTCGCTGGTCTCGGTCAGGTGCACCGGCTTGCCGGTCTGCTCGTACGCGTCGCGCATGACGGCCGGGTCGCCCCAGTACGGGTGGAACGCGATCGCGTCGGCGGCCGCGTCGGTCCGCGGGTCGTCGAGGACGCGGTGGTAGTTCTTGGTCTCCGTGCTGTTCGGGTCGCGCCAGTCCCAGAAGTTGAAGTCGTGCACGTACAGCTGGGTGTCGAGGCCGGCGCGGCGCACCTCGCGCTGGACGGCCACCGCGAGCCGCTGCTGCTGGGCGATGCTGAGGTCCATCGCCGGGTAGACCACGTCGATGCCGGGCTCGTTGAGCAGGGTCAGGGCGTCGATCTTCACCCCGTGCTCCGCGTACGCGCGCAGGTATTTCACGTAGTAGCGCGCGAACACGTCGATGCAGTCGTCGCGGAGCCGGCCCACCTGGTAATACGCGCCGGTGCCGTCGGGCCGGGGCGCGACCTCGCCGGTGAACCGGTTGTTGGTCTTCATCCAGGCGGGCGCGCTCCACGCCGAGGCGAAGAAGGTCGCGCGCGGGTTGTGGCGCTGGATCAGCTTGATCGTGTCGATGATGTGCGCGTCGATGTCGCGGCGGATGGAGAAGTGCCGGAGGCCGAAGTCCTCGGTCACCCCGGCGGGGAGCTCGTCGTAGGACCAGAACGGCAGGTGCTCGATGAGGTCGGGGCTGCCGATGGTCAGCCGGAAGCGGTCGAGCCCGGCGCCGGTCCGCGGGTCGACGAGCAGCCGGACGGCCCGGTCGCGCTCGGCCGGTGTCAGCTTCCACAGGTTGGAGACGCTCGTCTCGTCCAGCGAGAAGCCGAGGCCGGCGTAGCGTTGCCGGGGCGCGCTCGGATCGATGACGACGGTCGCGTCGGTCGCCGGGCCGTGCGCGGGTCCGATGTGGGTGGCGGGCAGCGGCTGCCAGGCCCGGGCGGCGCCCGCGGAGTAGGTGCCGGTGACGGCGGTGCGGCCGGCGGTCGCGGCCGGTCCGGTGGCGGCGAGCACTCCGCCGGCCGCTGTCGCGGCGACGACCGCCGCGGTGATGGAACGCCTCACGGTGCCTCCTCTGGTCGCTACCGAGAGGAAACCTTACTGTTCCGGTACGCCGCAGCGCATCCATGGTCACCGATGTTTTCGCGGAAACCGTAAAGTGGGGCCTATGAACGACTTTCGAGCCCTGCACCTGCCCGGCGATCCGCTCGTGCTCCCGAACGCCTGGGACGTCGCCTCCGCCGCCGCACTGGCGCGGGCCGGCTTCGCGGCGATCGGCACGACCAGCCTCGGCGTCGCCGCGGCGCACGGCCTGCCCGACGGCCGGGGCGAGGGCCGCGCGGAGACCATCGCCCTGATGCGGCGGCTGGGGCGGCTGCCGGTGCTGGTCACAGTGGACGTCGAGGGCGGATTCGGCGGCGGGCCCGACGCGGTCGCCGACCTCGCCGCCGACCTCGCCGAGGCCGGCGCGGTGGGGATCAACCTCGAGGACGGCCACGCCGACGGGACGCTCGCCCCGGTCGCGGACCAGGTCGCGCTCATCGCGGCCGTCAAGGCCCGGGTGCCCGGGCTCTTCGTGAACGCGCGTACGGACACGCGCTGGCTGGACGCGGGCGACCTCGACGAGACGCTGGCCCGCACCCGCGCCTACGCGGCCGCGGGCGCGGACGGCGTCTTCGTGCCGGGCCTCGCGGACGAGGACGACATCCGGGCGGTCGTCGCCGGCGTGGACGCCCCGCTGAACGTGCTGCTGCTGCCCGGGATGACGGTGCCGGCGCTGGCGAAGCTGGGCGTCGCCCGGATCAGCACCGGCTCGATGCTCTTCCGGACCGCGCTCGGCGCCGCGGTCGCCGCCGCCCGCGCGGTGGCCGCCGGCGAGCCCGGCCCCACGGGCATCCCCCCGTACGCCGAGGTCAACGCCCTGGCCGCCGACCGCCGGAACTAAACTGGTACGCATGGCGAGCTGGTACGAGTCGCATATCGACCGCAAGATCCGTGAGGCGCAGGAGCAGGGTCAGTTCGACAACCTGCCGGGCGCGGGCCGGCCGCTCAGCGACCACGGCCGGGAGTACGACGAGGACTGGTGGGTCAAGGACTGGCTGCGTCGTGAGGGCGCGAGCTCGGGGGCGCTGCCGCCGACGCTCGCGCTGCGCCGCGAGGCACAGGACCTGCGGGAGACCATCGATCGTTGCGCCTCGGAGGCCGACGTGCGGGGCTACGTGGCGCGGCTGAACGAGCAGCTGCGCAAGGCCCGGGCCGGGCTGCTGGAGGGTCCGCCGGTGCTGCTGCCCCCGCTCGACGCGGACGAGGCGGTCCGCGGCTGGCGCGCCCGCCGCGCCGGCTGACCGGGGCGGCGCCGGCGGCGTCGCTCAGGACGGCTCGGTCAGGGTCAGGGGTACGCCGGTCAGGGTGTCGCAGCGCACGAACGCCAGGTCGATCTCCACGTCGGTGAACCACAGGACGGGCAGCGTGAGCGGCGGCGGGGAATCCGGGGTGAAGGTCACCGGGATGACGCCGAAGAGCTTGCCCTTGAACCTGGGCGTGTAGAAGCGGACGTCCCCCTCGGTGGTCAGCTCCTTGCTGTCGATCACCGTGCGGGCGCCGCTCGGCTCGGGAACGGTCAGCTTGAACGGCTTGTTCACGGCCTTGCGCATGCTGAACTTGAGTGCCTCGATCGTGCCCTTGGCGGTCCGCAGCCGGGTCACGCCGTCGTAGGTGGAGTCGTACATCGTCAGCGACGCGGTCTTCAGCGTGCCGCCCTTGACCGAGACGGTCGGCACGTCGTCCGGGCCGGCCTCCTTGAAGACCGGCGGGCCGAGGCAGGGCACGTCCGGCAGGCTCGGCGTCGCCGACGGCGTCGGCGAGGCGCTGGGCGTGGGGGAGCCGGACCCGGACGGCGTCGCGGTGGGTGCGGCCGACCCGGTCGGCTCGGGGCTCGCGGTCGGGGACGGCGTCGCCGACGGACTGGGGGTCGCTTCCTCCTCACCGCCGATGCCGAACAGGTCTCCGACGCCCTCGACGAAGTCGTTCAGGCCGTCGACGATGGGGTTGCCGGAACCCTCGGTCGGCGTGGGGGAGGCTCCTGCGGAGGCGCTGGGGCTCGGCTTGGCGGGCGCCGGCTTCGTGGGGGTCCTCTTCGGCGCCGGCTTGGCCGACGACTGCCGCGACGCCTCCCTCTTCGCCGCGGCGGCGGGCCGGGACGGCAGGCCCTCGGGGCACTCGGGCTCGGCGCGGGCCGGGGAGGGTGCGGCGGCGGCCAGGACCGCCGCCGCCGTCACCGCCAGCGGCACCAGCATGATGGCCAGCGCCTTGTGGGAGACGCCGCCGGACGGCGGGCGCGCCTGCGACTGGCCCGCCGGGTACCACTCCGCCCGCGGCCGGAACACCGAGCGGTGCCGGCCGTCGCCCGGTGCGTCGCCGAAACCCGGCAGGATCAGGCCGGCGGCGGCCGGGTCCGAGGCGTCGCGGCGCTCGTCGTCGCGCGGGTCCTCGGGCTCGGGCTCACGGTGCGGCGGCCCTTCGGGATCCTCCGGCGCGGTGTCGGTGGCACCCGGTTGCGGTCGCCGCGGCGACCAGGCCAGGACGAGGGCGCCGCCGACGATGCCGAGCAGCATGCCGACGAAGAAGCCGCCGAGGTTCAGGCCGATCAGCGAGTACACCGCGGTGAGCAGGCCGAGGATGCCGTAGAAGAGCCGCTGCGCCGGCGTGACCCAGGTGAGCGCGCCGCAGAGGATGAGCATCAGCGGGAGTAGGTAGGACAGGAAACCCTCAGGACCGAAATGCAGCTGCAGGTCGCCCAGCGACAGGTTGGCGCTGAGGAACAACTCCAGCCCGGCGATGAGGAGCAGCAGCCCGCCCCAGAACGGCCGGGCTCGCCGCCAGCGGCGGAATTCGCCGCCCGACGCACTTGTCGTTGCCACTTGCTCCTCCAGAAATGGTGCCTTACCCCGGCAGGATGGAGGCCCGCGGGGTGGTGCGCCCCGCGGGCCTCCCGCAATTACGTCAGAAACATTCGGTCGGCCTGCCGTCGCCGCCGCCGGGCCAGTTGACCTTCATGTTCAGGCCGGTCAGCGTGAACGTGCCGGCCGACGTGGAAACGGCGGTCTGGCGCAGCCCCGTGATCGTGACGTGCTTCGCCTCCTGGCCGAAGGCGCCCGCCTCGCCGTGCGCGTCCTCGCCGCCGAGCTCGAGGGTCGAGGCGTCCTGGCCGATGTTGATGTCGGTGAACTCCGCCTCGCCGCTGAGCTCGTCAAGGCCGATCAGCAGGTTGGTGGCCTTCGCCGGGTGCGCCTCGTCGCGGCCCGCGCGGATGGTGAGGGTGATCGGCACGCCCGGGGTCTTCACCGACTGGCACAGGTTGTAGAGCGTCGCCGAGGAGATGCCGGAGACCGCCACGGGGATCGCGTCTCCGTTCTTCTTGTGCACCGAGTCGCCGTACTGGGCGAAACCCGTGCCCTCCAGCCGGTCGGCCGAGATCTTGAACGACTGGCCCGACACCGCGAACGTGGCGGCGAACGCGCCGTTGGCCAGGCCGAAGACCAGCGCGCCCGCGGCGGCGGTCGGCACGGCCACCGCTACGGCGAAACGGCGCCAGTTGGTGCGACCGTAGGCCGGTTCGCCTTGCGCATCCTTCACGGATCCTCCTTGCCAAACTGGGAACGGCCGTCGCATACAGGCACGTCGATGCGGCCGTCCTGATGTGCCGGGAATGTTGCCGCTACCCGGTGATCAGGACAAGGGCGTTGGCTACCGGCCGGTAACCACGGAGAAACATTGATCGCTACGGATAGTAAGCAATGGTCGCGATGAATTCCTGAAGATGCGTCACCAATGGACACATCGGGCGGTCCACTGGGGCGTGACGGTCACCACACGTGTGCGTTTGGCCATAGTTACGGATCGGTAACAACTTCTCGAAATCCCGGAATGGAACTGAGTGTCGAACCATTTCCGAGGGCCGAGGTGCAACCGTTCGGCAACCGGGCGCGACACGGTTTGCACCCCGTCATCCGCAGGCTGTGTGCTTCCCCCGAGCAAGGAGATCGCTCAGATGCGTCTGCCCCGTACCGCTGCCGCCGCCGTGCTGGCCGTCGGGATCATGGTCCCCGCCGTCTCCGGGACCGCCGTTGCCCTGGCCTCGCCCTCGTCGCACGGCGCCGTAGCCGCCGCGAAGGCCGGGCACAAGCCGGTCGAGTCCGGGAAGCCGGGCAAGCCGCACAAGCCGCGCAAGCCCGTCCGGGTGCCCTTCGCCGCCAACGGCAAGGTCACCGCCGTCGACGCCGAGGCCGGCACCGTGACGCTGCTGGCGAACGGCGGCACCAAGGACGTCCGCAGGAAGACCGTCACCGTCACCGTGCCCGAGCGCGCCAAGATCAGGGTCAACGGCAAGCGCGCGACCGTCGCGGGCATCCTGGCCGGCGCCCGGATCACGGTGACCGGCATCCGCGTCGGGGACGTCTACACCGCCGTGGTGATCAGCGCCACCCGGCCGAAGCCGGCGCCGACGAAGAGCCCGGTCACGCCGAGCCCGAGCGTCACGCCCAGCACCGACGTGTCCCCGAGCCCCAGCGTCACGCCCAGCACGGACGTGTCCCCGAGCCCGACCGGCAGCGCGACCCCGACCCCCTCGGTGAGCCCCAGCGCGGACCCGGACGAGCTGTAACAGACCCCGCCGGCATCTTTCAAGTCGTCGTCGCCGGTGCCGAAATACCTCTCGTCGGAGTCGGGCGTGGGGCAGTGGAGGCAGGCGGGGTGGGCACAGACGAGCGGCAGCGCCTCGCGGCGCTGCACGGGTACCGCGTGCTCGACGGCCCCGCCGACGACGAGCTGGAGGCCGTGGTCCGGGTCGCCGCGACGGTCGCCGGCGTGCGGACCGCGGCGCTCAACCTGATCGACGAGGACCGCCAGTGCCAGCTCGCCGGAGCGGGCCTGGCGGGCACCGTCTCGCCGCGCGCCGACTCCCTGTGCGCCGTCCACTTCCGCGCGGGCGAGTTCGTCTGGGTCGCGGACGCCGCCGCGGATCCCGCGTACAAGGGCAACCCGTGGGTCGACGGCCGGCGCGGCGACATCCGCTTCTACGCCTCCGCCCCGCTGGTCACGGCGCAGGGCCACGCGCTGGGCACCCTCTGCGTCTTCGACGCCGAGCCGCGCGAGCTCGATGACGAGCAGATCGACCGGCTCAAGGACCTCGCCCGGGTGGTGCTCGCGCTGCTCGAACGTCGCCGGCAGGCCCGGGTGCACGGCGAGCTGCTGCGCTCCAACGGCGAGCTGGAGCAGTTCGCCGCCGTGGTCAGCCACGACCTGGCGGCGCCGCTGAGCGTCGTCGGCGGCTACCTGGACCTGCTCGCCGACGAGTACGCCGAGGCGCTCGACGAGCGGGCCGGCGGGTGGATCACCGGCGCGGCCCGGGCGGTCGGCCGGATGCAGGGCCTGATCGAGGCGCTGCTGACCTACGCCCGGGTGGGCGGCGAGCCACGGGCGCGCGGCGACGCCGAGCTGGGCGAGGCCGTGCACCAGGCGCTGCTGGACCTCGGCGACCTGGTCCGGCAGGGCGGCGCCGTCATCGGCGCCCCCTCGGCGCCGGTCACCCTGGCGTGCGACCCGACCCTGCTGCGCCAGCTGCTGCAGAACCTGATCGGCAACGGGATCAAGTACCGCGACCCGGCCCGGCCGTGCCGCGTCGAGGTCGCCGCCGAGCGCGGCGACGCCGGCGACTGGCTCGTGACCGTGACGGACAACGGCATCGGCATCCCGGCGGACCAGCGCCACCGGGTCTTCGAGATGTTCGCCCGGGTCGACCCGCGCAGCGGCGCCGGGCACGGCATCGGCCTGTCCACCTGTCGGCGCATCGTCGAACGCCACGGCGGCCGGATCTGGGCCGCCGCCGCACCCGGCGGCGTGGGCACCACCGTCTCCTTCACCCTGCCGGGCGCCTGACATGGCCGCGACCAGCGCCCGCATGCGGGCCGCGCTCCGCCGTGGGTTCCGGCCGGCCGGCGCGCCGAGCGGGCTCGACGAGCGCGTGAACGCCCTGGTGGCGACGGTGACGCACGAACTGCGCACGCCGCTGACGAACATCCTCGGCTACGCGGAGCTGCTTGCCGACGGCGACGGGGGCGAGCTGTCGCCGGCGCAGCGGCGCGGCGTCGGCGCGATCCTGCGCAACGCCCGCCGCCTGCAGGACATCGTGTCCGACCTGCTGCTGCTCGACCGCGCGGCCGGTGCGCCCGGCGCCGGCGCCGTACCCGTCGGGCTGTCCACAGTGATCGCGGCGCTGCACGCGGAGTTCGCGCCGGTCGCCCGCGAGCGCGGGATCGCGCTGGCGGGCGAGGCCGAGCCGGTCCGGGTCGCCGGCGACGCCCGGCAACTGGAGCGGGCCCTGCGCAACCTGCTGGACAACGCCATGAAGTTCACCCACCGCGGCGAGATCCGCTACCGGCTGCGCGCCGACGGCGCCCGCGCGGTGCTGACGGTGACCGACACCGGCATCGGCATCCCGGCCGGCGACCTGGCCGGTCTCTTCACGCCGTTCCACCGGGCGTCGAACGCGATGGAGCAGGCCGTGCCGGGCCCGGGCCTCGGCCTGGCGGTCGTCCGCGGCATCGTGACCGAACACGGCGGCACGGTGACGGCGCGGTCGCGGCTGGGACACGGCAGCACGTTCACCGTCACGCTGCCCCTCGCGGCCTGACCGGCCCCACCCTTACCCGGCGCAACAGCGGCATCCCCAGCCCCGCCCGGGCACCGGTTCCACTCTCGACGAAACCCGCCCCGAGCGCGGCGTTTACGATCACCGTCGACGTTCATCGTGAGACCGTCGAGGGATGGCGTACCCCGAGCGCCCGGAGGGAACACCGCCGTGACCTACGGAACGACGCAGTCCGGCACCACGCCCGGAGACTTCGGGCGTGAGCTGCTCAGCAACCTCTACTACCAGCGCGGCACGACGCTGGAGTCGGCCAGCGCGCGGGACGCGTACCACTCGCTGGCGCTGACCGTGCGGAACCGCCTGGTCGACCGCTACATCCGGACGGCGGCGGCGCATTACCAGGAGAACCCGAGGTTCATCTACTACCTGTCCGCCGAGTACATGCTCGGCAAGCAGCTCGACCAGAACCTGCTCTACTCCGGTACGCAGGAGTGCGCGAACAGCGCGCTGGCCGGGCTGGGCCTGTCCGGCGAGGAGCTGGACGCCCTCGACGCCGAGCCGGGCCTCGGCAACGGCGGCCTGGGCCGCCTGGCCGCCTGCCTGCTGGACGCCATGGCCACCCAGGACATCCCGGCGGTCGGCTACGGCATCCGGTACGACTACGGCATCTTCCAGCAGGAGTTCCAGGGCGGCGCACAGGTCGAGCACCCGGACGACTGGACCTTCTACGGCAATCCGTGGGAGTTCCAGGCCTCCGACGACCAGCAGACCGTCGGCTTCTACGGCCACACCGAACCGCTCGACGGCCTGCGCAGCAAGTGGGTGCCCGGCGAGATCGTCCTCGGCGAGCCGAGCCACATGCTGGTGCCCGGGTACGGGACCACCACGGTCAACATCATCCGGCTGTGGAAGGCCCGCGCCAGCCCGCAGTCCTTCGACCTGTCGCGCTTCGGCGCCGGCCACTACGGCGAGGCGGTCGAGGAGATCGTCCGCTCGGAGAACATCAGCAAGGTCCTGTACCCCGACGACAGCACCGAGCTCGGCCGCGAGCTGCGCCTCAAGCAGCAGCACTTCCTGGTCACCTGCGCGCTGCGCGACATCGTGCGGCGCTTCCGGCTGTGCAACAGCGACTGGGACCACTTCGCCGACAAGGTGGTGATCCAGCTCAATGACACCCACCCGGTCATGGCGATCGCCGAGCTGATGCGGATGCTGGTCGACGAGGAGGGGCTGGACTGGGACCGGGCCTGGTCGATCACCCGGCGCACGTTCGCGTACACCTGCCACACGCTGCTGCCCGAGGCGCTGGAGACCTGGCCGGTCGAGCTGATCCGGCGGCTGCTGCCGCGGCACCTGGAGATCATCTTCCTGATCAACCACCTGTTCCTGCAGGAGGTCGCGGACCGCTACCCCGGCGACGACGCCAAGCTGCGCGAGCTCTCGATCATCGCGGAGGGTGCGGAGCAGCGGGTCCGGATGGCGCACCTGGCGGTGGTCGGCAGCTCGGCGGTCAACGGCGTCGCGGAGCTGCACTCGCGGCTGCTCGCCGCCACCACCCTGCACGGGTTCGCCAACCTGTGGCCGGGCCGCTTCCACAACGTCACCAACGGCGTCTCGCCGCGCCGGTTCGTCCGGCTCGCCAACCCGCGGCTCGCCGAGCTGATCACCGAGCGGCTGGGCGGTGGCGCCTGGCTGACGGACCTGGACCGGCTGAGCGGGCTCGAGCCGGGCGCGACGGATCCGGAGTTCCGGCGGCGGTGGCGCGAGGTCAAGCGGCTCAACCGGCTGGACCTGGCCGAGCAGACGCGGGCCACGACCGGGGTCGTCCTGGACCCGGACGCGCTCTGCGACGTGATGATCAAGCGGTTCCACGAGTACAAGCGCCAGCTGCTGCGGGTGCTGCACGTGGTGACGCTCTACCACCGGATCAGGCGGGGCGAGACCGCGGACGTGGTGCCGCGCTCGATCGTCTTCGGGGGCAAGGCGGCGCCCGGCTACTACGTGGCCAAGCGGATCATGAAGCTGGCGAACCAGGTCGCCGACGTGGTCAACGCGGACCCGGCCGTCTCGCCGTACCTGAAGATGGTCTTCCTGCCCGACTACAACGTGTCCCGGGCGCAGCTGATCATCCCGGCCGCGGACCTCTCCGAGCAGATCTCGCTGGCCGGCAAGGAGGCCTCGGGCACCAGCAACATGAAGCTGGCCCTCAACGGCGCGCTGACCATCGGCACCCTGGACGGCGCGAACGTCGAGATCCGCGACCGGGTCGGCCCGGAGAACTTCTTCCTCTTCGGCCTGGACACCGCCGAGGTGGCCGCGCTCCGCGGGCGGGGCTACCGGCCGCGGGAGTACTACGAGCACGACGCGGAGCTGCGCGAGGTGCTGGACACGGTCGCCGGCTGGGACCGCGAGCTCGCCGACGACCTGCTGAACCGCGACGAGTACCTGACGCTGGCCGACTTCCGGGCCTATGTGGACTGCCAGGACCGGGTGGCCCGGGCCTGGCGCGATCCGGAGGACTGGACCCGGATGTCCATCCTGAACACCGCGCGCAGCGGCTTCTTCTCGGCCGACCGCACGGTGCGCGACTACTGCCGCGACATCTGGCACGTCACGCCGGTGCACGTGCCGCGCTGAGACGGCGGCGGGCCCGGTAGCGGGCCCGCCGCCGTGCGCCTCAGCCCTTGACGCTGCCCGCGAGCAGGCCGCGGACGAAGTAGCGCTGGAGCAGCAGGAAGATCGTCACCGGCACGATGATCGAGACGAAGGCGCCCGCGGAGAGCAGGTGCCACGCCGAGTCGCGGGTGCCGCTGAGGTTGGCCAGCGCGACGGTGATCGGGGCGACGGCGTCGCCGCCGCCGGCGAAGGTGAGCGCGACCAGCAGGTCGTTCCACACCCAGAGGAACTGGAAGATGGCGAACGCCGCCAGCGCCGGCCGCAGCAGCGGCAGCAACACCCGGAAGAAGATCGACACATGGCCGGCGCCGTCCACCCGGGCCGCCTCGAGCAGCCCGGCCGGGATCTCCTTCATGAAGTTGTGCAGCAGGTAGATCGCCAGCGGCAGGCCGAAGATCGAGTGCGACAGCCAGATCGTCCAGAACGTGTTCGCCAGGTCCGCCTTCACATACAGCGTGAGCAGCGGGATCAGGGTCACCTGCAGCGGCACGATCTGCAGCGCGAAGATGCTCAGGAACAGGATGTTGCGGCCCGGGAACTTGATCCACGCGAACACGTACGCGGCCAGGCAGGCCAGGCTCAGCGGGATGATCACCGAGGGAATGGTGATCACCAGCGAGTTGATGAAGAAGGCACCGAGTCCGGCGCCCTCCTCCGAGTCCAGCACGGCCCGGTAGTTGTCCAGGGTGAACTGCGGGTCGCTGAACGCCGTCCACCAGCCCGTCGTCTTGATCTGCCGCTCGGGGCGGAACGAGGAGATGAACAGGCCGAACGTCGGCACGGTCCAGAGCACCGCGATGACGATCGCCGCGAGCGAGGCCCAGGGAGAGGTGAGCTTCTTCTTGGCGATGGCCGCGGCGGTGGGCTTCTCGGCCTCGAGCGCGTCGAGGGCGCTCGGCGGTGCGGCGGTGGTCATAGCGACTCCGATTGGCGGATGTGCCGGACGTTGTAGGCGACGATCGGGATCACCAGCACGAAGAGCAGCACCGCGAGCGCGGAGCCGAGTCCCTGGTTGTCGCTGCGGAAGCTCTGGCTGTAGAACTCGTTCGCGATGACGCTGGTGTCGTACTGGCCGCCGGTCATCGTGCGCACGATGTCGAAGACCTTCAGCGTGCCGATGCCGATGGTGGTCAGCACGACCACCACGGCCGGGCGGATGGACGGCAGGGTGACGAACCGGAACATGCCCCACGCGCCGACGCCGTCGAGGCGGGCGGCCTCGATGATGTCGCCCGGGATCGCCTTGATGGCCGCCGACAGCACGGTCATCGCGAAGCCGCACTGGATCCAGATCATGACCACGATCAGCAGCAGCGTGTTCAGCGGCCAGTCCAGCAGCCACAGCTGCGGCGTGCCGCCCATCCAGACCACGATCTGGTTCAGCAGGCCGATCTGCTTCACGTTGGCCTGGTCGGGACGGTACGCGTAGACGAACTTCCAGATGATCGAGGCGCCGACGAACGAGATCGCCATCGGCATGAAGATCAGCGCCTTGGCGAACGACTCCATCCGGGCCTTGTCGACCAGGACGGCGTAGAGCAGGCCGATGGCGGTGGCCACGAACGGTGTCAGCAGGACCCACACGGCGGTGTTGGTCAGCACCGTGAGCTGGTCCTTGTCCGTGAAGATCGTCTGGTAGTTGTCCAGGCCGATGAACACGTCGCCCGCGGCGTCGAAGAAGGACTCGTAGATGGTGCGGACGCCGGGGTAGACGAGGCCCACGAGCAGCATCAGCAGCGTCGGGGCGAGATAGGAATAGGCGACGACCCGGTCACCGCGACGGCCGCCGAAGCGCCCCGCGATGAACAGGATGATGCCCACGACCGCGGCGAAGAGAAGGATCGCGGCGAACATCTGCGAGAACTTCTCGGCGGTGGTGTCGGCGGTGTCGAACACTCGACCCGTACCTCCTCAGGAGAGCGGTGGGGCCGGTCGCCAGACGGCGACCGGCCCCGAGGTGAAGACTCAGATCACTTCGGCCAGGCCTTTTCGATGTTGTTCACCGTCGTGACGGTGTCCTGGCCGGTGATCCAGCTCGTCGCCTGCTTCCAGTACGCGTTCGAGCCGACGGCGGCCGGCATCATGTCCGAGCCGTCGAAGCGGAACGTGGCCTTCGGGTCCAGCAGGATGACCGCGGCCAGCTTGTCGACCGGGTTGCTCAGGTTCTCCGGCTTCAGGCCCTTGTTCGCGCTGACCCAGCCCTGCGACACCTTCGCCTTGATGTTCGCCCAGGTGTCGGTGGACAGGTAGGTCTGGAAGGCCTTGACCTCAGGCCGGTCCGCGAACGCCACGTTGAACTCGCCGCCGCCGAGGACCGGCTTGGACGTGGCGTCCTTGCCGGGCAGGTAGAAGGCGAAGACGTCGCCGTCCTCGGCCACCTTGGTGCCCTTGGTGAAGTTCGCCGCGTAGAAGCTGGCCTGGCGGTGCATCGAGCAGGTGCCGTCGAGGATCGGCAGGCCGCCCTCCTGGAACGCGGTCGTGGCGATGCTCTTGACGTCGCCGAGGCCGCCGTTGACGTAGGCGGGGTTCTTCAGGTACCCGCCGACCGCGTCCAGCGCGGCCGTCGACTCGGGGCCGTTGAACGGGATCTCGTGCTTGACCCACTTGTCGTAGGTCTCCGGCCCGTACAGCCGGAGCATGAAGTCCTCCTGCCAGTCGGTGATCGGCCAGCCGGTGGCCTCACCGCTGGCGATGCCCGCGCACCACGGCTTCTTCTTGTCCGCGACCATCTTGTCGCTGAGCGCCTTGAGCTCGTCGAGCGTGGTGGGAATCGTGTAGCCGGCCTCCTTGAACTCGCTCGGCGAGTACCAGACCAGCGACTTGACGTTGGCGCCCGACGGCGCGCCGTAGAACTTGCCGTCGACGGTGGCGTAGGCCCGCCAGTCCGGGCCCCACCACTTGTCGACGTTCGCGGAGACGGTGGCCGGCGCCTCGACGGCCTTGCCGGTGGCCACCAGCTGCGCGAGCAGGCCGGGCTGCGGCACGATCGCGATGTCCGGCGGGTTGCCGGCCTTGGCGCGGACCAGGATCTGGGTCTCGAAGGACTTGTCGCCCTCGTACTTGATCGTTACACCGGTGCACTGCTCGAAGGGCTTGTAGGAGTCCTTGTACGCCTTGTCCTCCGGCGTCACGATGCTCGCGAAGACGGTCACCGTCTTGCCCTTGAGATCGCCGAACTCCTTGAACAGGTTGCAGTCGATCGACGACTGAGCTGCCGCGTTGGAATCGTCGTCCGAGTCGTCACTGCCGCCGCAGGCGGCGAGACCGAGCACCAGGCCTACGCCCAGGGTGCCGGCGAGCGCGCTCCTGAAGCGCGGACTCATGGATTGACCGAACATCCTTCTCCCTATGTCACATCACGCCGGGGCGTGACAACACCGTCACCGTCTCCGGTTCCCCCGCGTGCCAGTCAAGTTGGTCGAAACGATGTTCCGCAACGTTTCCGAATGATCCGCCGAGTAACGATTCGGCACCGGGCCAGCGCAGATCTGAAACGGTTAAGAAGCTTAACCGCTGATCGCGCGGGCCCGAGGTGATCCTCGGACGCCCCTGGGCGGCACCTCATCGGCAACGTTCACCCGGTGTATTGGATTGCGTGCGGCGTGGCCGCGCTGATGCCCGTTCACCGAGGAGTCTGATGCAGCCCGCCCGGCCCGCCTCGCTCGCACGCACGGCCGCCTCCGACCCATGGGTACGCGCGGTCGTCGGTGTGGCGGTGGCGGCCATCCTCTGGCTCCTCTACGGCCCGGGCAACATCACCGCGGACGTGCTCGTCCGCGCGTTCTCCGGCGTGTTCCTGAACCTCGTCGGGGTGATGTCGGCGATCCGGCTGGCCCGTCGCCCCGGCCTGGCGCCCGCGATCCGCCGCTTCTGGCGCTCGCTCGCGGCGATGGCCACGCTGCTGCTGGCCGGCAACGTCGCCAAGCTCGTCATCACCCTGCAGCACCCGGACGCCGGCGCCGTGCCGGTCGGCCGGTTCCAGACCGTCTGCATCCTGACCGGCGTGGCCATCCTGATGGTCACCGCGATCCTGCACCCGCACCCGAAGTCCACCCGTCAGGCCCGGCTGCGGTACTGGCTGGACTCGAGCGCCGTGATGACGGCCTCCGCGGTGGTCATCTGGTTCATGTTCGACCACACCACCGAGCTCGGCGCCGGTCACACGGGGCCGGTGGCGGCGACCGTCATCGCGGTGGCCGTCGCGTTCACCCTGACCCGGCTGACCATCAGCGGGCTCAACCCGATGAACGCGATCCCGGCCGCGCCGGTGATCGCCGCGGCGCTGCTGGAATGTTTCAGCGTCGCGGTGCTGCGCGCCACCGCGGGACCCGCGGAGCAGATGGCCCTTCAACTGACCGCCGTCTCCCTGGTCAGCCTCGGGCCGCGGCTGCAGGAACTGTTCGACCGGGTACGGGCCGACCGCCCGCCCGTCGCGCGGCGGGCGTGGAGCACGCTGCCGTTCGCGATGCTGGGCATCGTTCTGGTGATCCTCCCGGCGTCGCTGCCGGCGGGCCTGAGCGGCACGGCGATGGTGGTCTTCGCCGGCCTGTTCGTCATGACCGGCATCGTCGTCGCGCGCCAGTGGGTCGCCTTCCGCGAGAACTCCGCCCTGGTGGAGCGGCTGAGCCGCCAGGAGGAGCGGGTACGCCTGATGCTCGAGTACTCCACCGACATCACGACGCTGATCGACGTGAACGGCGCCATGTCGTATCTGACCCCGGGCAGCCGGGCGCTGGGCTACGAGCCCGCGCAGCTGCTCGGCGTGCGGATCGTCACGATGATCCACCCCGAGGACCTGCCGGGCCTGCTGCCCGACATGCAGCGCCTGATGATGACGCCGGGAGCGAACCTCACCTACCAGGCGCGCTACCGCCACGCGGACGGCTCGTGGCGCTGGCTCGAGGTCACCAGCCGCAACCTGATGCACCTGCCCAGCGTCTCGGCGGTGGTCAGCAACTCGCGCGACGTCACCGAGTCCCGCGAGCTGCAGGACCGGCTGCGCCACCAGGCGACGCACGACGAGCTGACCGGGCTCGCCAACCGGGCGCTCTTCGGCGAGCGCCTGGCCGCCGCGGTCGACGACGGCGTCGCCGTGCTCCACGTCGACCTGGACGGCTTCAAGCCGATCAACGACACGTACGGGCACCACGCCGGCGACGCCGTCCTGACCTGGGTCGCCGACCGGCTGCGCGCGGTCGTGCCGGCCGACGCGATGCCGGCCCGGCTGGGCGGCGACGAGTTCGCGGTCCTGCTGCCCGGCGCCAGCCGGCCCGCCGCCGAACTGGTCGCCGAGCGGTTCCGGGCCGCCCTGGCCCAGCCGATCGAGGTGGACGGGCACAGCCTGCGCGTCGCCGCCAGCGTCGGCGTGGTCGCCGGCGCCGGCGTCGACCCGAACGCCCTGCTGCGCCAGGCCGACGCGGCGATGTACCGGGTCAAGAACGCCGCGCGCGAGAACGCGGCGTGAACCGCGCGGCGGCCGGGCGGCTCACGGCAGCCCGGCGCGCAGCGCGTGGCCGAACCCTCGCTGGGTGACGATCAGCGGCGCGCCGAACCGGTCCAGCTCGCACCGCAGCGAGCGGACCACGGCGTCGGCGTCCGCCGCGCCGGTCGCCGCCTCGATCTGCGCCCGGGACAGCACCCGCCCGGGGTTGCGCAGCAGGCACCGCAGCACCTCGAACTCGGTCCGGGACAGCGGCACCGGCTCGCCCGCGCGCCGGACCTCGTGGGTGTCCTGGTCCAGCTCGACGTCGCCGTAGCGCAGGACCCGCTCGCCGGGCGGCGCGTCGTCGCGGCTCAGCAGCGCCCGGACCCGGGTGAGCAGCACGTCGACGTCGAACGGCTTGGTGATCCAGTCGTCGCCGCCGTACGCGATGCCGTTGACCAGGTCCTCGCCGGCGTCGCGGGAGGCGAGGAAGACGATGTCGGCGCCGGAGCCGTCCGCGCGCAGCCGCCGCCGGACGTCCATGCCGTCGCCGTCGGGCAGCTTCGCGTCGAGCAGCACCAGGTCGGGGTGGCCCTCGGCGGCCTTGCGCACCGCCTGCTCGGCGGTGCCCGCGGTGTCCACCGCGAAGCCGTGGTAGGCGAGCACCGCGGCGATCATGTCGACGACGATGGGCTGGTCGTCGACGACCAGAATTCGGGCATTGTCCGTCATAGTGCCCCCGTGCAGACGCGGCGTGATAATCCGACGGTGCTCCCTGCGGCCACCTTGTGAAAGGGGCCGTCCACATGGCAGGACATCGGTCCTGCTCAGCGCCGGTTCCTGCGGATGATCCACACCGCCGCGCCGACCGCGAACACGGCGAGTCCGGCCGCGACCGAGGACGGCGGCAGGGCCGCCGCCAGCAGCAGGCAGCCCGCCAGCCCGACGACCGGCACGGCCCGCCGGGGCGCGCCCTCGTCGGCGCGCAGGGTCAGCGCCGAGGCGTTCGCGATCGCGTAGTAGACCAGGACGCCGAACGACGAGAACCCGATCGCGCCGCGCAGGTCGACCGTCAGCACCAGCAGCGCGACGGCGGCGCCGACGGCCGCCTCGGCGCGGTGCGGAACCCCGGCCCGCTCGCTCACCGCGTCCAGCGCGGCGGGCAGGTGCCGGTCGCGGGCCATCGCGAACGTCGTGCGGGACACGCCGAGGATCAGCGCGAGCAGCGAGCCGAGCGCCGCCGCGGCCGCGCCGGCCCGGACGACCGGGGCGAGCCAGTCCGGCCCGACCTCGGCCAGCGGCGCCGCCGCGGCGGCCAGCCGGGCGGGGCCGAGCGTGCCGAGCAGGACCAGGGCCACCGCGGAGTACAGGACCAGGGTGACGGTCAGCGCGATCGGGATGGCCCGGGGGATCGTCCGGGCCGGGTCGCGGACCTCCTCGCCGAGGGTGGCGATCCGCGCGTAGCCGGCGAACGCGAAGAAGAGCAGCCCGGCGCCGCGCAGCACGTCCCACGGCCCGACGTCGGGGCCGCCGCCGAAGCGGTGCAGCCCGCCCGCGGCGCCGGCGACCACGACGGCGAGCAGCACGGCGACGACCGCGGTGACCAGGATCCGGGCCGCCAGCGTCGAGCGCCGCACGCCCAGCAGGTTGAGCGCGGTCAGCGCGACCACCGCGGCCAGCGCCGGCAGCCGCTCGTGGCCCGGCGCGACGTACGCGCCGAAGGTCAGCGCCATCGCCGCGCAGGACGCCGTCTTGCCGACCACGAAGCCCCAGCCCGCGAGGTAGCCCCAGGGGTCGCCGAGGCGCTCCCTGCCGTACACGTAGGTGCCGCCGGAGGTCGGGTAGCGGGCCGCGAGCCGGGCGGAGGACACCGCGTTGCAGTAGGCGACCAGCGCTGCGAGGGCGAGCGCGAGCGGCAGCCAGGAGCCGGCGGCGGCGGTCGCCGGGCCGAAGGCGGCGAAGACCCCGGCCCCGATCATCGCGCTCAGGCCGACCACCACCGCGTCGGTCGTGCCCAGGCGGCGGGCCAGCGCGGTCACGGCGCCAGGCGCCGCGCGCTCAGCCACCCGGCGATCGCCGCGTTGGTCTGCGCCGGTGCCTGGAGCATCACCTCGTGCCCGGCGTCGACCGTCGCCTCGGTCAGGTCGGCGCAGGCGGCCCGCATGGGGTCGGCCAGGCGGCTGTGCCGGGTCTCGCAGATGCCGTCCCAGGCCGCGTGCACGAACAGCACCGGCATCTCCAGGCGCGGGTGCGGCGCGCGGGCCGCGTACGCGAGGTTGGCCTCGTCGTTGGCGTACCACGAGCAGGGGCCGCGGAAGCCCGTCGCGCTCAGCGCGGCCACCAGCGCGGCGTGGTCGGCGGCGGAGAGCAGCGAGGCGTCGCGCTCCAGCAACGGCGTGCGCCGGGCCGGGCCGAACCAGCCGCCGTTCGCCCGCACCTGGGAGCTGCGGGTCGGCCGGCCGACCGAGTCCGGGCGGCCGCCGCGGTAGAGCAGCGAGACGGTGGCGGCGACGTCCGCGTCGAAGTCCGCCACGGCGGTGTCGAAGTCCTCGGCGTAGTAGCGGTAGTAGTCCCACTGGCCGTACGGGAACCGCCGCTCCGGATAGAGGTCGCGGTCGACGAGGTCGACCAGCGTCTCCAGGGCGAAACCCGCCGGCAGGTACGGCACGCAGAGGCTGGCGGCCGCCCGGACCCGCTCGGGGTGGTGGGTGGCCAGCGACCACACCACCGGGCTGCCCCAGTCGTGCCCGACCCAGACCGCGGGCGCGCCGCCCAGGCTGTCGTGCAGCTCCAGCATGTCGCCGACGATGTGCTCGAGCGCGTAGTCGCCGGGCCGCTCGGGCACCGCCGCGGTGCCGTAGCCGCGCAGGTCCGGCGCCACGCAGTGCCAGCCGGCGGCGGTGAAGTGCTCGACCTGGGCGCGCCAGACCAGGCCCAGCTCGGGCCAGCCGTGCACGAAGATCATCAATGGCGCGTCGCGCTGGGTCACCGGGGCAGTGAATCACGACCGGCCCGCGCCGGGACAGGTGCGCGGTCGGGCCGGGCCCGCCGCGGCCCGGCCGCGTCTCCCGAGCAGGCCCTGGGTCAGGTCAGCATCATCAGGTCGGCGGGGGAGCCGCTGGACCAGCCCTCCTCGAGCACGGCCAGGGCGTCGGCGAGCGCGGCGCCGGCCAGGCTCGCCGGGCGGCTGCCGGGCACGACCGTGGCGTGGTCGCCCGCGAGGCGCACGGGCACGAGCAGCGTCGCCGGCGGCGTGAGCGTCACGTCGCCCACGACGCTCAGCCGCGGCGCCGGCGGCCGGGCGGCGCCGGTCAGGCCGTACAGCAGCGGCTGGAGCAGGGTCACGCAGGCGACCAGCCCGGCGTACGGGTTGCCCGGCAGGCCCGCGACCCACCGCCCGCCCGGCAGCGCCGCCAGCGACTGCGGGCGCCCCGGCCGGCACGCCACCCGGTCCACCAGGCGCCGCGCGCCGAGCTCGTCCAGGACCCGGTGCAGGTGGTCCGCGGCGCCGGCCGACGACGAGCCGGTCACCACGACCACGTCCGCGTCCGTCGCGGCCAGGCACTCGGCGAGCAGGCCGGCGTCGTCGCGCAGCAGCACCCGGTCGGCGACCACGCCGCCGGCCGCGGTGACCAGCGCCGACACCATCGGGCCGAACACGTCACGGACCTGCCCGGCGCCGGGAACCCCGGCCGCGACCACCTCGTCGCCGGTCACCACGAGCCGGACCACCGGCCGCCGGCGCACCGGCACGTCGTCCACGCCGGCCTGCGCGAGCAGGCCCGCCACGGCCGGGGTCACGACCCGCCCGGGGCGCAGCAGCTCGTCGCCGGCGCGCGCGTCCTCGCCGGCGCGCCGGATGTGCGCCTTGGTCCAGCCCGTCGCGCCGGTCAGGTCGGCCGTCTCGTACGGCAGCACCGCGACCGCGCCGGGCGGCACCACGGCGCCGGTCATGATCTCGACCGCCTGACCCGGGCGCAGCACCCCGGCCCAGGGTTGCCCGCCGGCCAGGACCCGGCCGACGACCCGCCACGGCCCGGCGCCGGACACGGCGTACCCGTCCATGGCGGCGGTGTCGGTGCCCGGCAGGTCGGCGCCGGCGTGCACCGGCGCCGCGAGCACCCGGCCGGCGGCCGCGCCGAGCGGCACCCGCTCCGGCGGGAGGGCGGTGGCGGCCGCACCGGCGACCTTCAGGGCGGTGCGCCACGGTACGGGGCTGTCGACGGATCGCATCGCTGTCAGTGTCACATCAGCACTGCACCGCGGCACCGTCACGTCCGCGTGCCGGTACCGGGTCCGCGCGGCGACGGGAACCTCACCGCGGCGCCGGCGCGAATGTGAGGCCGGGGGCCTCATCCGTTCGTGTGACGGCGTGGCTGATCGCACTCGCGCGTGTCTAGGGTCGAGCGCGGGCGGCGAGCGGAGGGGTGTGGCTGTGCGTACCGGTGCGGATGTCGTCCGGGACGTGCTGGCCGCGCTGGCCCCCGCCGAGCTGCCGTTCCTGGAGTCGGTGCTGGAGGCGTACCGGATCGATCCCTGGACCCTCGACGGGCGCCGGGCCGGCGTCCCGGCCGACCAGGTCCGCGCGTGGTCGGCCTTCGTGCTCGGCTTCGTGGCCGAGACGGTGGTCGCACAGCAGCCCGCCGGGGAGCCGGGCCGGGGCCGGCTGAGGATGATGCTGACCCGCCGGCGGTCGCGGATCGGCGAGCTCGCGAACGTGCCGGACGCGCCGGTGCCCGCGTTCGAGGCGGAGCAGCTGCGCCGGGCCTGGGCGTCCGCCGTCGGCGCGGCGGCCGGCCGCGGCCACCCGCCGCGGGACACCGAGGCGTTCGCCGTCGCGGTGGTGGCGGCCCTGGCCGCCCGGCGCCCGCCCGCGGACTAGTGGTCAGGGGCGGCCGAGGGCCCGGTACTCCCAGCCCGCCGCGCGCCACGCGTCCGGGTCGAGGGCGTGCCGCCCGTCGAGGATCCGCCGGGCGCCGACGACCTGGGCCATCGCCTCGGGGGCGATCTCGCGGAACTCGGTCCACTCGGTCAGCAGCACGACCACGTCGGCGTCGCGGGCCACGTCCAGCGCGCCGGTGCCGTACGCGAGCTCGGGGTGCGCCCGGCGGGCGTTCTCCATCGCGGCCGGGTCGAAGACGTGCACGCGGGCGCCGAGGCCGGCGAGCGTGCTCGCCACCTCGAGCGCGGGCGCGTCGCGGATGTCGTCGGAGTCGGGCTTGAACGACGCGCCGAGCGCGGCGACCTTCTTGCCGGCCACGTCGCCGCCGCACAGCTCGACCACCAGGTCCACCGCCCGCGAGCGGCGGCGCCGGTTGATGCCGTCGATCTCGCGCAGGAAGCCGACGGCCCGGCCGACGCCCAGCTCCTCGGCCCGGTGCGCGAACGCCCGGATGTCCTTGGGCAGGCACCCGCCGCCGAAGCCGAGCCCGGGGCGCAGGAACTTGCCACCGATCCGCTCGTCGTACGCCAGGGCCTCGGCCAGGTCCCGCACGTCGGCGCCGGTGGCCTCGCAGACCTCGGCCATCGCGTTGATGTAGGAGATCTTGGTGGCCAGGAACGAGTTCGCGGCGACCTTGACCAGCTCGGCGGTCTGCAGGTCGGTGACCTTGACGGGTACGCCCAGCGCGAGCACCGGCTCGAACGCGGCCCGCAGCCGCTGCTCGGCCCAGTCCGAGGTGACGCCGAAGACCAGCCGGTCGGGCCGCATGGTGTCGTCGACGGCGAAGCCCTCCCGCAGGAACTCCGGGTTCCAGGCCAGCTCGACCTGGTCGCCGGCGGGCGCGGTGGCCCGGATCAGCCCGGCGAGGCGGGCGGCGGTGCCGACCGGCACCGTCGACTTGCCGACCACGAGGGCGCGGCGGCGCAGGTGCCGCGACAGGGCGGTGACCGACGCGTCGACGTAGGTCAGGTCGGCGGCGCCGGAGTCGCCGCGCTGCGGCGTGCCGACGCAGATGAAGTGCACGTCGCCGAACTCGCCGGCCTCCTGGAACGAGGTGGTGAAGCGCAGTCGGCCGGTCTCGAGGGCCTTGGTGAGCAGCTCGGGCAGGCCGGGCTCGAAGAACGGCACCTCGCCGGAGTTGAGCCGGGCGACCTTGTCCGCGTCGACGTCGACACCGAGCACGTCGAAGCCCAGCACGGCCATGCAGATGGCGTGGGTGGCGCCGAGGTAGCCGGTGCCGATGACCGTGAGGCGGGGGCGCAGGGTCGTGCTCATCAGACGAAATCCTCGGAAGTCAGCGGAGTGGCTGTACCAAGGACGCCGGTTTCGCCGCTGGCTCCCCGCCGGACATGGGCGACCAACTCGCCCGGCGGATCAACACCTCGCCCACGGCTCGGTGCGAGCCGCCCGGGGGATACTGCCATCCCGGTACCGGCCTCACCTCACCTGACCAGTCAGGATTGCCGGCATGGGCGGCCCGCCGCCGGTCGCGCGACCGGCCGAAAATTTGGCATGAGAAAGTCCATGGAATTTTGAACCGGATGAATTCGGCGCAGATCTGAACCACCACGCCGGGCGGTCGCGTACCTGCTTTCGTACGCATTGACGTCCGACGACTAGGAGTGGTGATGAGACTGCGACAGCGACGACGCACCGGGGGCAGGAGCACCGGGGTCAACCGCAAGGCGATCGGCGGCGCAGTCATCGCTGGTGTGCTGGTGGTCGGCGGTATCACGGGCCTGCAGCTGGCGTCGGCCGGCGAGCAGACGGCACCCGGGGAGATCGTCGTTGTCGACGGTCAGAATTTCGACATCGCCGGTTGCGAGAAATTGGAAATCAACGCCGGCGCGGTTATCTGCGACGGCGAACCATTGGCGCCGGAACAGGAGATAGGCGCCGCCGAGGCCGCCGCCGCATCGGCGCAGGCCCTCGAGGAATCGTGCGACCAGTTCGCGATCGACCAGGCCGCGGCCGCCGAGGAGGCGGCCGGCGCCGCCGAGGACGAGGGTGCCGCCGAGGACGCCGCCGCCGAGGAGGAGGAAGCGGCCGCCGCCGCGGCGCACATGTCCAAGCGGGCCAAGAAGGCCGCGGCCAAGAAGTGGGCCAGGGCCATGGGCAAGGAGAAGGGCGCCGCGAAGGAGAAGGGCGCCGCCGAGGAGGCGGGTGCCGCCGAGGAGGCGGAGGACGCCGCCGCTCAGGAGGACCTGGACGCCGCGGTGACCGACGCCCGGGCGGCGCTGCTGGTCGCCTGCCTCGACCTGGCCGGCAAGAAGGCCGCCGCCGCCGAGGCCGCGGGCGACGCGGGCGCCGGTGAAGAGGCCGGCGCCGGCGAGGAGGCCGGTGCCGAGGAAGAGGCGGGTGCCGAGGAAGAGGCCGGTGTCGAGGAGCAGGCGGGCGCCGAGGAGCAGGAGGCTCCCGCGAAGAAGTAGAAGAAGTAGGCGTTACAGCGCACTGGCCCCGCCCGCGTCTACCGCTGGCGGGGCCGGTGCGTCGCGGCCGACATCAGCACCGGCCGCGCAGGCCGTCGACGGTCGGCTTCCAGTCGGCGCTGTCGCGGCTGTCGGCGGTCAGGCCGAGGCCCGAGGCGATGGCGATGGCGACGAAGAACAGCAGTACGGCGATTCCCATGACGATTCACACCCTTGATCCGGCGGGTTCTGGCCGGTGCGCACCGGGTTGCTGATACCAAGCATGAACCGGCCGGGCGGCCGCGGACAGTGGCAGAGATGCCATACATCTTCAAAATCCTGCCAGTTCGTCGTAGGCTGGCGGACATGCTGAACAGCGTCGCCGTCATCGTCATGCCAGAGGTCGCCGTGTTCGAGCTCGGCGTGCTCTGCGAGCTGTTCGGCTACGACCGCACCGCGGAGGGGCTGCCGGCGTACGAGTTCGCCGTGTGCAGCGCGGACGGCGCCGCCGTGCGTACCCATGCGGGCTTCTCGATCTCCCCCAGCCACGACCTGGCGCCGGCCGAGGCGGCCGACCTGGTCGCGGTCGTGCCGAGCAACGCCGAGCTGGAGCCGCCCGCGGCCGTCCTCGACGTGCTGCGCCGCGCGCATGCCCGGGGCGCGTGGGTGATGAGCGTCTGCACCGGCGCGTTCGCGCTCGGCGCGGCCGGCCTGCTCGACGACCGCCGCTGCACTACGCACTGGCGGCACACCGACGCCCTCGCGGCCCGGTTCCCGGCCGCGAAGGTCGACCCGAACGTGCTCTACGTCGCCGACGGCAACCTCATCACCAGCGCGGGCACCTCCGCCGCCGTCGACTGCGGACTGCACCTGATCCGCGAGGAGCAGGGCTCCGCCGTGGCCACCCAGCTCGCCCGGCGGATGGTCGTCCCGCCGCACCGCGAGGGCGGCCAGGCGCAGTTCATCGAGCGGGCGGTGCCGCCGATCGAGTGCGAGACGCTGCAGCCGCTGCTGGCCGAGGTCCTGCAGAGCCTCGACCGCCCGCACACGGTGGACACCCTGGCCCTGCGCGCGCACATGGCGCCGCGCACGTTCGCCCGCCGGTTCCGGGCCGAGACCGGCGCGACGCCGCACGACTGGCTGACCGGCCAGCGGGTGCTGCTCGCCCGGCGCCTGCTCGAGGACTCCGACCTGGGCGTCGACGCGATCGCCGTGCGCGCCGGCTTCGGCAGCGCCGCCACCATGCGGCACCACTTCGGACACCGGCTGCACACCACGCCGCAGGCCTACCGGTCGGTGTTCCGCAACCGGACCGCCTGACCGAGGATCGGCCTCGGCAGCGCGGGCGGCTCCGGCCGGGCGCCCCACTCGCGCGGGTAGCCCAGCGAGACCTCCTCGAAGCGCACGCCGTCCTGCCAGGTGGTGCGGGGGATGTGCAGGTGGCCGTAGACCGCGGCGGCGGCCCGGAAACGCAGGTGCCAGTCGGCGGTGAGCTCGGTGCCGCACCACTGCGCGAACTCCGGGTACCAGAGGACCTCGGTCGGGTGCCGGTGCAGCGGCCAGTGCGAGACCAGCACGGTGGGCAGCTCCGGATCGATCGCGGCCAGCCGCCGCTCGGTCGCCGCGACGCGGTCCCGGCACCAGGACTCCCGATCCGGGTACGGGTCGGGATGCAGCAGCCGCTCGTCGGTGCAGACCACCCCGGTCCGGTACGCGTACGCCAGCGACTCCTCTTTCGTGGTGGTGCCGGGAGCCCGGAACGAGTAGTCGTACAGCAGGAACAGCGGCACGACCGCCGCCGGGCCGCCCGCGCCGCGCCAGACGGCGTAGTCGTCCTCGGGGGTGAGCACGTCGATCTCCCGGCACATCTCGACCAGCCGGTCGTAGCGCCGCGCGCCGCGCAGCTGGACCGGATCGTCGCGGTGCGTCCACAGCTCGTGGTTGCCGGGCGCCCAGATCACCTTGGCGAAGCGCCCGCGCAGCAGCCGCAGCGTCGCCTCGACGGAGCCGAGCAGCTCGCCGACGTCACCGGCGACGATCAGCCAGTCGTCGGGCGAGGCGGGGTGCAGGGCGTCGACGATGCGGCGGTTCTCGGCGTAGGAGACGTGCAGGTCGCTGACCGCGTACAGGGTGGACATCGGTCCTGAGCATGCCAGGCCGTGTCCGGCGCCGCCGGGGGTGGCGCCGGTCGTTACTATCTCCCGGTCGGAAGGTGGGAGAAGTGACGGAAGACCCGACGCGGTCGTTGCGGTGGTTCGGCGGGTTCGCCGTGCTGGTCTTCGGCATCGTGCCGGCGGTGATGCTCAGCATGCTCGTCGCGCAGGGCCGCACGCCCGGCTCGGTCGGCGTCCTGCTCATCTTCGGCATCCCGCTCGTGCTGCTCGGCCTGTTCATCGCCGTGCTCGGCATGCGGGGCGGCCCGGACCCGGAGCTGACCAGCCGCCGGATGCACCTCTCGATGGCGCTGGTCGCCGGCGCGGACGTGCTGATGCTCGGCGGAAACGCCATCATCCGGATGATGGCGGAGTAACCCGAAAAGAATCTTGGCCGCCGGTGTCACGCCGAGGGGTTCCCCGAGACCTAACTTAGGTGGGAGCTCAACGGCGGACGGAGGCACCGGTGGTCGAAGCGGGCGACGTGGACGACTCGATTACGCCCGCACCGCCCCCGGGGGCCATCGCCGACCCGCCACCCGCCGCGGAGATCGAGGAGTTCTTCCGGCGTTACTGGGAGGGCCTGGTGCGCAGCCTGCTGCGCGAGGGCGCCAACCGCTGGGAGGCGCAGGACGCCGTCGCCGAGGCGATCCGTGAGGCGCTGCGCCGCTGGACGGAGCTGACCCACCCGGTCGCCTGGGTGCGCACCGCGGCCCGGTCGCACTGGCTCAAGCAGCGGCGCGGCGCCGGGCCGGCGGACGCGGAGGTGCTGGTCGCCGACGTCGCCGAGCTCGGCGAGGCGCAGGCCGACCCCGACCTGGTGGCCTACGAGCTGGCGGAGTGGTTCGCCGGGGTGCTCGCCCAGTTGCCGCCCGCCCGGCGGGAGGCGCTCGAGCTGTCCGCGGAGGGGCTGACCCCGGCCGAGATCGCCGGGCTGGTCGGCAAGACCCCGGAGGCCGTCCGCACGGCGCTCAAGCTCGGCCGCCGCCAGGCGGTGGCGATGTGGCGGCAGGCGCCCGAGCAGCGCCAGCAGTCGCCGGCCACGGAACCCGAGGCGGGGGAGCGCTGATGACGCACGACGACCACTCCGACGACGACACCACCTTGACCCACGCCATGATGATCGCCGCGCTCAACCAGATCCTCTGGGAGTGCGGCTACGACCCGGTCGCCGAGGACAAGGTGGAGCCGGCCGGCACCGGCGCCGCGGACCGGCTCATCGAGGACGCCCGGCAGCGCGCCGACGGGATCGTGGCCGCCGCGCTCGAGACCGCCGTGCAGTACACCGACGCGGCCCTCGACCAGGCGGCCCAGATGGTGGCCAGCGCCCGGCGCGCGCTCCCGCCCGGCGCGGCCGCGCCGGTCGAGCTGGCGCCGATGCCCGCCGCCGCGCCCGTCGGCAGCACCGTCGGCGCCGCCTGGTTCGCCGCCGCCAAGGCGGCCGGGGTCTACCTGCCGATCGCCGACCAGGTGGCGGTGCAGACCCTCGACCTGTTCGCGGCCTGCCTCTACGACGCGGCACACGCCGTCCCGCCCGACCTGGAGGCCGCCTACCGGGTCGGCGTCGAGCTGGTCGCCCTCGGCGTCAGCCGCCACGAGGCGCTACCCGCCACCATGGGCGTCGTCCTCGACCACGTCGGCGACGGCGAGGTCATCCGCCGCCCGGCCCGGCAGGTCGCCGGCGCGTTCGCCGCCGGCTTCGCCGCCGCGCTGCAGGCCCGCACGCTGGCGCAGCAGGAGTCGCTGCACCGGGCCGCGCAGCGCGCCACCCGCGAGTTCCAGCTCGCCCTGCAGGACAGCGAGGCCCGGTACCGCCGGCTCGCCAACTACGACCCGGTCACCGGCCTGGCCAACAAGACCCGCCTGGTGCAGCGGCTGCGGCAGGCCGCCAACGGCGGTGACCCGGCCCGGCACGTCGGGCTCTGCCTCGTCGACGTCGGCGGCCACCCGGCCGTCTGCGAGCAGTTCGGTGCCGACGCCGGCGACCACGTGCTGACCGAGGTGGCCCGGCGGCTGCGGCAGGTCGCCCGGCATCCCGACTACCTGCTAGCCCGGCACGGCGGCCGCACCTTCGTGGTGCTGGTGCAGGACAGCGCCGGCCTCGCGCACCTCGCCGAGCTCGCGGAGCGCATCACGGCCGGGCTGGCCGAGCCGGCGTCGCTGCCCGGCACCGGCCTGACCGCGGCGCTGCGGGCCGCCGTCGGCGTCGTCGACGTGCCGACCGGCGGCCTCGACGTCGCCCGCGTCCTGGTGGACGCGGAGATCGCCCTGCGGCAGGCGCGGGCCGGCACGACCGGCTGGGCCAGCTACGACCCGCGGCCGGCGCGCCCCGGCCGGGCGCGGGCCGCGACCAGCGTCTCCGGCCTGGTCACCGGGCCGCCGTCGTACCAGCCCATCGTCGCGGTCGGCACCGGCCGGGTCGCCGGCCTGCACACCCGGATGGCCTGGCGGCACCCGCACCTGGGCACCCTCGACCTGAGCCGGATCGGGCAGCTCACCGGCGACCGGGACACCATCACCCGGCTCGCCGGCGGCCTGCTGCGGCAGGCCTGCCGGTCGGCGATGAGCTGGGACGGCGGGAAGAAGGGCCCGTTCATCGGCCTCGACCTGCCGGTGCACCAGATCGGCTACCCCGACATCGTCGAGCTGGTCCGCGAAGGGCTCGCCGACAGCGGCCTGCCGGCGAAGCGGCTGCACCTGCACCTGTCCGGGCTCGCCGCGGTGCCGGCCGGCACGCACAGCCATACCGTGCTGGCGGCGCTCGCCGCACTGGGCGTGCGGCTGATCCTCGACGACTTCGGCACGGGCAACAGCAGCATCGCCTACCTGCGGGACCTGCCGGTGCACGGCCTGCGCACCCCGGCGTCGCTGCTGCGAGGCTCGCCGGGCGGCCTCGACGCCGACCGCGAGCTGCTCGCCGGCATGGCCCGGGTGGCGCACGCGCTCGGCCTGACCCTGACCGTGCACGGCGTCGACGACGAGCGGGGCGCCGCCGCGCTGGCCGGCACGGGCTGCGACCGCGCGCAGGGCCTGCGCTTCGGCCCGCCGAGCACGCCGCACCAGGTGCCCGCGCTGCTGCGGCCGCCGGCGTTGCTCGTCGCCGTGCCCGACCGGCTGGTGGCGTCGTGACCGACCACAGTGGAGTAGGCTTCCCCGCCATGGTGAACGCGGACGCCGACTACTCCGGCCGCCCCAGCAGTGCCCGGATCTACGACGCCCTGCTCGGGGGCAACCACAACTTCGAGGTGGACCGCGAGGCCGCCAAGCGGCTGCTCTCGATGATCCCGGCCGCGGGCGAGATGGCCCGCGCCAATCGCGCGTTCCTCAACCGGGCCGTGCGGTTCCTGCTCGACGCGGGGGTGCGCCAGTTCCTCGACATCGGCAGCGGCATCCCGACGGTCGGCAACGTGCACGAGATCGCGCAGAGCCGGGAACCCGGCGCCCGGGTGGTCTACGTCGATATCGACCCGGTCGCGGTCGCGCACGCCGGCGAGATCCTGCGGGACAACCCCCTCGCCACGGCCGTGCAGGCCGACATGCGTTTCCCGCAGGCGATCCTCGAGCACGCCGAGGTGGGCAAGCTGATCGACCTGGACCGTCCGGTCGGGCTGCTGCTGGTGTCGATGCTGCACTTCGTGCCCGACGACGACGCGTTCGACGCCGTCGACCGGCTGCGGGAGGCGCTGCCGCCCGGGTCTTACGTGGTGGTCTCGCACGGCGTCTCCGAGACACCCGCCGACGCGGCGGGCGCGGGCGTCGCGCAGCTCTATCAGCGTACGGACGTGTCGACGGCGACCGGCCGCAGCCGGGAGCAGATCATGCGCTTCTTCGGCGACGCGGAGCTGGTGCCGCCCGGCCTGGTCTGGGTGAACGAGTGGCCGGACGGCCCGCAGGACGGCGACGGGCCCGGCGAGATGGCCGTGGTCGCCGGGATCGGCCGCAAGCCGTAGCTCAGTCGCCGGGCTCGAGCAGGTCGGCCTCGAGCAGCTCGCGGACCCGGGGGATCACCTCGGTGCCGTAGAGGCGGATCGCTGTCATCATCGCCTCGTGCGGCAGCGTGCCCGCCGAGTACTTGAGGTCGAAGCGCTGCGCGTCGAGCACGGTGAGCGTACGGGCGATCTTGCGGGCGACCGTCTCCGGCGAGCCGACGTGCCAGGCGCCCTGTGCGATGTCCGCCTCGAAGGCCTCGCGGGTCAGCGGCGGCCAGCCGCGCTCCGCGCCGATCCGCGTCATCACCGCCCGCGCGTGCGGCCACAGCGTCTCGATCGCCTCGGAATCGGTGGCGGCGACGAAGCCCGGCGCGTGCACGGCGATCGGCAGCTGCTCGCGCTCGTACTGGTCCAGCGCCCGGTGGTACAGCTCGACGTAGGGCGCGAAGCGGGCCGGGTCGCCGCCGATGACGGCCAGCACCAGCGGGAACCCGTGGCGGGCCGCGCGGACCACCGACTCGGGGGTGCCGCCGACGCCGATCCAGGCGGGGATGCGGCCGGACTCGGTCTTCGGATAGACGTGCTGCTCGGTCAGCGGCGCCCGGACGGTGCCGAGCCAGGTCACCGCGTCCTCGGTGAGCAGCTCCGCCATCAGGCCGACCTTCTCCGCGAAGAGCCGGTCGTAGTCGGCGAGGTCGTAGCCGAACAGCGGGAACGACTCGGTGAAGGAGCCGCGGCCCAGGGTGAGCTCGGCCCGGCCCTGGGAGACCGCGTCCAGGGTGGCGAAGCGCTCGAAGACGCGGACCGGGTCGTCGGAGCTCAGGACCGTCACCGCGGTGCCCAGCCGGATCCGCCGGGTGCGGGCGGCGATCGCGGCGAGCACGATCTCCGGCGCCGACACGGCGTAGTCGTCGCGGTGGTGCTCGCCGATGCCGAAGGCGTCCACCCCTACCTCGTCGGCGAGCACGGCCTGCTCGACGACGTCGCGGATGACCTGCGCGTACGGCAGCGGCGTTCCGTCCGGCCCGGCGGTGACGTCGCCGAAGGTGTCCAGTCCGAATTCCACGGGCAGCATGACGTCGATCATGCCGGGCCGCCGTGGCCCCCTTTCGGGCGGCATCTTGTTTCGGCGTGGATCTGGGCATTGAATGGTAAGCATCGGTAATCGGGCGTTATCGGGGCAAACCTCACTTCGATCTCACGGGGGCGGAGTCGTGGCAGGAAGATCGGCATCGGCGCGGCTGTTCGTCGCGGCGGCAACGGCGCTGGCCGCGTTCGGCGTGGTCGAGTGGCAGGCGAACGCGGCGCCGCCGGGGCCCGGCGCCCCGCCGGCCGCGGCGACCGCCGAGCCGGCGCGGGTCACCGACCCGAGCACGCCGCCCGAGCCCGCGGCCGGCACGGGCGGCGACCCGCTCACCACCGCCGAACTCGCGCGAGCGCGCGCGGTCGCGCTGACGCCGAGGCTCGCGGCCGGCGCGCGGGACGTCACCGGCGCCGCCGGCCCCGAGTACCTGTCGGCCGAGACGGCCGCCGACGGCGCGACCCGCCAGGCCGAGGTCTACTACTACGACTACCGGGCCGACCGGCTCGTCAAGCAGGTCGTCGACCTCGCCGGCGGCAAGGTCACCGGCTCGTACGCGGCCGCCGGGATGCAGCCGCCCGCGTCGCGCCGCGAGGTCGACGCCGCGCTCGGCCTCCTGCTCGCCGGGCCGTTCGCCGCCGACCTGCGCGAGCGCTACGCCGCGGCGACCGGGCGCGCGTACGCCGGCGCGGGCGACGTCGTCGTCACCGCGCACGTCTACCGGGCCCGCCCCGCCGACACCACCGGCGCCCGCCAGTGCGGCGCCCACCGCTGCCTGCAACTGGTCGTGCAGGCAGCGGACGGCCCGTTCATCGACCTCGACCACCTCATCTTCGACCTTTCCGGGCGCTCGGTCGCCCGGCTGAGCTGACGGGGGACCCGGCGATGAGAACCATCGGAGCCGCCGCCGCGGCCGTCCTGATCCTCGCCGGCGGACTCGTCGCGGCCCCGCCGGCGCCGGCCGCGGCGCGGTGCGCGGCCGCGACCACGGTCCGGGAGACGCTGCCCAACGGCACCACCTGGCAGCTCTGCTGGCGCATGCACCGCCAGACCGGGCTGGTCCTGGAGGACGTGCGGATCTCCTCCCGGCACCACCCGGAGCCGGTCCGCGTCCTGCGGTCGATGACCCTGGCCCAGCTCAACGTGCCGTACGACTCCGGGGTGATCGAGTACAACGACATCACCGACTACGGCTTCGGCGGCGACTACCTGCAGACCCTGGGCGGCGAGGACTGCGCGGGCGGTTCCGCCCGGGTCGGCTCCGACGGCGGCGCCGAGCCGCGGCGCCGCAAGGTGCTCTGCGTGAGCGCGGAGGCGTCCGGGCCCGCCTACCGCCTGCGCAACGAGCGGGAGCCGGCGAAGCCGTACGCCGAGCAGGGCCACGACCTGGTGCTGCGCGCGGTCAGCAAGGTCGACTCCTACGAGTACGTCACCGAGTACCGCCTGCACGACGACGGCGAGATCTCGGCGCGCCTCGGCGCGACCGGCGACCTGTCGCCGCAGGGCTACGGCTCCGCCGACGACGGCTGGCCGGTCGGCAAGCGCGCCCGCGACTTCGCGACCAGCCACTTCCACAGCGCCTTCTGGCGGGTCGACTTCGACCTGGCCGGCCGCGGCGGTGAGCGGGTCGAGCAGTACGACACCAAGGTGTCCGGCCGGGGGAAGAAGGTCGCTACGCTCCGGACCAGCCGCAAGGTCATCGCCCGGGAGGGCAGCTTCTCGAAGGCGAACCGCCGCTGGTGGCGGGTCGTGAGCCGGACCGCGCGCAACGCCGACGGGCACCTCCGCTCGTACGAGCTGGTCACCGCCGCGAGCGAGGTGTACGAGGCGCACCCGGAGACCAGGCCGGACGTGACCTTCACCGAGCACCACGGCTGCGAGCGGTACGCGATGGACAACACCGACCCGCAGTGCGCCGGGCGCCGGTCCATCCTGGACTACGCGCGAAACGCCGAGACCATGACGGACCCGGTGATGTGGGTCCGGGTCGGCTTCCACCACGTGCCGCGCGACGAGGACCAGAGCCCGATGCCGGTGCACTGGCAGGGTTTCGACCTGGTGCCCCGGGACTTCACCGAGATCAACCGGCTCGCGCCGGACGCGCGCGCCCGCGTCAACGGGCGGGACTGACGTGCGCGTACCCGTGACCCTGTTGCTCGTCCTGGCCGCCCTGACCGGCTGCGGTGCCGAGGCGCACCGGCCCGGACCGGTCGCGGGGCCGCGCGCGGTCGAGGTGCTGTTCGCCCGGATGATGGTCGCGCACCACGCGCAGGCGGTCCGGCTGAGCCGGATCCTGCTCGCGCGGACCGGGGTGCCCGAGCGGGTGCACCACATCGCCGGCTTCATCGCGCAGGACCAGCAGCGCGAGCTCGACGAGATCAACGCCTGGCTGGTCGCCTGGGGGCACCCGGCCGCCGACCCGGCCGACCCGGCCGCGCGGCGGATGCACGGCGGGGACGCCGCGGCGCACGGCATGCTGACCGAGGACCAGGTGCGCGAGGTCGGGTCCGCGGCGCCCGCGGCGGCGGCCCGGTCGTTCCTGCGGCAGATGATCGCGCACCACGCGGGCGCGATCATCATGGCCCGCTCGGTGCTGGAGGCCGGCCGGAACCGTTACATCCGGGCCCTGGCGGCGCACATCGTCAACGAGCAGACGGCGGAGAACGACGCCATGCGCGCCCTGCTGGCTAAGCCGCCGCCTCCAGGGTGACCGGGCGCGCCGGGGTGAGCATGCGGTGGAAGTCGTCGGCGGTGACCGGCGGGCTGAAGAAGTAGCCCTGGATGGCCGGGCATTCGGCGGCCCGCAGCGCCTCCCAGTCCGCCAGGTCCTCGACGCCCTCGGCGACCACCGACATGCCCAGCGAGTGCGCCAGCCAGAGCACGGCGGAGATGATCGACGCCTTGCGGGTGTCGTCGGCCAGGCCGGCGACGAACGAGCGGTCCAGCTTCACGATGTCCGCGGGCACGGACTGCAGCCAGGTCAGCGAGCTGTACCCGGTGCCGAAATCGTCGAGGGCGATGCGTACGCCGAGCGCCTTGATGGCGTGCAGCCGGTTCCGCAGGTCGAGGGAGTTGGACAGCAGCGCCGTCTCGGTGATCTCCAGGACCAGCCGCGACGGGTCGTCGAGGCCGCTCGCGGAGAGCATCCGGGCGAGCCTCGGGACGAAGTCCGGCTCGGACAGCTGCCGCGGGCTGACGTTGACCGAGACGTAGCCCAGCTCGTGGCGCCACCGGCGCAGGTGGCGCAGCGCCGACCCGAGCACGTGCTCGCCGAGCGGCACCACCAGCCCGGTCTCCTCGGCGGCCGAGATGAAGTGGCCCGGCGCGAGCAGCTCGCCCTCGGTGGTCCACATCCGGACCAGGGCCTCGGCGCCGACGATGAGGCCGGTGGCGGGCGAGACGATGGGCTGGAACCAGACCGGCAGGGTCGCCACCCGGTCGCCGTCCAGCGCCTGGCGCAGCCGGGACTCCGCGGTGATGCGCTGCTGCACGGCGACCCGCATCTCGTCGTTGAAGAGCTCCAGGCGGTTGCCGCCGGCGCGCTTGGCCGCGTACATGGCGGTGTCGGCGGCCAGCACGGCCTGCTCCGCCTGCTCCGGCCGGTGCGCCTGGGCGAGGCCGATGCTCACCGCCAGCTGCAGGCGCCCGCCGGTGACCGGCAGCGGCTGCGCCAGCGACGCCAGCACCGCGCGGCCGGTCTCGCGGCCGGACTCGACCGGGCCGGGGTGGGCGACCACGAACTCGTCGCCGCCGAGCCGCGCGATCACCGAGCCGGGCGGCACGGTCAGCTCCAGCCGGGCGGCCAGTGCGCGCAGCACGTCGTCGCCGACGGAGTGACCGGAGCCGTCGTTGATCGCCTTGAACCGGTCCACGTCGAGGTAGAGCACGGACACCGGGCCGTCGCTCGCGCCGAGGAGCTGCACCAGGTCGACCTCGAACGCCGACCGCGACAGCAGCCCGGTCAGCGAGTCCTGCCGCACCTGGCGGCGCAGCGCGGCCTCGTGTTCCTGCTGCCGGGTGACGTCCAGGCAGTGCAGGAAGACGGACTGGATCCGGCCCTTGCGGTCGCGCAGGCCGTTGCTGTGCGTCTCGACCCACATCAGCGAGCCGTCGTCGTGGCGCCGGTACGCCTGGGTGACCGTGGTGGTGGCGCCGGGCGCGCCCATCAGCTGTTCGATGAGCCGGCCGGTCTGGTGGCCCTCCGGGGTGACCGGCAGGTCGGCCAGGGAGTAGCCCGGCGCGAGCTGCTCGGGCAGGCCGAGCCAGCCCCGGAACGCCGCGTTGACGCGCAGCAGCGCGCCGTCGGGCGCGACCATGGCCATCGGCACGGGTGTCTCGTCGAACGCCACGCTCAGCTGCGCCTGGCTCGCGGCGAGGCTGTCCTGTGCCCGTCGCTCCTCGGTCTCGGTCAGCCGCCAGGCCACCACCTGGAACGTCGCGGCCGCCAGCACGCCGAGGCCGTGCAGGACCGCCCAGAGCCAGGGGCGCGCCACGGCGCTGTGGTGGTCGTAGGTGCGCTCGCTGACCACGGCGCCGAAGACGGCGTGGTGCAGGGTGGTGCCGACCAGGAACACGCCGAACGGGGTCCAGTCGCGGTACAGCGCCAGCGCGGCGATGGCGATGAAGAACGAGAAGTGCGCCTCGGTCTGCCCGTCGGACATGGCGACGAAGCCGCCACATGCGACGGTCATGCCGACGGCGACGAAGATCGAGGGCAGCCGGCGCGGGCGCAGCAGCACCGCGCCGACCACGCACGGCAGGATCAGGGCGACGGTGAGCAGCCAGGCCGAGTCGAGCCGGTCCTGCGTGTAGCCGAAGACGGTGAGCGCGACCACGGCCGCCGCGAGCAGCAGGGTCAGCAGCCGATGGCGGCCGGCCCAGTCCTCGTCGCGCAGGCCACCGCCGGCCGGAAGCCAACCACGCATAGTCGAACTCCCGTCTCGCGAACCTTATTGGGCAGGATCGGCGTGCCTGGCACCGGCCTGAGCGAACGGGCGGTTGCCACCTGGTTGTGGCCGGACCGGCCGCCCGGGCGGCCGGACCAGGGTCCTCGGTGCGATGCGCGGGCGCCCCGTCGTGGCGGGACGGGACGGGCCGGCGAACGGGGCGGCCGGGTGGACGATGCGGGGCCCGGCCGTGTGCGGCCGGAGCGCGGGGGCGGCGGCCGGGCGCGGAGCCGTGCGGCCGGCGGTCGTCATGACCCAGCACACGACCAGGGCGGCGGCCAGGCCGACGGACGCGGAGAGCCAGACCGCCACCTGACCGGTGGCCACGCCGTACGCGCTCCAGCAGGCGGTGCAGGCCGCCGTGAGCCACCAGCGCAGCGGCGAGAGGCCCGCCAGGTCCTGGGTGCGGTCGCGCAGCAGCGACAGCGGCTGCGGCACCGCCGAGAGCGTCGCGGCGACCGCGAGCACCAGCCCGAGGGCCGTCGCCACCCGCTGGATTCCGAGGTCGGTCGTCGCGGCCAGCGCCGCGCTGAGCGCCACCGCGCCGAGCACCGCCGCCGCTCCGGCCGCTCCGGTCAGCAGCCGGCGCCCGGTACGCAGCTCACTCCGCTTGACCAGCAGTACCGCCAGGATCAACAGCCCGGCGAACCCGGTCACCGTGTTCGTGACCACCTGGACGGCCTGCTGGGTCAGCAGCCCGTAGACGATCCAGCCGACCGGCATCGCCACGCCCTGCCAGCAGGCGACCGCGCAGAGGCCGTTCGTGTGGCCCTTGGCGACCGTACGCCAGACCTGGGGCCAGAGGAGGGTCATGGACAGGGCGGCGCCGAGCCAGCCGAGAACAGCAGAGGAGAGCATGATCCGTTTCCGGTAGAGGGTGTGCGGCATCGGCCGGTCGATACCCGCGGCCACCTTCCCCATCGCCCCCTGCGCGGCCGGCCTGACCAGATCCCTCCGTGACGGGTGACACGGGCGGAAACCACCGTTTCGCACCCAAGTTCGGCGGGATCTCGCCGACGTTGTGGCAGCTCCGCTCAGTCGGCCGCGACCAGCGGAGCCGGGGCGGCGCGCAGGCCGATCACGAGGCCCGCCGACACCACGGCGATGCCCATCCAGACCCCCGCCCGCGGCGCGGGCCCGCCGAGCGCCACCCCGGCCAGCGCCGCCGCGATCGGGGCGATGCCGGTCAGCAGGCCGGCCCGGCCCGCGCCGAGCCGGGACACGCACGCGTACCAGAGCACGAACGCCACCGCCGTCACCGCGACCGCGAGATAGGCGCCGGCGAGCAGGTCCGTCCGGCTCAGCCGGGTTATCGCGGCCGGGCCCTCGTGCAGCGGGCCGAGCACCGCGAGCATCGCCACCGCCAGCCAGGTGGTGTGCACGGACACCCCGACCGGGCCGTGCCGTCCCAGCACCGGCACGGCGAGCAGCGTGAACGCGGCCTCGCAGCCGAACGCCACCGCCGCCCAGGCCACACCGGTACCGTCCGTGCGGCCCAGGCCCTGAACCAGCACCGCGCCGAGGGTCACCACGAGCGCGCCCGCCAGGACCGTGCGGCGCGGGCCGTGGCCCGCAAGCTTCGGCCCGGCCGCCGCCAGCAGCAGCGGCACGCAGGCGACCGCCACACCGAGGACGGCCGGCTCGGCGTGCTTCGCGCCCTGCACCAGCGCCAGGTTGAAGACGACCAGGCCGGTCGCGGCGATGCCGGCGAGCCAGAGCCACTCCGTGCCGCGGGGCCGGACCAGCCCGGACCGGCTGAGCCGGGCGAACGCGATCAGCAGCAGGCAGGCCAGTGCGTAGCGAACCGCCTGGGTGGTGAACAGGGGAGCGTCGGCGAGGACGCCGGAGACGGCGACGCTGCCGCCGACGCAGCACATGCCCGCCGAACCGGCGGCTACGGACAGTGATCGGGTCACGCAAACCATGCTCCGGGGCGATATGGTCCCTCGATAAGAACCAATCCGGGGACGGGGAGGTGGACCAAGTCGACTTCCTGGAGCTCTACGCCGGCGCCGCCCCGGCCAAGGGCGTCACCACCTGGCTGGTGGACGTGCTGCGTGCCGCGATCGCCGGCGGCAGCCTCCCGGCGGGTGCGCGGCTGCCCGCCACCCGGGTGCTCGCCGCCGAGCTCGGCCTCTCCCGCGGCGTGGTCGTCGAGGCCTACCAGCGGCTCACCGACGAGGGGCTGCTCAGCGGGCGTACCGGCGCCGGCACCGTGGTGATCGCGCCGGCGAGCGCGCCCCGCGGTGAGAGCCGCCCGCGGGACGCCTCGGGGATGCGGCTGCCGCTGCCGCCGTCGGCCGACATCGAGCTGGACCTGTCCCCGGGCGTGCCGGACCTGTCGGCCTTTCCCCGCGCTGCCTGGCTGCGCGCCGAGCGGATCGTGCTCGCGGGCGCCAGCAACGCCGACCTCGGCTACGGCGACCCGCGCGGCAGCCCGCGGCTGCGCGGCGAGCTCGCCGGCTGGCTCTCCCGGACCCGCGGCGTGCGGGCCACCGCCGACGATCTCATCGTCACCGGCGGGGTCGCGCAGGCCCTGGCGCTGCTGTCGCAGTCGCTGCGGTCACGGGGGGTCGCCGAGGTCGCGATCGAGGACCCCGGATCGCGCGGCACCCGCGAGGAGCTCGAGCACTGGGGGCTGCGGACCGTGCCGATCCCGGTCGACGAGCAGGGCATCCGGGTGGCCGAGCTCGACGCCGCCGGCGCGCGGACCGTGCTGCTCACCCCGGCGCATCAGTTCCCGACCGGGGTGGTGCTGAGCCCGGCCCGCCGCCGCGCGCTGCTGGACCGGCCCGGCGACCCCTCCGGCCTGATCATCGAGGACGACTACGACGCCGAGCACCGCTACGACCGCGCGCCGGTGGCCGCGCTGCAGGGCTCGGCCCCCGAGCGGGTCGCGTACGCCGGCAGCGTCTCCAAGTCGCTCGCGCCGGGCATGCGCCTGGGTTGGCTGATCGCGCCCCGCCGCCTGCACGCCGAGCTGGTCACCGCCAAGCACGCCAGCGACCTCGGCAACCCCGCCCTGCCGCAGCTGATCTTCGCGCACCTGCTCGCGGCCGGCGACTACGAGCGGCACCTGCGCACGGTCCGCCGCCGGCAGCGCGCCCGCCGCGACGCCCTGCTGAGCGGCCTGGCCGAGCACCTGCCCGCGGCCCGGGTCGAGGGCGTCGCCGCCGGGCTGCACCTGCTGATCACCTTGCCGGGCGCGGGCGACGACACCGAACTCGCGCGGCGGATCGAGCGCGCGGGCGTACGGGTGCATCCGCTCTCCTGGCACCGGCAGCTCGACGGGCCGCCGGGCCTGGTCCTCGGCTACGCCGCGCTGCCGCCGGACCGCCTGCAGGAGGCCGCCCGCCGCATCGGCGCCGCCCTGAGACGCGCGACACGCCCGGACCAGCGGCGGCGTTCTCCCACCTGAGCTGAGCTCGCGCGATCCAGGGGCTCCACGAGCTGTATGCGCATGCACTACGGTCGGTTGATCACGAAAGCGGTGAAGGGAGCCAGGTTTGACCCCCTCCGATCCGCAGTTGCAGGCCCTGCGGGCGCTGCACGCGGTCACCAAGCGCGTGCACGCCAGCCTCGACCTGACCGAGACCCTCGACGCGGTCGCGTGTGGAGTCGTCGAGGCGGCCGGTTTCGGCCTCGCGGCGGTCAACCTGGCCGAACCGAACGGCGACTACACCACCGTCGCGGTCGCCGGCAGCGACGACGTGCGCCGGGAGCTGCTCGGCAAGAGCGGCTCGGCGGAGAACTGGCGCGAGCTGTTCCGCCGGGCCGAGCGCTGGGGCTCGCTCTACTTCGTCGACCACCGCTTCGGGGTGCCGGAGGAGCTCTACGTCTGGGTGCCCGACATCGAGGCCAGCGACGACCCGGCGCGGTGGCACCCGCTGGACTGCCTCTTCGCGCCGCTGATGGCGCCGTCGGGGGAGTGGCTGGGCGTGCTCAGCGTCGACCTGCCGCGGGGCGGGCTGCGGCCCGGGCCGCAGCAGCAGGAGATCCTGGAGTTCTTCGCCGAGCACGCGGCCATCGCCATCCAGCACGCCCGCCTGCACTCCCGCCTCGAGCGCAGCCAGGCCGCGGCGGAGTACGCGGCGACCCACGACAGCCTCACCGGGCTGGCCAACCGCGCCCTGCTGATGTCCGGCATCGCCGCGCTGCCGGGGCTCGGCGCGCGGCAGGCCGGGGTGCTCGTGGTCGACCTGGACGGCTTCAAGAAGGTCAACGACGCGGCCGGCCACGAGGCGGGCGACGAGGTGCTGCGGATCGTGGCCGAGCGGCTGCGGCACCACCTGCGCGGCGCCGCCGTGCTCGCCCGGACCGGCGGCGACGAGTTCGTCGCGGTGCTGGCCGGCGACGACCTCGAGGCGCTGCTGCCGGCGACCGCGCAGCGGCTGCGCGCCGCGATCGCCGAGCCGATCTGCGGCGCCACCGGCGTGCACCGCGTCGGCGCCAGCATCGGCTACGCCATCGGCCGGGCCGGCGAGGACTTCTCCCGGCTCGTCGCGGCCGCCGACGCGGCGATGTACATCGAGAAGCGCCGCGCTAACGCCCCGGTGCCGTGATCCGCAGGTCGGCGGTGATCCGCTCCGCGACCGCCAGCAGCGGCGGCAGCAGGTCGGCCCGCATCGCGGCGACCGACGTGCGGCTGGCGTGCACGGAGACGTTCACGGCCGCGGTCACCGCACCGGAGCGGTCGCGCAGCGGTGCCGCCATCGACCGCAGCCCCTCCTCCAGCTCCTGGTCGACGATCGCGTAGCCCTGCTCGCGGATCCGCCCGAGCTCGGCCTCCAGCGCCTTGACCGACGCGACGGTGCGGCCGGTGAGCCGCTCCAGCCGGATCCGGTCGAGGTACGCGCCGACCTGGTCACCGGGCAGGTTGGCGATCAGCACCCGGCCCATCGACGTCGCGTACGCCGGGAACCGGGTGCCCACGTTGATCGCCACCGTCATGATCCGCCGGGTCGGCACCCGGGCCACGTAGACGATGTCGTCGCCGTCGAGCACCGACACCGACGACGACTCGTGCACCTCGGCGACGAGCCGCTCCAGGTGCGGCAGGGCCACCTCGGGCAGCGACAGGCTGGACAGGAACGAGTAGCCGAGCTCGAGCACCCGCGGCGTCAGCGAGAAGAGCCGCCCGTCGGTGCGCACGTAGCCGAGGTCGGCGAGGGTGAGCAGGAAGCGCCGGGCCGCGGCCCGGGTGAGGTCGCAGATGCGCGCGACCTCGCTGAGCGTCAGCTCGGAATGATGAGCGTCGAAGGCCCGGATGACGGCGAGCCCGCGCTCCAGCGACTGCACGAAGTGCGGCTCGCGGACCTGGTCTGTCATTGTCTGCACCATAGCGTCAGGCGGTGGCTTCGTCGTCGGCCAGGGCGCCCTGGGCGATCTTGAACGCGGCGTTGGCGGCGGGCACCCCGGCGTAGACGGCGGTGTGCAGCAGCACCTCGCCGATCTCGTCGGGCGTCAGGCCGTTGCGGCGGGCGGCGCGTACGTGCATGGCCAGCTCCTCGTGGCAGTGCAGCGCGGTCAGCACGGCCAGGGTGACGCAGCTGCGGGTGCGCCGGTCCAGGCCGTCGCGGGCCCAGACCGCGCCCCAGGCGTAGCGGGTGATGAAGTCCTGGAAGTCCGCGGTGAGCTCGGTGGTCGCGGCGATGGCGCGGTCGACGTGCGCGTCGCCGAGCACCTCGCGCCGCACCGCCATGCCGTCGGAGTGAACGTCACCCATCGAGCGCCTCCAGGATCAGTCGGTTCGCGGTATCGGCCTGCTCGAGGCTGGCCAGGTGCGCGGCGTCGGCCAGCACCTCGAGGCGGGCGCCGGGCACGGCCGCGGCGATCGCCGCACCGTGCGCGGGCGGCGTCGCCGGATCGTCGGCACCGGCGACCACCAGCGTCGGCGCGTGGATGCGGGGCAGGTCGGCGCGCAGGTCCATCTCCTCGATCGCGGCGCACGCGCCCGCGTACCCGATGGCGGGGGTGGCCGCGACCATGTCCCGCAGCCGGCCGGCCACCGCGGGGTGTTCCGCCGCGTAGCCGGGCGTCACCCAGCGGGCGACGACCGCGCCGGCGACCGCGGCGGTGCCCTCGGCCCGGACCAGCGCGGCCCGCTCGGCCCACGCCGAGGCCGGCCCGAGCAGGGCCGACGTGCAGAACAGGATGAGCCGGTCGACCCGCTCGCCCGCGTGCGCGGCGAGCCACATGGCGGTCATGCCGCCGAGCGACAGCCCGCAGACGTGGGCCCGCCCGACGCCGAGGCGGTCCAGCAGGTCGAGCGCGTCGCGCCCGAGCTCGGCGAGGGTGTAACGGCCCGGGGGTACGGGCGAGCGCCCGTGCCCGCGTGCGTCGTACCGGATGACCCGGAACCGCCCCGCCAGCGCGGGGATCTGCGGCTCCCACATGGACAGGTCCGCGCCGAGCGAGTTGATCAGGAGCAGCGCGGGCGCGTCCCGCGGCCCGTCCTCGCGGTGATGCACCGTCACGGCCGCGCTCATCGCGCCGCCGCCCGCAGCGCGCGGTCGATCAGGGCGCCGGCGCTGCCGACATAGCCGCCGGGATCGAGCAGCGCGGCCAGCCGGGCCGGGTCCAGGTGCGCGGTGATCTCGGGGTCGGCGGCCAGGTCGCCGCGGGCGGCCGCCGCGCGGACCACGGCGCTCGCCCGGTCGCCCAGCGCCGGCGCCAGCGCGGCGGCGACCCGCTCGGCAAGCAGCGCGCCGTGGGTGAGCTCGAGGTTGGCGCGCATCCGACCGGCGTCGACCCGCAGGCCGTCGAGCGCCGCGCGTAGCTGGAACGCGGCGGAGCCGGTGCAGGACAGCAGCGCGCGCAGCGGCAGCCACTCGGCGTGCCAGCCGCCGGCGGCGCGCTGGTGCTCGTGCGCCATGGTGGAGAGCAGGGTCGCCACCAGGCCGGGCGCCTGCGCCGCGGCGGCGCACGCGCTGATCGCCCGGATCGGGTTGTGCTTGTGCGGCAGGGTCGAGGAGCCGCCGTCGTCGCCGCCCTCGGCGACCTCGCCGACCTCGGTCTGCGCGTGCAGGACCAGGTCGCGGGCGACCTTGGCGATCGCGCCCGCCGCGGTGCCCAGGGCGGCGGCGAGCTCCGCGATCCGGGTCCGCTCGGTGTGCCAGGGCAGCTCCGGCTCGGCCAGGCCCAGCTCGGCGCTGTAGGCGGCCAGCATCGCGATGCCGGATTCCGGCGCGTACGCGGCGAGGGTGCCGGCCGCGCCGCCGAGCTGGGCCGCGAGACGGTGGTCGCGGACCTCGGCGAGCCGCCGGTGCGCGGTGTCCAGACCGGTCAGCCAGCCCGCGGCGATCAGGCCGAACGTGGTCGGCAGCGCCTGCTGCAGCAGCGTGCGGCCCGCGACGAGGGTGCCCCGGTGCTCCCGCGCCAGCGCAACCACCAGGCCGGTCGCGGCGCCCAGGTCGGCCAGCAGCGGCTCCAGCGCGCGCCGGGCGACCAGCATCGCGGCGGTGTCCACGATGTCCTGGCTGGTGGCTCCGCGGTGCACGAGGCCCGCGGCGTCGCCCGGCACGGCCGCGCGCAGCCGCGTGATCAGCGGGACGACCGGGTTGCCGGTGCCGGCGGCCTCGGCGCCCAGCTCGCCCGGGTCGACGACGAGTGCCGCGCAGGCCGCGGCGACGGCCTCGGCGTCGGCGTGCGACGCCAGCCCGGCCCGCGCCGCCGCCCGGGCCAGGGCCGCCTCGGCGTCGAGCAGGGCGCGCACCCAGGCGGCGTCGCCGACCTCGGCCCGGACGCCACCGGCGGCGAGCACGCCGTCGAAGAGCCCGGCGGGCTCAGACGGCGAAGAAGACGGTCTCATCGGGACCCTGCAGGGTGATGTCGAAGCGGTAGCCGTCGTCGGTCCGCGGCGCGACGAGGGTGGCGCGCCGCTGCTCGGGCACGGCCGCGAGCCCCGGGTCGGCCGCGTTCGCCGTGGGCTCGTCGGCGAAGTAGACGCGGGTCATCACCCGGTGCAGCAGCCCGCGGGCGAAGACGGTCACGTCGATGTGCGGCGCGTGCCCGGCGACCGCGCCGGGCTTGACGGTACGGATCGCGTACCGCCCGTCGTCGTCGGTCGGGCAGCGGCCGAAGCCGCGGAACCCCGCCGCGTGGAACTCGCCGCCCGGCCCGGCCTGCCACGTCTCCACCAGCGCGTCCGGTACCACCGCGCCGGCGCCGTCGCGGATCTCGCCGCGCAACCACACCGCGCCGGGCGCGTCGTCCGGCACCACCAGTGGACCCTCGTCCCAGGTCAGCCCGATCGACAGGTACGGGCCGACCGTCTGCGACGGCGTCTCGGGCTCGCTCACGGCGTCTCCATCGGGGTCGCGGCCGCCCCGGACAGCACGATGTCGAAGCGGTAGCCCAGCGCCCACGACTCGACCGTCGCCGACAGGTCGAAGCCCGAGACGAGCCGGTCCCGGGCGAACTCGGGCACCGAGTTGTAGATCGGGTCGTAGGCGAAGAGCGGGTCGTCGGGGAAGTACATCTGGGTGACCAGGCGCTGGGTGAACGCCCGCCCGAAGACCGAGAAGTGGATGTGCGCGGGCCGCCACGCGTTGGGATGGTTGCCCCACGGGTAGGCGCCCGGCTTCACCGTCACGAAGCGGTACCGGCCCTCGGCGTCGGTCATGGCCCGCCCGACCCCGGTGAAGTGCGGGTCCAGCGGCGCGTCGTGCCGGTCCCACCGGTGCCGGTAGCGGCCGGCCGCGTTGGCCTGCCACACCTCCAGCAGCGTGTCGCGGACCGGCCTGCCGTCCGCGTCGCGGACCTGCCCGTGCACCACGATCCGCTGGCCCTGCGCCTCGCCGTCCGGGCCGGCGGTCAGGTCCGCGTCGGCGGCCGCGACCGGGCCCTCGCCCAGTGCCGGGCCGGTCAGGTCGGCGAGCGAGTGCGCCAGCAGGATCGGCGCCTGCCGCGGCGCTCGCAGGACCGTCGAGGAGTAGCCGGGGGAGAGCAGCGGGGGGTGTGGATTCATGTCGTCTCCTGCGATCCGGTCAGCGCGCGCAGCGCGGTCAGCTCCGCCTCGCTCGGCGGTTCGGTGGTGGTCAGCGTGCCGGCGACCCGCAGCGGCCAGCCCGTCGCCGCGACGGCCTGCTCGGCGGTCACGCCCGGGTGCACCCGGGTGAGGGTCAGCTCCCGGTCGTCCGGGTCCGGCTCGAGCACGCCCAGGTCGGTGATCACCAGGACCGGCCCGCGCCCGCGCAGGCCGAGGCGTTCCCGGTCGCCCGGGCCCTTGCCGTGTCCGACGGAGGTGACGAAGTCGACCCGGTCGACGAACGTCCGGGCGCTCTGGCGCACCACGACGATGACCTCGCCGCAGGACGCGGCGATCTCGGGCGCGCCGCCGGCGCCGGGCAGCCGCACCCGGGGGTCGGCGTAGTCATCGCCGATCACCGTGGTGTTGATGTTGGCGTAGCGGTCGATCTGCGCGGCGCCGAGGAAGCCGATGCCGATCCGCCCGGGCTGCAGCCAGTAGTTGAACATCTCCGGGACGCTGACCACGGCGTCGGCGGTCTGCGCGAGCACGCCGTCGCCGATGGAGAGCGGCAGCCGGTCCGGCTTGGCGCCGATGGTGCCGGACTCGTAGACCAGGACCAGGTCCGGCGCGTGGGTGCGGCGGGCCAGGTTCGCGGCGGTGCTGGGCAGGCCGATGCCGACGAAGCAGCGGCTGTCGCCCCGCAGCGCCCGCGCCGCGGCGACGGTCATCATCTCGTCCGCACTCCACGTCATGCCATCACCCCCGCAAGCCACTCCTGGAACGACTGCCGGTCCCGGCTGATGGCGTCCCAGGCCTGGTAGTAGTCGTTGTCGCGGTCGCTGAAGCCCATCGCGTACGAGGGGTGCGCGCCGCCGGGCACCACCGAGACCCGGGTCAGCGCCCAGCCGGGCAGCACCACCGCGCCCGGCACCGGGGTCAGCTCGTCGACCAGCTCCTCGACCGTGACCAGGGAGCGCGCGGAGGCGAGCACGACCTCCTTGTGCACGCCGGTGATGCCCCAGTACTGCACGTTGCCGCGCCGGTCGGCGCGCTGCGCGTGCACGATGCCGACGTCCGGGTTGAGCGCCGGCACGGCGGTGAGCGTCTCGCCGGTGAACGGGCACCGGATCGGCGCGATGGTGGCCGTGTGCTCGCTCAGGTCGGTGCCGAGGTAGCCGCGCAGCACGGCGAACGGCAGCCCGGACGCGCCGGCCACGTAGCGGTTGGCCATCCCCGCGTGGCTGTGCTCCTCGATCTCCAGCGGCGCCGGCCAGGAGTTCTGCACGGCGTCGCGGAAGCGGTGCAGCGAGCCGACGCCGGGATTGCCGGCCCAGGAGAAGACCAGCCGGGCCGCGCAGCCGGCGCCGATGAGCTGGTCGTAGACGATGTCCGGGGTCATTCGCACCAGGGTCAGCCCGCGCCGGCCCTGCCGGATGATCTCCTGGCCGGCGGCGACCGGGATGAGGTGGGTGAAGCCCTCGAGGGCGACGGTGTCGCCGTCGTGGACGAGGTCGGCGACCGCCTCGGCGAGCGGGACGATGCGGGCGGTCAACGCGGCAGCCCGACGTAGTTCTCAGCGAGGGTGGTCGCCGCGGCCGTCGAGCCGGTCACGTACGCCAGCTCGGCGAGCTGCACCCGGTGACCGAACCGGTCGTCGCCGGCGTGGCGGTGCAGCATCGTGGTCATCCAGTTGGAGAAGCGCTGCACCTGCCACACCCGCTTCAGGCAGGTGTCCGAGTACGCGTCGAGCAGCCCGTCGTCGCCGTCGCGGTAGTGCGCCGTCAGCGCCTCGGCCAGCACCCGGACGTCGGCGACGGCCAGGTTGAGTCCCTTGGCGCCGGTCGGCGGGACGATGTGCGCCGCGTCGCCGGCCAGGAAGAGCCGGTCGTGCCGCATCGGCTCCACCACGATGCTGCGCATCGGCGTCACGCCCCGTTCCAGCACTTCGCCCTCCTCCAGCGGCAGCCCGAGCCGGGTACGCAGCTCGTCCCAGATCCGGGCGTCGGGCCAGTCGGCCAGGTCGGTGCCCGGCTCCACCTGCAGATACAGCCGCACTATGCCGGGCGTCCGCATGCTGTGCAGGGCGAAACCCCGTTCGTGGTACGCGTAGACCAGTTCCTGCGCGGCGGCGGGCGCGCGGGCCAGGATGCCCAGCCAGGCGTACGGGTGCACGCGCTCCGCGGCGGTCAGCGCCCCGGGCGGCGCGGCGGACCGGGCGACGCCGTGCGAGCCGTCGCAGCCGGCCACGAAGTCGCACTCCAGCCGCCGCTCCACCCCGTCCTGCTTGAAGGCGATCGCCGTGCCGTCGACGCCGGTGACCTCGGCCTCGAAGTGCAGCGGCCCGGCGGGTATCCGGGCGGCGATCAGGTCCTTCACGACCTCCTGCTGGCCGTACACGGTGATGGTCTTTCCGGTCAGCCCTTCGAGGTCGATGCGGTGGCCGGCGCCGTCGAACCGCAGCTCGATGCCGCGGTGCACCATGCCCTCGCGGCGCATCCGGGCGCCGACGCCGAGCTCGTCGAGCAGGTCGGCGGTGCCGTGCTCGAGGACACCCGCGCGAACCCGGCTCTCCACATAGGATCGGGAGCGGCGCTCCAGCACGACCGAGTCGATGCCCTGCCGCTCCAGCAGCCGGGCCAGCACCAGACCAGCCGGGCCGGCCCCCACGATGCCGACTTGGGTACGCACTTCCGACCTCCCGGGTTACTGATCGATCTCGATCGTTGACGCGGGCCACGGCCCGCGCCTACGTTCTCCATGAGAACTTACGTGCGGAGAGCGCACAACAACACCCCCATGATTTGCAGCTTCCAGTAGGAGGTCATGACATGCGCCGGTTCATCGCGGGGATGGCCGTGCTCGCCCTCGTCGCCGGCGGTGCGGGCTGCGGCTCGTCCGACGACGGCGACACCCCGGCCGACGGAGGGATCGCACAGGTCAAGGTCGGGGTCATCCCGATCGTCGACGTCGCGCCGATCTACCTCGGGCAGCAGAAGGGCTTCTTCAAGTCCCGCAACATCGAGCTGACCATGGAGAGCGGCCAGGGCGGCGCGGCCATCGTGCCCGGCGTGGTCAGCGGCCAGTTCCAGTTCGGCTTCAGCAACATGACGTCGCTGATGATCGCGCAGACCAAGAACGTGCCCGTCAAGGTCGTGGCCAACGGCGTCGCGTCGACGGGCGAGGCCGGCAAGGACTTCGGCGCCGTGGCGGTGCGCAAGGACAGCCCGATCACCAAGGCCGCCGACCTGGCCGGCAAGAAGATCGCCGTCAACACCCTGAAGAACATCGGCGACACCACGGTGCGCGAGTCGGTGCGCAAGGCCGGCGGCGATCCGAGCGGGATCAACTTCGTCGAGATGCCGCTGCCCAACATGCCGGCCGCCGTCGAGAACGGACAGGTCGACGCCGCCTGGGTGGTCGAGCCGTGGCTGTCGGTCGTGACCGCCGCGGGCGGCCGGGCCGTGGCGTGGAACTTCGTCGACGCCGCGCCGAACCTGACCGTGGCGGGGTACTTCGCCTCGACCAAGCTCATCGCCGACGACCCCGACCTGGTCAAGCGCTTCACCGAGGGCGTCAACGAGTCGCTCGCCTACGCCGACGCGCACCCCGACGAGGTGCGGGCCGTGCTGGCGTCGTACACGAAGATCGATCCGAAGGTCCGCGAGACGCTCACCCTGCCGAAGTGGCCTGCCGAGATCAACGAGCCGTCGGTGCAGACCCTCGCCGACCTGGGCGTCAAGGACGGCATCTTCGGCAGTGCGACCCCCGACCTGTCCAAGATTCTGCCGTGACCGCACCGGACGCGGCAGCGCCGCGGACGTTGGTGGGAGGCCGGGCGCTGCTCGGCCTCTCCGGCCTTGCCGGGCTGCTCGTGCTGGTCGAGGCGCTGCCCCGGACCGGCCTGGTCTCGGCGGACTACCTGCCGCCGACCAGCCGCATCCTCGCCGCGCTCGCCGACGAGGCGGCGACCGGCGCGTTCTGGGCCGCCGTCGGCGACACCCTGACCGCGTGGGCGGTCGGCCTGGCCATCGCGGTCGCGGCCGGGGTCGCCGTCGGCATCCTGATCGGAGCGGTGCCGGTGCTGCGCGCCGTCACCGCCTCGACTGTGGAGTTCCTGCGGCCGATCCCGTCGGTCGCGCTGATCCCGCTCGCCGTCCTGCTGTTCGGCTCGGACCTCGGCTCGAGCCTGCTGCTCGTCGTCTACGCGGCGTTCTGGCAGGTCCTGGTCCAGGTCCTGTACGGCGTGGCCGACGTCGACCCGGTCGCCGACGAGACCGCCCGCAGTTTCCGCCTCGGCGGCCTCGCCCGGGTGCGCCACGTGCTCTGGCCGACCGCGCTGCCGTACGTCTTCACCGGCGTCCGGCTCGCCGCCGCGGTCGCCCTGGTGCTCGCGGTCACCGCCGAGATGATCATCGGATCGCCGGGCCTCGGCTCGGTGATCGCGGTCGCGCAGACCTCCAACGCGATACCCACCATGTACGCCCTGATCGTGGTCACCGGCCTGCTCGGCGTCACGATCAACATCGGCGCCCGCGCCGCCGAGCGGCACTTCCTGTCCTGGCACCAGTCCGTACGCGGGGAGATACCGGCATGAGCGACTGCACCGAGCGCAGCGAGGGCCAGGAGGGCATGCCGAAGGTGAGCACAGCATGATCAAGCGGCTCCTGCTCGTCCTCGGGCTGCCGGTCGTTCTCTTTGCCGGCTGGTACGTGGCCAGCGCGAACAGCGAGAACTTCTACGCGCCGCCGCTGCGCCAGATCCTGGTCGCGTTCGCGGACACCTGGACGCCCGAGCGGCTGCGCACGGACGTGCTGCCCAGCCTGGCCCGGCTCGGCGCCGGCTACCTGCTGGCGGCCGTGCTCGGCATCGCGCTGGGCGTCGCGATCGGCATGAACCCGCGGCTGCGCGCCGCCTTCGAGCCCGTGCTGGAGTTCTTCCGGGCCATCCCGCCGCCGGTGCTGGTCCCGGTGATCATGCTCTTCGCCGGCATCGGCAACGGCATGAAGGTCATCGTGATCGTCACCGGCTGCGTCTGGCCGGTGCTGCTCAACACCGTGGAGGGCGTCCGGGCCATCGACGGCGTGCTCTCCGACACCACCCGCGCGTACGGCATCACCGGCGCGGCGCGGCTGCGGTACCTGGTGCTGCCCTCGGCGTCGCCGCAGATCTTCGCGGGGCTGCGCCAGGCGCTGTCCATCGCGATCATCCTGATGGTGATCAGCGAGATGTTCGCCGCGAGCAACGGCCTGGGCTTCACCATCGTGCAGTTCCAGCGCAGCTTCGCGATCCCGGAGATGTGGAGCGGCATCATCCTGCTCGGGCTCCTGGGCTTCCTGCTCGCGGAGTTGTTCCGGCTCGGCGAGCGTTACACACTTGCCTGGTATCACGGCCTGCGCGACGCGCAGCGCCGGTCGTGAGGAAGGACGACGCCATGCTCAAGGTCGATGGCCTGCGCAAGGTCTACCGCTCCGGCAGCCGCGAGGTGGAGGCGCTGCGCGACCTCACGTTCACCGTGGAGGCCGGCGAGCTGGTCTGCCTGGTCGGCCCGTCCGGCTGCGGAAAGACCACGCTGCTGCGGTGCATCGCGGGCCTGCTGGAGCCGACCGGCGGCGAGGTGTTCGTCGACGGCGGTCCGGTCGCCGGCCCGCCGCCGGGCATGGCGGTCGTCTTTCAGGAGTACGGCCGCAGCCTGTTCCCGTGGATGAGCGTGCGCGACAACGTGGGACTGCCGCTGCGGCGCAAGCGGCTGCCCCGGTCCCGGCGGCGCGAGCTGGTGGCCGAGGCGCTGGCCGCGGTCGGCCTGGACGGCACGGAGTCCGCCTACCCGTGGCAGCTCTCCGGCGGCATGCAGCAGCGCGTCGCGATCGCCCGCGCGGTGGCGTACGAGCCGAGCATCCTGCTCATGGACGAGCCGTTCGCGGCGGTCGACGCGCAGACCCGGGCGGACCTGGAGGACCTGGTCCGGTCGCTGTGGCGGCGCCTCGGGGTGACCATCCTGTTCGTCACGCACGACATCGACGAGGCCGTCTACCTCGGACAGCGGGTCCTGATGCTGTCGTCCTCGCCGACGGTCGTGCAGGACGAGCTGACCGTCGACCTGCCGGCCGAGCGCGACCAGCTGCACACCCGCGCCGACCCGCGCTTCACCACCCAGCGCGCACACGTCTACGCCCAGATCCAGGCCGCCAAGGCTAGAACGGGAACTGCTTCGGGCGCTGCTGGAGAGTTATCCAGCGCAGATCGGTGAACGCCTCGACGCCGGCGCGGCCGCCGAACCGGCCGTAGCCGGAGTCGCCGACCCCGCCGAAGGGCGCGGTCGGGTCGTCGTCGACGGACTGGTCGTTGACGTGCGCGATGCCGGTCCGCAGCCGCCGGGCGACGCCGAAGCCGCGGTTGAGGTCCCGGGTCAGCACCCCGGCGGTCAGCCCGTACGGGCTGTCGTTGGCGATCGCGATCGCGTGGTCGTCGTCGTCCACGGTGAGCACGGTGGCGACGGGGCCGAAGATCTCCTCGGTGTGTATCAGCATGTCCGGCGTCACGCCGGCGAGCACGGTCGCCGGGTAGTGCGCGCCGTCCGGCGTGCCGCCGCCGCTGAGCACCCGGGCGCCGCTGGTCGCGGCCTGGTCGACCAGCCCGGCCACCCGGTTCGCCGCCTCGGCGTTGATCAGCGGCCCGATCACGGTGTGCGGGTCGGTCGGGTCGCCGGCGGGCAGGCCCTTGGCCTTCTCGGCGAGCCGCGCGGCGAACTCGTCGGCGATCGAGCGGTGTACCAGGATCCGGTCGGCGGACATGCAGATCTGCCCCGAGTTCAGGTAGGCGCCGAACGCGACGGCGTTGACCGCGTAGTCCAGGTCGGCGTCGTCGAGGACCAGCACCGAGTTCTTGCCGCCGAGCTCGAGGACCGCCGGCGTCAGGTGCCGGGCGGCGAGCTGGCCGATGCGCCGGCCGACGCCGGTCGAGCCGGTGAAGTTGACCCGGCGCACCCGCCGGTCGCCGATCAGCGCCTCGGCGACGGCGGCCGCGTCGGCGCGGTCGTTGGTCAGCACGTTGAGCACCCCGGGCGGCAGCCCGGCGTCGCGCAGCGCCTCGGCGACGAACAGCGCGCAGGCCAGCGGCGCCTCCTCGCTGGCCTTGAGGACGACGGTGTTGCCGGCGGCGAGCGGCGAGGCGACGGCGCGGGCGCCGAGGATCAGCGGCGCGTTCCACGGCGCGAACGCGGCGACCACCCCGGCCGGCTGCCGGATCGCCAGCGACAGGGCGCCCGGGTCGGCGCCGGCCAGCACCTCGCCGACCGGCAGTGTGGCCAGGGCGCCCGCCTCCCGGAGCAGGGCGGCGGCGAACCCGGCGTTGAACATCGACCAGCCCAGCGTGCCGCCGGTCTCGCCGGCCATCAGCGCCGCGGCGTCGGCGGCGCGCTCCTCGATCAGGTCGCCGGCGCGGGTCAGCACCCGCCGGCGCTCGGTCGGCGCGGTGCCGGCCCAGCCGTCGAAGGCGGCGGCGGCCGCGTCGACGGCGCGGGTCACGTCGACGGGCGAGGCGGCGGCGACCCGGGCGACGACGCCGCCGGTGTGCGGGTTGAGGTCCTCTGTGGTCCGCCCGTCCGCGGCGGCAACCTCCGTGCCACCGATGAACAGGCTCCTGGTCTCGGTCACGGGGCTACCTCCCGGGGGATGGGGGCGTGTTCGGCATGCGAACACATGTTCGGGCCGAATCTGGTGGAGACGCTAGTGCCGCCGGGTGGTCCGGTCAATGGATCAGCCCTTGATCGCGCCGGCCGTCATGCCGGCGACGATCTGGCGGTTGAAGGCCACGAACATCAGCAGCGGCGGGATCGTGATCAGCAGGATGTCCATGAACAGCAGGTTGTACTGGGTGTTGAACTGGCTGTTGAAGTTGTAGAGCGTCAGCTGCACGGTGGCGTTCTGCTCGCCGGGCAGGAAGTACAGCGGGTTGACGAAGTCGTTGTAGACGAAGACCGACTGCACCAGCACGACCGTGACGATGACCGGGCGCAGCAGCGGGAGGATCACCCGGAAGAAGAGCCGGACCGGGCCGGCGCCGTCGATGATCGCGGCCTCGTCCAGCTCGCGCGGGATGGTCGCGATGAACGCCCGGAAGAGCAGCACGCAGAAGGCCAGGCCGAACGCCACCTCCACCAGGATCAGGCCGGACATCGTGCGGAACAGGCCGAGGCGCTGCAGCACCCAGATGGTCGGCACCACCGCCGGGGGGATGATCAGCCCGGACAGCACCAGGAAGTCGACCAGGCCGTTCCACCGCCCGCGCCGGCGCTGCAGCACGTACGCGACCATGGCCGAGGTGATCACCATGATCGTCACGCTGGCGACGGTCAGGATGGTGCTGTTGATGTAGGCGATGATCAGCAGGTAGTCGCGGGCCTGCACCACGTCGACGAGGTTCTGCACCAGCTGGAACCGCTCCGGCCAGGCGAAGTCGAAGTCGGACGCCTGGCGGCGGTCCTTCACCGCGGTCAGCACGATGAACACGAACGGCACCACGAAGACGACCAGCGCCGCGACGATCGCGACGGCGCTGAGCAGGTAGTTCGGGCGCGGTCCGCGGTTCGGCGCGGCGCTCACAGGTCCACCTCCCGGCGGTTGAGCAGGCGCGAGAGCGGGAACACGATCGCGGTCACCACCAGGAACAGCACGACGTTGCCCGCGGTGGACAGGCCGTAGAAGCCGGCCTGGTACTGCTTGTAGATGACCGACGCGATGACGTCCGAGGTGAAGCCCGGCCCGCCGCGGGTCATGGCCCAGATCAGATCGAACGAGCGCAGGCCGCCGATCAGCGACAGCAGGATCACCGTGACCGTCGCCGGGCGGGCCAGCGGCAGGATGATCCGCCGGAAGTTGTCCCAGCCGCCCGCGCCGTCGACCCGGGCGGCCTCGAAGTACTCGGTCGGTATGGACACGATGCCGGCGATGTAGATGACCGTGGCCAGCCCGACGCCCTTCCAGACGTCGACCAGGGCGACCGAGAGCAGCGCGTACCGCGGATCGGTGAGCCAGGCCGGCCCGTCGATGCCGACCACGCCGAGCGCGTCGTTGATCAGGCCCTGGTCCGGATTCATCAGCACGGTGAACGTCAGGCCGACGCCGATGGTGCTGACCAGCACCGGGAAGAACACCACCGAGCGCAGGAAGCCGCGCCCGACGATCCGCGAGGTGAGCGGGAGCGCCAGCAGCATGCCGAGCACGACCTTGGCGGCGGAGGTGACCACCGCGTAGATCAGTGTGTGGGTCAGGCCGGAGACCAGCGCCGGCTCGCGGAAGAACGTGACGTAGTTGTCCAGGCCGATGAACTGGGAGTCGAAGATGGTCCAGCGGGTCAGGCTGAAGTAGAACGCGGTGACGGTCGGGACGACGAACAGCACGCCGTAGATCACCGCCGCCGGCAGGTAGAACCAGTACGGGTACGGGCTGCGGGCCCGGCGGCGCGGGCCCGGCGCGGCCGCGGCCCGCGGTCTGGCCGGTGTCTTGTCGATGGTTGTCGTCGCCATGCGTTCCTCCCTGGCGGCGTGCCCGGCCCGTCGTCGCCGGCGGGCCGGGCGCCGCGGCGGTTCCTACCAGCCCTCGAGCCCGAGCTGCTGGGCCTGCTTCCGCACGTCCTTGTCGTAGAGCGCCGCGCCGTCGGCGGCCTTGCGGATGCCGGAGCCGACCTCGACGGTGATCTGCTCGAGCGCCGGGCCCTTGATCGGGGAGAGGAACTCCAGCGCCAGGCTGGAGCCGCCCGGGCGGTCCAGGTACGGCTGGGTGTCCTTGGCCACCTGGGTGACGTCGGCCGGCAGCTGGCAGCCCTTGACCGCGTAGGGGCCGACCGGCGGGCTGGCGGTGCCGGTCGACGCGCAGCCGGCGGGACTGGCGATGAAGGCGAGGAACTTCTTGGCCGCGTCCAGCTTGGCGCCCTCGGTGGAGGTGGGAATGTAGACGCCGGCCGGTGACCAGACCGTCAGGCCGTTGCGGGCCGGGTCGTCGCTCGGGATGGCGAACAGGCCGACGTCCTTGGCCTTGTCCGGGTAGTTGGCCACGATCGTGCTGATCGCCGAGGAGAGCATCGGGTAGTGCGCGCCCTCGCCCTGCGCCAGCTTCTTCAGCCCGTCGTCGAACTTGGCCGCCGCGAAGTCCTTGTTCTGGTATCCGGCGTCGTGCACCTCCTGCAGATGCTGGAAGCCCTTGATCGCCGCTGCCGACGTGGCGTACTTGGCCTGGTTCTTCGTGTACCTCTCGGCGAAGTCCGGCTCGGCGGCCGAGACGTTGTGGAAGTCGCCGAGCACGAACAGTTGAGAGGTCCAGGTGTCCTGGTAGGTCTGGATCACCGGCGCGATCCCGGCCGCCTTGATCTTGGCGTTGTTCGCCATGAACTCGCTCCAGGTCTTCGGCACCTGCAGGCCGAGCTTGGCGTAGATCGCCCGGTTGTACATCACGGCGCCGGCGATGAAGCCGCCCCACGGCGCGCCGTACACCTTGCCCTCGCTGGACACCGTCGTCTTGAAGTTGTCGTCGAGCCGGCCGGTCCACGCGTCGTCGAGGGCGACCAGGTTCTTCTGCGGCGCGAGAGCCTGGAACAGCGACCCGGAGTTGTACTGGAACACGTCGGTCATGTCGCCGGTGGACAGCCGCGTCTTGACCAGGTTGTCGCCCTCGGTGCCCTGCGGCCGGGTCTCGACCTTCACGGCGATGGCCGGGTTGGCGGCGGTGAAGTCCTTGGCGAGCTGTTCGCCGATCCGGACGCCGTCCTCGGAGTTGTCGACCAGGAAGGACAGCGACACCGCGCCGCCCTCGTCGTCGCTGGAGCCGAGGCTGCCGGCGCTGCAGGCGGAGAGCGCCAGCGACGCGGCGGCGAGGATTATCAGTGGACGGAATCTCATGGGGACCTCCGGGGAGTTGAAACGATTTACAGGAAGGGCAGGCGCTCCAGGCGGGCGCGCAGTTCGGCGGTGCCGGGCGCGAACCCGCCCGCGGTGGCGGCGTCGGCCAGGCCGCTGGCGGGGGTGTCGAGGTAGGCCGCGAGCCGGCCGGCCAGTTCCGCCTCGTCGCCGAAGCCGGCGGCGCCGGCCGCGGCGACCACCTGGTCCCACGCGGCCTCGTCGTCCATGACCTCGCGGATCGTCGGCTCGGCCGACAGCTCGGCGTCCGTGGCGCACGGATCGGCGACGGTCCACTCGTGCGCGCCGTGCCGCACCTCGACGGGGTCCGCGCCCGGCACGTGCACCTCGGCCTCGGCGCCGACGGGCACGGTCACCCGCAGCGTCAGCCGCCCGCCGGCGCGCTGCCAGGAGACCGCGGCCTTCCCGTACGGCGTCAGGTGCGCCGCCGACGCGGCGGTGAGCCGGCGGTTCGGCACCGGCCGCACGAGCAGCCGCCGCCAGCCCGGCGCGGCCGGCGCCAGCCCGGCGACCCGCCGGTGCAGCCAGTCGGCGACCGCGCCGAGCGCGTAGTGGTTGAACGAGGTCATCTCGCCGGGGTTGACCGAGCCGTCCGGCAGCATGCTGTCCCAGCGCTCCCAGACCGTCGTCGCGCCCATCGTCACCGGGTAGAGCCACGACGGGCAGCCGGTCTGCAGCAGCAGCCGGTACGCCAGCTCCGGCTCGCCCGCGTCGGTCAGCGCGTCGGTCATCAGCGGGGTGCCGACGAAGCCGGTGCCGATCCGGAACCCGGCCACCCGCACCAGGTCGGCCAGCCGCCGCCCGGCCCGGCGGCGCTGCGGCTGCGACGGCAGCAGCGACCACTGCAACGCCAGCGCGTACGTCGTCGCGGCGTCGCCGAGCACCCGGCCGGACGTGGTCACGTACTCGCGCGCGAACGCGGCCCGGACCTGGGCGGCGAGCAGGTCGTAGCGCCGGGCGCCGGCGTCGTCGCCGAGCAGCCCGGCCGCCCGGGCGACGATCTCGGCCGACCGGGCCAGGTGCGCGGTGGCGATGACGTCGGGGTCGGCCCGGGCCTGGAACGGCGAGTCCGGCGGCGCGGCCGGGTCCAGCCAGTCGCCGAACTGGAAGCCGCCGGCCCAGATCCGGTCCGGTCCGGCCAGCTCGGCGACCCGGTCCACCCAGGCGCGCATGCTCGGCAGCTGGCGCTCCAGTAGGCCGAGGTCGCCGGTGCGCCGGTAGAGCACCCAGGGGACGATGGTGGCCGCGTCGCCCCAGGCGGCGGTCGCCGGGCCGGGCCGGCGCAGCACGTCGGGGATCACGAACGGCACCGAGCCGTCCTTCTGCTGCTCGGCGGCGAGGTCCTTGAGCCAGCCGGTGAGCAGGCCGGCGCTGTCGTACAGGAACGCCGCGGTGGGGGAGAAGACCTGGATGTCGCCGGTCCAGCCGAGCCGCTCGTCGCGCTGCGGGCAGTCCGTCGGCACGTCGACGAAGTTGCCGCGCATGCCCCACACGACGTTCTCGTGGAAGCGGTTGAGCAGCTCGTGCGAGGAGGAGAACCAGCCCGTGCGGCGCAGGTCCGAGCCGACGACGACGGCGGTCAGGTCCTCGGCGCGCAGGCCGGGAACGCCGGTCACCTCGGCGTAGCGGAAGCCGTGCAGGGTCAGCTCCGGCTCGAGCTCGACCTCCTCGGGCCCGGCCACCACGTACGCGTCGGTCGCCTCGGCGGTGCGCAGCGGCCGCACGCCCAACTCGCCGTCCTCCAGCACCTCGGCGTGGCGGAGCCGGACCTCGTCGCCGGCGGCCAGGCCGCGTACCCGCAGCCGGACCCGGCCGACCAGGTTCTGACCGAAGTCGGCGAGGGCCCGGCCGGCGGGCGACGTCCAGACCCGGACCGCGGGAACCGTGCCGGTGACCCGCACGGGCGGGCCGTCGGGCGCGACCAGCAGGCCGAGGTCGGCGTCGATGACCTCGACCGGGCCGGTGGCGCCCGCCCGCGGCCGCAGGTCGGTGCGCTGGCCGTCGTAGAGGTCGTCGGCGAGCACGCCGCTCTCGGCCGCGGTCCAGGAGCCGTCGGTGACCAGCCGGTGCACGGCGCCGTCCGCGGTGGTCACCTCGAGCTGGGCCAGCAGGGCGAGCCGGTCGCCGTAGAGGCCTCGGCGGCCCTGGAAGCCGAGCCGGCCGCGCCACCAGCCGTTGCCGAGCAGCACGTCGAGGCGGTTCTCGCCGGGCCGGACCAGGGCGGTGACGTCGTAGGCCTGGTAGCGCAGCCGGTGCTGGTAGCTGCTCCAGCCGGGCGCCAGCTCGTGGTCGCCGACCCGCGCGCCGTTGAGCTCGGCGCGGTAGACGCCGTGCGCGGTGGCGTAGAGCCGGGCGCGGACGATGTCCTCCGGCAGCACGACCGTGCCGGTCAGCACGGGCGCGGGCGCGCCGAGCCCGCCGAGCGTCGCGGGGCTGATGAACCGGGCGGCCCAGTCGTCCGGGCCGGCCTCGACGACGGCGTGCCCGCTCCACTCGCTCCACACCTCGCCGGGCCCGCAGACCCGGATCCTGACCTGCGCCGACTCGCGCGGCGCCAGCGGCGCGCCGGGCCAGGGCACCAGGACCTGTGCGTCGCCGTCGACAGTGGTCAGCTCGACCGGGCGCCCCGCCCGGACGATCTCCACCTGGTACGCGCACTGCCGGAAGTCGGCGCCGGCGGCCGGCACGTACCAGGACAGCCGCGGCGCGGCGACGCCGATGCCGAGCACCGGGCCGTCGGCGGCGTGGTGCTCGAAGCGGATGCCCACGGGGGCGGCGGCAGGTGACATGGGCATCTCCAGTGGCTGAAACGATTCAATCACGACATCGCGGAATGCCGGGACAGAGGTTTCGGCGAGGTGGCGAGGATATTTCGTCCGCACCCCGATCCTGCGACCGCGGCCGGGCGCGGCCATAGCCCGCAGTGCACCGGAGGTAGCACGAAATTCACCTGGCGGCGGATTCCCGGCGGTGTCGTACTGTCGGCGGATGGCCGATCCACCGGTGGAGAACTCGCACGCGATGCTGTACTTCTCCGACGGCTCGCTGGCCTACGCCGGGCACTATCTGCACGAGGGGATGCACCCCGTGCACACGCACAGCTTCGTCGAGGTGGCCGTGATGATCGGCGGCTCGGGCGTGCACCACAGCCTGGCCGGGCGCCAAAGCCTGGAGATCGGCGACGTGGTGCTGCTGCGCCCCGGCGTGTGGCACGGCTACGAGGACTGCGACCGGCTCGACCTCTACAACTGCTGCTTCTCCACCGAGCTGCTGCAGCGCGAGCTGGCCTGGACCCGGGCCGATCCGCTGCTGGGCTACCTGCTCTGGACCGGGCCGTACTCCGACCAGCGGCGCGGCATCCTGACCGCGCGGCTCGGCCCGGCGGTCCTCGCCGAGGCCGTCGAGCACCTGGACGCGCTCGACCGGCTGCGGTTCCGCCCGGTCAGCATGCACCGCGGCGACATCATCGGCCGGCTCTCGCTCTTCCTCAGCTGCGTCGCCCGGGCGGTCGCCGGCGGGGTGGAGGCCGGCGCCGGCCAGACCCACCCCGCGGTCGTCGACGCGATGAGGATGATGGAGGCCCGGCCGGCACACCACTGGACGCTCACCGAGCTGGCCGAGGCGCTGCACCTGGCCCCCGGCTACCTGGTCCGGCTCTTCAAGTCCGCGACCGGGCTGCCGCCGATGGCGTACCTGTCGCGGCACCGCGTCGAGGTGGCGGCGGCGCGGCTGCTGCACACCGACGACGCGATCAGCCGGATCGGCGAGTCGGTCGGCTGGCCGGACCAGAACTACTTCGCCCGCCGGTTCCGGGCGCACTACGGGCTGAGCGCGTCGGCGTACCGGACCCGGTTCGCGCACAACTCGGTGCGGCTACGGTCCTGGACCGACGCGCCCAAGCCGCGTCAGGGCGTCGTGGGCACCTTCACCGAGCCGGCGAGGATGCGGTAGCGCGCCGCCTCCATCGCGGCCTGGTACGGCTTGACGTCCGGGTTGGAGGTCGCGTACCCGACGCCGTCGACCTCGAGGTCGTAGCGCTTCACGCCGCCGGACCGGTCGCCCTTGATGAACGCCTGGATCTCCTGGAACACGCCGTTGTCGACCCGCTTGAGCATCGACGTCAGGATCTGGGGCTTCACCGCCTCGGCGGCGCTGGCGTACTGGTCCGAGTCCACCCCGATGGCCCAGGTGCCCGGCGCGGCCGACACGGCCTCGAACACTCCCGCGCCGGAGCCGCCCGCCGCGGAGTAGACCACGTCCGCGCCGCCCGCGAGCATGCGCGCGGCGGCCGCCTTGCCCTTGTCGGGGGAGCCGAAGCCGCTGAAGTCGGGCGGCGCGCTCAGGTAGCGCACGTCGACGCGGATGCCGGGGTCGACGCTGCGCGCGCCGGCGATGTAACCCGCCTCGAACTTCTTGATCAGCGGGACGTCCACGCCGCCGACGAAGCCGACCCGGCTCTTCTTCGACGCCTTGGCCGCGGCCACGCCGACCAGGTAGGAGCCCTGCTCCTCGGAGAAGAGCAGGGAGACCACGTTCTTGGCCTCGACGGAGGAGTCGTCGATGATCGCGAACAGGGTGCCGGGGTACTCCTTGGCGACCGTGCCGATCGCCCCCGCGTACAGGAAGCCGACGGCGATCACCGGGTTGTTGCCGCCCTGCGCAAGCTCGCGCAGGGTCGCCGCCCGGCCCTCGTCGGTCTCCGCCTTGGCGGTCAGCTCGGTCGCCTCGACCAGCAGCTCCTTGCGGGCCCGGTCCATGCCCATGCCGGCGGCGTCGTTGAAGCTCTTGTCGCCGCGTCCCGCGCTGTCGTAGGCGATGCCGACCCGGATGCTTTCGCTGCCCAGGCCGGTCAGTGTCTGCGTCGAGACACCGGCCGGAGGGGCGGCGCACGCCGACAGGGTGGCGACCGCGAGAACGGCCAGGGCTGCTGTGATCTTCTTGCGCATCTGCATTCCTCAGTACCGGAACTGGCCGACGGCGTCGCGCAGTTTGGTGGACATGCGGGTCAGCTCGGCGGCGGCCTCGCGGGCACGGACGATGTCGGCGGAGGTGGCCGACGTTGCGGCGGCGACCGAGCGGATGTTCTCGGCGATGGTCGCGGTGCCGCTGGACGCGGCGAGCGCGCCCCGGTTCATCTCGCCGGTGGTGGCGGTCTGCTCCTCCACCGCGCCGGCGATGCTCGTCTGGTAGTCGCTGATCCGGGCGATGACCCCGCCGATGTGCCCGATCGCGGTGACCGCGGCGTCGGTGTCGCCCTGGATCGCCTTCACCAGGGCGTCGATCTGCTCGGCCGCCTTGGCGCTCTCCTGCGCCAGGTCCTTGACCTCGCCCGCGACGACGGCGAAGCCCTTGCCCATCTCGCCGGCGCGGGCCGCCTCGATGGTGGCGTTGAGCGCGAGCAGGTTGGTCTGCCCGGCGATGCTGGTGATCAGCCGCACCGCGTCGCCGATCGCCGACGACGAGGTGCCCAGGCTCGCCACGGTCCGGTTCGCCTCCGCCGCGGCGGTGACGGCCTCGGCGGCCACGCTGGCGGCGTCGGTGGCGTTGCGGGAGATCTCCTCGATCGAGACACCCATCTGCTCGGAGCCGGCGGCCATCGTGTCGACGTTGCGGCTCACGTCGTCGGCGGCGACCGCCACCAGTCCGGCCTGGTCGGACGTGTCGCCGATGGCCCGGGCGAACGCGCCGGAGACGGCGTCCAGCTCGGTGGAGGTACGGGACAGCGCGTCCGCCTGCTCCGCCACGTCCGAGACGATGGTGCGCACCGCGGTGACGGCCTGGCCGAGGGCGGCCGACATCTGAGCCACCTCGTCGTGCCCGTCGCCGGCCGGCACGCCGGTCAGGTCGCCCGCGGCGACCTCGCGCAGCGAGTCGCGGGCGGCGCCGATCGGCCGGACGATGCTGCGGGTCACCACGAACGCGGAGGCCGCGCCGAGCAGCAGCGCGAGCGCGCTCGCCACGCCGATCACCCACTGCGCCCGGGTGGCGTCGTCCGCGGACTGCCGGACGGCCTCCACGCTGCGCGCGTCGACCGAGCCGGCGAGCTTCTGGGCCGCCACCATGATCCGGTAGTAGCTGTTCCAGCTGTCGTAGATGGCGATCTGGTCGGCGCGCCACAGCGCCTGCGGCGTGCCCGGCTTGTACGCGGCCACGAGCTTCTCGTCGACCTTGACGTAGGTCTCCAGCTCCGCGCGCACCTGGTCGAACGTGGCGCGCTCCGCGGAGGTGAACGCGCCGGCGTCCACCTGGCCGAGGAACTGCTGGAACGTGTCCCGCTCCTGCCGCCAGGCCTTGTACGCGACCGAGTCGCCGCCCAGCGCCCGGCCGGCACCGAGCCGGTAGATGTCGTTGATGTAGCCCGCCTGCCAGCCGTTCAGCGTCGCGGCATGAGTCTTGATCTCCTCGGCCTGCCGGGTGACCACCGCGAGCCTGCGCACGTCGTTGGCCGACGCGCGCTGGTCCACGATCGTGGCGAACGCCATAGCGGCGACGCCGAGCAGAAGCAGGAGTACCGCCGCGAAGGTTCCGGAGAGCCGGGCGCCGATGGTGAACCGCCGCACGTCGATGTCCTTTTCCCGAGCGAGACGGGCGGCGGATGCCGTCCGGTCTGCGTAATCGGTCCCCGGGTAGATCACCTGAGAGTTTGCTTGGCGTCCTGGGTGAAGAATGGATCACGTCGAGGTGCGGAGGAACAGATGGACGACGACGGCCGGCTGAGCGTCAGCCTTCCCGGTGCCCGGCTCGCCGGAGCGCTCGGCGCCGTACCGCCGGGGGTCGAGCTGCTCCGGTGGGACCTGACCGGGCCGGCGCCGGCCCGCAGGATCGATCTCGTGGTGCTCCCGTACGTGCCGGGCTCGGCGCACCTGCGGTGGCTGGACGGGGTGACCACCCGCCTGGTGCAGGCGCAGTACCTCGGCTACGACGGGGTGGCCGAGGCCCTGCCGCCGGGCCACGTGTACGCCAACGCCCGTGGGGTGCACGAGACCTCGACCGCCGAGCTGGCGCTGGCGCTGCTGCTGGCGGCGCAGCGGGGGATCGGCGACTTCGTCCGCGCCGCCGGGGTGCGGACACCCGAGCCCGCCTGGTACCCGAGCCTGGCCGACCGGCGGGTGCTCGTGCTGGGCCAGGGTGGGGTGGGCCGGGCGATCGAGGCGCGGCTGGCGCCCTTCGAGGTCGACGTGGTGCGGGTGGCGCGGACGGCCCGCGACGACGAGCGCGGGCGGGTGCACGGCATCGCCGAGCTGCCGGAGCTGCTGCCGTCCTGCGAGGCGGTCGTCGTCGGGGTGCCGCTGACCGGGGAGACCGCCGGCCTGGTCGACGCGGACTTCCTGGCCCGGCTGCCGGACGGCGCGGTCGTGGTGAACGTCGCGCGGGGCCGGGTGGCGGACACCGGTGCGATCCTGGCGCAGGCCCGCACGGGGCGGCTGCGCTTCGCGCTCGACGTCACGGATCCCGAGCCGCTGCCCGTCGACCACGAGCTGTTCACCCTGCCGAACGTCCTGATCAGCCCGCACGCGGGCGGGATGTCCAGCGCCATGCTGCCGCGGGTGGCCCGGCTGGTACGGCGCCAGATCGACCTGCTGCGCGACGGCGCCGGGCCGGTCAACGTCGTGCTCCGAAGTTGACCGGCCCGGGTTGCCGCCGCGCGGGGGATCAGCGCCAGGTGTCGCACCAGGTCGCCGTGCACGGCGACGCGGCGGCGGTGGTCCGGGTGCGGTTGGGGTCGCTCTCCCAGATCACCGTCGAACCCTCCTTCTTGATGTACTTGTACTGCACCGCGGTGTTGCCGGGCAGCGACACCGTCGCGGTCCACACCGGGTAGGTCGCCGAGGAGAGCGCCACCGCGCTCGCCGGGTTCCAGTTGCCCAGCGCGGCCGTGTTGCCCGTGACGAAGACGTTCTGGCCGAAGGTGGTGGTGACGTTCGCCGCGAACGAGGTCGCCGCGGTCGCGCAGCCCGTCGTCGGCGGCGTGGTCGTGCCGTTGCCGCGGGCGTTGATGTGCAGGGCGAGCGCCGAGTTGGCCGCGACGGTCGCGGTCACCTGGCCGCTGCTGTTGACCGTGTACGAGGGCCCGGTGCACGAGCCGCCGGAGAAGTCCCCGGCCATCACGTCGCAGTAGGTGCCGGCCGGCAGCGACGTCTGGAAGGTACGGGTCAGCGCCGAGCCGGAGCGGTTGAACGCGGCGTAGCCGGCGCTGCCGCGGCCGAACGCGATCTGGTTCGAGCCGTTGGTCCACCAGTTGGTGACCGCGGCGCCCGCGGCGGCGTTGCGCAGGCCGACCATGTTGGCGGTGGTGCGCCAGCGGTGCTCGCACTCCCAGCCGCTGCCGCAGCTCACCGCGTTGGTGGTGCCGTTGCCGGAGGCGGGCGGGCCGGCGTCGTTGTTGGAGAACGTGAAGCTCGACATGACCTGCGGCACGCCGTACGGCCAGGCGATCATGAACGCCTCGGCGAGCGCGTACGGGGTGCCGTTCTTGTAGGTGAGCTTGGCCTTGCCGTTGCGCTGGGTGTCGTGGTTGTCGACGAACGCCACCGCGTCGCCGCTGGCGAGCCGCATCGAGGAGGCCAGGTTGTTGAGGTTGGACAGGCCGCCGCTCTGGAACGCGCCGCCGACCACGTCGCCGTAGCGGAACTCGGTCACGTCGCCGAAGCCCTGGTACTCCTCCGGCAGGGGCTCGCCGGAGCCGCCCTCGATGACCTCGGAGAAGACGTACGGGTCACCGGTCACCGGCTCGATGAACGCCGACATGTCGCCGGGCGGCATGTGCTTGGCCGCGTCGACCCGGAACCCGTCCACGCCGAGCCCGACCAGGTCGTTGAGGTACGCGGTGAGCTTGCCCCGCACGTAGGACGATTCGGTCTTGAGGTCCGAGAGGTCGACCAGCTCGCAGTTCTGCACCTCCCACCGGTCGCCGTAGTTGGCGATGTCGTCGTTGCCGTTGCGGCCGCAGTGGTGGAAGTCGTCGTTGCCGTACGGCACGGCCGGATACGCGTAGTGGCTGTAGCTGGAGCCGCCGCTGCCGGTGCCGGTGGAGGCGCCGCCGGCCATGTGGTTGACCACCGCGTCCACATAGATCTTCACGCCCGCGGCGTGGCAGGTCTGCACCATGCTCGCGAACGCCGCGCGGTTGCCGCGCCGGGTGGTGAGCTGATAGCTGACCGGCTGATAGTCCTGCCACCACGGATAACCGCTGCCCGGCAGCACCACGTGCTCCTGTGGCGGCGATACCTGCACGCCGCCGAAGCCCTTGGGGCCGAGCGTGTTCGTGCACTCGCTCGCGATCGAGGCCCACGGCCACTCGAAGAGGTGGACGATGACGTCCTTGGCGCCGGGTGATGCCGTGGAGGCCTCCGCCTGGTCGCCGTGGCGGATGACGCCGACGGCCAGCAGCGCTGCGGAGAGGACGGCGGTCGTCGCGACGGCGACGACCTGACGGGTACGCATGGAGGACCTCCAAGGGGGACACCGTTGAAACTTCTTGCGCAAGTGCGGGGGAAGTTATCAGGGTGTTTCCCGACGGTAAAGCGACCGTCCTCTATTCAAGCGCCCACTTGGTGGCTTTTGTGCATTTGAACTTGCAGGACGGGGTCCTAACTGCCCGGCGTGTCGGACAGTCGCGCCAGCTAGGCGAGGTTTAAGGGCGCCTCATCCGCGTAAGAACTTTCATTGATCAGGTCGGCCAATCATTGCGAGATGATGTCAGGCCGCGGTGACGTTCACGCTCTCCGCGGTGCGGCCGGCCTTGTGGATCGCCGTCGAGCCGCGCACCACCAGCTCGGGGGCGTACACGTACTCCGACCGGGGCGAGCCCTGCCCGTTGATCTCGTCGACCAGCTGCCGGATCGCCGCGTTGCCCATGGCCGCGACCGGCTGGCGCAGCGTGGTCAGCGGCGGATCGGTGAACGCGATCAGCGGCGAGTCGTCGAAGCCGACGACGGAGACGTCGCGCGGCACGCTCAGGTCGCGGCGCCGCGCCGCCCGGATGGCGCCGAGCGCCATCAGGTCCGAGCCGCAGACCATGCCGGTGACGCCGCGGCTGAGCAGCTGGTTGGCCGCCACCTCGCCGCCCTCGACGCCGAACAGGGTCAGCGCGATGAGCTCCTCGAGCTCGCGGTCGCCGGTGCCGAGCTCGCGGCGCATGGCCGCGCGGTAGCCGTCCAGCTTGCGCTGCACGTTGACGAAGCGGTCCGGGCCCGAGACGAAGCCGATCCGGGTGTGGCCCAGCGCGACGAGGTGCGAGACGGCCAGCTCGCCGGCGAGCCGGTCGTCGCAGGAGATGAACGGCGCGTTCAGGTTCGCGGCGTACCCGTTGATGAGCACGATCGGCAGCGGCCGGCTCAGCAGGCGCCGGTAGCGCTCGTGGTCGGCGCTGGTGTCCGCGTGCAGGCCGGAGACGAAGACGATGCCGGAGACCTGCCGGTCGAGCAGCATCTCCACGTACTCGTCCTCGGTCACGCCGCCCGGGGTCTGCGTGCACAGCACCGGGGTGAATCCGCTCTGCGACAGCGCCGACTCGATCGTCTGCGCGAAGGCGGGGAAGATCGGGTTCTCCAGCTCCGGCACGATCAGCCCGACCAGCCCGGCGCTGCGCTTGCGCAGCCGCTCGGGGCGTTCGTAGCCGAGGACGTCGAGGGCCGTCAGTACCGCCTGACGGGTTTCGGCGGACACGCCCGGCCGGTCGTTGAGGACCCGCGACACCGTCGCCTCGCTGACCTCGGCCTGGCGTGCGATGTCGGACAGTCGCGCACGCATGGGCGTCACTATAGAACCTGGAACTTCTTGCGGAGGGCATGCAAGGTCTTCCATCGAAGGAAATCCCTTGCTAACGTCCCGGCAACAGCCCGGCCGAGACCTATCGAGGTCTTGCTCCGGTTCCCCCCTCTCTGCCCCTGAACGTTCTTCGGGCGTCGTTTCTGTGCCCGATAGGAGAAGATTATGCGCATCCGAACCTCGGGTGTCGTCCTGACCGCCATCGCCCTGACGCTCGTCGCGTCGGGTTGCGGCGGCGGTGGGGAAGAACCCAAGACCTCCGCGTCGGCCAAGGCCGACGGCGCCACCGGCAAGCTCGTGATCTGGGGCGACGACAAGCGCGCGGCCGCGCTCAAGCCCTTCGCCGAGAAGTTCGGCAGCGAGAACGGTGTCACCGTCGAGGTGCAGGCGATCTCCAAGGACCAGCAGACCACGTTCGTGACCGCGTCCCAGCAGGGCAGCGGCCCCGACGTGATGATCGGCGCGCACGACTGGATCGGCAACCTCGTGCAGAACGGCGCGATCGACCCGGTGCAGCTCACCACCGAGCAGCAGGCGGGCCTCGCTCCCAACGCGCTCAAGGCGGTCACGTTCAACGGCCAGGTCTTCGGCGTGCCGTACGCGACCGAGAGCCTCGCCCTGATCCGCAACACCAAGCTCGCCCCAGAGGTGCCGGCCACCATCGAGGACCTCGTCAAGTCGGGCAAGAAGCTCAAGGCCGACAAGAAGGCGAGCGAGATCCTCTGCCTGCAGGTCGGGCAGAACGGCGACGCTTACCACTCCTACCCGCTGTTCACCTCGGGCGGCGGCTACCTGTTCGGCACCAACGCGGCGGGCGACTACGACAAGAACGATCTGGGCGTCGGCAAGCCCGAGTCCATCGCCGCCTTCGAGAAGATCCGCAAGCTCGGTGAGAAGGGCGACGGCGCGCTGAAGCGCTCCATCACCGGGGAGAACTCCATCGCCACGTTCGCCGCCGGCAAGTGCGCGTACCTGGTCTCCGGGCCGTGGGCGATCACCGACGCCAAGAAGGCGAACATCGCGTACGACATCTCGCCGGTGCCCGCCTTCGCCGGGGCCAAGCCCGCGCAGCCGTTCCTCGGCGTGCAGTCGTTCTACGTCGCCGCGAAGGGCAAGAACAAGGCCCTGGCGCAGGAGTTCGTCACCAACTACGTCACCACCCCCGAGGTGGCCGTGGCGCTGTACCAGGCCGAGCCCCGCCCGCCGGCGCTCACCGCCGCGTTCGACCAGGTCAAGGGAACCGACCCGGACCTGGCAAAGTGGATCGAGGCGGCCAAGGACGCGGCCCCGCTGCCCGCGATCCCGGAGATGGCGACCGTGTGGGACCCGTTCGGCAAGGCCGAGGCCGCCGTGGTCGGCGGCGCCGACCCGAAGACGGCGCTGACCGCCGCCGCCAAGACGATCTCCGGCCAGATCAAGTAATGACTGCTCTTCTCGAGCGGGAGACCGCCCCGGACGTGGCCCGCCAGCCCGCCCGGGGCGGCCTCACCGGCACCGTCCTCAAGGTCGTGCTGCTCGGGCTGGTCGCCGGGATCGCCGTCTGGGCGGCGTTCCCGCTGATCGCCGACGGGGCCTGGCTCGGCCTGGCAGTGCTGCTGGCCACCACCGCCGGGCTCTTCTACCTGTACCTGACGCCCCGGCACGTGCCGCTGAAGTACCTCGTGCCCGGCACGCTGTTCCTGATCGTGTTCCAGCTGTTCCCCGTGCTGTACACGGCGGCGACCGCCTTCACGAACTTCGGCGACGGGCACCGCGGCGACAAGCAGGACGCCGTCGTGGCCATCCAGACCGCCTCGGTCATCCGCGTGCCGGGCTCCATCGAGTACGCGCTGACGGTCGCGACCACCGGCGACCCGGCCACCGGCCCGCTCACCTTCCTGGTCACCGACCCGGCCACCCGCGCGGTCTCGGCCGGCACCCTCGACGGCCTGGCGCCGCTGCCGGCCGGCACCGTCACCGTGAACGCCTCCGGGCGGGTCACCGCCGCGGACGGATACACCGTCCTCAACGGCGGGCAGGCCAGCGCGCGCAGCCAGGAGATCACCGACCTGGCCGTGCCGACCGCCGGCGGCGCGATCCGGTCGCAGGGCCTGTCCCGGGCGTACGAGGGCCGGGCCGCCCGGGCCTACGACGCGGTCTGCGACTGCATCCGGGACACCGCCACCGGCAAGACCTGGGCCGCCGACGAGGAGATCGGCGCGTTCGTCGCCACCGACGGCGAGCGCCTGGCGCAGGGTTGGCGGGTCGGCGTCGGGCTGAGCAACTTCACCCGGCTGCTCAGCGACTCGGCGATCTCCGGCCCCTTCGCCACCACGCTGGTCTGGAACCTGTTCTTCGCGATCGCGTCGACGGGCGGGACCTTCGTGCTCGGCCTGGCCTGCGCGCTGGCCATGCACACGCCGCGGATGCGCGGCCGGGGCGTCTACCGCCTGCTGCTGGTACTGCCGTACGCGATGCCGTCGTTCGCGATGCTGCTGGTCTGGCGCGACATGTTCAACACGGACTTCGGCCTGATCAACAACCTGTTCGGCCTGGAGGTGGACTGGTTCGGCACCCCGGCGTCCGCGCGGGTCGCGGTGATCCTGGTGCAGCTCTGGCTGGGCTACCCGTACATGTTCCTGGTCGCCACCGGCGCGCTGCAGGCGATCCCGTCCGAGCTGTCCGAGGCGTCCCGGCTCGACGGCGCGTCGCCGTGGCAGTCGCTGCGGCAGGTCACCCTGCCGCTGCTGATGATCGCCCTGACGCCGTTGCTGATCTCGTCGTTCGCGTTCAACTTCAACAACTTCAACGCGATCTACCTGACCACCGAGGGCGCGCCGTTCCCGGTGGACAACCCGCTGAACGGCGCGACGGACCTGCTGATCACGTACACCTACCGGCTGGCGTTCGGCGGCTCCGGCGCGCAGTACGGCTTCGCCGCCGCGGTGTCCCTGTTCATCTTCCTGATCGTCGCCATCATCTCCATCGTCAGCTTCCGCCGTACCCGGGCGCAGGAAGAGGTCTACTCATGAGCCGCTGGATCGCCCGGGTGGGGTGGCGGCACGGCGTCGCCGTGGTGGCCGTGCTCTTCTCGCTCTTCCCGATCGTCTTCGTCGTCTCGGCGGCGCTGAACCCGCAGGGCACGCTGTCGTCGACGACCGCGATCCCGACCGGCGCGTCGAGTGTCAACTTCAGCAACCTGCTGAGCCAGACCGAGTTCACCCGCTGGTTCGGCAACTCCGTGCTGATCGCGGGCGTCTCGGCGGCGGCGTCGGTGTTCCTGTCGGCCCTCGCGGCGTACGCGTTCAGCCGGATGCGATTCCACGGCCGCCGGGTCGGCCTCATGGCGCTGCTGCTGATCCAGATGTTCCCCCAGTTCCTGGCGATCGTGGCGATCTTCCTGATGTTCTCGCGGATCACCGACCTGTGGCCGGCGATCGGCTTCAACCAGTCCTGGGGCCTGATCCTGCTCTACCTGGGCGGGGCGCTGGGCGTGAACACCTGGCTGATGAAGGGCTTCTTCGACACGGTGCCCCGCGAGCTCGACGAGTCGGCCACCATGGACGGCGCGTCGCACGCGCAGACGTTCTTCCGGATCCTGCTGCCGCTGGTGGCGCCGATCCTGGCGGTGACCGGCCTGCTGGCCTTCATCGGCACGATCAACGAGTTCCTGATCGCGAACGTCTTCCTCACCGACTCCGACGCCAAGACCCTGTCGGTGGGCATGTGGGGCATGGTGGCGGGGGAGCGCAACAACAACTTCGGGATGTTCTGCGCGGCGACCCTGCTGACCGCGATCCCGACGGTGCTGGTCTTCCAGTTCCTGCAGCGCTTCATCGTCGACGGCCTGACCTCGGGCGCGGTCAAGGGCTGAGCACGATCTTGCCGCGGGCGTGGTCCTGTTCGAGACGCCGGACCGCGTCCGCGGCGTCCCGCAGCGGGTAGGTCGCCTCGATCGCCGGGGTCACCGCGCCCCGCTCCACCAGCGCGGCGACCTCGGCGAGGTCCGCGGCGCTGTACCGCACGACCAGGTTGCGCAGCCGATGGCGGGTGAACGGCGCGGTGGCCAGCACGGTGAAGACGCGCGGCATCGGGCCGAGCACCGGCCCGCCGTTGCCCGTCGACGCGACGTAGACGCCCCGCGGCGTGAGGATCCGGCGCATCGCGCTCACCCGGTGGCCGCCGGCCAGGTCGATCACGGCGTCGAAGCGGTCCGTGCCCCGGGTGACGTCCTCGCCCGCGTAGTCGATCACCCGGTCGGCGCCCAGCGAGCGGACCAGCTCGGCGTTGCGGGCGCTGCAGACGCCGGTGACCCGCGCGCCGAGCATCCGGGTCAGCTGGACGGTGAACGTGCCGACCCCGCCCGAGGCGCCGTTGACCAGCAGTGTGCGGCCGGGCCCGGCCTCGGCGGCGCGTACCGCCCGCAGCGCGGTGGTCGCCGCGATCGGCAGCGTCGCGGCCTGTTCGAACGTCACCGCGCCGGGCTTGCGGACCAGCCGCGCCGCCGGGCCGGCGACGTACTCGGCGAAGCAGCCCGCGGTGAGCTCGCCGAACACGTCGTCGCCGGCCCGCAGGTCGGTCACGCCCGCGCCGACCGCCGTGACGGTGCCGGCGACGGCGCGGCCGAGCACGGTCGCGCGGGGCCGCCGCAGGCCGAACGCCAGCCGCCCGATCCGGGGAGCGCCGTGCAGGGTGAACAGGTCGGCGTGGTTGATCGAGGCCGCGCGGACCCGGACGAGGACCTCGCCGGCGCGCGGCTCGGGCCGGTCGAGCTCGGTGCCGCTCAGCACGTCGGCCGTGCCGTACTCGTGATAGGTGATGGCCAGCATGATCGCTCCTCTCAGCGGAGTCGGGCTTGGCGGAACGATTCGGTGACCGTGTGCAGGAGCGTGCCGATCGCGACGACGATCAGGCCGACATTGATCCAGTTCGCCGCCTCCGCGGGCCAGCCCGCCGCCGCCACGAAGGCCGGGTTGATCATGTGGTCGGTCGCGACCGCCCAGATCAGGGTGACCGCCGCGGCGACGTTGACCAGCGCCCCGGCGATGGCGAGCGGCAGGGACCAGCGGACGTAGTACCGGACGAACGAGAAGGCCAGCGTCGCGGCGGCGAGCGCGAGGAAGGCGTACACGAAGCCGGTCTCCCACAGCCAGGGGTCGAAGATGTTGATGGGCTCGCCGTCGGCGTCGGTCTCCGGGCTGACCACCGGCGCGAGCAGCACGAACGTGCTCACCAGGACCAGCGCCACCGACTCGGCGACCAGCTCGCCCCACCGCGCACGCCGGCTCGGCGGCGGCGCGGGCAGCGAGTCGGGGGTCCAGGCCCGGTCCGGCAGCCGCAGCGCCGGGGTGCGCTCGATGACGGCGAACACGACCGTCGTCCAGAAGGCGATCTGCACGGCCGTGGTGAACGCGGCGCTCAGGGTGTCGCCGATGACGGTGAGCACCGGCAGTTCCTGCACGCCGTGGGTGAAGCCGACCACGCCGGCGACGGCCGGCACGACCGTCGCGAGCAGGGTGGTCAGCAGGCGGGTGTAGTCGAGGTACAGCCCCGGGCCGATGAGGTGCAGCGGCCGGTCGGCGTAGCCCGCGGCGAGCCGGGCCGGGTCGCCCAGCTCGGTGAGGGCGGCGACCTCCGCCGCGTCCGGGTCCGCGCCGGCGGCCAGCCGGTCGTCGACGGCGTCGGCGATGGCGGCGCGCAGCTCGCGTTCGATGTCGGTGCGCTGGCGCGGCGGCAGGCGCCGCAGGGTGATGTCGACGTAGCGATCCGAAAGGCTGGTCATGAGTCCCCCTTCAGGGTGCGCAGTGCGGTGTCGAGCTGATCCCAGTCGCGGCCCAGCTCGCCGGCGAGGGCGGTGCCGCGGTCGGTGGCGCGGTAGAACTTGCGGGGCCGGGCCTCGTCGGTGTTCCAGTCGCTGGTCAGCAGGCCCTGCTTCTCGAGGCGGCGCAGCAGTGGGTAGAGGGTGTTGGCGTCGACGGCGAAGCCGTGCCGCTCCAGCAGGTCGAGCAGCGCGTAGCCGTAGTTCGGCCGCTCGAGGATGAGCAGGCAGGCCAGCACGACGGTCCCGCGCCGCAGCTCCTGCAGGTGCGTCGAGAGCAGTTCATCCTCAGGCATGACTCACACTATAGTGTGTGGCACACAATATAGGAACAGCGCCAGGCATCTATCTGTTGGCGTCAATCCTTTGGCGCCGCCGACCCGGGAGCGAGGCCGGCGGTGGCCGCCGCGGCCAGGGCCTCCTGCAGCACCGCGTGCTCGGGGCGTCCGGTGCGGCGGGCCAGCGCGGCCACGTCCTCGAACTCCGGCGTCGCCTGGACGATGACGCCGTCCGCGTACCCGATCTTGACGGCGACGGTCCCGCCCGCGAGCGCGACCTCACGGGAGGTGCGCGGCAGCGCCGTCTTGCTCCGCCGGCCCTCCCGGACCCCCAGCGTGCTGGTGTCCCGGAAGATCCTGGCCCGCAGCGCGGCGGCCCGGTCCGGGCCGCACAGCACCGTCAGCGTGTGCGCCGGCCGGCCCTTCTTCATCAGGATCGGCACCAGCCACGCGTCGTCGGCGCCGGCGGACAGCAGCCCGGCCAGCACGCCCGGCCACAGCCGCGGATCGAGATCGTCCACGTTGGCCTCCAGCACGACCGCCTCCGCGGTGCCCGGCTCCGGCGCGCCGATCACCACCCGCACGACGTTGGCCCGCCCGGGCGTGTCCCGGCCACCCGCGCCGACGCCGACGGAGTCGACAGTCATCGGCGGCAGGTCCTCGCACCGCGCGGCGAGGGCCCGGATCACCGCCAGCCCGGTCGGGGTGGCCAGCTCGTGGCCGCCCCTGCCGCTGACCCGCCAGCCGCGGGCCAGCTCCAGCACCGCCGGCGCGGGCACCGGCAGCTCGCCGTGCGCGGTGCGGACCCGGCCCGAGCCCAGCGCCACCTCGCCCGCGCTGACCGACGTCACGCCCAGATCCCGCAGGGCCGCGCAGACACCCACCACGTCGGCGATCGAGTCGAGCGCGCCGACCTCGTGGAAGTGCACCTCGCCGGCCTCCGTGCCGTGCACCCGGGCCTCGGCCTCGGCGAGGCGCCCGAACACGGCGAGGGCGTCGTCGTGGCCGGCCAGCAGCGGCCGGATGTCCCGCCAGGTCCGGTGCGGCGGCGCCGCCACCAGCGGCTCCACGTCGGCCTTCAGCGCGCGCAGCCCGGCCCGGGTCACCTGCGCCACGGACAGCGCGACCGAGCCCGGCAACACCTCGTCGATCGCGCCGCGCACCGCGTCGAGCCGGGCGCCGGCGTCGAGCAGCGCGGCGAGCAGCATGTCCCCGGCCACCCCCGCGGACGCGTCGATCCACGCGTGCCGGCTCACCGGGGAGCGGCGATCTGCGCGGCGAGGTGCCCCGCCCCGTACCCGTTGTCGATGTTGACCACCGCCACCCCCGGCGCGCACGCGTTGAGCATCGCCAGCAGCGCGGCCAGGCCCTCGAACGCCGCACCGTAGCCGACGGAGGTCGGCAGCGCGACCACGGGCGCGCTGACCAGCCCGGCGACCACGCTCGGCAGCGCGCCGTCCATGCCGGCGGCGACCACGATCGCCCGCGCCGCCCGCAGCTCGTCGAGCCGGGCCAGCACCCGGTGCAGGCCGGCGACGCCGACGTCCGCCGTCAGCGACGCCTCGCGCCCCAGGTAGCGGGCCGTGAACAGGGCCTCCCGCGCGTACGGCAGGTCCGAGGTCCCGGCCGCCAGCACCACGACCCGGCCGCCGTCGGCGCGCGGAACCGCCGGCGGCCAGGCGAGCAGCCCCGACTCCGGATCGTGGAACGCCGACGGCAGCACCCCGAGCACCGCCGACGCGTGCGCGGGCGTGGCGCGGGTGAAGAGCGTGACGTCGCCGGTCCGGCCGGCGAGCGCGGCGGCGATGCCCGCGACCTGCGCCGGCGTCTTGCCCGCGCAGTAGACCGCCTCGGGATAACCGCGCCGCCGGGCCCGATCCAGATCGAGGTCGGCATAGGACGACAGGTCAGCCACGCCGCACCAACGGCAGGGTGAACGCACCGGACTGCACGCCCGCCACATCGAGCGCCGCGAACCGGAAACCCGCCGCCAGCACCGCCGCGCGCAGCCGCGAGCGCAGCGGATCCCGGACCGCCCGCTCGAGATCGTCGGCCGGCAACTCTATCCGCGCGACGTCGCCGTGATGGCGTACCCGAAGATCACCGAAGCCCAGGCCGCGCAGCGCGGCCTCGGCCCGCTCGACCTGGGCCAGCTTCTCCGGGCTGACCGGCTGAAAATGCGGGATGCGCGAGGCCAGGCACGGCGCCGCCGGCTTCTCGGCGCAGGGCAGCGCGAACTCCCGGGCCAGGCGCCGGACCGCGGCCTTGTCCAGTCCCGCGTCCGCGAGCGGCCGCAGCACCCGGTGCGCGGTCGCGGCCCGCCCACCGGGCCGGTCCGCCCGCCGCGCGTCGTCGGCATTCTCCCCGTAGGCGACGGCATCCAGCCGGTACGCCGTGACGACCTCGTCCGCGATCCGCGTGAACAACTCGTCCTTGCAGTGGAAACACCGGTCCGGCCCGTTCGCCCGGTACGCGTCCCGCTCGCCCTCGAACGTGTTCACCTCGGCGACGGCGACCCTGATGAACCGGGCCACGGCGTGCGCGGCCTCCCGCTCGTCCGCGGCCAGGCTCGGCGAGACCCCGAGAATCGCCACCACCCGATCCGCCCCCAGCTCCCGCACGGCCAGAGCGAGCAGCACCGAAGAGTCCACGCCACCGGAGAAAGCGACACCAAGCCGGCCGACGCCGGAGAAGAGGTCCATGGTGAACATGTAAGAACCGGCGACGGCCGACTGGCAAGCATCTGCCGGACATCTGCCCCCAGCCCAGGACAAGCCCGACGAGGTATTGACAGGGAGCGTCGACTACCGGCGCTTGCCGATACCTCCGCCGGGGCGGCTCTTCCCCGCCGCGAGCAAACCTGACTCGCGCTGGTCCGCAGCCAGGCTCGGCGAGACCCTGAGGATCCCGACCACCCGATCCGGCCCCAGCTCCCGCACGGCCACCGTGCATGCAGGTTTGCAGGCCGGGCCGTGGAAGCTGCGCATCTGATGGGTTGATACTCGCTGGATGCCGACCGGATCGAACCGTCACCGAATACTGGAAGCCTTACGCCGCAGCGGACAACCGTTGGACGATGACCGGCTCTCGGCTGTCGCCCAGGTCAATCCGCGACAGCAGGTCAACCAGATCTGTCGGGCACTGGAACAAGAGGGTATCGTCCGCCGCTACCCAGGACCTGATCAGAAGCTGGTCAATGAGTTGGTCGGCGCCGACATCACGTTTGTGGAGACGGCGAGCGATCAGCGTCGATATCCCCGAAGTGTCGAATCCGTAGACCCGATCGTAATAACCGGCGAGGCGGCGATCGAATCCCCGCCGGGGAACTCCCGCGAGCAGCGTGACGCCGAGCGGGTCATGCTCGACCTTCTAGGCCTTCAACTGGGAGTAGCACTCGATCCGACCCGTATCGTCGTGGCCAATGGTACGCGAGTCGAGCTGGACGGGGCTGACGCCGAGCGCACGGTGCTGGTGGAATGCTGGGCTCATCAGGGGCCGCCCAAGGTCGCGCAGAAGCACAAAGTTCTCGCCGACGCGCTGAAGTTGACCTGGATCGCTACCAAAATCGAGCCGAAGCCGAGGCTGTACCTGTGTCTCGGTGATCCGCTTGCTGCGAGGCCGTTTCTGCCGGCGTCGAAGTCGTGGGCGGCCTATGCGCTGCGGGATCTCGGGGTCACGGTCGCGGTGGTCGATCTCCCTTCCGAGGTGCGGGACAAGGTGCAAGCAGCCCAGCAACGTCAATACCGGTAGCTGTCAATTACGTCGCCGCGCAGCCAAGGTCCACGACCAATGCAGGCACAGCGACCCAAGCGGTAGCCGCCAGCTGGTCAGGGGCGGGTCGGGTGGAAGCCGAACGGTAGTTCGAGGCGGTGGGCGTGCAGGAGGGGCTCGTCGGCGAGCAGGTCGGGGGTCTTGCCGTCGGCCACGATGCGGCCGGCGTCGAGGATCACCGCGCGGGGGCACAGCTGGAGGGCGTACGGCAGGTCGTGGGTCACCATCAGGACCGTCACCGGCAGCCGCTCGAGGATCTCGGCGAGCTCGCGCCGGCTGGCCGGGTCCAGGTTGGACGAGGGCTCGTCGAGGACCAGCAGCTCGGGCCGCATCGCCAGCACGGTGGCGACCGCGACCCGGCGGCGCTGGCCGAACGAGAGGTGTTGCGGTACCTGGTCGCGGTGGGCGGTCATGTCGACGGCGGCCAGGGCCTCGTCGACCCGGGCGCTCAGTTCCGCGCCGCGCAGGCCGAGGTTGGCCGGGCCGAAGGCGACGTCCTCGGCGACCGTCGGCATGAACAGCTGGTCGTCGGGGTCCTGGAAGACGATGCCGACGCGGCGGCGGATCTCGGCGAGCCGGGCCCGGTTCGCCGGGTCGACCCGCAGGCCGCCGACGTCGACGGTGCCGGCGCCGCCGTGCAGGATGCCGTTCAGGTGCAGTACCAGGGTGGTCTTGCCGGCGCCGTTCGGGCCGAGCAGCGCGACGCGCTCGCCCTGGGCGACGCTCAGGTCGACGCCGTGCAGCGCCACGCTGCCGTCCGGGTAGGCGAAGGTCAGCCCGGCGATCTCGAGGCTCATCGCAGCACCGCCGCGATCGCGATGGCCGTCGCCGCGGCCGGCAGCGTCGCCGCGGTCGCCCAGTCGGCGGTGGTCGCGCCGCCCGCCTCGGTGCGGGGCAGCCGGCCGTCGTAGCCGCGCGAGACCATCGCCAGGTAGACCCGTTCGCCCCGCTCGTACGCCCGCAGGAACAGCGCGCCGACGCCGACCGCGAACGCCTTGACCTGCCACAGGAATCTCGGGTCGTAGCCGCGGGAGAGCCGGGCGATCCGCATGCGGCGGGCGTCGTCGGCGAGGATGTCCAGGTAGCGCAGCATGAACGTGGCGATCTGGGTGAAGGCGCGCGGGCAGCGCAGCCGGTCCAGGCCGAGCAGCAGGTCGCGCATCGTGGTGCTGGCGGCCAGCAGCAGGGAGGCGACCACGCCGAGCGTGCCCTTGACGAAGATGTTCCACGCGCCGTACAGGCCGTCGACCGACAGGGACAGGCCGAGCCAGGTGATCCGCTCGCCGTGGCCGGCGAACGGCAGCGTGACGGCGAGCAGGACGAACGGCAGCTCGATGGTGGCGCGCTTGGCCAGCCACGGCAGCGGCACCCGGGCCAGCGCGGTCACGGCCGCGAGCAGCAGGGCGTAGCCGGCGAACGCGGCGAACTCGGTCCGCGGCGTGGCCACCACCACGATGGTGAACAGCAGGGTGGCGACGATCTTCACCTCGGGTGCGAGCGCGTGCACCGGGCTGCGGTGGTCCAGGTGCAGCGGATGCGCGTGGCCCGCGCCCATCAGGCCTTCTCGGGCGCGCGGCGGCGCACGAGCCAGAAGAGTCCGCCGCCGATGGCGAACGTGACCAGGACGCCGAGCACGCCGGAGAGGCCGGTCGACACGTACTCGTTGTCGATGCCCTTGATGCCGTAGTCGGCCAGCGGGCTGTCCGCCAGTTGGTGGTCCCGCTCCCGTTGGGCCATGCAGGTGCCGCCGGTGATCTCGTCGTCGGCGTTGAACGTGCAGCCTTCGCGGGCGGCCGCGTCGAGGCCGTCCGGGCTGCCGGAGGCGAAGTTGCTGACCACCCCGGCCAGCAGCAGGGCCACGAGCAGGCCGCCGGCCAGGAACCATCCGAGTCGCTTGCTCACGTCGTACCCCTTCAGACGCCGGCGGGCATCGTCGTCGCCGCGGGCATCGCGACCGGCGGCTTGCGGAAGCGCCGCAGCGCATAGACCAGATCCGGGCGTACGCGGGCGACGGTCGCCACCGTCGTCGCCGCGATGATGCCCTCGCCGATGCCGATGAGCACGTGCGTGCCGGCCATCGTGCCGGCGATCAGGGGCAGCGACAGCTGGGTCGTGCCGCCGAGCCAGTACTCGAACACGAAGCCCATCGAGGCCGCCACGACGCCGACGACCGAGGCGATCAGGGCGGTCGCCCCGAGCCCGGTGGGAGTCTTCGGCAGCACCCGCATCAGGCCCGCCACCAGCAGGTAGCCCGCCGCGGTGCCGATGATCGCCATGTTGGTGATGTTCAGGCCGAGGGCGGTCAGGCCGCCGTCCGCGAAGAGCAGGCACTGGATGATCAGGACGGTCGCGACGCAGAGCGCGCCGACCCACGGTCCGACCAGGATGACGGCGAGGGTGCCGCCGAGCAGGTGGCCGGAGACGCCGGGCAGCACCTGGAAGTTGAGCATCTGCACCGCGAAGATGAACGCCGCGACGAGCCCGGCCATCGGCGCGAGCCGGTCGTCGAGGTCGGCGCGGGCCCGCCAGACGCAGAAGGCCAGGGCGAGAGCGGAGAAGACGGCGAAGAGCGCCGACACCGGTCCGTTCACGATCCCGTTGGCGATGTGCATCGCCTCGATCTGCATGGCAACCCCTCCCCGGCCCGGCAAAGTACGGCCAGCATATGGGGAACGAGTTGTAGTTGCACAGTCTTGGCAACAAGGTTTGTCAGGTCTGGGATGTTGATCACTTCGTGGGCGCCACCGCGGCCAGGAATCCGGCCTTGACCAGCGTCCGGCTCAGCGGCCGGGCCAGCTCCGCGAGCCGCCCGCAGCGCTGCTCGCCCAGCGCCTGGTACGCCGGAGCCGCCAGCCGGTCGGTCTCGGTCTCGATCCGGGCGCGCAGCTCCCGGCCCTGCTCGCTGAGCTCGTCCCCGTCGAGCAGGCCGCGCCCGCGCAGCGCCTCGGCCTCCGCCGCCCACTGCTCCTGGCTCCAGCCGCGGCTCCGGCGCAGGAACTCGCCGTTGGTCTGGCCGGAGGCGGTGTGCAGGATCATCGACTGCAGGCCGGTCAGGCCCGCGACCAGCAGCGCGGCCACGTGCCCGTCGCCGCGGAACTCGCGCAGCACGGTCACGGCGTGCCAGAGCACCAGGTGCGGCTGCTCCGGCCAGTCGAGAGTGGCGTGCGCGGCGAACAGCGGCCGGCCCGCGGCGTACGCGGTGGCGGACTCGGCGGCGAGCCGGGCCAGCTCCGCCGCCTCGGCCACCTCCGGGCTCTTGATCGCGTCGCCGAGGCCGCGGGTCAGTGCCGCGTCGGCCGCGTCCAGCCGGGCCGCGAGAACGGCCGCCGGCGTGGTCTGCCGCCAGACCGCGGGCAGCGCGCGGGCCACCCGGCCCGGGTGGAAGTTGTAGAAGGTCGCGACGACCAGCTCCGGCCCGACCGGACCGAAGACGCCGCCCCGGGAGGCGAAGTAGCCGTCGGAGGCCCGGATGCCGAGCGCCTCGAAGCGCTCCCGGGACTCGGGTACGAAATAGATCATGGCGTGCAGCGGCTCAGCGAGCCGCCAGGCCTCGCGAGCGATGGCGGGGGTCACCTCGGTCATGCCCGGCATCCTGCCATTACCGGCTAGTAGGGTGCGACCGTGAGCGCGGACATGCCGGCCGCCGCGTCCACGTCGACGCGGTCGACGGCGCCGTCCCAGGCCGCCGGGGTGAAGGTCTTGCCGGCCGCCACCCCGGCGTGGCGCAGACCGTCCACAGTCACCTGGCCGGCGCCGGCGCCGATCCGGACCCGCACCGGTACCCCGCCCGCGGTCCGCACGTCGAAGAGGCTGACCCCGCCGCTCATCCGTACGCCGAGCGTCCCGTCCGGCCGGGGCAGGGTCAGGCTGATCCGGCTCGCGCCGCCGGTGAGGTCGACGCCGCCGACCCGGCCCGCGCTCAGGTCGATGGTGCTCAGGTCGGCACCGCCGGCCATCCGCAGGTCCCACCGCACCGCCGAGTTCAGGGCGATGTCGACCGACTGAGCGTCGCCGTCGAGGCGCAGCCGGATGCGGCCGTCCAGCTCCTCGGCGCGCGGCACCGCGTCGCCGGAGTCCGGCGTGCTGATCCGGTAGAGGGCGTCGCCGAGGTCCACGGCCCGCAAGGTCACCTGCTTCGCGCCGTCGACCAGGTCGAAGCCGGCGGCGGTGCGTCCCTCGCGCGCGGCGGTGGCGGTGTGTGCGGCCGCCGCGGCGGCCGGTGGGCCCCAGTCGGCGGCCGGGGCGCCGCCGTCGCGGCCCAGCACGAAGACCGCCGTGCCGGTCAGCAGCAGGGCGCCGGCGGCGATGCCCGCCCCGATCAGCCAGCGCCGGTCCGGCTCCGCCGGGGGAGCGGCCGCCAGGTCCTCGACCGGCTCCGGCTCCGGGTCCGCCGCCGCCGGTGCCTGCCGGGTAAGCCTGGCCAGCGCCGGTACCCGCCGCGCCGGCCTGGTCAGTGCCAGCGCGAGCGCGGCCTGCGCCATCCGCGGGGTCGAGGTCGACGGGCCCGCCGCGACGACCGGCAGCTCCATCGTCGGCTCGTCCTCCGGCAGGGGCGTGCCGGGCTCGGGCCAGTCGGGAATTCCGGGCATGGTCCACCTCCGTGTCGGTGAGCGGTACGCGGCGCGGCGCCCCGCGGATCGGAAGTCGGCAGAAACTTGCGTGCCACGCATATTTGCGGACCACGCAAGTTGAGCTACGGTGGGCGCATGGGACTCCGCGAGCGCAAGAAGGCCGAGACGCGCAGCGCGCTCAGCTGGGCCGCGATCCGCCTCACCGTCGAGCGCGGTTTCGACAACGTCCGGGTGGAGGACATCGCCGCCGCCGCGGGCGTCTCGCCCCGCACGTTCAACAACTACTTCTCCAGCAAGGGCGAGGCCATCGTGTCCCGCCACCTCCAGCGCCTCCAGCGCGCCGCCGACGAGCTGGAGGCGCGGCCCGAGGGCGAACCGCTCTGGGAGTCGATCACCCACGCCGCGCTGAGCCAATTCGAGCCCGGCCCCGAGCTGACGGCGCATCCGGTCACCGACCGCGGCGCCTGGGTCGCCGGCCTGCGCACCATGGTCGCCGAGCCCGCGCTGCAGGGCGATTGGCTGCGCGCCGGTGCGCGGGCCGAGGCGGTGTTCGCGGCCGCGGTGGCGCGGCGCACCGGCACCGATCTCGAGACCGACCTGTACCCGCATCTGGTGGCCGCCGCCGTGGCGGCCGCGAACAACGTCGCGCAGAACCACTTCCTGCGCGGCGACGGCACGGCCTCCATGGAGGCGCTGCTCACGGAGGCGCTCGCCCGGATCGCCGCGGGCCTGCCCCCGCCCTAGCTCTCCAGCCCTTCCACGACCATCGACAGCCCGGCGCGGTGCCGGGCCGATGGCCCGTACCCGAAAGCGGGTTTCACCATGATCGATGTCGTCATCGCCGGTGCCGGGCCCAACGGGCTCATGCTCGCCTGTGAGCTGGCCCTGGCCGGCGTCCGGCCGCTGGTCCTGGAGCGGCTGACCGGGCCGACCACCGAGCAGCGGGCCAACGGCCTGGTCGGCCAGGTCGTGCGCATGCTCGACCGGCGCGGGTTGCACGAACGCCTCACCGGCACCCCCGACCCGCCGGTGCCCGTGCCCCGCTTCATGTTCGGCGCGTTCCCGCTGCCGCTGCACGACCTGCCGGACAACCCGCTGTACACGCTGATGGTGCCGCAGGCCCGGATCGAGGCGATGCTCGCCGAGCGCGCCGCCGAGCTGGGCGTCGAGATCCGCCGCGGGCACGAGGTGCTGGGCGTCGCGCAGGACGCGACGTCGGTGACGGTCGAGGTCGCCGGCCGGGAACCGATCGAGGCCGGCTACCTGGTCGGCGCCGACGGCGGGCACAGCCGGGTCCGCAAGCTCGCCGGGATCGGCTTCCCGGGGGTCACCACCGACGACACCGTCTCGCGCACCGGGCACGTCAGCGTGCCGGCGGACCTGGTGGACGCGCACGGCGGGCTGCGGGTGCCCGGCTTCGGGGTGCTGCCGCCGTTCCAGCACGTCCGCACGGAGCGCGGCCTGATCACCTGGGCGCCGTTCCCCGGCGGCCGGCCCGCCCTGGTCAGCGTGGCGGAGCGGGCCGAGGCCGGCGACGCCGAGATGACCCTCGGCGAGCTGCGCGCCGCGGCCGCCCGGGTGCTCGGCGCGGACCTGCCGGTCGGCGCGCCGGTCGGCGCCGGCCCGCACCTGCTGCGCCGGACGGCGGGCGGCAACACCCGCCTGGCCGACCGGTACCGGGCCGGGCGGGTGCTGTTGGTCGGCGACGCCGCGCACGTGCACTCCGCGATCGGCGGTCCCGGGCTCAACCTCGGGCTGCAGGACGCGATCAACCTCGGCTGGAAGCTGGCCGCCGAGGTGCGCGGCCACGCACCGGACGGGCTGCTGGACACCTACGAGTCGGAGCGGCGGCCGGTCGGCGAGCGGGTCAACATGCACACCCGCGCGCAGTCGGTGCTGGTCGGGCCAGGCGGCGAGATCACCGCCCTGCGGCAGCTCTTCGGCGAGCTGCTCGATTCGCCGCAGAGCCGGGGGCGGATCGCCGCGCTGCTGGCGGGCGCCGACATCACCTATGACATGGGTACGGCGACCGGACCGCACGTCGGCCGCTGGGCGCCGGACGTGCCGGGGCTGGCGGCGCTGACCCGCACCGGGCGGCCGCTGCTGCTCGACCCGACCGGCCGGCTCGACGCCGGCGCCTGGGCCGACCGGGTGGACGTCGCCCGTACCGAGGGGCACGGCACCGCGCTGCTGCTGCGGCCGGACTGCTACGTCGCCTGGGAGGGCACCGCCGCCGACGGGCTGGATGAGGCGCTGGGCCGATGGTTCGGCAAGCCCTGACGGTGCTTGTCACAGGGTGCGGCTAATCTGCCGCAATGGACGACCTGGCGGCCTGGCTGGCGCGACTGACCTTCGCGGACCTCACGCAGGACGAGGTGACCGCCCGGATCATCGACGCGGTGGCGGCCTGGGGCGACGCGCAGGGCTGGCGGGTCTACCGGCGGGCGCCCAGCGTCGTGACCCTGCCGCCGCCGATGGACCGGCAGCACTCGGTGCTCGACGTCGCGCTGGCCCGCCCCGGCGCGCCGCCGGTCGTCGTGGAGGTGGACCACACCGACCGCAGGCGCACCATCGACAAGCTGCTGGCCGAGGCCGGCGCGGGCCGGGTGGCCGTCTGGGTCCGCTGGGGGCCGGGGCGCCTGGCCGAGCCGCCCGCCCCGATCCGCATGGTCGCGCTCCCGGTGACCCGCCACCAGGGCCGCTACGCCCGGCGCACCGAGCCGGACCGGCCCGCGCCGGAGCACTCGCCGCAGGCGGCCGCGGCGGGCGAGGCGATCGAGTTGCCGCTGCCGGGTCAGGACGCGACCTGAACAGCGGCGATCCGATTGTGAGCGGCGCCGGGGCGGCGTAGCGTCCAGGACAGAGCCCCTGACTGGAAGGTGGCCCACAGATGAGCTCGTCCCTGCCGGGTCCTGTACACCTCATCCCGGACCCGATGCCTCTCACCCCGCCCATGCCGGGTCTGCGTCGCCCCCTGTTCCCGCGCGGCAAGCTGGCGCGCTGCCAAGCCGAGGGCTGCTCCTGGCGCAACTTCCTGAACGATCTGACGCCGGAGCACACCTGCCGGCGCCATCCCGGCCAGACCGACTTCGTGCCGGACGGCACCAAGCTGCGGGTGCGCTGCTTCCACGACGGCTGCCTGCAGAACTCCGTCGAGGTCACCTACTGGCGCACCATGCACCACGCCGAGAACTTCCAGTGCTACTCGCATCTCATGCACGGCTGAGCGCCTCGGCGGTCAGGCCCGGGTGCGGCCCTTCAGGTGCCGGCCCATGGCCCGGGAGATCTCCCGGTTGGCGTCCCGCTCGGCGAGCGCCTGGCGCTTGTCGTACTCCCGCTTGCCCCGGGCCAGGGCCAGCTCGACCTTGGCCCAGCCGAAGGTTGCCTTTTGTCAAACGACAAGAGGTACTTTCATGTCTATGCGCGCATTACGGGCAATCCGCCTGTCTCGCGTGACCGACGAGACGACATCCCCAGAGCGCCAGCTCGAAGCAACTACGGCCGAGGGCTTGCGGCGCGGATTCGACCTACTCGATGAGGTCGCCGAAGACCTGAACGTCTCCGCTTCCAAGATCGACCCCATGCGCCGACCAGGACTCGGACCCTGGCTGAAGGAGCGCTACCACGAGTTCGACGCCGTCATTTGGTGGCGCATGGACAGGGCAGTCCGCTCGATGTCCGATCTCCACGAGCTAGGTAAGTGGGCAAGGGAGCACAAGAAGCGGTTGATCTTCGCTCAAGGGCCGGGCGGCGGTTCGATGGAACTGGATATGTCCAACCCCATCGCTGAGTTGATCGTCCTCATCCTGGCCTTCGCCGCCCAGATGGAAACTCACGCCATCTCCGAGCGAGTCACCGGCTCCCACGCCTACCTCCGCCAGCACGGACGCTGGGGCGGCGGCCCTATCCCGTTCGGTTACATCCCAGTGCCAGCAGGCGAGAAGGGCTGGAAGCTCGTTCAGGACCCGGTTACTGCTCCGCTGGTTCGAGAGATGGTCGATCGCATTACGGCCGGCGATTCCATGCTCGGCATAGCGAGGGACTTCCAGGAGCGAGGTATCCCGACCCCTCGGGACTACCAGGACAAGCTCAGGGGCCGGGCGCCGAAGAACCGTAAGTGGCAGCCCGAAGCAGTGCGGAAGATCTTGACCAACAGATCCTTGCTGGGCGAGACCTCCTACGAGGGAGTGACCCTCCGCGACGCTAAAGGCGTGGCTCTGATGCGAGCTGAGCCGCTGGTCACCCGCCAAGAGTGGGCACAGGTTCAAGCAGCTGTCAGCGCCAGGGGCTTCACGCATACACGGGTCCGAACACCGAACGCTCTGCTGGGCGTCCTCAAGTGCGGCAACTGCGGCTGCAACATGTATCGACAAGAGATGATGGACAAGGGCAAGCTCTACCTCTACTACCGCTGCCCCGGCAAGAACATCCTGGAGGGCTCGAAGTGCAAGGCACGCTTCCCCGGCAAGGTCATCGAACGAGAGTTTGAGCGCGTCTTCCTCGCCAACTTCGGCCACGACGAGGTCTACAAGCGCGAGTATGTCGTCGGCTCCGACAACTCCGAAGAGTTGGCCGACGTGGAACGGCTGATCATCGAGCTGGAAGAGGAATGGGATCTCGGGCTCGTGACCGACAGGGCGCGGTACCTGGAGCGTAAGAGGGCCATGATCACCCGTCGGGAAACTCTGGCCGCACAACCCTCAACGCCTTCCGGCTACCACTGGGTTCCCACAGGCATCACCTACCGCCTGTGGTGGGAGAACGCTGACCCCATCGCTCGCCGAAAGCTCCTACTCGACGCCCAGGTCGAGGCGTTCGTGGCCCGGACCAGCGCCAGGGAGTGGATCGAGCTGGACTACTGGGAGCATGCCGCGGACCTTCTAGCTACGAGCAACGAGGGCCTGCCTGCTGATGTGTCCTCAGCACCCGACAAGTTCGGGCAGGACATGGCTCATGGCATGGGCGGTGTTCACCTGACCCCCGAGGACATGGGCACTGATGATCTACACATGTACTTCATCTGGTACCACGTCCGCCAGGAGCAGCTCAGACACTAAGGAGGAGGTGGCTGGCTGCCGATCAGAACGCCGGATCGGTGGCCACCATCCCCTTGTACGGCGTCGGGCGTTTGTCTCCGGCTAGCAGTCCATGCCAGCGGCGTAAGACCCGCGTGCAGCGCGCTGGTGTAACACCCCTACCGGAGAAGACGCCGGGAGCCGCTAACGCGAGCGGCGATACAAGAACGCGCCGCAGGGTGTAAGAACCCTCCCCACCCGAGGGACAGAGGGAGTAGGCAACCCTGCCGAACATACGGGTGCCGGAGCAACGCTCGACGTCACAAAGACGATCGGGCATATCTGTGTTGCTCTGGAGGATTCAGTGATCTCAGCTCGTGAGTGGCACTTGCTCGCCCTCAAGGCCGAGGCCAGCCGTCGGAACTTCGATCCGGCGAGCCCAGTTGACATCAGGATCAAGCGCCCTCCGGTCGAGCGCAACCCCAGCGCCGATGTGGTGTCCCAGTTTCCGGACGGTAATCCCGAACAGGACGAGCTTGAGGCTCTGCTGAGCGCTCCGCCGAAGCCACGACCCACGTTCTCAGATCAGATCATGGACGTGGAGCTGCTCCGAATGTTCCTCGAGCAGGTAGACGAGGAACGCGAGGCGGACGCACGGCGTGTCTGGGTCAGAGCGGAGTACAAGAAGTACGTACGCCGGATTAAGGCAATCCCGGGTGCACGCTGCAAGTGCGACCCAACCGAGTTGCACAGATTCGACCGGATCAACGGCCTTGACGTAGTGGTCAAGTCTCCAGCTTGGGGCAACATCTGCACCACCTGTGCTCTTGACCCGGTGCACCTCCTGCCGGTCAAGGAGCTTGCCATGCTCTTCGGCCGGCGGTTTCGCAGAGAGGCTGGGCTGTATTTGCCCAAGTGGTGGAGGATCTCGGATTATTTAGAGCGGCAACCGGAGGAGCGCTTCAAATGGGTGGATTCCAAGACGCCGCCATACCTGAGGCCGGGTAAGCGATCGCATGCCCGCGATAAGCAACGTAGGACCTTGGAAAGGGATAAGGCTAAGGGGACTAAGGTCAAGAAGACTCCTTAGCCCTAGGGCCACTCAGCCAGGTTGCCATTCGTCATCCCACACACCCTGTTAGCGCGGGTAGTGGGGAAGCGGATCACCTGGTCTCGGCTCAACGGAAGACGTAGTACAGGTCAGAGTCCGTGGTGGGACCGGTGCGGAGGGGAGGCCTACGCCTCCCCTCCCACGCACATTGCCATTGGCCTCACCCACCACGTATGCGATAGAAGGAAAGCGCGCGACTCACCACCACGGAAGTCAACATGTCGAACGACGAACTCAACCGACGGCGCGAAGCCGCCATGCGTTGCGCGGTCATCTACATCCGCAAGTACCCGAAGATGCTCACGCACCCGGCCGAGAACAAGGAAGCGTGGTACCTCTTCTCGATCGACGGGGCGGTCACACCGTACGTCGAAAGCCAGGTACGCAGGGACCCCGACGAAGTCCGCCGCGAACTGCTGGAGGACGCCGACGACTTCCTCCACGGCCCCGAAGGACAGGTCAAGAAGATCAAGGCCTGGTACGACCACGTCTCCAAGGCGAAGCTGACCCCACGCGAAGCCAAGCTGGTCTACACGCTCTGGATGCTTGCTCGGCTCGACGGCCCCAACATCCTGGCCTCGTATCGCAGGGCCGCCCAGGCCATGGCGTTCTTGCACCAAGAGCCCGAGATCTCCGCCAAGACGATCGGCGAGTACCTGCGCCGGATCGCCAAGATGGGCTTCATCGCCCTGGAGCCGGGGAAGCCGCGGGGGCCGAAGGCCAAGGTCCCAAGGGTCGCTTCCGTGATCAGGCTTCACATATAGGCGGTCGGGCCTCACTGGCGCGCGAGCTTTTTAGTTCTAGGGCGTCGCGGTAATAGGTGTATGACGATTTCTCCCGCCACCTGCTCCGCGATCGTGAAGAACACCGGTCGCCCCTGCAAGAACGCTCCATGGCGCGACGACCTCTGCGGCAGCCACCACCCCGACCGCCCCAAGCCCGGCGAGGGCTCGAAGATCTGGCCCTGCCCTGCGGGCCACGCCCTCAAGATCGACGGCAAGAGCACGGCGGCGCTGGAGTGGGTGCAGGATTCCGTTACGGGGAAGTGGTCGGCCCGCTGTCGCCTCTGCGGCGGCCCCGGTTGAGCAGGAACTTCACGTCGGCCTCGTCCACCCGCATCCCCTTGGCGGTGTCGAGGAGCTGCACTGCGAGCTTTTCCTTGCGCTCCACCAGTTTGTCGAACAGCTCTCGGTCCTCCACCTTCAGTCGGTCGATCGCCGCAAGGACGGTGGCGTACTCGACCGCGGTGTTGATCAGGATGGCTTCGGCTTCATCGTCGCGGTCCTGGTCGGCGTGGCTCACGGGGCCACGGTAACCCCGCGAGGGCCACCGTCAGGCCGCATCGGCAGCTTCGGCATATGGGCCTGGGGCCGGCTGGCTTCTGTCGCGCTAGGGCCTCTCAGCCGGTAACTGTTTATCGCCGGGTGGATCACCGTTTGGTAAATGTACGGAAAGCCTTGACGGGTCGCCGGGAACTGCGCCAGTGTGGCAGCCCGCAGGCGAGGTTAACGGACTGTAGTGGCCCGAATACGTATCCTTAACCGCTCGGTTGACTGGCCTGCCAGAAATTTCAAAAATGTAGTCAGGCAGTATCATTTGAGGAGTAAGAATGCACTACGACATTACCGATCCCGTCACACTGCGCGCAGAGCTCGCTGCCTTCCGGGCTAGGCTCGACGACTTGGCCGCCGAGCTCGCCGATCCGACCGTATCAGATGAAGATCTCGAACTATGGTCCGTAAAGCTCGACGGCATCCGTGCAGAAATAGGAGTGCTGCGGAACCAGTTGAAGGGAGCCGACCAGTGAGCGAACCGGCGGGGCAAGAAATGCAGTTCGATGATTTGAACGGTCCGGCAATTCAGCGGTACCTCGATGAGCACGGCGACGGGGCAGAACAGCCTGACGTGGAGTCGACGCGCCTGGAAAGCCGCGACGGTATCGAGGTGGTGGTTCTGAAGAGCGTGAACGGTGACGAGTTGGCTAGTTACCCGGTCGCGATGTTCACCAAGCGTCCGGTAGCCCCTCCACCGCTGACGATCCCGGACCTGGGGCAGAGCCGGAAGGAGGCCAACCATGACGAGTAGCCTCAACCGTCGGCCTCATCTCCACAACGGTGGTGGGGCCTTCGGCTGGTCTGAACATCGCCTCATCCGTAGTACAAGATAGATCCTCCTTTGTTCACGCCTGCTTCGGCTCAAAGGTCGATCGGCTAGCGATATCTCCTTCCGATCCTCAGGCCGGTAGTCGCTAGCTCAATCGAACAGCTCTCGGCTCTCCTGCGGGTAAGCAGGCTCACCCACATAGAGTCATGTTCATCAGGCTGGCCGCTTGTTGATCGGGTGAGGACATGTCGAGCCGGGAGCTGTTCTACGAGAGGCCGATGCACCTCCTAGTGTTAAGCGCCTCTCAACGGGCTCGCGCATGGTGGCCGGGGAGATCCTGGCACAAGGTCCGCGCATACCTCATGAAACAGAGCGAGCCCACCACAGCCATTGTTAGGCCGGTAACGAGTTGGGGCATGGGGAAGTGGGCACCATCCGATCTATCCAGCCGTAGGCAAGCTCAGAGGGCTGGAAGGTCATGGCCAATCGGCGCAGCAACCTTGGCGATTGCAGAAGGAATAGAACACGTAGGCGTAGTAGGAAGCGTGGCGCATCCTCCGTTTGACCCAGCTCCGTTCGCCAGCGTCGTTGAAGAGGCACTCAAGGCGTTCGGTTCTGACATCTCCTACGCGGAGGCCATGTGCAAGAACGCGTACAGCGTTCAACAGAAGCGCCTGGTTTGGGCCGCTCGTCAGGAGCTCCGCCTCCTGAGCGGGATTCCCAAGTACTACGGACCCGCTGGCTGGAAGATCGGTCCAGACCTCATCACCTGGCTGAACTCCCTCCCTCCGCCGTCTCACGACCCCAGATCCGATCCCAGTCGCAAGCAAGGCCGGCGGTTCCCACCCGACCGTCGCCGCGAGCTGATCCTCCTGGTCCAGCAGCTCAAGCGTGACGGCCTGACGCTCCAGGCCATCAGTAGGCGCACAGGTCTAAGCCTCGGTACAGCGAGCCGGTACTCCCGCATCCCTGCCGATGACTCATAGCAGTGGCGGTGGTCAGGTGAGGTGTCTCGTGTCGAATCCAAGCGGTAGGCGCATCGACGTGCCGGAGCGGTTGCGTCTCCAGGCCGAGGCTGTGCGGATGTACTCTCTGCGCCGCTCGTACAAAGACATCGGCGAGGCGCTAGGTATCCACTCGTCAACCGCGTTCAAGTACGTCCGTGACGCGTTCAAGGACCAGGCGATCGAGCAGGTAGACGAGGCCCGTAAGCGGGACATCAGCCTCATAGACCATCTCATCAATCGCCTGCTCGCCATCGTGGACGACCCTTCCTCCACCGACAGCTCGGCCAAGACGAACGCGGCCGGCACTATCAACCGCCTCCTGGATCGCAGAGCCAAGATGCTGGGCGTCGACACACCTGCTCAGTCCGAGGTCACCGTCACCCACCAAACGCCGGAGGATCTCGAGCTACGGGATCTCATCAACGCCGCCAAGGCCAGGGCTGCTCTGCCCGTCACGGACGAGGTGCCGCGGTCATGACAGAGCCAACTCCAGACCTCTCCTACGAGGAAAAGGAACAGGTCCTGGAGCAGAGCCAGGACCTAGCCGACGTACAAGATTCCAACCGTGCTGAACCTATCGACCGTAAGACTCACCGGGTCCGCGTCTACCTGGACGAATCCGGCGAGTACAGGTGGAGGCGCACCTCAGGCAACAACAAGACCATTGCGGTCTCAGGCGAGGGCTATAAGAACCTCGCCGCCGCCCTGGCCTCCCTGCACCTGGCTAACGATCCACCGTTCGTCGTGGTGTACGAGACGGAACAGGACGAGCCAGAGCAGGGCGACGACGAGGAGCAGCCATGACGACAACCGTCTGTGACCAGCACGGCTCCGAATGGACCTGGTCTGTACGCGTCGACGTAAGCCACGATCACCTCACATGGCTTTGCGTCATGTGCGAGAAGGACAACCCCACCCAGCTCACGCAGGAACGTGCCGACGAGGTGTTCCTGAAGGTCGCGGACCTCTGGGACTAGTAGCCCTCAGCTTGTTCAGTGCGCAGCTTCGTACGCATCCAAGATGTCTTGACTGATCCTTCCACGGTCCGACACCTTGTGCCCGTTCGCGTTGGCCCACTCACGGATAGCTAGCCTCTGGTCCTTGTCTCCTGCTGGGCTCACCTTGGTGACCTTCTTGGCCACACCACCACCACGTACGGGCGCAGCTACCTTGGTCGCCTTGTTGGTGTACTTCTCCAGCGCCTTGTCAAGCGCATCCTGGTTCTTCTTACTCAGGTCGATCTCGTAGTACTGACCTCGGATGGAGAAGGTCACGGTGCCTCCACCATCACCATCCTTTAGTTCAGTCCCATCCAAGTCATCAACGATCCTGGTCACCTTAGCCATGGCTAGCCTCCTGAGCGCATTCGGTCAGCCGATGCTAACAGTAAGGCCAACCAAACTCCTTCAATACAGGAGCGGTACATGCTCAGCCAAGGATGGATCCGGTGTCTCACCTGCAACAAGCGCAGGTACCTAACCGTGTTCAAGGCTGAATCCGTACGCAACGCAACCGAGTACGCCACCGACCTACAGCTACGGATCTACCCGTGCGATATCGGCGGCTTCCATATCACCCGCCAACCACTCGACCTTTGGGACACCAGGCTGTGAGCAGCACTCGCTACCTCTGAGGGCTGACTAACAGGCATGGTCAAGCAGCGTCGATCCTGCGCGGCTTCTCAGTCTTCTTTCCGATCGGCCGGCTCTCACCCATCGGCAGCGGCATCACGTGCGCGATCGTCAGCCGCTCGGTCTGACCCTGCTCCCGGATGCGCGCCCGCTTCGTTTCACCCACCTGCTTAGCGATCTCTCGGACCGCAAGCCACATGCCGCCACCGGCGAACAACGCGGTAACGATCTGAGCAACAAGGTCGAAGGCGGTCACGTCTTGGATGGTCTCACGCCACTAAGGCACTCCGGCGTGGACGGATTCGCGGTCAGTGGATCGCCTACCTGTGGATAACCATGTTTGCCCAGCTCACGGGGGGTACGGGACCAAGGTGATCTCCGTGGCGGCAGGTGGCTGATCGGCCGCACCCGTACTGGGAGGATTGAGCGACGGCTTACCAGAGAGCCGACACCACCAGGCACAACGGCCACAGCTAGCAGCCCAGTCACGGCGCAGGGCCACCACGTCGTCGATCCACCCATACGGCCAGGCCGACGAGCAGCGTGTCTTTAACCTTCAACTCCATGCAGGTGATCAGCTTCCCCCAGACTCAACGCCTGACGGACCATGCCGCGGTTAGCCATCGGCCGGCTGGGACACCCACCGAGGCACCTTCTTCGGACGGCTGGAGGGGTAACGCGGATTCTGCACCTTCCGGACCACTGGGCTGGCAGCTAGCTACGAATTCCTGGAGCTAGGACGGTCGTCTCGAGTTCCGAAGGCAGGCAGCTCGTACGTACAGGAATCGTGACTGCCCAGGGCCATTCCCGTTGGGTACGGGCTTGACGGTCGCCTCAACCTCAAACCAAGGCTCGTTGTCGAAGATCGTTTCGGTGATCACCCTGTCCACTCTCACGAGCAGAGCACCTAGGCCAAAGCGGTAATCGGCCTCCGCGATCTGGTAGACGCCGCCTACCTCCGGCCTCATCGCTCGATCACCTGCCAACGCCGCAGCGCGTTGAGGAGAACCCCCAGGTCTCGCTCATCCAGGTACCAGCGATCATCGGCCACGTTCTGAATTGGCACACGGGCCGCGGCTCTGTATGCCGCTGGCGGAAGGTTGGTCCCGGCTACTCGCTGCGGTAGCTCAGGTCTGGTGTCAGACACGATGACCACCGGCACCATCCATCGGCCGGCACGCCAATGTCGACCCTCCACACCGGGGACACCACCGAGCTTTGACCTTGAAGCTGAGCAGCCCGGCTAAGAATCCGATCAGCACGGCTATCGACAGCAGCATCAGTCACCCCTTGTGGTCACTTGTATCGTGTGGGTACAGATGCTCACTCTGGCGGGTATCAGATTGCAACATCCCAACCCGCGTCTATGAGCGTTGATCTTCCAGATCTGCCAAAAACCCGCTTGACGTGCCACATTGGTTGTTGGAACCTCCCAGACTGGTAGGTTCCCAGGTGCCAGAATGGAGGGCCGCCTGCCGTGACGGAGGAGACCAACGGATCGACAGTCCCCCGGCGAAGCCTCGGGCTTGCGTTGGAGTCGGCGCGTAAGCGGGCCGGGTTCACCATGCAGCAGGCAGCCGACCGGGTAGGCGTGTCAGTGCAGACGATTCGCCGTGTCGAACGTGGCGAGGTCTCGACTCGACCCTCGTTGGTGGAGGTGCTGTGCGAGTTCTACGACATCCCGAAACCCATGCGCGACGTGCTGATCGGCCTGGCGAAGGAGAGCAAATCTCGGGGCTGGTGGCACTCCTACGGCGACGTGATCCCTCGATGGTTCGAGCTGTACGTGAGCCTGGAGCAGACAGCCAGACGCATCCGGGAGTTTGCGCCGCAGCTCGTGCCAGGGCTCGTCCAACACAGTGACTACACCGGCCTCGTGATCCGAATCGACCTGCCGCATCTGGGCGACGAAGAGGTGTCCGCCCGGATCAAGCTGCGGCAAGAACGTCAGCAACTTCTGACCCGATCGTTTCCGGCTCCTCCTGAGGTGGAGGTGATCATCTCCGAGGCTGTCTTGTTGGGTGAGCCGACCGCCGACGGTGTGATGCGCTCGCAGGTGTGGCACCTGCTTAAGGCAACCGAGCTGCCCACGGTGACATTGCGTGTGCTTCCACTCCGGGCAGGGCCGCACCGGTCGTCCGCTAGTGGTGGCTGGACGCTGATGGACTTCTCCAGCGAGAACGGCTACAACACCCCGCCCAGCACGGTCTACAGCGAGGACGTGACGGGCGCGATCTACCTGGATAAGCCCTCTGAGATCGAAACCTACGAAGAAGTGTGGGCAGCCCTGGACCGGGCTGCTCTTGATCAAACTGAATCCATAGAACTGATGTCTCAGCGATTGAAGGAGCTGACAGACCGTGAAGCCTGACCTGACCGGGGCTCAGTGGCATAAATCCACCCGGTCCAACGGAAGCGGCAACTGTGTGGAGGTTGCCACCAACCTGACCGACATCGTCGCCGTCAGGGACACCAAGGACAACGGCAGCGGACCCGTCCTGTTGTTCACGCCAGCGGAGTGGGACGCCTTCGTCGGTGGCGCGAAGGCCGGCGAGTTCGACTTGTAGGCACACCGCAGGCCAAGCGAAGGCGTCTCCATGGGGAGGCGCCTTTGTGCCGTCCTGAGCCCGACCGGAGTCGAGGTCGTATCAGCCGCGGCTGCGTCCCTTGAGGTGACGGCCCATGGCCCGAGCGATCTCGCGGTTGGCGTCGCGCTCGGCGATCGCCTGGCGCTTGTCGTACTCCTTCTTGCCTCGGGCCAGGGCCAGCTCTACTTTTGCCCAACCATCGTTGAAGTACAACGACAGCGGTACTAGGGCATTGCCGGGCTCGCGCAGCTTCTCCAGGATGCGGGCGATCTCAACCCGGTGCAGCAACAGCTTTCGGGTGCGCCGGGGAGCATGGTTGGTCCACGAGCCGAAGCCGTACTCCGCGATGTGCAGGTTGTAGAGCATCAGTTCACCCTCGTGCTCCTGGGCGAACGCGTCCACGATCGACGCGTAGCCCGCGCGCAGCGACTTGACCTCAGTGCCCGCCAGCACCAGCCCGGCCTCGTACGTCTTCAGCACCGTGTAGTCGTGCCGAGCCTTCTTGTTGGACGCGATCACCTTGCGTCCGGTCTCCCTAGCCGTGACAAACCCCTTACCGGTACGGCCGCCGTCCCGATGCCGATCCACCGAGTGCCCATCTTCGCAGATCGGCCTCGTCGCCGGGCGCTGGACGCCAGGCAGCCGAATCGGCTGGCAGACAGAGTGATAGCCCGGCTGCCGCAAACGCCTAGAAAACGGGAGGCCGGGCTATCACCTTTGTGAAGGACTCCCGACCAGAGAGGAACCTTCACTGAGATCCACCCGTAGAACAAGTTCACGGGGCCTTTAGTTTCAGAACTTCCTGCTCAGCACAGCTTCTTCATCTTGTCGGAAGCGTACGCAGCATAGGCTTTCATTCGCATAGTTGCTTCCTCCGAAGATCCAGACTTACCAGCCCACATATCGCGCTCGGCTTTGACTTCTACACAGGACTTCCTTGAATCGATATAATCAATAGGACCTGGCTTACCGTTTACGAACCCAACGTCGCCGCCGTCGTCCTTGAAAATCACCACCGTCCCGTCTGGGAGTTTGTACTTCCACACCGCGACGGCAGGCGATGCTGCGGTTGATGGTGTTTGCTGAGCCGGAGTTGATGGTGTTTGCTGAACCGGAGTTGATGTTGTGGTAGGTGAAGATGAAGGAGTAGATGTATCATCCTTCGGCCTAGCTATCGCAATGCACATACACGCTATGGCAACAACTCCGATGGCTATCCACAATTTCCATTTGGTTTTCCGTGACATTATCGTTTCTCATCTCTGCGACGACCTAAGTGCAGCCCTCTTAGCGGTTCGAATTTAGCACGATAGCGTGTCAATTAAGCGGATATCTGAGGATGGCGCTGAGCTTGTTGATGATGTCCTGGCCTCTGAGTTGGCTTAGGACCGTAGATACGCCGTAGGCCCCTGTTCCCCATGGATGATGGGAGACAGGGGCCTATGGGTGCCGAGCCGATGAGATCACTGTGGCACTCCCTGGTGACTTCATCGACTTCAGCACTGATGCCGAGGTGTTCGACCTCGGCCAGTACCTGTCGGAAGCGACCGGAGGGCATCCCGAGCTCCTCGACTTCCCCGATGGTCGGAAGGCTCTGACCAGGAAGAACGCGCTCCTGTGGGCGGTGGTCTACTTCCGGCACTGGCTGAGGTCTGAGGACACCAACGACAAGATCACATTTAGCGACTTTCACCTCTCGATCTACAGGTGGGCTAGCCAGGACTGGTTACTCCCGCTAGGGGAGCCGAAGAAGTTCCGCGACGCGATCCTCGGCCCGCGCGGCATCGGTAAGACCACCACTCTGAAGATCCTCTGTCTGTGGGCGCTCCTGCACGGGCACTTCAAGTTCCTCGCGGTCTTCTCCGGCTCTGAGGACCAGTCACGCCTCCTGATCGACTCTCTGACCGAGGAGCTCCGCACCAACCTGCTTCTCCGCGCCGACTTCCCCGAGCACGCCAAGAGCTACGGCAAGCTGCCCGCTGAGCTGCGCGCCCTGGAGCAGGACCGGGTTGACTTCTTCAGGACCAGGGGAGGGGCGGTCATCGTTGCCCGCTCCGTCACAGCGTCTGTAGCTGGCCTGAACGTGTCTGGCCGGCGTCCCGACGCGATCGTGTTGGACGACATTGAGCAGGTAGGCGAGAACTACACAGCCACCCGAGCCCAGCAGCGTCTGGCCACGGTTCTCCAGAGCATCCTTCCGCTACGTCTGACAGCCAGGGTCATCTTCCTTGGAACCGCCCAGCTCACGGCATCTGTGATGCATGAGGCCGTCCGGTCCGTCGAGCAGGTCAAATCCAACGGCATCACGATCTCCAAGCCGGTAGCCGCGGATGCTCCCGACTGGCTCAAGTCCCTCAACGTCACGGTCCGCTGGTTCCGGCCGCTGGTCACACGGCCTGATGGGTCGCGCCGCTCGATATGGCCGGCTATGTGGTCCTCAGCCTTCCTCCTAGACCTGGAGAAGAGCGACCCAAGGGAGTATGGCGAGACCTTCGACAACAGCCCGTGGGTTAGCTCAGGGGTCTTCTGGTCCCGCGAGTACTTCACCTACGGTTCGCTTGAGTCCGCCTCCTTCACGGTTTTGAGCGTCGACCCGGCCAGGAATGCCAAAGCAGAGTCCGACTACACCGGCATCGCGGTCGTCAGCTACTCGAAGGCCGTCGACAAGTTCGAGGTCAAGCACGCTGAGCAGGCTCGTGTCACCGGCAACCAGCTCCGAGCCAAGGTGCTCGCGCTTCTCGAGACCTATAGCGACATCACGTCGATCGTGGTCGAGGTCAACACCGACGTGGCCTTTGCATCGGACGCTGGCATCTTCAACGACATCCCGGTTCCGGTCGTCCCCGTGCGTCAAACCCTGCCCAAGCCAGTCCGCTACGAGCAGGCCGCCATCGAGTGGCACCACGGACGTGTGCTCCACACGCAGCGGCATCCGCTCCTTGAGGGAATGCTCATCGCCTACCCGAACATCGCACATGACGATTTGACGGACGCCTGTGTTACGGCGGTATGTGAAATACGAAAGCGGGTTAGAGAGAGTCAGGCTCCTCGTCCTCTGTCCGCAGTAGCGGCGAGGTCGTCATACGCGGGATTCTACCGTCGGTAAAAGCCGATGTCCTCCCAGTAGAAGTACTGAGGAGGCATTCATGGCTGTCGAGAACTCGGATGTGCTTGCTCAGTCCTACACTGAGTTCACCAATCGTCTCGCCTTCTTTGCTCAGTGTGATGCGTACGCCCACGGAGCAAGCCTAGAGGTGTTCAGCGATCTGAGAACTAGAGGCATTTTGCGCCTCGATGAAGAGAGCCCTTACGTCTTCAACTTCTCCGGGATTCCTCTCCGCGTCATCTCTCATCGGCTGAACGTCTCCTCGTTCACGGTCCCCAACGACACAGGAGCAACAGATCGCTGTGCCGAACTGTGGCAAGAGAACAAGCTCTACCTGTACGAGCACGGCTTCATCTTCGACATCCTGAAGTACGGAGTCTCATATGCGTCCGTGTGGCCTGGCGAGGATGGCACAGCAGCTATCTCCTTTGAGAGTCCGCTCAACTGCCGGGTGTTCTACGACGAGGGATCGCAGACGCCTACCCACGCCATCAAGTCCTGGCGCGAGAGACGCGGTCTCGACTGGATAGCTCGGGTCAACCTCTACTTCACGGACCACATCGAGAAGTACTACGCCCTGGTGGCAGACGGCGTCCCTATCGCAACTGCCGACTGGATGGAGCTGGAGGAAGAGGACTGGTACGTCCCCAACCCCTATGGCTTCATTCCCATTGAGCCGTTCCACACGATCTGGCCATACGGGGAGCCCGAGCACAAGCCAGCTTGGCCGGTACAGGACGCCGTCAACAAGCTGGTAGCTACTCACATGGGAGTGGTCGACGCTCTGGGCCTTCCGATCCGGTACCTGCTCATGGACCCAGCGTCTCCCGAAGGCACATCCGACCTCAGCCTCCTAGAGGGCAACCCAGGTGGGACGCCCGACCCGTTCAGCGGCTCCCCCGGATCGGAGTCCATCAAGGCCAGGCCGGGCGACATCCTGGCGCTGAGAGCCAAGCAGGCCGGCACGTTCGAGGCCGCCAACTCCAGCCAGTTCATCGAGCCGCTGAAGTACTACGTCTCCCTGCTGTCGCCGCTGACCGACATTCCACTCAAGTACTGGGTAGACCCCGGCCAGATGCCAGCAGAGGGCAGCTCCATGGCGGCCGACGCCCCACTGCGGTCCCGCATCGCCAACCGTGAGATGAGCTTCGGCTACTCCTTCGGTGAGTTGCTGAAGAAGGCCCTCATCATCGAGAAGCGCGACGTGCCAACGGTCATCACCCATTGGCAGCCCCAAGAGGTCGAGATGGGCCGCAACTTCTGGGAAGGCGCTCAGATCATGCGGTCGCTTGGCGTGCCCATGTACTACATCGCGAAGAGCGCGGGCATCCCAGAGCAGACGCTACAGAGCTGGAACCTCAGCGAGGACTCAGCCACGTACAGCCCTCAGCAGACGGCCGGCGGGTCGACTCAGTTATCGGCCGATGGATTAGACACAACGTCATAGCGAACGGTGGCTGAGATGGGCACATTAGATCTCCGAGAAGGGGATTCGGATCAGGACCTGGAACTCGAGCAAGATGCCGAGGAACAGGGCGACGAAGAGGAACTAGACCCGGAAAGACTTCCAGGTCTGAAGTCGGCACTTAGGGAAGAACGCAAACGGGCGCGTGCCTACCGATCCGAGCTAACCAAGCTCGGCTACGTGGTTGGCAAGGATGGCGCGTTGCAGGCTCCTCAGCGCAAGGCTCCCGATGAAGATCCGGAGCAGCTCTTGCAGGCAGCAAAGGACGAAGCCAACGCCGAGTGGGGCCGGTACCTCGTAGCAGTAGAAGCCCGTTCAGAGCTTTCAAACGCAGGCTTTCTGGGAGATCCAGAGAGCGGAGTACGGATGCTCGACCTGGACGAGATCCAGGTGAGCAACAGGAGCGTTGACCGTGCCGCGGTACGGGACGCCATCGAGGAGCTGAAAGAGAAGAGCCCTCGATTGTTCAAACGCAGTAGGAGCCGAGACGACTCCGATGAAGAAGAAGAGGAACAGCTGAACGGCCGCGCGAGACGCCACGTCGGTTCTGCTGACCAGGGAAGACGCCTTCCAAATGTGACGCAGAAATCGCCCGCCGAGATATTCGGATCCTTTCGGAGGAACAACGGGCTTGACTAGAAGGAGACCGTCGTGGTCGACATCAGTAGGTCTACGACCGGGAACGTTCTCCCGGCCAGCATTAGTAATGACGTCTGGAGCAAGGTCAGCGAGACATCTGTAGTTCAGAGTCTCGCCCGCAAGATCGACGTTCCAGGCAACGGGCTCACAGTCCCTATGATCTCGGGCCACGCAGAGGCGTCCTGGGTCGCTGAGACCGACGTCAAGCCCATCTCGCGCCCGACCCTCGGTTCCAAGAACGTTCAGGCGTACATGATCCAGGTGACGGTGCCGTTCTCGAACCAATTCCGGCGTGACAACGCTGCCCTGTACGGCGCAATCGTAGACAGCCTCCCCGGCGCCATCGCCAAGAAGTTCGACCAAACGGTGTTCGGGTACGCACCCGCGCCAGGTCCCAACTTCGACACTCTGGAGACGTCTCCAGAGTCTGCGATCGACCCTGCGGACCCCTACGACTCGTACGTTGACGCGCTCGCCCTGGTCGGAGCCAACGACGCAGACATCTCAGCGTGGGTGCTGTCGCCCGCCGGTGAGATCTCAGCCCTCCGCGCCCGCAACGACGGTGGCGATCCCCTGTTCACCTCGGGCGCTGCTGAAGGCGGTGCTATCGGCAGCATCCTGGGTCGTCCGGTAGTTCGATCCAAGAACGTCGGCGACGCGGCCACGGACACCATCGGCATCGCTGGTGACTGGGCCGGGTCCGCTGTCTGGGGATCGGTCGGAAGCATCACCTACGCAGAGACCGACAGCGCAACCCTTCCCGACGCCTCAGTGCCTGGAGGGCTCCTGCACCTCTTCAGCCGCAACATGTTCGCTGTTCGGTTCGAGGTCGAGCTTGCCTTCCGCGTACGCGACGTCAAGGACTTCGTTCGTTTAACGCAGGCGACTCCGTAACTCACTCGACGAGAGGGTCAGTTGGCCACCGGCTGACCCTCTCCTCAGATCAAGCAGGAGATGGGTGAGTTATGCCAATCGTTGCCAGCGACATCGTGTTCCGCCTGACCACAAAGGGTGGGTCGGCCGGCGACACGACCGCATCCACACCCGCCGAGTCTCTGGGCGGGCACGTCAGCACATCGGTCTTCGCACCGGGAGCTAACTCGCTCTTCGATGACATCTCAGGTTCAGAGAACTCGGCATCCGTGGTGGACTACCGCGCCTTCGCCGTGCTGAACAACCACGCGAGCCTCACTCTTCAGAACGCCGTGGTGTACCTGTCTGCTGAGGCGGCAGGCGGCGCGAACATCGCCATCGCCGTCGACAACGTCGGTCCTGTGGCCAAGGGCGCCGCTGTTCAGGGCGCCAGCATCGCCAAGGAGACCACAGCTCCCTCTGGAGTAGGGGCCTTCTCGAGCCCCACCACGGCCGCGGTTGGACTCGCCTTAGGGAACCTGGCACCTGGACAGGTTCGGTTCGTGTGGGTCAAACGGTCGGCAACAAACAGTGCCGCTGCCGCGGACAACGTGGAGTTCAGCGTCTCGGGGGAGACCGCAGCCTAGGTAGGAGCGCGATGACTCAGCCGGACGACACCTCAATTCCCGTCAATTTCCCTGACGGTCAACGCGACGTGGCGTTTAGAGAGACTAGCCCCGACGGGCCAGTTGCTCTTGTTGTGTCGTCGGACGCCTCGGCTGTTGTTCCGGTAGTCGTGAACTTTCCTGACGGCCCTCGCGAGCTGGCTTTCACGGAGACTAGCCCTGGCGGTCCTCTAGCGCAGGTTGTGTCTGGGGAAGCAGGTCCAGAAGGCCCCGCCGGCCCTAACGGTCCTCAGGGCGTTGCTGGCGAAACCGGAGCCACAGGTCCACCCGGCGCGTCTGTGTCGGCGTTCAAATACCAGTACCACACCTCGCAGACGCCGCCTCCTGCGTCGGGTCAGGTGCGCACGGATTCAGACACCGCAACAACGGTGACCCTGATCTACCTGTCCTACCTCACCAAGCCGGGCGACAACGTGGCCCCGTTCGTGAAGTCCATCCTCGCGGGCAGCACGATCTACCTCCAGAACTCCAGCGACAACAACAAGTACGCATCGTTCACGGCCACGGCCAACGCGATCGATCATCCAGACGACTCCTACGCAGAGATCCCGGTCGCCTTCGCCGACGCCGCTCCACAAGCAGGCGACAAGAATCAAGAAGTTCTCGTCTTCATCAGCTACAAGGGCGCAGCAGGAGCCACCGGTCCTCAGGGGATGGCCGGCGCTAGCGGTCCAAGCGGTAGTCCAGGCCCGACCGGCGTGTCGGGTCCATCGGGAGCTGTGGGCGAACGAGGTAGCAAGATCTATACCGGCGCTGGCATCCCCGACGACACCCCCGTCGCCGAATGGACCCCGGAAGGCAGCGACTCAGCTGTAGGCGACGTCTACATCGACACGACCACCGGCAACATCTACGTCCAGGTGTAGAACGTGTTCAGCTCAACTGGAGGTGTGAGATGGCCGACGGACAGAGTAGGAACGTCACGTCCGCATACCAGTACTGGATGCCTGCGTTCTCATTTGATTACGTTCCTTACAGCACGTCATGGGATGTAGCTGCTCCTGATCGCTCGCCCGTTAGCAGTTCCACACTTACATCATGGGATGTGCTTGCTTCCGTATCTGCGAGCGATAGCACGTCCTGGAAAGTCAGGACGCTCATATCTGCGAGTGCGTCTACTGGCTGGGGCGTCAGGGTGTTTGCACTAGCTAGTGTTGGCACAGGCTGGCATCTTAAGCAATCTGTTGTAGCCGCGGTGGAATCTGCATGGCTAGTTGACGAGTTGGGCAGGGTTCTTGCGTTCAACCGCACGGATTGGGTTGTAAGGGCCTACGTAAGCCACACCCAAGCCACATCTTGGCATGTCCTAGGGGTAGTTAGGCATTCCACCTCAACTAGCTGGTATGGCTTCTCCTTGGTGTACAGCAGCACCTTCGACTCCTGGTCGGTGTCTGGGGCAGTAAAGACGAATATTGCTACTCGCTGGTACACCTACAAGGCGGTTAATAAGGCGGTTCGCACTACGTGGGATTCCAGGGTTACACCCACGTTCGTGGGTCCTGAGCTAGAGGGCTCTGTTGTACAAGGTGGCTCCGCCGTGTCTATTTCGTACACGGCTAGTTCTGGAAGCACCAGGTCCACGGCATCCGACGGCCTGGTCAAGACCAGCGCTCGGGAGGGACAGATCAGCTAGCAAAGGTGTCCAGCAACGTCGTTTGAGTTCCTTCGTGTCCAGGCGCAGCCTCCCTCAGCCGATGTCTTAGACGTCGAACGGGAGGCGTCATGGCTTCGGATCTAGTCGTAGTTTCAGGGGACTCGCACCCCCGCCCCACCGTGGTCCTGGAGGACCCGAGCGGGCAGCCTGCGGATCTCTCCGACGCCATGTCTGTCGACTTCATCATGCTGGACACGGACACCAACACGGTCTTCCTCAACGAGCTGGCTACGGTCGTCGATGCCACCGCAGGCGAGGTCACCTACGGGTGGCAGCCCACCGAGACGGACACCCCTGGGATCTACGCAGCCGAGTGGCGCGTGAACCGACCCACGGGGAGTCAGACCTACCCCACCCGTGGCGGGTACACCATCGAGATTCGTCCGAGCCTGTCGTCTCCGGATCCAACTCAACCACCTCGTCTAGCAACACCGGAGGATGTCAGCCGCCTCACGGGAGTGGACGTCACCACGGATGAGATCGATCGGGCTCAGGCCCACATCGAGATCTTCACGGGTCGCGCTCTCGCGGATCTCACGGAGTTCTCAGCCCAGGACGCGCATTGGCTCAAGCTAGCCGTGGTCTACCAAGCAGCATGGCTCGTCGGTCAACCAGACCTGGATCTCAGGCTCTCGGTCTCGTCCAACGGGCAGGCCGGCGCATTCACCGAGGACGCCGTCATCATCGCGCCCCTCGCCCGCAAGGCGTACATGCGCTGCTCGTGGGTCAAGTCTCGCGTCATCTCGGCCGGCGCTGGCACCTGGTCCGCCAGGGGCCGGTACATCGACAACCCGTACAGCTGGGTCACGTACCCCTACGGCAGGTACTGATGACCAAGCCTGGGTTCGAGAAGCGAAGCGAGACCTCCTCCCTCATCGACTCCGCAGCTCTGGTCACGTACACGCCGGAGCAGGTCCAGGAGGTCAAGCAGGCCTTGGACCTCGAGCGGGATCCAACGCCTGAAGAGCTGGCGGACTTCTTTGCCGATGTCTCTAGCACCTAACCCAGCTAGAGAAAGCGTCAGGTACGACTGATGAGCAATTCAACAGACCCAATCAGATGGCTCCCGCACATCAAGCTTGAGAAGTATGCCAGCGAAGAGGACCACCGCCAGCAGCTCCCATACGAAGTGGTCGAGCAGGACGGCAACCTCCTTACCACAGCCGGTCTGACCCGGATCATGTCCCTTCTCGTGGGAGCTGGAGGTCAGGCCGCGGATAACGGTCACACCCGTCTAGGCGTCGGCAACAGTGCTGTGGCCGAGGCTGCGGGCCAGACAGACCTTCAGGCGGCGGCCGGCGCAGCCAATCGCTGGTTCCAGGTCATGGACGCCACCTACCCCCAGGTAGCAGCAGGCGTGCTCACGGCGAAGGCAACCTTCGGCTCCGCTGACGGCAACTTCGTCTGGAACGAGTGGGGTCTGACCGTCGACAACTCTGGGTCTATCTCAGGCACCACAGTTGGCCAGACCCTCCTAAATCGAAAGGTCGCGGCCCTGGGAACCAAGGCGGCCGGAGCTATCTGGGTTCTTACCTGCACCATCACCTTGGCGTAGGCCGACTTCGCAGTTACGGAGTTCGCCCGTCATGGGAGCGGACCTCGTTTGCCCGGCTTGAGGGCCTGCACAAGTTCGGCCATCGCCTTGATCGCCTCAACTCGCTTCGGCTTTTCCACGAGCAGCATGGCGCAGACGAACATGACCATGATCGCAAACATCGGCATACAGATGACGAGAACAGCAGCCCACGGGCCGTTCGCCATGAGCGGTTCAAGGAACGCGAACCACACTTCTGGGGTCCTCTCGCTCGACCTGCTGGTCGAGGGAGGCAGGGCTCAGCTCGACCAGCGCATGACTGGTGAAGCTGAGGTCCCGCCGATCCGGCGCGAGGAGAACTCAGTAACTTGAAGCGTCCTACCGGCCAACTAACTCTCAACTGGCCGCGCGTTTCTCGTCGGCATGGCAAAGCTGTTGCTACCCCGTCCAGCCGGACGAACGGGGCGGCGAAGCCTGGGGAGCACCACGTGCTCTCTCTGAGTCGACTTCGCCTCAACTCTTGGTGCCCCACGAGTGTAGTGGACAGTCACAGGCGCCGGCACCCCCGAGGACCGAGATCCGCACATTGCCGTGTCTGCCTTGTGTTCAGCGGTCGCTGCTGCCGATTTGTTCAGTTAGCACGCCTTCCTGAACGGTGTCCGGGAGCAACCATGTTCATCGCATCCACCAAGGTCTCGGTTCTGAGCCGGGAGACCACGGAGTCGGAGTGGGGCTCACCAACTCTGACCTTCCGGGTTACCCACACGGGCATCCCCGCCTCGATCGTCTCCTCTCTCAGCGCGACGACCTCTCCGGAGACTGGCCGGCAGTACGTGGTCAACCGGGTCCGAGGCCAGGTGCCTCACGGAACGCCCCTCACCGACGGCGACCGGATCAAGGACGAATCCGACGGCAGGGTTTACACAGTTCTCGTCTGCTCTGAATCCACTATCCCGAACTTCAGAGGTCCCACTCTCCTTGACCTGGAGCGGATAGAAGTCTAGCCGATGTACTAAATCGAGATAAGCAGTCAATGCCTTCTCGCTACACGGCACCACTATTCCGTCAAGGAGCTACGGTGGGTAAGTTTCGGTTACAGTCAAACGGGCAGGCCAGAATCAGGCGCACTGCCATTCTTGCTGTAGCTGACGACGAGCGCCAGCTGGTGAGAGACATCGTTGAGGACATGCGCAGCTTCGCGGCATACGAATCCTCCGATGAGCCAGGCCACATACACCTCAAAGACACCATGTCGGGTGAGCTGGAGACCTTCACCGGTGTTATGCGTGTCGGTTCCACATCAGACCACGCCCAGGCCCAAGAGTTCGGTCGACCTGACTTAGTCAACTACCACTTCACGCCTTTTCTGCGTCCTGCGTTGGTCCGCAACATGGGAAAGAGAGGCGAGCGCCGTGGCTAAGACTCCTAACAGCGAACAAGTATGCGTGGCGTGGCTGCGCCGCTTGTCCGATCTCGTCTCTTCCGGCCTGGTGCAGGACGCAGCTACAGCGCTTCCTCAGATGGACTCACTCACAAGGCCAGTATTCCTGGTGGTCTCCTCTGTCACAGGCAGGATTGACCCCGCTTTCCCAACGCGCTCGCCGTTTATGCAGATAGACGCCTTTGCTAAAGCAGGTCTTGAGGCTGAGGTATTGGCGGCAACGGAGATGATCCGTGACCACTGCTACGACGGCGCTGGTCTCGGCATCTTTCCAGTCAAGGCTGGCTACTTCGACGCAAGCCTCAGTGATGTGACTTTGTTCGGAGAGCCTAGGCGCTCGCGTATTGATGCAGCGAAGTTGGCCAGAGCAGTAATAGATGTTGAGTTGACCTACGTTGTTTGGGAGTCGGTGACGGTCTGATGGCTACGAATGAGGAAAACATGGCGAAGTCGGATGAGCCTGTCGTCTATGCACAGAGAGATCTGTACATCGGCGGCGACAAAGCTTATGCGAAGGGCGGGGAGGTCAAAGCCACGCCGGAACAGATTGAGGCTTACGGCTGGACTGAGATGGTCGGCCCAGAGCCTCCTGAGGAAGAGACTCCAGAGGGCACAGCCACTAAAGAAACTACGGGAGTAACTCCCATGACATCAGGTGAAGATGCGGAGACCACTCCAATCTATGCGCCTGGGTCTCCACATACGCCAACAGATCAGACCAGTCCTGAGGGTGGCGAAGCTAAGGCCGCGGAATCTAGTGCCAGAGCTGCACGTCGGCGATCAGCCGCTGAGTAAATAGTGTTTGAGGCCGCCGAGGCGCCTCTCTAATTAGCAAGAGGAGTTGATTGACATGGCGCAAGTCAAGGTCAATATCGCCCGGCGCCAGTACGGAGTCGGCAAAATCTGGGGCGCTCCGCTGGGAACCTATACCAGCACTTATGCCCCGGAAGCAACTAACGGGAAGTTCGACCTCGGTACCACAGCCGCGACTGAGGTACCTGGAAATGTCGCTGCACTGCCAGTCGGTATCACCACGGAGGGTATGACGTTCACTAGGTCTATCGAGACTGAAGAGGACGAGGCTGCTGAGCAGTACGCCCCCATCAATGTCCTGGTGACCGGTGAGTCGGCGGGCCTGGCGTTTGAGATGAAGACTCTGAACTTGACCAACCTCTACTTCCTTTTCAACGCACCTCCTAACCAGGGAGCGGACCCAGACGACACCACAGCGGTGGACGTCGTGGTTCCTACTCCTGGTGATGAGGTGAAGCACCAGTGGCTTTGGTGCTCCCAGGACGACTCGATGCTCATCCTGCTCTACAGCGCTTTGAACACCGGAGAGCTGTCCCTCTCCGCAACAAAGGGTGCCGGCGGTATGAACGGTGCGGTCGACCTCCAGGGCACCATGCCAGACGCTTCCATCGCACCAACTCTGTTCAAGATCAGGGTTGCCGGTGCGAAGTGGGCCGAGACCGTAGCGACGGACTAGTCCATGAGCCTCGGAGAGGTCCACCTACGTTGCGATAAGTGCGCCACGGCGCTCTGTGGGGACAAGCCGCACAAGACGGTACCGGCCCGCAGGGGTGACGAGGCCAGGCGGTGCGTCAACTGCGTGTATCTCTCCGAGGCAGCAAAGCAGACCAGGCATTCAGTGCCTTCCACATACCTCAACACTCCGTTCGAGTACTCAACTGTGGACCCGATCGGAGTGGACTACCAGTGCGCTAACTGTGGGCACGTGATCTTTGGAATCGGTGGCGATTGAAATGAACGAAGCAAGAGACGTAGGAAACACAGCGCCTGTCGTCGGGTCTGTGTTCACGGTTCCTCAGGGAACCAACCTGGCGGAGATGATGTTCGGTGCGAGCCTTCCTCCCTCAAAGACCGGAACAGCAGTCATGGAGCGGCCAATACCATCGGGCGACTCCTTCGACTTCGGGGAAGACATCAATCCAGCGCCGGAACCAGGACCCGCGTTCACGGTTGAATCAGCGCTTGAGAGCAATAAGGCGGCAAAGGCAATGGAAGCGGAGGTACAGAACCTCGGAGTTCTGTTCCAGTACGAGGGAGTGACTTACACAATCCCGAAGGCTGATGACTGGGACCTGGAGGTCTTCGAGGCTTCCGAAGAAGGCCGCTTCGTAACCGCGGTTAAGTCCCTTCTCGGCCCTTACCAGTGGAAGAAGTTCAAGGACGGACCAGACCCTGACAACAAGCCGGTTCGCAAGGCTAAGGACCTGGAGCTGTTCTTCACCGAAGCTCAGAAAGCCCTTGGCGGTAAGAAGGGCGAGTTTCGGAAGGCTCGTTAGGATCATTTACGACGATGAGTTGGTAGGAGCACTAGAGAGCGACTTGCAACGATATTACGGAGTCGACGTTAGAGGCCTGTTTGTTCGGCCCAGGAAGTTGACGTACCGGCAGGTCGTAGTTTTTCTCAGGCACTTACCGCACGACTCAGCCCTAGGCCGGCGAGGAGAGGCAGGGGAGTACAAGTTCAGTTTCGAGCACAAGATTCAAGCAGCTCTCCTCAACGAGCTAAGGCTGGCGAACTACTACTACGTGTCGGCCCATGCTCAGAAGAACAAGGCTCCTAAAGAGCCGGCGATGCTAGAGCTGGAGTAATTGGAAGGAGGACCCGATGGCAGCTGAGTACACACTGTACGCGGAGATAATGCCGGAACTGGCTAACGGGTTCTCTTCCATCGTCGAAAAGCAAATCTCCTCGGCTCTTCGTCGTGTCAACCCCACAGTGACCCTGTCTGTTGACACCAGACGCACTGAAGCCCAGATACGTAAAGCCTTCAAGAACATTACCGCTGAGGTCAATGTAGAGCTGAAGGCGGTCAACAACACGATCAACGAGCTCCGTGACAAGTTCGGCGACGTAGAGCTTGAGGTTGACGTAGTATTCAGTTCGAGTCGCATCGAAGCTGCGTTTGTAGAGGCCACCTCAGGCATCACCGAAATTAACACCGAGGTCGACTTCAATGCTGCCCAGGTACAGTCAGACTTCAGGGCCGCCACGGCGGGCTTGGGAAAGATTGACGTAGACCTCGAATACAAGGGCCTGATGGGCGGCCTGCGTTCGTTGTGGGGCTTCGTCAGGGACTCGCTTTCTCAGGCTGTAGGCACGGCTATAGCGAACGGTGTCCAGAACAGGCAGATCGACAAGGCGTTCCAAGAGTCAGCGCTGAGAGTCACGCTTGATACCCGCGAAGCTATGCTTGAGTTGGCCAACCTCAACCGGCGGATTGAGGAACCGGCTCACAAAGAAGTGAAGCTTGACGTCGACAAAGACAAGGGCGCCGGGTTCAAAGATCTGTTCTCTCCTGGTGATGACGTCGGAGCCATAGATCTCTCGGCTTTCAGTGACGCCCTGTCCAACGTGGGTAAGTTTGCCGGAGACGCGTTCAAGCAGGTTCAGAGCTTGACTGGATCGTTTGGCGGCCTGGCCGGCGCACTGCCCTCGTCTATCGGTGGCGTGGGTGCTTTGGGCGCAGCTCTGTCAGTCGCTATCGGCGGGTTCCTGGCTCTAGCCTCAGCAGCCGCGGTGTTTACTGCTGCGGCATTGATTGCGGGGGTTGTGGCTGCCGCTCTGGCCTCATCAATCACTTTGGTAGGGGCGGCTATAGCTGCACTCCCAGCGTTGCTAGCAGGGGCAGCAGGCGGGTTCCTTGTCTTGTTCGCCGCTATGAAGCCAGTGATAGAGGCGTTCACCGCGTGGCAGGGAACTCTGGGAGGGTCGCAAGCTGCTCAAAGTACACAGAAGGCCATCTCTAACGCTGCTGCCATCGCTGCCGCACAGGAGAATCTGGCCCGTACCATCACGCGTTCCAACCGCCAGGTCCGCAACGCTCGTGAAGCGTTGGCCGCTACCACAGACAGAGCTAACCGAGCCGACCTCGCCGCTGAGGAACGTGTGCGGGACGCGAACCTGCGTTCCAAGGAAGCCACGGACAGACTCACGGAGGCTCGTGCCAGGGCTGCCGAGGATCTACAGGAGCTCAGCGACAAGGTAGCCGGTCTCGGAAACACTGAAGAGGCCGCGGCGATCCGCTTGGCCAAGGCTCAGAAGCGCGTACGGGAGACCGCTGGTCGCGCCGAGTCCGAGATCGACCGTCGGGAGGCCCTTCTCGAGCTGGCCGAGGCTCAGCAGAACCTCAACAAAGTCCAGCAGGACGGCATCAAGACGCGCGAGGAAGCTGCTAAGCGTCTGGGGGCCGGCGTTGAGGGCGAGAAGGGCGTCATCGAAGCTCAGGCGGACGTCAAGGAAGCCCAGCAGGATGTGAAGGACGCCGAGGCTGACCGCGTACAGACCCACAAAGATGGTCTCGCGGACATTGCACTCGCTGAGCGCACCCTCAAAGAGACTCAGGTTGACGCTGCTCTAGCTGTCAAGGACGCTAGAGATGCGGTTACGGTTGCCCGTGACCAGGAAACCATCGCAATTGGTGGCACCACTGGCGCTATCGGCAAGCTAAACGATGCGATGGACAAGCTTACTCAGGCGGGCAGGAACTTTCTCACCGAGCTTAAGAACATCTATACCTGGTTCGAGGGCTTGAGTCGCATCGCTCAGGATGCCCTCCTACCTGGATTCACAGCCCTTCTACAGTCCTTCCTCAAAGGCGGCATGGCGGCCGTTGTTGAGCAGGGAGTTAGGGAGATAGGCGGGGCGCTAGGAGCATTCGCAACTGAGCTAGGCGGACTGATCTCTGAGGGTCCGTTCAAGAAGGACATCGCAGACCTGTTCACAGCCGGTGCTGACCTCATCAAGTCTCTGACTCCCGCGACCATATCGCTGATACGTGATGTGATTGGTGGTCTGGCTGCGATGGCTAGGACCGCTAAGCCGGTTGTTGATGCTCTGGCTATCGGCTTGACGCTTATGGGCGAGGCTATCAACTCGTTCTTCGTTCAGTTGGCACAGCCCCAGGTGATGGAGGCTCTCGGCCAGGGCCTGAGTGCGTTCTTCGGCATCCTTGCTGGCGTCATCAAGTTGCTCGGTCCCTTCTTCGCTGAGATTGCAAAGGTTGGCGGACCTCTCCTACAGAAGCTTCAGGGTCCTCTGCTTTCCATATTTGAGTCTTTGCTTACCATCATCGAGGACTTCGTGACTGGCGGCGTCCTCACGGGCTTCATTACTCTGATCGAGGCTGTTGCTGATGCCTTTGAACTCATGGCGAAGCCAGGCGCCAACGGCCTGTCGATTATCGAAGAGCTTTCCATAGCGTTCGGCGAGGTCCTGACAGAGCTGGCTCCTCTGCTACCTGCATTGGTGGAGGAACTTGCTCCGATCTTGCCAACCATCATCAGGTCGTTTGTCGACTTGACGTTGGTGTTCATCAAAGCACTTCCCGCGTTGCTGCCTCTGATCCCTGTCCTGATAACGTTCATCGACATTCTGGTTCAGGATCTGCTACCTATACTTCCGACGCTAATCGAGTTCCTCAGTTACATGTTCGCGTCGGTGATGATAGTAGGAGCCACGGTCGTCTACGCACTTGTTGTAGCGCTAGCGGTCTTCGCCCAGTTGTGGAAGACCGTCACAGAAGCTGTGATCGATGCCGGAAAGTGGATTGGCGAAGCCATCGACTGGATCGGCAAGAAGTGGAACGAGCTGTGGGCGTGGGTTACTACGACCTGGAACAACTTCAAGATAGCAGTCCTCACCGCCTTCGTTGAGGTGTGGGAGGGCGTCAAGAAGAAGATCATCGACATCTACACTTCTATACAACTGAAGTGGGAAGCGATCCTCAACGCCATCAAGACTTTCTGGGACACCTGGAAGACCATTGTCCTGACAGCGATTCAGCTTGCGTGGGAGACCGTCAAGACCAAGATTGCTGCCGCGATTCAGGGTATCCGCGATAAGTGGGAAGCAGTCCTCAACGGCGTCAAGGCGTTCTGGACCTCTTGGAAGACAACAGTCCTGGATGTGATCCACACGGCGTGGGAGACCGTCAAGACCAAGATCGCTGCGGCCATTCAGGGGATCCGTGATAAATGGGACGCTGTTCTTAACGGCATCAAGGCTTTCTGGGGCACCTGGAAGACAACGGTCCTGGACCCTATCGTTGAAAAGTGGGAGGGCGTCGGAAAGAAGATCTCCTCTGCTTTGGACTCGATTAAGAAGGGATTCGAGACCGCCTTCGAAAACGGCTTGCTCGCCGTTAAGAAGGGCTGGAACAACATTGCGAACTGGGTCAACAAGAACGTCATCGACAAGGTCAACTCTGTCTTCCACATCGAGATTGCTGGGATGCCTACAGTGGCACTGGCAAAGGGTGGACTTGTCGCGGATACGCTACAGCTGGCTAGAGGTGGTCTTGCCACAGGCCCTGGCGGCCCGACTTCGGACATGATCCCAGCGATGCTATCCAACGGAGAGTACGTTCTCCGGGCAAGAGCTGTGTCAGCCATCGGTGTCGAGCGCCTCAACAAGCTGAACAACCTGGAGCCTGCTGGTACCGGGGGAGATGGCTCCGAGGGCATCTCCTTTGTTCGCAAATTTGCGGAGGGTGGTCTAGCGAGCCGCTTCGCTCGAGTTGGCCACGTCCCGCTGTCCGACGCCATGAGCCAACGTCTGGCCGGCGCACAGCAGTTCGCCAGGGACCAGCACGGCAAGCCATACGTGTGGGCCTCCGCTGGACCTGGTGGCTACGACTGTTCTGGCTTCATGAGCGCGATCTACAACTACCTCAGGAACCGGAATCCCTACAGCCACACCTTCTCCACCGGCAGCCTGCCTGGTAGTTGGCTAGAGCCGGGACCAGGAATCTTCACGCTCGGGTATGCCCACCCAGGCGAGCGCGGAGCTAGCTCTGGTGTCGGACACACAGCTGGCAACTTGGGCGGACTGCACGTGGAGAGCACTGGCTCTCGCGGCGTCGTCGTCTCAGGCGAGGCCACCGAGGGCGGACTGAAGACCCTCTGGGGATGGCTAACTGCGCCTCTCAAGAAGGTGAAGGAGTTCATGGCGGAGAAGGTCTCGGACCTGATCGCCACGCCGGGCGTTGCTGGCGAGACCTTGAGGGCTGTTGCCAAGTCGTCCATGACGGGCATGAACTTCGACGTACTCGACTCCGGAGGCCTCCTGCGGCCGCACGTCCCAGCAATCAACCTGACCCGTCGGCCTGAAACGGTGCGCACCTACGAGCAGGAGATGGCGCTCCGCGAAGGAGTACGCCTGCATGCAGAGACGATCCGTGAGTTGTCCGTGCGCGTGGCCCAGGCGCTCCAGACGCGGCCCGCGGAATTCCACGTCGACGGAAAGAAGATGGCTGAGGTCACCATGCCTCACATCGACGATCTACTCGGGTATCAGGGAGGTACGTGGTAGATATGGCTACTCTCGCTACCCCAGTAATCACAGGCGTTGACGAACCTACAGCGGACGGCAATATCCGCGTATTCTTCAACCAGGTTGCTAACGCTACTAGCTATACCATCTATGCCCGGTCTCCCGGAATATCAGAGTATGGAGATAACCACACCGAGACTAAAGCCCAGGTAGCTGGAGGCGCAGGCCAGGCCAACTCTACCTACTACCAAACGTATGTTGATGCTGAGTGGCAGATTGGTGTTCAAGCCACAGCGTCTGGGTACACATCTTCTGGGATAGCTAGCAGTCCACTGATCACCGTAGCGCACAACGCTCCGACCGGCTTCGCGGCCACTAAGGGCACTACGTCAATTACCTACACTTGGAACAAATCGCCGGGCAATAACACATATTTTCTGGATGTAGAGAATGGGTCGCAGTACCAGACTGGCGTTAACGTCACGTCTTTTACGATAAATGACTTCAGTCCAGGAGTTACGTACAAGACTAGGCTGTACTCGATTGAGAGTAACAACTCACAGCATCACTGGAGCAATCCAACCTCATACATCTCAGTTACTACTTATGCTCGGCTGCCAGCTCCTACGTCTATTTCTCTACAAACGCGTAACGACACACAGCTGAACGTTCAGTGGTCTACCGTTGCCAGTGCGTACGAGTACGAGGTTTATTCTCCTGCCGGCCAATTCGCGCCGATCTTCACGGGCACTGCGTACTCATCGTGGATTACTGGACTTCAACCCAACACGACGTATTCAATCGCGGTTAGGGCTTGGCGTGCTGGCCATTCCAGCGATCCAGGTTCGTACGGCAACTCTATTACTGCCTCCTACACAACCATGTACCCGGACACTACGCCCCCGAGTGTGCAGTACTTCAACGGAACTAGAACCAGCGGCGGCGCTAATATTTCGTGGTTGATTAACTACGATCAAGCGTCTTCTACTTCTTACGTGTCTGGCTACTGGAAGACTGAGATCTACCGCAGTGTGAACGGTGGTTCGTACTCTCTGATCTACACGAACAGCACTCAGGGTACGAACGTTGGATTGACGGACTCTGGCTGGGCTGCGGGGGATTCCCTGTCTTATCGGTTGCAGGCGTACGACAGCTATTCTAACCGGAACGATTGGTCTATCGGACTAGGAGCGTATGACACCACACCTCCTTCTGTGCCCATCAACTTGGTCAAAGTCAGCAACACTCAAACTGAGGTGGTCATCGGCTGGGATGAGTCTACTGGTGGTCCCTCGTACTATCAGGTCTACCTAGACAACGTCTACAAGGGGACTGGTGCAGTAGGGACTCGCCGCTTCACGTTTGCTGGGTTGACTCCTGGCGGGTCGTACAATGCCCAGGTTGCGTCCGTAGACAGCTCGGGCAACGTGTCTGCTAAATCTGACATTCTAGTTGTCCAGACCGCAGTACCCATTGCCTCTAGTGATTCGTTCACATCCGTAGAGGTGGTAACGGAGCGCGACTTCTCGGTTATCGAGGCAGGCCTATTCTCTGACGCTGTACTGGTGCGTGGCTACTCTGAGCTTGACCCCGGCCTATTTGCTGAGGAAGCGAGTCTTGGCGTATCTGGCAGCGGTGCGAATGATTCTGGTGCTTTCTTCTCTGAGACCGCAGACATCTTCGTGTCGAAGGCACCAATCACCAGCACATACGTTCAGCTTGTTGACGGCGACCTGGTCCTAGACATCCGCAAGTCCACGCTGAGCGTCCTGGACCCCATCGCCATGAGAGAGCTCGACCTGGGATACCCATCCTTCCGCGAGGTCCGCACTGACGCCGTGGGCCAGGACGGCGAGGTCGACCTCACGCAGCGATACGGGGCGCGCACCGTCTCCATGCAGCTCAGGATCATGAACCGGCCCAGCCAAAGCATCTCCCAGACCATCGACCAGATCTCAGCGATGGTGGTCCCGTTCCGCCGGCCATACATGTACGTGGAGCGGCCCGGCTGGATCGACCGCAGGAAGATGCGCCTTCGCCCTAACCCGCTGTCTTACGCCATCGTCAAGGAGTCTCTGGCGTACATCGACCTGAGCCTCAGCTTCTCCTGCCCATCTGGCGTCATGGAGGCGATCGACCCATCCACAGCGACGATCTTCGCCCTTGACCTCCGCACCGGAATCGAGTTCACATCCTCCGGTATGGCGGCGACCTCAGATGGTGTGGTTGTCAGTCCAGGTAACGCCGAGAACGAGCGAGAAGTGTGGTCGTACGGCAACGTATCGACTCCCGTCTTGCTAAGGGCCTATGGGCCGTTCACCTCCTTTGCCGTTAGGAACAAGCTCAGCGGCCGGAAGCTAGGTTTCACCGGCCTCAACCTCACGGCTGGCCACTACATCGAGGTGGACGTGGCAAACAGGACAGCGTACGTCGACTCTGATCCTGATCAGAGCGTCTACGGAAACATCGACTGGGCAGGCGGATCGACATGGTTCTCTCTCGCGCCTGGCCCCAACCCGTTGGTGTTTGAGAGCACGGGAGGAACGCCAGATACCCGATTGTTCGCTATGTGGGCTGATCGCTGGCTATAGGGAAAGGAGCCCATCATGGCTGACCAGATATATCTAAGTACCTCGGACGCCACCATGTCCGACTACCCATTCATGATCCAGCCTGTTGGCGGCGATCCCTCGATCAGCTACCCGGCGGTTGAGTTCCGCCAGGTGCTCGATTGCATCTGGACCACCGAGGGCAGGATAGCCGCGGCTGACTTCCTGGTGTCGCCACGAGCGGCCGGCGCCAACTGGTCGGTGGACATTGCCCCCGGCCGAGCTGTGATTCAGGGCGACCCGGCTGCGGCAAACTTAGGCAAGTACTTCGTGCGGTCTACAGGCATCGTGAACTTTCCTCTGTCCGCACTGGCGAACCCAGCCACCACCAGGACCCACCGCCTGATCATCCAGATACTGGATAAGCAGTACGCGGGCACTCAGTACGGCTGGGCATTCAAGGTGCTTGAGGACACCGGGTCCGGTATGCCAGCACTGCCTAACAGTGCAATCAGCCTGGCATCCATCACGCTTGCCAACGTCACAGCCTCAATCGGAGCAGGCCAGCTAACCGACCTCCGTGGTGCAGTGGCAGCCAAGTAGTTACGCCGTATCTTATGGAGGAGGTGAGCAATGCCAGCACCAGTCTTAACCACTAAAGGAGCGAATGTACCTGCTGCTGGAATAACTACTGCCACCGGCTTCACGTTCTCTAATATAACGATACAGGGCGGCTCGACTGTTGTACTGGCCTATTTGACGTCTCCTACACAGCTACCAACAGCTACGTTCAATGGCGTAGCTATGACTCGGACCGCAGTGAACGATGCCGGTGGCGCGTTCTCTTTAGGTGTGTTGGCGGTGTATGTTCCTGCCACTACGACCGGCAACCTTGTATGGAAGCCTAGCACTACAACCAACTATCAATCGTACTTGCAGGTGTTCGAGATAACGAATCTATCTCCTACTGTTCCCTTCAGGCAGGCACTGACGTATGCAGGGTCTGTTGGTACTAGCTACACTGCGAGTTTATCTGCTTTTGGTAGCTCTCTACATCGTCCTTTTCAGATTGTTGGGCAAATCTCAGAGCAGGACCCAGAAGCGGGATACACTCAGCTGTACGATCAGCTAAGTGGTTCTTATGATCTGTTCTCACAATGGAATCCCAACACTGCTGATACTACTGTCTCCGTGTATTCTAGTACCGTCACATCTGGTAGATACACTGCTATCACGATTGAGTTAAACACGCTTCCTTACTCTCTCAGTGATATTGTTGACGACTTTAATGGTGCGTCACCAGATCCTTCTATGTGGGCGACTTCCACTGCTGGTGTGGCAATTTCTGGTGGTGCTGCGAGATTAACTGCGGGCGGTTCTGATGTGTATTTGCAGACGCCTTCTAGTATCAACACGGGCTATCCGACATCTGTTGCGGCTAGAGTATCTCAGGTAGCCACAGGAGCAGGCAACACGGCTATACAACTATTTGATGGCGCGAGTCTTCACTGGATTTACTACGATGGCGCTAATGGGAGCCTTGCAGGGTACTCGAATGGCAGCTATAGTTTAGGTCCTTACAACCCGACCACGATGGCCTGGTGGCGCATCCGTCTTAATGCTTCTCGCGTCATCTATTGGGGATGGTCCGCTGATGGTCAGACTTGGACGGAGCAGGTCGGACCCACACTAGGTTCAACAACCGCCGGATATGTCCGTTTGTATGTAAACGGATCCGCTCGTCCTACTGCTGCTGTCTTCGATGCTGTGAACGTATTTTCTACTTTGGTATCGTCGTCTGATACTGGCGTATTCACTCAGAACCAAAGTGTGCTGACGGGTGTACTCCTATCTGACGTAGACTCTTTCACTTCTACCGAAGAAGTGAACTTCAGTCAGAAGCAGTTCGCAGTAAATGACCCGGGCACTGGTACTGAGTCCTTTTCTATCTTCTCCACCGTTGCCCAGTTGGTTGATTCAAATGTTCTGGCTGATGGTGGCGCTGTAGAGCAGATCGAGTTCCCGGCAAGCATCAGGTACAACGAGCGCTACAGCCAGGCCCAGCATCGCGTGAGCATCAGAGACTGGTCGCGCGATCCGGCGTTGACAAGCACAGAGAAGGAGTTCTCCGGGATCTCCGGTGCGATTCTGAACCTCAACCTGCTTGAGCCCTCCACGGTGTCCTTCACGTTGCCCGGCCAGCACCCCGATGCTGCCCTCATCGAAGAGTGGATCTCGGAGGTGGTCTGGAGACGCAACGCAGACGTCCTCTACATCGGCCGGCTGGTCAAGGCCGTTGACGAGCTGCCGCCGGACCCGGCAGCGATGAAGCTCTCCTGCGAGTCAACCGATTGGCGCGGCCTTCTCGACTACATGCACATCGTGGGGGACTCGACTACCTACGTTGGGTCTGTCACCTCCGCGACGGCGACCACGCTGACGGACACCAGCGCCAACAAGAACCCCGCCTGGACGACCAACCTGTGGAATCAGTACCGGGTGCGGATCACGTCGGGTACCGGGGCAGGCCAGGAGCGCGTGATCCTCTCCAACACGACCACAGTCCTGACCGTTGACCCCGCCTGGAGCATCACACCGACGGCCGGCTCTGGCTTCACGATCGAGGGGGAGACCAACGGTCTGACCTTCGAGGAAGATCCGCTGGAGGACATCGTCTGGGCCGTTCTCCATCACGTGCAGGGACAGGTTGGCCACGACTACGGGATCACCCGCGATTACTGGCCCGGCCTGAACGGCGTCCCTGCTAGCGGGGTTGTCCCGTTCGAGGTCATCTTCGATGACGGCGAGTCGGCATGGAGCGCGATCAAGAAGGTCACGCAGAACGCGGACTTCTACATCGATCCCGTCACCCGCGAAGCCAGCTTGTACGTGCCCGGCATGGGCAAGAGCATCGGAGCCACGCTCGACTACGGCGGATCGGTGAGCAGCGTCCGTAGAACCAGGGACGCCTTCTCTAACGCCGTGCGCTTCGACGGCCAGGACCCCGTGCAGTCCTTCGTCACGGCGCCCAATCTCGCCACCGCTCCTGAGGGGCGCTGGGACGTCAGGCTGTCGGACACCACTCTCCCGAACCAGGTCATGGTGGATGCCGCGGCTCAGGCCGCGTTCAAGGATCTGAACAGCAAGAACGGCACCATCGACTTCACGCTCGATGCGGGTATGTGGGGCGGACCGGAGCACATCTGGCTCGGGGACGTGGTCACGGTCTCCTGCCACGAGGGCCGGCTACAGCTCACTGAGGAACTCCGGGTGCTGAACATCCAGATCACCCTGGACGGCACTGGGATCGAGCAGGTGACTATCACAGCGGGTCGGGCCAAGCAGTCAGCGCTCAAGGGCTTGGTCACCCGGGTCCAGAAGCTAGAGCAAAGCCGCTGACAGCAACCTCCAGCCATCATCTGGGAGATCCTTAGGGGGAGTAAGGTAGGCTGCCCTCCGCCGCTCTCAATGGTCCTGTCCACGCAGTCGTTTGAGAGCGGCATTTCCTTTGCCGGAGGTTGTAGCAGGCTCCTCCTCGTAGACAAGTAACTCGCGGGCATTCTTAGATGGCTATCACCATGATTCGCCTAGCGGGCTCCAAGCATAAATTTGTTTCAGCACCGAGGAAATGCCCGGTCAACTGGAACAAGGAGCACCTAATGGCTACCACCACCCGCACCCGCAAGACCGCCGCTGTTGCTACTGTCGAGCTGGTCGAGATCACCACTGACCTGAAGCTGGAGCCGGGCGTGTACGTTAAGGTCGGCACCCGCCGCATCGGAACGGCTCACCTCACGATTGCTGCGGATGGCACGCTTGCCTACACCAATCGTCGGTCGGAGATCTTCGAGATCGACGCAAAGAAGTTCATGCAGGTGTGGAAGACCGGGATCAACTCCAAGGTCGCCTGATCGCCCAAGCAAAACAGAGAGCCCTCGGCCCTAATCGGGTCGGGGGCTTTCTTCGTGTCTGTGATCTCTAAGGGTCGGCTCGGGCTACACGTATCGGATTGCTATCAGCACTTAGCGGACTCTAGCTATTCGGGCTAACAATGCAATACCGCTTCGGGTTTACCTCCATGAACTGCTGGCATTTAATGCGGTCAGGAAAGGAGGCTGCTAAATGAAACGCCCTACTAGCTGGCCCGAACCAACCGAAGATGAGCCTTCGGAAGAAATGATTGAACACTGGGTCTTCGACTCCGTGTGCGATGCCACGGACGGTTGCCAGGTCGAGCCCGATGGCTGGTGCCCTCACGGTCACCCATCCTGGCTCATCCATTACGGCTTGGCATGACCAGCTGGAGACTGCCGAAACTGCGCAGACTCAGAGCAGAGATGCTGCCCTTCGTAGAACTCCTCACGGCCGAACTGCCAACGGATATCGAGTGGCATTTGATGGGCAGCTATCGCAGAAACGCTGAGGTCGTTGGTGACCTCGACGTGCTGGTGGTCACCGAAGATGGCGAACTCGCAGGCGACCTTTGGAAGCCCGGCATCACCCTTCCGCCATCGGTGGATTGGGATCGCATGGGTCCGAAGATTGCGCAGGGTTCGCTGTTCCTGTCCGAGAACGACTATGTGCACATCGATATCTGGAGCTGCACTCCAAAGATGCGTGGCGCAATGCTCATGTTCAGTACAGGCCCAATGTCCCTCAACGTGGTTCAGCGCAAGCGAGCTATCGGAATGGGCTACAGGCTCAGTCAGAACGGGTTGTTCGACAAGGACAACAAGCGGCAACTCGATGATGGCACCGAGGAGAACATCTACCACTGGCTGAATCTCGATTACATGACGCCCGAACAGCGCGAGAAATGGGCGGATAAGAAGCCGCCGTCGCCCAAGCCCTACCCACCCGTGAACCGAACAAGGAGAGAAGAGATGCCCACCACCCCTCAGAAGATGACGCCAGCGAAGGCAGCTCAGCAGAAGCCGGTCACCGAGGAGAAGCCCGCCAACGTCACGCCGATCAAGCCAGCAACGACGCCGAGGAAGTCAGCAGCTCGGAACAACCGAGCAGTCCACCGTGAGCAGGCTTGGGCCGAAGCACCCGAGCCCACCGAGACGGCAGCCCAGGCAACCGCGGCGGTCAAGAAGGTCGAGGAGCAGAAGAAGGACGAGGGTCCGAAGCTGGAGATCGGCGGCATCGAGGTCACGGTGTCGCAGGCCAAGCAGGCGCTGGTGTTCCTCGTCCAGGCCAAGAGCATGTTCGTGAGGCAGCCGCTCGCGGCGAAGTCCCACCCGCTCTCGGCCACGGACTACCACGGCGTGGCCGCTACTTGGTTCGCGGCTCACCCCGAGGACCGCAAGAAGAAGCACCCCACGAAGAGCGCGTTCATCGAGGCAGTCAAAGAGATGATCGCGAAGGCCGAGGGCGAGTCCAAGTGAGGCCGGCATCGGAGGCGTGGGACCTCATGCCCTACTCGCTTGAGGTGAAGATGCCCAAGATCTACGCCCAGGAGAAGCTGGGTGCGAACGCGGTCGTCTACGCCAAGTTCTTCTTGCCCGGTACTGGCTGGTCCTGGTTCGCCACGGAGTACGACCACGAGTCACGGGACTGCTTCGGCTACGCCCACAACTCGGCTGACCCACAGAACGCTGAGCTGGGCTACTTCTCCCTCAACGAGCTGGAGAGCGTCCGGGCGGGTGGCATCTTCCGTGTCGAGCGCGATCTCAACTGGGAGCCCAAGACCATCGCTGAGGTCAAACGGATGCTGGCCGCCAACGATGGCTGACCTGGAGCAGTACCTCGTGACGCTCTCCACCCCGAAGGGCGATGCTGTGTTCGAGGTGCCGACCTTCCAGGGTCCAGAGGTGGCAGGCCGCCGAGCTTGGGCGGCAGCGGTTCACATGCGGTTTGGGGATGTGGACGAGGTCAGGGTGAAGGCCATCGAGAAGCCTCAGGAATAGGGCCTGAGGTCAAGCGACAGGGCCGATCGGCGCCGGGTCCTAGGGGGACTTGGGCTGGTCGGCCCTGGCCGTGTCCATCCCGGCGAAAGCGTTCACGAACTTGACCCGTGCGGTGGTTTCAGACCGAGTGTAGGAGTCATCCGGTACGAAGACCGGGTCCTCGTCCTCGTCCGGTCCCTTGAACGGGTAGCCGCCCATCTCCGTGAAAGCCCACTCGCCGCCGTGGGCTGTCACGATCTCCTTGATGCCTCCCTCGTCGGCGGAATCAACCAGGATGTCGGTTCCCTCGACCAAGAGGGTGGCTATGAGCGTGTAGTCCTCAACGTCATCATGAGGCCAGTGGAGGTGGATTTTCTCGATTCTGGTCAGCTTGTCGAGGATGGCGTCACGACAGGCACGAGCGGACTCTAGGTCGGGCAGGCTCCACGCGGTCGTCAACCGCCGCCAGGGGTCTCCGTACTCCATGAACATCAGGCTAGGTCAGGCCCCAGCTTGACGGAGAGGTAATCGATTCAGGCCGTGTTATGCAAGGTCAGGGGTTGGGCAGGCTACTGCTTAGGGCGGTAGGCCTTACTCCTGGCTCGTTTAAGGCAATCGTAGGCTGGTTTACAAACATCAACCTTGGGCCAGCCGTCGTTGAAGTACAGCGACAGCGGGACCAGGGCGTTGCCGGGCTCGCGCAGCTTGTCGAGGATCCGGGCGATCTCCACCCGGTGCAGCAGGAGCTTGCGGGTGCGCCGCGGCGCGTGGTTGGTCCACGACCCGAAGCCGTACTCCGCGATGTGCAGGTTGTAGAGCATGAGCTCGCCCTCGTGCTCCTGCGCGAACGCGTCCACGATCGACGCGTAGCCCGCGCGCAGCGACTTCACCTCGGTGCCGGCCAGCACGAGGCCGGCCTCGTAGGTCTTCAGGACCGCGTAGTCGTGCCGCGCCTTCTTGTTGGACGCGATGAGCTTGCGCCCGCTCTCCCTGGCCGTGGCAGCCCCCTCGATGTCGGCGGACTCTCGTCCGCCGACCATCTTCGCAAACGAGGACTCAGTCGGCCGCCGCGATCAGGTTCCTGCCGGTCTCCACGTCGAAGACCTGGATCTTCGCGACGTCGTACCAGATGCGTGCCGTCTGGCCGCGCCGGACGTCGGCCGAGGCGTCCAGGCGTGCGGTCACGTCGACCCCGCCGCTGTGCAGCTCGTTGCCGGTGTCCTTGGCCAGGTCGTCGAGGTCCTTGGAGTGCGCGCCCTCGCCCTGGATGGTGAAGTACGCGTAGACGTCCGACCCCATCGCCTCCACGATGTCGACCGGCGCGTCGAACGTGGCGCCCGGCTTGTCGCCGACCAGGGCGGCGTCCTCGAAGTGCTCCGGGCGGATGCCGACGATGACCTCGCGCTCGCCCTGCTCGCCGCCGCCCAGCGCCTGGCGCACCTGGTCCGGCAGCTTCGCCTCGCCGAGGGCGGTCACCACGGTGTCCCCGCGCAGCCGGCCCGGGAAGAAGTTCATCGACGGGCTGCCGATGAAGCCCGCCACGAACAGGTTGGCCGGGTGGGCGTACAGGTGTGCCGGCGCGCCGACCTGCTGGACGATTCCGCCGCGCATGACCACCACGCGGTCGCCGAGGGTCATCGCCTCGGTCTGGTCGTGCGTCACGTAGAGGGTCGTCGTGGCGAGGTTCTTCTGGATCCGGGCGATCTGGGTGCGCATCTGCACCCGCAGCTTGGCGTCCAGGTTCGACAGCGGCTCGTCCATCAGGAACGCCTTCGGCGACCGGACGATGGCCCGGCCCATCGCGACCCGCTGGCGCTGCCCGCCGGAGAGGTTGGCGGGCTTGCGGTCCAGGTGCTGGCTCAGCTCCAGCATCTCGGCCGCGTGCGCAACTTTCTTCTTGATCGTCTCCTTGTCCATGCCGGCGAGCCGGAGCGGGAAGCCCATGTTCTCGCCGACCGTCATGTGCGGGTAGAGCGCGTAGGACTGGAACACCATGGCGATGTCGCGGTCCTTGGGCGCCTTGTCGTTCACCACCTGGCCGTCAATGATCAGCTTGCCCGCGGTGATGTCCTCCAGCCCCGCCACCATGTTCAGGGTGGTCGACTTCCCGCAGCCGGACGGGCCGACCAGGATGATGAACTCGCCGTCGGCGATCTCGAGATTGAAGTCGTCGACCGCCAGGGCACCGTCGGGGTAGCGCTTGACCACATGTTCCAGCACGATCTCGGCCATGTCAGCTCCTTCGGTAGGGGTCAGCCCTTGACGGCGCCCGAGGTCAGCCCCGCGACGATCCGCCGCTGGAACACCAGCACGAAGATCACGATGGGGATGGTGATGACCACGGCGGCGGCCGCGATCGGTCCGGTCGGTTTCTCGAACGTGGTGGCCCCGGTGAAGTAACTCATCGCCGCGGGCACGGTCCGCGCGTTCGAGGTCGAGGTGAGCGAGAGTGCGAACAGGAAGTCGTTCCAGCACGAGATGAAGACCAGGATGGCGGTGGTGAAGATGCCGGGCATGGCCAGCGGGGTGATCACTTGGCGGAACGCCTGGTACGGCGTCGCGCCGTCCATCTTCGCCGCCTTCTCCAGGTCCCAGGGGATCTCCCGGAAGAACGCCGACAGCGTGTAGATCGCGAGTGGGAGCGCGAAGGCGACGTACGGGATGATCAGGCCGGCCCAGGTGTCGAACAGCCCGATCGAGGTCTCGATCTTGAACAGCGGCGTGACCAGTGCGATCTGCGGGAACATCGAGACGAGCAGCGCCGCCGCCACGATCAGCATCTTGCCGGGGAACTGGAGGCGGGCGATGGCGTACGCGGCCATCGTCCCGAACGCGATGGCGATCGCGGTGGCGATGATGCAGATGCCGATCGAGTTGAACAGCGCCCTGAGGAAGTCCTGGTTGTTGAAGATCAGGGTGTAGCTGTCGTCGCTCGGCGAGGTGGGGAGGTACTTCCCGTCGTTGAGTGTCGCGTCGTCCTTCAACGACAGCGAGACGATCCAGATCACCGGAACGAACGCGTACAGCAGGACGATCGCGTTGACGCCCCACCACATCAGCTTGCGGTTGGTGGTCTCGGGCTGCATGACTACCGCCTCCCTGCGTCGGATCCGGGCGCCGCCGCCCCGAAGAGCTTGATGAACAGGAAGGCGATGATCCCGACGGTGAGGAAGATCAGCACCGACATCGCCGATCCGATGCCGAGGTTCAGACCCCGGATCAGGTTGCTGTAGGCCACCATCGACACCGAGCTGGTCTTGTTCGACCCGCTGGTGAGCACGAAGATGTTGTCGAACACCCGGAACGCGTCCAGGGTGCGGAACAGCAGCGCCACCAGGATGGCCGGCTTGATCAGCGGCACGGTCACCAGCCAGAACCGCTTCCACGCGTTCGCGCCGTCCATCGAGGCGGCCTTGAGCAGGTCCTCGGGCACCAGGGCCAGGCCGGCCATCAGCAGCAGGGCCATGAACGGAACCGTCTTCCAGACCTCGGCCAGGATGATGATCCCGATCGACGGCCAGAACTCGGTCAGCGGCGCCGAATCCCCACTCGCGAGCCAGCCGATGCCCTGGGTCCAGGCGAAGCGCCAGGAGAAGGCCGCGACCACGGTCACGATCGCGTACGGCACCAGTGCCGAGGTGCGCACGAGCCCGCGCCCCACGATCGTGCGGTGCATGACGATCGCCAGCAGCATCCCCAGCGCCAGCTCGAGGGTCGCGCCGACCACCGTGAGCAGCATGGTGACACCGAACGCGGTCCACCAGATGGGGCTGGAGAGCACGGTGATGTAGTTGTCGAACCAGATGAACTCGTTGGCGTCCGGCCGGCGCAGGTCCGCCTTGTTCAGCGAGAGCCAGAACGCGTACAGGATCGGATAGGCGGCCACCGCGGTCATGATCACCACGGCCGGCGCGACCAGCATCAGGCCCAGCTTGCGTTCGGCCCGCTTGGCATCGGTGTGGCGCTGGCGGGCGATCTGGAGGGTGCCGTCTTCGAACTGGTCCTCGGCCGCCACCGCGGCCGTGGTCGGGGTGATGGTCATGGCACGATCCCCTTGCCGTCGATCGCGTCCTGGATGGAGTCGCGCAGCTTGTCGGCCGCCTCCTGCGGTTTGATGCTCTGCGGTGGCGAGAGGGTGGTCGACACGAGCGTCGAGATGTTCTGGTACACCGGCGAGACCGGCCGCGGCACGGCGGCCTCCAGCTCGGTCATCATGACGTCGGCCATCGGGTACGCCTTCTTGAACTCCGGCAGCTCGAACACGGTGGCCAGGGCCGGCACGTCGCCGCCGTCGAGGGCGGCGCTGAGCGCGTTCTTCTCGTTGCGCATGCACATCGCGGCCTCGAAGGACTCCTCCGGGTGCTTGCTGTAGGTGCTGATGGCGTAGTTCATCCCGCCCAGCGTCACCTTCGGCGGGCTGCCGTCCACCGACGGGTACGGCGCGTAGCCGAGGTCGTCGACCAGCTCCGGGTTCGCCTCGCGCATGGAGCTCAGCACGTAGGGCCAGTTGAGCGAGAACGCGGACCGGCCGGCCTGCAGGTCGGCGAAGACCTCGGGCTCCTGCGCGTTGGACAGCGACGCGCTGGTGACGCCCGAGGTGGAGAGCTTGTGCAGCAGGGTGAGCGCCTGCACGGTCTTGTCGTCGATGGTGGGCGCCGAGCTGTCCTCGTTGACCAGCGTTCCGCCGTACGCGGTGATCAGGTTGTTGACGTTGACCACGTAACCCTCGTACTGGGCCGCGGTGAAGCCGATCTCGTAGGGCTTGCCCTGCGCCTTGAGCTGCTGGGCCATCGAAATCATCTCGTCGATCGTCTTGGGCGGGGTCGGCACCAGCGACTTGCGGTACCACAGCAGCTGGACGTTGGTCGTGCGCGGTACGCCGTAGAGCTTGTCCTTCCAGGTCGCGGTGTCGATCGGCGGCTGGAGGGTGTCCTTGGTCGCCTGCGCCTTCTGGTCACCCGTCAGCTCCCGGATCCACTTGGCCTCGGCGAACTCGGCGGTCCAGGTCACGTCCATGCCGAGCAGGTCCATGCCGTCGTCCTTGGCGGCGAGCCGGCGCACGAACTGGTCGCGCTGGCCGTCGGCGTCGCTGGGCAACAGGTTGCCCACGATGGTGTAGCGGCCGGCCGCCTGCCGGTTGCAGTCGTCAATGATCTTGTCGAATCCGAGCCCGCTCGCGCCGCCGTAGAGGTTGACCACCGTGCCCTCAGGGGCGTTGGAGCAGGCCGCGACCGGGGTCAGCAGCGCAAGGACGCCGATGATCGAGGTCCACCGTCGTTGAATCATCATCGATCCTCCGTTCGGGCAGACTGGTGGCAGATTGTGGCCCACTTCACAGCCCTGATGTCGACATTGCCAGATAACCCGGAGGTGCGCGACCGCTGGAGAAACTGCCCGTGGCGCGGCGGCCGTGCAAAGGTGACAGGACGGACGTTCCCGCTGAGTCGATTTAGCAGTTCGTGCAGAACGGAGAGGCGCTGCGATGATCTTTATTACCGCGAAATTCCTGATCAAGTCGGGGGACGCCGACCGGTGGCCGGAGATCGCCGGCGCCTTCACGGCCGCGACCCGCGCCGAGCCGGGCTGCCTGTGGTTCGACTGGTTTCGCGGCGTCGACAACCCGGACGAGTACGTCCTGGTCGAGGCGTTCCGCGACGGCGCGGCGGGCGCGGCGCACGTCGGGTCGGCGCACTTCAAGCAGGCGCAGCGGGACCTGCCCGCGCACCTGGTCGCGACGCCGAAGATCGTCAGCCAGGCGGTCGACCAGGACGACTGGTCGGAGCTCGGCGAGCTGGCGGTGCCGGGCAGCTGACGCGCCGCGGCCCCGGACCACGAGGTCCGGGGCCGCCGCTTCAGCAGGCCGCGGTCAGGAGACCGCCGCGCTCAGGGCCGGGTACCAGCGGTTCGAGATCTTCTGGTTGCCGCTGTCGTTCGGGTGTACGCCGTCCGGGGTGTCGGTCGCCGTGTTGAAGCCGGTCCACTGGTCGACGACGGTGACCGGGGAGGCCGCCGTGCTGGTCGACGCGGCCCAGGCCGGGATCGCCGCGTTGAAGTTGATCACCCGCTGGCCGCAGTCCGCGCAGTTGCTCGGCGCCATCGGCAGGATCTGGGCGACCAGGATCTTCATCGCCGGGTTCGACGCGCGCATCTGCCCGACCAGCTTGGTGAACGCCGCCAGGATGGTGGCGGGCGAGCGGTTGTTCCACACGTCGTTCGTCCCGAAGTGCATCATCACCACGTCCGGGTCGGTGGCCGCGAGCCAGCCCGGCAGCAGGTTCTGGTCGGCGACGTTGGTGGCCAGGAAGCCGCCGTGGCCCTCGTTCTCGCCGTCGTAGGTGAAGCCGCAGCCCTGCGCGGGCAGCGTGCCGACGAAGTCGACCCGGGTCAGCCCGGCCTGCTGCAGCCGCTGCCAGAGCAGCGCGCGCCAGCAGCCCGGCGAGCCGGTGATCGAGTCGCCCAGCGGCATCACCCGGACCGTCCCGCCGGTCGGCGGGGGCGTGGTGCCCGGGGTGGTGGGTGGCGTGGTGCTCGGCGTGGTCGGGGGAGTGGTGACGCCGCCGGTGCAGGTCACGCCGTTGACGGCGAAGGACGCCGGCACGCCGTTGCTGCCGGTCCACGCGCCGTTGAAGCCGAACGACGTGGTCGCGCCGGTGGCCACGGCGGCGTTGTAGCCGGCGTCGCGCACCGACACCGCCGCGCCGGACTGGCTGACCGTGCCGTTCCAGAGCTGGGTGACCGTCTGGCCGGAGGGGAACGCGAAGGACAGCGTCCAGCCGTTCAGCGGGTCGCCGAGGTTGGTGATCGCGACGGAAGCGCCGAAGCCGCCCGGCCATTGGCTGGTGACGGTGTACGCGACGCGGCAGCCGACCGCGGCGGAGGCCGGCGCGGCCAGCAGGCCGATTCCGGCGAGCGCGGCCGCGGTGGCGGCCACGCAGGCGAGCAGTTTTCTGGGGGACATCGCCTCACCTCAGGTACCTGAACCGCGAAAGGGGATCGACCGCATCATTGCATGGGAGCGCTCCCAGCAACAGTCGAAACATTCACCAAGGTTAATTGCCGAATAATTTCGGGGTCTTGACGTAACTATTTCGTGGCGGCACTCTTGGGAGCGCTCCCAATTGATACGTATCACTGTGAGGAGATCACCCATGGCGGCCATCGCAAAGATCGCCGGGCTCGGCGTCGTGGCGCTCGGCGCCGCGCTGCTGACGGTCGTTGACGCGCAGGCGGCCGCCGGCTGCCGGGTCGCCTACGCCGTCACCAACACCTGGCAGGGCGGCTTCGGCGCGTCCGTCGAGATCACCAATCTCGGCGATCCGGTGAACGGCTGGACCCTGGGCTGGACCTTCCCCTCGGGCCAGACGGTGACCCAGCTCTGGAACGGGGTCGTCACCCAGTCCGGCTCCTCGGTGAGCGTCCGGGACGCCGGCTACAACTCCGTGCTCGCCACCAACGCGTCCACGTCGTTCGGCTTCAACGGAGCGACCACCGGCGCCAACACCGACCCGACGGCGTTCACCCTGAACGGCGTGGCCTGCACCGGCGCCACCACCCCGACCACCGCGCCGACCACCTCGCCGCCGACGACACCACCGACCACGCCGCCGACGACACCCCCGACGACACCGCCGACCACCTCGCCGCCGTCCGGCACCGGGCGGCAGATGGAGCGGCTCGACCGGGGGCTGATCAGCGTGCGCTCCGGCAGCGGCAACCTGGTCAGCTGGCGCTGGCTCGCCGCCGACCCTGCCGACGTCGGCTTCAACGTCTACCGCGGCTCGACCAAGGTGAACGCCACGCCGGTCACCGCGTCGACCAACTACCTCGACTCCGGCGCGGCGGCCGGGTCCGCGTACACGGTGCGGGCCGTCGTCGGCGGCGTCGAGCAGGCCGCCTCCGCCGGGTCGCTGAACTTCGCCGCCGGCTACCTCGACGTGCCGATCCAGAACCCCAACAGCTCCGCGTACGCGGCCAACGACGCGAGCGTCGCCGACCTCGACGGCGACGGGCAGCTGGAGATCATCCTCAAGTGGGACCCGCTGAACTCCAAGGACAACTCGCAGTCCGGCGTCACCGACCCGGTCTACGTCGACGCCTACGAGCTCAGCGGCGCGCGGCTGTGGCGGATCAACCTGGGCCGCAACATCCGGGCGGGAGCGCACTACACCCAGTTCCAGGCGTACGACTACGACGGCGACGGCGACGCCGAGGTGGCCATGAAGACCGCCGACGCGACTGTCTCCGGCACCGGCCAGGTGATCGGCGACTCGAGCGCCGACTACCGCAACTCCAGCGGCTACATCCTCACCGGCCCCGAGTTCCTGACGATGTTCGACGGCCGCACCGGCGCCGCCCTGTCCACCGTCGACTACGTGCCGCCGCGCGGCACCGTCTCGTCCTGGGGCGACTCGTACGGCAACCGGGTCGACCGCTTCCTGGCCGGCACCGCCTACCTCGACGGCGCCCGGCCCAGCCTGATCATGGCCCGCGGCTACTACACCCGCAGCGTGGTCGTCGCCTGGGACTTCCGCAACGGGACGCTCACCCGGCGCTGGACCTTCGACAGCAACAGCTCCACCAACTCCGGCACCGCCGGGCAGGGCAACCACCAGCTCTCGGTCGCGGACGCGGACGGCGACGGCCGGGACGAGATCATCTACGGCTCGCTCGCCATCGACGACAACGGCGCCAAGCTCTGGAACACCGGCCACGGCCACGGCGACGCCCTGCACGTCGGCGACCTGAACCCGTCCCGCGCCGGCCTCGAGGTGTTCAAGGTCGACGAGGACGCCAGCAAGCCGTCGTCGTGGTTCGCCGACGCCCGTACCGGCCAGGTGATCTGGTCGACGCCGGCGAGCGGCGACAACGGCCGCGGGGTGTCGGCCGACGTCTGGTCCGGCAGCGCCGGCGCGGAGTCCTGGTCCTCGGCGGCCGACGGCGTGCGCGGGCCCTCCGGCGCGGTCGTGACCAGCCGCAAGCCCGGCTCGACGAACTTCCTGGCCTGGTGGGACGACGACCCGGTCCGCGAGCTGCTGGACGGCAACCACGTCGACAAGTACGGCACGTCGTCGGACACCCGGCTGCTGACCGCCGCGGACGTGCACTCGAACAACGGCACCAAGTCGACGCCGTCGCTGTCGGGCGACCTGTGGGGCGACTGGCGCGAGGAGGTGATCTGGCCGACCACCGGCAACACCGCGCTGCGCATCTACGCGACGCCGACCCCGACCGACCGCCGGATCACCACGCTGCTCCAGGACTCCCAGTACCGGATGGCGCTGGCCTGGCAGAACACGGCCTACAACCAGCCGCCGCACCCGAGCTTCTTCATCGGCGCGAACATGTCGACCCCGCCGAGGCCGACCATCCGCCAGCCCTGATCGGCGGGCGCGGCGGCGGGCGAGAGCTGGGCAGACGTCCGCCGGCCGCCGGCGCCCGCGGGCGGGTGGGCCCGCACGGTACGCGGTGGGGTGTACCGGCGCGGGCCCGCCCGCTACCTATCCGGCCGGCGTGAGCAGCGCCGACGGCGGCAGGCCGCGGATCGACGCGTCCAGCACCTGGGCGGTGTGCGCCAGCGCGATCGCGCCGCCCTGGCGCCGTACCGCGGCGGCCACCTGCATCAGGCAGCCCGGGTTCGCGGTCACCAGCAAACTCGCGCCGGTGGCCAGCACGTTGCTCGCCTTGCGGTCGCCGAGCTCGGCGGCCGGACCCGGGTTCAGGATGTTCCAGACGCCCGCCGAGCCGCAGCAGATCTCCGGGTCCGCGATCTCGCGGACCTCCAGGCCGGGAATGCCGGCCAGCAGCGCGCGGGGCTGCGCCCGTACGCCCTGGGCGTGCGCGAGGTGGCAGGCGTCGTGGTACGCCACGGTCAGCGGCAACGGGTGCCGTCGCGCCGCCGGGCCCAGCCCGGCCAGCAGCTCCGACAGGTCACGGACCTTCGCCGCGAAGGCGGCCGCCCGCTCGGCGTACGGGTCGTCGCGCAGCAGCTCCGCGTACTCCTTCATCGACGAGCCGCAGCCCGCCGCGTTGACGACCACGAAGTCGACGCCGGCCCGCTCGAAGCGGTCGATCAGCGCGCGGGCGAAGCCCCGCGCCTGTTCCTCGCGCCCGTTGTGGACGCTCAGCGCGCCGCAGCAGCCCTGCCCGGGCGGGATCACCACGTCGCAGCCCTCGGCCGCCAGCACCCGGATCGTCGCCGCGTTCACGTCCGGGAAGAACGCGTCCTGCACGCAGCCGGTCAGCATCCCCACGACCGCGCGGCGCGGCCCGCGGGCCGGCACCCGGCCCGGCGGCCTCGGCACCCGCCGCAGCCGCGGCGCCAGGGAGTCCAGGGTGGCCAACGTCGGCGCGAGGCGGGCCAGCAGGCCGCTGCGCGCGACGAGCCGCTGCAACCCGCTGATCTGGTACGCGCGCAGCGGTCCCCGCAGCAGTCGCAACCTGCGCGGGTACGGGAACAGCGCGAAGATCGCCTCCCGCAGCGCCCGGTCCCGGCCCTTGCGGGGATGCCGCCGCTCCACCTGGGCCCGGGTGTCCTCGATCAGAGAGTCGTAGCGCACCCCCGACGGGCAGGCCGTCACGCAGGCCATGCAGCCCAGGCAGGCGTCGACGTGCCGGACCATCGAGTCGGTCATCGGCTCGCCGTCCAGCCCCTGCTTCATCAGGTGGATCCGGCCGCGCGGCGAGTCCGCCTCCTCGCCCCACAGCACGTACGTCGGGCAGGTGGTCAGGCAGAAGCCGCAGTGCACGCAGTCGCTGACCAGGTCGCGCCGGGGCGGGCGATGGTCGTCGAAGGCCGGCTCGCCGGCGACCGGCCCCAGCACGTCGCGCGGCGCGTCCACCATCAGATTCCTCCCACGAAACGGCCCGGTGCGAACAGATGTCCCGGATCGAACTGGTCCTTCACCCGGCGCATCAGCTCCAGCCCCGGCACCGGGCCCCACATGTCGACCCGCTCGCGCACCCCCGGCGGGGCGGTGAGCACCACGCCGTGGCCGCCGGCGCGGATCGCCGCGGCCCGCAGCCGCTCGACGACGGCCGGCGCGTCGTCGACCGGCACGTCGGCGTACAGGACGCCGGTGCCGGCCGAGCCGCGCAGTGCGACGCCCTGGGAGAGCAGGTCCGGCACCCGCGACAGCGGCGCGGTCAGCTTCATCCCGGCCTCGGTCCACGGGTACGCGCCCCACCACGGCGGGAACTCGTCGGTAGCCTGCCCGCCGAGCGCCTTCTCGAGGGTTGCCGCCCGGTCCAGCACCCCGGCTGGGGTGCCCTCGACCAGCACCGCGAGCGTCACCGGGCCCTCGGCGGGCGCGTCGAGCTCGACCGCCGCCGGCACGACCTGCTCGGCGCGGACGGCGGCCAGCAGCGCGCCGATCTGCTCCGCCGGCGCGGTGCGGACCACCAGCGCGTGCGCGGCCGGGCGCGGGTGCAGCCGGAACGCGCACTCGGTGATCAGCCCGAGCGTGCCGTACGAGCCGGTGAAGAGCTTGCCGAGGTCGTACCCGGCGACGTTCTTCACGACCTTGCCGCCCGCCCGCGCGACCATCCCGCCGGGCCGGACCACCGTGATGCCGATCAGCAGGTCGCGGACGGTGCCGTAGCCCAGGCGCCGCGGCCCGCTGGTGTTCGCCGCGACCGTGCCGCCGACGGTCGCGCCCGGCCGGACCGGGTCCAGGGCGAGCTGCTGATCGCCCAGGCCGAGCCCGGCGAGGGGTGTGCCGGCCCGGACGACGACGATCAGGTCCCCGGCGGCGTGCTCGACCACGCCGGTCAGGTTGCGGGTGTCCACGATCAGGTCGAGGCGCCGCGGCGGCATGCCCCAGTCCAGCTTGCTGCCGCCGCCGCGCACCACGACCGCGAGATCGGCGGCGGCGGCGGCCCGCAGCACCTCGGCGGCCTCGGCGGTGTCGGCCGGCGCCGCGACGAACCGGGCCGGCACCCCGCCGACGGTGTCGGCCTCGGTCGCCGCCGTCCAGAGCGCCATCAGAAGAGCTCCGCCGGGCGGGGCTCGTCCGCCTTGTGCCGCCGGGGCACCTCGCCGCAGAGCCGGGGCGTCGGGAAGATCTTGCCGGGGTTGGCCAGCCCGGCGGGGTCGAACGCGCAGCGCAGCAGCTGCATGGTCTCGAGGTCGTCGGCGGTGAACATCCGCGGCATGTACTTCGCCTTGTCCATGCCGACGCCGTGCTCGCCGGTGATCGAGCCGCCGTACTCGATGCACAGGTCGATGATCGCGCCGGACACCTCCTCGGCGCGCTCGGCCTGCCCGGGCACGCCGTCGTCGAAGAGCACGAGCGGGTGCAGGTTGCCGTCGCCGGCGTGGAAGACGTTCGCGACCCGCACGCCGTGCGCGCGGGAGACCTCGTCGATGCGGTGCAGCACCTCCGGCAGCGCCGTCCGCGGGATGACGCCGTCCTGCACGATGTAGTCCGGGCTGATCCGGCCGACCGCGGCGAACGCCGACTTGCGCCCCTTCCAGAACAGCGCCCGCTGCGCCGGGTCGGCCGCGATCCGCAGCTCGAACGCGCCGTTGCCCTCGCACAGCGCGGTGACCTGCGCGAACTGCGCCTCCACCTCGGCCTGCGGCCCGTCCAGCTCGACGATCAGCACGGCGCCGGCCCCGGCCGGGTAGCCGCAGGCCACGGCCGCCTCCGCGGCCTCGATGGCGAGCGCGTCCATCATCTCGACCGCCGCCGGGACGACCCCGGCGGCGATGATCGCCGAGGTGGCCGCGCCGGCCTGGTCGGTGGTCGCGAAGGCGGCGAGCAGCGTACGCACGGACTCCGGCAGCCGGGTCAGGCGTACGGTCACCCGGGTCGCGATGCCCAGCGTGCCCTCCGAGCCGACGAACGCGCCGAGCAGGTCGTAGCCGGGTGCGTCGGGCGCCCGGCCGCCCAGCTCGACGAGGTCGCCGGCGGGCGTGACGACCTGCGCCCCGGTCACGTGGTTGGCGGTGAAGCCGTACTTGAGGCAGTGCGCGCCGCCGGAGTTCTCCGCGACGTTGCCGCCGATCGAGCAGATCTGCTGGCTGGACGGGTCGGGGGCGTAGTAGTAACCGGCCGGGGTCGCGGCGTGGGTGACGTGCAGGTTGATCACGCCGGGCTCGACCACCGCGCGCTCGTCGTCCGGAGCGACCTCGACGATGGCGCGCATCTTCGACGTCACGATCAGCACCCCGTCCGCGTGCGGCAGGGCGCCGCCGGACAGCCCGGTGCCGGAGCCGCGCGCCACGAACGGCACGTTCGCCTCGACGCAGGCCCGGACCGTGCGGGCGCACTCGCCGGCGTCGCGGGGCAGCACCACCAGGCCGGGGGTGACCTTGTAATGGGCCAGGCCGTCACACTCGTAGGTGCGCAGCTCCTGCCGGTCGCTGATCACCCGCCCGGCGCCCAGCCCGGATCGCAGCACGTCGGCCAGACGGTCTAACACGGTCATCGGCGCCCCCTGAACGCCAACTTAACCCGGCCCGCCGCCCGCCGACACCGTTGAAACAATTCGTTAATCTATGAACGTCGATGCGAGCGTAATGTCTCGACGGCCTGGAGAGATCCTCCAGGCCGATCTCAGGAGGCATGCGTGCGTACACGCAGACGGTCCGCCATCGCCGGAATCCTCGCCGCAACCACCATAATCGCCGCCGCGCCCATCGGCGCGGCCGCGGCTCCCGCCGAGCCGTCGCGGGCCGCGACGCCGCTGACCGGCGAGCACCTCGACGACGAGTACGAATTCATCGACAACCGCGGCGGCACCGCCGCACCCACCACCGGCCAGCGCGCCCTGGTCCGCGACGACGACCTCGCCATCCGCTGGAACAGGCTCGGCACCCCGGCCTCCGTCGCCCCTTCCGCGGTTTCCGCCGCCAAGGGCCGGCTCGCCGCCGGGACCAAGAGCGACCCGGAGACGGTCGCCCGCGACTACCTGAAGAACAGCCAGGGCCTGTTCTCCCTGCGGTCGGCCGCGGTCGACGACCTGGAGACCGTCGCCGAGACCGAGGTCGGCGGCGGCGCCGTCGTCCTGCTGCGCCAGCGCTTCGGCGGCCTGCCCGCGGCCCACGACGGCCTCGTCGCGGTCGCCGTCAAGGACGGCGACGTCCTGCGCGTCACCTCGTCGCTGAGCCCGCGCACCGCCAAGCCCGCCGCCGCGACCCTGTCCGCCGACGACGCCGTGGCCGCGGCCCTCACCGACGCCGGGATCGACCGGGCCGAGCTGGCCGACTCCCGGGTCCGGCTCGTCGCGGTGCCGATGCCCGGCGCCGACCCGCGGGCCGCGTACGAGGTCGTGGTCCTGTCGAACGACGTCGACCACCCGCTCGGCTACACCACCTACATCGACGCCCGCGACGGCAAGGTGCTGCTGCGCGAGAACCTGGTCAACTTCGCCGAGGGCGACCCGCACTGGAAGGTCTTCCCGGGCACCCCGCCGGCCAACGGCGCCGACACCCGCCAGACCTGGTGCGCGACGACGGCCGCCGGCTGTTCCCGGCAGGTCCTCGACCCGGCGACCGGCCGGCCCTGGGACGTCGACCCGGCCACCGGGCTGCCCACCTTCACCTCGTCCGGCAACTCGGCCGACACGGTGCGCCTGTGGGGCAACGGCAACCCGGCCGTGCCCGCCGCCGCCCGGCCCGACCGCGAATACGTCTACCCGTTCACGAACCAGTGGAACACCAGCAGGTGCGACCCGAACTCGCTGACCTCGCCCGAGCAGGCCGACGCCGACGCGGCCACCGCGAACCTGTTCGCGATGCACAACCGGATGCACGACTGGTCTTACAAGCTCGGCTTCACCGAGGCCACCTGGAACCTGCAGAAGACCAACACCCTGCCGTACGGCAAGGGCGCCGACGCCGAGCGCGGCAACGCACAGCAGGGCGCGGCCACCGCCACCACCCGCAACAACGCCAACCAGGCGACGCCGCCGGACGGCATGCAGCCGGTCACGAACATGTACATGTGGCAGCCGTTCGCCGGCAGCGCCTACCCGCCCTGCGTCGACGGTGACTTCGACATGACGGTCATCGGCCACGAGTACACCCACGCGATCAGCAACCGCATGATCGCCGGCCCGGACAGCGGCATCAGCTCGTCGCAGGGCCAGGCGATGGGCGAGAGCTGGTCGGACCTGCTGGCGATGGAGTACCTGTTCGAGAGCGGCTACACCCCGCGGGGCAACACGCCGTACCTCACCGGCGCGTACGTGACCGGCGACCTGGCCGCCGGCATCCGCAACTACGACATGAGCAACAGCGCGCTCAACTACACCAACTACGGCTACGACCGCGGCGCCGCCGTGCACTCCGACGGCGAGATCTGGAGCGCGACGAACTTCGACGTCCGCCGCGCCTTCATCGCCCGCTACGGCTCGGGCACCCGGGCGCTGCAGGAGAGCTGCGCGGCCGGCACCACGCCGGCCACCGAATGCCCGGGCAACCGCCGCTGGGTACAGCTGGTCTTCGACTCGTTCCTGCTCGCCGCGGCCGGCTCGATCAGCATGCTCGACATGCGCGACAACATGATCACCGCGGACGCGCTGCGCTTCGACGGCGCCAACGCCGACCTGCTGTGGAACGCGTTCGCCGCCCGCGGCATGGGCGCCGGCGCGTCGAGCGGCCCGTCGGACTCCGACCCGGTGCCGAGCTTCGCGTCGCCGTACACCGAGAACGTCGAGGTGACGTTCAAGGCCCTCGGCGAGGCCGCCGGCAAGCCGGTCCGCCTCTACGTCGGCGACTACGACTTCGGCACCGTCCCGGTCGCCGACACCGACCCGGCGACCGCCCTGCCGGCCACGGTGACGCTGGCGCCCGGCACGTACCGCTTCCTGGCCATCGGCGCCGGCTACGGCCACAAGCGCTTCACCCAGACCATCTACCCCGGCGTCACCGCCAACGTCGGCGTGGTCATGCCGGCCAACCTGGCCTCGGCCGCCTCCGGCGCGACGATCACCGGCGACGGCACGAACCTGGGCCGCCTCACCGACGACGCCGAGGGCACCGCCTGGACCGCAACGGGCGGCGCGGCCGGCCGGCAGGTGACGGTCGACCTGCCCACGGACGCGCCCAAGCTGGTGTCCCGGGTCCAGCTCAGCGCCTTCCCCGGCGCCGGCGCGGCCACCTCGACGATGTACAGCACGGTCCGCCAGTTCGAGATCCTGACCTGCAACGCGACGACGGGCGCGGACTGCGCGACGGACGCGGGCTACAAGGTGGCGTACGCCAGCGCGGCGAACGCCTTCGACACCGCGCAGTTCCGTCCCAAGGTGCCGAACCTGCTGCTGAAGACGTTCCAGGTCCGGCCGACCCCGGCCACGCACGTGCGGCTGCGGGTGCTCACCAACCAGTGCACGGGCAACCCGCTCTACGCGGGCGAGCAGGAGAACGACCCGCGCAGCGCCACGGACTGCGCCACGGCCTCGGCCGCGGCGGGCAATGTGGTCGCCGCCGAGTTCGAGGTGTTCAGCAGCTGACCCACCGGGCCCGGGGGAGCGGCGCCTGCCGATCCCCCGGGCCCACATCACCTTCCGCGGTGGCCGCCGCCCGCTAGCGTCGCCGGCATGGACACCCCTGCTGTCGAGCTGCGTCCGGTGCGGGAATCAGACCTGGATCTGCTCTGCCGTTTCGATGTGGAGCCGGGCCTGATCGGCCCGAACTGGTATGGCTTCCGCGACGCCGGCCGGCAGCGCCGCCGATTCGAGAGCGATGGTTGGCTCGGCGACCGGGACGGCATCCTGATCGTCGCGGTCGGCGACGAGGCCGCCGGGTTCGTCGGCTGGACCTCGGCCGGACACGGGGCCGGCCGGTACCACAACGTGGGGATCGTCCTGCTGCCGGAGTGGCGAGGCCGCGGTTTCGGCACGCGGGCTCAGGCTCTGCTCTGCCGGTACCTGTTCGCCCACACGGCGGTGCACCGCATCGAGGCGGGGACACAGCCGGAGAACGCGGCCGAACAACACGCACTCCGCAAGATCGGCTTCCGCCAGGAGGGCGTGCTGCGCGGAGCCGAGTTCCGCGACGGCGCGTGGTGCGACATCGTCGTCTTCGGCCTGCTCCGCGGCGAACAAGTAGCCGACTGATCCCACCCGGCGCATTCGCCCCGGCCGCGGGTCGTGCGCGCTCGCCACGGGCCGGTGGGACCGTTTGCTGCGGGGATGCTGCGTGCGCTTGTCGCGGACTGCGGGATGTTCTGTCGCAGGCTGGCGGGCGTTGGATCGGACCCCTCGGCGTTGAACAGCCGGTCAGGATGTGGTGGGGCGGCGGTCGCGAAGCCGGAACCGGCCAGGGAGGTCACAGCAGCCTTCGGCGTGGAGGCCGAGGGTGGGGGTGTTGAGGATGGACGGCGTGAAGTAAGACGGGTCGAGGTGGTAGGTCAGTTTGGTGCCGGTGCCGGTGCCGGTGCCGGTGCCGGTGCCGGTGTCAGGTGGCGGGTCGAGTTCGTGGGGTGGTCCGGTGGGGCGTAAGCCGGCGAGGTCTTGACGCAGGGCGTGGCCTGCGTGCCAGGTCTCGATCGTGGTGTGGGTGCTCACCGCGGCGGCCGCGGCGTGGACCCAGCGGTAGTGGGTCAGGAGGGACCGTAGTAGCCGGCGGTTGAGCCGTCCGGGCCGGTCGGCCAGTTGTCGGTTATCGAGAATGTGAGGTCAGCGATGATCTCCGCGGCGACGTCGGGTGGACCGGCGGGCGCGACTTTCAGGCCCGGGTGCAGGGACGCTATGACGACGGCGGTCAGGATGCTGGTTGCCAGGTGCGGCTCGGCCCCGAAGTACATGCCTGGCCGGCGGCGAACCGACTCGTCGAACGCCAGGACCGTGATGGCTGCCGCGGTGTACTCCGTCACGGGCAAACGGTGCCTGAACCGGCCGCGAAAGAACAGTCCGGGCTGGTGGCCGATCTACGTCGAGTGGTGAGTGAAAGGTAGCGGCCTCAGGCCTCAGCGGTGCCTGCCCAGGTTGGTCCGCGCCCGGCCGCTCCGTGTTGCGGGAGCGCCGTCCCCCGGGCGCGGACCGGGTCCCGGTCGGTCAGGCTCTGACCGCGATCGTCAGCCGGGCGGTGTAGCCGGTCGTCACGTTGCCGGTGACGGTGGCCATCTCGCGGGCCGCCAGGTCGTCGCGGAAGACCATGTCGGTGGCGAGGGTGACCCGGCTGAGGTTGGTCACGCTCTGGCTGTAGCCGGTGGTCGCGTAGACGGCCGACGACACGTCCTTGGGCAGGGCGATCTGGGAGGTCTTGACGATCGGGCCGCGGCCGCTGGTGGCGTTCGCCAGGGACGAGTAGACCTCGAAGTGGATGTGCGGCCAGCGACCCGCGTAGCAGCCGGGGTAGACGCTCCTGAACGTGACGGTGCCGGTGGAGTCGGTGGCCTGGATGCCGCGCAGGTAGTTCTGGTTGGTGACGCCGCTGGAGTACAGCGAGTACCGGCCCTCGCGATCGCAGTGCCAGGCGTACACCGCCGCGCCGACCAGCGGCACGCAGGCCAGGCTGAGCACGGTCAGGGAGAAGTTGAGCCCGATGCCGCCGGCGACGCCCGTCGCGCCGTTGAACGACGGGCGGATGTCGCTGCGCACGACGCCGGCGACGGTGCGGATCTCGATGCCGTTGCTGCCGTCGGCGGGGTACGGGCCGGCGGTCTCGGACTCCACCTCGGCCACGCAGGCCGCCTCGGCGGGGCTCTGGTCGGTGAGCAGCCTGCCCCCGACGGCGCCCAGCACGCCGGCGCTGCCGAGCGCCGTCAGCATCCGCCGCCGGGACATCGTCCGGAGGTCGAACTGCAGGCCCTTGTCGTGCACCTCCCGCACGTAGGCGTCGTTGTCGATCGGGGTCTCGTCGCGGTGTTCTGACATGGATGCTCCTACTCGTGGTAGGCGGCGGACGGCCGGATCGCCCGGTAGGGCGCGGCCGCTGACCGCCGTCTCAAATCTTGAGCAGGCAGTGAAACATGTCTATCTATGAATGAGCTTTGAATGTCCTCCGGCCAGCCGCGGCCCCGACCGTCGCACCGTCGACTGTGGAGGAAATGGCGTGGCGGCCGCCGTTCCGGTGGCCGCCACGCGGGGGAATCGGGTGCGGACTACGGGACCGGGCGGCGCATCGAGTACGTGACGCCGTGCAGGCGGTGCGGCTCGTTGATCACATGGATCGCGGCCCGGTCGTACGCCTGCCAGCCGGCGGCGCCGGCCCGGTTCAGGTGGCGCAGGTCGTCGAAGCGTTCGTCGGTGCCCCACCGCAGGGTTCCACCCGGGTGGTGGAACGTGGCCGTCCAGTCCATGAACCGGTCCGCGCCGAAGGTGCCGGCCGCACGGTACTCGAGTCGCGCATACTCCCAATTGGTCACAGCCGTGATTATCACTCCGGCGGGCGACGCGACGCACGTACCGGCGATCGATCCCTCGACCGGGCGGCGATCCAACGCCGGTCCGTAGCGGTTGGCCGCCCGCCGCGACCTCGGCGTCCGCCGTTGGTGGCCGTGCGTGCGTGTTCTCGGGTGGGCTCGGCCCGCCTCGAAGGCGGGCCGAGGAAGTAGAGACGATCTCCGCCCGGCGGCCGGTCCCGGAGGCGCGACGCCGCACCTACCGGCCCGGTGCGCCGGTCCAGCCCCGATCCTGCGTCTGTCGGCCGCGCCGCCCGTACCGGATGGGTCAGCGGTTGATGCGGGCCCCGAGGAAGAAGATCCCCGGCTGGCCGGCGGTTTCGAAACCGGCGCTGCGGTTGCGCTTCAGGGACGAGCTCTTGAGCGTCAGCGTGCCGGTGCGGTCGTTGCTCACGAAGAAGATCGCGCCGCCGCCCTCGTTGGCGCGGTTGTCCCGCACGACCGTGCCGGAGAGGGTGACGGTGAAGAGGTTGCCGTCGGTGTAGATCGCGCCGCCGGAGCCGCCGCCCGGGGTGCCGCCACGGGCCGGGTTGGCGCCCCTGCCGATCGCCTTGTTGCCGGTGAAGACGCTGTTCAGCACCGTCCAGGAGACGCCGATGCTGCTCAGCGCGCCGCCGTTAGCGCAGACTCCGCCGCTGAAGGTGCTGTGCACGATGTACACCGGGCGGTTCCGGGACTGCGACAGCGCGCGGATCGCCGCGCCGCCGAGGTCCGGGCCCGTCGCGTCGCAGCGGTTGCCGGTGAAGCGGGAGTTGACGACCTTGAGGCGCCCGCCGCGCACGAAGATCGCGCCTCCGCCGCCGCCCTCGGTGGTGTCGCCGGTGGAGTCGCCGTCCTTGAACGTCAGGTTCTGCACGGTCAGCCGCGGCGTCGGCTGGTCCTGGCAGTGCGAGGTGGTGAAGCGCTGCGCCTGGTCGCAGGTGTTCTGGTACAGGATCCGGCGCTTGCCGGCACCGCTGAGGGTGACCCGGCCGCCGCCGTCGAGCACGACGTCGGGGCCGTGGTCGTTGCGTACCTTGGCGGTGGCCTTCATGGTGATCGTGACCGGCGCCGGGCCGCAGTCGAAGGTGATCTTGCCGCCGGCCGCGACGGCCTTGACGACCGCGGCCGAGGTGCAGCTCGCGGGAGTGCCGGTGCCGATGACCCGGTCGGGCTTGCTGGTGTCGACCGCCTTCGCCTCCGCCGGAACGACCGCCTCACCGTCCGGATTGCCAGGACTCGGCAAAGCGGGTGCGGGCTTCGGGGGTGCGCTCTTGGTCGGCGCGGCCGAAGAACTCGGGCCGGGCGAGGGCGGCGTCGATGCGCCGGGCGCGGGCGGGGCCGGCAGCGACGCGACCGGTTCTGGGGCGGCGGTGCCCGCGGAGCCGCAGCCGGTGAGCATGAGCGCGCACGTCAGCGCGGCAATCTTGGAACGCACCGGACGATACTAGGTGTTGCCGCGGCGGCCCGATCCCGGCCGATCGGGCGGTCTGGCGCGAGGATTTGCGTTGCGCGGTGGGTCAGGGGGTGGGTTCGTTCCAGTTCGGGCGGGTGGCGCCTGGGCGGGAGAAGGAGGCGAAGTCGGTGGTGTCGCGGAACGCCGGGATGCGGTACAGGGCGCGGGCGTACGACCACAGGTGTGGGTACACGTGGAGTCCGGGGTTGATGGTCCGTTCGGCGTTCACGCCGACGTCGTAGCGGACCAGCGTCACCCAGAGCCGGATGTCGGCCTCGGTCAGGTCGTCGCCGAGCAGGTAGCGCGACCGGGACAGCCGGTCGTCCAGCTGCTCGAACGCCTCGAGCAGGGCGGTGCGGGCCGGGCCGGGGCTGCCGGCCGCGCCGGCGCCGTGGTTGACGGCCGGGCCGAGCCAGCGGTCCAGCTCCTCGATGCGGTCGCGCAGCCGCTCCGGGTACGTCTCCACCAGCGGTTCCGTCAGGTGCCGGAACCGGGTGGCCAGGTCGATGCCGATGCCGACGCAGTCGTTGCTGACCAGGCGCGCGTTGGCGCGGTCCCACAACGCCGGCACGCAGATGTGGCCGTCGAAGCCCTCCTCGGTGGCCTCGTAGACCTCGCGCAGCAGGGTGAAGCCGTTGACCGGGTCCGGGCCGTACCGCTCCCGGAACGCCCAGCCGCGGCCGTCACGGGCGCCGTCGACGAACGACATGCCGACGATGTCCTCGAGGCCGGAGAGGGCGCGGGTGATCGCGACCCGCTGCGACCAGGGACAGAACCAGCCGCCGTACACGTGGTAGCGGAACGGCCGGGCGGTGAAGTCGCCGGTCTCGGTGATCCGGCCGGTGAAGCGCAGCAGCGGTCCGGGGGTGTCGGGGATGCGGTATTCGCCGTATGCCGCGGTGTCGACCGGGGTGGCCAGGCGGGTGGCGGGCGACATCTTGACCATGACCCTCTCCTCGGATGCGGCGAGATGGCCGGTAAAGCCTATCCCCCCTATAGGAGATGGGCAATGAACCTTTCAGCCTGGCATCGAGCCCGTCGGCGCCGACCGCTGCCGGCCTCGCCACGTTGAGAAAGGTTCAATGTCAGATGGCACCCTGGGTGGCCTGCACGGCCATCCGGGACCAGCGCATCGCGTCCATCACGGTACCCGCGAGATCATCGCCCGAGTACGCGGCCGCGACTTCCGCCAGATCGCCCCGCTCGTACGCGTTCACCACCCGCAGCACCTGACCGATCGGCCCGGTGCCCCGCTCGAGGGCGCCGGCGATGTCCGTGCTCAGCGGCAGCTGGTGCGCCATCGCGGCGTTCGAGAGGCCGAGCATGCCGGCCACCGCGCCGATCAGCCCCGCCATGAACGCCGCGTCGGGGTTCGCGTTGAAGGCCGACGCGACGTTCTCGCAGAGGCGGGCCCGGGTGAGCGCGTCCGCCATCTGCTCCTCGGTCGCCTCGGCGACGTCGTCGACGACCATCAGCATGGCCCACTGGCGGATGTGCGCGATGCCGAGCATCACCACGGCCTGGCGCACCGAGGAGATCTTGGTGCTCAGACCCACGGCGGCCGAGTTGCTGGCCCGCAGCACCCGCATGGTCAGCGCCGGGTCGCCCGCGATGATCGTGAGGACGCGCTCGAGGTCGGTGTCGGCGGCGCTGAGCGCGGCGAGCAGTTCCAGGCGGCGCAGCCGCGAGGGGGTGAGGCTGGTGGCGGTCAGCACCTGCGGCCGGCTGAGCACGTAACCCTGGCGCAGCTCGAAGCCGTACCGGTTGCTCAGCGCCAGCTGCTCGCCGGTCTCCAGGCCCTCGGCGATGATCTGGATCCCGGCGTGCGCCCGGCAGGCCGCGACGATCTCGTCCAGGTGGGTGAGGTCACCCAGCAGCAGATCGAGCTTCACGTACGAGGCCAGCGGAAGCAGCTTCTCGTGCCCCGAGCCCCAGACGAAGTCGTCCAGCGCGATCCGGTAGCCCTGCGCGACCAGCGCGGTGACGCCCTCGATGACCTCGTCGTCGATCTCGACCGTCTCGAGCACCTCGAGCACCACGTGCTCGGGGCCGAACGGCAGCGCCAGCTCGCCGATGAGGAACTCGCGGGTCAGGTTGATGAAGCAGGTACGGTCGCCGACGACCTCGTCGATGCCGAACTCGGTGAACGTGTTGACGATGACCTGGCTGGTCGCGTACGTGTCGCGGCGGTCGGCCTCGACCGCGTCCATGCTGCCGCGGAAGAGCAGCTCGTAGGCGACGACATCGCCGGTCACATCGAAGATCGGCTGCCGGCCGACGTGCACGAGCTGGGTGCCCGGCACGGGAAATGGCAGCGTTGGGTTCACGGCTTGTTTGATCGGCCATGGGAGCGGACGCATGAGGTTTTTCGGCGCCGTTCGCGACCCGCGAGGCCGCGCGTGACGACCGGCACACGACGCCGCTCGCACTATTCGGACCGTCCGGCCGGACCGGCCGGCCCCGCCCCGCCAGGCCGGACCCGTTCCGGGACGTCCAGCCGGACCCGACCCGCCCCGGCCCGCCCCGACCCGGGCCGCCCGGCCGGACTGTCCCGATCCGGACCGTCCCGATCCGGACCCGCCCCGACCTGGGACGCCCGGCCGGACTGTCCCGATCCGGACCCGCCCCGACCCGGGGCGCCCGCCGGACCGTCCCGGGGCGCTCGACCCGGACCCGTCCCGGCCCGGACCGTCCCGACCCGGACCCGCCTCGACCCGGACCCGGACCGCCCGGGACCGCCCGGGACCGCCCGGGGCGTCCGGCTGGACCGGTTCGGGTCAGTCTTCGGTTAGGGCGGCTAGGAGTTGGTCGCCGAATCTGGCCAGTTTGTTCTCGCCGACGCCGTTGATGGTGGAGAGTTCGGCCAGGCTGCCCGGGCGCTGGGTGGCGATCTGGCGCAGGGTCGCGTCGTGGAAGACCACGTAAGCCGGGACGCCGGCCTCCTTCGCCGCGGCGGCGCGCCAGGTGCGTAGCCGCTCGAACAGCGGTGCCGCCTCCGGGGGCAGGTCGGCCGCCGGGGCCGCCTTGGTCGAGCGGGCCTTCGGGGCGCGGGCGGCGCGCTCCGGCTCGCGGCGCATCATGACCTCGCGTTCCTTGCGCAGGACGGTGCCGCTGGCGTCGGTGAGCACCAGCGTGCCGTAGTCGCCCTCCACCGCGAGCAGGCCCTGGGCCAGCAGCTGCCGGACCACGCCGCGCCACTCGGACTCGCGCAGGTCCGCGCCGATGCCGAAGACGCTCAGCTCGTGGTGGCGGAACTGGGTGACCTTGTCGGTGGTCTTGCCGAGCAGGATGTCGATGGACTGGCCGGCGCCGAACTTCTGGCCGCGCTCGCGCTGCAGGCGCAGCACCGTGGAGAGCAGCTTCTGCGCCGCGATCGTGCCGTCCCAGGACTCGGGGGGATTGAGGCAGGTGTCGCAGTTGCCGCAGTCGGCGGCGCCCGGCTGGCCGAAGTAGGCCAGCAGCCGGGCGCGGCGGCACTGCACCGTCTCGCAGAGCGCCAGCATGGCGTCCAGGTGGGCGGCGAGGTTGCGGCGGTGCGCGAAGTCACCCTCCGAGGTCTCGATCATCTTGCGTTGCTGCACGACGTCCTGCAGGCCGTACGCGAGCCAGGCGGTGGACGGCAGGCCGTCGCGCCCGGCCCGGCCGGTCTCCTGGTAGTAGCCCTCGACGGACTTCGGCAGGTCGAGGTGGGCGACGAAGCGCACGTCGGGCTTGTCGATGCCCATGCCGAACGCGATCGTGGCGACCATGACCAGGCCGTCCTCGCGCAGGAAGCGGGACTGGTTGGCGGCGCGGACGCGGGCGTCGAGCCCGGCGTGGTACGGCAGGGCGGGTATGCCGTTCTGCGTCAGGAAGTCGGCGGTCTTCTCCACCGAGGCGCGGGACAGGCAGTAGACGATGCCCGCGTCGCCCGGGTGCTCGGTGCGCAGCAGGTCGAGCAGCTGGCGGCGGGGCTCGTTCTTGGCGACGATGCGGTACTGGATGTTGGGGCGGTCGAAGCCGGCGGTGAAGTGCCGGGCGCCGGTCAGGTCGAGCCGGGCCGCGATCTCGCCGTGTGTCGCGGTGGTCGCGGTGGCGGTGAGCGCGATCCGCGGCACGTCGGGCCAGCGCTCGTGCAGCATCGACAAGGCGAGGTAGTCGGGGCGGAAGTCGTGGCCCCACTGCGACACGCAGTGCGCCTCGTCGATGGCGAACAGCGCGATGGTGCCGCGGTCGAGGAGCCGCTGGGTGGACGGGACGCCGAGGCCCTCGGGCGCGACGTAGAGCAGGTCCAGCTTGCCGTCGACGAAGGCCTGCTCGACCAGGCGGCGCTCGCCGGAGTCCTGCGTCGAGTTGAGGAAGCCGGCCCGCACGCCGAGGGTGCGCAGCGCGTCGACCTGGTCCTGCATGAGGGCGATCAGCGGGGAGATCACCACCGCGACGCCGTCGCGCACCAGCGCGGGTATCTGGTAGCACAGCGACTTGCCGCCGCCGGTCGGCATCAGCACCAGGGCGTCGCCGCCGGCGATGACGTGCTCGATGATCTCGCGCTGCTGGCCACGGAATCCGGAGTAGCCGAAGACCCGGTTGAGCACCTCGGTTGCCGCGGACCGGTCGATCTCGGGAGCGGAAGTCACCCCGCGATAGTAGTGACCTCGCCGGGCGCCGGGCCCGGGGCCTGTGGACAACGAGTGACCGGATGCTCGGTCTGTGGACAGCACCCGGTCGGCAATTGTCAACATTCCGGCTACGCATTGACATAGGTACGTCACGAGGAGTGGGCTGTCCACATGCGACCCGCATCCGCGTTGATCGGCGCGATTCTCGCCGCCGTCCTCGCAGTGCCGGGTGCCGCCGTCGCGCACGACGGTCGCGGACCGGTGGCACCCGCCGGCAAGAGCCCGACGGCACCCACCGGCAAGAGCCCGGTGGCACGTACCGACAAGGGGCTCGTGCAGGGTGTGCGCGCCGGCGGCGTGGACAGCTTCCTGGGCATCCGCTACGCGACCCCGCCCGTCGGCGGCCTGCGCTGGCGTGCCCCGCTACCCGCCGCGGCCTGGCCCGGCGTCGCCCCCGCGACCGCGTACGGCGCCCGCTGCGCCGCCGCGGCCAGCGCCAACGGCCCGCGCACCGAGACCGAGGACTGCCTGTTCGTCAACGTGCAGCGCCCGGCCGCCATGCGGCCCGGCGAGCGCCGGGGCGTCTACGTCTTCATCCACGGCGGCGGCCTGGTCAACGGCAGCTCCAACCAGGCCGACCTGGCGGCGATCGTGCGGGCCACCGGCGTGATCGGCGTGTCCTTCAACTACCGCCTCGGCGTGCTCGGGTTCCTCGGCCTGGCCGGGCTGACCGCGGAGAGCGGCGAGTCGGGCAACTACGGCTTCCAGGACCAGCAGGCCGCCCTCGGGTGGGTCCGCCGCAACATCGCCGCGTTCGGCGGCGACCCGGCGCGGATCACGGTCGGCGGCGAGTCGGCGGGCGGCTGGTCGGTCTGCGGTCACCTGGTCGCGCCCGGCTCCCGCGGGCTGCTGGCCGGGGCGATGATCCAGAGCGGGTCGTGTCTCACCCGCACCCAGCCGGCGGCCGAGAGCGCGGGCGCCGGGGTGGCGACCGCGGTCGGCTGCGCCAACGTCGCCTGCCTGCGGGCCACAACGGTGGCCCGGCTGATCGACGCACCGTCCGGCGGCTTCGCGCTGGTCCGCGGCACGCCGACGCTGCCGGTCGAGCCGGCGGCGGCGGTGGCCGCCGGCGGCTTCGCGCGGGTACCGGTCGTGATCGGCGCGAACCTGGACGAGGGCCGGACGTTCGCGCAGGGCTTCATCAGCGCGACCCGGGAGCAGTACGAGGCCTGGGTGCAGGCCAACGGCGGCGCCGAGGTGCTCGCCCGGTACCCGTGGCCGGCGAGCCCCGACCGGTTCACCGCGGCGTACCTGATCGGCGCGATCATGACCGACTCCGGGCTGCTGGCCGGCATCGGCGGCTGCGCCAACCGCGCGCTGACGCACGACTTCGCCCGCTGGACCACGACGTACGCCTACGAGCTCGCGCACCGCACCGGCCCCGGCCTGACCCCGATACCGGGCTACGTCTGGGGCGCGGGCCACGCGGCCGAGCTCGCCTACCTGTTCCCGTCCTTCGACAACGGCACGCCGATCGCGCCGACCTTCGACCGCGACGAGCGCCGGCTGGCCGCCGAGATGAAGCGCGCCTGGGGCGCGTTCGTCCGGACCGGCTCGCCGGGCTGGCCACCGCGGGGCGTGCAGTCGCTGCGCGCCGGCGGCGAGAGCCGTCCGATCAGCGACGCGGCCCTGGCCGCCGAGCACCGATGCGCATTCTGGGACGCCCGTTAGGTCATGGTTCGGCGCAGCCCGGCCCCGGTCCGAAACGGGAAGCAGGCGCCGCCGGTCCGGTCACAGGCCGGGCAGCTCCAGGGTGTGCGAGGTGTGCGACGCCTTCGTGCTCAGGTACCGCAGGTTCGCCGAGGACAGGTGCACCCCGGTCGGTATCCGCTCCGCGATCCGGATGCCGCGCGCCTCCAGCTGCGCCGCCTTGTCCGGGTTGTTGCTCAGCAGCCGGATCCGGTTCGCGCCGAGCGCCAGCAGCATCTGCGCCGCCGCGGTGTAGTCGCGCTCGTCCTCGCCCCGGCCCAGCGCCACGTTGGCCTCGTAGGTGTCCAGCCCGGCGTCCTGCAGCGCGTACGCGTCCAGCTTGGCGTACAGGCCGATGCCCCGGCCCTCCTGGCGCAGGTAGAGCAGCAGGCCGCCGGTCTCGGCGATGCGCTCGACCGCCTCGCGCAGCTGCGGTCCGCAGTCGCAGCGCTGGCTGCCGAACACGTCGCCGGTCAGGCACTCGCTGTGCGGGCGGACCAGCGGCGACGCGGACAGCGCCCGCTCCCAGTCGCCCAGCCCGAGCGCGAGGTGTTCCCCGCCGTCGACCAGCCCGTCGAAGGTCAGCACCTGCGCCGCCGTCGTGTAGCCGTCGGCGAAGCGCAGCGGGACGGTGACGCGCGTCCGTACCGTGGCCTTCGGAATCGTCCCCAAGCCCAGCGCCTCGGACATCCGCCCCCCATTTCGATCTTCAGATTGCTCGGCCACCGGCGTCAGCCCCGGTAGCGGTCGGAGAGCGCGTACCGCAGCAGCACCACGTCGCCGATCTGGCGTACCTCGGTGAGGTTCGCGCGGCGCTCCGGCCCCCATGGGAACGTGCCGTCGCCGACGAAGCGCGGCGCCCGCGAGTCGCCGACGAAGAACGGCGCGACCACCAGCTGCAGCTCGTCGGCCAGGCCCGCGGTGAGGAAGCCGGTGTGTATCGTGCCGCCCCCCTCGACCATGAGGCGGTCGACGCCGCGAGCGTGCAGGTCGGTGACGACCTGGCGCAGGTCGACCGGGTCGCCGCCGTCGATCACGGTAGCGACCTCGCCGAGCCGGCGCCGGGCGTTCGGGATCGACGGTCTCGCGCAGTAGACCAGCTTGTCGGCCTCGCCGACGGCGAAGAAGCTCGCCGCCGGATCCAGCTGGCAGCTGTTGGTGACGGTCACCTTGACCGGGTCGGGCCGCTCGCCGCGGGCCACCCGGTCCTTGCGCCGGGTCTCGTCGCGGATCAGCAGCCGCGGGTTGTCCCGGCGGATCGTTCCGGCGCCGACCAGGATGGCGTCGCAGCCCGCCCGGACCTCGTCGACCCGGTCGAAGTCGGCGCTGTTGGAGAGCAGCAGCCGCTCGTCGCTCGGGCTGTCCACGTACCCGTCGATCGACATTCCGCAGCTGAGCAGCACGTACGGTCGCTCAAGCACTGATGGCCCTCCTACCGAGCGACCACCGTCACCCCCGCGTCCAAGATAATCCGAACGTGAATGCCCGGCACTTTCAGGCACCGCTTCCGACCAGTTCCCGCACCGGCAGCACGATCCGCTGCGCAGGGATGGCCACCGGCCGGGCGTGCGTGATCGCCGCGACCGCGGGCACCGCGGCGACGGGCCGGGCGGCGGCCCGCGCGGCGGAGCGGGCCCGCGCGCCGGCCAGCGCCCGGGCGATGATCACGACCAGGCCCGGCAGCGCGGCGACGAAGGCGAACAGCCCGTAGACCACGGCGATGGTCAGGCCCTGGGTGGCGCTGAGCCCGGCCGCGCCGAACGCCCACGCGGTGACGCCCTCGCGGGGTCCCCAGCCGCCGATGTTCACCGGCAGGGTCATGGCCAGCAGCGCGAGCAGCATCAGCGGCGCGAGGCGCAGCAGCGAGGCGTTCGAGCCGGCGGCGCGGGCGGCGACCACGAACGTGGCCAGGTGCCCGGCCAGGACCACCGTCGAGGCGAGCACGATGCCCGGCCAGTTGCGGCGGGCGAGCAGGCCGGAACGCACCTCCGCGGCCCCGGTCCGCGCCGCGCGCGCCCACCGGGACGCGCCGCCACGCAGCCGGGAGAGGCCGAAGAACGCAAGTGCCGCGACGCCCGTGATGGTCGCGGCCGCGACGGCGATGCCGCGGCCGTTCGCCTCCAGGTGCGACAGGACCGGCGACGGTACGGTCAGCAGCACCGTCACGCCGACCGACACCAGCACCACCTGCCCCGCCGTGCGCTCGAGCACGACGGCCCGCACGCTCTTGCCGACGTCGCCCTCCTCGCGGCCGTGCTGGACCGCGCGGTCGACGTCGCCGAGCACCCCGCCCGGCAGCGCCGCGTTGATGAACAGCGCCTTGTAGTAGTCCGCGATCGCGGTGCGCAGGGAGAGGGTCATGCCGAGCCCGCGGGCCACCAGGCACCACCGCCAGGCCGAGAACACCGTGGTGGCGACGCCGATCGCGAACGCGGCGACCAGCGCCGGGCCGTCTATCACCCGCAGTCCGTCGACGAAGGCACCGGTTCCCAGGCGCCAGAGCAACACGGCGAGGATCCCCACCCCGCCGAGTACCCGCACCCATGCCCAGATCGATCGGTTCATCCCGCCGCCCCCTCGAATTCCACCCTCATGCGACTAATACGTCCGGGCGGCGGCAGGTGGTTCAGAATTTCTGCGCAAGAAGATCTTGATGCCCGACTGTTACCTGCAGCCGGCCGGCCTCGGCGGCCTCAATCCGGTTCTTCAGGTACTCCTCCAGTGACAGCTCGGGGCGCTGCTCGGCGGCGGCGCCGACCCAGCCGCGGAGCCATTCGGCGGTGAGCTCGGCCTGCTCCGGCCCGAGCCGCCACGGGCTGTCCCGCACGGTGACTGTCGCGCCGGCGCTCGCGAACGCCTCCGCCGCGGCGCCGACCGCCTCCGGCCCGAGCAGCATCCGGCCGCCGACGACCCGCCGCTGGTGCTCGTTGAACGCGGCGGTGACCTCGGCGTCCAGCGGATCCGCGGGCTCGAGGGTGACCTCGCCGACCACCGACAGGGTGAACAGGACGGGCGTGCCCGACGCGACGCAGACCTCGGCCAGCGCGGCGACCTCGTCGACCGTGAACAGGTCGAGCAGCGCCGAGCAGGTGACCAGCGTGGTGCCGGCCAGGTCGGCGGCGGTGAGCGCGGTGACGTCGCCCTGCGCGGTCTCGACCGTCACCGGGCTGCCGTCGGCGGCGGCCGACGGCAGGTGCGCGGCGGCGTGGGCGAGCAGCGCGGGGTCGCGGTCCTGCAGCACCCAGCGCTGCGGCCCGGGCAGCCTCGGCGCCAGCCACCGGCCCAGCGAGCCGGTACCGCAGCCGAGGTCGCGGATGACCAGCTCGCCACCGGCGGGCAGGCGCAGCGCCTCGATCAGGTCGGCCGCGCGGGCCGCCGCGTCCGCGGGCTCGCGCAGCGTCAGCCACGCCGAGCTGAACTCTCCGGTCATGGGTACAGCACCTCGCTCAATCGTCGGGTCGTCTCGTCCCAGCCCCGCAGGCCGGTGCGCCGGTCCCGGGCGGAGTCCCGCCAGGAGCGCCGCAGCCGCGGGTCGGTCAGCCAGCGGCGCAGCGCCGCGGCCAGGGCTTCGGGGTCGCCCGGGGGCACGAGGTCCCCGGGGGTGGTGCCGTCGGCGGCGGCGCCGAGCGCCTCGGGCACGCCGTCGACCCGGGTGCCGAGCACCGGCACGCCGCGCGCGAGGGCCTCGGTCACCACCATGCCGTACGTCTCGGCCAGCGACGGGAGCACCAGCAGGTCGGCCTCGGCGTAGCTGCGGGCCAGCTCCGGCCCGCCGCGGGTGCCGACCAGCCGGATCCGGCCGGGTTCGGGCGCGGCCGCGATCAGGCCGCGGACGCGGTCGGCGAAGGCCGGCGCGCGGTCCAGCGCGCCGACCAGGGTGCAGGTCCAGGGCAGGTCGGCGACCGACCGCAGGGCCGTGACCAGGACGTCCTGCGCCTTGCGCGGCGTGACCGCGGCCACGCACAGCAGCCGGTCGCCGGCGCTCGAGTGCGCGGCCGGCGGCGCGGGGTCGACGCCCGGCGCGGCCACCCGCACGCTGCCGGCGGGCAGGTCGTGCAGGGCCTCGAGGCGGCGGGCGGCGCCGGAGCTGGTCGCCACGACCGCGGCCGCGGCGCGCAGCGTGCGCCGCTCCCGCGCGGTCAGCGCGGCCGCCTCGGCGGGGGACAGGCCGGTCTCGTCGCCGAGCGGCAGGTGCACGAGCACCACCAGCCGCACCCGGTCGCGGTGCGGCTCGAGCAGCTCCGGCACGGCGCAGCCGACCAGGCCGTCGAGCAGCACGACGGCGCCGTCCGGTATCCGAGCGAGGGCCCGGCCCAGCGCCGCGACGTCCGCCTCCCCGGGGTTCGGCCAGGCCGCCGGCACCGCGATCTCGTGCACCTCGCGGTCGGCGGCCAGGCCGGTCAGCACCCGGCGGTCGTACGTGTTCCCGCCGCTCGGCGCCGCCGGGTCGTCGATGACGCCCGGCAGCACCACGTGGAGCGCTTCGGTCACAGGTTCCGCTCGTAGCTCGCCCAGGCGATGTGCGACTCGTGCAGCGTGACCGCGATGCCGGTCAGGCCGCGCGCGCCGACGCCGAGGTCACCCGACTCCGCCTTGCCGGCGAGCCGGTCGGCGATCACCTTGGCGAGGAACTCGGTCGAGGTGTTCTGCCCGGCGAAGTCGGGCTCGTCGTCCAGGTTCCGGTAACTGAGCGTGCCGCAGATGGTGTGCAGCTCCTCGCTCGCCCGGCCGATGTCCACGACGATGTTGTCCGCGTCCAGCTCGGGCCGCTTGAACGTGGCGTCTACCACGAACGTGGCGCCGTGCAGCTTCTGCGCGGGTCCGAAGACCTCGCCCGAGAAACTGTGCGCGATCATGATGTGGTCACGGACGGTGACGCTGAACATTCACTCTCCTGCCGGGTAGTTGATCAGATGACACAGTGCGGGCAGCGAGCCGTCGGTCAGCCGGGGCATGACCTCGGGCAGCTGCGCGAAGTCCGACTCCCCGGTGATCAGGGCGTCGAAGATCGGGTCGGCGAGCAGGTCCAGCGCGATCGCGAGCCGGTCGGCATAGCTGCGCCGGCCACGCCGCGCCGGCGCGATCCCGCCGACCTGGCTGCTCTTGACCACCAGGCGGCGGGAGTGGAAGAACTCGCCGAGCGGGACGCTCACCTCGCGGTCGCCGTACCAGCTGAGCTCGATGACCGTAGCCTCCGCCGCGAGCAGCTCGAGCGCCCGGGTCAGCCCGGCCGAGGTGGCGCTGGCGTGTACCACCAGGTCGCAGTCGCCGTCCGCGTCGGCGGGCAGCGCGAATCCGACGCCGAGCGCGGCGGCGACGGCGGCCTTGGCCGGGTCGGCGTCCACGAGCTGCACCTTCGCGGCCGGGAAGCGGGCCAGCACGGCGGCGACGCTCGCGCCGACCATGCCCGCGCCGACCACGGCGATCCGGTCGCCGACCAGCGGCGCGGCGTCCCAGAGCGCGTTGACGGCGGTCTCCACGGTGCCGGCCAGGACCGCCCGGCCGGCCGGAACGGTGTCCGGGATCACGGTCACCGCCGTGGCCGGCACGACGTAGCGGGTCTGGTGCGGGTACAGGGCGAAGACCGTGCGGCCGAGCAGCTCGGGCGGGCCCTGCTCGACCACGCCGACGTTGAGGTAGCCGTACTTCACCGGAGCCGGGAAGTCGCCCTCCTGGTACGGCGCCCGCATCGCGGCGTGCTGGCTGTCCGGCACGCCGCCGCGGAACACCAGGGTCTCCGTGCCGCGGCTCACGCCCGAGTGCAGGGTCCGGACCAGGACCTCGTCCGGGCCCGGGTCACCGACCGTGACCGGACGGATCTCGCCGCGGCCGGGCTCGGCGAGCCAGAACGCCTGTGCGTCACCCGACATCGGTAATTCCCCTCCGAGCTGAACCGAACGCGCGGATCTAGCGTGTTCAGTGACGACAAGCGGCAACCATACGCGGCAACTCGATCTTGCCCACCCGGAGGCACGGTGACTATCAGTATCGCCACGATGACGGCTCGCGAGAGCCGGGGACCGATCGTCGGCCTGGCCGCGAACCTGATCCTGTTGACGGCGCTGGCCGCCACGACCGGGATCAGCGTCGCCGGCGCACTGGCCGGCGCGGCGTACGCCGTGGTCCTGGCCGTGGCCCTCGGCGCCGGACTGCGCCGCACCGGGATGCGCGCCCTCGGGCCGGCGAACGCCGTGACCCTGGGCCGCGCGACGCTGGTCGGCGGCGTGGTCGCCCTGGTCGTCACGTCGTTCCAGGCGCCGGTGCCGCTGTCGGTGCTGGTGCCGCTGATCGGCGTCGCGCTCGCCCTGGACGGGGTGGACGGCCAGGTGGCCCGCCGGACCAACTCGACGTCGCGGCTGGGCGCGCGCTTCGACATGGAGGTCGACGCGTTCCTGATCCTGGTGCTGAGCGTCTTCGTGGCCGGCACCTTCGGCTGGTGGACGATCGCGATCGGCGCGTTCCGCTACGTCTTCGTCGCCGCCTCCTGGGCCCTGCCCTGGATGAACGCCGCGCTGCCGCCGAAGTTCTCCCGCAAGGTCGTCGCCGCGGTGCAGGGCGTGGTGCTGGTGGTCGCGACGGCGAGCCTGATCCCGGACGCCGTGGCCCTCGTCGCCGTCGCCGGCGCCCTGGCGTCGCTGATCTGGTCCTTCGGCCGCGACGTGCTCTGGCTCTGGGACACCGAGCAGCAGCGCCGCCGCGCCGAGGTCCGGGCCGACGTCGTGGCCCGCCGCGCCGTAGCCCGGCCCCGCACCACCGCCCCGGCCCCGGCCGGCGCCTGACCTCAGGCCACCCGGGCGATCGTGCCCGGCGGGGCGGGCGGTACCGCGTCCGGGTGCAGGATCGCCGCGATCGCCTCGACCCCGTCGATCAGGCGGGGGCCGGGGCGGACCACCAGGGCGTCGCCGTCGATCGCCCAGACCGCGGCGTCCGGGAAGTGCGGGACCACCGCGGCGGCCTGGCCGGTGGCGCCGTCGAGGTGGAATCCGCAGGGCGTGACCAGCACGATGTCGGGGCCGGCCGCGGCCAGCTCCGACCAGGTCGTCTCCACCGAGCGGGCGCCCGGTCGGGCCGCGACTGGCGTGCCGCCGGCGGCCGTCACCAGGTCCGGGACCCAGTGCCCGGCCGTGAACGGCGGGTCGACCCATTCGACGACCGCCACCCGGGGCCGGGGGCGGCCCGCGACCGCGGCGGCCACCGCGTCCAGCCGGGCGCGCAGCGCCGCGACCAGGTCCCGCGCCCGGTCCGGCACCCCGGCCCGCGCGCCGACCAGGGTGAAGGTGCCGAGCACCTCGTCGAGGGAGTACGGGTCCAGCGTCAGCACGTCGGCGCGGCAGCCCAGATGGCCGAGCGCGTCCGAGACCTGCCCGGACGGCAGCGCGCACACCCGGCACAGGTCCTGGGTGAGGATCAGCTCGGGCTCGAGCGCGGCGAGGGCGCCGGCGTGCAGCGTGTAGAGGTCGTCGCCGGCGCCCATCCGTTCGCGCACGTACGCGTCGATCTCGGCCGGGGTCATGCCGCGGGTGTCGCGCCCGCCGACCACCACCGTCTTCTCCGCGCGGGCCGACGGCGGCTCGTCGCATTCGAACGTGACGCCGACCAGGTCGTCGCCGAGGCCGAGGGCGTACACGATCTCGGTGGCGGACGGCAGGAGCGAGACCAGGCGCATGGTCCTGAAGTCTGCCCTGTGCCGGACGGTGTCGCCCGATCAGGTTCAAGTGCGCGATGTTCGCGGCGGGCCGGTCGCGGCCGTGCCACCCTCGGCGAGTGCCACTGCCGGATCTTGAGACCTACACGCCGGACCGCACGATCACCGACGCCACCTTCGAGGGCGTGGTCGTGCCGGGTCTGTGCGCCGAGTTCTTCCGCCGGGTCGAGGGCGGGCGGACGGCGACCGCGGGCCGCTACTCGATGTACGGCCGGGAGCTGCTGCTCGCCTGGGGGTGGGCCGACGAGGAGCACTGCCGCTTCTCGTCGGTCCGTGATCCCGAGGGCTTCTGGCATCCGGAGACGCCCGGCTGCCCGGTGGTGGAGATCATCCGGGACGGCGAGGCGCCGGATGCGCCGGTGACCGCCCTGGCGATCCGCACGCCCACCGGCCAGTGGGTCACGACCGATCGGGCGCGGGTGCCGTCGCGGTAGCGGGGGAGCGGCGCACCAGCCAGAGCGAGGCGCCGGTGAGCGCCAGCGCCGCGCCGAAGAGCGCCAGGTGCAGGGCGGGGTCGACGATCGGCACGAAGCCGATGACGGCGACCGGCACCTGGACCACCGTGATGAGCGCGGCGAGCAGCCAGGCCCGGGAGCCGCGCCAGAGCAGGGCGGTCCAGATCGGCGCGGACGCCACCAGCAGGGTCAGCCCGTCGAGCAGGGCGTGCAGGTTGGCGTTGTGTACGGCGTTGTGTGCGAACCCCTGTGCGGGCGACGCGATCCACAGGGCGGCGAGGACGGATCCGGCGATGACAGCGGCACGACGCATGGCTTCCTCCGGGTGTTACTGAGCCGTTGCACTGGGTAATCACGGTACGGAGGCCCCATGCGGGCCGTAAAGCCCTCAAACGATTCACTCCTGTCACTCGCGCGCGGGGCTTTCTCACTCTGAGTTGCTGAGGTGGAAGCGCAGGATCGCTTGGCTACTTCAGGTGACGTCGCCTAAGGTGGCCCGGTCGGCATGCGCCGACGGAGTGAGCAGGAGATATCCGTGAACCTGAGCGAAGTCGCCATGGCTGCCGCAATCACTGTGAGTGTTGGCGGTGTTTCTTACGCTGCGTTGAACGTCGATGGCATCTCCGGCTCGACCCGGGCGGTCGCCGACCAGGCGTCGTGCCACACGGTCGACGCCGCCGTGGTGGCCTTCGTGGCGCAGCATGGCACCGCCCCGACGACGATCAAGCAGCTCGCCCCGTACGTGAAGGGCGACATCTCCGCGTACCGGATCGTCGGGGGCCGGGCCGCCGGGCCGGGCTGTCAGTAACACCTGTCTATACTGCCGCGTCTTGATCTTTCTAGGTACGGGGACTCACCTATGCAACGCATCATTCTGGCCGCCACAACGGGCGCGCTGCTGCTGACCGGTTCCGCCTGCGGGACCAAGTCCGACACCGACACCGCCGCCGCTCCGAAGGCGCCGGCCGCGACCGTGTCGGCCAGCCCGTCGGCCGACTACACCGCGGACACGAAGAAGGTGTGCGGCGAGATCGAGAAGCTTCTCGACGGCAAGAAGATGGAGAAGTTCGGCGAGGAGCTCGGCAAGCTCATCGTCTACAAGCAGGCGAAAGCCACCGCCGAGGCGAAGAAGGCCCGCACCGCGGCCGGCGAGAGGCTGACGGATCTGGCGAAGGCGATGAACGAGTCCACGGCGGCGGCGAAGGATCCGGAGCTCAAGGCCGCCGGCGAGGAGACTCTGCAGGCCATGACCCGCACCGCCGAGGACGACGCCTTCTTCGCGAAGCTCAAGACCGTGAAGGACCTCGACAAGACGCTCGAGTCCGGGATCACCGCCTGGCTCACGCCGCTGACCCCGTTCTGCGCCTGAGCTGAACGCGCCGATGGTCCCGCCTCAGCTGCGAGGCGGGACCATCGGCGTTCGTCTCAGCCGGCGAGGCTGAACCGCTCCGAGTGCACCTGGGCGGACGGGACCCGCAGCGAGCGCAGGCTGCGCAGCACCGCGTTGGTCATCGCCGGCGGCCCGCAGACGTAGACGTCGCGGTCCAGGATGTCCGGGACCATGGCGGCGAGGTTCTGCGGCTCGAACGGGTTGTTCGGCGGGTTGCCCGCGCCGGTGCGCCCGGTGAGGACGTGCAGCTGGGCGCCGCGCGAGCGGGCCAGGTTCTGCAGCTCGCCGAGCAGCACCGCGTCCTGGGTGGTGTGCGCGCGGTACAGCACGACCACCGGGCCGGTCAGCTCCTCCAGCAGGGCGCGGATCGGGGTGATCCCGACGCCGCCCGCGATCAGCAGCGTCGAGTCCCGGACCCGGCTCAGCGAGGTGAACGCGCCGTACGGGCCCTCGGCGAAGACGCGCGTGCCGACCGGGATGTTGCGCAGCCGGGCGCTGCCCGAGCCGACCGCCTTCGCCGTCAGGCGCAGGCTGCGGCCGTCGGGAGCCGCCGAGAGGGAGAACGGGTTCGCCTCCCACCAGTGTCCGTGTCCCAGGAAGCGCCAGATCATGAACTGGCCCGCGCGGGCCGGCAGCTTGTCCAGGTTGCGGCCCGTGACGTACACCGAGACCACGTTGTCGGCCTCGGGCACCACCGCCGCGACCCGGAACCGGTGGCGGGCGTTGCGCCACAGCGGCATGACCATCCGGCCGACGACCAGCGACACCAGCGCGAACGCCCACAGGCCCCACCAGTACACCCGGGCGAACGCCGAGGACGTGAACGTCGACACCTCGGTGAGCTGGTGGATCAGGCCGAAGACCACGGCGACGTACAGGCAGACGTGCACCGCGTGCCAGGCCTCGTACGACAGGCGGCGCCGCGCCGCGCGTACCGAAAGGCCGGCCGCGACCAGCACGATGCCGGCGGCGAGGATGCCCAGCAGGACCGGCACCTGGCCCTTGAGGTTGTTGAACTCGGTCAGCGGGGTGCTGTTGTACTCGCTGGCGTAGCCGAGCAGGATGAACGTCGGGTGCAGCAGGACCAGCCAGAACAGGCTGAAACCGGTCCACCGGTGCCACGAGGTGAGCCGGTCCATGCCGATCCGCCGGTCCAGCCACGGCAGGCGGGCGACCAGGATCAGCTGCAGGATCATCACCAGGGCCAGGTGCAGGCCGAGCCACTTGCCGAAGCCGAGGATGGCGTTCTTGGCGGGCTCGGCGGTGAGGAACACGGTCTCGACGATCAGCACGTTGACGCCGACGACCGTCCACAACACCAGGCGGCCCAGCATGGCCGGGGGGATGGCCGTGCGCGCGGGTACCCCGTGCAGCCGTTCGTTCGCAGCCGTCATCGACATATCTCCTGTTCGCAGGGCCTTGCGTCACACACGGCCCGGTCGGCGATCCGGTTCACTGCGACGTTGTACAGCACCCTGGCGACGACAGTTCAGCACAGTGGGCACCGACACGGAAAGCGTGCGCCGGAATCCCGACGCACGCCCTCCGAGCGGTGACCGCTTTAACCTGATCAGGGATAGTTGACGACGTAGCTCGGCACGGTTTCCGCGCCCTGCGCCACGTTGCCTGTGGTGTTGATGACATTGGTGATCGTGCCGACGCCGCCGAGCGACACCGTCAGCAGGTTGTGGAACCGGACGCCGGACCGGTTCGGCGCCTCGAAGCCGCGGGCCGCGACGATCGAGGGGTTCACGTTGAAGTAGCAGTAGCTGCCGACGCCCCACGCCTCGTGCGTGGTGACCGAGTCCGCGACCTTGTACGCGGCGTAGCCGTTGGCTCCGGTGCGCCACGCGGCCTGGGTCGGCGGGTCATACGGCATCTCGTTCTGAAAGAAGATCGTCCGCCCGCCGTTGCCGTTCCACTGCACCTGGTAGTTCTGGTAGTGCTCGACGAACAGGCCGAGCGCGAGCACGTTGGCGCCGTTGACGATCAGCCCGCTTGCGGCGGGGTTGGTCGTCCAGCCGACCCCGGCGCCGTGGTCGGCGCGCCAGGCCCAGATGTGGTCGAGCAGCGTGTTGTTGCTGTTGACCAGCAGGCTGTTGGTCGCCGCGCCGGGGCCGGCGCCGCCGATCCGGAAGAACACGTCCTGCACCGAGATCGGGTTCGCGGCGTGGTTGGCGCTCGACCCGGCCGGCCCGATCTGCAGCAGATTGGGGGAGTTCGTGGTGCCGGCGTCGAAGAGCAGGCTAGAGATCTTCACCCCGTCGACGTCCGCGACGCTCATCGCGGTGACCCCGCCGTCCGGGATGATCGTGGCGTAGCCGAGGCCCATCACCACGGTGTTCGCCCGGGTCACGTTGATCGTCTGGTTGACGTGGTAGATGCCGGGGGTGAAGAGCAGGTTCAGGCCCTGCGCGAGCGCCGCGTTGATGGTCGCCGCCGAGTCGCCGGGGCGCGCGACGTAGAACTGGGTCAGCGGGATGGAGCTGCCCGGGGTGTTCGGCCAGGTGACGTTCGACGAGTTCGTCGCGAGGCTCGGCACCCACACGGCGTAGTTCGCGCCGTCCAGGTACAGGTAGGGCTTCTCCCGGCTGATCGGCGTGGTGGCCAGGGTGGTGATCGGCGGGTTCGGGAACGAGGTGGCCGGCGCGCCGGCCACGCCGGTGAAGACGTTGTTCCACACCGCGTTGAGGTTCATCTGGATGCTGCTGTTGCGGGTGTACCACTGCTGCTGGGAGAACGGCTGGAGCTGGCCGCTGATCCGGGTGTCGGCGATGTATCCGCCGCTGGCCCAGCCGAACCCGGTCGGGGTCAGGCTCAGGTGGGTGTTGATGTTCATCCGGCGCATCGGCGCGGCCTGCGCGACCGCCCAGCGCTCGTACGCGGTCCCGGCCGGCGGCGTCACCGAGAAGTTCTCGGTGGAGCGCCAGAAGTTCTGGGTCGCGTTGCCGCCGAACCAGCCGGCGTCCACGGTCAGGTTGCTGCTGTTGAGGTGCACGTCCGTCGGGTTGCGCCCGAGCCCGGCGATCGAGGTGTAGAAGCCGATGTTCGCGGTCAGGTTGTTGTAGGTGCCGGGCTTGAAGAGCAGCTCGTAGCGCTGGCCGCCGAACTGCTGCGTCTCCGACTGGCTGAACACGCTGTTGAGCTGCGCCTGGATGGACGCGGTCGACATCGACGGGTCGAAGACGAGCACGTTGGGGCCGAGCGGGCCGCCGCCGGGGATGGTCGGCCCGCCGACGGGCACGCCGAAGACCTGGAATTCCCAGAGCGAGTAGCCGTACGGCGTGGCGCGGGCGGTGCCGTTCACCCGTACGTAGCGGCCGGTGCCGGAGACGGCGAGGGTCTGCACGCCGCCGGTGCCGGTGGTGGTCGAGGCGACGGTGGTCCAGCTGGTGCCGTTCGCCGAGGTCTGCACCTGGTACGCGGTCGCGTACGCGGCCTCCCAGTTGAGCACGACCTGGCTGACCGTGTGCGAGGCGCCCAGGTCGACCTGGATCCACTGCGGATCGCTGAACGCGCTGGACCAGCGGGTGCCGGTGTTGCCGTCGACGGCGGCGGAGGCGGGGAAGGTGCCGTTCTCGGTCGATGACGCGGTGGCGGGCCGGCCCTGGGAGACGAGGGGATCGGCGGCGCGCGCGGCCCGCGGTGTGGCGACGAGGGTGAGCGCGGCGATCAGCGTGAGGACGAGGCCGATCAGGGCGCCGCTGCGGCGGGGGCGGGGGACGGGAGCTATCTCCATGAGCACTCCTCAATTTGCAGGATTGTTACATGAGAGCGCTCTCTGAGCGTGAGTCGAGCCTCCAAATATGTCAATAGTTCGATGGGTGGCCGTGCCCGTGCGCGGACCGTCACGGTGAGGTCATACGATCGCAACGGGAAATGACGGACACGGCACGGAGGGTTCGATGACGGAGACGCTGGAGTTTCAGGCAGAGGCGCGGCAGCTGCTGCAGTTGATGGTCCATTCGATCTATTCGAACAAGGACATCTTCCTGCGCGAGCTGATCTCCAACGCCTCCGACGCCTTGGACAAGCGCCGCCTCGTGGCCCTCGCCGAGGACGGCGCCAGCCCCGAGGACCTGCACATCGAGATCGCCGCCGACGCCGAGGCGCGCACCCTCACCGTGACGGACAACGGCATCGGCATGTCGCGCGACGAGGTGGTCTCGCTGATCGGCACGATCGCCAAGTCCGGCACCGCCGAGCTGCTGCGCCGGCTCAAGGACGGCAAGGAGAAGGAGACGGAGTCGGCCGAGCTGATCGGCCAGTTCGGCGTCGGTTTCTACTCGACCTTCATGGTCGCGGACAAGGTCACCCTGGTCACCCGCCGGGTCGGCGAGGACTCCGGTACGCGCTGGGAGTCGGCCGGCGAGGGCACGTACACGATCGAGGGTGTCGCCGACGCGCCGGAGGGCACCGCGGTGACCGTCCACCTGCGGCCGAAGGACGAGGAGGACGCGCTCTTCGACTACGCGGACGAGCGCAAGATCAGGGAGATCGTCAAGCGGTACTCCGACTTCATCGCCTTCCCCATCCGCCTGGCCGCCGCCGCCGAGGGCGAGCCGGCGACGCTGAACTCGATGAAGGCGCTCTGGGCGCGGCCGCGCTCGGAGGTCAAGGACGAGGAGTACACCGAGTTCTACCGGCACATCAGCCACGACTGGCTCGACCCGCTCGAGACCATCCAGATGCGCGCCGAGGGCACCTTCGAGTACGAGGCGCTGCTGTTCATCCCGTCCCGCGCGCCGCACGACCTGTTCCAGCGCGACGGCCGCCGCGGCCTGCAGCTCTACGTCAAGCGCGTGTTCATCATGGACGACAGCCGCGAGCTGATGCCCGACCACCTGCGCTTCGTCAAGGGCGTGGTGGACGCGGCCGACCTGTCGCTGAACATCTCCCGGGAGATCCTGCAGCAGGACCGGCACATCCAGCTGATCCGCCGCCGGCTGGCCAAGAAGGTCATGTCCACCATCAAGGACCTGATGACCAGCGACCCGGAGAAGTACCGCACGTTCTGGCGCGAGTTCGGCCGGGCGGTCAAGGAGGGCCTGCTCGGCGACCCCGGCGACCACAAGGCGATCCTGGACATCGCCTCGTTCGCCTCGACCGCCGGGGACGAGCCGACCACCCTCGCCGCGTACGTGGAGCGGATGAAGGAGGGGCAGGACGAGATCTACTTCATGACCGGCGAGACCCGGGTGCAGGTGGAGAACTCGCCGCACCTGGAGGCGTTCAAGGCCAAGGGCTACGAGGTCCTGCTGCTCACCGACCCGGTCGACGAGATCTGGGTCGACGCGGTGCCGGAGTACGAGGGTAAGAAGCTCCAGTCGATCGCGCGGGGCTCCGTCGACCTCGACAGCGAGCCGGCCTCGGAGGAGAAGTCGGGCGAGTTCGCGCCGCTGCTCACCTGGCTCGGCGAGACGCTCACCGGGGAGGTGAAGGAGGTCCGGCTCTCCACCCGGCTGACCACCTCGCCGGCCTGCCTGGTCAGCGACTCCGACGACATCACGCCGACCCTGGAGAAGATGTACCGGGCGATGGGCCAGGAGGTGCCCCCGGTCAAGCGGATCCTCGAGCTGAACCCGGAGCACCCGCTGGTCAGCGGATTGCGGGCGGCGCACGAGCAGCGGGCCGACGACCCGAACCTGCCGGAGACCGCGGAGCTGCTCTACGGCACCGCGCTGCTGGCCGAGGGCGGCGACCTGGCCGACCCGGCCCGCTTCGCCAAGCTGCTCGCCGACCGCCTGGCCCGGACGGTCTAGCCCATCGCGGGGGTCAGGACGGCGACGACCGTCGTCCTGACCAGCGCGTCGGGGTCGGCGCACTTCAGCTTGCCGTCGAGCAGCAGCACGGCCAGGCCGTGTACCAGCGCCCAGGCGCCCACCCGCAGCGCCGGATCGGAGACCCGGCTCGCCAGGATCTCGGCGGTGTGCGCCCAGGCCGCGTTGGCGGTCGGGCGGCCGTACATCAGGCGGAACAGCCCGGGGTGCTCCAGCGCGAACGCCACATAGACGCCGGCCATGGCGGTGAGGTCCGGTGCCGCCTCCAGGCGGTCCGCCAGCCGGTCGAAGCCGCACCCGGCCAGGGCCGAGAGCAGGGCCTCCTTGTCCTCGTAGTGCCGGTACGGCGCGTTCGGTGAGACGCCGGCCCGGCGCGCGACGGCCCGCAGCGAGAACGTCTCACCCTCCTCGAGCAACTCGAGCGCGGCGGCGAGCAGCGCCACCCGCAGATCGCCGTGGTGATAAGGCCGACCCGCCGATGAAGTTGACACTGCACACATCCCTTCCTAATGTGCGCAGTGTATACATTCGCGATCACCGGGAGTGCACGTGTCCGTACGATCGACCGAGATCCGCCTCGCGGCCCGTCCGCAGGGCTGGCCCACCGCTGAGACGTTCGAGACCGCGGTAGCCGAGCTTGGTGACCCCGCGCCGGGCCAGGTGCTGGTGCGCAACCTGCTCATGAGCGTCGACCCGTACATGCGCGGCCGGATGGACGACCGCAAGTCCTACGTGCCGCCGTTCCAGGTCGGCCACGCCCTGGAGGGTGGCGCGATCGGCGAGGTCGTCGAGTCGGCCGCCGAGGGCCTCAAGCCCGGCGACATCGTCCTGCACGGCCTCGGCTGGCGCGAGTACGCCCTGGTCAAGGCGCGTTCCGCGGCCAAGGTCGACCCGTCGGCCGCCCCGCTCGGCGCGTACCTCGGCGTGCTCGGCATGACCGGGCTCACCGCGTACGCGGGGCTGCTGCGCACTGCGGAGTTCAAGCCGGGCGACGTCGTCTTCGTCTCCAGCGCCGCCGGCGCGGTCGGCCAGGTCGTCGGCCAGCTGGCGCGGCTCAAGGGCGCCGCCCGGGTGATCGGCAGCGCCGGCTCCGCGGCGAAGGTCGCGTTCCTCAAGGACGAGCTCGGCTTCGACGAGGCGTTCGACTACCACGACGCCCCGGTCGCCGAGCAGCTCAAGCGGGCCGCGCCGGACGGCATCGACGTCTACTTCGACAACGTCGGCGGCGCGCACCTCGAGGCGGCCATCTCCTCGCTGAACGTGCACGGCCGGATCACCGTCTGCGGCATGATCAGCGTCTACAACGCCACCGAGCCGACCCCGGCGCCGCGCAACCTGGCCACGCTCATCGGCAAGCGCCTGACGATGCGCGGCATGCTGGTCGGCGACCACAGCGACCTGCGCGAAACGTTCATCGCGGACGTGGCGCCGTGGCTGGCGGACGGCAGCATCAGGAACCAGGAGACGATCTTCGAGGGCCTGTCCCAGGCGCCGGAGGCGTTCCTGGCCATGCTGCGCGGCGACGGCCTCGGCAAGAACCTGGTCCGCATCGCCGAGTAGCGCCGCTCAGCGCGATGATGGGGCGCCCACCCTGCGGTGAGCGCCCCCGTCCGGCCTACCTGTAGGTGATGTCGCTTCTGCTGACCCTGCAGTTGCTGTCGTCCCATCCCTCGCCGAGGTAGGTCGGCTCGCTGCCCTTGGCGACGCCCTTGTACTTCCCGCAGACCACAGGGCTGGAGCTGTTGCTGATGGTGACTCGGGTGATGGTGGCGGTGTCGCCCCAGTTGCTGTTGATCCCGGTGACCATGTCGATATCGTTCAGCAGGACGTTGTCGACCTTGACGTGGCGCTGGTAAGAAGTGGTGCAGTTGCCGCAGGCTCGGTACAGCTTTCCGGAGCCGCTGAGGTAGAAGCCGGAGATGCTGACCGTTCCATTTCCGTTGTGCTGGAACGTCTTGTCGCTGCCGGACCTCGCGCCGCCGCCGATGACGTAGCTGGTGCCGCCGCCGGTGCCCTTGAAGGTCGCGGCGTCCTCGCCGATATCGTTCCACCACACGTTCCTGATGGTGCAGGTCCCCTCGCAGTGCACGCCGTCGCCGGCAGGGGAGCCCAGGATGACGTTCTGCAGGGTGCCGCCGTTGGCGATCTTGAACATCGGATCCTGGGACTCGTTCTGCGAGCCGTCACCGATGCAGCAATACGTCTTCATGCCGCCGTCGAAGGTCCCGGTGACGTTGACGGTGCTACTGATGCTCACCGAGCCGGCCGAGGACGGCCACGCGCCGGTCGGGGTGCCGCTACCGCCGGTCGGTGTGGGCGTCGGAGCGGTGGTCGGGCTGGTGGTCGGGCTGGTGGTCGGGGTCGAGCCGCCGCTGGAATACGTCTCGAATTCGGCGATTCGCGGCGCGCTGGATGCGCTGGTGATCTCGAAGGTGAGCTTCTTCAGTGAGGTCGAGGCGAAGGAGATGGTGCTCGGGCTGCCGCTGCCGCTGGTCAGGACGGAGCCTGAGTCTGCGTTGAGCACTCGCCAGGCGCTGATCGAGCCGCCGCCCGAGGCCTGGACGATGACGGCCGAGGACACCGTCTTCGCGCTGCTCCACTTGACTGAGACGTAGCCGGTCGTGCTGTTCGGCGACCAATAGGTGCCGGTGCTGCCGTCTATGACGTTGCCGTAGCTGGTGCCGCTGGCCTTGCTGGAGCCGTCGGCGCCGGCGCCGATGCTCAGGTTGTCGGCGGCCAGGGCGTTGGGCTGCGGCAGCGTCAGCAGGATTGCGGCGGTTGTGATCGCGGTGGCGCCTCCGGCTATCCACCGTAGGGCGACTGGTCGCCTCATCTGGGTCTCACCTTCATTGTCGGGAGTGCTTCGCGCCGTCGCTCGGGAGTGGGGGGAGGTAAGCGCTTTCCTGGTCAGGATAGAAAAGCGTCGATGTAATGACAAGGAGTTGCAAAGGTTTGCAGGAATGTGAATTGTGTTCGCAAATGTCCCGGGCGCCGGAGGCGTTCCTGGCTGCTGCGCGGCGACGGATTCGGCAAGAGCCTGGTCCGCCGCATCGCGGAGTAGCCGGCGGAAACCCTTTGCGCGCCGGCCGCGCGGGTGCGGATGATGCGGGCCATGACTCCTGGACACACGCAACCGCTGGACCACGTGGTCCGGCGGGCCGGTGCCGGCGACGCCACGGCGGTCGCGGACCTGCTCATCCGCTCCCGCCGGGCCGCCGCCGGCTCGATACCCCCGTCGGTGCACACGGACGCCGAGTGGCACGAGTGGGTGGCCACGGTGGTCCTGGCCGAGCAGGAGGCCTGGCTGCTGGACGGCGCCGGCGGCGAGCCCCTCGCAGTGCTGGTGCTCGACGGCGACTGGGTCGGCCAGCTCTACGTCGACCCCGCGCACACCGGCCGAGGGCTGGGTTCGCACCTCGTCGAGCTGGCGAAGTCGCTGCGGCCCGCGGGCCTTCAGCTCTGGGCCTTCGAGACCAACACCGGCGCGCAGCGGTTCTACCTGCGCCACGGCTTCGTGGTGGCCGAGCGGACCGACGGGTCCGGCAACGAGGAGAAGGCGCCGGACGTCCGCATGGTCTGGGTCGGCGCCTGAGCGCATGGTCACCGCCGACGAGGCCCGCGACATCGCGCTCTCCCTGCCCGGCGCCGAGCAGCGCGGGCACTTCGACGTCGTCGACTTCCGGGTCCGCAACAAGATCTTCTGCACGCTGCCGCCCGAGGGCGACCGGATGACGATCCGGCTCACCCCCGAGGAGCAGGCCGAACTGCTGGCCGAGCGGCCGTCGGTCTTCTCGGCGCCGGCGAATCACTGGGGCCGGCTCGGCTGGACCGTGGTGCGGCTGGCCGGGGCCGACGCCGGGCAGCTGCGCGAGCTGGTGACCGACGCCTGGCGCCGGCTGGCGCCCAAGGGCCTGATCGACCGGTAGCCGGGCGGCTCACCACCGGGCCGCGCCCGGTGGTGAGCCCGTGTCCGGATCGCTTACGAGTGCGGGCAGGTGTCGCGGTACTCCTGGATGGCCGAGCCGCTCGGCTTCGGGCAGAGGAACTGCTCGTAGCGGGTGTCGTTGTCGATGAAGCGCTTGAGCCACGAGATGCTGTACTTCGCGACGGTCACGTTCGTCGACGTCGGCGCCGAGTGCGAGGCGTTGTTGAGCTCGAGGTACGCCTTGTCGAGGCTGCTCGGCAGGCTGGTGTAGAACGGCTCGGAGTGCGAGCTCACCGAGGCGACGGTGTCGTTCTCGGCGCCGATGATCAGGGTCGGTACGGACACCGACGACCAGTTCTTGGTGCCGTGCCACGGCGTCAGCGGGATCGCCGCCTGCAGGCTGGGCCGGGTCCGGGACGCCGACAGGCTGCCGCCGCCGCCCATCGAGTGGCCCATGACGCCGAGCCGGGTCGCGTCGATGCGGGTACGCACGGAGCTCGTGCCGGTCAGGTAGGTGAGCGCGGCCAGCAGCTGGGTGCCGCGGCTGTCCGGCTGGTCGAGGGTGCTGAGGGTGTCGATGGTGATGACCACGAAGCCCTGCGAGGCCAGGCGCGGGCCGAGCCAGGAGACGCTCGACTGCGACGCCGTGAAGCCGGGGGAGATCGCGATCGCGCCGAACGTGCCGTCCGCCGTGCTGGTCGGGTAGTAGATCGTGCCGCCGCCGAAGCCCGAGACGCTCGAGCGCGCCACGGTGACCTGGGCGAAGGCGTAGTAGCCGCGGCTGGCCTCGATGCTGGCCACGGTCGGTGCGGGTCCGCGCTCGTACGGGTTGGCGGCCAGGGCGGGTGTCGGGGCGGCGACCAGCGCGGCGGCCAGGGTGAGTGCGCCGAGCAGGCGCGGGATGGGGTTTCGCATTTCCGGGGCTCCCTACGGTGGAAGGGATCGCGTTGTCGCCCGGGAAGGCGGGAAGGTTGACCCGCGCGTTGTGGACGAGTCCGGCGGCCTCAATCGAGGCACGTCAATACTCGTTCATTTTTGCTACTGGTTGGTAATCCCACCGTCATCATGTTTCGCCGATATGACGGCGACGACGAAAAGGGACCCCGGCGGCTCGGCCGCCGGGGTCCCGTGGTGCTTGTTCAGACGGTGACGGAGGTGGCCTCGCCGGGGGTCAGCCAGCGCAGGCTCTCCCGTACGGCGGCCGGCGCGCCCGCGAAGGCCGCCTCGACCGCCGGGCGGCCCTGGCTGAAGTGCCCCCAGCCCTCGTAGTGCACGGGCAGGACCGTGCGCGCGCCGACGAGACCGCAGAGTTCCGCGCCGTCGGTCGCCGTCATCGTGTAGTGCAGCGGGCCGGTCAGGCCGAACCGGACCGCGCCCAGGTGCAGGATCGTCGTGCCGATGTCGAAGCGGCCGGCCACCTGCCGGACGCCGTCGTAGAGCACCGTGTCACCGGTGATCCAGAGCGGGCCGTGCCGCTGGCCCGCCCAGCTCAGCACGAAGCCGGTCACCTCGCCGACGATCGGCCGGCTCAGCGGCGGACCGTGCCGGCACGGCGTCGCGGTGATCTCGATGTCCGGCCGGCCGGGCGCCGAGAGCCGCGTGGTGCGCCACGGCGCCAGCCCGGTGGCCGCGGGGCCCAGGCGGCGGGCGCCGGCCACCGTCGTGACGACCCGGCCCGCCGACGGCAGCAGCGCGCGGCCGGCGTCGTCCAGGTTGTCGGCGTGGTGGTCGTGCGTGAGCAGCACCGCGTCGAGGGCGCCGAGCGACTCCGCCGGCACCGCCGGGCCGGTGAGCTTGCGCGACGCCGTGCCCCAGCCGAACCGGTAGGTCCGGCCGGGCGCGTCGAACGTCGGGTCGGTGAGGATCCGCCAGCCCTCCGCCTCGATCAGCGTCGTCGGGCCGCCGACGTGGGTGATCCGCGGTTCGGTCATCCGGCGTGCCGCAGCGCCCAGTCGAGCACCTCGTCCGCGATCCGCTCCCAGCCCTTCTGCGCCGGCAGCAGGTGTGCGTAGCCCTCGTACTCCTTGCGCTCGGTGACGGTGGCGGACTTGTAGTGCCGCAGGTTCGACTCCTGCACCGCCGGCGGCATGATGTGGTCCTCGGAGCCGGAGACGAACAGCAGCGGCGCCCGGTCGTCGTTGCTGTAGTCGACCCAGGTGTCCTGGTGGCCCGGCTGGAAGTTGGCCAGCACGCTGCCCCACAGGATGCCGCCGTTGGCCGGGATCGCGTAACGCTCGTAGAGCGCCCGGCCCTCCTCCTCGGTGAACGTGTTGGTGAAGGCGTACTGCCACTCCTCGAACGTGAGCGGCACCGCCCGGTGCCGGTTCGCCGGGCTCTTGAGCACCGGGAACGTGGACTTCACCTGGGTGAGCGGCACCACGCGTACACCCTCGGTCGGCGCGGAGTTCATCGCGACGCCGGCCGCGCCGAGGCCGTGGTCGAGCAGGATCTGGGTGAAGGCGCCGCCGGCCGAGTGGCCGATGATGACCGGCGGGGCGTCGAGAGCGCGGATGACCTCCTCGTAGTGGGCGATGATCTTCGGCACGGTGAGGTCCAGGATCGGCGTCGTGTCGGCGTTGAGCGACTCCACCTCGACCTCGAAGCCGGGGTAGCCCGGCGCGATGACGCGCAGGCCCTTGCTCTCGTAGTGGGTGATCCAGTTTTCCCAGCTGCGCGGGGTGACCCAGAAGCCGTGTACCAGCACGATGGTGTCGGGTGCCATTGTCGAGCATCCTTTCCGGAGGGGAAGTCGAGCGGGTCGCTGAGGTCGTCCGCCAATCCTATGGATCTTGTGTGGATCTGGGAGCTGGCCCAAGGGCCTATTTCCGTTGACTTCGGACGGCGTCGAGCCACGCGCGCGGGCCGGCGTGCCGGACCCGGATCCCGGCGATCTCCACCGCGAAGCGCAGCGCGGGCACCAGATCGGGGTCGCGGGCGAGGGCGACCGCGAGCGCGCCGTGGAAGGCGTCGCCGGCGCCCGCGGTGTCGACGGCCGGCACCACCGGCACCGGCAGCTCCCCGGCGCGGTCGCCGGACCACCAGGTGACCGGGTCCGGCCCGTGCGTGATCGCCCCGCGCCGCACCCCGGCGGCGCGCAGCGCGTCGCGGGTACCGGCCGCGGTGGCGCCGGGCATCAGGAACGCCGCCGAGGCGGCGACCACGTCGGCGGCGCCCAGCAGGTCCGCGAAGACCGGCCGCCAGCTGCCGGCGTCGAGCAGCAGGGGACGCCCGCACGCCGCGGCGGCCCGGGCCAGGGCGGGGTGGTGGCCGTCCACCAGCACGATGTCCGCCGCCGCGAGCACGTCGGAGAGCCCCGGGGGAGCGGTGACGTCGGCGCCGCGGGCGTTGCGGCTCACGATCGTGCGCTGACCGGTGGCCCGCAGGACGGTGACGGCGGAGACCGGCGGCGGCGCGGCGGACCGGGGCGCGGCGTCGAGCAGCGCCACGCCGCAGGCCGCGACGTCGGCGCGGATCAGGGCGCCCAGCGGGTGCGCGCCGACCGCCGTGACCAGCGTGACGCTCGCGCCCAGCGCGGCCGCCGTGACCGCCGCGTTGGTGGCCGGGCCGCCCGCGGCGACGTCGGCCGAGAGCGCCTCGGCCTTCTCGTCCACGCCGGGCACCCGCTCGACGCGCTGCACCAGGTCGACGGTGGCCAGGCCGACGCAGACGACGCGCACGCCCGGGTGCTCAGTCGGCGAGCTCGGAGAAGAACACGCCGATGTTGCGGAAGATGTCCGCGACGCCCGAGCCGATCCCCTCGGCGATGTCCGCCGCCGGCCCCGGGTTCGTGCCGATGTAGAAGATGACCAGGATCAGGACGATCCAGCCGATGGCCTTCTTCATCGCACACCTCTACTCGCAGGTAGTCGCTCGGTCATGATCTATGTGATCGTGGCACAACCGCGCACGCTTGACGTGCATCTACGCGCTATCGGCCGGGGAAAGCGGCCAGCCGCGCAGCAGCCGGGCGGCGTTGTGCCAGCACACCGCGCGCAGCCACTCGTCGCCGAGGCCGAGGCCGGCCAGCGCGTCGAGCTGGTGCTGGTACGGGTACGGGATGTTGGGGAAGTCGCTGCCCAGCAGGACCTTGCCGGCCAGGCCGAGGTCGCGCAGCCGGGGCAGCAGGTCCGGCGGGAACGGCGCGAATCGCGCGAAGAAGTCGGTGAACGCCATTGTCGTGTCGAGCCCGACGTTCTCGTAGCGCTCGGCGAGGTCGAAGAAGCCCGCGTACTCGGGCGCGCCGAGGTGCGCGGTGAGCATGGTGAGGCGGGGGTGGCGCGCGAGCACGCCGCCGATCGGCTCCGGCCCGGTGAAGCCGCTGGCCACCGGGCCGGAGCCGGCGTGCACGACGACGGGCGCGCCGGCGTCGGCGAGCAGGCCCCAGGCCTCGTCGAGCAGCTCGTCGCGGGGGTCGAAGCCACCGACCTGCAGGTGCAGCTTGAAGATCCGGGCGCCGCGCTCCAGCGCCGTCCGTACGTCGGCGGTGGCGCTGGGCTCGGGGAAGAACGTGGCGCTGGGCAGGCAGCCCGGGGTGCGCGCGGCGAAGTCGAGGGTCCAGGCGTTGAGGTCGGCGGCCATGCCGGGCCGGTGTGCGTACGCGAGGGCGGAGAACGTCCGCACACCGAGCCGGCCCAGCTCGGCGACCCGCTCGGCCTCGGTGCCGCGGTACCGGATCGGCCAGGGCCGGCCGATCAGCGGACCGGCCTCGTCGAAGTGCGCCCAGACCCGCCGCTGCATCCGCTCCGGCAGGAAGTGGGTGTGCACGTCGGCGAGGCCGGGCAGTCCCAGCGCGGTCCAGAACTCCGTCATGGTCTGATCATTGCCCCGCGATTGGAAACCGGGGACAGGGGGTACGCCCTCGCGCATGACCCCGCCATTCGCCGCGGAAGCCATCACCTCCGCCGGCACCACCCAGCTCGTCCTCGCCGCGGTGTTCGGAATCGCGGTCGTCGTCCTGCTCATCGCCTGGGCCAAGTGGCATCCGTTCCTGGCCCTGATCCTCGGCGCCGCCGCGCTCGGGGTCACCGCCGGCGCCGCGCCCGGCGCCACCGTCACGTCGTTCACCACCGGCGTCGGCAGCACGGTCGGCAGCGTCGGGCTGCTGATCGCGCTCGGCTCGATGATCGGCGCGCTACTGGCCGAGTCCGGCGGCGCCGACGCCATCGTCACCACGATGGTCCGCAAGGTCTCCGGCTCGGCGCTGCCCTGGGCCATGGCCGGCGTCGCCGCGCTCATCGGCCTGCCGCTCTTCTTCGAGGTCGGCGTCGTGCTGCTGGTGCCGATCGTGCTGCTCGCCGCCCAGCGCACCGGCCTGCCGCTGCTCAAGATCGGCATCCCGGCGCTGGCCGGCCTCTCCGTCCTGCACGGCCTGGTCCCGCCGCACCCCGGCCCGCTGGTCGCGGTCTCCACCCTCAACGCGGACCTCGGCCTCACCCTCGCCCTCGGCCTGGTCTGCGCCGTGCCGACGGTGATCGTCGCGGGACCGGTCTTCGGCAACTTCATCGCCAAGCGGGTGCCGCTCGCCGCCCCGCCCGCGCTGGTGCCGGCCGGTATCGACTACCAGGGCCGGCCCGGCTCCGGCCCGGCCGGAGGGCAGGACTTCGTCGACCGCGACGACCTGGTCAACGCCGGCGCCGGGGAGCCGGACCGGCCCGTCGACGACGCGCTGCCCGCCGGCCGGCGCCGGCCCAGCGTGCTGGCCGCCGTGCTCACCATCCTGCTGCCGATCGTGCTGATGCTGGCCCGGGCACTCGGCGAGCTCACCCTCGGCGAGGACAACCGCCTGCGCACGGCGCTCGACGTCGCCGGTACGCCGGTGGTCGCGCTGCTCGCCGGCGTGCTCCTGGCGATGTGGACGCTCGGCAAGCGGGCCGGATTCGACCGGGTGCAGACCTCCGCGGTCATCGGCGGCTCGCTCCCGCCGATCGCCGGCATCCTGCTCATCGTCGCCGCGGGCGGCGGCTTCAAGCAGGTGCTGGTCGACTCGGGCGTCGGCAACGTGATCGCGAACGCGGCGCAGGACGCCAACATGTCCGCGCTGCTGCTCGGCTACCTCGTCGCGGTCGGCATCCGGGTCGCCACCGGCTCGGCCACCGTCGCCACCATCAGCGCCGCCGGCATCGTCGCGCCGCTGGCCACCACTCTCGACAAGCCGGCGGTCTCCCTGCTGGCGCTGGCCATCGGCTGCGGCTCGCTGTTCTTCTCACACGTCAACGACGCCGGCTTCTGGCTGGTGAAGGAGTACTTCGGAATGACCGTCGGCGAGACCATCAAGACCTGGTCGGTGATGGAGACGATCATCTCGGTGTTCGGCTTCGGCTGCGTCCTGCTCCTGGACGTCTTCATATAGCGGGGGCCGGCCGCCGGCCGGCCGGCCCCACACCCTCAGGCGTTCTGCTCGTCGCGCCAGGCCAGCCACTCCCGCAGCGGTGCCAGGTCCGGCTTCGGGCCGCCGACGCCGACGGTGAAGAGCGAGACGCCCTGCTCGCGCAGCGCGGCGGCGCTCACCGACGGGTCGTCGGTGATGCGGCCGCCGCCGGAGATCTCGATCTCGGCGAAGTCGCGGCCCACGTCGGTGCAGTGCGCCCGCAGGATGCCGAGCTTGCGGGCGACGGTCTCCGCGTCGCCGAAGCTGTGCCAGATGTCCGCGTGCCGGGCGACCAGCTTCAGCGTCTTCTTCTCGCCGCCGCCGCCGATCAGCACCGGGATCTTGCGGGTCGGCGGCGGGTTCAGCCGGCCCCAGCGCGACTCGATCCGGGGCAGCGCGCCGGCCAGGTCGTCCAGCCGGCCGCCGGCCGTGCCGAACTCGTAGCCGTACTCCTGGTAGTCCTTCTCGAACCAGCCCGAGCCGATGCCGAGGATGAGCCGGCCGTCGCTGATGTGGTCGACGGTGCGGGCCATGTCCGCGAGCAGCTCGGGATTGCGGTAGCTGTTGCAGGTCACCAGGGCGCCGATCTCCACCTGGGACGTCGCCTCCGCCCACGCGCCGAGCATGGTCCAGCACTCGAAGTGCAGACCCTCGGGCTCGCCCGAGAGCGGGAAGAAGTGGTCCCAGTTGAACAGGACGTCGACGCCGAGCTCCTCGGCCTCGGCCGCCGCCCGGCGAATGGTGGCGTAGTCCGCGTGCTGTGGCTGCAGCTGCAGCCCGATCCTTACCGGCCTGGAAGTCATGATCGCAGCGTAAGCCCGGCGCGGAGTGAACCGCGGCCTCAGGTCGCTCGTGTCCTACGTAGCGCGTGGCAGGCGACGGGGGAGGGCGGCATGCCGGACGGCGTTGCAGTCGAGACACCGCGGGTGGGCGAGTTCGCCAAGAGCCTGCGGCTGGAGGCGGACAGCGGCTTCGCGGCCGCCGCCGAGCGCGGCGCCGACCTGCACCGGCATGGCGTGGTCTTCGGCGCGGGTATCCCCGGCGGCACCGTGCTGGACGTCAAGAACCGCTACGCCCGGGCCCTGGCCAACACCGACGCCAACCTGCGCGCGTACCGGAAGGCCGCGGTCGTCTTCGCCGACGTCGCCGAGCGGATCGCCCGCGAGTTCGCCGCGGCCGACCTGGCGTCGGAGCGGGCGCAGGGGCGCGTCGACCGGCTGCTGCGCGGCGCCGTCGCGGAGGCGAACGCGGCCCTGGAGGGGCTCTGATGGCCGGCGGCGCGGACTGGGACGCCTACAACCTGCCCGCGATCTGGTCGATGATCCAGCCGGAGAACTCCTGCGCCGGCGCGGACCGGGTGCTGAGCTGGCTGAATCTGGCGTCCGCCTGCCGCGAACAGCATCGCCGGCTGCTCGCCGCCCGTGAGGAACTGGCCGAGGTGTGGCCGCCCGGGAGCAACGCGTCCGCGCGGGTCTTCCTGGAGCGGCTGGACCTGCTCGCCGCCTCGCTGGACGAGACGCTGAACCGCGCGGAGCAGACCCGGGTCGGCCTGCAGGGTGTCGTCGACGCCCTCGGCGCGGCGCAGACCACGATCCGGCCGCTCGTGGCGGAGCGGGTCGTGGTCAGCGACGACCTCGTCCCGCGCTTCCTCGACCATGCCGAGGACGAGTACGACGAGCGGGCCCGCCAGGCCATGCGCGAGGCGGAGGCGGCGATCGCCGAGCACGGCACGCAGATCCAGGCCCCCGAGCTGTACCGGCTGCGGCCCGACCAGCCGGTCGGCGGACTCGGACTACCCGACGCCGGTGACTCCGGCCCGGGCGGTGACTCCGGCGCGGGCAGTGGGCCGGACGACGGCGCGTTGCGGGCCGTGCCGAGGCCGGTCGAGGTGCCGCACGACCCGCCGGCGCCGTCGTCCGCGCCGCCGCCGTCGTCCGGAACGGGGCCCGAGCTGGCGGGTGTCGTTCAGGCGCCGTCCTCGCCGGTGGCGGCCTCCGCAGGGGTCCTGCCCGGAGCGGTGATCGGTGCCGGCCTCGGCTCCGGCCCCGGACCGGGCCTTCCGTCGAGCGTCGCGGCGGCGGCCGGTGCCGGCCTCCTCGGGAGCCCGGTGGTGCCCATCCGGGGAGCCGGGGCGGCATCGGGTCGCCTGGCGGCCGGCGCGCGCCGGCCGCTGCCCTCCGGCGCGGTGATCGGCCCGGCCGGGCCCGGGGTCGGTGTCGGCGGCCGGGCCGTGCCCGGCCGGGCGCCGTCCGGCGCGGGCCGCGGCGCGAGCACCGGCGACGGCGAGGGCCAGGCCGGCGGGGCGGACCAGCGGTGGGGCGTCCTGGCCGGCGTGGCACCGGTCATCGCCCCCGACACCGCCGTGCCCGACCACGGCCCCGGCCCCGGCGTGATCGGCCTGGACCGGTGACCTTGTGTGATCTTCGGCTCGGGTCCGGCCCGAGGCCAGGGCGGGTTCCGTACCGGAAGATGGTCACCATGCGTAGACGGACTCTGATCGTGGGCCTCGCCGGAGCCGGCACCGGGGCGCTCGCCGGCTGCGCCGCGCCGTCGCGGCCCGTCGCGACCCCCTCGGCGTCGCCGGGCGGGTCCGCGCCGGCGTCCGCCTCGCGCGCGCCGATCCTCGCCTCCACCGCCTCGTCGTCGCTGGCGCCCCGGCCGGTGAGCGCGCCGTACACGCCGGCGCCGGGCAGCGCGCCGGCCGCGTACGCGGTGGGCCGGCGGGTGCTGCACCTGCGGCGCGGCCCGGACCGCGCCCTGCCCACCACGGTCTGGTATCCGGCCGCGGGCGCGGTGCCGGCCGAGCCGGATCCGGCCGACGGCGCCGCGCCCGCCGCCGGGCGCTTCCCGCTCGTGCTGTTCAGCCACGGCCTCACGTCGCGGCCGGAGGACTACGAGGCGACGCTGGCGCGGTGGGCGCGGGCCGGCTTCGTCGTGGCCGGGCCCACGTACCCGAGGACCTCGTACGGCGCGGCGGACTTCGACGCGCGGGACATCGTCAACCAGCCCGCCGACGCGTCGTTCGTGCTCGATTCGCTGTCGGCGCCCGCCGGCCCGTTCGGCGCGATGGTCGATCTGAATCGGCTGGCCGCCGCGGGTCACTCGGCCGGGGGAATAACCACTGTCGGGTTGTTCAGTGCCTACCGTGACGAACGTCTCAAAGCGGGCGTCGTGCTGAACGGCACCGACTTCCAGGGCGCGCCGTTCACCGGGCCGCCGGCGGCGCTGCTCTTCGTGCACGGGCGCCGGGACCAGACCGTCACGCACCGGGCCGGGCACGCGGTTTTCGCGGCCGTTCCCTGGTCACGCGCGATGCTGTCGATCACCGAGGGCGGGCACGTCACGAAGGCGCCGGACTTCGAAACGACCGTCGGCACATCGACGGAGTTCCTCCGCTGGGCACTGTACGGCGACGCGGCGGCGCGGGCGCGCATCCCGGCCGCGGCGGCGGCCGGCAATGTCGGCACGCTCGAGGACCAGCTCTGAGAGGCGGGCTTGGATCATCGTGACTAACCTGATTCAGGTGACTTCTCCAACCTCCTCCCGTGATCGCAACAAGCTGGCCAGCGCCGGATCGCTCCTGATCTGCGGGCTGCTGGCCGGCGTCGTGGTGGCCGCCGCCTCGTTCCCGGCCGTCGCCATGTCGGGACTGGCGGCGAAGGCCGGTTCGGAGACGTTCGGTGAGCTGCCGAGCCAGCTCTCGCAGCAGAGCGCGCCGCAGGTCACGCGGGTGTTCGCGTCGGACAACAAGACCCAGCTCGCGGTCATGTACGACGAGTTCCGCAGCGACGTCCCGCTCAAGGACATCTCGGTGAACATGCAGAACGCGATCGTGTCCGCCGAGGATCACCAGTTCTACAAGCACAACGGCGTCGACCTCAAGGGCGTCGCCCGCGCGTTCGTGAACAACAAGAACGGCGGCGGCAAGCAGGGCGCGTCGACGCTGACCATGCAGCTGGTGCGGATGACGCTGGCCTACTCGGCCAAGACCCCGCAGCAGGCGGTCGACGCGACCAAGGACACCCCGGAGCGCAAGCTCTCGGAGATGAAGTACGCGATCCAGCTCGAGAAGGAGCTCACCAAGCAGCAGGTCCTCGAGCGCTACCTGAACATCGCGCCCTTCGGCAACGGCGCGTACGGCGTCTACGCCGGCAGCCAGGTCTACTTCGGCAAGAAGCCCAAGGAGCTGACGGTGCCCGAGGCCGCGCTGCTGGCCGGCATGGTCAAGGCGCCGACGTCGTTCGACCCGACCACGCCGAGCGGCCACCCGCAGGCGCTGGACCGGCGCAACTACATCATCGACAACATGCGCGACCTCGGCTACCTGACCCCGGCCGCGGCGACCAAGGCCAAGGCCGTCAAGCTCGGCCGGACCACCAACCGGCCCGGCAACGGCTGCGTCTCGGTGGCGAAGAACAACTGGGGCTTCTTCTGCGACTACTTCTACCGCTGGTGGTTGACCCAGGAGGCGTTCGGCAAGACCACGTACGACCGGGAGCGCCAGCTCAAGACCGGCGGCTACCGGGTCGTCACCTCGCTGGACGTCAAGGCGCAGAAGGCGGCGCGCAAGGAGATCACCGGGCTGATCCGGGACACCAACCGCAACGCGCTGCTGCTGGCCGGCGTCGAGCCGGGCTCCGGCCGGGTGCGCACCCTCGCCGCCAACCGTAAATACAAGCTGGACAGCACGGCGGACCCGCAGAACCGGCTCTCGTCCGACCCGGCGAAGGCGGAGAAGGGCATCCGCGGCACCTACCCGAACACCACCAACCCGATCATCACCGGCGGCGGCGACATCGCCGGCTACCAGGCCGGCTCGGTGTTCAAGATGTTCACCATGGTCGCGGCGCTGGAGAACGGCTTCGGCCTGGACCACACGATCAACGCGCAGGGCCGGTACAAGTCGGGGTACATCATCGACCCGAGCTCGGACGCGGCCTGCCCCGGCACACACTTCTACTGCCCGGGCAACGCCGCGAAGAACGAGGTCGGCCCGTTCAACATGTGGACCGGCTTCGGCCGCTCGGTGAACACCTACTTCGTGCCGCTGCAGGAGGAGGTCGGCGCCGAGAAGGTCGTCGACGTGGCGAAGCGGTTCGGGGTGAAGTTCCGCTCGGAGAGCGACGCCAAGATGGCGAACGACGAGGCGTCGGCGAACCAGTGGGGCGCGTTCACGCTCGGTGTCTCCGCGTCGACGCCGCTGGACATCGCGAACGCGTACGCGACCCTCGCCGGTGACGGCCGGTACTGCGCGCCGACGCCGATCCAACAGATCTACACCCAGGACGGCAAGAAGAGCGACATCGGCCAGCCCAAGTGCAACCGGGCGACCAGCAAGGACGTCGCGCGCCGGGCGCTGGACGCGGCCCGGTGCCCGGTCGGCGACCGGGCGCAGCTCGGCAACTGCGCCGGCGCGACCGAGCGCAACGCCCGCAGCGTGGTCGGGCACCCGATCTTCGGCAAGACGGGTACGACCGACGCCGACAAGACCGCCGCGCTGGTGGTCGGCACCCAGGATCTCGTGGTGGCCGGCTACCTGGTGAACCCCGACTGGGCCGACCACCCGGACCGGATGTCGCACGGCATCGTCAACCCGGCGGTGTACCGCACGGTCGCGGACTACATGCAGGACCGGCCGGAAGAGGAGTTCAAGAAGCCGAGCGACTGACACCCGCGCTTTCCGCTCCGGACATGTACAGGCCGCCGTTGATCTCATACATTGACGGCGGTCCATCAATTCCGGAACGTGGGAGCACACATGCTCGGTACGGGCAGGATCGCGGCCGCGCTGACCTTGGCGCTGGCCTCCCTCGGCATCGTGGCGCCGGCACCCGCCGGCGCCGCGGTCAGTCGGTCCGAACTGGCGCTGCGCTGGGCGCCGATCCATTACCAGGACGTCGACGCCACCGGCAGCCACGCGCTGGGCGGCAAGTCCGACTACATCACCCGCGTCGACTTCGACGGGGACCTCAACGGCCGGAACAACTGGGACAACGCCGCGCGGGCGGACGCCTCGTTCTCGGCGGCGGCGTACTACTCCGTCGCGGAGACGGGTACGCACTGGTACATCACCTACCTCTTCTTCCACCCCCGCGACTGGGTCGACCATCCGTTCTTCGAGACCGAGCACGAGAACGACGGCGAGGGCGTCCTGCTCGCGGTGCAGAAGGACGGCTCCACGTACGGCGTGCTGCGCTCGGCGGTGACCGTGGCGCACACGAGCTTCTACTCGTACACGCCGAGCGGGAGCACGTGGACCGGCGGCCGCGAGACGGTGGACGGCACGCTGCAGCTGCAGTCCTCGCCGCACGACTCGTTCCAGCACCCGGTGACCGCGCAGGAGGTGCAGGGGCACGGCCTGAAGGCGTACCCGCAGTACACCATCAACGGCGACGGCATCGTCTACTACCCGGCGGCGCAGGGAGAGACCCCGAGCGGCGGCAACGACCGGGACGTGAAGTACGAGCTGATCGACATCTTCGCGAGCGGCGGCCTCTGGGCGCAGCGCGACAACACGAACCTGTACGCCAACCTGGGCACCTTCGCCGGCGACACCTCGGGCGGCTGCGGGACCGGCACGTACTCGTGCGGCACGAACTCGGCGAACGCGCCATGGGGCTGGGACGACGGCGACGACCTGCCGGGGCGGGGCCAGATCGCCACCGACCCGGCGAAGCTGTCCGCCGAGTACTTCACGGTGCCGGGCGAGCTGGCCCGGGCGTACACCTACAACCCGTACTCGGCCGAGGCCGCTGACCTGAAGCGGGCCGCCGAGACGGCACCGCCGGTGATCGACTGAGGCAGGGGTGTTGCGGCCGGGCGCAAGCCCGGCCGCAACCTAGGCGCGCGGCGCCCGGGTGCTGTCGCGGATGATCAGCTCGGTCGCCAGCTCGATGCGGGGCGCCTGGATCTCCTCGCCCTGCGCCAGGCGCAGGATGGTCCGGGCCGCCAGGCCGCCCATCTCGGCGAGGGGCTGGCGCACCGTGGTGAGCGGCGGCGACGCCCACCGCGCCTCCGGCAGGTCGTCGAAGCCCACCACGCTCAGGTCGTCCGGCACGCGCAGCCCGCGCCGGCGGGCCGCCTCGTGCACGCCGAGCGCCATGGTGTCGCTGGATGCGAAGATCGCCGTCGGCGGCGTGGCCATGTCGAGCAGGGAGGCGCCGCCGGCGAAGCCCGAGTCGTACAGGAAGTCGCCCTGGCGGATCAGGTCCTCGTCCGGCTTGAGCCCGGCGGCCTCCAGGCCCGCGCGGTAGCCGTCCATCCGGGCCCGGCTGCAGAGCAGGTTCTTGGGGCCGGCCACGAAGCCGACCCGGCGGTGGCCGAGCTGCACCAGGTGCTGGGTCGCGGACAGGCCGCCCGCCCAGTTCGTCGCCCCGATGGTCGGCACGTCGATCGCCGCGCCGCCGGCCGGGTCGATCACCACGACCGGGATGTTGAGCCGCTGCAGCTCCGCGTAGACCGGGGTGGTCAGGTCGGAGGTCACGAAGATGACGCCGTCGGAGGCGCGCACGTAGAGGTTCTGCAGCCACTGGCGGGTCGCCGCGGACTTGCGGTGCACCGCCGAGACGACCGTGCCGACCCCGGAGGAGTGCATCACGTCCTCGACGCCCCGGATCAGCTCCACCGCCCAGGGGCTGTCCAGGTCGTTGAAGACCAGGTCGACCAGGGCCGCCTTCCCGGCCTGCTGGCGCGAGGCCCGGCGCCGGTAGCCGTGCTGCTTGAGCAGGTTCTCCACCGCCTCCCGGGTCTGCGGAGACACGTCGGCGCGGCCGTTGAGCACCCGGGAGACCGTGGGGACCGAGACCCCGGCCTCGCGGGCGATCGCGGCGATGGTCACGCGGGCCAAGGCGATCTCCTCGTAAGTTTCGGTGGCAGTTTTCGGAAGTATTCCACAGTCGCCGCCGGAAAACATGAAAGCCATTAACGTCCATCGATATAGATCCTTCGGCGTAATCACCCCATAGCGCCAAGTGATCCGTTCGACGGCCCGCGCTCGCGACCTTTGGGCGCGAGCCCCGTTAGTTCCCGTTGTGCGTAATAACCGAAAAAGCCTGAAATTCGTCGTACGTAGGTTCGTGACCGTCGGCGTCGCCACGGTGGTCGTCGCCGCCGGCGGCGCCGCCCTCGCCGAGGTCGTCTCCGGGGCGCCCACCCCGTCGCCGTCGTTCAACGGCCCGGTGTACGCGATCGCACACCGCGGCGACGTCGTCTACGCCGGCGGCTCCTTCACCGGCGCCCTGGTCCGCGGCAAGACCGTCGCCCGGCAGCGCCTGGCGGCCTTCAACGCGCGGACCGGCGCCCTGCTCGACTGGAACCCCGGCGCCGACGCGACCGTCCGCGCGCTCACCGTCGACGGCAACACCGTCTTCGCCGCCGGCGACTTCGACAAGGTCGCCGGCATGTCGCGCGACGCGGTGGCGAGCATCGACGCCGACACCGGCGTGCTCGGCGCGCTCAAGCACACCGTGCTCGGGCAGCCGAACGCGCTCGCGGTCGCCAACGGCCGGCTCTACGTCGCCGGCCGGCTCACCGCGGTCGACGGCTCGCCGCGGGCCAACCTGGCCGCGTTCAGCACCGCCACCGGGCAGCTGGAGGCCTGGGCGCCGACGGCCGACGACACCGTCAACGCGCTCGCCGTCGCCGGCAGCCGGGTCTACCTCGGCGGCACGTTCCACAAGGTCAACGGGGTCAAGTCCACGCTGCGCCTCGCCGCGGTGGACGGCAACACGGGCGTGCTGGACGCGGCCTTCAAGCCCAAGCCGGTCTCGCAGGTCTTCGCGCTGACCGCCGACGCCGACGGCGTGTACGCGGCGCTGGGAGGCCTGGGCGGCCGGGCCATCGCGTACACCTTCGCCGGCGCGACCCGCTGGACCCGGGTGTTCGACGGCGACGCGCAGGCGATCGCCACGATGAACGGCACCACCTACGTCGGCGGGCACTTCGACAAGGCCTGCACGACGACCAACAACGGGATCAAGGGCGTCTGCACCGACGGCTCGGTGCCGCGGGTCAAGCTCGCGGCGATCGACGGCGCGGGCAACCTGACCGACTGGGCGCCGCAGGCCAACGGCGTGGTCGGGGTGCGCACCCTCGCCGCCAACCAGGCCATCGGCCTGCTCAGCGTCGGCGGCGACTTCACCACCGTCACCGGCTCGGCGCAGAAGCGGTACGCGTCCTTCGGCGGCCCGACGGTCGGCGGTCCGGTGCCGCCCGCGCCGCCCGTCGAGTCGTCGCCGTACGTGGCGTCGTACAACTTCGACTCCAACGTCAACGACGGCAACTACGACGACGGCTCCGGCAACGGCCACGTGCTGCGGACCCAGGCGGTCAACGGCGGCGCGCTCAAGCCGGTCCGGCACGGCGACGGCATGGCGATCACGTTCCCCACCAAGTGCACCGGCGCCGACTGCGCCCGGGTCGTGCTGCGCTCCGGCGAGGTGCCGGACCTGAACCCGGACACGCGCAACCTGCGCTACGGCGCGGCGGTGCTGCTCTCGCCGGCCGAGACCTCGTCGGGTGAGAACGTGATGCAGAAGGGCTACTCGACCGCGGGCGGCGGTCAGTACAAGCTCCAGGTCGACGGCGTCTCCGGCAAGCCGACCTGCGTGATGAGCGACCAGAACACCCCGACGATCCACGTGGCCCGGGGCGCGCGGTCGATCGCCGACGGCGCGTGGCACAGCCTCGAGTGCCGGCGGATCGGCACCAGCCTGTCGATCCACGTCGACGAGCAGGAGGCGGGCAGCGCGACGCTGCCGGCCGGCCTGTCGGTGGTCAACGCGCAGCCGCTGAGCCTCGGCGGCAAGGGCACGGGCGTCGACAACGACCAGTTCCACGGCAGCGTCGACGACGTCTGGGTCAGCATCGGCTGACGCAAGCGCGGGCCGGCGGCCCCTGCGGCTGAGGATGGAAGCCGCAGGGGCCGGGTTCATCCGGCGTACACCTCGAGGGAGGAGGCCTGGCCGGCCGGCCAGCCGGTGTTGGCCGTGAACGTCACCCGCAGGTGGCGGGCCGGGGTCGCGGCGCAGGCGATCGTCGCCTGGTTGCCGGTGGCCGGGTCGAACGCGCGGCCGGCGGCGCCGGCGAGGGTGGTGAACGCGGCGCCGTCCGTGCTGCCCTCGATCCGCAGCGTCTGGGTGCGCGGCCCCCAGCCCGGCGGCAGCCGCAGGACCACCCGCGCGACCGCGGTCGCCGCGCCGAGGTCGACCTGCAGCCACTGCGGGAACGCGTGGTTGACGCTCTCCCAGTAGGTGCCGGGGTTGCCGTCGACCGCGTTGCCCGGGCCGTACACCTGGGTGTGCCCGCTCTCGGCCGTCGGCCGCCCGGCGGCCAGGTCCCGGGCGGGGTCCGGCCCGGGGCCGCCGCCGACGACGGGCGGGGTCGGCCGGGTCGCGGTGAGCGCGAGCTGGCCCTTGAGCATCCGGCCGCCGTCGGCGGTGATACGCAGGTAGTAGTCGGGGGAGCAGGCGGTGCCGTCCTCGTCCAGCGCCCGGATGCCGGAGCCGGCCGGCACGTGCGCGGCGCTCGCCGCGGTCTTGGCGATCTGGTTGCCCTCGTTGAACTCGTCGAACATGGACACGTAGAGGCCCTGCGAGCCGAGCCGGATCATGTTGTAGAGGCTGCGCCAGTAGTAGTCGCCGTGCCGGCGGTGCCCGGCGGACAGGTCGCCCGGCAGCACGCACGGCTGGTAGTCGATGCCGTGCGCCTGGCAGTCCGCGTAGTCGCCGACGTTGACGTTGGCGTAGTACGAGTCCAGGTCGGCCGGGCTCGCGGCGCGCCCCACCATCCACGGCGAGATCATGTGGAACGCGTGGTACACCTCGCCGAAGCCGGGCCGGGAGTCGTTGATGCCGGCCCGCCACCAGGTCGGCACGCCGCCGATCACGTAGCAGCCCTGCGCCTTGAACCAGTTGATCACCTCGAGGCACGGTCCGGGCGCGAACGGGCGGCCCGGATCGTTGAAGCCGAAGCCCCAGATGCACACGACGGGCTTGCCGTTCTGACGGGCGTACGCCGGCGACGACGTGTGCGCGGACATCTTCGTGGTCCAGTCGGTCTTGAGCTCGGACTGCATGTTCGTCCAGCTCGTGACGTCGTACATGATGTAGAACTTGCGGCCGGTCGCCTCGGCCGCGCCGCGGACCTTGACCGCCATGGCGTCGCGGGTCGGGCCCTCGTCGCCGAACGGGTTGAAGCGCTGCAGCGCCGCCGTGTCGATGCCGTGCTGCCGCATCCAGCCCAGGTGGGTGTCGACGGTCTGCTGGTCGTAGGAGGAGAAGAGCCGGGCGGGCCGCCCGTCGCCCAGGTTCGGGTAGGCGGTCGGGTAGCCGTGCGCGAGGTCGGTCAGGTCCGGCCAGGACACGATCGTGGTGTTGGCGGGCGACGGCGGCTGGAACCGGTCGCGGCTCCAGTGCCACCAGCCGCCGATCGGGGCGCCGTCGCCGGGGCAGGCGAACCAGCCCTGGTAGCCGGCGCTGATCTTGCCGACGACGTCGCCGGGTGGCGAGGCCGCGGCGGCCGGCGCGGGTCGGGCCAGTGCCGCGGCGGCGGGGCCGGCGGCCATCGTGGCGAGCAGGGTACGGCGGGAGACGGGCACGGTGACGCTCCTCTGATCCGGACTCGAAGGGAGTCTGGGGATGACGGATCGACGGTCATCGTGGCAGTGCCCGACACATCAATGCAATAGTTGAACCAAATTATGAAACAATCACGACTCGTGTCTGAAAGAAGGCAGCCACAGCGCCGCCAGGGCGCCGGCCGCGATGAGGGCGGCGCCGACCTCGACCGCCGGCACCAGGCCGTCCACGAAGGACTGGCGGCTCGCGTAGCCGCCGTACGAGCTGAAGACCGAGGCCAGTGCCGCGACCCCGACCGCGACGCCGAGCTCGCGGATCGTGTTGTTGGCGCCCGACGCGACGCCGCGCACCCGGGCCGGCACGCCGGCCAGGGCCATCGTGCTGATCGGCGCGAAGGTCAGGCCCATGCCGGCGCCGGCGAGGACCAGGGCGACGACGAGCCCGCCGTAGCCGACGTCGGCCGTGGTCCGGAACGCGAGCCACAGCACGCCGGTCGCCAGCAGCGCCTGGCCCGCGACGATCAGGTTCCGCAGGCCGAGGCGGTCGGCGAAGACCCCGGCCAGCGGCGCGACGACCATCGGCGCGAGGGTCCACGGCAGCGTCCGGATGCCCGCGTCCAGCGGGCTCAGCCCCTGCGCCACCTGGAAGAACTGGGCGAGCAGGAAGACCGAGCCGAACGCGCCGGCGGAGAACGTCAGGCTCACGACGCTGACCAGGCCGAAGCCGGGGGAGCGGAAGAGCGAGAGCGGCAGCATCGGTGCGGGGTTGCGGTGCTGCCAGCCGGCGAACGCCGCCAGCAGCGCGGCCCCGCCGATCAGCATGGACAGCACGCGCGCCGAGGACCAGCCGTGCTCCGGGCCGTCCGCGATGCCCCAGACGAGCAGCAGCATGCCGGCCGCGGAGAGCAGCAGGCCCAGCGGGTCGAGCCGGGCCGCCCCGCCGCGCGACTCGGGCAGCACGGCCGCGGCCAGGGCGACGGCGACCACGCCGACGGGCACGTTCAGCCAGAAGATCCACGACCAGTGCAGCCCCTGCGCCACCGCGCCGCCGACGACCGGGCCGACCGCGATGCCGAGGCCGCTGATGCCGCCCCAGACGCCGACCGCCGCGCTGCGCCGCCGGTCCGGGACGGCCTGGGAGAGCAGGGTCAGCGACAGCGGCGCGACCGCTGCGCCGGCCAGGCCCTGCGCTGCCCGGGACGCGGTCAGCATCCACGGCTGCGTGCTCAGCGCGGCGGCGGCCGAGGCGAGGGTGAACAGCACGATGCCGGCCAGGAACACCCGGCGCCGGCCGAGCCGGTCGCCGAGCGCGGCGGCGGTGAGCAGGACGGCGGCGAACGGCAGCGTGTACGCGTTCACGAACCACTGCAGGTCGGTCACGGAGGCGCCGAGGTCGGCGCGGATCGCCGGCAGGGCCGTGGTCACCACCAGGTTGTCCAGCGTGACCATGAAGATCGGCAGGCCGGTGGCGGCGAGCAGCCGCTTCATCCGGCCTCCTAGTTGTTATTCACTGATAACTAGCCATCGAACGTAGTTATCGACTGATAACCTGTCAACCGCCGAAACCGAGGGAGCGCCGTGACCAGGACCCGCCTGACCGCCGGGGAACGCCACGATCAGCTGATCGGCGCGGCCCTGACGGCGTTCACCGCCGGCGGCTACGCCGGCACGACGACGGATCAGGTCGCGCGGCTCGCCGGCGTCTCCCAGCCGTACGTGATCAGGCTCTTCGGCACCAAGCAGCAGCTGTTCATCGCGACCGTCGAGCACGCGGCCGACCGCATCGAGCGGCGCTTCCGCGCGGCCACCCCGGACCTCGACGGCCTCGGCGACGCCTACGACGAGCTGCTCGCCGAGCGCGAGCTGATCACCGTGATGCTGCACGGCTTCGCCGCCGGCGCCGACCCGGCCATCGGCCCGGTGGTCCGGGCCTGCTTCGGCCGGCTCTACGCGACGGTGCGCGAGCTCACCGGCGCCGACGCCGAGCAGACCCGCGCCTTCTTCGCCTCGGGCATGCTGCTGACCGTGCTCGGCGCGATGAACGTCATCGGGCGCGACGCGGTGCCGCCCGACGGGCCGATGAACGACCTGGTCGACAGCCTCGACCTGCCGGCGTCGCTGCGCGGCCCGGAAAAGTTCGGATCATGACTGCACAGACGACGGCGGGGATGCGTTCTAGTGGGTGTGACCTTCGAGCAGTTCGCGGTGGCCCGGCTTTCCAGTCTGCTGCGCTACGCGGTCGTCCTCACCGGCGACCGCGACCTGGCGCAGGACGTCGTACAGGAGGTGCTGGCCCGGGCGCAGGTCAAGTGGCGGCGGATCGGCGGTGCGGACTCACCCGAGGCGTACGTGCGCAGGATGGTGCTCAACGAGTACCTCTCCTGGCGGCGTAGCTGGGCGGCCCGCAACGTGCACGCCGTCGGTGAGCGGCTCGTCGAGATCGACGACGCCCGGGGCGGGGTACGCGACCACGCCCAGGACGTCGTGGAGGCCGACGAGCTGTGGCACCGGCTGGGCACGCTCGGGCGCAAGCAACGGGCCGTGCTCGTGCTGCGCTACTACGAGCAGCTCGAGGACGAGGCGATCGCCGACCTGATCGGCTGCTCGCCGGCGACCGTCCGCAGTCACGCGTCGAGGGCATTGAAGAGTCTCCGGCTCGAGTCGGAGCAGCAGACCAGGATCCACGCCGAGGAGATGTCGTGACCGAACACGGAGACCAGCTCCGTAGGGCCTTCGAGGCCCATGAGAACGAGGGCCCGGATCCGGCCGAGGTGTACGCCCGGGTGCAGCAGATAGCCAAGGGCCACCAGTGGCGCCGACGCGGCGCGCAGGTCGCCGGCGGGGCCGTGCTGAGCGCCGGCCTGATCGCCGGGGTGATGAACCTTCCCGCGCTGCTGCCGGCGGCGCCGAACGGCAACGTCGCGGCGCCGCAGCTCCAGGCGGGCGCGCCGGCCGCGCCCTCCTCGGCGCCGTCGACCCCGCCGATCGACCCGAACCAGGACGAGTTCGACGCCTACTTCGGCGCCGGCTACGACTACGACGACGCGGTCAAGCTGGCCAAGATCTGGAAGAAGCCGAAGGCCGACATTGGCGACATCAAGGTGGAGGCCGGGCGGCTGCTGCTGGCCGGCGAGGTGCTCCCGGTCAAGCCGGGCGAGGGGACGCCAGGCAAGCCGCCGCCGCCCACCAAGGAGGAGAAGCGGGTAGCGGCCTTCTTCGCCGCCGGCTACGACTACGACGACGCGGTCAAGCTGGCCGAGATCTGGAAGACGAAGACCCCGTACGACGCGAAGATCGCCGGCGGCAAGAAGCTGCTGGCCGGCGAGACCCTGCCGATCCGGCCGTGACCGCCCGGCTGCACCGGCGCACGGGGTTCGAGATCGAGCTGATGGCCCCGCCAGGCCACAGCCGGCGCACCCTGGCCCAGGATCTGGCCGCCCGCTGCGGCGGCCAGGTCCGGCCGGTGTGGCACCACGACAGCGAGCCGTCCCTGGTACCCGGCCTGGGGCGGTTCCTGCACCTGACCCAGGGCTTCGAGGTGCGCGGCCGCGACGGCGACCCGCTCTGCACCCTGGTCGACGACATCACGCTGATCGCCGGGCTCGACCGCCGCGCCGCCGCGCCGGCGGGCTGGTTCCGGATCCTCAGCGACGACCCGCGGCTGCTGCGGCTGCTCGAGGCGCAGAGCGATCCGGGCGGCGCCCTGCCGGACGCGCTCGGCGCGGCTGCCCGGCTCTGGGGCACCGCGGTGCAGCGGGTCGGCGACGTCTACCGGCTGGACGACGCGGCCGGCGCGACGATCGCACTGGCGGCGCCGCAGGGCGGCGAGCGGGAACGCCCCTGCGAGATCGTCACGCCGCCGCTGACCGGCGACCACGGCGCCGCCCTCGAACGGCTGCTCGGCCCGGCCCGGGAGCTCGGCTTCACCGTGCCGCTCGAGGCCGCCGTGCACCTGCACCTGGACGGCGCGCCGTTCCGGGCGCCGCACGCCCTGGCCAACGTCGTACGGCTGTTCGCCTACTGGCGCGAGCCGCTGCGGACGCTGCTGGCCACCAACCCGGCCTGCCGCCGCCTCGCCCCGCTGCCGGCGCCGCTGGTGGCCGCCGTCGCCGGCACCCCGTCCTACGACGAGCTGTGCGCGGCGGCGGAGCAGGGCGGGCTGACAAAATTCTTCGACGTCAACCTGACCCAGCTTCTGCGCGACGACCCGGTCCGGGACACGATCGAGATCCGCATCCTGCCCGGCGCGATCGACACCGCGGCCGTCCTCAACCGGGCGGGCCTGGTCGAGCTGCTGCTGGACCGCTGCCTCGACCCGGAGCCGGTGCCGCCCGCACCCACCGACCCGGACGCCGCCACGGAAGCCCTGATGGGACTCGCCGCAACCGCCGTGACCTAGATGTTGTGCCGGGCGTACGCGGGCTCGCGCAGGCCCAGCATCGCCTCGGTCATCCGGACCGCGTCGACCGCCGCCGCCACGTCGTGCACGCGCACGATCCGGGCGCCCTGCAGGATGCAGAAGACCACCGTCGCGACCGTGCCCACCAGGCGCTCCTGCTGCGGGCGGTCCAGCGTCTCGCCGATGAAGTCCTTGTTGCTCAGCGCGGCCAGGGTCGGGTAGCCGATCTCGGTGATCTCCCGCAGCCGCCGGGTCAGCTCCAGCGAGTGGTACGTGTTCTTGTTCAGGTCGTGGCCCGGATCGATGATGATCTGCTCCGGCCGCACGCCGCGGGACAGGGCCAGCTCCACCCGCCGCCGCAGGAAGCCGGCGACCTCCGCGGTCACGTCGCCGTACTGCGGGCTCGGGTGCAGGGTGCGCGGCGCGGCCAGGCTGTGCGTGATCACCAGGGACGCGCCGGTGCCGGCCACCGCGTCGGCCATCGCGGGATCGCGCAGGCCCGAGGTGTCGTTGACGACCCCGGCGCCCGCCTTGATCACCTCGCGGGCCACCTCCGGCCGGTAGGTGTCGACCGAGACCACCGCCAGCTCCCGGGCCGCCTCGACGACGGGCAGCACCCGCCGCAACTCCTCCTGCACGCTGACGTCCGGCCCGGGCGCGAACGGCACGCCCCCGATGTCGATCCAGTCCGCGCCCGCGCCGGCCGCCGCCCGGACCGCCTCGACCGCCTTCTCGAGGGCGAACGTGCGGCCCTGATCGTGGAACGAATCGGGCGTCCGGTTGACGATCGCCATCACCGCCACCCGGCGCGCGAAGTCGAAAGCCCGCCCGCCGATCACACGTTCGGCGCTGATCAGCGGGGGTGCGTAGTCGCTCACGCCCGGAGACTAACCCGGTGGCGAGGATCCCCCGGACTCGGCCTCCCGCCTATGATCGATCCTGCTCTATGGTGCAAGGCGTGACGGAAGCAGGACTCCCGGTCGCGGACGTGCGCGGCCCGCTGCCTTACCTGTGGTGGCTCATCCGGCGGCAGAAGGGGCGCATCGCCACCGGCGCCCTGATCGGCTCGTTGTGGATGGTGGGGCTGACGCTTCCGCCCTACCTGCTCGCCCAGGCCATCGACCAGGGGCTGCAGCGGCGCGACCCGGCCGCGCTCGCCGCCTGGGCGGCGGCCCTGTTCGCCGTCGGCGCGGTCAACGCGCTGCTGGCCATCCTGCGGCACCGCACGATGACGAAGATCCGGCTCGACGGCGGCTTCCGGACCGTCCGGGCGGTCATCGCGCACGCCACCCGCCTCGGCGCCGCGCTGCCGCGGCGCATCGGCGCCGGCGAGATCGTCACCATCGGCATCGCCGACGTCTGGGTCCTGGCGCAGGCACTCACGGTCACCGGGCCGGGGCTCGGCGCCGTCATCGCGTACGTGGTGGTGGCCGTGCTGCTGCTGAAGATCTCCCCGCTGCTGGCGGTCGTGGTGCTCGCCGGCGTGCCGGTGCTGGCCGTCGTGGTCGGCCCGATGCTCGGGCGGCTGCAGCGGGCCGGCGCCCGCTACCGGGAGCGGCAGGGTGCCCTCGCCGACCGTCTCGTCGACATCATCGGCGGCCTGCGCGTCCTCAACGGCCTCGGCGGCAAGGACGGCTACGCCCGCCGGTACCGGCGCGACTCCCAGGCCGTCGCCGAGGTCGGCTACCGGGTCGGCGCGGTGACCAGCTGGATACAGGCGCTCGGCGTCGGGCTGCCCGCGATCTTCCTCGCCGTGGTGATCTGGCTGGCCGCCCGGATGGCCGCGCAGGGCGACATCACGGTGGGCGAGCTGGTCGCGGTCTGGGGGTACGCGGCCGTGCTCGTCGTCCCGGTCGCGTTCTTCATCGAGGGCGGTTTCGACGTCAGCCGGGCGCTGGTCGCCGGCCGCCGGGTCGTCGACTTCCTGCGGCTGCCGGTGGATCCGCCGCCGCGCGGGCAGGGCCCCGACGGCCCGGCCGTGCTGCGCGACCCCGACTCCGGCGTGGTCGTCATCCCCGGGCGGCTGGTCGCGCTGGCCACCGCCCGGCCCGCCGACGCCGCCGCCGTCGTCGACCGCCTCGGCCGGTACGGGCCGACGGCGGTGACCTGGGGCGGCCGGCGCCTGGACGGGCTCGCGGTACGGGACCGGATCCTGGTCGCCGACAACGAGGCCTACCTGTTCACCGGCGCGCTCGGCGAGGTCGTCGCCGGCCGCTCCGAGCCCGACGACGAGGCCGTCGCCCGGGCCCTGGCCGCCGCCGCGGCCTGCGACATCGTGGACGGTCTGCCGGACGGGACGGCATCGGTGATCGACACGCAGGGCCGCAACCTCTCCGGCGGCCAGCGCCAGCGGGTACGGCTGGCCCGCGCCCTCTACGCCGACCCGGAGATCCTGCTCGCCGTCGAACCGACCTCCGCAGTCGACGCCAACACCGAGGCCGCCATCGCCGAGCGCCTGCCCGCCGCCCGGGCCGGCCGGGCCACCCTCGTCGCGACCACCTCGCCGGCCATGCTGGACCGCGCCGACATCGTGCACTACATCGTCGGCGGACGGCTCGCGGCGACCGGCACCCACCGCGCGCTGCTCGACACCGAACCCGGGTACCGCGCGCTGGTGACCCGGGCGGCGGGGGAGGCCGCCCTGCCCGAGGCGGCCCGGCGATGACCGAGCTGCCCGTCGCCGGGCGCGCACACGTGCGCCGGGCCGCGGTCCGGCTGATCCGCGACGACGGCGGCGCGGTCGCGCTGATGGTGCTCTTCAACGCCCTCGCGGCGATCGCCGGGCTGGCCGGTCCGTGGCTGCTCGGCCGGATCATCGACACGGTCACCGCCGGCCCCGCCCCCGTCGGCGTCGTCGACCGCCTCGCCCTGGCCGTCCTGCTGTGCACGGTCGTCCAGATCGTCCTGGCCCGCACCGCGCTCGCCGTCGGCTACCGCTTCGGCGAGCGCACCGCCGCCCGGGTACGCGAACGCTTCCTCGACCGGGCACTCGCCCTGCCCGCGTCCGTGGTCGAGCGGGTACCGGCCGGCGACCTCGCCGCGCGCGGCACCTGCGACGTCGGCACGGTCGCCGCGACCCTGCGCGACGCCATCCCCGAGGTGCTCATCGCGGCCGTGCAGGCGCTGTTCGTGCTCGTCGCCGTCTTCCTGCTCGACCCGCTGCTCGGCGCCGTCGCCCTGCTCGGCCTCGCCGCCATCCCGCCCGTCACCCGCTGGTACCTGCGCCGGGCCCGGACCGCCTACCTGGAGGAGGGCGCGGCCGGCTCGGTGCTCGCCGACGAGCTCGCCTCGACCATCGCCGGCACCCGCACGGTCGAGGCGCTCGGGCTGCGCGAGCGCCGCACCGCGGTGGCCGACGAGGCGATAGACCGGGCCCGGCACACCCGCCTGCGTACCCTCGCCCTGCGCAGCGTGCTGTTCCCCGCCGTCGACGTCTCGTACGTCGTGCCGGTCGTCGGCGTGCTCCTGGTCGGCGGCGCCCTGTACATCGACGGCCTGCTCAGCCTCGGCGCCGTCGCCGCCTGCGCGCTCTACCTGCGGCAGCTGGTCGTGCCGCTGGACGCGATCCTGGTCTGGCTGGAACAGCTGCAGAGCAGCGGCGCGTCCTTCGCCCGCGTCGAGGGCCTGGCCGCCATCCCGCCCGCCGTGGTGACCGAGCGGTCCGCGCCGGCCGACGACCGGATCGAGATCCGCGGCGTCCGCTACGCCTACGAGGGCGACCGCGACGTGCTGCGCGGCGTCGACCTGACCGTGCGGCCGGGCGAACGCCTCGCCCTGGTCGGACCCTCCGGCGCCGGCAAGTCCACCCTCGGCCGGCTGCTCACCGGCGTCGACCGCCCGCGCGCGGGCAGCCTGACCGTCGGCGGCGTGGAGATCTCCCGGCTCCCGCCGGGCCTGCTGCGCCGCCAGGTCGTGCTGGTCACCCAGGAACACCACGTGTTCCGCGACGCGGTCCGCGACAACCTGACCCTGGCCGCGCCGGACGCCACCGACGACGACCTGATCTCGGCCCTCGCGGTCGTCGGCGCCGACTGGGCGATGGACCTGCCGGACGGCCTAGACACCCGGCTCGGCGGCGACGGCGTCGTCCTGGACGGCGCGCAGGCGCAGCAGCTCGCGCTGGCCCGGGTCGTCCTCGCCGACCCGCACACGGTGGTGCTCGACGAGGCGACCGCGCTGCTCGACCCGACGACCGCCCGGGACGCGGAGCGCGCGCTCGCCGCGGTGCTGCACGACCGCACGGTGATCGCGATCGCGCACCGCCTGCAGACGGCGCACGACGCCGACCGGGTGGCGGTCATGGACGGCGGGCGGCTGGTCGAGCTGGGCACCCACGACGACCTGGTCGCGGCCGGCGGCACGTACGCGCACCTGTGGCGTACCTGGCACGGCTGAATTCATGTGCCGTGCCGGGCATGTCAACTCCCATACCCGGCATCGGTGCAGCCGTCGATTCTGGTTACGCCGTCAGAACGGGAAGGCCGAACTGGCCGAAGATCTGCCGCTTCTTCGAGGCGTTCACCTCACGTACCGCTCCTGAAACGAAAAACACGTCGATCAGGGCCCAGAGTCCGAGGCCGCCCAGAGTCAGCAGCATGGCGATGCCGACGCCTTTGTGGCCGACATAGAACCGGTGTGCGCCGAATCCGCCGAGGAAGAACCAGAACGCAAATGCTATTCCTGCGGACTTCTTGACGTCGTCATACGCGGACTGCGCCTGCATTTGACGGGCCAGGCCATCGTTGGCGTGGTAAGCGTGCATCGTCATGCGGTCCTCCTGGATCAGATGATTTCTTCGCCACCACACATCGGCATCCAGGCGGTCGGTCCTATTGTTATCCGCCGCCCATGAAAGATGACACAACGTCTCAGGCGCGATGCTCGGTAGGCAGGTCCGAACCCGCGACGTGGGCGGAGGCGGGGTCAGCCGAGCTGGAAACCGTCGACCTCCCAGGCCACGTCGTCCGGCCGAGGTGAAGTTCCATCGTGCGGGTAGGTCGTTGTCGCAGAGTGCGCAGACGAAGTCGCCGTCCCGCACGATGTTGCGCTCAGCGCAGGACGGACAGCGGCGGAAAACCACCTTGTCGGTGAAGTCGCCCGGGTGCGGAATCCCGAGGCGGTCGAGTGACCGGCGCACGGCCGGCCAGCAGTCGGGATCCGGGCAGTAGCCGGTCGACTGGTTGGTCACCTCGAGCACACGCCAGCCGGATGCGTCGCGGGCGAACGTCATCTCGCCCGCGGCGAGTACGTCCCGGCCCGCGGCGAGGGCGACATGTTCGCTACGGCGCGGTGCCAGCCTGAGCCGGCCCTCAACCGTCACCACGAACGTCAGAGGATCATCGGGCTCGGTGCTTGCGCGTCCGGTGAGCCAGTCGGCCAGCCGGGCCGACGAGTCCACGGTCAGCATGTCCACCGTGACGGCCTCATCGCGGATCTCGACCGGACCGACATAGCGGTACCGCCTGGCGCGCATCACCAGGCGACGGTATCCGCCGAGGTTGACACGGTCGATGTAAATAGCGTTCAGTTGCGAGCGTGATCCGAACGCCTTCGCGTCCGGTTCAGCGCTTCTCGCAGGCCACGCCGTCGCGGTCGCGGTCGGACTTCTTGTTCGCCGCATACAAGGCGTCGGACACCTTGAAGTTTGTCACCCGCTTGGCGGCGCCGCTCACCTTGTCCCTCGCGCCCGTCTTTGCGACACCGTGCTTGTACACCTTGTTCAGCTCGGTGCAATTCGCAAAGGTCTTCGCGGCCGCCTGGGCGGGCGTTACGACCGTCGCGGCGCCACCGGCGACGAGTCCTGCGATGAGTAGGCCGCGCGCAACGTTGCTCAACATGAGACCTCCGGAGCCTGTCGGTTTGCGGACCACCGCCGACGGCTGTCCCGGTTGATCCAAAGGTCGGTTCGGCCTGACGACTCATTCGCTGAGGTGTTCCGGTCGCCGGATCGCGCAGGCTGGTCGCCGACCCGAAGTTCGCGGCCCGACTTGCCCATTCGGGCAGGAACATCACTTAATCCACGAGATCTCTGGTGCGGATCCGCGGTTCGGTCAGCTTGTCACCCGGGCCGCTTCCGAGTCCGACCTACCCACCTCGGTGGCGATCGCCCTGGCTTGAGCAGGGAACACACCGGCCGAACGGTCAAGTGTGGCACGCGTGGGTGGCTAGTCTTGATCACCGTGGTGATGCCGACGTACCAACCCGGACCGCCTCCGCGACGCCGCACACTGCGGACGGTGTTGATCATCGTCGGGGTTGTGCTGTGCTGTGCTGCGCGGGCGGGGTGACCGGAGGATATTTCCTTTACCGCGGGGTGCAACAGGCAACCGGGCCGGCCCGTGAGGCCACCAGCGACTTTGTCACCGATCTTGAATCAGGCAACGCCGATGCCGCCTACGGTCGGCTCTGCGCGGGCACACAGAGCAAGTTCACCCGCGAAGCATTTGGTCTTGGACTCAGCGCGGAGCCCAAGATACGGAGCCACGAGATCACGGGCGTGAACGTTTCGAACTACAACGGCCGAGTATCGGCGACCGTTACCGCGAAACTCACTCTCGATACCGGGTTCGTCGACCAGCACACTTTCGCACTTGTCGAGGAGGACGGGCAGTGGAAGGCGTGTGGGCAGCCGTTCTGAGACGGACGCAGAAGTCGGTGCCGGGGTTGGCGGCGTGCACCCTGCGGCACTGGGCGTCTGCTGGGCCGCTCGAGTTGCGGGGGCCTGTCGGGAGTGGGACAACGACCTAGGCGGACGGAATACTCGCTTGTGCTGCCGGCCCTGCGGGTGTCTCGTGATGCCGGGGGTGCCCGATGGTCGAGGCCGGCACGCAGCTTGTCACGTACGACCGCGGTCCGCTCGCCGCCCGGATGGGCGCTCGGGCGCTCGCCTCCGCCGAGGGACAGTTCGACCTGCGCCGCGGCGTGCGCGCCGAGGCCAAGGCCGAGATATCGACGAGCCTGGACGCGACGCTGAGCGCGACCCCGGGGTTCTCCGCCTCGCTGCACGCCCAGCTGGCCGCGGCGGGTCGGGCGGCCTTCGCGGCGCAGCTGGACGTTTACGGCCTGTTCGCCGAGGTCGCCCTGGTCGCCGAGGCGCGGGCGCGGATCCGCGGTGACATCGCGCTGGACGGCGCCGCGCTCATGGCGGCCATGGCGGTTCAGCTTCCGCCGGCGCTGTTCCGGCCGGCCTCGGTGATCCTGCGCAAGGCGGAGATCCATGCCGGCGTCAGCGCCGAGGCGTATTTCGCCGTCAAGGCGCAGGCGCGGCTGATGGCCGCCGGCAGCGTCCTGCCCACCGGCAGGAACAATCACCGGTCCGGGTACGCCGTCGAGTTCCAGTACGGCTACGCCTGGGTCTTCGGCGCGGGCGTCGTCGGCAACGTCGACATCGAGTTCCCGGACGCCGGCGACGTGTTGGACGCGCTGGTGCGCGAGGTGCTGGCACAGGTCGCCGAGCTGATCCCGGCCCACCAACGAACGGTCACCACCCTGCTGGACATCGTCCTGCCGCTGGCGGCGTCCGCGGCGGTGGCGCTCGGCGCGCAGCTGGGCGCGCCGAAGGACACTCCCGACGCCACCGCGGCAGGCGACGAACTCGACGGGCTGATCCCGGCGTTCCTGGCGCAACTGCGTGGCAGCGGCCTCGATCTGGCCGTCTCCACGGTGGTGACCGCCGCGCTGGGCGAGGCCACGACCGCGATCCTCGCGGCGGTCGACCGACCACTGTCGCCGGCGGCGCACGAGACCGCGTCCCGGGTGTTGGGGGAGGCCCGGACGATCCTGGCGGGCTTCTCCGGCGCTGCCGTCCCGCTGGACGCGCTGCCGGTCCTGATCAACCTGTGTGGCTCACTGGGTGAGCTGAGCGACGGCTCCGCCGGCGATCCTCTGACGCCGGTGCTGGACGCCGTGACATTGGCCGCCGCCGGCGCCGCCACCCTGCTGTCGGTGCTGGGAGACGGCCCGGTGAGCAGCTTTCCGGCGCCGCTGAGCCGACACGTACATCGGCTGCTGCGACAGGTGCCGGCGGATGACACCGCGCCGGCACCGGCGGAACTCGTCGAGTTCATCACCGCCCGCCTCGGTGGGCTGGATGCGGAGGTTCGAGGCCGGCTCGGTGTGCTCGCGGCCGCCCTGAACACCGACACCGAGGCGCTGGTGGGCTGGCTGTGGGACATCGGCGCGGCGACGCAGGACGCCGACGCCGCACGCCGGCTCGCCCAGGACGTGCTCGCCACCCTGGTGACGGCGCTCGACGCACAGGTCGGACCGTGGGTAGAGGGCCTGCCGCCGGGCGAGTTGCGCGACGTGGCGACCTTCATCCGACCGCTGCTCGAGGTCGCCGCGCTGGCGCTGCCGGCCCTCGTCGCCGGCGACCTCACCACCGCAGACGCGCAACGCCTGCGGGATCAGCTCGACGCGCTGCTGACCCAGCTCTTCGGGCCGCTCGTCATCCGGGTGTCCGACACCGTGCTCAGGCCGTACTTTCGGCAGGGCGCCGATCAGCTCCGCGCACTCGCCGATGCGGTCGATCGCGCCGACCCGGCGTACGCGGAATTCTTCGCCCTGGCCAACCGCTTCGGTCTCATCTTCCGGATCAACGAGACCATCGTCAGCGCGGCATTGCGCGAGACCGCCGAGATCGTCTCGATCGTCGAATCGGTCGGCTTCGACAGCGCCCTCAAGCTGATGAACGCGTTCGTCCTGCTGCCCGAGCCGGCGCTCGAGCGGCGCGCCGAGTTGGCGCGGCTCGCCGGCAGCGACGCGGCCCGGGTCGGCGATGCGGAACTGCGTGCCGGGCTGCTCGAGGCCATGTTCGTGGACAGCCACGAACTCGCACTTCGAATGATCCCGCCGTCGCTGCGGATGAGTGCGCTGATCGCCGCGGAGCAGGGCCCGCTGCCGCTGGTCACCCTGTTCAACGACGCGAAGGCCGTCGGTGCCGCGATGGCCAGGACGGCCGACGACCTGGAACAGGCGGGTACGGACGCGGTGAACCTGATCGCGGACATGCTCGAGCGCGGTCGCGTGTCGGCCGACGAGCTGAAGGCGCTCGGCGAGGACCTCAAGACGCTGGTGCACGACCTGGCCGACGTCGTGCGCGCGGTGCTCCACGTCGTCAAGAGCCTGCTGTGGCCGCTGTGGGTGGTGAGCACCGGCGGTTGGGGGCTGGCGTTTCCCGAGCTGTACGACCAGTTCTTCGACGGCGCCGACTGGATCGTCGATCTCATTCGGGGCGCCCTCGACGATGTCGCCGATGCGCTGGTGACCAGCGCGATCGTCGTCGCGCAGGACCTCGGGATCCTGGACACCGGCAGCGGTGGTGACCTCGGCCGGCTGGGGCAGTTCGTCCGGCAGCGTGCGCTGGGTGACCCGGATCAGGACGGCGTGACGATTCAGGTCGGACCGGGCAGCGCCACGATGAGTCACGCCGAGCTGTCCACCGAGGTGGCGAATGCCGCGCTGGGCAAGGCCGATGTCCAGGACACGATCCGGCAGATCCACTACCGCGCAGTCGAGCAGGCCGAGCTGGGCAAGCGGGTGGCCGTGCTGCGGTCCGGCAGCGCGGCGATCAGGCAGCAGGTCACCGACCTTCGTCATTCTCTGGCCGCGCGGCAGCGCCCGACCGGCGCGCCGCTGCGCGTCACGATCGACGGAGTGGCCGACGGCGAGGTCATCGCCACCGGTCACACCGTCGACATCGTCCTCACCGGCGCGAACCGAGAGTTCGTGACGAATGCGACCCCGCAGGTCCGGCTGGAGGTCGGCGGTTGGCCGATCCACCTCGACGAGCGGATCTGGACCGTCGAGGGGCAGAACAGGCTGCGGTTCCGGCTGCGCATGGTGGTGGACGAGCGCCAGCCCTCGCCCCATCCGCTGATCGTCGCGGGCGCGCTGAGGCTGACCCGCCAGCACATCCTTGCCCTGCCGCGGCCCGATCCGCCGCGGTTGGAAGCACTGCCCGGCGACATGGTCGGTCCTGCGCTGCTGCCGGTGCTGAACCGGCGCGCGCAGCAGCAGGTCCACATCGCCGCCCCGGCGGTCCCGGCCGGCGAGTCGGATCCGATCGAGCGGCTGCTGGCCGGGGCGCCCGGCTCGCCGGCGGCCGCTGACTTCCTGCCGGCTCAGATGCGTTCCTCGTCCTCCTTCGTGACCGCGGCCGACATGTCCGTCGTGACGGCGAGCCGGGCCGCGCTGCGCGAACGCGCCGGCACCGGACCCCGGCGCGCGGCCGTCGACCGGCTGCCCGGCTGGGGCGACACCGTCGTGGTGCCGATCTCGGAACTGTCGGGGCTGACCAGCGCGGGTCCGGGCTCGGCGGCGTTGCCGCCGCCCGACGCGTCCGCCGCCATGATCGTCTCGAACCGGTCGGGATTCCTGACCATCACCGCGGCCGTCTGTGCGGTGCCGATGGCGGGACAGGACGAGCGGACCACCCCACAACACGTGCAGTCCATCTGGTGCGTGCTCGCACCGGATGCTCCCTGAGGGGGTTGTCATGCCCGTACAGTCCGTTGATCTTGCTGAGCAGGTCGAGAGCTGGGCGACGTCCGTCCTCGACTCCATCGCGGACCTTCTCGCGAAGGGCGTCGACACCCTGGACCCGGACCAGCTCGCCGAACGCCTGCGGCCCGCGATCGCGGACATCATGGCTGTGGTCTCGGACCTCGGTGCCGCCGCACCCAGGCCGGGCGAGGAGTTCCTCGCGCCCGATGGACAACCAGCCGGCCCGAATCAGATGACAGTGCAGGACTTCGCCGCGGCCGTGGTCACCGCGCTCATGGGGGCCGGCACGCTCCCGCCGGGACTGCCTCCCCTGACGCCGGCGGACACGGCGCCGCTGACCTCAGGGATCACCGGCCTGCTGGAGATGTGCGCTCCGCTGATCGACCCCGAGATGTACGTACGTTGGATCTTGAAGATCCAGGGCGTCGCCAACGCCACCGACGTCGCTCAGGCGCTGGCGGAGGCGATCGGCAAGAACATCCGGGCAACGATGAAGGCGACCACCGCCAACTGGCCGGCGGATGTGCCGCAGCTGGACAGCACCAAGGACGCCGAGGAAGGCCCCTTGCTCTCCGTGCCGCTACTGGGAATGCTGACCGAGCACATCCTGATGAGCATCCCCGGCGGACGGGCGCCGAACAATGCCGCAATCGGCCGTGAGGTGCACCGCCGAATCCTCGCTCGCTACGCGGATGATCACCCGGATCACCTCGTTGTGAACGACGGCCGGGTGCGGTTCACCGGTGTCGGCTCGGAACAACTGGTGGTGTCGGAGATCTGGGACGCCACCGGCGCCATCCTCACCCCGTCCGTCAACATGGATCGGCTGGCGTGCTTCTGGCTGGCCATGCGGAATCCGGTCACCGGCCGGCGCATCCACCCCGACATCGCGGACCTGCACACCAAGGCGACGGGAACCGACCCCGACGACGACTGGGGCTGGTTCGAGATCAAGCCGATGCACGACGCGCGGCGCGCGTTCGACGAGGTCTACGGCTACTACCTGCGCAAATGGAACTACGATCCGATGGTCCGCAGCATGGCGCCGGACTGGGACTGCGGTCCGGGCACCTGGCAACCGGGAACGATCGAGGTACTGCCCAAGTACCGCTGTGTCTTCGCCGCCGTGACGATCTTTCCCGGCGTCATCGGCTACGTCACCTACGACTTGGAGGCCGACGCCAAGGTTGCCGTGGCGGCCGCGCTGGCCGCGCTCGCCTCGTTGTTCAACCGGAAACTCCTGCGCTCCCTGCAGCAGGGTGTTCGCGGCGTGGAGGTGGTGACCAAGGAGATCCTGGAGTATCTGGCCACCGTGGCGCTGTGTGTGACGCTGCTGGTCATCCTGGTGTTCGCCGCCGCGGCGTTGCTCGAGGTCACCGTCCTCGCCCTCCTCGCCGAGCTGGCGGCGCTGCTCGCCCGCCTGTTGGCGCTCGGCCCGGTCCTGGCCCCCAGCTGACGGGGCCGGCGGGTAGGAGATCGAGGCCCCGGTGGATGGTGCGGCGCAGGTCGGTGGTTGCCGGCGCGTCGGCCCACAGGATGATCGCCATGTTGATCATTCCCATGATGGCGGCCCCCATCAGCAGCGCGTCCGGCTCGTCGGCCGCGTCGCCGGCGAGCAGTTCCGCCATCACCTGGATCCAGTCGCGGTCGCGGGCCGCCGCCGCGGCGGCGAGTGACGGTTGCTCGGTCGCCAGCTGGTATGCGGCCAGCACTCGGTCCGCATCCCGTTCGATCTGCTCGGCCACCGCGTCGCAGCAGCGTCGCACCAGGGCCCAACCGGAGCCCGACTGCTCCACGACCACAGCGCGTACGGTCTGCTGCCACTCGTCCTGGACGGAGAAGACGAGGTCCGCCTTGGTACGGAAGTACCGGAACGCGGTCGGCCGCGAGACGCCGGCGGCCTCGGCGATGTCGGCCATGGTCGTTGCGGTGTAGCCCTTGGTACGGAACGACAGTTCGGCCGCCGCCAGCAGGGCGGCGCGAGTGTCGGCGCGGCGTTTCGCGGTGACGGGCATCGCATCCTCCCTCTCTTGCTGAGACTGAGTCTCAGTGTAACGTGCGATGTGATACCGAGTATCACATTGGGGGTTTGCGATGTTCAGTCGTCCGACCATCAGGCGCGGTGCGGCTGCCGTGGCGGCGTTGCTCCTGCTGGTCACCGCGGTCGTGCATCTCTACTGGGCCGGGGGCGGCCGCTGGCCGGGAACCGACGACGCGTCACTGGCCCAGCGGGTGGTCGGAGACACCACCCGCTTTCCGTCACCGGCCGTCACCGCGGTGGTGGCCTGCGTCCTTGCGGCGGCCGCGGTCCTGCTCCTGACGCGAGGTGGCGTCCTCCGACTGCCGCTACCGCGGCGTGCCGTCGCGATCGGAGTCGGGGCCATCGTCGTCGCGGTCACCGCGCGTGGCCTGCTCGGTGTGGTGAGCTCCGGCGTCGCCGTGGCCCGCGGCACTCAGGTGCCGTACTTCCACCTCGACCTGATCTCGTACTCGCCACTGTGCCTGCTTCTCGCCGGCCTGTGCGCGGTGGCGCTGGCCGGCGGGCCACCGGCGGCCGATCCGATTCCGTGGACGAGCCTGTGGCCGCGCCGTTCACCCGGCGTGACCCTGCCGCCCGGGCAACGCGAGCTGCGGGTGTTCCCCCGCTTCTCCGACAACCCGCTGCGGCGACCGCCGGCCGCCCCCGAGCGGGCCACATTGACCGTCGCCGGGGCGGTGCGGCAACCGTTGACCGTCGGCCTCGACGAGCTGCACGACCTCGTCCCGCGGACGTCGCTGACCGCCGACTTCCACTGCGTCACCACCTGGACGGTCCGGGACATCACCTGGCGTGGCGCGCTGTTCGCCGACTTCTGGCACCGGGTCGTCGTCCCGCGTTGCGAACCGGACCCGGAGGTCCGGTACCTCGTCGTGCGTGGCCTCGACGGAGTGCAGGCCGTCGTCGACCTTCGGGACGCCCTCGAACCCGACGTGCTGCTCGCCGATGAGCTCGACGGCGCACCACTCGGCGACGTGCACGGCGCTCCACTGCGCTTCGTCACACCCCGGCAGTACGGCTACAAGAACATCAAGCACCTCCACGGCATCGAGGTGTGCCGTACCGCGCCGCCGAGCACGTTCGGCGCCAAGGAGCACCCCCGAGCCCGGGTGGCGTTCGAGGAGCGCCACGCCACCCTCCCCGCCTGGACCTTGCGGTGGGCGTACCGTTCGCTGGTGCCGTTGACCGCGCGTCTGGCCGAGCGATCCGCCGGGAGGTTGCGGGCCGAGCGGCGCGGCGAACGCCCTGAGGTCGGTAATCTGAGCGGTCATGACCATGAACCCGGATGATCTCGTGCACCTGCGGCGGTGCGTGGCCCTCGCCGCCGAGGCCCTCGACGCGGGTGACCACCCGTTCGGATCCGTACTGGTGGGCGCGGACGGCGATGTCCTCGCGGAGGACCGTAACCGGGAGAGCGGTTCGGCGGATCCGACCGCGCACCCGGAGCTGGCGCTGGCGCAGTGGGCCGCGAGGAATCTGCCGCCCGACCGGCGGGCCGCCGCGACCGTCTACACGTCCGGCGAGCACTGCCCGATGTGCGCCGCCGCGCACGCGTGGGTCGGCCTCGGCCGGATCGTCTTCGCCGCGTCGAGTGCTCAGCTCGCCGACTGGCGTTCCGGCTGGGGCCTGCCGGCCGCGCCGGTCGCGGTCCTGCCGATCGCCGTCATCGCACCCGGTATCCCGACGACCGGTCCGGTGGCGCCCTTCGACCAGGAGATGCGCGTGCTCCACCAGCGCGCGATGCAGCGCTCGTAAAGTCCGTCTTCAGCGGGCTCGGCTAGCAGCACCGGGTGGACAACGACACGCCGCCGAGCGGCCCGGTGCTCAGCGACCGCGCGTGGTGTCCGCCGGCGGAGTCGTCCGGCACGCCTACGTCCGGGAGTTGCGCCGGCGATTCGCGTCGAGGACTGGATCTCCAGCGAGGAATACGTGCGGTGAACCGCACTGCCAGGACTCGGTCCTGACAAGGATCTGCAGGTCACGGTGTGCTGACTGTCAAGGCGGAGCGCCGCGAGGAGCAGAAGGGACCGAACCGCCGTTCCGGTAATCGCCACCCGGGTACTTCGGCGCGGAGCCTCAGGCCATAAGTCCCTGCTGACCATCAGGACGGCTCGATGAGCATGGTCCTGAAGGAGGTGCGGAGGATGTTCTACGTCATCGCTGTCGTCGCGGCCTTCACGTTGCTCTGCGTACTCGCCTGGACCTGGCGCGACCCTGCAGCCGAGCCCGCCGGTACGACAACCGGCGTGGACGCACCGCACACCGGCGCGCCGACGAGTCTCGAGGGGGCGCTGGTCGCCCAGCTCGTCGCCGGAGAGATCACCCCGGCGCAGTACCGGCGGGCCGTCGAAGTGCTCTCCGCCCGGGACGACGAACGTCATCCGATGGACGTGCCGCCGGAGATCGGACCCGCGGATGCGTGAGAGGCACCCGATCGACCGCGCGAGCGACGCCGACCTCGCGTTCCTCGCGATGGACCGGGACGCGGTGCCGCAGCAGATCGCCGTCGTGCTCCTGCTCGACCGGGCGCTGCCGGAGGACGCCTGCCTCCGGCTGCTCGGCGACCGGAGCGCGACGGTGCCCCGCCTGCGGCAGCGGCTGATCCGTACGCCGCTCGGCTGTGGACGGCCGATCTGGGTCGAGGACGACGGCTTCGACCCGAGGCGGCAGGTGAACGCGGTTCCGTGCGCGGCGCCGGAGGACACCCGGGCGCTGCTCGACGCAGTCATGCCGTACGTGCTGCGGCCGCTGCCGCGGGACCGGCCGCTCTGGCGGGCGGTCCTGGTCCGCGGGCCGGCCGGTGGGTGCGCCGCACTCGCGATGATCGTGCATCACGTTCTGAGTGACGGCCTGGGCGGGCTCGCGGCGCTCGATCGGCTCCTGGACGAGGCCGTCGCCGTGACCGTTCGGCCGCCCGCCCGGCGGCCGGCGCCGTGCAGCCTCGCCGCGGACGCGTGGCGGTCCCGGCTGACGGCCTGGCGACGGGTGCCGGCCCGGCTGCGCCGCATGCGGTCGGCGATGGCCGCGGGCGGCGGCGTGGCTCCCGCACCGGTTGCGCGGTGCTCCCTGCTGCGGGCCACCGGTGCGCTTCGCCGCAGCGTCGCGGTCCGGGTCCCGTTGGACGCCCTGCGCGACGCCGCGCATCGGCACGATGCCGGCGTGCACGCCGCGCTGCTGACCGCGGTGGCCGGTGCGTTGCGCGTCGTGCTCGACCGGCGGGGCGAGACGATCGGCGCCGTCACGATCGCGGTGCCCGTCGGTACGCCGCGGCCGGCCGGTGAGACGGCCGGCAACGCGGTCAGCCCGCTGATCGTGACCGTGCCGGTCACCGGGCCGCCCGGCCGCCGCCTCGCCCGGGTCGCCGCCGAGGTGCGGCGCCGGCGCGCCGCGGCCGCCGGGCCGGCACCGATCACCGTGCTGGGCGGCTGGTTCCGGCTGATCGCGGCGCTCGGCGGCTACCGCTGGTACATGACCCATCAGAAGCGCCTGCACACGCTGGTGAGCTTCGTGCGCGGCCCGGCCGCGCCGGTCCGGCTCGGCGGTGCCGAGGTCCGCGCCATGATTCCGATCGCGGTCGGCGGCGCCACCAACGTGACGGTGGCCTTCCTCGCGCTCTCCTACGCCGGCACGCTCACCGTGACCGCCGTCGCTGACCCCGTCCGCTGCCCCGACCTGGACCTGCTCGGCCGCGTCCTGGCGGCGGAGCTGGCCGCCGTCGCCGCCGGGTCCGCGAGCGGCAGCGGTGAAGGATGACGACCCGGCGCGGCTAACCGGCCGGCTCGCCGTCGCGCCAGTGCCGGTATGCGGAGACCGCGGTAGGAAGGGTGGGGAAGATCCGCTCGGCGCCGACGGCCGCGGCCAGGCCGAACGCCTCCAGTTGGTCCAGCAGGTCCTGCTTGACGCGGGCGAGGGCGAACACGCCTGCGGGTAGAACCGGTCGGTTCAGGCTTACCGCGGCTTGGGCACCGGCTCGGCGTTCGCGAGGGCCGGTAGCGGTACGGGGATGACGACCACCGGGCAGGTCGCCTTGCGGATGCACTCGTCTCTGACGGAGCCGAGCACCGTGTGACGGAGCCGGCCGCTGCCGTGGCTACCCAGCACGAGCAGGTCGGCGGTCCGGCCGGCGTGTGCCAGGGCGGCACCCGGGCTTCCCTCGATCACCTCGGCGGCGACCGGGACGTCCGGCCACGGGCCTGTCGGTGCAGATGGTGCTCCGGGTCGGCTACGGAGGGCCGACGGACGCGACGCGGCGGCGGCCGACGGCCGAGGTGCTGCAGCCCGGCCCGCACACCGGCGATGGTCCCGGCCGGGTTAGGTCCTCCGGCCCTGATCGCTTCCCCGCGCGTCGAGGTGTGATGGAGGCGACGAAGGGGGCGACATGACGAACGAGCAGGTTTCCGAGGTGCGGGACACCGACATCGTCGTGGGTGTGGACGGTTCCCTGCCGGGCAAGGCGGCCCTGCGGTGGGCGCTCGCGCAGGCGCGGCTGACCGGAGGACGGATACGCGCCACCATCGCGTGGGAGATACCGAGCTACATCGGTTGGGCGCTGATCCCGTACGACGGTCTCGAGGCCGCCGCGGGAAAGCTGCTCCACGAGTCAGTGGAGGAGGCCGTCGGCTTCGACGGGCCGGACGTCACGGTCGTGGAGAGCGTGATGCCGGGCCACCCGGCGCAGGTGTTGATCGACGCGTCCGCCCACGCGGCGCTGCTCGTGGTGGGCTCCCATGGGCACGGCATCTTCGCCGGCACGCTGCTCGGCTCGGTGAGCCGGCACTGCGCCCAGCACGCGCGCTGCCCGGTCGTCGTCGTGCGCGGGAAGAACTGAGGACCTGCGTCCGGGTGCTGATCGTGCCCGGACGGCGGCCGGCCGGCCCGCCTGACCTCACTCATGGGGCCGGACGACCCTGCCGACGCTCACCGGGCTCTGCGAGCGTGGGGGGATGAGAACAGCATTGTGGAAGGGAATAGGCGGTGCGGCCCTGGCCGCGTCCGCCGTGGCCTACTCGCCGCCGGTGCGGCGGTGGTATCTGGGCTACGGCGCCACCGCCGAAGAGGTCGCCCAGGAACTGCCCGGCGACGATCTGCTGCCGTGCCCGGATCTGCTGTCCACCCGCGCCATCACGATCGATGCCGCCCCGGCGACGGTCTGGCCGTGGCTGGTACAGCTGGGCAGCGGGCGTGGTGGCGCGTACAGCTACGACTGGATCGAGAACCTGCTCGGCCTGGACATGCACAGCGCCGACGAGATCCTGCCGCAGTTCCAGCGGCTCGCCGTCGGCGACGTGCTGCCGCTCGGACCCGCCGGCCCCGGCATGCGGGTCGAGATCTGCGATCCGGAGCGGACACTGGCGTTCCGCTCCACCGACGGCGCCTGGGTGTGGATCTTCGACCTCCGCAGTTACTGGCTGGGTACCCGCCTGATCAGCCGGAATCGAATCGCGACGCCGGGTGCCGGCTGGCCGCGCCGGCTGGTGAACCGGATCGTGATGGAGCCCGGCAGCCTCGTCATGGAGCGGCGGATGCTGCGCGGGATCAAGGAACGCGCAGAGTTCAGCGCGCCGTCCGCGGCGCTGCTGCCCGTCTGACCACCACCGACGTCAGGTCCTCCGGCCCTGCCCGACCCCTCCCGCCCGCTCTTGGCGTCGAGGGCGAGGAGGTTGTCATGACCCGGGCCGTCGTGTCCGTGGAGGAGGGCGCCCGCTATCGGGACGTGGTGGATCTGCTGATCAGCCGTCGTGCCGCGCCGGACTGACGTCGCTGTCTCGACTGTTCGAAAGGAGATCGGGATGACCGTTCTCGTAGCGTACGGATCGGCCGGTGGCGGCACCGGTGAGATCGCTGGATGGATCGCCAAGGAGTTGCGCTCCGCGGGTCTGAATGTTCACCTGTCGCCGGGCGGCGGCGTGACCGATGTCGGGACCTACGAGGCGGTGATTCTCGGCTCGGCCGTCTACGCCTCCGGCTGGCACGCCGACGCCCGGACCTTCACCCACCGGTTCGCCGGCCGGTTCACCGATCGTCCCGTCTGGTTGTTCAGCAGCGGGCCGTTGGACACCTCCGCCGATCGGGGTGTGCTGCCGCCGAGCCACCACGCTGAGCTGGCTCTCAAGGAGTTGCCGGCACGCGAGCATGTGACGTTCGGTGGACGGATGACGTCCGAGGCGCACGGCTGGATCGGCATCATGGCGCGGCAGCTCGCGCGTGAGGGCCATGCCGGTGACTTCCGCAACCCCGAGCGGGTCCGGGCCTGGGCCCGGTCGGTCGCCGCGGAACTACGCAAGGAGGGTGTGCGGGCCGGCTCCGAGCCGTAGCGCCCCGGCACAGCCAGCCCTGGTTGTTCCGGATCGCCGGGCCCGCGGTCGACGTGTACGCCGACCCGGGCCGCCGGCTGCCGGTCCTCGACCCGGATGGGCGCGAGCAACTGATCAGCGTCGGCGCGGCGGTCTTCACCCTGCGCCTGGCCATCCGGCAGGCGGGCTACCGGTGCCGCTCGACGACGTTCCCCGATCGGGAGGAGCCCGATCTGGTCGCCCGCGTCCGGGTGGCCGGGCCCGCGGCGGCGACCCCGGCGGTGGAGGCGCTGGCCGCGGCCGTGCCGCACCGGCACACCAACCGGTTCCCCTTCGCACACACGCCCGTGCCGGACAACGTCCTCGATCACCTCGCGGACGCCGCCCGCCGGGAGGGCGCCACGCTCACGGTGGCGACGCCGGCGGGCCGGGAGAGCATCCTGCGCCTCGCCCGCGAAGCCGATCAGTGGTTGCGGGCCCGCCCGGGCTACCGGGAGGAGCTCGGGCGCTGGTCCGGCACCGGCGTCCGGCCCGACGGTGTCCCGATGTGGGCGGTGGGGCCGTGGGACGCTCTCGAGGCGGTGCCGATGAGGGACTTCGCCGAGCTGCTGCCGCTGCCGCGGCCGACCGATGAGTTCGAGCCCTATCCGACGCTTCTGGTGCTCAGCACGGACGGCGACGGCCCGGCTGACTGGGTGCTGGCCGGGCAGGCCCTGCAACGGGTGCTGCTCACCGCGACCTGGCAGAACCTGTCGACCACGCCGATCAGCCAGCCGGTGGAGGTGCCCGGCCTGCGGCGGCGGCTCACCGATCCGGCCGGCGGCCGGCTCGCGCAGCTGGTGTTGCGGGTCGGCTTCGGCAAAGCGGTCGGCGTGACGCCCCGGCGCAGGCTCGCCGACGTCATGCTCCGGAGGTCGGCGCCGGCACCGGCATGATCAGACCGGTGGTGCCGTCGACGGTGATCCGCTGACCGGTACTCACGTGCGTGGTGGCGCCCGCGACGCCGACGACGGCGGGGATGCCGTACTCGCGAGCCACCACGGCGCCGTGCGAGTTGGCGCCGCCCATCTCCATGACGAGACCGCCGGCGGTCAGGAAGAGCGGCGTCCAGCCCGGGTCGGTGGACGGGGCGACGAGGATCTCGCCGGGCTCCAGGTGGGCGCCGACCGGGTCCAGGATCACCCGGGCCGGTCCGGTGACAGTGCCCGCCGAGGCCGGTGTGCCGGCCAGCGCGCCGTCCGGTGCGGCCGGGCCGGGCAGGTCACGCTCGGGTTCGGTGCCGTCGGAGAGCAGCACCCGGGGCACATGCCGGCGGCGCATCTCCCGGTCGTATTCCGCGCGACGAGCGGCGATCAGGGCGTGCTGGTCGCTGCCGGCGAGCGCCGCGCGGATCTCGGGCAGGTCGAGGAAGAACACGTCGTCGGCGCTGCCGATCCGGCCGGCGGTGGTCAGCTCGGTACCGACGATGGACAGCTGCCGGCGTACCGCGGCCAGCACGACGATGAGGTAGTACTTCGGAAACTCCCGCAGCCCGGCCAGGGCTCGAACCCGGCCGAGAGCGAACCGGACCGCGCGGCGGCGCAGCCCGCCGCGGGCGCGGCCGATCAGGGTCGTGGTCATCTCCTCGGCCTGCCGGGCGCCGGCGGCGAACACGGCGTCCGGTGCCGCGGCCGGGTCGTCGAGGCGCTGGTAGTTCAGGAGCACGCCGAGCACGTGCCGCGGGTCCTCCGACCAACGCGGCAGGCCGAGGTCGATCTCTGCGACGGCGCGGTGACCGTAACGGTCGAGGAAGGCCGCCAGGCCCTGCTGGGCGACCGGCGGCAGTGTGCCGGCCCGGTACCGGTCGGCCAGTGTGTCTGGGTCCGCGTCCAGGGTCTCGCCGGCGGTGCGGATCCGGCTGGCCAGTTGCCACAGAGCCAGGTCCATCTCGGTGGTGACGTTGTTCGGCAGGCCGCGCAGCACGGTTTGCAGCTCGCCGGGCGCCAGGTCGGGGCGCAGCAGCCGGCCGGCGAGGCCGAGCATGGCGAAGCCGGCGGCCGCGGCCGGCGCGGCGACCGGCATGACGACGCCGACGACCTCATGGGCGAGGACCTGTTCGACCAGGTCGAGCCGGTCGCCGGCGGTGGTGGTGGCGGGCAGGTCGAGCCGTCGGCGGGCGGCGTCGGCGAGGCCGTCGAGGTCACGGCGGACCCGCTGCGGGTCTCGCAGCGCTCGCACGACACGGACCGGGAGCCGGTTGCGGGCGGCGATCCGCGCGGCCCGGGCCGCGGTGGGCAGTACGGAACGGTGGGTCAGCGCGAACTCGGGCCGGTCGAACAGCGAGCGCATCACCACGGCGGCGCGGGCCTCCATCACGTCGAACACCCGCGGCACGAGGGCCCGGCCGACCCGGCTTCGCAGTACGCCGGTCAGGTCGACGAACAAGCGCAGCCCGGCCTGTGAGTATGGGGCGGCCCCGGTGACCGGGTCGGCGACCGGGCGGCCGAGCAGCTCCGCAACACCGCTGCTGAGCAGCCGGAGCGCGGCCAGGCCGAGTGGCGTCAAGGGCCGGGTCAGTCCCTGCGCGAGGGTGAAGCAGAAGTAGGCGCGCACTCCGTCCCGGGCGGCCGGTAACGGGTAGACCGTGGTCACCGGCCGGGCCTGGGTCAGCCACAGCGTGCCGCCCGCGTCGATGGCCCATTCGATGTCCTGCGGGTCGTCGTAGTGGGCCTCGACGCGAGCGCCCAGGGCGGCGAGGGCCTGTAACTGTGCGTCGGTAAGGCACGGGCTGCCGGCGTCGCCGGGCTTGGCGACGTGTTCGACGCCGCCGCCCGGTACCCCTCGGACAAGCGTCTTCTTGTCGCCGAGGCGGCGTTCGCGGATCTCGCCGGTTGCGGTGTCGACCACGAAGTGGTCGGGGTTGACCATGCCGGAAACGACCGACTCTCCCAGCCCGGGACTGGCATCGATGACCGCCTCGTGGCGGCGGCCGGTGACCGGGTTGGCGGTGAACAACACGCCGGCGACGGCGGACTGGACCATGGCCTGGAGGACCACGGCGAGGCGGACGGTGCGGTGGTCGATGCCGTTCGCGGCCCGGTAGGTGACGGCCCGATCGGTCCACAGCGAGGCCCAGCAGCGGTGTACCGCGTCGAGCACCGCCGCCTCACCTACGACGTTGAGATAGGTGTCCTGCTGGCCCGCGAAACTGGCGAACGGCAGATCCTCGGCGGTGGCCGAGGAGCGGACGGCGACCGCGTCCATGCCCCGGTACCCGTCGGCGACGGCGGCCTCGATCGCTGCCGGGATGGGCGCCGCGCGCAACGCGCCCCGCACCCGGCCGGCGAGGTCGGTCAGTCGCCGCAGGTCGCCGGGTGCGGTGGCGACCAGGTCCTCGATCATCTCGTCGAGCCCGGGAACCGCGTGGGTGACCTCGTGGTACGCGGTGGTCGTGACGCAGACGCCGGGCGGCACCGGCAGGCCGGCGCGGATGAGTTCCCCGAGGTTGGCCGCCTTGCCACCGACCTCGCCGAGCATGGTGGAGTCGATGTCGGCGAGGTCGAGCACCAAGCGGGAGGGATCGACGGACATGGCGAATCTCCTCGGAGGGCAGGTACCTCGACGATAGTCAGCGACACCTGTCGCAGTGAGCCTTCGCCGAAGATTGCCAGGCTGCCCCCGGCGCCGCCCTCCGCCGGGACTTTCGACTCTGCCCGGCCGTCGGGCGCGGCGGAAGGCTGAGGAGAGGAAGAGAGAATCTGGAGGACGACCATGACCTACCGCATCGCGATCAACGGTTTCGGCCGGATCGGCCGGAACTATCTGCGCCGGCTGTCGGACAGGACGCCGGCCGGCGAGGGCCTGCAGGTGGTGGCGGTCAACGATCTGTACGACACCGCCTCCCTCGCCCACCTGCTCGAGTACGACTCGACCTACGGCCGCATCGACGCCGAGATCGGCCACGACGAAGACAATCTGATCGTCGACCGGCGCAGCATCCCGGCCTTCTCCCTGCGGCGACCGGACGAGCTGCCCTGGGGCGACCTCGGCGTCGACCTGGTCATCGAGGCGACCGGCAGGCTACGCACCCGCGACGAGGCCGCGCTGCATCTGAAGGCCGGCGCCGGCCGGGTGCTCATCTCCGCGCCGGGCAAGGGCGTGGACGCCACCCTGGTCCCGGGAGTGAACGCCGGCACCTACGACCCGGTCCGGCACCAGATCGTGTCGGCCGCATCGTGCACCACGAACTGCGTGGCGCCGCTGGTCAAGGTGCTGCACGACGCATTCGGGATCGAGCAGGGATATCTGACCACCGTTCACGCGTACACCAACGACCAGAACGTGCTCGACGCGCCGCACAAGGACCCGCGCCGCGCCCGTGCGGCGGGCGTCAACATCATTCCGACCAGCACGGGCGCCGCCAAGGCCGTCGGCCTGGTGCTGCCGGAGCTGGCCGGCCGCCTGGACGGCGTGGCACTGCGGGTGCCGGTGGTGGACGGTTCCATCAGCGACCTCTCCCTGGTACTCGGCACGGACGTCACGGCCGACCGGATCAACGAGGTGGTAGCCGCCGCGGCCGCCGCGGATGGGCCGATGCAGGGCATCATCCGCTACGCCGAAGCGCCCCTGGTCTCCACCGACGTCCTGGGCGACCCGGCATCGTGCGTCTTCGACGCCCGCCTGACCCAGGCGCAGGGCCGGCTGGCCAAGGTGTTCGGCTGGTACGACAACGAGTGGGGCTACACCAACCGCCTCGTCGACCTGACGAGGCTGATGGCGCAGAGCTGAGGACCGCTGCCATCCTGGTCCGGTCCGATCAGGACCTACGGCCCTGCCTCCGCCGGATCTGCCGGCCCTATCGTCGGGACACCTGCTACGCAAGATCGAGTACGGCGGTGACGAGACGCCTCGAATCTTCGACGGGTCGCGCCGTCGGGGCGAACGGCGTAAGGCCCAGGGCCGGACGGCGGCTGACCTGATGAGCGCGCCGGCCGTCGTGGCGCTCGCCGACACCTCGATCGCCGCGGCCGCCCGGCGTATGGACAGCGAAGGCGTCAAGCGGCTCCCGGTCACCGACGACCTCGGTCGCCTCGCCGGCATCGTCTCCCGCGCCGACCTGCTCAAGGTGCACCTGCCATGTCGAGCATGTGGCACGGGCGGCGCGAACGGCACAGGCGAACGCAACGAGTCGCTGGGCCGAACGTCCCGCGCGACAGCAACGAGCACCTGGTCGCGGCACCGCCGCCGGTTCCCTCTCCGGACAACGGCGCGAGGGGACGCCCGGTCCTGGCGAAGGTCCCGCCCGCGCGGGCCGGACGGCCCGCCGTGGGCGCCCTTGGGCCCCTGACCGTGCGATCACGACGGACATACGGTGAGACGGAACAGTCGGAGCCCTGCCCCTCGAAAGGAACTGCCGTGACCGCCATTTCGGACGACCAGGTCGCCACTCGCGCCGACGATGAGACGGCCCGAGCACTCGCTGTCCCGACCGAGACGGAGATCGCTCAGCTGGACGCCTGGTGGCGGGCGAACAACTACCTGACCATCGGGCAGATCTACCTGCAGGGCAATCCGCTGCTACGCGAGCCGCTGACGCCGGCGCACATCAAGCCGCGGCTGCTCGGCCACTGGGGCACCAGCCCCGGCCTCTCGCTGATCTACGCGCACGTGTCCCGGCTGATCCGCTACACCGGTCAACAGGCCATCTATCTCGCGGGTCCTGGGCACGGTGGCCCGGCGCTGGTCGCCGCCGGCTACCTCGAGGGGACCTACAGCGAGACCTATCCGGAGATCAGCCAGGACGAGGCCGGCATGCTGCGGCTGTTCCGGCAGTTCTCCAGCCCCGGCGGCATTCCCAGCCACGTGTCGGTGACCACGCCCGGCTCGATTCACGAGGGCGGCGAGCTCGGCTACGTCCTCGTCCACGCGTTCGGCGCGGTGATGGACAACCCGGACCTGCTCGCCATCGCGGTGGTCGGCGACGGCGAGGCCGAGACCGGGCCGCTGGAAGGCTCCTGGAAGGGCGTCTCGTTCCTCAACCCCAAGCACGACGGCGCGGTCCTGCCGATCCTGCACCTCAACGGCGCCAAGATCGCCGGACCGACCGTGCTGGCCCGTAAGGACCCGGACGAGGTACGCGCCCTGTTCCGCGGTCACGGCTACGACGTCCTCGAGGTCGAGGGTTCCGACCTGCCCGGCATGCACCACCGTTTCGCTGCCGTCCTGGCCGAGGCGTGGGGCAGGATCCGCGCTATACAGACCGCCGCCCGCGACGGCGAGTGGAACGGAACCCGGCCACGCTGGCCCCTGATCACGCTGCGATCGCCGAAGGGGTGGACCGGTCCGGAGACGGTCGACGGCATCACGGTGACCGGCACGTGGCGCTCACACCAGGTTCCGCTGTCCGGGGTACGCGACAACCCCGAGCACCTGGCGATCCTGGAGCGCTGGCTCAAGTCGTACCGTCCGGAAGAACTCTTCGACGGCGGCGGCGCGCCCACCGCCCACGTGCGCGGTCTCCCGCCTAAGGGTGCCTTGCGGATGAGCGCAAGTCCGCACGCGAACGGCGGCCGCCTGACTGAGGAACTGGCCCTGCCCGACTTCCGCCGCTACGCGGTCGACGTGCCGCGCCCGGCGGAGCTGCGCGCGGAATCGACCCGCAAGCTGGGTGAACTCATGCGCGACACCTACACGCGCAACCCGGACCGGTTCCGGCTGTTCTGCCCGGACGAGACGAACAGCAACCGGCTCGGTGCGGTGTTCGAGGTCTCCGACCGGGGCTTCATGGAGGCCGTCACGCCGGAGGACGTCGCGATCAGCCGTGACGGCCGCGTCATGGAGGTGCTGTCCGAGCACAACTGCCACGGCTGGCTGGAGGGCTACACGCTGACCGGGCGGCACGGCATGTTCGCCACCTACGAGGCGTTCGCGATGGTCAGCGCCTCGCAGACCGTGCAGCACGGCAAGTGGCTGCAGGAGGCCCGGAGCCTGCCGTGGCGGGCCGAGGTGCCGAGCCTCAACGTGTTGCTGACTTCGACGGCGTGGCGCAACGACCACAACGGCTTCTCGCACCAGGGACCCGGCCTGATCCAGGTGGTGCTGACCCAGCGCGGCGATATCGCCCGGGTCTACCTGCCGCCGGACGCGAACTGCCTGCTGTCGGTGGCCGACCACTGCTTCCGGTCCCGCTCGTACATCAATCTGATCGTCATCGACAAGCAGCCGCAGCTGCAGTACCTGACGATGGACGAGGCGATCGAGCACTGCACCCGCGGCGCCGGGGTCTGGGAGTGGGCCGGCACCGACGACGGCACCAGCGACCCGGACATCGTGCTGGCCTGCGCCGGCGACGTGGTGACGATGGAGACGGTCGCGGCCGCGCAGATCCTCAAGGAGCGGCTGCCCGGCTTCAAGGTCCGGGTCGTCAACGTCGTCGACCTGATGACGCTGCCCCGGCCCAAGGACCACCCGCACGGCATGAGCGAGACCCAGTTCACCGAGCTGTTCACCGACACCGTCGACGTCGTGTTCTCCTTCCACGGCTACCCGGGCGCGATCCATCAGCTGGTGCACGGCCGGCCCGACGCCGACCGGTTCCGCGTGCGCGGCTTCGTCGAGCAGGGCACCACCACAACCCCGTTCGACATGACGGTACGGAACAGGGCGTCGCGTTATCACCTGGTGATGGACGCGATCAACAACGCCAAGCGGCTGCCGCGCGGCGCCACCGTCCTCAAGCAGTGGTGCGAGCAGCAGCTGGCGAAGCACGAGGCGTACGTCATCGAGCATCTCGAGGACATGCCCGAGGTCCGCGACTGGTCCCTCGCCGGCCGGGCGCAGCAGGGCTGACAGAAGGCCCGGATGCCGGGATCCCAGGGCCGCGCGTCGAACCGCGCGGCCCTCGATCCGTCGGTGGTCACGTCACGGGCATGTCCCTGCGGCGCAGCCCGGCGAGACCTGCCGCGCCGAGGGCGGCGGCGATGACGGTGAGCCACAGCACCGGCGTCAGCGTGAACGCGGCGCCGGGCAGCTTCGGTACATGCGCGAACGGGGTGAGATCGACGATCCGCTGGTTCAGCCCGAACAGCGCACCGAGCTCGAAGAGCAGGACCGACACGATGAGTGCGGCCCAGGTCAGCGAGGCGCGCCCGGGCGCAAAGCCGATCAGGGCAGTGCCCAACCCGGCCAGCACCCACGTGGCCGGCAGCTGCACCAGTGCGGCGCCGAGCAGTCGCCCTGTCTGCCCACCGATGTCGTCGACCTGCGCGCCGTACGCGAGACCGGCGGCGACGCCCGCCACGGCCAGCAGCAGCGCCGTGCCCAGCAGCGCGAACGCCAGGTGGCTGGCCGCCCGGCGCGGCGGCGGGCTGTCCGTGGTGCGGTCGTATCTGCCCGCCATCCCGCTCTGGCTGGCCGCCGAGGTCCGTCCGGCCGACGTGGAGACCCCGGAGGCGGACGCGGAGGAACGCGCCCGGCTGGAGGAGCAGCTGGCCCCGTGGCGGGCCAAGTATCCTCAGGTGCCGGTCGAGGTGCTGCTCACCCACGAGAGCGCGGCATCCGCGCTGGTCAAGGCGTCGGCCGGGGCTCAGCTCGTGGTGGTGGGCAGCCACGGGCGCGGCGGCATCACCGGGACCCTGCTGGGTTCGGCCGGTCTGCAGTTGCTGCACCACGCGGAGTGCCCGGTGTACATCAACCGTCCGCCGGCCTACGTGCGGCAGTAGGTACGCCCCGTAGCCCGGGCCGCACGGCGCTCCGAACCGGGACCAACGGCCCTGCACCATCCCGTCACGGCCTGGCAGGTTGAGGGGACAAGCAGGATCGGAGGCTCCCGCCATGAACGCCAACGCCAACCTTGTCCCGCGCGCCGAGGCCCGCGTGGCCCTCGAGTCGGCCGCGCGGGTGTCCCTGCGCGCACCGTCGGTGTTCAACACCCAGCCGTGGAAGTGGCGCATCACCGGTGACGCCGCAGAACTGTCTTCTGACCCGGAGCGCCGACTCGGTGTGACCGACGCGGAGGGACGCCTGCTGCTGCTCAGCTGCGGCGGCGCGCTGCACCACGCGCGCGTCGCCCTGGCCGCACAGGGCTGGCGCGCGGAGGTCGACCGCCTGCCGGACGAGCGGCGCCCGGACCTGCTGGCCCGAATCCGGGTGACCGGCAATACCGCGCCGGACCCCGCAGCGGGGAGTCTGGCCGACTCCATCAGCCGCCGGCGCACCGATCGCCGGTCCTTCGGCGAACGGCGGCTGTCGGACGAGACGCTGGCGCGGCTGAGCCGGCTGGTCGAGGCCGAGGGCGCACGCCTGCACAAGGTGCCGGACGAGCGCGTTCCAGCGCTGTCTGTGGTGGTGGACCAGGCCGCCGACGTGGAGTACTTCGACCCGGCCCACCGCAGCGAGCTGACCCGCTGGACGCACCGGCCGGCGTGGACGGGCGACGGGGTGCCACCCGCCACGGCGGTGCAGAACAGCCTGCGCCGGGTGCCGGTGCGTGACTTCTTCCCGTCCGGCTCACCGGGCCTGCTCGCCGGCGCCGGTGACGACGAGGGCGCGGCGTACGTGATTCTCGTCGGTGCCGGTGAACGCCCGATGGACCTGCTGTGCGGCGGGGAGGCGATGTCGGCGCTGCTGCTCGGCGCGACCGCCGAGGGCATCGCCACCGCGCCGATCAGCGAGGCCGTCGAGGTGGCCTGGCCGCGCCGGCTGCTGCGGCGGCTGCTGCCCGAGGACGGCGAGCCGTTCCTGGTCGTGCGGCTCGGCTACGTCGACTCCGACGAGGTCCTGCCGGTGTCGCCGCGGCGCGAGGTCCACGACACCATCCAGGTCGACGACTAACCGCCCGCCGGGCGGCTGACGATGGCCCGGGGGCCGGGCCATCGTCGTACCGGGTTGTAGCCGGCGCGATCGCGCCCCGCCTCCAGGGCCAGCAGCGCGCCACCGCCGATGCCGAGACCGGCCGCGGGCGCCACCAACAGATCGCCTGCCACCAGCACATCGCGGCAGGGCGGGCGGGGGCAGAGCCGGAAGTCTCCAACGAGCGGGAAGTCAGGCCCCCTGATCTGCCGGGCCACCGGCGGATCGTCAGGGTCCGGCGAGGGCACCGCGTCGCCATCGGGCCACCAGCAGGGCGAGCACCGTCCATCCGGCGACGACGGACAGATGGTCCCAGGCGATACCCGCGCCGGTGTCGCCGGATCCGGTCGCGGCGAGTAACGCCTGCAGGAGGTGGCGGATCGGAAACACGTCCGCCACGGCGGTGAGCGGGCCGGGCAGCGGCTGATCTCCGACGACGAAGACCTCCGAGATGAAGCAGAGCGGCAGCAGCGTGCCGAGCGTGACGGCGACCAGCGAACGTGCCGACGGCATGACAGCGGCGAGCGCCAGGCCGAGCGCGGAGAAGCACAGAACTCCGGCGCCGAGCGCGAGCAGGAGCGCCGGTACGCCGCCGGCGGCGACGCTGACGCCGCCGAAGCCGATGCCGACCGCGGCGAGCACGGCGCAGGCCAGCAGCACGATGATCAGAGTCGCGCACACCCGGCCCGCGACGTACCAGCGGAACGGCAGGGGAGTGCCGCGCAGCCGTTTGAGGACACCCGCGGACCGGGCACCCACCACGGCCTCGGTCAGGTTTACATAGCCGACCACCGCGGCGGTGTAGGCCGCCATCCCGGCGAACAGGTACTGGGCCATCGGAAGGCCGTGTACGCGGGCGTCGCCGAAGACCGTCGGGAGGAGCATCAGCAGCAGCGCCGGGAAGACGACGGCGAAGAAGACCGAGAGCGGGTCGCGGCGCAGGCCGAGAAGCGCGTACCCGATCTGGCCGCGAAGCAGCGCACCGGGCGCCCAGCGCCGGCGTTCGCGGGGCACCGTCAGCCGCGCGGGTCCGGGCCTGCGCGTGGGGGTGACCGTCGGCGGACGCGACGAGAGCCGCGGCTGCCAGCCGAAGCCGCGGCGGGCGAGCACCGCGCCGAGCGCCGCCCAGACGGCGAGGACGGCGAGATGGCGCGGTGTGAAGCCGTACCCCTCGCCGGGGCGGAAGGTCTCGGCCATGGCCTGAGCGAAGTGCTTGAGGGGCAGGACCGAGCCGGTTGCCGCCAGCCAGCGGGGGAGTTCGGCACCGACGATGAACACGTCCGAGATGAAGGCCAGCGGGATCAACAAGCCCTGGGCAAGGGTCTGTGCCGCCGCAACCGTCCGGGTCGCGGAGGCCAGCGCCAGGCCGAGCGCCGCGCAGCAGGCGACCCCGAGCAGCAGCGTGACCAGCATCGCGGGCACCTTGCGCCAGGGGATCTCGACCCCGTAAGCGAGCACTCCGACGGTGGCGAGCAGTGCCACCACCGCCCCAGAAACGATCATCGAGGCGCCGATCCGGGCGGTCAGGACGGCCCACGCGGGCACGGGCGCGGCGCGCAGGCGAAGGAGCACGCCGCTCTCCCGCATGACGGCGGTGTCCACGGCGAGCATGGTGAAGGACGCCTGTGCCACCCCGAAGACGGCGAAGGGCGCGACAAGGAACTGGGTCACGGCAACGCCGTCGCCGGTGACCCGGCGCCCGATGATCGACGAGACGATGACCAGGAACGCCAACGGGAACGCGAGGGTGAAGAACACGGCGATCGGGTTGCGCAGGAACGCGCGTACGGCATGGACGGTCAGCGCCGGTACACCGGCCGGCCGGGTGTGCTGGATCCGCGGCACGACCCGCGCGGGCACCTGCTCAATGGTCATCGTCGTGCTCCCGGGTCAGGGCGAGGTACACGTCCTCCAGCGCGGGCGGGGTGACGGCGAAGTCGGACAGGACGATCCCGCGGGCGGTAGCCCAGCCGGTCAGGCGCGAGGTGTCCGGCACCGGTGCGTGGGTGACGAGTCGTAGCCGGCCGTCGCGGAGACGAGGCCGGGCACTGAGCTCGGGCAGGTCCGCGACGACCGTGGGTACCCGGCAGCTGATCACGGTCGGCAGGTCACTCGCTTCCCGCAGCTCCTGTGGAGTGCCCTCGGTCAGCAGCCGGCCCGCGCGCAACACCGCGACCCGGTCGGCGAGCCGTTGCGCCTCCTCCAGGTAGTGCGTGGTCAGCAGGATCGTGGTGCCGAGCTCGCGCAGATCCGCGATGAGGTCCCAGGCGTGGTGTCGGGCGGCCGGGTCGAAACCGGTGGTCGGCTCGTCGAGAAAGAGCAGGTCCGGCGCGCCGGCCAGGCCGAGCGCGAGATCGAGACGCCGCCGCTGCCCACCGGAGAGGCCCTTGACCCGGGTGGACCGCTTGTCGCCGAGCCCGACCACATCGATCAGCTCCTCGGGGTCGTACCGGCGCGGGAACAGTGCGGCCTGCAGGCGAACCAGCTCGCGGACGGTGAATTCCTCCTCGAACCCGGCAGACTGCAGAACGACGCCGATCCGCGCCCGGTAGGCCGCGCCGCCGGTCGCCGGGTCGTAGCCCAGCACCTCGACCGAGCCGGAGTCCCGCGTGCGGTAGCCCTCCAGTATCTCCACGGTGGTCGTCTTGCCGGCACCGTTGGGCCCGAGAAGCGCGAAGATCTCGCCCTCGTTCACCGTGAAGCTGATGCCGTCGACCGCCCGCACCGGCCCGTAGGCCCGGACTAGGTCGCGTACCGCGATGGTGGCCATGTACCGAGCCTGCGCCCGTCCCGCCCGCCGTCACAGCGGCGAAGGTCCCGCCCCGCGGGCCCACTCGGCCGGCGATCGGCGGCGGGCCGGTCGGGAGCCCCGAACCGGCGAGGCGCGATCCGGGACCTCCGGCCCGGCCGGCCGTGTCCACCGGCCGTGCCGGGCCCGGCGCATCGCGCTTAGCCTGCGAATATGCCTGGAATCGACGCGGTCACGGAGGTACGGCCGGTAGTGGCTTGCGTGGACGGCTCGCGCACCACTCCGACGACGGTCGATCTCGCCGCCGCGGAGGCGGTCCGCCACCGGGCTCCCCTGCTGATCGCCCACGTCTGGCCGGGCAGGTACACCGGTGTCTTCCGCAGCCGCGGCGCGGTGGCCTCGCCGGCGGACGGCCGGCGCCTGCTCGACGTCACGGCGCGGCGTGCACAGCTGAGCTCCCCGGACCTGCCCGTCAGCACCGAGTTGCTGGACGGTGGAGCCGCGGACATGCTCACGGGACTGTCGAGGCGGGCACAGCTGATCGTCGTGGCGCACCGTGACGACGTTCTGACCCGTCTCAGCTGGGGGTCGACCACGGCTTACCTCGCCCATTACGGTGCCTGCCCGGTGCTCGTGCATCGTGGTGCCGTGCCGACGAAGACCGGGCCCGTCGTGGTAGCGGCTTCCGCGCGTTCGTCGGGGACCGCGACGCTGGGCTACGCCTTTGCCGAGGCCGCAATGCGGGGGGCCGATCTCGTGGCGGTGCACATGTGGACGCGACAGGGCGGCCAGGACGGTCCGGCGCCCGCCGTCGTGGCGGGCGGTCATGTGGCGGAGCGCCGCGAGGCCGATCGGACGCTGGCCGAGGCGCTGGCCTGCTGGACGGCGCGGTATCCGGATGTTCCGACCGAGCGGCTCGTCGTGCACGACCTCGACATGGGGTACACGATCGAACGCGCCTCCCGGCGTGGGCGGCTGTTGGTCGCGGGAATCGGCCGGCACGGCCGCTTCGCGGAATCGTTGTACGGTTCGGCCGGTCCGGGTCGCAGCGCTGTGGGTGCGGTGGCGTGCCCGGTGGTACTGGTACCGGCGGGATGGCAGGCCGGAGAACCGGTGCCGGCCTACGGCGGGCCGGCCGCGGCCGATCCGGGTCGAGGTCGCCGGCACGCCTGACGCCGGCCGTCACCCGACGGCGATGCCGACCAGTTGCCCGATGCCGAAGGTGACCGCCATCGCCAGCATTCCGCCCACGACGAGCCGGAGCACGGCCCGGACGGGCGGGGCGGACCCCAGGCGGGCACTGAGGTAGCCGGTCAGGGCCAGCGCGGCCACGACCGCCGTGACGGTGACCGGCACGCGGGACGCGGCCGGCGGGAGCACGATGGCCGCCAGCGGGAGCAGGGCGCCGACGATGAACGCGAGCGCGGACGCGGCTGCCGCGTGCCAGGGGTTCGTCAGGGCGCCGGGATCGAGGTGCAACTCGGCCTCGGCATGCGCCCGGAACACGTCCTTGGCCGTCAGCTCTTCCGCGACCCGGCGCGCGGTCTGTGCGGACAGTCCTTTGGCCTCGTAGATCGAGGTGAGCTCGTCGAGTTCCTCGTCGGGAAACGCGGCGAGCTCACCACGTTCCTGCTCCAGCAACGCCCGTTCGGTGTCCCGCTGGCTGCTGACAGACACATATTCTCCGAGTGCCATGGAGACGGCACCGGCGACGAGACCGGCGACGCCGGCGGTCAGGACCGGGCCGGCGGCCGTCGTGGCGCCGGCAACGCCGACCACCAGGCCCGCGGTCGAGACGATGCCGTCGTTGGCGCCGAGAACACCGGCCCGCAGCCAGTTGAGGCGGCCGGAGATGGCGCCGTCATGCGGCTCGCCCCGATGCGTCACACCGGTCCCTATGGCCATCGGCCGGCAACGCTCGTAGGTCCGTTCGCCGATACGATCGCAAGCGGACAGGCGGTTCGCCCGGAGACCGCGCTTGCGCATTTCCCCAGGTGTTCGGGCATGCCCGCCGGATCGCTGTTCGCGGCCATGACGACGAGCGCGGCCTCATGGCTCAGCTCGATCAGGGCGTGCGCGGGGTCGCGGTCACGCACGATCTGCCGTTCGGTATCCGTCGCCGCCTCCGGCGGCAGGCTGTCGTAGAGCGCGTCGGACAGCAGATGGTCCGCGTCCGGCATCCGTTCCCGTCCGGCGCAGATGTGCGCCACCCGCAGCGGTAGACCCAGACGCTCTGCTTGGGCTCGGGCGTACCGGAGGATCGGGCCCGCGGCGCCGTCATCGTCGATCGCGGCGAGAACGAAGGTGCCGACATCGTCCGGCATACAGATCGGTGCCTGTCCGGTGTGCGGCGCGCCGGTCATGGTCATCACCGACCACGGCCTGGCACGGCGGGGTGTTCGATCCGTGCCTCCGGACCGGGGAAGATCAGCGTGGTGCGGCCGTCGTCGAGCCACCGCACCTCGTACGGTGGGCCGCCGTCGGCATGGGCGATCGCGGTGATGACGCCGATCCGGCGGAGATCGCCGAGATGGGCCGCCTCAAGGATGATTCGATCACCGATCTCAGCGATCATCATGGGCCTCCGTGGGTCTCGGGGCCCACCGGCTGCCTGGCGTTGGTAGGCCGTTGACCGTCTTGGCGACGGTGGGTCTGGCGGCTCGTCGGCCGTCCGCTTCTTCTCCGGTCGTCGCGCCGTTCGGCATCCGGTGGGCTCAGGACAAGCATCGCCGGGATGCCGCCACGTCGTCAGGGTCATATGGCCTGATCGCGGCAGCCGTGGCGGATCCACGACGGGACTTTCGGCCTCGTCACGCGGCGGTGGGCGCATCCGGGTGCGCGTCGATGCTCTCTCAGTCGATCGAGGTGCCGGCGGCCCGCGACCAGCTGCGCCGCTCGCTCGGCCGCGCGGGCACACCGCAGCTCGCGCTGCGGTTCGGCTAGGGCCAGCATGGACACCAACACCGCGCCGCGACGTCGCCGAGGTTCTGCTGTCGCCCAGGCCGTGCTCCCGGATCTCCATCAGCTGCTCCCGAGTGCGCTACCGACGGCACGACCGACTGCCCGGCCGGTGGGCCAGGCAGCCGGTCGGGGTGGGTCAGATGAGCCAGCGGTTCTTCTGGACGAGGGGGAGTTTGGCCCACCAGCGTCCGAGGCCCCAGGTGTGTCCGGCGTAGGTGAGTGCCAGGACGATGCCGACGAGGGCGTAGATGACGTGGTAGTCGGTGATGGGGTTGGTGGAGCCGGAGGCCAGTGGCCATTCGGCGGCCCACATGAGTGCCATCATGAACGCGGAGGCGCCGGCGGCGACGCGCAGGCCGATGCCGGCGGTGAGGGCGATGCCGATGCCGAGCAGGCCGAGCATGAAGGCCCAGTTGGTCCAGGTGTCGCCGGCGATGGTGTGGAAGAAGTTCTGGAACGGGCCGACCTCGACGCTGGACAGGAAGCCTTTGGTGGGGGATCCGCCGTTGATCCAGGCCCGTTCGCCGGGGGTGGCGTAGCCGAAGCCGAAGGTCTTGTCGAGGAACGCCCAGAGGAAGACGAATCCGGTGGAGACGCGTAGGACGGCGAGTGCCTTGGCGGCGGCGTGGGTGAGCATGGAGCCGGGGGCCTCGACCTTTTCGAGGTGGGCGGTGGTGCCTTGGCCGGTGGTGGTCATCGTTTCTCCTCTGTCGATGTCTGCACCTATGAGGCTGCCCCGTGCGCCGCCGCGGCACCCGGGCCTGCCCGCCCGTCATGGTGGGTCCAAAGTCCTGACTACCGCGTCGGGTCCTCCTCGGTGGGCCCCCGGTCACCGGTGATCAGTGACCACGGCGCCGACGCACACTGCCGGGCCAGCGCGGTGATCTCGTCGGCGACGGCCGGCTGCAATGCGGCCGGCAGGTCGTGGCCCATTCCGGGGAAGACGTCGACGAGGTGGCGAGGCTGCGCCCGGCCGCCTCGCCGCGGATGACGGCGACGCCGAAGGCGCCGCGACGCCGTGCCACGGCCCGGATCGCGGGGTGACGTGGCGCCGGACGTGACGTCCCGGCCGAACGGGACCATAGGCCCTGTCCGGTCCGCGCTCACGGCGAAAGGCTGGAGGCTGAACGCTGAGGGCAACGCCGACGGGCAGTCCCGCTGGACGGCCTCCGTCGAGGGTGGCGTCGCCACGGTGACCGGAGAGTTCGACGACGAGACCGAGCGCACGGTCGTCACGGTGCTGGCACGGACCGTGCCGGGTGTCGCCGCGGCCCGCATCGGCGAGATGACGTCGACCTGAATGATGCTCGCCTACACCATGGGCTGCGCGGTCTCGCCGATTCTCCGGCTACGGTGCCGGACGATGTAGACGGGGCAACTCGCGTGGTGCAGCAGTTGCAGGCCGGCCGACCCGAGGAGCGCTCCGGCGAGCACACCGTGACCGTGGCTGCCGACGATGACCAGGCATGCGCGCGAAGAGAGGCCGACCAGCGCGGAGGCCGCGCTGTCGTGGGTGAGCATGATCTCGACCGGCACATCCGGGTACTTGTCGCGCCACGGCGCCAGGTCCCCCTCCAGCCGAGCTCGTTCGGCGGTGTCCTGTTCCGGCGTTTCGACCTCGGCGGCGCGGACCCTGGCCAGCCATGGCGGGATCGACGGCAGGTACGCCCGGACGACGGTCAGGGCGCAGCCGCGGCCGGCCGCCACCTCGAAGGCGGTCGCAAGGACGTGGTCGGCCGCCGGGGAGTCGTCGACGCCGACCACCACGGGCCCTTCGACGAAGTCACCGTCGCCGCGTACGACGACCACCGGGCACTTGGCGTGGGTCGCCACCCGCTGACTCACCGAGCCGAGCCCCAGCCCGGCGAAGCCACCGCGGCCCCGGTGGCCCAGCACCATCAGCTCCGCGCCCTGCGACGCGGCGATCAACTCGGGGGTCGCGTGGCCGACGACGGTGTCACGGGTGCACTCGATCTCCGGAGCGACGGCCCGTGCCCGGTCGAGGGCGGCGGCCGAGACGGCCTCGGCGAAACCGCGGGCGAAGTCGAGCGACTCACCACCGATGTCGTAGCGTGCGTCGACCCAGACCCACTCGAAGACGTGCATGATGCGCAGTGGCAGGCGCCGAAGCCGGGCCTCGCGGGCCGCCCAGTCCACGGCTGCCTTGCTCGACTCGGTGCCGTCGGTGCCGACAATGATGGCTCGGGTCCGCATGACCGCTCCCCTCAGGGTTCCTCTCTCGAAGTGTCAGGACGGTTGATGTCCTCGGACAGGGCGTCAGGTCCCGTCCGAGCGGGGCCGGAAGTCCCGGGATCGGTTCAGACCGCGTGTCGCTCCGAGAGGACGGTGGACGCCAGAGCGCCGGCCCAACGCCGGGCTCGCTCCAGCTCACCGGCGGCGAGCGGGCCGGCGGTGCCGCTGACCCGGAAGCTCTCCGGAGCCAGCATCATCCGGCAGCCGAGCCGGCGCATCCGGCGGTGCGCCCGGTGGGCCGCGGAGCCGGGCAGGAACGGCTTGTCGATCTTCGTGTCGAAGGCCGCCGCGGCGATTCCCGGCAGCATCGGCGCTTGGTCGAGATACTCCCGGAGGCCGACGGCGTCGGCACCGGGCCGTACGCCGTCCTGGCGGGCGGCGTCCGCGCGGGTACCGGGCCGGCTCATTCCGAATGCGTGTGTCGGCGCGCCGGCGACGAGGAGGTCCACGTCCACCGGGGCCGGCCGGCCGCTCACGTCCGCGACAACGACGTCGAACGCGTCGCCGAGCCCTTCGGCGACGGCGCGCGCGATCTTCTCGGTGTTGCCGAACATGGATTCGTAGACGATCAAAGCCTTCATGGCGGTCTCCTTTCCCTGCGAGTTCGAGGCGACCGACCCCGTCGTGGCCGGCTGCGCCATGAGAGTGGAACGATCATCGGCTCTCGTCCTGCAGGACCTCGGTGAGTGGTCTGCGTGGTGTCGTCGCGGGTGGTGGACCGTAGCCGAGCCGAATGATCATCTGTGCCCATCGGCCGGTGGTCGTCCTCGTCAGGAGTTCCCGGATCGCGGGGATCTCCACGGGCTGGCTGATGGGTGTGGTGGCCAGGCCCAGGCGGGTGGCGACGAGAAGGACGTGTTGCAGTGCCTGGCCGGCGAGGACCCATTGCGGCGGGCCGTCGCCTTGGGTCGCGAGGACGGCGATGCTCGGGTATGCCTCGAACCGTTCGCTGGTGCGCCAGGGCTGGGCGTGCATCAGCCCGAAGTCGCGGACCGGCAGCCGTTCCAGGGCGTCCCACGGTCCCATCGCGCTCGGCGGCACGCCGTCACGCCGACCGTGCTCAGGCCGGGTCCACCGGCCCAGTTCGGCGCGGTAGCCGCCGTCGGCGCGGAGCCGTCGTTCGGCCGCCTGTCCGAGCCCGAGGATCGCGTCGCGGCTGACCGCGCCGGCGATGACGAGTGTCGCGCCCTCGTCGCCGGCGGCCCGGGTCAGTTCCTCGATGGCGTCGGCGGGGACCACGGCGGCGGCGAACGGCCACCGGTTGGTGTGTCGGTGCGGGATCGCGGCGGCCAGCGCCGTCACGGTCTCGGACGGTGTGGCCTGGTGGCCCGGCTCCACCCGGGCCACCAGGTGGGGCGTACCCGGCTCCGGGAAGAGGACGTGCTCCGGTTCCCAGCCCTGCGCGCGCAGTGCCAGCCGCAGCGTGAACAGGGCCGCGCCGACGCTGATCAGGAGTTCGCGTCCGGAGGCGTCGAGCGCGTCGAGGCGGCGGCCGGGGTCGGCGTACACCTCGACCGCCCGGTCGGTGATCCGGAAGCGCCAGGGCTGGCTGTTGTGCAGCGAGGGTGCCAGCGTCGCGGCCTCGACACATCGGGTGAGAACGCCGCTGTCGACGGTGGTCATGGCGTGGCGCCCGGGTAGGCGTACAGCTCGACGAGGCGGTGCCGCGCGGCCTGTAGCCGGTCGGACACCGTGTCGAGGAGCCGGGCGTTGAGCTCCCGGCCCAGCTCGGCGTCTTCGGCGATCATCGCCCGGACCCGGACGGCGTCCATCTCGACCGCGCGGATGTCCTCGGCGACGACGGCGCCGAACCGCCACAGGTACGGTGCCCGCGCCCAGGACCAGCCGACGACGGTGCCGGCGGCGACGTGTTCGACGACGATGTGTCCCCGTCCGGGCACATGGAGGTCGACCGCGACGGTCCCGGAGTGCACCAGCCAGAACCGGTCCGCCGGGGTGTCCTGGTGGCACAGCCGGTGCCCGGTGGCGCGGAAGACCGGCCGACCCGCGGCCGCCAGTCGGTGCAGCCGCTCGGCCGGCAGGTCGGCGACGAAGTCGTGCAGGGTGAGCAGGTCGAACACGCTCAACGACGGCATGGCGTCGCTCCTCGCGGTAGGTGTCGTGACCGTCGGCGCCAGGCCGGCGCCGACGGTCAGCGGGATTCTCATCGTGAGAGCACGACCTTCAGCGCGCTGGTACGCGCGGGGTCGGCGAAGACGTCGTACGCCTCGGCGAACCCGTCCAGGGCGAACCGGTGGGTGACCATGTGCCCGAGGTCGAGCTGGCCGGCGACGAGCATGTCGAGCAGCTTCGGCGTCGAGTACGTGTCGACCAGGCCGGTGGTGATGGTGACGTCGCGGATCCAGAGGTCCTCCAGGTGCAGGGTGGCCGGTTTGCCGTGCACGCCGATGTTGGCGACCCGGCCGCCGGGCCGGACGAGGGTGGTGCACAGCTCGAAGGTCTGCGGCGTGCCGACCGCCTCCATCACCACGTCGGCGCCGAGGCCGCCGGTCAGCGCCTGGACCGCGGCGAGCGGGTCGTCGGTACCGGCCAGAACGGTGGTGTCCGCGCCGAACATCTTGGCCGCCTGCAGGCGGCTCTCTGCCTTGTCGATCACGACGATGTGCGCGGGGGAGAAGAGGCGCGCGGTGACCACGGCGGCGAGCCCGATCGGGCCGGCCCCGACGATCACGACGGTGTCGCCGGGGCGCACCCGGCCGTTGAGGACCCCGACCTCGTAGGAGGTCGGCAGGATGTCGGCGAGCAGCACGGCCGACTCGTCGCCGACCTGATCCGGCAGCTTGTAGGTGGAAAGGTCGGCGAACGGTATCCGGGCGTACTCGGCCTGGACCCCGTCGACGAGGTGGCCGAGGATCCAGCCGCCTCCGCCGCGGCACTGGCCGTAGACGCCCTCGCGGCAGTACCGGCATATTCCGCACGCGGAGATGCAGGAGGCGAGTACCCGGTCGCCCTTGACCAGCCCGGCGACGCCGGCGCCGGTCTCGACGACCGTGCCGACGGCCTCGTGGCCGAGCACGCGGCCGGCGGCGACCTCGGGCACGTCGCCGCCGAGGATGTGCAGGTCGGTGCCGCAGATGGTGACGGCGTCCACCCGGATGATCGCATCCCTGGGGTCCTGGATCCCCGGGTCCGGAATCTCCGTCCACGATCGCGATCCGGGCCCGCCGTACACGAGTGCCTTCATGGCAGCGCTCCTCTCGATTGCCTTCGCCTCCACGCTGGCCCTGCCGAGGCCCGTTCAGTAAGGGACCTCCGGCCCTACTCGGTGGGACCGGCGCGGGGCTACCAACGAGGTGAGAGGTATCCGCGAGCGATCGAGGGCGAGGACCTGATGTCCAGATACGTGTACGACTTCATCGAAGGCGACAAGGACCTCAAGGACCTGCTCGGCGGCAAGGGCGCCAACCTGGCCGAGATGACCCGGATGGGCCTGCCGGTACCGCCCGGCTTCACCATCACCACCGAGGCGTGCCGCGAGTACCTGCGCACCGGATCGACGCCGGACAGCCTCTTCGCGGAGGTCGAACTCCACCTGCGGGCGGTGCAGACGCGGATCGGCAAGCGACTCGGCGACCCCGGCGATCCGCTGCTGCTGTCGGTGCGCTCCGGCGGCAGGTTCTCCATGCCCGGCATGATGGAGACGATCCTCGACATCGGCCTCAACGACGCCAGCGTGGCCGGACTCGCCCGGCAGAGCGCCGACGAGCGCTTCGCCTGGGACTCCTACCGGCGACTGATCCAGATGTTCGGCAAGACGGCGTTCGACGTTCCCGGCGAGGATTTCGAAGCGGAACTGGCGAATGCCCGCGCCGCCGCCGGCGCCGCCACCGACGCGGACCTCACCGCCGCGCAGTTGCAGGACCTCGTGCACACCTACAAGAAGGTCTTCCAGGCGCACACCGGCCGCGAATTCCCGCAGGCACCGCACGAGCAGTTGTTCCTCGCCATCACCGCGGTGTTCAAGTCGTGGAACGCCGAGCGGGCCGTGCTGTACCGGCGGCAGGAACGCATACCGCAGGACCTGGGCACCGCGGTCAACGTGATGGCCATGGTCTTCGGCAACCGTGGCACCGACTCCGGCACCGGGGTGGCGTTCACCCGCGATCCGGCGACCGGCCGCCGCGGCGTCTACGGCGACTACCTGCGCAACGCTCAGGGCGAGGACGTGGTGGCCGGTATCCGCAACACGGTCGGCCTGGGCGAGCTGGCCACGATCGACCCGGCGAGCTACCGGCAGCTGCTGTCGATCATGCAGCGGCTGGAGGGGCGCTACCGGGACCTGTGCGACATCGAGTTCACCATCGAGAACGGCAAGCTCTGGATGCTGCAGACCCGGGTCGGCAAGCGCACCCCGGCCGCCGCGTTCGTGATCGCCGCCCAGCTCGTCGACGAGGGCACCATCACCCTCGACGAGGCGTTGCGGCGGGTCACCGGCGAGCAGCTCGCCCAGCTGATGTTCCCGAGCTTCGACTCCGATGCCGCCCCCGACCCACTCACCACCGGCGTGCCGGCGTCGCCGGGCGCGGCGGTCGGCGCGGTCGTGTTCGACTCCGCGGCGGCCGCCGCGGCGACCGGGCCGGTCATCCTGGTCCGCCGGGAGACCAACCCGGACGACCTGCCCGGCATGATCGCCGCACAGGGCATCCTGACCAGCCGCGGCGGCAAGACCTCGCACGCCGCCGTCGTGGCCCGGGGGATGGGCAAGACCTGCGTCTGCGGCGCCGATCAACTCGAGATCGGCGCGGACTCCGTCACCGTCAACGGCCACGTCGTCAAGGCCGGCGAGATCATCTCGGTCGACGGCACCACCGGCCGGGTCTACGCGGGAGCCGTGCCCGTCCGGTCTTCCGCGGTGGTGCGGTACTTCGAGGGCGGCCTGAGCGCACACGGCGAACCGCTGCTCGCCGCCGTGGAACGCCTCATGATCCACGCGGACCACACGGCCCGGCTCGGCGTGCACGCCAACGCCGACACCGGCCCCGACGCGGCCCGGGCCCGGCGCTTCGGTGCCACCGGAGTCGGCCTCTGCCGCACCGAGCACATGTTCCTCGGCGACCGCCGCGTCCTGGTCGAGCGCCTGATCCTGGCCACCGACGACGCCGAGCGGGCGGCCGCGCTCGCGGAGCTGCTGCCGCTGCAACGCGCCGACTTCGAGCAGCTGTTCGCCGCGATGGACGGCCTGCCCGTGACGGTCAGACTGATCGACCCCCCGTTGCACGAGTTCCTGCCCCCGCTGGAGGAGCTGACCGCCCGGGTCGCCCGCGCCGAGGCGCTCGGCGAGGACCCCGGCCACGATGCGACGCTGCTGACCGCGGTGCGCCGGATGCACGAGCAGAACCCGATGCTGGGCCTGCGCGGCGTGCGCCTCGGACTGGTCATCCCCGGCCTGTTCGCCATGCAGGTCCGGGCTATCGCGGAGGCCGCGGCCGCCCGGGTCGCCGCCGGCGGCGACCCGCGACCGGAGATCATGGTCCCGCTGGTCGGCGCCGTCCAGGAGCTCGACACGGTACGGGCGGAAGCCGAGTCCGTGCTCGCCGGCGTCGCCGGGGCGCCCCCCATCCGGATCGGCACGATGATCGAGGTGCCCAGGGCCGCGCTCACCGCCGGGCAGATCGCCGGCGTGGCCGAATTCTTCTCCTTTGGCACCAACGACCTGACCCAGATGACCTGGGGCTTCTCCCGCGACGACGTGGAGGGCGCGTTCTTCGGCCGCTACCTGGGCCTGGGCATCTTCGCGGCGTCCCCGTTCGAGACGATCGACACCGACGGGGTCGGCGAGCTGGTCCGCATCGCCGTGGAACGCGGCCGCGCCGCCCGCCCGGACCTGACCGTCGGCGTCTGCGGCGAGCACGGCGGCGACCCCGCCTCGGTGCGGTTCTTCCACGACGCCGGGCTGGACTACGTGTCCTGCTCGCCGTTCCGGGTCCCGATCGCCCGCCTCGAGGCCGGCCGTGCCGCCGTCGCGGGCGACGCAGCCTCGGACAGTCGATAGGAGCATGATCATGACTGCCACCCTCGACCGGCGAGGCGAACTCATCCCGGTGCGCTCGGGCGAGCGTGAGATCGGGGTGTTCGCCGTAGGCCCGGACCGGACCACCTTCGTGCCCGCCGTCGACGTGACCGCCCTCGTGCTCGGCTCGATGACCGTCGCGGCCGTGTCCGCCGTGGCGCTCGCGCTCGGCGTCTCGCGACGCAGGCCGCCCGCCATCGGCACGGTGACGATGGGCCCCGGCGGCTGGCTCAGCCTCAAGCGGGCGGCCGCCCCGCCGCTGCGCGCCGCCGCCGAGCCGCGACCCTGGTGGGCCCACCTGCTGCGCGCCCACCGCCTGGTGGTCAAGCGCTGAGTGGACTCGACCGGACAGTCCTCGGAGAGGAGCGGAGTCCTCTCCCTGGGCGTCACCTGGTTGGTTCTGGCGGTCGGCGGCGCGCTGTGGGTCCTCATGCCGGCCGGTAGGCATCGCCCGTTGCAGGCCATCGGTGCCTGCCCGCAGGCTGCCGCACTGCCCTCGGTCCCGGGCGGTCGTGACCTTCGGCCCTGACCGCCCGCGCCGGCCTTCGCGAGGCTTGAGGTGACGCGAGGAGGTCACATGGAACACGGGGCGGCATGGCGCGGATTCGTCGGCAGCGGGTGGCGCGAGACGATCGACGTCGGCGCGTTCATCCACGACAACATCGAGCCGTACACCGGCGGGCAGGAGTTCCTGACCGGGCCGACTCCGCGCACTGAGCGGGTCTGGCAGCAGCTGACCCGGATGTTCCCCGAGGAGCGCCGGCGCGGGATCTACGACGTTGACACGCACACCCCGTCGACCATCACCTCGCACGTGCCCGGCTACATCGACCGTGACCACGAGCTGATCGTCGGGCTGCAGACCAGCGCGCCGCTACGCCGCGCCATCATGCCCGCCGGCGGCCTGCGGATGGTCGAGGCGGGGCTCAAGGCCTACGGGTACGCCCTGGACCCGGCGGTACACGCGATCTTCTCCCGGTACCGCAAGACCCACAACGACGGCGTCTTCGACGCCTACCCGGCGGACGTGAAGGCGGCGCGGCGCTCGCACATCATCACCGGCCTGCCCGACGCGTACGGCCGGGGCCGGATCATCGGCGACTACCGCCGGGTCGCCCTGTACGGCGTCGACCGCCTGATCGCCGAACGCCGGGAGCGCAAGGCCGCGCTCGACGCGCGGCTGTCGTCCGAGGACGTCATCCGCGACCGGGAGGAACTCGCGGAGCAGATCCGCGCCCTGGACGAGTTGAAGACGATGGCCGCCGCCTACGGCTGCGACATCTCCGGCCCCGCGGCCACCGGCCGGGAAGCGATCCAGTGGCTGTACTTCGCCTACCTGGCCGCGACCAAGGAGCAGAACGGTGCCGCCATGTCGCTCGGCCGCACCTCCTCCTTCATCGACGTGTACCTGCGGCGCGACCTGGCGGAGGGCACGCTCGACGAGACCGGCGCGCAGGAACTGATCGACGACTTCGTCATCAAGCTGCGCATCATCCGGTTCCTGCGCACCCCCGAGTACGACCAGCTGTTCTCCGGCGACCCGACCTGGGTCACCGAGGCGCTCGGCGGCATCGGCTCGGACGGCCGCCCGCTGGTCACCCGCAGCAGCTTCCGCTACCTGCAGACGCTGTACAACCTGGGACCCGCGCCCGAGCCCAACCTGACGGTGCTCTGGTCGCCGCGACTGCCCGAGGGCTTCAAGCGGTTCTGCGCCCAGGTGTCGCTCGACACCAGCGCGATCCAGTACGAGAACGACGACCTGATCCGCCCGGCATACAGCGACGACACCGCCATCGCCTGCTGCGTCTCGGCCATGCGCGTCGGCAAGGACATGCAGTTCTTCGGCGCGCGGGCCAACCTGGCCAAGGCCCTGCTTTACGCGATCAACGGTGGCCGCGACGAGCTGACCGGCGAGCAGGTGGCGCCCGCCCGCGCGCCGATCGCCGAGGACGTGCTCGACTACGACAAGGTCCTCGCCGCCTTCGACCGCACCCTGGACTGGCTCGCCGAGACCTATGTGGACGCACTGAACGTCATCCACTACATGCACGACAGGTACGCCTACGAACGCCTCGAGATGGCCCTGCACGACCATCCCGTGCACCGCTTCCTCGCCACCGGCATCGCCGGCCTGTCCGTCGCAGCCGACAGCCTGAGCGCGATCCGCTACGCCCAGGTCAAGGCGCTGCGGGACGAGACCGGCCTGGTCGTCGACTACGCGGTCGACGGGGACTTTCCCACCTACGGCAACAATGACGATCGGGCGGACGCGATCGCGGTGGACCTGGTCGAGCGGTTCATGGACAAGATCCGGCGGCAGCCCGCGTATCGCGGCGCCGAGCCGAGCCTGTCGGTGCTGACGATCACCTCGAATGTGGTCTACGGCAAGAACACCGGCAACACACCCGACGGCCGGCGCGCGGGCGAGCCGTTCGCGCCCGGCGCCAACCCGATGAACGGCCGGGACCGGCACGGGCTGGTCGCGGCGGCGCTGTCGGTGGCGAAGCTGCCGTACCGGTGCGCCCGCGACGGCATCTCGCTGACCAGCACCGTCACCCCGGACGGCCTGGGCCACACCCGCGAGGAACGCATCGGAAACCTGGCCGGCGTGCTCGACGGCTACACCGACGCGGGTGGCTTCCACCTGAACGTCAACGTGCTGGACCGGACCACGCTCGAGGACGCGATGGCCCACCCGGAGAAGTACCCGCAGCTGACCGTCCGGGTCTCCGGCTACGCGGTGAACTTCGTCAAGCTCACCACCGAACAGCAGCGCGACGTCATCTCCCGCACCTTCCACGGCTCGCTATGACCACCCAGACCGCGATCCGGGCGCTGACCGGCTCCGTCCACTCCTTCGACATCTCGACCGGGGTGGACGGGCCCGGCACCAGATTCGTCGCGTTCCTGGCCGGCTGCCCGCTGCGCTGCCTCTACTGCCACAGCCCCGACACCTGGTACCGCCGCAGCGGGACCCCGACGACCGTCGACGAGCTGGTCACCGAGATCCGCCGCTACGAACGCTTCCTCAAGGTCGCCGGCGGCGGCGTCACGATCAGCGGCGGGGAGCCCCTGCAACAGCCCGCCTTCACCCGCGAGGTGCTGCGGCGCTGCAAGGAGATGCGGCTGCACACCGCCCTGGACACCAGCGGCTTCCTCGGCGACCGGGCCGACGACGCCCTGCTCGACGCCGTCGACCTGGCGCTGCTCGACATCAAGTCCGGCGACCCCGGCACGTACCGGACGGTGACCCGGACCGGCCGGCTCGCGCCCACCGTGCGCTTCGCACACCGCCTGGCCGACCGCGGCATCCCGATCTGGGTCCGCTTCGTGCTGGTGCCCGGCCTCACCGACGACCCCGCGAACGTCGACGAGGTCGCCGCGATCGCCGCCGCGGTGCCGACCGTCGAACGCGTCGAGGTCCTGCCCTTCCACCGCCTCGGCGCCGCCAAGTACGCCGCGCTCGGCCTGCCCTTCCCGCTGGCCGGCACCGCGCCGCCCGGGGAGACTCTGCTCGACCGGGTGCGAGGCCGGTTCCGGGAGCACGGCCTCGCCGTGTGCTGACCCGGCAGCCGGGGTCACCGGGGGTGTTCGCCGAGCAGGCGGGTGGCCAGGACCGCGGCCTGGGTGCGCCGCTCCAGGCCCGGGTCCCGGCATGAAGGGTCGTCCGACCCGTGCCAGAGCGCACGGAAGGCCGAACGATGGGAGGTGCCACCCGGAGAGGAGTGCGATCATGATGTATCACGGATACGGCATGGGAATAGGCTGGGCTCTGATCCTCTTCGCCGTCGTCGTACCGACCCTGCTGGCCGCGTTGTGGCTGCTCATCACGCGGCTACAGCACAGTCCCGAAGTGCCCGCCGCGTCCGATCCGCTACCAGGCGCGGAGCGGATCCTGGCGGACCGCCTCGCGCGCGGCGAGATCGACACCGACGAGTACGCCCAGCGTCTACGAGCACTGCGCGCGGAACGCTGCTGACCGCAGCGACTCGACCGCACCGCCGCGGAGGCCGGTGCACGGCTCACCGCGGACGGCCCGAACCTGGTAGCCGCACCGGCACCTCGACACCTGCTCGGCCGGATCGGCCGGCAACTGGCGGACCCGTTCGTCGCCCTACTGATCGCCGCCGCCGTGGTGACCACCCTCCTTTGTGCAACGACGCCGAGCTGATAGCGCCGGAACCCGGCCGAACCGGGTGGGTGCAGGGCGGGACCTTCGGCCCGTTCGCGGGTGACCTGACGCACTGCCTCGAGGGGCCGTCCCGGGCTGACGATGGAATCGAGAACGCGAGGGGGAGCCATGAGGACCACCGCCATCGTCGTCGGCGCCGACGGCACCGCCAGCAAGGCGGCCGTGCGGTGGGCAGCGCGCGAGGCACAGCGACGGCACCTGCCCCGCATGTCGTGCACGCCTATGACTGGATACAGCAGGAGTCCCGCGTCGACATCTGCGGCGAAGACATCGACGTTGCCCGCGAACTCGCTCGAGTAATCACGGCCGAGGCCCGCGGGCAGGCCCTGCGGACAGTCCCGGACGTCGATGTCCGGGCGGACATCGTCATCGGGCCCGCGACCGATCGATTGCTGGAGATCGCGGAGTCGACAGCGCTGATGGTGCTGGGCAGCCGAGGCCGTGGCGGACTCGCCGGCCTGCTGCTGGGCTCCGTCAGCCGGCGGGTGGCCACCCACGCCCCGTGCTCCGTGGTGGTCGTCCGTGACGGCGACACCACGTCCGACGGCCCGGTGGTTGCCGGCGTGGACGACTCGCCGGCCGCCGACGACGTCCTCAAGACGGCCTTCGAGGCGGCGGCCGACCGTAGTGCCGGCCTCATCGTCGTCCGGTCGCACCTGCCGGTGTCTCCGCTCTGGCCGTCCGCCACCATGGCGGACGTCGACACCCGCGGCCAGGACGTCGCCGAGCAGACCCGGCTCGACGAACTGCTGGAACCGTGGCGGGTCAAATACCCCGACGTGCCGGTCGGGACCGTGCTGACCCGCGAGAGCGCCGCCGACGCGCTGGTCGTAGCCTCCCGCACCGCGCAACTGGTCGTCGTGGGCAGCCGCGGGCGCGGCGTCGTCGCCGGTGCCCTGCGCGGCTCCGTCGGCCTGCACCTGCTGCACCACGCGCACTGCCCCGTCTACCTGGCCCGGCAGTCATGAGCACCATCGTCGAGGCGGACGGCCACGGCGTTGACGCGCTCACCGCCGACGGCGGGATCGTCACCCTGCGGCCCGTTCGCCACACCGACCGCCGCGCACTCGCCATGCTGTACGACACGGCCTCGCCGGACGACTTGCGCCTGCGGTTCTTCGCCCAGCCCGGCTCCAGCGCCCTGGCCGCCGAGGTGGACCGGCTGTGCCTGCCGGAAACCGACCAGCACCTCGCGGTCCTCGCATTCGAGGGCGACGACCTCGTCGGCGTGGCCTCCTGCGAGCGGGACGGCCGCCGCGCGGAGTTCGCACTCTTCGTCGCCGAGCCACAACGGGACCGCGGCATCGGCACCCTGCTGCTGGAACACCTCGCCTACCGGGCCCGCCGGTGCGGCATCAAGGAACTGGTCGGCGAGGTACTACCCGGCAACACCCGGATGCTGCGCGTCGCCCGAGGCCTGACCGCCCACGCCTGGTCCCGGTTCGACTACGGCGTCGTCGACGTCGGGTTCGACATCGACGTGGACGACGCCACGCAGTCCACCATCGACAGCCGGGACCGCACCGCCGAACGCGCCTCGCTGCGCGCCCTGCTCTCGCCCGCCTCGGTGGCGGTGGTCGGCGCGGGCCACCGGCCCGGCGGCATCGGCCGGGAGACCCTGCTCGCGCTGCGCGACTACGGCTTCCCCGGCACTCTGTACGCCGTCAACCGCACCGGCTCCGAGGTCGACGGCGTCGCCGGCTACCGCTCCGTCCGCGAACTGCCCGCACCGATCGACCTGCTGGTCATCGCGGTACCCGCCGACCAGGTGCCGGGTGTCCTCGCCGATGCGGGCACCGTCGGCGTCCGGGGTGCCGTCATCCTCAGCTCAGGGCTCGGCGAAGCCGGACCGGACGGCGTACGCCGCCAGCAGGAGGTGCTCCGGCTGGCCCGCGCACACGGCATCCGCCTGGTCGGGCCTAACTGCCTTGGAGTGATCAACACTGATCCACGCGTGCGACTCGACGCCGGCTTCGCCCCCATGGCGCCGCCGCCGGGCGGGCTCGCGATCGCGTCGCAGTCCGGTGCCGTCGGCATCGCACTGCTGGAGAACGCCATCCGCACCGGGCCGGGCATCTCCACCTTCGTCTCGCTGGGCAACAAGGCCGACGTCAGCGGCAACGACCTCATCGCCTACTGGTACGACGACCCCGGCACCACCGCGGTCGCGCTCTACCTCGAGTCGTTCGGCAATCCCCGCAAGTTCGCCCGTACCGTCCGCGCCCTCGCCCGCCGCAAGCCGGTCCTGGCGATCAAGAGCGGGCGTTCCGACGCAGGCCGGCGGGCCGGTGCCTCGCACACCGCCGCCGCGGCCGCGCCGGCGGCCACCGTCGACGCGCTGTTCGCCCAAGCCGGTGTCGTGCGCCCGGAGAACCTCGGCGACCTGATGGACGCCGCGCGGATCCTCACCGATCAGCCCTTGCCCGCCGGACGCAGACTTGCCGTCATCGGCAACGCGGGCGGCCTCAATGTGCTCGCCGCCGACGCCGCGGAGACCGCCGGGCTCACCGTGCCCGCGTTGAGCCCGGCGACCCGCCTGCTGCTCGAAGGGGTCGCACAGGGCGCCGCGAGCCTCGACAATCCGATCGACCTCGGCGCCGGGGCGTCACCGGCCGCCTTCGCGGCGGTGACCACCGCCGTCGCGGACAGCGGCGAGGCCGACGCGCTGCTCCTGGTCATCATCGGTACGCGGGCCAACCGGCCGGACGAGATCCTGTCCGCGCTCGCACCGGTCGTTGATGCGTACCCCGGCCTGAGCGTCGCGGTCACGCTCGCCGGATGCATGGACGCCCCGACGACGCTCGGCGCTCGGCGAGCTCCGGTCTACGACATGCCGGAGCGGGCCGTCCGGGCGCTCGGCCACGCCGCCGCGTACGCCCAATGGCGCCGGCAACCGCTCGGCCGCCGCCCGGAGCTGTCCGGCATCGACGCCGCACAGGCGCGCGTCGAGGTCGACCAGGCGCTGAAGGAGGGCGCCGGATGGCTGCCCTACGGCCGTACGGCGGAGATCCTCACGGCCTATGGAATTCCGATCCTGCCCGCTTCGACCGTCGCGACCGCCGACGCAGCGGTCGCCGCCGCGGATCTGGCGGGCTACCCCGTGGTGCTCAAGTCCGCGGACCCCGACCTGGTTCACAAGACCGACACCGGCGGCGTGCGGACCGGCCTGGCCGACGCGACCGCGGTGCGGGCGGCGTTCCCGGCCGTCGCCGCCGCCGGCCGGCCCGTCGCCGGTGTCCTGGTGCAGCAGCAGGTCGACGAGCCGGTCGAGCTGTACGCCGGCGTCGTCCACGATCCGCTGTTCGGCTCCGTGATCGTGCTCGGACTCGGCGGCGTGCGGACCGACCTGCTCGGCGACCGCAGCCTGCGGCTCGTCCCGCTCACCGACCTGGACGCCGGGCGAATGTGGCGCGACCTGCGCTCGGCGCCCCTGCTCACCGGCTTCCGCGGCGCTCCGCCCGTGAACACGGCCGCGCTCGAGGACGTGTTGCTGCGGCTCGGTCGCCTCGCCGAGGACCTGCCCGAGGTCGCCGAGCTGGACCTCAACCCGGTGCTCGCCGGCCCTGACGGTGTCATCGCGGTGGACGCCAAACTTCGGCTCGCGCCGGTAGGCGCCGAGCCGGACCCGACGCTGCGTCGACTTCGCGCGGCGGACGGCTCCTGAAAGGAGAGCAGCCATGCCCCCCCCCGAAAGATCATCGTCGGTTACGACCGCTCACCGGGCGGCAAGGCGGCGGCCGCGTGGGCCCTCGACGAGGCGGCCCGCACCAGCGCACCCGTGGAGTTCTTCTTCGCCTACGAGTGGCCGATCTGGGCGCCGGCGACCAACACCATGCCCGTGGTGTCGGTCTGGCCCGACGGCGAGACCGACCGCGCCATCAGGGAATTCCTGGATGGGGCCGTCGCCTCGGCGAAGCGCACCCATCCTGGCGTGCCCACCCACGTCTCCACCGTCAACAACGGCGCGGCCCTGACCCTGATCGACCGCTCCCATGAGGCGCGCCTCATCGTGCTCGGCGCCCGGGGGCACAGCGCCGTCGCCGGCCTTCTTGGATCCGTCAGCGTCGCCGTCAGCGCGCACGCCCGTTGCCCGGTCATCGTGGTCCGCGGTGAGACCTCGGCACAGGCACCGATCGTCGTCGGCATCGACGACTCACCGCAGGCACCGGCTGTGCTTGCGTTCGCTGTCGAGCAGGCCGCCGCTCGCGCGGTGCCGCTGCGGGTGATCCGCGCCTGGAAGCCCGTGTCGGGCATCTGGGAGGACAGCCCGATCGTCACCCGGACGATCACCCAGACGGAGCGTCAGCCGTTCGACGACCTCGTCGCGAGCTGGCGGGAGAAGTACCCCCAGGTCGACATCTCGGCCGAGGCGGTCCTCGACCACCCGGCCGGAGCACTCGCCCACGCCAGCAAGACCGCCCAACTCCTCGTGGTCGGCACCCGCTGCCGCGGGGCCGTCCGGGGAATGCTGCTCGGCTCGGTGAGCCAGCACGTCCTGCGCCAGTCCGCCTGCACGGTCGCAGTCGTCCACGAGACCGCACAGGCATGATCCCAGGCCCCGGAGGTCGCGGCGGCTGACGATACCGACGACGGCGCCGTCTCGACCACCGGTAGGCGACGCAGCAGGAGCCTTCCTCCATGGGATCGGCTTGAGTCCTCCTTCTTCCCGGCCTCGCAGTGACGCTGACCCTCACCGCCCTCGCGCTCGCGGGTGCCGTGGTGCTCGGCGACCGGCGAGAGCTCTGACGACCGGCAGGTGGACCGGGTCGCGGTTGACGGTCGTGCCGGTGCGGGGGCTAAGGTCGGCGCAGGCTTTGCAGGGCGCCGCGCAGACGATCTCTCCGATGGAAATGCCGGTGCAAACAACAGAAGAACGGTGCGGGCGCAAACCGGACCGTAAGTGTTGTTCTCGACCGTTCGACGGTCGAGTGAATGAATGCTGCGCGCGGCATATGCAACAGACCTGCACATCCACGGCATTGACTCACGCCGATGGCGATACCTATGTTTTTCGTAGACGTTTCGTCAATATTGCGGCGCCCGGCATCAATTCGATCGGGCGCCGTCGCCGGGGACCGAGTCGCCCTGAATCGGAGAATCCGCCATGCGTAGGAAGCCTCTGCTCGGCGCCGTCGCCGCGCTGACCGTACTGATCGGGGTCGTCGGCATGAATGCGGCCTTCGCCGCCGCCTTATTCGGCGACACCTTCGACGACGGTGACGCGAACGGCTGGACCAAGACGGGTGGCAGCTGGTCGGTCGTCAGCGACGGGTCACCGGCCTACCGGCAGGCGAGCACCGGCGCGAATGCCAAGACACAGGCCGGCGACCTGGCCTGGACCGACTACACCCTGCGCGCCCGGGTCAAGCCGACCGCCTTCGCGACGTCCGCCCGCTCGGCCGGGATCACCGCGCGCAGCACCACGTTCAGCAGCTACTACGCCCTGGTGCTGACCGGTGGCGGCGCGGCGCAGCTGCAGCGGGTCGCGAACGGCACCGTCACGACCCTCGGCTCCGCGGCGGTCGGCGTCACCACCGGTACCTGGTACGACCTGGCGCTGCGGGTGGTCGGCTCCACACTGGCCGGCTCCGTCAACGGCACCCAGGTGGTGCAGGCGACGGATTCGACGTTCGGCGCGGGGCGGATCGGGCTGGTCACCTCGTACGCCTCGGCCACCTTCGACGACGTGGTCGTGGAGACCCCGGCGCCCGGTCCCGACCCGACCGGTACGCCGCCGACCACCTCGCCGCCGGACCCCGGCAACTGCCGTGTCGCCGGAGCTGCCACCGGCTTCGCGGGAGTGAACGCGCTCGGCCGCAACGGCACCACCGGCGGCGCGGGCGGCGCCACCGTCGCGGTGGACACCGCCGCCGAGCTACTGGGCGCGATCGCGCGTCCCGAGCCCCTCACCATCTGCGTCAGCGGCACGATCACCCTGCCGGCCGGCATGTACGACGTCGCGTCGCACAAGTCGATCGTCGGCGTGGGCGCCACCGCGGGCATCACCGGCGGCGGCTTCAACATCGGCCTGCCGGTCTCGACGGTGACGACGCCCCCGGCCGACGCCGTGCAGAACGTGATCATCCAGAACCTGTCGTTCCGCAACGCCACCGACGACTCGATCAACGTGCAGATGTTCTCCCATCACGTGTGGCTCGACCACAACGACCTGGCACAGGGCTACGACGGCCTGATCGACATCAAGCGCGGCTCGTCGTACGTGACCGTGTCGTGGAACCACACCCACCACCACACCAAGAACATGCTGCTCGGCCACGACGACGCCAACGGGGCGCAGGACACCGGGCGGCTGATGGTCAGCTACCACCACAACTGGTTCGACGCGACGCCGCAGCGCAACCCGCGGGTCCGCTTCGGCGAGCCGGTGCACGTCTACAACAACTACTACTTCTACAACACCGACACCGGCGTGGCCTGCCAGAACAACGCCGGTTGCCTGGTCGAGGGCAACTACTTCGAGAACGTCGAGGAGCCGGTGACCAACACGTACGCCGGGCCCGCCGGCCGATGCGTCGCCCGCAACAACGTCTTCGCCGGCGAGTCGGGGACGCCCGACTGCTCCGGCACCGTACGGGAGGCCAGCGCGTACTACGCGTACACCCTGGACGACCCGAACGCCGTCAAGGCGATCGTGACCGGCGCCGCCGGCGTCGGCCGCGTCTGATCCCGGGGGAGCGACCATGAGACGACTCATCGCCACCGGCGCCGCCGTCTTCGCGGCCGCACTCGTCGCCCCGGCCGGGCCGGACGCTCAGGCGGCGGCGCCGGCGGGGCAGGCGGACGGCTTCGCCGGCGTCGACGCCCTCGGCCGCGACGGCACCACGGGCGGTGCGGCCGGACCGACCGTCACGGTCACCACCGGCGCCGCCCTGGCGCAGTACGCCGGCGCGAACACCCCCTACACGATCCTGATCAGCGGCCGGATCACGGTCGACGACATGGTCACCGTGGTGGCCGACAAGAGCATCATCGGTGTCGGGTCGACGGCGGAGATCACCGGTGGTGGGCTCCAGCTGGGCTCCACCACCCGGCCCGGCAACAACGTGATCATCCGCAACATCCGGTTCGGCAACGCCTCCGACGACTCGGTGAGCGTCACCAACAGCGCCCACCACGTGTGGATCGACCACAACGAGTTTCTGCCCGGCTATGACGGATCGCTGGACATCAAGCGGCGCTCGACCTATGTCACCGTCTCCTGGAACCGTTTCCGCGGCACCGACAAGACGATGCTGCTCGGCCATTCGGATTCGTACTCCGCCGACCTCGGATATCTGAAGGTCACCTATCACCACAACTATTTCGAAGGCAGCAATCAGCGTCATCCCCGGGCCCGCTTCGGCGATCCCGTGCACGTCTACAACAACTACTACCGCGACATCGGGCTCTACGGCATCGCGTCGACGCAGAACGCGGGCGTGCTGGCCGAGGGCAACTACTTCGAGAACGTGCCGTTCCCGTGCCACTCGGTGGGCGGGTACGCCGAGAGCGATCCCGGACGGCTGGTGCAACGCGACAACGCCTTCGTCAACTCCGGGCCGTGCGAGGCGGGCGGCGCCGTAACCGAACCGTCGACCTATTACGCCTACCGGCTCGACGCGGCGTCATCCGTGCCCGCCGCGGTCAGCGCCGGGGCCGGCGTGGGGAGGGTGTCATGAACCGCTGCGCTGTCGCGCTGACCACTGTGCTGATCGCCGCCGGTCTGACCGGCACGGCCACGGAGGCCACGGCGGCCGCGGTCGCCGCCCCGGACGGCTTCGCGTCCGTCGCGGCGCTGGGCCTGTCCGGCACCACCGGCGGCGTCGCGGGGCCGACCGTCACGGTCGACACCACCGACGAACTGCTCACCGCGATCGACACGGTCGGCCCGATGACCATCCAGGTGTCGGGCACCATCGCCATCACCAGCAAACAGGGCGTACGGCCGAACAAGACGATCGTGGGCCTCGGCTCCTCGGCGGTCATCACCGGCGGCGGCTTCGACTTCTACCGCTCGTCGAACGTGATCGTGCGGAACCTGACGTTCACCGACGCGGAGGACGACGCCGTCAACGTCGGCCAGCAGTCGCACCACATCTGGATCGACCACAACACCTTCGCCCGACCGGTCGACGGCTCGATCGACATCGTCCGCGGCGCCGACTACGTGACCGTGTCCTGGAACCACTTCGCCGGCACCGACAAGAGCATGCTGATCGGGCACTCGGACGGCGCCGCGTCGACCGACATCGGGCACCTGAAGGTCAGCATCCACCACAACTTCTTCGACGGCTCCCGTCAGCGTCACCCGAGGGTGCGCTTCGGCGAACCGGTGCACGTCTACAACAACTACTTCCGGGGCAACGAGCTCTACGGCGTCGCGTCGACGCAGAACGCGGGCGTGCTGGTGGAAGGCAACTACTTCGCCACGGTGCCGTTCCCCTGCCACTCGACGAGCGGCTACGCCGACAGCGGCCCGGGCCGGTTGGCGCAGCGCGCCAACGTGTTCGTGAGCTCCGGACCGTGCGAGGCGGGCGGTGCCGTCGTGGAGCCGCGGACGTTCTACGCGTACACGTTGGACCCGGCAGCAAGCGTGCCGGGCCTGGTCACGGCCGGGGCCGGCGCGGGCCGGCTCTGACCGCACGGCGGTGTCCTGAGCTCGGTGGTCGACGCCGAATGGATTAGCCGGGACGGCTGCCGATTGTCGGCAATTCACCCTATTACCCGCTTATCGCACAACTGACAGTCTGGCTTCATGACTTCCAGCGATCCGTCGCCACCGCCTGGATCGGCCTTCCGGGAAGGCAAGGACCTGATCTCTTACGGCGCGATGGCCGCGGTCGCAGCGGCGGTCACCGGGGTGACCGCCCTCGCGATCGACCTGGTCACTGTCCGTTTAGGTGGCGTCACCGAGCCCCGCCTGGGCCCGATCTTCACCCCGGCGCTGCTGGTCGGCCTGATCTGCGGCCGAGCATCGGCACGAACCAAGGCCGGCCGGATCGCCATGCACCTGAGCTGGGCCCCGTTCGTCATCACCCTGATCGTTCTAGCCGTCGTGGACAAAGATCAATCGGCCCACTTCCTGCGCGCGCTCGGCGACACCCTGTTCGGAATGATCAGAGGCGCGGGCGAGGTCGCCGAGACGGCGGTGAAGGGCTCGGAGTGAAGCGGCTCGGGAACCACGTGGCGCGCGGGGGCAGGTGTGCGGACCTGAGTACTGTGGGCGCATGGTTCTCCCGCTCAGCCGTACCAGCGCCGAAGCGCATCTTTACCTGGAGTTGCACTCCTGTGACTGCGGAGAGCGCTCGTTCGGCCCGGACAGCGCGGTAGTCGTCCTGGACGACGGCGATCTCGGCCGGCGATACACGGGCGCCTGCCCACGCTGCGGCAGGGACCGTGAGTTCACGTTCCGGCTTCCGGCGGATCCCACACCACCATCCGCGACCGGGTTCAGCTTCGGCGGCAGTGCGCCGTCTGAGCTGATCGACCCGGGCGAATGGCTAGCGGTGAGTGACGAGTACGCGGCCCAGGCTCCGGCGGAGACGGCCGGCCTGTCCGCCGATCAGTCCCGGCACGCCGGGGCGGTCCTCGCCCGGGCCGTCGCGGCGCTGGACGAGGTGCTGAAGTTCATCCCCGAGGGCACGGACGCGGTGCCGCCCACGGCGTTCTTCACCGACCGCGGCCGGGAGGTGTACCAGCGGGAGCCGGGCAGGTTCCGCCGGGACCGCCTGACCGCGGTCCGGCAGGCGTACGCCGGGCTACTCCACCAGTTCGCCTGAGCGGACCGCGGTCAGCCTGGTGCCGACCGGTAGCCCGGGTCGCCGGGCTGGATCAGCCCGGCGGGCGCTCCCTCCGGCTCGTACGGCCGCAGGGATGCGATGAAGTCGGTGATGTCGTGGCCCCCGCCACGCAGGAACCGCACCCGGTCCGCGGGATCCAGCTGGCCCGTCATCGCCTCCGGCGGTAGATAGCGGATCCCGTCGTCGACCCGCACGGCCAGCAGCCCACCGACACCGCCGGGCGTCGCGATCACCAGGTGGTCACGCGTCAGGTACGGGTCGCGCCACGTCCGCTGCACCGCCACCAGGTCGAAGGCCGGATACTCCGGATGCAGACCGAACAGCGGACGCTCCGGCGTCATCAGGAAGTTCGATTGCAGGTACCGGTACGGCCGCGCCGGCTGTGCGCCGTTGTTCCGCGCCAGCCAGTCCCGGTATTCCGGCGGCAGCGCGGTGCCCAACTCCGACTCGGCCGCGGTGATCTGCGCCTCGGTCAGCGTCCCGTACGGCTGAAGCTCGGCGTCCTGCCAGATGTAGCCGCTCGGCGGATCCTGCGGCTCGTACTCGTCCACCCGGCGCAGACACACCGAGTAGTCGTCTCTGGTCTGGTAGTCGATGTCCGCCAGCCGCCACGTCTCACCCGCGATCGGAAACGTCTCGCCCAGCTTCACCAGGTGCTTGGTGCTCCGCGTCCGGTCGTCGTACATGACTACCAGCTGGACCTCCGGTTCCGGGACCGTCGTCGATCCCATGATCCCGATATCGGCGGCGGGGGTCGCGACGACAACGTTGTTGCCAACCCACACGACCCGGTCATCGGGTTCCACCGGACTGCCTCCCGCCTGTGTCATCCGTCCAGCATCCCATGCAACGTCGTCTCGTCCGGCAGCGCGAACCCGAGCGCCTCGATCGCGATCCGCTCCGCCTCCGGCCGGGTCACCACCCGCTCGCCACCCAGGCCCAGTGCATGCTGGCTCGCCATCCATCGCGCCGACCTCGGCCCGACCGCGGTCACCTCCACCACGGTCAGACCTTCCACCGTTCCGTCGACCGCCATGACCGCGTAATAGACGTGGGAGTAACCGTGCTCGTCGGTGCGGACCCGGCCCGCGGCGTGGTGCACGCCCACCGTGCCCGGGGCGGCGTGCGGTCCGGATGGGGGTGCCTGCTGCCCGGTAACGGCAGGCGCCGGTGCGGTGGCCGGCCGGGAGTCGAGGTGCGCGAAGTCGGCCGCCATGAGATCGAGGAACTGGCGCACCGGTATCGACGCGGGGTGCTCCGTGTTCCACGGGTTGCGCAACCGCACCTGACCGTCGCCCACCCCGACGACCTCGTAGGCATGCCCGGCTCGCAGGTTGAACGGGAGGTTCGTCCGGATCGCCGCTGGATACCGGCTCTCGTTCATCGTGCTGACGATGATCGGGTTGCCCGCTGCCAGCAGGGTGCCGAGCCACGCCTCGGTGGCCGGCTCGGTGCCGGGCGTGCGGTCGAACCGGACCGCACGGGCCGGTTCACCGGTGAGCTGAGTCAGCAGCTCCGCCCAGAGATCCGGCGTGCTTCCGACGTTCAACCGGCCGTACCCCAACGGCGCGCCGGCATTCGGCGAGTTCTGGCCGGTCCACTCACGCCAGCTGTCCTGCCACAGGTCACGGCGGGCGTTGCTCCAGGTCCGGTCGACGGCCGCGATCGCCTTCTCGACCGCGGACGCCCACGCCGCCTGAGCCTTACGCTGGCTCGCGTAGGCCGAATCGGCCGGTGCGGCACCGTAGGCCGGCACGTCGGGCGAGACGGTGATGCGCAGCTCGCGTCCGGTCGCCGAAGTGACGCCGCCCGGCGTGCTGCTCTCGTGCAGCACCACATCGACGGTGCCGTCATGGTTGGGCCGCACCAGCTGGTTCATCAGGTGCGGGCGATGCCCGACCACGGCGGCGAGGGTGGCCAGCATGCCGCAGTCACCGAGTTCGCCCTGGGCGACCTGCTCACGGACGGGTGGCCCGTTGAACAGCGGCACGTGCTGCCCCGTCGAGTCCACCGGACGGCCGTAGGTCGGCGCGGACCGGTGCCGAGCCGGGGTGGGCAGGGTGACCCGGTCCGCCGTCGCCGTCGTCCGGGCGGCGGTGACCGACGTGGCCGTCGCCTCGTGGGAGACCAGGGTCGGCGGGGGCGCCAACAGGGCGATGGCCGAGGTCAGGACGTCTGGAACCAGGTACATGGTGCGGCCGTCGTTGGCGTAATGCAGGCTGTTGGTCGCGAGCAGCGCCACGGCGGCATCCCGGGTGCCGGGACTCGTCCGCAGGGCCGCCTCGGCGCGGGCCCGGTCCTCCATCAGCAGGGCCTGACGCCCCTCGGGCGTCGTCAGGTCGAATCGCGGGACACCGCTGCCGATGTCGAGGTCCGGGACGTTGTCCAGCGCGTACGCGCGCAGGTCGGCCCGGCCGTTGAGGTTGACGTACACGCCCTCGGCGGCGACCCGGGCGGCCAGCTGCGGATCCACCTGGTGAATGGTGTTCAGCAGTTGGCCGGGCAGCTGGAGGAACTGGCCCGCGTACTCCGGCAGTCGCGGCGCACTGTTCTGCGCGTTCTCGGCACTGACGCTGAGCTCCCGCAGCCGGGCGGCGATGTCCGCGTCGGAGAGGGTGCTCCCCCCGCTGGTCAGCCGGCTCCGGTAGTCGATCTGGCGGAAGTGCTCGCTGACATTGTTCGGCAGGGTCGTCCAGATGTGCTCGGCGTACGCCGCGGTGATCGCCGGGGTGGTGAGCCTGCGCATCGTGGCGTGCACGTCGGCGGGCAGCAGCGACCAGCGGGCCGGGGCGTCCGGGTCGACGGAGCGCAGACCGAGATGTTCGGCGAGGGCGTCCAGTTCCGCCCGGACCGCCACCTGCCCGGCGGGATCCGCGTGGGCGTGTTGGACGGCCAGCCACCGGGCCTCCGCCAGCCGCCCCCGGTCGTGGGCGGTGAGCCCGGCGGGGTTGATCGGCCCGACCGGTCCTCCGTAGAGCGGACCCGCCGGCACCACGGCGGCGGCGTGCACCGCGGCCAGTTCGGCGATCTCGTGCGCCAGGGCACGGGCGATCGTCGCGTCGGCGGCCCGGTCCGAGACCGTCAGCGTGTAGCCGCCGTCGCCGTCGCGGACGGTCTGTGCCACGACGTCGCCGGTCAGCGGGCCGGTCTGCAGACTGATCCGCAGCGGGACGCCGGTGTGCGGCCGCACCTCGTACCGGGCGTAGTCGATCTCGGAGATCGACGCGACCCCGCCGACCTGGGACAGCGCCGGCAGCACTGCCCGCGCGCCGGCGAGCACGGCCTGGGGCTCCGCGACGGGCCTGCCGTGGCCGTGGAAGGCCGAGCCCGGCACGGCGGCGGCGGTGATTCGGCCGTCCGGGCCGGCCGTGGTTACGCTCGCGTCATGACCGACCCCGCCGACCTGTACGCCGCCATCCTGGCCGCTCCCAACGACCTCGACCTGCGGCTGGCCTACGCCGACGCCATCGAGGCCACCGACCCCGACCACGCCGAGCTGATCCGCGTGCAGATCGACTTCACCCGCCGTGAACACATCCGCGTGGAGCGGATGGAGACCGGGGACCTGCCCGAGGAGATCTCCGCCGTGTACGGCCGGGGATACCGGCTCGCCCGGCGCATCGGCGACCGGCTCGCCGCTCCGATCGCCGGCCTGGTGCGCAGGTTCCACTTCGCTTGCGGCTTCCCTGAGACGGTGACGCTCAGTGGGGCCGCCTTCCTGGAGAACGGGCGAATCCTCTACGAACGCGTCCCGGTCCGCCACGCGTTCCTGATGGACGTCGACGCGAGCTTGGTCGCGACGCTCGCCGACAGTCCGTTGCTCGACCAGCTCGTCAGCATCTCGCTGCTGGATTGCCGGATCGGCAGTGACGGCGTGCGCGCTCTGGTCGCCTCGGAGCACCTGCGCGGGTTGCGTTGGCTGGACCTCAGCAACTGCGGCATCGGCCAGATCGGCGCTGAGGCCCTCGCCGAGGCCGCCCCGGCGAGCCTGCCCAACCTCCAGTGGCTGGGCTTCGCCCAGAACACCCCCTTCATCCCGTACGGGGAGGGGATTGACGCCATCTCCGGCAAGGAACCGGTCGACACCTACATTCCCGAGTTCGGCGTCCGGCTCAACGAACGGTACGGCCCCTTCCCCTGGATGCGCCCGAAATGGCTCGACGTGGCCACGCCGCCGTACCTCGGCACGGTCTGAACCCCCCGGACCGGCGGCGCGGCCGGGGGTGCCGGGGCGCTGCGGGTCCGGAGGGCCTGCGGCACGGTTGGCTTCGGCGATGCGCTGGGCATGGAACCGGATGCTGGGCGCGATGCCACGGGAGTCCTGCGGCAAGGCCTGCGCCTGTTCACGCAGCGCGACGCCGACATCTCGCCGATCGCCCCGGAGCCGCTCCAGCACCATGACGTTGACGGCTGCCGCGCCGAGCACCCGCAAACCGGCCCCGTCACCTATACCGAGCACGTCACCGGTCAGGCCCGTCGATCCGTCGTCGAGGTCCGGCCCGACGATCGGCACGAGGCCGAGGCTCTGCACGAGAACGCCGACGCCACCCGGCAGGCTCGCGTCCTGGCCGATGGAGAGGACCACCCGGTCGAACTGGGCCTGGCTGCCGTCGGTGAACGTGACGAGGAACCGCCCGTCCACGGTATGCCGCACCGAGGCCAACTCGTTCAGCGACTGCTGCACCTGATCCAGCACGTCGTACGCGCCTACCTCAGGCAGGGTGTTCCGCCGGTTGTAGCCGCCGGCGAAACTCTCGGTGAAGACCAGCCTGTCGTGCTCCGCCTGGCTGAGGGCCGGGTCCCGCTCCACCCGAGCGGGCCTGGAGGCCCAGGCGACCTGCGCGGCCGCGGAGGCGACCGCCTGCTCGATGTCCCACGCCCCGGACGCCCCGGACCCGAAGACCAGTACATGATCACCGGAACGGTACGCGTCGGCGAGGTTCTGACCGCCGAAGTCCACGGTCGGGTGCACCGGACGCGGGTCGGTGAAGACACCATCGGCGGCGAAACCCAACCGCGCACCGATGTCGGCGGGCAGCGAGCCCGCCGGGACCGGGTTGCCATCCGGGTCGTAGGCCTGCTGGGTGGCCGTGTCCACGGCATACCCGGAGGCCGGATCGACGACCTGCTGGCCGGTGAGCCGCCCATCGGTGTCCGCGATCAGCGGCGCGCCGATCGCGCCGTCGACGTCGACGCCCAGGACCGCGCGAACCTCCGCCGGCAACCCGGCCGGGTCGGCGGCGTTACCGAGAGCGTCCCGTACGACCGGCACGGTCCCGCTGTGGTCCACGCTGTACCCCGAGCCCGGATCCACGTACCGGCCCGCGGGGTTGATCTGTGTGGGTACCCGCGGTGTGCCCAGGCCGCTGGCGATGTCGACTGAGCCGGCCCAGAAGCTGCGGCCGTCGACGGTGACCCGGTAGCGGGCGCCGTCGGGCCAGCCCGCGGCGTCGGTCTCCGGCCGGGCCTCGACATCGGTGGCGAGGCCCTGGTAGGTGGGCATGCCGGAGAGTGCTCGCGCGGCACCGACGGCCGCCGCGAACACGTCCGACGGCGCGAACTGGGTGCCGACGTCGGCGAGGTCGGCCGGCTGGAACGGCATTCCGGGCAGTTCGAGCTCGGCGGGCACCTGGCCCATCAGCAGGTCCTGGCGGTCACCCCACGGGTCGTGCCCCTGTGACAGGCAGAGCACCGGCGGCAGCCCGCCGGAAGCGGTGTGGCCCGGGGCGCCCATGGTGACGAAGTCGGCGGTCGCCGCCCAGCCCCCGCCGATCGCCAGCCGGTCGAACACGTGCCCGGGGTCGGCGTCCAGCGCGGCATCCACGTGGGCGGTCAGGGCCAGGTCCGCCTCGTTGCGCAGGTTCGTCGCCTCGCGGGCCCAGGCACGCGCCTCCGCCCGTACCTCCGACTGGGCGGCCCGGACGGCCGCGGCCAGGCCGTCGGCCGCCGCGACGCCGGCCATCACGTCGGTCACCGCCGCGAACTGTGCCGCGTCGAGGTGTCCGCGGATCAGGTCGAGGCGCGCCAGCGCGGCCTCCGGCCCGACCTGGGGCACGTTGTCGTTCAACCCGTGTACGTGATGGGCCGGCGCCTGCTCCAGCAGGCCCGCCGAGACCAGGAGGCCGACCGCGTCGGCCTCGAGCTGCGCCCGGCGCCCGGGGTCGGCCGCGTCCTGCAGGTCGGCGGCGACGACCTGCAGCTCGGCGAGCCGGCCGGCGTCGCGCGCGGTGACGGCCCGCTCCCGCGACCCCTCCGCGAGCGCGGACGTCGCGTCGAGCCGCACCTCGACGGCGCGCTGCTGGGCGACGAAGTCGGCCTCGGCGAGCGCGGCGGCGACCGCCCGGCGTACGTGATCGGGGTCGGCGGAGGTCGAGACCCGCACCGTCGCACTGTCCGGACCGGCGTGCACCGTGGCGACCGGCGCGACGGTGGCCCCGTCCGGGGCCGAGGCCAGCTCCAGCTCGACCCGGTAGGACCCGTTCGGCGTGGTGATCGTGACGACCCGGGCGTCCGGATCGACGGTCGCGCCGGCGGGCAGCAGTCCGTCGCTCAACGCCCGGTCGACGGCGGCGGCGGTCCGTGCCGGATCCGCGTCGAGCAACGCCCCGCCGAAGGTCGTCCCGGCGGCGGCGCGCCGCAGATCCGGCCCGCCACCGGGGTCCGCGCCGCCCGTCAGGTCGGTTGGTCCACCTCCGGCCACACCTGGCGGCCGGTGATCCGGCCCTCCCGGCGTGCCTGCGTGTACCGCCGGATCAGGATCCGGGTCGACAGGCTGGGATGGGCGGTCACCGTCCCGTCCTGGTCGATGATGAAGCTCCCCTGCCCCAGCCCTCTGCTCCGGGACCGTTCCTCCGCCGACAGCGTCGGATGTGCCAGCCAGCCGAACTCGAACGGTTGCAGCGTCACCGGATGCCGGGTGCCCAGCAGCCGGGTGATGAGGGCCAGCGCCTGTTCCTCCGTCATGGGTCGATCCTCCCTCCGGCACGGTCAGGGACCAGAACGAGTGGGTGTCCGCCGCGTACTCCGGAATCGGCTGCGCCCACGTGCTCCCGTCCTGCGGATCCCACCAGACCGGCCGGTCACTGTCGGTGGGATAGACCAGCACGAACGCGTGCTGGTCGCCCTCCACGGCATTGCCGTCGCCATCCACCTCGGGATGCCCGGTCGCCGGGTCGAAACTCTGCCATGCGATTACCACGAGCGCGGCAGAACCGGGACCGGCCGCCGCGATCGCGTCGTACAACGCCTGGTACTGCTCGTGGACCCGGGCCGAGCGGGCGGCCGGGTCACCGGGCATGTCGCCGGGCAGCGGCGCGAACTCGGCGCCGAGCCACGCCTCCGCCCGCTCGATACCGTCGAGCTCACCGGCGAGGTCGAGGGTGCCGTCGGGGTTGACGTCGGCCCAGCGAGGCATCGAGACCTGGGGATCGCCCCTGAAGCTGGCCAGCGCGGCGAGCGCACAGTCCAGGCAGTTGTTGGCCCGCCCGGGCCGGTCCGGCCCACCGTCGTTGACCAGCCCACCGTACGGGTGCTGCGAAGGGTCGGCGCCGACCTGGTAGCCGTCGGGGGTCTCGAGACTCAGCTCGAGGTCCTCCTGGTATCCGGGGTCCTCGAGCGGTGCGAGCTGATCGGGCCCGTACTGCCGGGTGCCCTCCAGCGGAGGCAGGTCGGCGGCACCACTGTCACGCGGGACCTGTCTGTCCTGGTCCAGGCCGGTGTCGCCGTCCGCCTCGGTGTGGGTGTCCGCCTGGGTCAGGTTGTCGTTGCCGCGCGGCAGATCTCCGTCAGTTCCAGTTCGCTCGGCAACGGCTTCGTCGCGAACCTCAGCGCTTCTGTCTCCGCCGTCTTCCGATCTACCCGCCGGGTCCGATGCTCGTCCGACTTCAGGTGAAGCATCGCTATCGCGGCCTCCGGCTGGAAGGTCCAATCCCGGGTCGGATAGTCCCATGCCACCGCCGGCAGCGGGCCCACTGAAACCCCCCTCGCTATCAGATTCAGCGGGGCCTCTGACGGTTGGATCGGGTTCTCCTCCTGGTCCCCCGGCTCGTACACCAGGTGGTACCCGAACTTCAGCAGGTCCATTTCCGCTCTCCAGTGTCGCCGGGTCCAGGCCCGGCACATCGGCTGAATCAAGGCCGCGCCGCGCGAGCTCCTCCGAGAACGTACTCCCGTGCCGCTCCAGCCAGTTCGAGTACTCCTCGACGAGCTCGGTGTTTTCTTCCTCGCCGAGCCAATTGGCGAGGCTCTTGTTCTTGGCCTCGGGGTAGATGTCCCGGCCTTCCATGCCTCCGGGCATGTGGTCCATCGCGCCGAGATTCCGGTTGATCGCAAGAATGTCGAGGAAGGCGTGGATCCGCGCGCCGGGGTCGGTATCCCGATCGCGCGCGACTTCGTAGGCCGTGTGCGTCAGGTTGCCGATGGCCTTGCTGGTCGCCGTCGGGAACTGCAACTCGAAGGTTCGGCCCTGGGGCGACTCGGGCGTCGGGGGAGACGTGATCGTGCAGTTCAGACCGTAGAAACGGTTTCCCGGCCGCCAGAAGTTCTTCAGCTTGCCGACCTGGTAGCCGCTGTCCGCGAGGCTTCTGAGAACCTGCTCCACCGCGGGGCCGTATGCCTCGGACTCGGGCGCCCGCAGCGAGAACCGGACCACGTCGTTCATCCTGCTCAGCGCCGTTTTCATGTCCTGGCCGAGCGGCCGATGCTCCGCCGTGTACTTCCGGGCGATCGACTCGGCGCCTTTGACCCGATTGTCCTCACCGACGGGAGTCAGCACGTCCGGGCCGGTCAGAGAATGATCACCGTTTACCTGGGCCGCGATCTCGGTGAGCTTCTCGAGGACCCGGTTGGCGTCCCTCTTGGCGGCTTCGATGCCGTCGCGCACGTCCTGCTGGACATCGGCGTCCAGCGAGTCGAAATACGGGCCCGTGTCGTTCGCCGGGTCGTAGGCCGGGGAACTCGATTCGGAGCCGACCGGATCGCTCGGAGAAGGATCGCCCTGTGACTCGTGGTCTTCCGGGCTATTCAGCTCGTTATCGCCGTGCGGCAGATCTCCGTCAGCTCGGCCTCGCTCGGCAGGGGCTTCGTCGCGAACCGCGGCGTCTCGTTCTCCGCCGTCGTCCGGTCGACCAGCCGGCTCCGGTAGCGCTCCGGGTTCGCGTACATGCCCGCCACCACGGTCGTCTCGAGAGTCCACGTCTGCTTCGCGTGATCCCAGAGGACCGCTGGCGTCGGTCCTCTCGTGATCGCGGCCGCGACCAGGTTCCGGGGCGCCTCTGTCGGTGGGATCGGCTCCTCGTCCAGGTCCCCCATCTCGTACAGGAGGATGTATGAGAGGTGCAGAGGTTCCATCGTCATCCTCCATCACCGCCGGATCCTGGTCGTTGTCGGCGGGGGCGGTGCTGGTGGTCGGGACGGCCGGGGCCACCGAGCCGGGGGTGAACGGGTTGCCGTCCGCGTCCAGCGTGATCGACCAGGTGTTGTCGACCTCGGTCGTGTAGATCGGGCCGGTGTCACTGACCTGGCGGGTCTGGCCGTCGATCCACACCACCGTGCCGTCGACGTTCACCGCGTTCCAGGTGTGTGCCGGGCCGCCGTTGTTCCAGCTGGAGATGATCAGGGCGGCCGAGCCCGGTCCGGCCTGGAGCAGTTGGGCGGCCACCGCGTCGAGCCCGCTCGTGCCCTGGCCGCGGTAGTCGAAGCTGGTGCCCAGCCATTGCTCCTGGCGGGCGGTGCTGTCGGCCTCCAGCCCGTTCTGCTGCGCCACGGCGCCCGCAACCTGTGGGTCGCCGTACCAGGTGGAGAGCACCGCCAGGCCGACGTCCGGGCAGTTGCTGTTGCGGCCGGGGTTTGTGGGGCCGCCGTCGTTGATCAGGCGAGCCCACCACCCGGACCGTGGGTCCGGGTGGACGGCGGGCCGGCCGTTGGCGTCGCGCGGCACCGCGTTGTCGAGTGCCTGCTGGTCGGCGTCGGTGGGCGGGATCAGGCCCTGCGGCCCGGTGGGCCGGGTGTCGGCGAGCGGCTGCCCGTTGGCCAGGGCACCGGTTTCCGTCGGCGGGGTCCACTGGCCCGGCTGACGTCCGTCATCGACGACGGGTTCGACGCCGAACTCGGGCAGGAATTCGGTGCAGCTTCGGCACGGCGGCCGGTAGTCGCCGTCGTTGTAGGTCTGGCCCTCGCTGAAGTTGGACCCGAGCTGGTGGGTGACGATTCTGGAGCCTTCAAGCTGGGCGGCCGCATAGTCCGCGAGGTCTCCCGGCCGTCCGGCGGCGTTCCACTGGTTCTCGATGGCATAAAGCTGATCGGAGACGAGCGCCACCTCCGCACATCGGCCGTGGCCGGCGCCGGGCCGGGAAACCCGCTGCAGGACCCGGTCGAGGGCGGCCTGCGCCAGCGGGTGCACCGCCGGATTCGTGTGCGGGGTTCTGCTCCGGTTCGGGATCATGCTGCTGTGGATGTGGATCTCGCCGTCCGACGTCAGCAGCGCACCCGCCATGCCGGGCCGTTGCCGCGGCGGGATGTTCTGTCGGCTCACCTCGACGCGGGCGCGCTCCGCCAGCGTCCGAGACGCGTCGATCAGCGCCTGCTCCGCTTCGGGACTGGTCGGGTCGGCGGCGGTCGTGGTCGAGTCGAGTTGCCAGCTGTGCGTGCCGTTGGCGGTCCGGCCGGTCGAACGCCGGAAGGTGCTGGGGTCGGCGCCTCCTGGTCCGTGCGTGTGGGTGCCCCCGGATAGCACGGGTACGGGTACGACGAGGCCGTCAGTGTCCGATCTGGAGTGATCGGTGTCGCGGCTCGCGTCCGTGTCGGCCCTCGAGTCTGTATCGGACCTCGCGTCGGATTCCGGTGCGGCGTTCGTGTCGGGTGCCGCGAGAGGGTCGGAGCGCCCCGGTGCCTGGTCGCCGTTTCCTTGCTGGTCTGAGGTGGTGTTGCTGTCCGGGACGCGGTGGTCCGGCGTGCTGTTCGGGTCTGTGCCGCGATGGTCGGGCGCGGAGGTGTCCGGCGTGGTTGCGATCGGGCCCGCACCGACCGGTACGCCCTGTGTGGCGTCACGGTCGCCGGTCGGTGCGTCAGACGTGGTGCCGGGGTTCGCGACACCGCGGTCGCTGGTGCCAACCCTGTCGCCGTCCATATTGCCCGGATCGGTGGCGGGCGCGACAGAGACGGAGCCGGTGGCGGGTGTGGACCTTGAGTTGTCGGACGTGCTGCCGGGGGTGATCGGGGGAGTGGGGGTATTCCGGCCGCTACCCGTGGCGTTCGTAGCCGGATTGGAGGTTCCGGTGCCGCTCGTGCCCGTGTTCGGGCTGGTGGTCGCCGTCGCGCCGGTGGTCGTGGATGCGGTTCCGGTCACGTTGGTCCCGGACCCGGTGGCCGTGGAGGTGACCCCGGAGCTCGCGCCCGCGAGGCCGGTGGTGCCCGTCACCGTGCCCGCGGGCCCGGTCACCGTGCCCGGGGTGCCGGCGATGGGACCGGCGCCCGGTGCCGCGCCGGCCATCCCCGCGGGAACCACGGCCGGGGTCGGAGCGGCGTCGGCGCCGTCTGAAGTCGCAGGAGCCGAGGTGGGGCCGTCGGCGATGCCCGAGGCCGACCCGACATCGGATGCCTCACCGGCCGACACACCGGCGCCGGGTGACTCGACGGACGGCGAACCTGCCGAGGAATGCGAACTGTCCGGCGCCGCCGCGGTCGACCCGTCGGTCTCGGACGGACCGGAGTCCACTGAGGAATCCGGTGCACCTGAGGAACCGGAACCGGGCTGCGAGCCGGGTGCAGGCCCGCCGCTGTCACCGGCATCGACGGCCGCCGGGCCGTCGGAGGTGGAGGAGGGCGGTTCGACTGCCGCCGGACTGCCCGCGTCGGGCACCGAAACGGGCGCCCCGGCGCCCGCGCCCTCCTGAGCCCCGGAGCCTTCAGGCGATCCGGACCCAGCAGTCGAACCGGTTCCGGCATCGCTGCTGGAGTCGGGCGAACCGGAGGAAGTGCTGGAGTCGGGGGAGCTGGTGGAGGTGCTGGAGTCGGTGGAGCTGGTGGAGGTGCTGGAGTCGGGGGAGCTGGTGGAGGTGCTGGAGTCGGTGGAGCTGGTGGAAGTGCTGGAGTCGGTGGAGCTGGTGGAAGTGCTGGAGTCGGGGGAGCCGGAGGAGCCGCCTGCGGTACCCGATTCGGAAGACGCGCCCGAGCCGAGATCACCGAGGTCGGGGCTACCGCCGTTGACCGCGTTGTTGCCCCCAGCGCCGACTTCGACGCTGCCGGTGCCGGTGCCGGTGCCGGTGCCGCCGGACCCCGCTGCTTGGCCGCCGTCGCCGCCGATCCGATTCTGGAGATCGGCCAGACCGGTGCCCGCGATGCCCGCCGCGCCGGTCATACCGGATCGGCCGGCGCCACTGGTGAACCCACCCAGGAAGGCGTCGGCGCCCGGCATCTGCCACTGGCCGTTTACGAGGCCGTTGGCGAGCACACTGGCCGCGGGTGAGATCACGGCGTTCTGCCCGCCCGAGGCGATCGTGCTACCACCCCAGCGGACCACACCGCCACCGCGGAAGTTGGTCGAGGGTGGGCTGAACCTGACCGGCATCCTGGGACCGAGCTTCTTGCCGGCGAAGTTCAAGCCACTGCCGAGACCGGCGCCGATCGCACCGCCGACGCCGGCGGTCACCGTACGCTTCACGTCCCAGCCGTCGCGGGTGCCCGTGGCGTTCTGGTACGCCTGAGCGCCGACGTCGATGATCAGCTCTTCGCCGATCTCTTCGACCAGCTCCTTCGCGAGGTGCTTCCCGAACTTCTTGAGCGCTTCCCGCTTGAGCTGGTTCGTGACGACCTTCTGGGCGCCCTTACGAAGCGCGGTCATGGCGGTCTTGACCAGAATCTTGCGCCCGAGCGCCGCCAGCAGGCGATTGAAGGCGATGGTGACGGCCTGGCGCCCGGCGGCCAGGATGCCGGGGATGGCGCCCGCGGAGACGCCGCCGAGCCACGCCATGAGCAGGGCGACGAAGACCGCGATGACGGTGATGATGACCGAGATCAGTACGGTGAGCTTCGCGTACTCGATCTCCATGGCGGCGCTGTCGCAGCTGGCGCCGATCGCGGACGCGGCCTCCTGCAGGACGGGCAGGCCGGTGCTGGGGCCGACGCCGAGGTGGCCCCACAACGTGTTGAACGCCTCGCCGGCGGCGCCGCCCCAGCCCTCGAGGATCTTCATCACGGCCGGGTCGGCACTGCCGAGCGACTTGCCGATGGAGTCGGCGAGCTGGGTCCACGCGTCGGCGAGCTCGCGCATCTTGTCTTCGTCGCCGTCGGGCCACGCCTCGCCAGCACTGACCCAGCAGACGGCATCCCAGACCCACCCGTACTCGCCGAGTGAGCTCTTCGGATTGGGAACCGCCAAGCCGTGTTTCCCCTTTGCCCCGTGCCGTCAGATTTCGCCGACGGTTACTTGTCGCCGCCGAACCACTTGGCGACCAGGTCGTCCATCTCCACGGTGCCCTCGATGGCCTCGCGGACGTCCGGCCCGAGCTGGCTCACCCGCTCGACCACCTGCTTGCCCGCGTCCAGCATCACCTTGGCCGGCGCTTCGTCGCCGCCCTCCAGGTACTGCTTGTTGAACTGCTTACCCGGATCGTCGTTGCCCCAGGGCTGCTGGCCGTTCAGTCCTTCGATGACCCCGGCGAGGCGGTTGAAGTTGCTGGACAGGGCCTCGCCCGCGTGGGTGAGCTGCACCGCACCGCCGGCCGCCTTCGCGGGGTCCAGGAACGTGTCGTCGACGCCACTCATCGTTCGTCACCCTTCGGGAGATCGCTGTCCAGCTGTCGAAAGATACCGTCAAGATCGTGGTCGATGTATGCCTGGAACTCGGCGTTCGGCATGAAGGGCCGCATGAGCTCCTCCACTTGAGACATCGCCTTCTCGGTCGCCTTACGGATCGTATCGGTGACCGTCGCGGAGAGTTCCTTTGAGTTGGGGCGGCGATAGATGCGCGGGTCGAAATCGACTTTGATGACCTGTCCGCGCGGTCCGACGACTGCCGTGACCAGGCCGTCATCGGACGTGACGGACACCTGGACGGCCTTGACCTTCTGCTGGAGGTCACCGACGCCCGAGCGCATCCGCTCGAACTGCGCCATCAGCTCATCGGCGTGCGCCCGCATGGCCGGCAGATCCATGACGTCCCTCCCCGTGTCGCGTCTCACCGCCGCGCACGCGGCGGCGTATCCAACGGCGTGACGGCTCGACCATACTTAATGCCGGCGAATTCCGGTGCCCGCGAACCCGGCTACGATGCCTCAGGCGCCGGCGATGACGGGGAGGTGGGGCGCGGATGGGAATCGTTCTGCGCAGCGCCACGGCGGTCGCTGCCACCGTCGTTCTGGGCCTCGGCGGCGCGGCTCCGGCCGCGGCCGGACCACGACAGGCCCATCGGTACGCCCCGGCGGCCTGCGAGAACCCCGCCGAGCCGGGTCAGGTCATCGCGCAGACTCCGTGGCAGCAGCAATGGCTGGCACCGGAACGGGTCTGGCCGTTCAGCACCGGGGCCGGGGTCGAGGTCGCGGTCGTCGACTCCGGCACCGACGCATCCCACCCTCAGCTCAGCGGCCGGGTGCAGCAGGGGTTCGACATGTTGAGCGGCGGCGCGGGCGGCAACGTCGACTGTGTGTCGCACGGCACTGCGGTCGCCAGCATCATCGCCGCGCGCCGGCAGCAGGGCGTGGGTTTCGCCGGTCTCGCACCGGACGCGGAGATCCTGCCGATCCGGGTGACCGAGCGCGAGGTGGACCAGGGCAAGGGGCAGGGCCCCGCCGTCCCGGCGGAGCGGTTCGCCCAGGCCATCCGCACGGCGGTGGACGAGGGCGCCAGGGTCGTGAACCTGTCGGTGACGCTCTATCAGAACGACCCGGCCGTCGAGTCCGCGGTGACATACGCGCTGGACAAGGACGTGGTCCTGGTGGCCGCGGCGGGCAACCTGCATCAGAGCGGCGGGCAGCCGGACCCGGTGCCGTATCCGGCGGCGTATGACGGCGTGATCGGCGTCGGCGCGATCGACCAGACCGGTGCCCGCGTCGACCTGTCACAGATCGGGCCGTATGTGGACATCGTGGCGCCGGGTGGCGCGGTGGTGGCCGCGACCCGGGTACGCGGACACAGCACCTGGTCCGGCACGAGCTTCGCCACGCCGATGGTCAGCGCCACCGCGGCCCTGATCCGGGCCGCCGAGCCCCGCCTGAGCGCCGAGCAGGTGGCCCAGCGGTTGCTGGCCACGGCGGACCCGGCTCGTGGCAGCGCCGCGCAGGGCTACGGGCGGGGGGTCGTGAACCCGTACCGGGCGGTCACGGAACGGCTCACCGACGCCCCGGCACGGACGCGGGAGGCGCTGCCCGCGGCGCCCTACGACCCGGTGCGAGCCGCCCGAACGGACCGCTGGGCGACGATGGGCCACATCGGCTGGTGGGTGGCGCTGGGCCTGGTGGCGGCGGCTGGGGTGGTGGCGGCCGTCGCGCTGCTGGCACCGTACGGCCGCAGGCGCCGTTGGCGGCCGACCCGCACCGCCCCGAGCCCCGAGCCGCACCCGGAGTGCGGCGAACCGGACCCGGAAGAGGTCTTCTTCCGGGTTCCCTCGGCGCCCACGGGCTGATCCGGCTCCCGAAGCGGCGGAGACGACGAAGGCTCGGCGCGTACCGGACGCGCCGAGCCTTCGTATGTCGGTGTGCTAGTCGAACTTCGCCTTGTTGGCGGACTCGCGGGCCTGCATCTTGATCGCAGACTCGCGGAGCGCCTTCTCGATGCGGGTGAGCAGGTCACGGATGTCACCGGCCGCCGCGTCCCACTCCTTCTGCCGCTGGAAGTAGGCGGTGCGCGCGTCACCATCCCAGGACGACAGCATCGGCTGGAGGCCCTGCGTGAGGGTGTCCAGCTCCGCGGTCATGTTCTTAACCGCGCTGCCACATTTGTCCGCGCCCATGCTCAGTTGCGGGAAGTTGTACTTGATCTCCATGTCCGTCCCCCCGTCAGAGCTTCAGTGCCGCGGTGATCTGACCGGCGGTCGCGCCGGCGGACTCCATGTCGGAGCGGATCTCCTCGTCGCTCACGTCGTAGTCCTTACCGGCCGAGCCGACCGCCTCGGCGACCGCCCGCAGGGCCACGTTCAGCTTGGCCATGTCCTCGTCGAACCGCTGCCGGACCTGCTGGAAGGAACCGGCACCGGCACCCTTCCAGGCGTCCTGCAGCGGCGCCAGCTCATTCATGAGCCCGTTGAGGTTGCTGGTCAGTCGATCCGCGACGCCCTCGACGTCCTGCGCGGTCTTGTGCATCAAGTCGGTATTGGACTGCATCTGCGACATGGCGGTCACCCCCGTTCTCGCTGAATCGCCCCGGGACCTCCGGGGCAGCTCCGATGGCCTGGGTAAGCCACCCGTCGTGCAAAACGGTAGCGGGTGTCGCCCAGCCAGCGCTACACCGCTAAATTCCTCAATCCTTACTAAATGGACGTTTCGCCGCCTCGGGATCGAGAGCCGGGCCACTCGGCAGACGTACGACCAGGCTGGCGGGCAGCCGGACCGGCTTCACCCGACCGTATCCGAGCATCGCCGGTACGTCGTTCGAGGCCAGCGGATAGCGGTAGCCGAGATCCGTCACCAGGTTCAGCGTCCCGGCCGGGGCCTCCGGTGAGGGCATGGCCGCGACGAGGACGCCGTATCCCGGCTCGACCACGATCCGGTCGGCCAGCGGAACCCCGTCCCCGGTACGCCCGGCGGTACGCACGGGATCGGCGAGCGGCTGCACCTGGGCGTCCAGGACCACCCGTGGCTCCTCCCGACCGGGGGTGTACTCCGCGCACACGGCCGGCTGGTCGCCGGCCAGCCGCGCGACCTCCGGGCGCCGCTGGGGCGCGCGGTACGGGCTGTCGGAGGCGGCATTCGCCTTCGGCGCGTTGGCGGCGGTGTCCGCCGCGAGTTCCTCGGCGCGTGGATTCTCGCCCCCGTACGCGTCGCGCGTCGCCGTGTCGGCCAGCAGGACGCCGGCCTGCAGCTCGGTCAGCGGCACCAGGACGTCGGACTTGGCCAGGTAGTACTCCTTGTCACCGGACTGGCTCTGCACCACGTAGACACGGCCGACGACGCCGTCCGGCACCGCGGAGGACGGCTGGCCGCGGTCGTCGACTCCGCGGCCGCCGATGGACTCACCGGCCGGCAGCGCGTTCAGCCACGCGCCTCCCGCGGCGACCACCGGCTCGGAGGTCATGGCCATGCCCTGCAGCACGGTCCGTTCGTCCTTGATCTCGTGGCGGTGGTCGTGCCAGACGAGGTAGAGGACGTCGGTGGTGTCGTCGCGGACGAGCAGCGCGGCGTCCCCGGCCTCGCGGCCGCCGCCGACCCGGCGCCCGAGGGTCAGCACCGTCGTCGCCACCGTCTCCCCGGCGGAATCGCGGGTCGGCTGGGAGCAGAGCGTCCACGTGCCGTCGAGCATCCGCTTCGGGTCCGGCAGGGAGTCCGGAGCGCCGGGAATGCCGATCAGCGACCCGCGCGCCGTGCCGGTCAGCGAGTTCCGCGACACCTGCACGGTCTTCGCGGCGCCGAGGGCGAGCAGCGCGGACGCGTAGTTCGCCACCGGGTGCAGGCGGCCGTCGCGGTACACGTACCGGGCGCCGGTCTCCTTCTCGACGATGACCGAATCGCCCTCTTTCCAGCTGGTCGACCCGCCCGGCCGGATCAGGCCGAAGATCCCCACCGCGGCCAGGCAGAGCACCGCGACCATGATGCCGCCCAGCCCGGCGCCGCCGAGGCGCCGGAACGGCGCAGCCTCGGGATCGGGCTCACGCGCCACGAGCGCCGACGTCAACCGCTGTACGAAGAACTGGTACGACTGCACCTGATCGCGCCGCGACGGCACATCCACCTCCCCTGGAGCGCGGCTGCGACGACGTACGCGCGGCCTGCGGTGCCTACGATAGGCACCCAGGCCTCGTCATGCCGCCCGCCCCCGGGCGCCGAGGCGTGCAGCTCCCGCTGGAGGACGACCGGATGATCACCCGAGACGAGGCGCTGGACCGCGCCCGCGCCTGGATCTGCGAGGGCCGCGACGACCAGCCGGAGATCGGGCTGCACGAATTCGACCTCGGCTGGGTCGCCTGGCCCGCCGCTCCCGCCCCGGCCGACGCCACACGCCCACCGGCATCCACCGGCGGCCCGCAGATCGTCGTCGACCGGGAGACCGGCGACATCACCCGCTGGCCGCCGCTGCCCGCCCCGACGATCGCCGAGCAGTACACCGCCGCCCGCGCCGCCGAGAGCCGCTTCCCCGCGGACGTCGGCCGGGTCCTCGTCGACGCCGGCTGGTTCCCGGGCCGCGACGTCGCGGCGGCCGTCGACGCGTGGGCTCGGGAGAACGCCGAGAAGGTCGAGGCCTTCCCGTTCTTCGCGGCGGCGCGGGCGGCCCTGTGCGAGTTCGGCGGGCTCGTCCTGCCCCAGTTCGACGGCGACGGCAAGCTGGGCGGAGGGTTCTCGAGTCACCTCTACCCGACGACCGTGGGCTTCTTCGCGGATCGGGCGGAGGGGTTCGACGAGGACTACGGCTTCGCCGTGTTCCCGCTGGGCTTCAGCGAGGACGACGCGGCCGTCATCGCCATGGACGAGCGCGGCAGGGTGTTCTTCCTGCACTGGGGTGACGAATTTCTCATCGGCGCCGACCTGGACGCCGCGGTGGTCTCGCTCGTGCGGGGCGGCCCGTGGCCCAGCGCGGACACCGGCTCGCTGTGACCGGGCCGGCCGGCCGGCGGCTCAGCCGCCCAGGCCCCGCATGAAGGCGTAGAGGCCGAGGACGCTGCACGCCACGGGGACGATCGACAGCTGGAGCACGACGTCCGCCACCTCGCCGAGCCGGGCCACGCGCGGCGACGGCGGCCGTCGGCTGTAGGTGCGCCCGGCGCCGATGGCGATCGCCGCGGCCAGCACGACGGCGGGCAGCAGGACGAGCACCCGGACGACCGGGTCGTCGACGCCCAGCAGCGCCACCAGGACGACGCCGCTCAGGCCGGTCAGCAGCAGCGGGATCCGATGGCGGACCGTGACGACCAGCCGGGAGCGCAGCAGGCAGGCCAGCGTCACGATGCCGCTGAGCAGCAGTGCCGACAGCGTGCCCGCCGCGGTGAGCGCGACCAGGCCGGCGATGGTCGCCACCGCCGCGCCGAAGATCATGCCGGTGAACACCTCGTCGGCGCGGGCGGTGGCCTGGTAGACGCGCTCGCGGCTGGGCTGCGGATCGTCGCGGACCAGGTCCGCGGCGGTGCGGGGCAGCACCGGCATCGGCACCTTGCCCAGGCGTACGGCCAGCGCCGGCATGGCGGGCAGCAGCAGGACGGCGAGGGTCACCACGACGGCGGCGGACTCCGCGGCGTCCATCGGGCCGTAGGCCAGCCCGCCCGCGACGATACCCAGCACTCCCACGAAGATCGCGGCGACGAAGACCCGGCCGCCGTCGCCGACGCCGAGGATGCCGAGGACTGCGGTGATCAGCAGCGTGGCCGAGCCGAGCAGCAGGTGCGGGGCTCCGAAGTCATGGAACGATTCGCCGCCCGCGATGATCAGGGCGCCGCCGGCCAGCGCGTACGGCAGGGCCAGCCCGGCCACGACCGCACCGGCCACGGAGTCACCGACCGCGCGGGAGAGCAGGATCCCGCCGCCGAGCAGGACCACCGCGATGCCGAGCGCGGCCGCGCCGCCGAGCCAGCCGAGCCGGTCGGCGGTGACCAGGGCGAACAGGCCCAGGGCGAGCAGCACGCCGGCGACGACGAGGCCGGTGAGCCGGGTGGCTCCGGGAGTCCAGGCGCGGCCGCGCAGCCGGGCCCCGGCCGCGACCGCCTCGGTGAGGTCGTCATAGGACAGCTCCGGCCAGTCCGCCCGGCGCGGCACGAGGTGCAGCATCTCGCCGTCGCGGACGTGCTGAGCGGCGAGTGTGCCGGAGAGGTCGAGCAGCGTGCCGTCGCCGCGGCGCAGCGCCCAGCCGCCGTGCGCGGCACCGTCCGTCGGTTCCTCGTCCGACTGGCGCAGCACGGCGGGCAGCAGCCCGACCAGCGGCAGATGCTCGGGCAGGGCGATGTCGATCCTGCGCTTGGGCGCCATCAGCGCGAGGCGCGCAAGTCCGGTTCCTGCCTGGGTGACCACGTCGCTCCCTAGCCCAGGGCGGGCTGTGAGGCCCGCGGGGTGTCCATGACGGGTGAAGGTTACCTACCATGTGCCCTGGTCGTGGTGCCCGAGGTGATGGGACCGCAGGTAACGGGGAGGTCTCCAGCGTGGGCACGGTGGTCGTACGGCGTCCGGCTCGGCAACCGGAGCCTCAGTACCCGTCCGGTGAGCTGCTGCTCGACGCCCCGCCCGAGGTGCCGCCGCCGTCCGGCCGGGGCTGGGGCCAGATGATGATGATGCTGCCGATGCTGGGCGGCTCGATGGCGATGGCCCTGATGTTCGCCGGTCAGCGCGGCAGCACGCTCGGCTACGTGACCGGCGGCCTGTTCGGTCTCTCCGCGGTCGGCATGCTCGCGTCGCAGTTCGGACAGGGCGGCGGGCCGAGCAAGCAGGAGCTGCTGCAGCAGCGACGGGAGTACATGCAGCACCTGTCCAAGCAGCGCAAGAAGGTGCTCAAGACGGTGCAGATGCAGCGTGAGGCGGCACTGTACCGGCACCCCGATCCGAACGCGTTGTGGTCGCTGCCGGTGGGGCCGCGGCTCTGGGAGCGCCGTCGCGGCGACGCCGACTTCGCCACCGTCCGCATCGGGCTGGGGCCGCAGGATCTGGCCACGCCGCTGGTTCCGCCGGCGTCCGCGTCGCTGGAGAAGATGGAGCCGATGTGCGCGCTCGCGCTGCGTCGCTTCGTCACCACGTACGCGCAGGTGCCCGATCTGCCCGTGACCATGGCCTTGAACGGCTTCGCCCGGGTGCACGTGCGCGGCGACGACGCGGCCGCACGGGCGCTGGTACGCGCGCTGCTGGCCCAGGTGACGGCGTTCCACGCACCGGACGACGTGCTGGTGGCGGTGGCCGCGTCGGCGGAGCGCCGGGCCGCGTGGGAGTGGACCAAGTGGCTGCCCCACGCGCTGCATCCGGTGCGGACGGACGCGCTGGGCGCGCTGCGCCTGGTGGCGCCGAGCGTGGCGGGCCTGGACGCGATGCTCGAGGACGTGCTCGGCAGCCGGCCCCGGTTCAATCCGTCCGGCAGCGACCAGCAGGTGGAGGGCCCGCACGTGGTGGTCGTCATCGACGGCGGCGACACGGCCGGGTCGGACCACCTGATGACCGACGGCGGTGTCGAGGGCGTGACGATCATCGACCTGTCCAACCCGCCGCCGCGGATCCTGGACCGGGCCCGGCTGGTCCTGGAGGTGTCGGCGGACGCGACGATGCACAGCACCACGTTCGACGGGCGGGCCGCGATCGGGCGGGCCGACAATTGCGGCACGGCCGAGATGGAGACGCTGGCCATGCAGCTCGCGCCGCTGCGGCTGTCGGTGGCGTCGCGGGGCTCGGCGAGCCCGCTCGGCGCCGACCAGGGCCTGCTCGATCTGCTGGAACTCGGCGATCCGTACGAGTTCGACGTGGCGCGGGCCTGGACCCCCCGGCCGAACCGGGACCGGCTGCGGGTGCCGCTGGGCGTGGCGCAGGACGGCAGTCCGCTGGAGCTGGACCTCAAGGAGTCGGCGCAGGACGGCATGGGCCCGCACGGCCTGCTGATCGGCGCCACCGGCTCCGGCAAGAGCGAGTTGCTGCGTACGCTCGTGCTCGCGCTCGCGGCGACGCATTCCTCGGAGAGCCTGAACTTCGTCCTGGTCGACTTCAAGGGCGGCGCCACCTTCACCCGGCTGGACCGGTTGCCGCACACCAGCGCGGTGATCACGAACCTCTCCGACGAGCTGCCCCTGGTCGACCGGATGAATGATTCGATCAACGGCGAACTGGTGCGCCGGCAGGAACTGTTGCGTTCGGCCGGCAACTACGCCTCCCAGCGTGACTACGAGAAGGCGCGCGCGTCCGGCGCTCCGCTGGCGGCGCTGCCCAGCCTGCTGATCATCTGTGACGAGTTCTCCGAGCTGCTGACCGCTAAGCCGGACTTCATCGACATGTTCGTTCAGATCGGACGAGTCGGGCGATCGCTGGGCGTGCACCTGCTGCTGGCCTCGCAGCGTCTCGAGGAGGGCCGGCTGCGCGGCCTGGACACCCACCTGTCCTACCGGATCGGCCTGCGGACCTTCTCGGCGATGGAGAGCCGGGTCGTGCTGGGCGCCACCGACGCCTACGAGCTGCCGCGGGCGCCCGGGCACGGTTACCTGCGCTTCGGCACCGAGCCCCTGCAGCGCTTCAAGGCCGCGTACGTGTCGGGGGCGTACCGCAGCAAGACCGCCGCGGCGATCGCGGCCGGCGACGCCGAGGACCGGGTGCAGGAGTACACCACCGCGTACGTGCCCGCCCGCCTGCCGCGGGAGCCACAGCAGCCCGCCGACGAGGCGCCGGAGACGGCCGAGGGCGAGAGCGTGCTCGACATCCTCGTCGGCCGCCTCGCCGGCCGGGGCGAGCCGGCACACCAGGTGTGGCTGCCGCCGCTGAGCGAGGCGCCCACCCTGGACCAGCTGCTACCGCCGCTCGCCGCCGACCCGGTGCGGGGCATCACGGTCGCCGACCCCGCCCTGCAGGGCCAGCTGCAGGCGGCGGCCGGCATCGTCGACAAGCCGTTCGAGCAGCGCCGCGACGTGCTGTGGATGGACCTCGCGGGCGCGGCCGGCCACGCCATCGTGGTCGGCGGCCCGCAGAGCGGCAAGAGCACCGTCCTGCGTACGTTCGTGATGTCGCTGGCCCTGACGCACACCCCGCGCGAGGCCCAGGTGTACTGCCTCGACCTCGGCAGCGGCGCCCTGGCGTCGCTGCGCGAGCTCCCGCACGTCGGTGGCGTCGCCACCCGGCTCGACGCGGGGCAGGTCCGGCGCACGATCGCCGAACTGCAGCTGCTGATGGTGCAGCGGGAACGCCGCTTCGCCGCGCTCGGCGTCGAATCGATGGCCGAGTACCGGCGGGCCCGCCGGCTGGGCCAGCACGCGGACGACCCGTTCGGCGACGTGTTCCTGGTGATCGACGGCTGGGCGAGCATCCGGACCGATTTCGAGGACCTCGAACCGACGATCATCGACATCGCCAACCGCGGCCTGTCGTTCGGAGTGCACCTGCTGGCCAGCGCCGCCCGCTGGATGGACGTCCGCCCGGCCGTGCGCGACACCTTCGGCACCCGGCTGGAGCTGCGGCTCTCCGACGCGAGCGACTCGGCCCTGGACCGCCGCGCCGCGATGAACGTGCCGGAGAAGGCCCCTGGCCGTGGCATCACCCCCGACGGCATGCAGTTCCTCGCCGCCCTTCCGCGCGCCGGCGGCATCTCGGACCCGGAGCAGCTGCCCGAGGGCTCCCGGAAGCTGATCAGCGACCTCGCGAACGCCTGGCAGGGGCCGGGCGCCCCGCCGATCCGGCTGCTCCCCGCCAGCGTGCCGTACGGCAGCCTGCCGGACACCGGACAACCCGGCGTGCCGATCGGCATCGCCGAGGTCGACCTGGGGCCGGTGCTGCTCGACTTCGCCGCCGACCCGCATTTCCTGCTCTTCGGCGACGGCGAGTCGGGTAAGAGCACGTTCCTGCGATCCCTGGCGCAGACCATCGTGGACACCAACGACCTGACCCAGGCGCGGATCGTGATGGTCGACTACCGGCGCAGCCTGCTCGGCGACATCACCAGCCCGCACATGATCGGTTATGGTTCCTCGCAGCAGGTCACCGAGGGCATCATCGCCGAGGTCGCCGGCGTGATGCGCGACCGGATGCCACCACAGCAGATCACCCCCGAGGAACTGCGCGCCCGCAGCTGGTGGAAGGGCCCCGATCTGTACGTCCTGGTCGACGACTACGACCTGGTCGCGGGCGGTGGCGGCAACCCGTTGACGCCGTTGCTGGAATACCTGCCCCAGGCCCGTGACATCGGCCTGCACCTGATTGTGGCGCGTCGCACAGGCGGCGCGAGCCGGGCGTTGTATGAACCGATCCTGATGCGATTGCGTGAATTGAGCACCCCGGGAATCGTCATGTCCGGCGATCGGGACGAAGGTGTGCTGCTCGGGACCGTCCGTCCGGGACCGTTGCCGCCGGGGCGTGGCTGGCTCGTCACGCGTCGTGGGGGAACGAGGTTGGTGCAGTTGCTGGATCTGCCCTCGCGCACGTAACCTCGGGCTTCCACGGGGTTGCCGCCTGCCCGCAGCCGGGGCGAAAGTGGACACGAACGGTAAGGATGATGTGACGGCTTCGGGCCGGCTATGGCGGTGGAGCGGAGAGTAACGGGGGAGGGGACCATGGGACCCGAGTGGTTGGTCGACAAGGAAATCGAAGTCGACATTCACCAACTGCAGGATTTCGCCAGGCACATCCAGGCTGAGCTGGACCAGAACTTCAAGCCGAGCTTCGAGCACGGCATCAAGCCGATGCTGATGGTGCAGGCGCCGTTCGGCTCCGGAGGCCTGGGCGAGGCGAGGTTCTTCCGGGGCCGCCACGACGAGAGCCGCTCCGCGGCGGCCTCGATGCTCGCGGACGTCATGAAGGGTCTCGTCGCCCTGCAGATGGGCGCGGCGTCCATCGCGGCCGAATACCTCACCGGCGACGCCCTGGCGCAGGCCACGAACGAGGACGTCTACAAGGCGTTCAGCGGCGGCGACGGGCTGAAGACGCTCGATGACATCTTGAAGCAGGCGCCGGCGGACCAGCAGGCCGAGGGCGCGATGCCGGAGGAAGCCAAGGACCCGAGTAAGTACTTCGAGGACACGAACAACGACGGCGTCGCGGACGGCGACAAGACCGGCGGCATGTACGACGAGACATGGGTCGCGAAGGACACGTCCGGCCAGTACTACATCCCGGCCGACACGCAGGACCTCAACAACCCGAAGCTCGACGTGCCCACTGATCTGGACCACTGACCGAGGGAGGCGCAATGGCCGAGAACTACTACGGGTACAGCGAGCCCTCCAGCTACTACTCGGGAATCAGTAACGACTACGTACAGAACTCGAGTGATATCGAGCCGTACTCACCCACCAACTGGGACGGCAAGACCATCGAGGAAATGTGGGAGATGGTCCGCAAGGAGAGCGACGAGCGCGCGTTCGCGCTGGCCGCCATGTGGAATCGCACCAGTTCCCTGCTCGAGGCGACCCGGGGCAACCTGCAGCGGCACGCCGACGCGCTCCGCGCGAAGTGGTCGTCCGCGGCCGGCGACATCTTCATGCAGAAGGTCGGCGCCGCGCTGTACTCCATCGACGAGTGGAAGAAGATCGCCGACGACAACGCCCGCGGGCTCGAGCAGATCGGCAACAAGATCAGCAACACCCAGCGCGACCTCAAGCCGCTCTGGGAGGAATACCTCGCCAAGCAGGCGTCGGAGGGGAAGAAGCGCGCGGACGACGAGGGCTTCCAGGGCTCGGACCTGATCGACTGGCTGCCCGGCGTCGACGGAAACGACGGCAAGTCGCACGAGGACGTCCACAACGAGTACAAACAGCGGTTCCTCGACAAGGTCAAGCCGCTGGCCGAGACGTACATCGACGTGTACATCTCGAACATCTCGCGGGCCGGCAAGTACAAAGGCCCGACGAACGCCGTCGTCGCCAACCCGGGCCAGGTACCGACACCGTCTCGGCCGGCGCCTCCGGGTGCGCCTCCCCCCGGTGCCCGGGGCGCCGCGCCGAACCGGCCGACCCTGCCCGGCGGCGCCCAGCCACCTCCGCCGCCGGCCACTCCCGGCACGGGTCCGGGCGCGCCGCCGGCCGGCCTGCCCGACGGGCTGTCTCTCGCCGGCGGCGCCGTCGCCGCGCCGGCTCCGCCGGCACCCACGGCTCCGTCCGTGTCGCCGGGACCGGCACCGACGCCGCCGCCGACGCCCGCCGTGCCCGCCGGCTTCAGCGGCCGGCCCGGGGTTCCACCCACCGGCCCTGCTCCCGGACGCCCGGGCGCCGGCCCGGCCCGGCCGAGCCTTCCCGGCGCCGGCGGGGGAGGCGGTGCTCCCGGTGCCCGGGGACCGGCTCCGTCCAAGCCGACGCTGCCGGGCAGCACTCAGAACGGCCCGGGTAACCGACCCGGTGCACCCGGCGGCGGGGGAGCCCGGCGAGGCGGCGCCCCCTCCGCGCCGCGGCTGCCCGGTAGCACCGCTGAGGGCGCGGGGCGCCCCGGCACGCCGAGGACGGGCGCTCCGGGCGGCCGCGGCCCGCAGTCGCCGAACCTCGGTGGCAAGCGCGGCACGGCTCCAGGCGCGCCTGGTTCCCCCTCGACCGGCGCCAATCGTCCGGGCTCACCGCAGCTCGGCGGTCGCGGTGGTCGGCCGGGGGCACCCGGTGGACCGGAGGCCGAGACCACTCGCACCGGACGCCCGGGCGCTCCCGGTACGGGCGCGCGCCCGAGCGGCGCAAAGCCCGGTCCGGTCGGCGGCAAGCCGGATCTGGCCGGACGGGCTGCCGAGGGCACGGCCGGACGGCGTGCACCGGCAACGGGCCCGAATCCCGCACTCGGCGGCCGCCGAGGCGCGTCCGATGTGCCCGGTCAGCGCAGGAACGCGCGCGGTGACGGCAAGGCCGAGGGCGCTGAGTGGGCCTACGGCGAGGACGATGAGCTCTGGATGACCGAGTCGGAGACGGTGAGCGTGATCGAGACGCCCGCCGAGCGCCGGCCGCAGGAGCAGGGCCGGGTCCTCGGTCACGACTGACAGCGAACCCGGCACGGGCTGGCCACCTCGCGCGAGGTGACCAGCCCGCTCGCCCGTCCAGGCCACGCAGTGGCGGACGCGGCCACAGCGTTTCCGAACAGGGCGGCCAGTGCAGCCCATCGAGGAGGTTGAACCGATATGCGTGCCGTCAGACCGGCCGCGCTCTGCGCCACTGTGCTCGGTGTGATCGCGGCCCTCGTGGTTCCCGCGGGACCGGCCTTTGCCGACGACATCCGGGACAAGCAGTGGTGGGTCAAGACCCTCGAACTGGACGCCGTGCACCAGATCACCCAGGGCGAGGGCATCACCGTCGCCGTCATCGACTCCGGGGTGGACGCCGACCACCCTGACCTCAAGGGCAACGTCCTGCCCGGCGTCGACTTCGCCGACGAGAAGACCAAGGGACAGCAGGACCGCAACGGCCACGGCACCGCAATGGCCGCACTCATCGCCGGACACGGACACGGGCCCGGCAACCGCGACGGCATCATCGGCATCGCCCCGAAAGCCAAGATTCTGCCGGTGAACGTCGAGGCCAAGAACAAGGTGATCGCGCCCAAGGCCATCGCCGCGGGCATCTTGTGGGCTGTCGACCAGGGCGCCGACGTCATCAACGTCTCGCTGAGCAGCGGCCACGACGACGACCTCTCCGCCGCCGTCGAACGCGCCTACGACAAGAACATCATCCTGGTCGCGGCCACCGGCAACCAGTCGGACTCCGCGAGCTTCATCATCGGAGCACCCGCCGACCACCCGGGCGCCATGGCCGTCTCCGGCACCGACAAGCAGGGCGGCCCCAGCCGCGAGAACATCCAGGCCGAGCAGACGGACATCGCCGCCCCGGGCGTGGACATCGTCACCGCCGCGCCCGACGGCCGCTACGCGACCTCCACCGGCAACAGCGACGCCACCGCCATCGTGTCCGGCGCCGTCGCCCTCGTCCGGGCCGAGTACCCGGATCTGTCGTCCCGCGACATGTTCAAGCGAGTGCTGGAGACCACCCGCGACGCCGGCAGACCCGGCCACGACGAGGAGTACGGCTGGGGGATTCTCGACCTGAAGAACGCCCTCACCGGCCAGCCGGACGGCCGCAACGACAAGGAGGCCGACCCCACCGACGCCGCGATTCCCAGCTACGCCCGGGAGGAGGGCAACGGCGGCGACGCCGAGGTGGTCATCATCGTCGTGGGGTTCTGGCTCGGCATCCTGCTCCTCATCGGTGGCCTCGTCTTCCTCCTCGTCCGCCGGTCGCGCCGCAAGCGCCGGGCCACCGAGGCCGCGGTCCCGGTGGGTGCCGCCGTCGGAGGCGGTCAGGCACCGGGCCCTGCGGCTCCGTCACCGGTGCAGGACGAGTCCGCGTGGCGGCGCCCGCCCTCCACATGACATGACTGAGACTCCGCCCGTCGCCCCGCGACGGCCCGGGGTACGGCCGTCGCGGCCACCGGTGGTCACGGCGGGTCTGCTGCTGATGCTGCCGGCCGCGGTGATCTGGCTGGTCGCCGGCATCGCCTGGGTGGTCGTCAGCGCCCGGATGGAAGGCGGCGCCTTCTGGGTATGGATGCTGGCCGTGCCCGTCGTGGCCCTGTGCCTGCTGGTGTCGCTGATCTGTTTCGCCGGGATACGCCTGGGCTGGCGGGGCAGGCCGCACGGCCTGCACGTGCCGGGCGGCTTCACCATGGCACTGTTCGTGATCGTGATCATCAACCTGCTGGTGAGGGGCCGGATCGAATACAGCCCGACGCAGCTGACCCCGCTCATCGTCGGCACCCTCGCCGGCGTCGCGGTGGGCCTGCTCAGGAGCCGGCAGTCCAAGCAATGGTTCCGGGCCTGCGCGGCTTACGACGGACGCCCGCCGCCTCCGCCGCGGAGGTTCTGAACCCGGCACTCACCCCGGCGCGGGTGGGGCCCAGCTGCGGGCGTCCGCGTCGAAGACGGCCACCAGGACGTCGCGCCCGTCCGCGTGGATGCGGTGCAGGCCGGCGCCCTCCGGCACGACCACGGACTCCATGCGCGGTCCGCCCTGCGCCCACTCGGCCGGCGTCTGCTCGTCCGGGGTCCAGCGCAGCACCACCACCCAGTCGTCATCGGTGTGGAACGGTGAGCCCTCACCCACCAGATCGAGCCGGTCGTACAGGCGCCGCGGGGTCTCCCGGCCGGGTCCGTACCAGCTGTGCACCAGTCCGGCGGCGCGGTCGTAGCCCTGTTCCAGGTACGCCGACAGGTACATCGGCGGGATGACGAGCTGCAACCGCAGCGGGGCGTCCGGGTCCGGCTCGTACGGCGTCTCCCGCCTGGCCACACTGGGGGCGGCGGCCAGCGCCGGGCGTACCCGCGGCTCCGCCTCCTCCTCGGCGGCCAGGCGCCGGCGCTCCTGCTCGTAGGCGTCGGTCATGGTGGTGCGCAGCTCGCCGAGCCAGCCGCCCAGCTCGCGCACCGCGGTGCCGGGCAGCTGCACCGCCAGCGGCGTGCCCGGGTTGAGGGAGAGCTGCCACGACGGGTCCGGCCAGTTCTCCGCGAGCTGCAGGCTGGAGACCACGACGAGGTCGTGGTCTCCGAGCGCCTGAGCAAGTCGCTCCTCCGAGGTGAACACGGCAACGGCCGGGGCGCCGGTGGCGTCCGCCGTGACCCACCACGGGAACTCCGGATCCGTCAGGTCCCGGGTCGGCGGGCCGTCGGGGCGCACCGGCACCACCATCTCGGCGCGCAGCATCGCGGCGGTCAGGGCGTCGGCGTCCTGGGCGGCGACGGCGGCGCGTAACGCGTCCTCGCCGCCGACGGCGAGGTCGGGCAGCCGGTTCAACTGGTCGGCGGTGAGGGTGAGTCCGATCGGCAGTCCCAGGTCGACGGTCAGTTTCCAGCCGGTGTCCGGCCAGCTCGCCACCACGTCCGGCACGCTGTCCGTGCGGTAGCTCACCGGCTGCCCGGGCAGGCAGGCCGCGATCGCCTCCGGCGAGGTGAAGGTCAGGACGTACGTCTCACCGTCGCGGGTGCCGGTGGCCCAGGCGGGGGGTTCGCGGCCCTCCGCGGCGGCCGGTGACACGGGCATCAGCAGCGGACCGGTGACCAGGGCGGCCAGCAGCGCGTCGCGATCCCCGGTCTGCGCGGCGGCCAGCATGGCCTGCTCCGTCGCGGTCGCCGGGCGCCAGTCGCTCACCACGTCCCGTCCTCGGCGACGCGGCGGGCGGACAGGCCGAGCACGAGTGCGGTCAGCGCCTCGTCGAGGGATTCCCCGAGCAGCCAGTCGCCGCCGTGGTCGCAGACGAACACCCGGCCGTGGGCGTCGACCGCGAGGATCCCGGTGCCGTCGCCCTCCTCGCCGAGCGGGGTGAGCGCCACGCCGATGGCGTCGGCCAGGCCGGCCAGCGTGACGACGCTGTGCCGGACCACGAACGGGTCCAGGACGAACGAGCTGGAGGCGATCTGCTCGCCGTCCGGCCGGGCGGGCACGGACAGGCCGCCGAACTCCGCCCATGCCTCGATCGCCGCCGGGACGACCGTGTGGTGGCGGCCGTCCTGGACGGCGTATGCGGACAGGCTCAGCGCCCAGGTCTTGGCGCGTTCGTCGTCGCGGGTGCCGGGCTGCCAGCCGGCGGCGCGCAGCGCCTCGGCCACCGGGGCCGGGAAGCGGTCGGTCACGGCAGCACCTCGATGCCGAAGTAGTCGAGCAGCTCGCCGCAGGAACGGCACGGCTGCTGGGCCTGGCCGTGCCGGGGATCGCCGTCCTCACGCACCCGGACGACCCGGATCCGGGCACCCCAGAGCAGCGATCTGGCCGCCGTCGCCGACATGGTGGCGCCGGCCTGCTCGGCGGCGTACAGCCGGTCGGAGATCAGCACCGCCTCGGCGCACCATCCCGCGTAGCGCTCACGCCGGTCCGCGGGAAGCTCGTCCAGCAACCGGCGGACCATCGGATGCAGGTCCGGTGCGACGTCGCCGCGTACGGAGCTGTGCGTGTGGATGACTCCCTCGAGCAGGAGTGCGCCCGCTGCCATCGGCAGTGTCCGCCCTTGTGCCACCGGTCCCTCTCTCCCGCTCCGCGGCCCTCGCCGGGTCCGGCCATGAGCCTAGCGGCCCGGTACGAGCCGGTCAGGGGTCCCGAGGGCCGGTCCGGTTGCGATATCGTCGGGCTCCGCCCCTCCCGCCCTAGACAGCGATCCGGAGCCATGCCCCGTACCCTTCTCGTCTCCCCGGACCAGCCCGGCGCGTTTCCGACGATCGGAGACGCGCTCACTGCGGCGACCGAGGACTCCGTGGTCTCGGTCAGCCCCGGCACCTACTACGAAGCGCTGTTCATCACCGACCGTGACATCGCCCTGGTCGCCGCGGAGGGTGCGGGCACCGTCACCATCGACACGTCCGCGTCGACCTACCCGACCGTGTCCTGCGACGGTGGCCGGGTCGAGCTGCGCGACCTGGCACTGAAGGCCGGCGACGCCCCGGTGGTGATCGCCGACCGGACCAGGCTGACGATGAGTGGCTGCACGCTTTCCGCGGGTCACGGCGCCGCGATCACGGTGCGCAGCCGCAGCGAGTTCGAGCTGAACCGGTGCAAGGTCACCGGGGCGCGCCACGGGCTCATTGTGGAGGATGCGGACGGTACGGTCGACGGCTGCGAGTTCGCCGACCTCACCGACGACGGCATCATCGTGCGGATCGGCGCCGCGCCGACCATCCGGACCACCACCGTCACCCGCTGCGCCGGCCGGGGCATCTACGTCTACCAGTACGGCAAGCCGACGATCGAGGCGTGTGACATCTCACAGACCTCCGGGACGGCGGTGGCCGTCGCGCACCAGAGCGCCCCCGTGCTGATCCGGTGCCGCATCCACGACACCCGCGGCCCGGCGATCTCGTTCGGCAAGGGCTGCCAGGGCACGGTCGACGCCTGCACCTTCGAGAACACCGGCCTGCCCGCCATCGAGATCATGGAAGGCGCCAGCCCCACGGTCGTGGAGGGCACCACGAACAAGCGCGCGGTGTACGGCGCGGAGGCGGCGACGTCCGCGGTACAGCAGGACACCGCCCGGACCGACGAGCTGCTGGCCGAACTCGACGCGATGGTCGGCCTCGAGTCGGTGAAGGACGAGGTCCGGGCCCTCATCGACGAGATTCAGGTCAACGAGTGGCGGCGTAGCGCCGGTCTGCCGGTCAGCGCCGTCAGCCACCATCTCATCTTCGCCGGGGCGCCCGGCACCGGTAAGACGACGGTGGCGCGGATCTACGGTGAGCTGCTGGCCGCCCTCGGCGCTTTGCCGGGCGGGCCGTTCCGCGAGGTCTCCCGCCGGGATCTCGTCGGTCAGTATCTCGGTCACACCGCGGAGAAGACGGCGGCCGCCTTCGACAAGGCTCGTGGTGGTGTGCTCTTCATCGACGAGGCGTACACCCTGTCGCGTTCCTCCGGCAGCGGCGGTGATTTCGGTCAGGAGGCGATCGACACCCTGGTCAAGCTGATGGAGGACCACCGCGACGAGATCGCCGTGATCGCCGCCGGCTACACCGGTGAGATGCTCGACTTCCTCGACACCAACCCCGGTCTGGCCTCCCGGTTCGCCAAGACGATCGAGTTCGCCAACTACGCACCGGACCAGTTGGTCACCATCGTCACGCGGATGGCCGGGTCGGACGAGTATTTGCTGACCGACGGAGTGACCGACGTACTGCACGACCACTTCTCCACGATCGAGCGGGACCAGAACTTCGGCAACGCCCGCGAGGCCCGCAAGCTGTTCGAGGGTGTGCGCAAGACGCAGGCACAACGGCTGCGGCTGTCCGGCCGGCGGCCCAGCTTCGACGAGTTGCGCACCGTCGAGGTCGACGACGTTCGCGCGGCCCTGGGACGCTGAGCGGTGACCGGCGCGATGCACGGGGACGAGCGATGACCACGCCACAGGTGCCGCAGCCGTACGGCCAGCACAGCCGGGATGCGCGGCCCGAGACCGGTGTGGAGGCGCAGCAGTCCGACGGTGGCTGGGGCCCAGCCGGCCCCCAGCAGCCTGCGGTGTGGGGGCAGCAACCGACTCAGGCGCAGCGGACGCACCAGCCGGCGTCGGGCATCCCGGCGCAGCCACGGGCGTACGCCGGCGCCGCGGCGGCTTCCGGCGCGCACGCGGCGTCGGCGACCTACGCCTCGGTCGCGGCTCAGGCGCCCACGGCCACCCGCCCCGAGGCGGCCACACCGACCACATACGACTTCCGCAGGGCCGCCGCGTCGGCCGGGCCGACCCCGCCCAAGGCGGTCATCGCACCGGGAGATCCGCGTCCCGTGCGTACCGGGATCGCCGGCGGGCAGGTGATCGCCTGGCAGCTCGCCGTGGCCGCGGTACTGGTGGCGTACCGGATCGGCGATGTGCTGGTCGCGGCGATGGTCGGTGCCGTGGCCGTGCTGGTCATCTCGCCGACCGTGATCCGGTTCCGGGGTCGCTGGCTGCATCGCTGGTTCGGCGTGTGGTTGCGGTACCGGGGACGTACCCACGGTGCCCCGCACACTCACGGGGGCGCGGCCCTGGACCTGCTCACCCACGCCGAGGCGAGCGTGGCGGTGACCTCGGTGGAGCTCGACGACCGTGCTGTCGCCCTGCTCACGCACCGCGGCGGGCTGTGCGCCGTGCTGGCGCTCGGATCGGGCGACGACGCCCTGCTGGGCGGTGACGCGGCGATCCTGCCGTCGCCGATCGCGCTGCTGCCCGGGGCGGAGGCGCACACCATTCCGACCGCCGCGCAGCTGCTGGTGTCGCTGCGCCCGGCGCTCGTCGGGCCCGGCATGGTCGAACGTTCCTACCGCGAGCTGACCGGCGGGAAGGTTCCGGCTCAGCGGCACACCTGGCTGGTGCTGCAGACCATCCGTACCGCCGACGCCTACTCCGATGCCGAGCTCCAGCCGGCCCTGATCTCGGCGGTTCGCCGCGCCCGTCGCCAGCTGCGGACGGAGGGGGTCGAGGCTCGGATCCTCGACCGCGACGCGCTGGTGTCCGCGATCGGCCACCTCGGTGGGCTCACCGACGTGCTCCGCGGCGTACCGCACGGCGGTCGGAACTCGGGCGGCTCTGTCGGCCGGGCCACTGTCGGCGCGAGGGCGGCCGGCGAGTCCGCGAGACCGACCAGCCGGGAGACCTGGCGCGGTGTCGCCGTCGAGGAGACCGTGCAGAGCTGCCACCGGATGGTGCGCTGGCCGGCCCACGACAGCCAGCTGGCGGAACTGCTCGCCACGGCGTCCGCCGCCGGCAGCGTGTTGTCCCTCGCGGTCACCCGCGTTCCGTCACAGGCGGCCGCGGGCGACGACGTTCTGGTGGAGGTGGCGGTCCGGCTGATCGCGGCCGACCAGGCCGGGCTGGCCGCCGGAGAGCGGGCGCTGGAGGATGCGGTCCGAGCGGCAGGTGGCCGCACCGAACGACTCGACGGGGAACAGGTGAACGGTCTGGCCGCCACCCTCCCGTTCGGAGGTTTCCTGCTGTGATCGCCAGCCGAGTCGGGATGTTCACCGCGGGCCCGCAGGCCTTCGACGACAATCCGTTGCGGGCCGGCGGTGCCGGGCTGATGATCGGCCGAAATCGGCAGAAACTGCCGGTCACGCTGCGCCCGTTCCGCCCCACGCCCACGAGGATGCTGGTGGTCGGCGGCGTCGGCTGCGCACAGCTGCTGGCCTTCCGGGCGATGGCGGTGGGTGCACGGCTGTTCATCCAAACCGCTCGTGAGCAGGTGTGGGATGCGTTCCTGCGGCGTGGCGGTGTCGGCCAGGGGGCCGCGGTGTTCCTGCCGCCGGGCGAGAACCCGCAGGTGGCGGCCGGCCCCGGCAGGCCGCACCTGGTGATCGTCGACGTCGGCGCCGCCCTGGGCATGCCGCCGGGCGGCGGCGGACCGTGGCAGGCGACGATGGTGGTCCGCGACGACCTCGCCTCGTGGGACGAAGCCCTGCTGCAACAGAGTGACATCGTCGTGTTGCAGCGGCTCACCGAGGCGGAGTCGTCGTTGGCGGTGTCGGTGCTCGGCATCCGGCAGGCGCAGGCCTGGCTGCCCCAGTTGCCCGATGAGATGGTCGGGCTGGTCAGCCGGGCGAGCCTGCAGTGGGTGATGCTCGGCTCGACCCCGACCGAGCAGAGCGTGCTCGGCTCGGTCGCCCGCCGCTGAAGCCGCCGCGTAGCGGGGCGGTCTCCCGTCAGCGGCCGCCGCCGCGCAGGACCTCGAACACCGTGCGGAGGATGACCTTGACATCGAGCCAGAGGGACCAGTTCTCGATGTAGTAGTTGTCATATCGCGTGCGGTCGGAGATCGGGGTGTCCCCGCGTAGCCCGCTCACCTGTGCCAGGCCGGTCAGCCCGACCAGCACCCGGTGCCGCATGGCGTAGTCGGGATAGTCGGCGGAGAAGCGGTCCACGAAGTAGGGGCGTTCAGGGCGCGGCCCGACGATCGACATGTCGCCGGTCAGAATGTTCCAGAGTTGGGGCAGTTCGTCGAGCGAGGTGCGCCGCATCATCCGGCCGACCGGCCCGACCCTGGGGTCGCCGGCGACCGACCAGTTGGTGGCCGACTCGGCGTCGTCGCTGGGCTTCATCGAGCGGAACTTCACCAGTTCGAAGGGTCTTCCGTGGCGGCCGATGCGGGATTGCCGGAAGAGCACGCCGGGGCCGCCCTCGATCCGGGTGGCGAGCGCGCACAGCAGCAGGACGGGGCTGAGCACGATCAGTGCCAGCGACGCGATCAGAATGTCCGACGTCCGCTTGACCGCCCACTTCGGACCCGCCAGCGTGGGGCGGTGTACCCGGGTGACGGGAATCCCGCCGATGTGATCAGGCACACCATGGTCGGCGTGGAACTCGCGCAGCCGGGGCACGACCCACAGGTCGCACGCCGCGGCGCGCGGGAGCCGGACGGTGCGCAGCAGCTTCTCGTCGGGGCTGTCGAGGTCGGCGATGATCACCACGTCGACCTTCATGAGGCGGATGGTCTCCTCGAGGTCGTCCAGGCCGCCCAGCAGCGGTATCTCCTCGGCGTTCTCGTGCCCGGTGGGGTCCGCGTCGATGAAGCCGGCGAAATGCAGGCCGTATTGCGGATAACGGCGGAGCAGGCGGGCGAGCTCGATGGCGACCGGGCCGCCGCCGAGCACGACGGCCGAGCGTTCCACCCAACGCCGGCGGCGGGCCAGGAGGATCGCCGCGCGGGTGGTCGCCCGGCCCAGCAGGACCAGCCCCGCCGACACGGCCACGATCTGAAGGAACCCGCCGACGTAGGAGACCGAGTCGTGCCGCTCCGCCGCGATGATGGCGACCACCGCCGCGGCGGCCAGCAGCCGTACGCACAGGTTGGGCAGCTCGTCCAGGAAGCTGATGTGGCGGCGGGCCGCGTACAGCCCGCCGAGCTTGAAGGCGGTCACCATGACCAGTCCGGCGACGATGACGCCCTTCCAGTACGCCTGGTTCCAGGCCAGCGGGCTCACGAAGGCGACCAGGTCGACGGGGGCGGTCAGCATCCACCCGCGTAGGCCACGGGTGCGTTGGGCGCCCCGCGCTCCGGCGTACGGCAGAACCAGCGTCGCGGCGGGGGAGTGTCCACGTTGGAGTGGCACCCGCCGCCCGGTTGCGGGTGGCGCAGAGTGTTCAGCCTGAACCACGACTCTCCCCCCGTTCGCGCCCCGTACGCCTGAGTCTGGGCAGCATCATACGAGGTGGTGGTCGGTTTCCGCAGGCCCGTGCCCGGCGGTCGGCGGCGACCCGGGCAGTGGCTGTCGCGGCCGGAGGGTACGATCCCCGCCATGCCTGGTACACAGCTGACGGGTCTCGATGTTCCGGAGTCCGCGGAGGACTCCGACATTTCGCCGGGCACTGACGGTCGGACGACAAAACGACGCTCACGCCGGCGGCGGATCCTGGTCATCACGCTGGTCGTGTTGCTGGTTCTCGCCGGTGCCGGTGCGGCGGGCGCTTCGCTGTACGCACGCTCGATCGACAAGAGCGTCGAGCGCATCGAGGCGTTCGACGAGGTGCCGGAACAGGAGCGCCCGCAGAAGGCGCCGGTCGCCAGCGACGCGATGAACTTCCTGATGCTGGGCAGCGATACCCGCGATCCGGGCGGTGCCGGCGGCTCGCGCAGCGACACCATCATCGTGCTGCACCTGCCGAAGGACCGGTCCGGTGCGCAGCTCATCTCGATACCGCGGGACACCTGGGTGCACGTCCCGAAGAGCAAGGACGGCCGGCACGGCGGCGTGGACGCGAAGATCAACGCGGCGTACGCGTGGGGCGGCCCGGCGTTGACCGTGCGGACGGTCGAGGCATACACCGGCGTCCGGATCGACCACGTCGTGATGGTGGATTTCTCCGGTTTTCAGGAGATCGTGGACGCGCTCGGTGGCGTGACCATCGACGTGGAGAAGTCGTTCACCTCCACCCACTCGCTGAACCCGGACTCGATCCGGCGCTTCGAAAAAGGGCCTCAGCTGATGGACGGCGCCACCGCGCTGGACTACGCCCGCGAGCGGTACGCGTTCGCCGACGGCGACTTCGCCCGGATCCGGCACCAGCAGCAGGTGATCAAGGCCATCCTGAACAAGGCGTCCTCCGGTGGGATCCTGGCCAATCCGGCCCGGCTCAACTCGTTCCTGCGCGCCACCGCCAGCTCGGTCGCCGTGGACGACACCCTCAACATTCTCGGCCTGGCGGGCGACCTGCGGCATCTGCGCGGGGAGAACCTCGACTTCTACACCAGCCCGAGCTCCGGAACGGGCACCAAGGCCGGCCAGAGCGTGGTGCTCCCGGACCGGGCGAAGGCGAAGGCGTTGTTCACCGCGGTGCGCGAGGACGACGTGGCGAAGATCACCGAGGCGGCCGGCCCCGCCTGATCCGTCAGCCCTCCGCCGCCAGGACCTGAACCTCGCCGTTCGGGAAGCGGACGCACAACTGCGTGCGCCCGCCGTCGTTGCGGGCGAAGACGCGGAGCGAACCCTCGCCCGGCGGTTCCGGGGTCGGCTGCGCGCGCAGATCGAACGCGGGCCGGACCACCAGGTTCTTCGCGTGGCCGAGACCGTGGGTGATCTCCACCTGGGTGGTTGCGGCGGGCCGGCCGATCCAGCCGAGCCCGGTGCCGGGCAGGGTGGTCCGTCCCGGTCCGGGTACGCCGGGCTGGGAGAGCGTTGCGCGGATCGACGACATGCCCCGGTCGGTGCCGAAGTCGATCGCGGCGGTGCCGCAGTTGCGGATCTGGGTGTCGACAGTGGCGGCCGCCGGCTCCTCCTTGCCGGGACCGGGCACGAACTGCAGGCCGATCTCGGCGGCCGGACCCGAGTGATTGGCGCCCTGGATGTACCCGGCCACCCACCGGCAGTCGTTGCGCGAGATCCGCACGCCGACGCCGCCGTCCAGGTCGGCATAGCAGTTGACGCAGCCGATGCCGGATGCGGCGAGTTCGAACGACACGTTCTGCCCGACACCCCAGGCGTGGCAGTTGACCATCAGCGTCCCGTGCGCGTTGTCGGCCATGTTGAAGCCGGCGCCGCCGTTCTTGAACGCCAGGCAGTTCAGGAACATCGAGTCGTGCGGCCCGGTGAAATGGATGCCGTGCCCGCCGTTGTCATGCACCCGTAGCCCGGTCAGCCGCGCCTCCATCTGGTGCGACGGGCTGGGCAGGTCACCGGCGGTGCCCCAGGCGCTCACGATCCCGTCGGCGCCGCAGTTGTACGCGATGACGTCGCTGAGCTCGTAGCCGTACCCGTAGATTCGCAGGCCGGAGCCGATCGGGTTGTCCCGGGCCCGGTTGCCGTCGAGGGCGAGGTCGCGGACGCTGAAGCCGAAGATGCCGCCGCTTCCCCGCGCGGCGCTCTCCTGCTCGAAGCCGTACGACTCGAGGATGGCGGTGTTGGCACCCGGTGCCAGCCGGAGCACCGCCGCGTCGCCGCCGGATCCACGCAGGTGGACGTTGGAGTACAGGGTGAGCCGCCGGGTGAGGTAGGTGCCCGGTGGGAAGAAGACGATGCCGCCGGCCGGTCGCGCGGCGTCGAGCGCCTGCTGTAGGGCGGCGGTGTCGTCGCTTGACCCGTCGCCGGTCGCGCCGAACTCCCGGACGTTGAACTGCCCCCCGGCGCCGGCTTCGTCGGCGCTGGTGACGGCGCCCGCACCGAACCCGATCACGCCCACCCCCGTGACGAGCGCGCCGATTGCGGCTCGCCGTGGGAAGGCGGCGTCGCCCGGCGAGAAGCCGGACAGATTAGGGGACATGCGTTCTCCTTGGCGCGACTTGAGACTCGACGGTAGCCGCCACCACGGGAGCACCACCGGCCGGTTCGCGCAGGCGCAGCGCGTACCAGGCCACCACCGCCACCTCACACGCCGCGAGCTGAAGGAACAGGTCGCCGACCGAGCGCACCCACAGCGCCGCGAGGGCGAGGCTGCCGAACGCCACCGCCCGCGATCCGATCGCGGAGACCAGGAACCGGCGCGGTGCGGCCCTGACCATGTGCCGGACGGACAGCCAGGTGGACGCCATCAGGGCTGCCTTGTACGCGCAGTACAGCGCCACCGCCGCCAGGCCCAGTCGGGCCAGGTCGGTGGAGAGCAGCCCGCGCGCCCACGGCGCCGCCACCAGGACCACGGAGATGCCCACCAGCAGGACCGCCGTCAGCGCCCGCGGCGCGGTGCGGAAGCGGCTGGCCCGCCCGCCCACCACGTCCTCGCGGGTGGTGGCGGAGAGCGCCACATGGAAGGGCCCGAACGCGAGGTCCATGGCGCGCAGCACGACGATGGCGACCGGGCCGGCCAGCGCGCCGGCAAACGACGGGAGCGCCACCGCGTACCCGAGATCGATCGCCGCGGCCGTGCAGTATGCCGCGCCGACCCGCACCGCCCGCAGCGGCGACGGCCGGATCTGGTCCGGCCCGGCGCGCAGCCGGGTCGCGACCAGCCATCCCAGCACGAGCAGCTGGACCGGCACGGCCGCGACGTCCAGCCGCACACCGGCGAGCGCGAAGGCGCCGGCGGTGAGCATCGTGCCGGCGGCGACGAACTGCGGCACCGCGTTGGCGCGTCGCCGGGTGCGGGTTCGCGCCAGCACCCAGAACGCCGCCTCCAGCGGTAGCTGCAGCAGCACCGGCGAGATCACCAGCAGCCGGTCGACGACGGAGGTCTCGGGCAGTGCGATCGAGACCGCGACGTATCCGACCAGCGCGACCGGCGCCGTGATCAGGGCGGCCGCCCGCGCCGCCCAGGACTCCAGGTGCCAGGCGCGCGGCACGACGTCGGCCGACAGCGGCCGGCCGACCAGCGCCTCCACCATCGTGAACGGGATGGCGAGCAGGACTCCCTGGAACGCCACCAGTGCCAGGTGCCGGGTGTCCGCCCAGGAAGCCAGCAGAAACACGCACACGCTGGACAGCCGGGTCAGTGCCTGCACCGACAGCTGCGACCCCTGCAGCCGGCGCAGCGCCGCGGTCATCGCACCACCGGCCGCGGCTCGGGGCGCAGCCCATGCGCGCAGAACAGGAACGCCGCCAGCATGGCGGCCTGGAACTCCCACGTGTCGATGACCAGCGACGCGGCGGCCAGGCCGGCCACCAGCGCGATCGGCATGACCCACTGCGGCCGGGCGGCCGAATTCTTCGCCAGCCAGGCCAGCGCGCCGACCACGGCCGCGATCAGCACGGCCATGACCACCGGCCCGAACTGCAGCCCGAGGTTCAGGTAGTAGTTGTCCACGAACACCGGCGGCGAGTCGGCCACCCGCGAGTACGTCGCGGCGCCGGCGCCGCCGATGCCGAAGCCGGCCGCCGGTACCCCGCGCAACAGGCCCGCCCAGACGCCGAACCGTTCGAACAGGCTGCGGCTGCCCGCCGCGCCGAGCACCGCGAACGCGCCGACGACGGCGACCACCAGGCCGCCGGCCAGCGCGAGCATGGCCACCCGCCGGGCCCGGCTCCGCGACCGGGGCAGGAGCACCGCGCCGAGCACGCCGCCGAGCACCAGCAGCGCGCCGGAGCGGCTGGTGCTCATCGCCAGGCAGGTCGTGGCGGCCACCGCGCCCGCGTGCCACGACCACCGGCGCGGCCGCGCCCGCGGGGTCAGCCAACAGGCGAGGTAGCCGAGCAGGTAGACGCCCGCCAGCATGCCCAGCTCGGCGTTGAACGTGGTCAGCCCGGGTACCCGGAACACGCCGTCGATGTAGCGGATGTTGCGGTCCTCGCTGAATCCGATCCGCACCAGCCGGGCCGGGCCGACCGCGAGTTCCACCAGCCCGGCCACGGCGTTCGCCACGACCAGCCAGGACAGCAGGGTCAGCAGCCGGCGCACGGCGGCCGGCCGCAGCGCGACGACGACGACGATCATCGCCACCGGCACCAGGATCAGCCGTAGCCCGGTGAGAGTCTGGCCCAGGCCGTGGTGCGCGACGCCGACGGCGCTCCAGGCGGCCGCCGCGAGACCGACTGCGAGCGCCACGTTCACCCAGCGCAGCGGGAGCGTCCAGCCCCGGCGCAGCACGACGGCGACGGCCAGCGCGCACACCACCACCGAGCCGGAGAGGTTGAGGACATAGTCGCGGCCGCCGAAGGCGAGGCCGGCAACCTTCTGGATGCCGAGCAACCACAGCCCGAGCGGCACGGCGACGACCACCATGGTGTAGCCGAGCCCGTACTCGTAGGCGCGGTCCCATCCGGTCGTGCCGTCGTCCGGGTCGGTGTGCCAGGCGCGCGTCAACCACTTCACGGCGCCGCACCCGCGGCCGCGTAGATGTCGAGCAGGGCGTCGAGGTGCTGGTCCCAGTCGAACCCGCGGCCGTCGGCGGCGGCGGACGCGGCCATCGACGCGTACTCCTCGGCCGGCATGCCCGCCGCCCGGGCCAGCAGCTTCGGCAGCTCCGCCGGGTCGCCGTAGAGCAGCAGCGAGGAATCGGCGGCGGTCGGCGGGCGGACCCGTTCGGCGGCGATCACCGGCCGCCCGGCGATCAGCGCCTCCGCGCAGGAGAGGCCGAAGGTCTCCGCCCTTCGGCTCGGGAAGACCAGCCACCCGGCCTGGCGCAGTGCCGCCTGCTTCCCGGCCTCGTCCAGGTAGCCGAGGAAGCGCACCGACTTCTCGGCCGCCGCGGCCCGCTCCACGTCGGCGCGCATCGGGCCGTCGCCGGCGACGAGCAGCGTACCCATCGCGGGGTCCCAGGCATCGAGCAGCAGATCGAGGCCCTTGTGCGTGCTGAGCGCGCCGAGGAAGAGGAACACGTCGCGCCGGCCCGCGGGCCAGTCCCGCCGCGGCCCCGCGACGGCGAGGGGGAGAACCTGACCGTTCGGGCCCGCGCCCACGGCGTCGCGGGTGCGCGCGGCGGCGAACAGCAGCGTCATCCGGCGGAATCTGCGCCTGATCCACGCGGAGCGCGCCCGCAGCAGCACGTCGAGCGTCCGCGACCGGCCGAGATTACCCAGCGCGTTGTTGGGATCGAGGATGGCGTGGTCGTGCACGGTGTGCACGGTCGGGTAGGCCGCCGCGATCCGCGCCAGCGGCAGCACGCCGAGCTCCTGCCAGTTGTGCGCGTGCACCACGTCGGGGGCGAAGTCGCGCAGCGCGCGCGGGCCGAGGCCGCTCGGGTCGACCAGGTCGCCGAGGTGCACGAGGGCCTTGCGGATCGGCGCCGGCATGCGGTCACCGATCCGCGCCGTGATCCGCGGGCGGCCGGGCACGGTGTCGCGGCTGAAGATCCGCACCTGGTGTCCGCGGGCGGTCAGGCCGGCCGCGACGTCCTCGAGGTATCGCTCGGCGCCGCCCCGGACCGCGAATGTCGAGTGCACCATCGCGATCCGCATCAGCCGGCCAGCCGCTCGGCCAGGTCCTCGGCCGCCTCGCGCCAGCGCCGCCCGGGCGGCCCGGCCACCACGGGCCTCGCCCGGTCTATCCGCTCGACCGCGTTGACCAGTGCGGACGCGGTCCAGCTGGTCATCCGCACCGCGGCACCGTCGGTCGCCTCGTGGAGCGCCGGATCGGGGGAGATCACCGTCGGGGTCCCCAACCGCAGCGCTTCCACCGCCGGCAGCCCGTATCCCTCGAAGTGGCTCGGCATGAGGAACGCGGCGGCACCGGCCAGGGTCGCCGCGTACTCGGCCTCGGTGAGCCGGCCGAGCGAAAGGACCCGCCCGGCGGGCCCGGCGGGCCAGGAGATCCCGCTTCCGCCGGTGAGGACCACCAGCCGGTAGCGGGGTAGCCGGTGCATCGCCTCGATGGCGAGCTCCACGCCCTTGTGCCCGGCGTGACCGGCCACCACCAGATAGTCGCCGTCGAGCCCGGCCGGCAGCCGCCCCGGCTCGGCGAGATCACAGCCCGGGTACCAGACGCCGGCGCGATCGCCGTGCCGGCCGTACAGCCCCTGCAGGTCGTGCCGGGTCCGCTCGCTGACGCAGAACAGCCGCGCCGAGCGGCGCAGCGCGGTCGCGTAGCTGAGCCGGCGGTACTGCAGTTGCGACGTCGACAGGCCCTGCGGCCACAACCGGAAGGCCAGGTCGTGCACGATCGTGGCGACCGGAACCCGGGCACCGGCAACGGCCAGCGACGGGCTGAGCGACAGGACGGGGCCGGCGGCCCGCCGCAGCCCGGCGGCCGCCGCGGTGATCGTCCGGCGGCGGCTCGCGACCTGCCGGCTCACCACGGCGACGTCGGTACGGGCGTCATCGGGGACCGCCCAATCGGCCGGAGCGGCCACCACCTCGAGGCGCTCGCCCGCGGGCCAGTGCCGGACCAGCTCGGTCAGCACCCGGGTGATCCCGCCGGCGCCGACCCCGCTGCAGTCGAACACGAGCGGTTCAGCGCGTGGCATCTTCGACCCATCGGGTCAGCCGGTCGGCGAACGCGGCATGCGAGAACCGCGCCGCGTGGCGCCGGATCCGATCCGGGTCCAGCTCGGCCACCCGGCGCACGAGCGGCACATAGTCCGCCGGGTCGGCGGAGTCGACGAGGAAACCGGTCTCGCCCTCCACGACGGTCTCCAGCAGTCCGCCACGCCGCAGGCCGAGCACGGGAGTGCCGCAGGCCTGAGCCTCGACCGGCACGATGCCGAAGTCCTCGTGCGCGGGGAACAGCAGCGCCCGCGCCCCCTCGTACAGCTCACGCAGGCGACGCCGATCGGGGCGGACCTCGAAGGTGACCGGCACGCCGGCGCCGTCCGCGCGCCGCCGCAACGCGGCCTCCTGCGGCCCGGAGCCCGCGAGCACCAGCGGTACCCGGGCGGCCGCGGCCACGTCGATCATGAGCTCGAAGTTCTTGTACGGAATCCAGCGGCCGACGCCCAGCAGATAGTCCCGAAGCCCGGCTGCCTCGCCGCCGCCGTAGAACTCCACGTCGACCGGCGGGTGGATGACGACGGCGTCCCGACCCCAGCAGCGCCGGATGCGCCCGCGGACCTCGGCCGAGTTCGCCGCGTACGCGTGCACGTGCCGACCGCCCCACCGGTCCACCGCCTGAAGCACCTTGCGGGGCGCCGCCAACGCCGGGTGCGAGCCGCGGCTGTCGAAGTCAGGACTCCACAGGTATCGCGCCGGCGAGTGCACGTAGCTCAGGTGCCGGGTGCGCCGCGGGTCGCCGAGCTTCACGGTGTGCGCGAACGCGTGGCTCGACGAGATCACGACGTCCGGCGCCGGCCGTCCCGAGGTGCGCCAGACCAGCGGCATCAGCGGCAGCGCGAGCGCCTTCGAACGGCGCAACGGGGTACGCGCCAACCAGGTCTGGCGCAGCCCGGTCGCGTCGGCGTCCGGCTCGGCCCACAGCACGCGCCGGTCGGCGTGCGGGACCAGGTCCGCGATGGCCCGGAAGACGTTCTCCGAACCGCCGACCGCGCTGAACCATTCGTGCACCACGGCCACGGACCGGCCGGCCAAGAGGTCGCCCATGTCAGCTGTGCAACTGCCACACGGCGCGGAGCGGATCCCACTTGCCGCCCAGGCTTTCGCAGAGCACGTCGACGTAGACGCTGGAGGTGGTGTTGTCCAGATCCCACCACACGCCGCACAGTGCGGGCGACTTCTCGCCGCGGGTGGCGTACTCGACGTAGGTGCCCGCCGCGCCGGTCACCCCGCCCAGCTTGCGGGCGGGCTGCTCGCTGCCCGACAGGATCGCCGCGGTGCCGAGGGCAAGCTGCTGGCGATAGCTGCGGTCGGCGTTCTTCTCGTCCGCTGACTGGTATGTGACGAAATGGACGTACATGCCGCCGTCGCGACAGAGCACGTGGCGCTGCTCGCCCTTGCCGAGCTGCGGTCCGCCCGGGTCGATCTCGCCGGCGCAGCCGCTCATGTCGGCAAGCCATGGCTTGGCCAGGGCGGCCAGATCGCCGGTGAGCTTGGCCTGGTTCGTCGCGATCACCCCGGCGACCTGCGGCGGTACCGGCGACGGGTTCACCGCGGCGGTGTCGTCGACGCTGGCGCGGCCCACGAAGAATCCGGCCGTGCCGAACACGAGCAGGCCGCCGACGAGCCCGACGAGCAGGCCCAGGGCCAGCCGTCGGCGCGGCGGCGGCGGGGACGGCTCGATCCGCCGGGCGTAGGCGGAACCGCCGAGCCCGCCGCCCGACAGCGGATCGACCGGGGACGGCCCGAGACCGTGGGGGTCCGGTCCGGCCGGTGCGGCCGGCCACGGGTACGGCGGGCCGGAGGTTTGCTGCCAGTGCTGCGGTGGTGACGCTTCGAAGTGCACGGTGGGCTCGTCCGGGGAGTTCCGATACGCGCCGGCGTTCCAGCGGGGGTCGTGACCCGGTGCTGGCGACACTGCGTAACCAGGTGACTCGAATCCAGTGGCCGGGGCGGCGGGCGCACCCGAGCCGGGGATCGGCGTGCCGGGCGTCGCGGGATAGCCCGATGCGGCAGGGGATCCGGGCACGATGGGCGATCCGGTCGCCGCGCTCGCCTGCGCGCCGGTGGCCCGCTCTGGAGTCACGTCTTCATTCACGAGCCGCAGGGTATCAGCGGTAAACTACGCGGGCAGACCCGTACGGAGTTGCCTCCGTCGCACTTTGGGTAGCCCGCGCGCGCCTCACGCCGGGGAAGGCCCATTACCGCGATTCGGGGACCGGGCCGCTCCGCCAGGCTCAGGGGCGCTTCGCGTCGCCGCGGCTACCGGACCGGGCGGTTGCTCGCGATGTTGACGAGCGGCTGGGCGGCGCACACCGCTGCGGCGGCGACGTCGCCGGGGGCGTACCAGACCACCATCGGGTCGCCCACCTTGGGATGGAAACCGCCCGCCGGTGATTGGGAGATGGTGGTGAACGTCCACGTAAGACCGCTGCCGCCGGTTGCCGCCACGGTCACCTCGACGCGGTTGGTCGGGGAACTGCCGCTCCCCGCGTCGCGGGCCAGGTCCGTGACGACGGCGTCGGTGCGGACGTGACTCTCGAGAAGCGGCGCGGTGCGTGCCCACCGGCGACTGCGCGCGCGGTCACCGCGCCACGTGGCATAGCCGAGGCCGGCCAGGCCGACGACCGCGACGACGGCTGGGGTCGGTGCGACCCGGATCAGGACGGGCAGCGTGAGCGCGAGCGCGACGGGGTACATCCACCAGGAGCCGAACTTCCAGTTGACGACGCAGAGCACGAACAGGGCCATCGCACACGCGAACGCGGCGAGCGGGGTCCACGCGGCGACATGCTTCGAGACCAGCTGATTGCCGAGCCACCCGATCGAGCCCAGCGCGACGAACACGCCGAGTGCGACCGCGGCGACGTGGCGCGACACCGACGGGCGGTCGGCGAGCACCACGGAGGTCGGGAAGGTGAAGGTGTCCTCGACGGTGGGGACCATGACGAACCGCACCGGGCGGTCGTCGATCATCCGGATGTCACGTACGATCACGCGGAACAGGCTAGCCGCCGCTCGTCGGACTCCCACGTCGCAGGCCTGCTTGACTGCAGCCTGTTGGAGTCGAGGGTCAGCACGGCTGTGCTAAGAATTCCACGCCATCGCCGTCCTCACGCTGCTCGCGTTCCGGCCGTTCATCCGGCTCGTGTACGGCCAGCGCCGCGGTCGGCTACAGGAAGGCACTCGCCATGGAACGCACCTCGTTGACAGCACTGATCCAGGAACACCTGTCGCTGGCCCGCGACGCGACCAGCGGTCGCAGTGCCCACACCGTGTACGGCGGGCATGCGCGCACACTCCGGCAGACCCTCATCGCGCTGACCAACGGCCAAAGACTCGACGAGCATGAGAACCCGGGCGAGGCGACTCTGCACGTACTGTACGGCCGGGTCCGCCTCACCGCCGGCGACACCGCGGCGGAAGGCGAGACCGGCGACCTTCTGATCATCCCGGACGCCCGGCACGCACTCGAGGCGCTCGAGGACAGTGCCGTCCTGCTCACAGTGGCCAAGTAGTGACACAGCGGCGCCCGCCCCTGTACGCGGCACCTGCACGTTCGCAGGCGTAATCCGTCTCCTCGAGGGGCGGGCCTCGGTGCGTTAGGACCAGCGCGATGTCAGGCGCAGCGTCTGCCGTTGTTGAGGCAGGCGGCGATCGTCCTCATCTGACGGTCGGAGTTGACGTTGATGAAGTCGTTGTGGTCGGAGAACGGGTTGTGGTTCTCCTCGGGGAACGAGTCGAGTGCGAACTGGCCCTTCGCCTGCACGTCCTGCGGGATGTCGTAGGAGATGGTGATCCGTAGCTGCGGGATGGCCTTGAAGCCCTGCGGGCAGGCGCCCGACGACTTGTCGGCGAAGGCGAGATGGGCGCGGTGGTTGTCGCTGTCGATGTCCTTGCCGTTCCAGCAGCCGGGGAAGTCCTGCACGCGTTGGACCCTGCTGCCGGCCGGGCAGATCGGGTACTTGTCCGACAGCCGGTCGGCGAAGCCGGAGCAGGTCCAGGTGGCGCGGGCGTTCGCCGGGCCGCGGCTGGTCGGCTTGGCGTCGCCGGTCAGCGCGCGCAGGAAGCGCGGCATCGCGCTGACCTTGCCGGTGGGGTTGCCGCGGTACTCGATCAGCACGGCGGCCGGGCGCACGATGCCGCCGGTGTTGCCGGGCAGCTCGAGGTCGGGTCCGCTGGGGTCGGGGAGTGCCCCCGTCTCGCCGCCCTTGGCCAGGGTGCAGGCCGCGAGCGTGTCCAGGCCCTCCGGCCGCCGCGCGGCGCGGCCGATGGAGATCACGATCCGCTCGATCGTCGCGGTCCGTTTCGCCCGCAGCGCGCCGAGCACGCCGCCGTCGCCCGGCGCCCGTACCAGGCGCTCGTCGGCGTCGGCGATCTGCTTGTCCAGCTCGGCCAGGTTGCGGTCCACCTCGGCGAGGGCCTGATCCGGTACGCCGGGCAGCTTGTCGCGTACCGAGGGACAGCGCACGGACGGGTTGGCCACGCTGCGGGTGCTCGCCGCGTGGTGCCCGGCGTGCATCCCGTCGTAGCTGACCTCGCACTCGACCAGCGACACCATTCGGGCCGACCGGATGTTCAGCATGCGGCTGATCTTCTTGAGGGCGGTGGCGCGCTCGGCGCGAAGCGGGGCGATCACCGAGTCGTTGAAGTCCGCGTCGATCCGGCCCTTGCCGGCGGCGATCCGGTCGTTCGCGGCGGCGACGGCCCGGTCCAGCCTGGCGAGCTGGCGGTCGATCGCGGCGCGCAGGCGGGCGGGCACCGCCGGGAGCCGGCTGCTCACCCGGGGGCAGGAGACGGTCGGCGTGGTCGTGGCGAGTGCGGCGTCGGCGTCGGCCCGGACCGCCTTGTCGATCCGGACGACCGGCCAGAAGTACGAGGATCTGTCGCCGTTGCGGCAGGTCGTGCCGGCGGCGGCGAGGGCTTCGTCCGAGGTGTCGGCGGTGATCGCCTGGTTGCCGACGAAATCGTGTACGTGCTCGGCGCCGTTCCTGATGCCCGGCTGCGCGACGGGGTTGTCGGGGCTGAACTTGCCGTTGCGGTTGGTGCCGCAGTCCACGATGAACGTTCCGGTCGAGGCGCCACGCCGGGGTCGCGGTGTCACCACGTTCGGGGCGACCTTCGCGATGGGCACGTAGTCCGCGAGGCTCGTCGCGGCGGAGGCCTCGCCCTTTCCGCCGCTGGAGACGAAGTAGACGGTGGTCGCGCCGGTGGCGGCCAGTGTCACCGCTACGGCGATCATGCGTCCTGTCCGGGCTCTTCTTCCGGCCGTCATAGATGCTCTCCTTCTGTCGGGGTGCAGCGCGGGCATCCGCCTGTGTGCCGGAGTACGCGCATCCGGCCGGGCCCGATCAGCCTCGGACCGGCACGTCATGGGTCGGTAAGATCTGGTCACCAGGTGGTGAGCAGGAGATGGTTGATCAGCAACGCGACCGTCGCCTGCGCGAGGAGCCAGCCCCGCCGCGTCGGCGACGGGAGCAGCGCGGCACCCGCCGGCAGCCAGACCGCGAACGGCAGCCAGATCCGCTCCACCTCGGCCTTGCTGAGCCCGGACAGGTCGGCCGCCAGGATCGCGACGAGGCCCGCGAGGGGAAGCAGCACGACCGGTTCGAGGCTGGGCGACGTCCGCGGGCGGCGTGGCGATGCGGCCGGGACGGCCCGGACCACGGCTCGCCGCAGGATCACCGCGGCGACCGGTCCGGCGCAGGCGACGACAAGCGCGAGGTCCGCCCACACCCAGTACGCGTAGGGCCGGTCGCTCGCGATGCCCTGGTAGTACCGCACGACGACCAGCCGGTACCCGTCGAACCACCAGAAGCCGGCGAGCGTGAACGCCACCGCGACCGCTGCCCCGGCGCCGATGGCCGCGCCGATGGTGCGCCACGCCAGTGAACCGGCGCGCCATGCCAGGAACACCACCGCGAGCGCGGGAACCACGATCAGTGTCAGCCCGTATGACAGGTACAGGCCGAAGACCAGCAGCGCCCCGGCGGCGATGCCGGTACGGACCTGCCCGCGGGTCAGGGCCACCGCCAGCAACGCCACGCCCGTCGCCGTGACTCCCGCGAACAGACCGTCGGCGGAGACCCCGATCCAGATGGCGCCGGGGAACAGCACCAGGAACGGCACCGCCGCGCGGGCGGCGCCCTCGTCGCCGAGAGCCCGGATCGTCACCGGCACCGCCACCGCGGTCGACGCACCGACCGCGACGCACACCAGGGCGGCCCACGCGCCACCGCCGAGGCCGACGCGGTCGAGGCCGACGAAGACCAGCAAGGCGCCGGGCGGGTGGCCGGACACGTGCGTGGTCCAGGAATCCGGCTGGAAGTCGAGAATCCGTCCGGCGAACCCGCGCATCATGGCGGGAACGTCGGCGACCCCGCCCACCTCACTCAGGTATTCGTCGTCGGTGACGAGACGCCCCGCGAGCCCACGTTGCCAGCCGTCGGCGAGTGCGAGCGAGAGGATCCATGCGGCCGCCGTCCCGTAACCGGCGACCATCAGCCGCCGCCAGCTCAGCACGCTCGCGAGCCGCTGACCGTGCCACACCACCAGCCCCGCTACGGTGAGCGCGAGCGGTGTGCCCGGGCCGGCGTGCGGCAGCCAGACGGCGGTGAAGGGCGCCGACGTGGCGCGCATCGGATGACCCGCGAGGTACAGGGCGGCACCCACCACGGCCGCCAGCGCGATCAGACCGAGGGCGCACCCACCCGTGACGAGGTCGGCGGTCCCCGCCCGGCCCGTGAGCGTCGTCTCGCGGACGGTCATCCGCGCAGCGCCGCGTGCGCGAACTCGATCACCCCGGTCTCGAGATCGACCTCGGCGCGGAAACCCAGCTCGGCCGTGGCCCGGGCGGGGGAGGCGACGACGTGGCGCACGTCGCCGAGCCGGAACTCGCCGGTGACCACGGGCTGTGGGCCGTCGACCGCCCGGGCCAGCGCCGTCGCCAGCTCACCCACCGTCGCGGGCCGTCCCGACGCCACGTTGTACGCCCGCAGCCCCGGCCCCGCATCGCGGCCGGTGGCGTCCAGGGCGGCGACGTTGGCCCGCGCCACATCGCCGACGTGGACGAAGTCGCGCCGCTGCGCGCCGTCCTCGAAGACCCGTGGCGCACGGCCGGCCTCCAGCGCCGAGCGGAAGATCGCGGCCACCCCGCTGTACGGGGTGTCGCGTGGCATCCCGGGCCCGTAGACGTTGTGGTAGCGCAGGGCGACGACCGATCCGCCGCACTGCCGGGCCCAGGCCGCGCTCAGGTGCTCCTGGGCGAGCTTGGTGGCCGCGTACACGCTGCGCGGGTCGAGCGGGGCGTCCTCGTCCACCGGCACCGAGGTCAGCGGTAGTCCGCAGGACGGACAGGCCGGCTCGAACCGGCCGGCGGTCAGATCGGCGACGGCGCGCGCGGCCGGGCGGGTCGGGCCGTGCACGGGGCAGGAGTACGTGCCTTCGCCGTACACGACCATCGAGCTGGCCAGCACGAGACGGTGCACGCCGGCCCGGGCCATCTCGGCGAGCAGCACGGCGGTGCCGAGATCGTTGCAGTCGACGTACTCCGGCAGATCGTCGAGGTCGACGCCCATTCCGACCATCGCCGCCTGATGCACGACCGCCTCGACGCCGCGCAACGCGTCGGCGACGGCGGCCCGGTTCCGGACGTCGGCCCGGTGCACCGGAGCACCGTGGACGGTGTCCGGCGGCGGGGCGGTGTGTGCGGCGGGATGGCCGATGTCGAGGACGCTGACCTGGTGCCCGGCGTCCTGCAGGGCGGAGGTCACGTGGGTGCCGATGAAACCGGCGCCGCCGGTCACGAGTACGTGGGTCACGGGCCGACCCTAGGCATGGCGCGGCGCAACCGTCGCCGATCGGCGAAGCATGTCAGCGGACGGTAATAACCTCCCGCACGTAAGCACTCCGTAAGGCCGAATCGCCGCTGCCGGGCCCTCTGCCATGGCTACGTTTCCGGTCGTGACCGATGTCGTTCTGCCCTGCCTCAACGAAGCTCCCGCACTGACCTGGCTGCTGGCACGGATGCCCGCCGGATACCGGCCGATCGTCGCCGACAACGGCTCCACCGACGGCTCGGCCGACGTGGCGCGCGGCTTCGGCGCCCGGGTCGTGACCGTGCCGCGGCCCGGCTACGGTGCCGCCGTGCACGCCGGCGTCGTCGCCGCCGACCCGCTCGACGGGGTGGTCTGCGTCATGGACGCCGACGGCTCGTTCGACCCCGCCGAGTTGCCGTTGGTCGCCGACCCGGTCCGCGTGGGCGCCGCACACCTGGCGGTGGGCCGGCGCCGGCCGGTCGGCCGCGGTGCCTGGCCGCCACACGCCCGCCTCGGCAACGCCGTGCTCGCCCGACGGCTGCGCCGCACCACCGGCTTGCGGGTGCACGACATCGGGCCGATGCGTGCCGCGCGGCGCGAGGACCTGCTCGCCCTCGACCTGTTGGACCGCCGCTTCGGTTACCCGCTCGAACTGCTGATCGCCGCGGCCCGCGCGGGCTGGACGGTCACCGAGGTCGACGTCGCATACCGGCCGAGGACCGCCGGTACGAGGTCGAAGGTCACCGGATCGGTGCGCGGCACCGCCCGGGCGATCCGCGACATGAGCGCGGTGCTGGGCTGATGAGCACGCAGGTGCTGGTCATGGCCAAGACTCCGGTCGCGGGCCGGGTCAAGACCCGCCTCTGCCCGCCATGCACGCCGGAACAGGCCGCCGGGATCGCCGCCGCCGCGCTCGCGGACACCCTGGCCGCCGTCACCGCTACACCGGGCGTGCGACGCCGCCTGGTCGTGGAGGGCGACCACCCGGCGCCGCCCGGCTGGAACCGGACGGTTCAGCGAGGCACGACGCTCGGCGAACGCCTCGCCCACGCCTACGCAGACACCCGGACCGCCGGTGTGGCAAGCCTGCTGATCGGCATGGACACCCCGCAGGTCAGCCCCGGGCTGCTCGTCGCCGCCGTCGAGCCGCTCGACCGTGATGCCGCCGACGCGGTGCTGGGACTCGCCGAGGACGGCGGTTGGTGGGCTCTGGGACTCCGCGACCCCGCACACGGGCAGGCGGTGCGCCGCATACCGATGTCCACCCCGGACACCGGTGCACGCACACTCGCCGCCCTGCGTGCCCGCGGACTTCGGGTCGCGCGACTGCCGACATTGCGTGACGTGGACACCGCCGCGGACGCCCGTGGCGTTGCCGCGCTCTGCCCAGCCGGCAGCCGCTTCGCGCTCACCGTCACCGCCCTGATGTCCCCGGTGGCCGCGCCATGATCACCACAGCCGCGGTCTTCGATGAGGTCATAGCCCGGGCCGGCGCGGGACTTCCCGCCGAGCTGACGATCACCGACGATCGCGGCACCGGACATCCGGTCGATCCCGCCGCCTGGTGCCGGGGCCACCTGCCGGGCGACCGGGGGCTCCTGGCGCGCTGCGCCGGGCCGACCCTGGACGTCGGGTGCGGCCCCGGACGGCTGACCGGCGCGCTCAACCGGCTCGGTAACCCGGCACTGGGGATCGACGTGAGCGCCGCGGCCGTCCGCATCGCCCGCGCCCGAGGTGCCACCGTCCTGCGCCGCGACGTCTTCGGTCCGCTACCGGGACAAGGCAGGTGGCGCCACCTGCTGCTCGCCGACGGCAACATCGGCATCGGCGGCGACCCCGAAGCACTGCTGCGCCGCTGCCGCGACCTGATCGCCGCCGACGGCCGGCTACACGTCGAGCTGGCCCGGCCCGGCACCCGCAGCTGGGCCGGCGACGCCCGGCTCCACGACGAGACCGGACGCCCCGGCGCGCCGTTCCGCTGGGCCCAGCTGGCGGCGGACGACCTGGCGGCGACCGCTGACGCGAGCGCGCTGCACGTCCTGGCCGAATGGACGGAGGCGGACCGATGGTTCGCGACGCTGACCCCGGCCTGAGCCGCACCCCGCGCTCGCCGCGCCTGACCGGCCTGCTCGGTGTCGCCCTCGCCGTCGCGTTCATCACCTGTTTCGTCACCGGGCTGATCAGCCACCTCATCCAGCACCCACCCGCCTGGTTCTGGTGGCCGTCGCGGCCGGTCGGCCTCTACCGGGTCACCCAGGGCCTGCACGTCGCGACCGGCCTGGCATCGGTGCCGCTGCTCGGCGCGAAACTCTGGTCGGTCTACCCGCGCCTGTTCGCCTGGCCGCCCGCCCGCAACCTCGCACACGCCATCGAACGGGCGAGCATCGCCGCCCTCGTCGCCGCCGCGCTCTTCCAGCTGATCAGCGGCATCCTCAATATCGCCCGCTGGTACACCCCGATGCCGTTCTTCTTCACCGCCGGCCACTACTGGTCGGCGTGGCTGGCCATCGGCGCCCTGATCACCCACGTCGGCGTCAAACTCCCGATCATCCGCCAGGCCCTCACCCGGGCCACGCCCGACCGGACACCGCCCGGCACCCTCACCCGGCGTGGGCTGCTCGGCACCGTCGGCGCGGCGGCCGGCGTCATCACCCTGGCCACCATCGGACAGACCGTCGCCCCGCTCGCACCCGTCGCCGTCCTCGCCCCGCGACGACCCGGCACCGGCCCACAGCGCCTGCCGGTCAACAAGACGGCGGCCGGTGCGGGAGTGCGTGCCGCGGCGTTCGACCCCGGCTACCGGCTGACCGTCACCGGGCCCGCGCGGACGGTGAGTCTCGACCTGACCGAGCTGGCCGCGCTGTCGCAGCACACCGTCGTCCTACCGATCGCCTGCGTCGAGGGCTGGAGCTCCACCGGTACGTGGACCGGCGTCCGGCTACGGGACCTGGTCGCCCTCGTGGGCGTCGACCCCGCGAACGCCGAGGCATACGTCGAATCCCTCGAGGCCCGCGGCCGATACCGGGCCACGACCGTGCCGCCCCCGCACCTCCGGGACCCTTACACGCTCATCGCGCTGCGACTCGGCGGGGAAGTCCTGCATGCCGACCACGGCTACCCGGCCCGCCTGATCGCCCCGAACCGCCCCGGCGTGCTGCAGACCAAATGGGTCAGCCGGATCACCGCCCGGAGCACCGCGTGAAAACCGTCCGGCGCACGCTCATCGGATTCGGCGCGCTCATCATGGCGTACGCGGTCAGCGGCGCCCTCACCGACGACGACGTCAAGGGCGGCGCGCTGATCTTCCTCGTCGCCGTCCTCGTGGCTCACGACGGGATAATGCTGCCGCTGACCATCGGTGCCGGCGTCCTGATCGGCAGGATCGTCCCGTCCCGGCTGCGCACACCCGTCCGTGTCGCCGCGGTGATCAGCCTCGCCGTCACCGTCGTGGCGCTCCCGCTGGTCCTGGGCCGCGGGCGGGTCCCCGACAACCCGTCCATCCTGCCGCTGCACTACGGACGTGGACTGATCGTCGTCTACACGGTCATCTGGGCGACGACCGCCGTCGCCGTCGCCGTGCGACACCGCTCCGGCCGGATCCGTAAGCACCTGGAAAGATCTTCAACGGCCCGGGATCGGTAGCGTGGTCGGGTGGCACATCGCATACTCGTTGTCGACGACGACCCGACCGTCAGTGACGTCGTCCGCCGCTACCTGGAACAGGACGGCTGCCGGGTACGGCTGGCCTCGGACGGCTCGGACGCCCTCGCCGCCGTCGCCGAGGAGGTACCCGACCTCGTCGTCCTCGACCTCATGATGCCCGGCATCGACGGCCTCGAGGTCTGCCGGCGACTTCGGGGGAGCCTGCCCGACCTGCCCGTCGTCATGCTCACCGCGCTCGGCGAGGAGGCCGACCGGGTCGCCGGCCTCGAGGTCGGCGCCGACGACTACGTCACCAAGCCGTTCTCGCCCCGCGAGCTGGTCCTGCGCATCCGCTCGGTCCTGCGCCGGGCCGCCCCCGCCGCCTCGGGCGAACCGGCGGTGCTCACCGACGGCGATCTGGTCGTCGACACCGGTCGCCGGGTCGCCCGCCTGGGCGGTGCGCCGCTCGCCCTGACCGTCCGCGAGTTCGACCTGCTCGTCTTCCTGCTCCGCAACCCGGCCAGGGCGTGGTCCCGGGCCGAGTTGCTGGACCGCGTGTGGGGCTGGCAGTTCGGCGACCAGTCCACCGTCACCGTCCACGTCCGGCGCCTGCGCGAGAAGATCGAACCGGATCCCGCCACCCCGCGCCGCCTCCTCACCGCCTGGGGCGTCGGCTACACCTACGAGCCGTCCCGATGACCGACCTGCTGCTCATCGGCCTGTACGCCCTAATCGCGGGCGGCGCCGTCGCCGCCGTCGGGGCGCTGATGCTGCGGCTGCTGCGCCGACGGTCGATCGCGGTACACATCTGCGTCCTGCTCGCCGTCACCGTGGTCGCGGTGGTCGCCGGCGTCGCGACGGTGGCCTGGGCGATGTTTCTGTCCGCGCACGACCTGCAGGTGGTCCTGCTGACCGTCGCCGCCGCCGCGCTGGTCAGCCTCGGCGTCGGCGCGGTCTTCGGCCGCCGCCTCGCCTCCGCCGCGGTGTGGGCCGCCGAGGCCCGCGCTACCGAGCGGCGCCTGGAGGCCGGCCGGCGGGATCTCGTCGCCTGGGTCTCCCACGACCTGCGCACCCCGCTGGCCGGACTACGGGCCATGGCGGAGGCGCTGGAGGACAACGTCGTCGACGACCCGAGGACCGTCGCCGAGTACCACCGGCGGATCCGGACCGAGACCGACCGGATGAGCCGGCTCGTCGACGACCTGTTCGAGCTGTCGCGGATCAACGCCGGCGCGCTGAGGCTGGCCCTGTCGAGCGTGCCGCTCGCCGACATCGTCTCCGACGCCATCGCCACCACCGCCCCGCTCGCCGCCAGCCGTCGCGTCCGGGTCGTCGCCGCCGAATCGGGCTGGCCCGTCGTGACCGGCAGCGAGCCGGAACTGTCCCGGGTGGTGGCGAACCTGCTGGTCAACTCGGTGCGGTACACCCCGGCCGACGGCACCGTGCACATCACCGCCGGTGCGGACCACGGCGACGCCTGGCTGGCCGTCTCGGACTCGTGCGGCGGCATCCCCGAGGCCGACCTGCCCCGCATCTTCGACGTGGCGTTCCGCGGCGAACGCGCCCGCACCCCGCAGTTCGCCGGCGGCACGGCCGGAGGCGGCCTCGGCCTCGCCATCGTCCGCGGGCTCGTGGAGGCGCACGGCGGCCAGGTGCACGCCCACAACACCCGGAGCGGATGCCGCTTCGTGGTGCGCCTACCGGCCGCGCCGGCCTGAGCGCCCGGTAGCCGACCCGGACAACGGGTGCGAAGCACCCCCGCGGTTTCGTGTAACGCTGACGCGTCGAGCGGAGACTTCCGACATGTTCAAGTACTTGGTAGCCACGCGGGCGCGGCGTCGGGTCGCCTGGCTCGTGCTCGCCGCCGGTGTGGCCGTCGCCGCGGTGGCCCTGCCGCTGTTCCAGCCGTGGAAGATCTGGGTCGACGAGACCGTCGACGAGCCGCCACCCGCCGCCGTGGCGGCTGTCTCCGGCACGGCGAGCGCCGGTCCACGAGCCACGGCCGGGCCCGCGACGATCGCACGGGGCACGTTCGTGAGCCACGAGCACGACACCACCGGCACCGTGCGCGTCGTGCGGGGACCCGACGGCTCGCGACACCTGCGCATCGAGGACCTCGACACCAGCAACGGCCCGGCGCTGAAGGTCTGGCTGACCGACGCGCCGGTCCTGGCCGGCAGGGACGGCTGGCACGTCTTCGACGACGGACGGCACGTCGACCTCGGTGCGCTCAAAGGCAACAAGGGCAGCCAGAACTACCCGATACCGGCCGGCGTGGACCTCGCCGCCTACCGCAGCGTCTCGATCTGGTGCGCGCGGTTCCGGGTGTCCTTCGGCGCCGCACAGCTCACCGACTGAGGAGGCCGACACCATGACCGAGATCCGCTACGACGACCTTCGCGCCCTGTTCGTCAACTGCACGCTCAAGCGCTCTCCCGAGCTCACCCACACCGGCGGACTGATCGAGGTCAGCGCCGGCATCATGCGCAAACAGGGCGTAGCCGTCGACGTCATCCGGGCGGTCGACCATGACATCGCCACCGGCGTCTGGCCGGACATGACCGAACACGGCTGGGCCACCGACGAGTGGCCCGCGATCTACCGGGACCTGGTGCGCCCCGCCGACATCCTCGTCATCGCGGGACCGATCTGGCTCGGCGACAACTCCTCGATCACGAAACAGATCATCGAACGGCTCTACGCCTGTTCGAGCGAGCTGAACGACGCCGGGCAGTATGCGTACTACGGCCGGGTCGGCGGCTGCCTCATCACCGGCAACGAGGACGGCGTCAAGCACTGCGCCCAGAACGTGCTCTACAGCCTGCAACACATCGGGTACACGATCCCGCCGCAGGCCGACGCCGGCTGGATCGGCGAGGCCGGCCCCGGCCCGTCCTACCTGGACCCGGGCTCGGGCGGCCCCGACAACGACTTCACGAACCGCAACACCACGTTCATGACCTGGAACCTGCTGCACCTCGCCCGGATGCTCAGGGACGCCGGCGGCATCCCCGCACACGGCAACCAGCGCAGCGAGTGGGATGCCGGCTGCCGCTTCGACTTCGCCAACCCCGAATACCGGTGACCGCCGTCGCCCGCGGCGGCCGCGTAGCTATCGGCGGTTTTCGTCGATGGTCTCCAGGACTTCCGGGGCGGTGGCGGTCAGCAGTTTCTGGCAGGTGTTGCGAAGCTGGTCCAGTTCCTCGGCGGTGAGCACGTCGACCACCGTGCGCCGCACCTCGCGGACGTGGGCCGGGGCGATCTGGACGAGTCTCGCCATCCCCGCGTCGGTGAGCACCGCCTCGACCGCGCGGGTGTCGCCGGGGCAGTGCCGGCGTTCCACCCAGCCGGCCTTCTCCAGGCGGCTCACGGCGTGTGACAGCCGGGACGGCGAGCCGTTCGCCAGCTGCGCGAGGACCGCCATCTGCATGGCCCGGCCGGGGCGCACGGACAGGCCGGACAGGATCGAGTACTCGAAGAAGTTGACGCACGCGTCGCGCTTGAGCTGGGCGTCGATGGTCGCGGGCAGCGCCGTCAGTACCCCGGCCAGATGGAGCCAGGCCTGCAACTCGTCGGCGGAGAGCCATGGGGTGTCGTCGCTCACAGGCGCAGCATAAGGGTATTGAACATTCAATCCAACCGTGGCAGCCTCAGTTGAACATTCAATCCCGGCAAGGAGCTCACCGTGACACTTCTGCGCATCGACGCCAGCATCCTCGGCCCGCGGTCCGCCAGCAGCGAACTCGCCGACCTGGTGCTCGCCGCCTGGCAGGCCGAACGCCCCGGCGAGGCCGTGGTGAGCCGGCACCTGGGCGCGGAGCCGCTGCCCGCCGACGCCTGGGCGGCCGCGGTCGGCGCCGGACACACGCCGGAGGACCAGCGCAGCGACGCGCAGCGCTCTGCCGTCGCGCTCGCCGCCGGCCTGGCCGGCGAACTGCGCGCCGCCGACCACGTCGTGATCGCCGCGCCGCTCTACAACTTCGGCGTCTCGCAGCACCTCAAGATCTGGCTGGACCTGGCCATCGCCGGCGCTCCTCAGGGCGAGAAGCTGCTCGACGGCAAGCCGGTCGTGCTGGTCACCACCCGCGGCGGCGCCTACGGCGCGGGTACCCCGCGCGAGGGCTGGGACCACAACACCGGGTTTCTGCGCCGGATCCTCGCCGACGTGTGGGGCGCCGAGCTGACCGTGGTCGAGCGCGAGTTCACCCTGGTCGGGGTCAACCCGGCGCTGGACGCGTTCACCGAGGCCGCCGCGCTGATGAAGAAGGAAGCCCACGAGCAGGCCACCGCGGCCGGGTCGGCGCTCGCGGGTCGCTGAGCCGGGCCTGCCCGCCGATCAGAAGCCCGGGAAGACGGCGCGCAGCTCATCGAGCGAGATGTTGCCGGTGACCTCGACGCCGGCCGGGGTGTGCTGCGGGGTCAGCCGTCCGGCGAGCAGTCGCATCGCGGACTCCACCGGCCCGGCGAAGGTCGCGGTCGCCGGCAGGGCTTCGGTGGTCAACCGGATCCGGTCGTCGAGGACCACGCGGTAGGGCGTCCCGCCGATCTCGATCACGGCGTGCTCGCGTACCGCTTCCGGCTTGGCGATGAAGCCGAGCAGGAAGCCGAGGCCGCCGCTGAAGTGCTCGGCGAGCAGCTGGGCCGCGGGTTCGGCGAGGGCCGCCGCCGGGTCGGTGCCGACGCGGACGTCCCAGCCGTGCTGGACCACCTCGCTGAGCCGCATGGCGGCGAACGACGCGAGGGGGAGCGGCTCGGGCAGGAAGCCGGGCTTGACCTTGAGCTCGTCGTGGCGCTCCTCGGGTACGGCTTCGAGGGCGGTGACCAGCGTGTTGCCGGATCCGAGCGAGCCGGCGGCCTGGTCCTGCGGGCTCAGGGCGTTCCACCGGTCCCAGACGCTCTGGTTGAAGCCCGGCGCGGGCGGCTCCGCCTCGCCCAGGGACGCGCGGAAGTCGGCGAGCGTGATCTCGGCGCCGCTGCCCAGGTGCGAGAGGACGTCGGCGATGGTCCAGTCGGCGGCGCCGGACGGGCCGGTGAGCTGCGCGGTGGCGAGCGCGGGGACCGCGCTCGCCAGGGTGTCGTGCTCGCTGCGCAGGGCCGCGATCGTGCGGCCGGCAAGGGTCGTCATGGAATAGAGCCTAGGGTCGAGTCCGCGCGGCAGGCCCACCCCCGCGTGCGACAGGCCGACGGCATGGCCGGTACGACAACCCCGCCGCGACCAGCTCCACGGTCGGCAGGGCGACCAGGACCAACAGCGCGCCCGCCCGGCCGTGGGCCCGCAGACCTCGAGAGCGGCGTCACGCGGCAGGAGATCGGGGGCGAGGGCTGCCTCGTACTCGCCGTGCCGGTCACGCAGCCGGCTCAGGCCGCCGCGACCAGGTCGCGATGCTCGTCGCCGCCCTCGACGGTGCGGGCCGCCTCGGCCACCAGTTGTTCGCACTGCGCGTCGGTGGCGCGCTCGGCGGCCCAGCGGGCGGCCGCGCTCTCCAGCAGCAGGCGCATGTCGAACATGTCGTTGAACTCGGCGACGGTGAGCCGCGGGCTCACCGTGTAGCCGGCGCGCGGGCGCTTGCGCAGCAGTCCCTCGGACTCCAGGCGGGCGAGCGCCTCGCGAACCGGGGTGGGTGAGACGTCGAGCTCCCGCGCCAGCGCGTCGATGTTGACCCGGTCGCCGGGCGCGAGGAAAGATCCTATAGGAGCTACGACTCGGAAAAGGAAGCCGCATGAAGCGGTCCCCGTTCCACCGCCTCGGTCGGGGTGCGGCGCCCCGGGTCGACCATCCGCGGATGAGCCGGCGGATCATCCGGCTGATCCACGCCGAGACGCACGTCGACGGCGGGGTGGCCGCGCCGTGAACCCTGTCGAACGGGTCCGGCTCGGCCGCACGAACGTGCACGTGACCCGGCTGGGGCTGGGTCTCGCCCCGCTCGGCGGGCTGTTCACCCCGGTCGGCGCCGATGCCGCCCGGGACACCGTCGAGCATGCCTGGCGGCTGGGCATCCGGTACTACGACGTGGCACCGCTCTACGGCAACGGGCTGGCCGAACGGCGGGCCGGTCCGGTGCTGGCGAGCAAGCCGCGCGACGAGCTCGTGCTCTCCACCAAGGTGGGCCGGTTGCTGCGGCCGGGCGGCGCGGACACCCAGGACATCTGGGCCGAGCCGACGGACCTGACGCCGGTCTTCGACTTCAGCGGCGGGGGCGTGCTCCGGTCGTACCGGGAAAGTCTTGATCGTCTCGGCCTCGGCCGAGCCGAGGTCCTGCATCTGCACGACCCGGACCTGCACTTCGGCCAGGCCGTGCGCGAGGCGCTCCCGGCGCTGGCCGAGCTGCGCGACCAGGGCCGGATCGACGTCGTGTCGGCCGGGATGAACCAGGCCGGGATGCTCGCCGACCTGGTACGCACCGGCGAGCTGGACGCGGTGCTGCTGGCCGGGCGGTTCACGCTGCTGGACCAGTCGGGCGCGGAGGCGCTGCTCCCGCTCTGCGCCGACCGCGGCGTCTCGGTCATCGCCGGGGGAGTGTTCAACTCGGGGCTGCTCGCCGATCCGCGGCCGGGCGCCCGGTTCGACTACGCGCCCGCCGATCCGCGGCTGATCGAGCGGGCGCTGCTGCTGCGGGAGGTGTGCCGGCGGCACGGCGTCGCGCTGCGCGCCGCCGCGATCCAGTTCCCGCTGACGCACCCGGCGGTGAGCTGCGTGCTGGTCGGCGCCCGCACGCCCGCCGAGGTCGAGGACGCCGTGCGGATGGCCGCGGCGCCCGTCCCCGGAACGCTCTGGTCCGATCTCCGCTCGGAAGGACTCATCGCGTGATCATCGATGCGCATCAGCACCTGTGGACCGCCGACTACCCGTGGCTGCAGACGCCCTCGCTGACCCGGATCCGGCGCGACTACACGGCGGACGACCTGCGCGCGGCCATCGGCGCCGCGGGCGTCGACCGCACGGTGCTGGTCGAGGCGGGCCGGTGCGACGCCGCCGAGACCCGGCTGTTCCTGAAGATCGCGCAGAACACTCCGGAGATCGCCGGCGTGGTCGGCTGGGCCGGCCTGCAGGATCCGGACCTGGCCGCGACCATCGCCGGCTACCGCTCCGGCCCCGGCGGCCACCTGCTCGTCGGCATCCGGGACCAGGTGCAGGCCGAGCCGGACGACTTCCTCGACCGGCCCGGCGTGCGCGCCGGCCTGGCCACGGTGGCCGCCGCCGGGCTGGTGAACGAGCTGGTGGTCCGCTGTACGCAACTGCCGTCCGTGGCGCGGGCCGCCGCCGCGCTGCCGAAGTCCACCTTCGTCCTCGACCACCTCGGCAAGCCGGAGATCGCGGCCGGTGCGGTCCGGCGGTGGCGCGAGCTGATCGCGCCGGTCGCCGCCCGGTCGAACGTGATCGCCAAGCTGTCCGGCCTGGTCACCGAGGCGGACTGGGCGACCTGGACCCCGGCCGACTTCAAGCCGTACGTCGACATCGCGGCCGACCTGTTCGGCACCGGCCGGCTCATGTTCGGCTCGGACTGGCCGGTCCTCGAGGTGGCGGCCACCTACACCGAGGTCAAGGACGCGATGACCGGGCTGCTCGGCGGCGTACCGGCCGACGTCTTCGGCGGCACCGCCATCAGCACCTACCACTTGGAGATCACGTGAAATACCTGCGAGTCGGGCCCGTCGGCGCGGAGCGGCCGGTCGCCGAGGCGGCCTATCTGGCGTCACCGGTGGCCGGCGCGACCACCGGGATGTCGGGCCTGCGACCGCCTCGCCGGTGACCTCTGCCCGTCCTGCGGGTGCCGGGAACACGCGTTCAAGGCTGGATGTCAGCGGGTTCTCGCTGCGACCCACCGGGCAGACAAGGTCTTGATCTCCTGGTCGCTGAGCAGTTCCGGCTCGGTGAGTGCAGTCGTCATGGCGAGGGCCGCATCGCGGGCGGCGAGCCAGGACGGGTCGGTGAGGCTGGGCCAGCTGTCGTCTTCTTCTGTGTACTCGAACAGGTGTGGACCGGTGCGGGCGGCAGCGAGGGCCACGGCATTGTTGAGGTGCTGGCCGCAGAATCCTGCCGGCCCCGGTGAGCTGGGGAACTCGGGGGCGCGTGAGTGCCGTTCGGCCCACTGGTCGAAACGTGCCATGCGGGTTTCATGTTCCTCTTCGTCGTCTGCTGCGGCGATGACGTCGACTTGGTCTTGGGTGAGGTGCTTGGTCTCCTCGATGAGTTCGGCGACGGCTTTCCCGTGCGGGCCGAAGGCACGCCAGCTGGGCACTTCTTCGATGACCTCGAATGATCTGCACCGCACGAAGGGCATTTCTCGTCCTTCATCGGTCGGGTCGAGGTGGTGAACGCGCCAGAGTCGGCACGGCCATATCGTGACCGCCGTGGCGGCTCGGGATACGGCCAGGCCTTGCCGGGTCCACGAGGACTGGTAAGGGCTCCGCCAGTACCGGCGCGGCCCCAAAGCGGCCAGCGCCGCCGAGTCGAACTGGACGCGGACGCCAGGTGTCGGAAACGGCGAGCCGAAAAAGTCGGGCTGTTCGGTGCCGACCGCGAAGTGATATGTACCGTGCTCGTCCATTCTTACCCCGATGTTTCGAGGGTGACTCGTGAAAGTCAGCAAAGCCCATACGTGAAGAATGTTAGATCGCTGACCGACCCCGGCGGTCACGTCGGGTGCCTGGTGTCGTGCCTGCACCCTGACCTCGGGTTCGACTCGCCGCCACCGGGCGCGCTTGCTGCGTACCATCATCGCCTCGCGGATCCGGAGCAGGCTGCCCAAAATAAGCGTGAAGACGGATCGGGCCTCGCGCATAGACCTAGGTGGAAGGTAACCCGAGGACAGGAGCTCGACGTTATGCTACGGCCCGATCACTCATGGCTGCGGTAGGTCAGGCAGCGGCCGAGACCAACGCCGACACCGACGCCGCGGTGATTCGCGCGTCGCTGGCGGATCCGGACCGGTTCGCGGCCATCTATGACCGGTACGCCGCGATGCTGTACCGGTACGCGTATCAACGGGTGGGTCCGGAGATCGCCGACGACGTGGTGGCGGAGACGTTCCTCGCGGCATTCCGCGGGCGGGCGTCCTACGACCTGGACCGCCGGGACGCCCGGCCGTGGCTGTTCGGCATCGTCACCCGGGAGCTGGCCGCCCACCACCGGCGGGAGCGGGCGCGCTACCGGGCGATGGCCCGCTCGACGCACGAGACGGTGCAGGACGGCCCCGCCGACCAGGTGGCGGCCAGGGTGGTCGCCGACGCGGCGCGGGGTCCGCTGGCCGCCGCGCTGGCCGACCTGGCGCCGGGCGACCGCGACGTGCTGCTGCTGGTCGCGTGGGGCCAGCTCAGCTACGACGAGGTCGCCGACTCGCTGAACATCCCCCAGGGCACCGTGGGTTCCCGGCTCAGCCGAGCCCGGCGCCGGGTCCGCTCGGCGCTGCGTGGCTTCGACCCGACCATGATCACAGAGGAGAGTCATGAAGTCTGACCTGTCCATTCTCGAGGACTTCGGGGCGAGCCTGGCCCCGCCGCAGGACCGGCCGCCGGCCGAGGTGCGCCACCGGGTGATGAACGCCATGCGGAGCCCGGCCCGCCGGCCGCGGCTGCTGCCGTCGCTGCGCGGCGTGCGCCTGGCCTGGCGGATCGGCACGCCCGCGGTCGCCGCCGCGGCCCTCGTCGTGGCGCTGGTCGCCGGGCAGCTGCCCGACGACAACACCCGTGGTCGGCCGGCGCCGCCCGTCGCGGCGAGGCCGGATGCCGGGCCGCCGGCCCAGCCGGACGCCGGGCAGGTGTTGCTGCTGGCGGCGCAGCACACCGCCGAAACCCCGGCGCTGGACGCCCGGCCTAACCAGTTCCTGTTCATCGACGCCGTGGAGGTCGAGTCGACGGTCGACCTGCGGGAGAACCGCGACGGCAAGATCGTTGCCGGCAAGCGCACGGTCTCCGGGCCGCTGCGCACCCGGACCTGGCTGTCGGTGGACGGCACCCGTGACGGGCTGGTCGTGCGAGGATCCGACCGCACCCACCTCGACGGCTGCAAGAACGGGCGGCAGGCGGAGACGATCGACCGGCCGGAGACCACGCCCAAGATCGCCTGCACGCCCGAGCCGGCCTACCAGCCCGGCCGCATCCCCACCGACCCGGACCGGCTTCACGCGTACGTCTACGAGATCGCCCGCGACCAGCCGGCGTGGGTGTCCATCGGCGCGCGGACGGACCGCAAGCCGCGTGGATTCGTGCGGCTCTCCGACGACCAGCGCGCGTTCTCCCAGATCGCCGAGATCCTCTACAAGAACCACTCGCCGGCCGTGCAGGAGGCCGCCTTCCGGGTCGCCGGGCGGATCCCCGGCGTTCAGCTGCGCCGCGACCTGGCCGACGCCGCGGGCCGCGCCGGCGTCGCGGTGACCCGTACCGAGGCGGGCACCCGCGAGGAACTGGTCTTCGACCCGACCACGTACACCTATCTCGGGCACAACCTCATCGGTGCCGAGTTCGACCTCAACGGCGCGGAGGTGGTCCCCTCGCTGGACAAGGCCAGGCGGATCGGCCAGGTCACCATGATGGGATCGGCGCCGAAGCCGGGCGAGGTCATCTACAAGTCCGCGCTGCTGCGGGTCGCCATCGTCGACAAGGCCGGCCAGCGCCCGTAACCGCACCCGGTGATTGCCCCGGCCGCCGGCCGGGGCATCGCACGACGACTGGACCAAGCCCTTCGACCATCAGCGTTGACGGTTCGATCGACCTCGATCGTCGCGCCGAGCGTGACTGGCCGATTGCGTGCGGGCTTCACAAAGCAAACCGCCCGGGTGAATTCCTTCCGAGCGGCTTCCGTTTTGGCTATTGAAGCGGAATATTCGTAAGATGCCTTACGGTAGGGTGGCCATTGGTGTGTGTCGATCCCGGCACACACTCTTTGCCAACAGTCGAGGTCAAGGCTCGATTCGAGTTCTCGCGTTCGTGGTCGAGTTGAACCCCAACGCAGGACTTGTTGAGTGTTCGTTAATGGTGTCGCTGTGCTTGCCGGATCCCGTGAAGCCGGTCAGTAGCCCGCGCCGCCCTCGCAGCACGAGATCCGGGTGGCATCGGCGACCCAGAGCCGGTTCGGTTCTCCGTCGCGCCTGGTCATGCGACCTGCTTCACGTAGCGGCGGCATGGCATCGTGACGGTGCCGCTGGCGTATCGTGCCTCGTATAGGAATCCTCCGTCGTCGGTCCAGCCGTTGCGCTCGTAGAACCGGCGGGCGCGGGCGTTGCCGGGCACTACGGCGAGCCAGGCCACCGGGTGTCCGCTACTCGCGACGAGCCGTTCCGCCTCGGCGAGCAGTGTGTCGGCGACGCCGCTGCCTCGATGAGCGGCGGCCACATAGACCTGTTCCACCTGGTCGCCGATGACCATGACGAAGCCGGCGACCTGGCTGTCGATCTGAGCCACGGTCGTGTCTGCGACATGCTCAGCGGCCCGTTTGCGGAAGGTATTGGCGGTGCGGAGGGCAACAAGTTCGTCAGGCACATTGCCAAGGTGTCCATCGCGCCAACCGGACTCCCAAATCATCGCGACTGCGGCAGCGTCGTTCTCGGTGGCGGGGCGCAGTTCGACCGGCATCCGCCGACCATACCGAAGCAGCTTGTGGCTCAGTCGGAACCGGCTGAAGGGTCGTCCCGGCACGTTCAGGTGATGCCGAGCAGGGCAAGCGGGAGGATGTTGCCGCGGCGCTGGCCCGGGACGACATCCGGTCCATGCTCGGCGCTATCCAGCGACGGACTGGACTAAGCGAACACCCATCTCTTTGACCGCGCTCTGACCTGGTGGCAAGGCTAAGTGAAACCATCGGTATCACGTATCCGGACTTCCCGCGATGAAGGATCGCTCTCGCACTTGGGTTCGGGGTGCTGGCCTGCGTTTTGGTCGCGAGTTCGGGTCGCACCTCGATCGGGCGGATTCGATGTTCACTAGTTCCGGACCCGCCTTGGGCGGTGGGAACATCGGCGGGTCTTGACGGGACCGTCTACGGTTCGGTCCCCACGCGCATCGACGCGTCAGCGTCAAGTAACAGCGCGACAACCGCTGCGACGTGCGGTGGGTCGCCGGCTAGGAGAACCATCCTCCTTCATCACAGCGACATGGGCTCGAACTACACGTCGTGCCGGTTCGTGAATCGCTTGTACGACAACGGGATCCTGCCCTCGATGGGCTCGGTCGGTGACTCCTATGACAACGCGCTGATGGAGTACTTCCGGCGGCTCCCCATGACGGCTGAGTCGGCGAGCCCCAGTTGGTCATGCGGGGGCTGCGGCGCCGATCAACGAGTCGTGGATCTCCCAGGCGAGCTTGCCGGCGCACCAGCTGTGATTGCCGAGGATAGCGACGTCCACGTCGAGGCCGGGGTAGTGGTACAGGCGGGCGCTGACGCCGTCCTCCTCGCCGGTGTGTCCCCAGCGGACCACGGTGTCGTGGTCGTCGAGGATGAACATGACTCCGTAGCTGTACTTCCATGTGTAGCCGCGGGTCCGCTCGTCCTGCTGTTTGACCTGTGGGGTGAGCATCCGACTGGTCAGCTCTTGCCCCAGCAGCAGCCCACCGCGCAAGGCCCGGTTGAAGGCGATGAGGTCGGCTGTGGTGCAGGTGGCCCCGCCGTCGGCGGCCCCCTCGGGCGTCGTCGAGTAGATGTTGCGTTTCCAGCCGGTGACGGCGCCGTCGGCGTCCGTGGGCGGAAGGTATCCCTCGGCGATGTGGGGCTCGACGTCGTCGAGGGCGACGAAACCCGCGCCGTGCATCCCTGCCGGCTCGAACACGTGCCGGCGGATGTGGTCGAAGTAGGTGTCTCCGGTGATCCGCTCGATCAGCATGCCGAGCAGCAGGTATCCGGCGCCGTTGTAGCTGTACCGCTCGCCGGGCGCGGACAGCGGCGGCTCGTGCGCGAACAGCGGCAGATAGTCCTCGTGGCGGCGTAGCAGGTAGATCGGTTGGCGGCGGATCAGCTCGGCCCAGTTCTTTTCCCAGTCGCCCGACTCGTCGAACCAATCGGCGATGCCAGAGGTCATCGTGAGGAGCTGCTCGACGGTCACCTCCGCGGGCAACGTCGTCCCGGATAGGTCGAGCATGGTGCCGATGCGGTCGCCGAGGCCGAACTGGCCCTGCTCGACGAGGCGCAGCACGGCGACCGCCGTGAACATCTTCGATATCGACGCCACCCGGAAACGCGTTTCTTGATCGTTGTGGACCTGCCACGCCCGATTGGCCAGACCGAATGACCCGCGATAGACCTCCCGGCCAGCCTGTTCGATGCGGATCGCGCCGGAGAAGTCCGGCAGTGTCGTGAGTTTCCGGTCGTCGAAGGCGAGATCTGTGGGCATTTGGGCACCCTATGCTTCGGCGATGCCGCGAGTCCTTGAGACGACGGTACCTAACCCACCGGCTGCGCGGCGGCGGATTCCCACCGGTGTTGCCGTGGATAAGCTCCTCGAGTGCACCCTGACCTGGAGGCGTGGGAGCCGTGGCACCCGGCGGTGGCCGCGCGGCGACTGGCCGGCCTGGCGGCGCCCTGGTACGTGGCAGGCGGCTGGGCGATCGACCTGTTCGTCGGTGGCCCGCCCCGGGTCCACGATGACCTTGAGATCGCCGTACCTGCCGGACGGTTCGCGCTGGTCCCGCCGCTGCTGCCTAACTGCGACTTCTGGGTGCCGCAGGGCGAGGGCAGGCTGGCGCCGATGACCAGCACGGCCCTTGCCGGCGAGTCGCACCAGACGTGGGTATGCCAGCGGTCGGCGGGCGTGTGGCGGCTCGACGTGTTCCGGGAGCCGCACGCGGGCGACACCTGGATCTGCCGCCGCGACGAGGCCAGGATCCAGCGGCCATATGCCGAGATCATCCGCTACACCACGGACGGGATCCCGTACCTGATTCCCGAGGTGGTGTTGCTGTTCAAGGCGAAGGCCGCCCGGCCCAAGGACGAGGCCGACCTCGCACGGGCGTTGCCGCTGATGACCTCGCCGCAGCGGGCGTGGCTGCGGAAGGCGCTAGAAGTGGTGCATTCGGGACACGCGTGGCAGCGGGCGTGCTGAGGTCACCGGTGTGGTTCCGCAGAAAGGCGACCGAGGCGGTACAGCAGCGAAGTACAGCAACTGACCGAACCGCACCGGTTCGTAGACAACCTTGCGCGACCGGCTGATCTCGCGGGATGCGTCCCAACCGTTGGGGTCCACGCCCGGCGGATAGGTCGACTCGGCGTGCAGGCTGTGGCTCATGCCGAGTTGCCCCCAGCAGAGCCACTCGGCCATCGTCATCCCTAGGCGATAGCTGAAGGCTCCTTTTGCCATGACTTCGGCGCCTCGTGAGTACACCTCGTTGGCTACTAGCGCGTATCGCGGTTCTCGAGTCGTGCTGGTGACCGGGATACGACGAAGGTATGCCTGCAAGGGTGCGCACTGGGACAGAATTTCGTGGCCAGCAAGATGAGGGACATGTGCGAGCCACCGCGATACGTCGCGGCCCACAGTGATTGCAGCTTGCAAGACAGCTCGCCACGACGTGGTGATGCGGTAGCTTCCGTCTTGGGCATGCCCATGTCAGGCCAGGGCGTCATCGCAGATGCAACCACGTTGGCTCGTGGCCGGCCCTGCACATCCATGGGACTGCTGTGTTTGACGAACACAGGCACGTCGAACGTGTCGTCGTACTGATCGGACCATCTACGGCGTCAGCTCCCGGATGCACGACGCAGTGTGGCATGCCCGCCGGGGCCGTGATGAAATGTCACCCGTACCGGTCACGCGGCACGATCTTATTCGTGGAGCGGATTGAGCTGCCCCCGCTTCGATGGAGTGGAACCTAGCTAGGCTGGCTCGACCAGGTGGTTTTGGTAGGCCAGGACTACGGCCTGGGTGCGGTCCTCCACGTCCAGCTTCATGATCACCCGGCAGACGTGGGTCTTCACAGTCGCCTCGGCCAGGAACAGCCGCTCGGCGATCTCCCGGTTGTTAAGGCCGTGCGCCATCAGTTGCAGGATCTCGCACTCGCGCGGGGTGAGCCGATCAAACCGCCCGGGCTTACGGGGTGCCGGGCCGGAGCGATGGGCCAGGTCGGCGATCACGCTGCGGGTCACTGCAGGATGCAGGTACGCGTTTCCGGCATGGATCTCCCGTATGGCGTTGGCGAGATCGGTAGGGACGCCGTCCTTGAGCAGGAACCCCGAGGCGCCCGCCCGCAACGCCGCGTACACCTGCTCGTCGTTGCTGAACGTGGTCAGGACCAGCACCTTGACGGTGTGCCCGCGGTCGGCCGTAAAGTCGTCGGCGGTGAGCTGTCGGGTAGCGCCCACCCCGTCCAGGTTCGGCATCTGCAGGTCCATGATCACGATGTCGGGCTGCAGTTCGCGGGCCAGATTTACGGCCTGTAGGCCGTCGGCGGCCTCACCGACCACCTCCATGCCTGCCTGAACAGACAGCAGCATCGCGATGCCGGCCCGGACGAGTGGCTGGTCGTCGGCGAGCACGATGCGGATGGTCGCGGCGTCCACGGCTGGACTCCCCATACCCGAGATTCTCGATCACGACGACCGGCCCGCGCAGGCGTTCGGGCGGCAACCGCGCCTGGCGTACGACCACGGCGGTACACGGCGGCCGCACAGCGCCGCCGCAGGTGGACGACCCCGACAGGGCCGGTGACACACGATGAGGTCAGTCGTTATCCGCGGCCACCTGATCCTCACCAAGGAGCCGACATTGCGCACCACCATCGCCACGTTTGCGGCCACCACCGTGCGGCGAATCTACTCGGTGTGGTTGGTCGTCACCGCGCTCGTGCTGTGCGGCACCGCATACCGCAACGAGTTCGGCTCGGGCGTGCTCGTCGCACTCGGGGCCACGATCACGTTCACCATTCTCACCGGCGCGATCGCGTACCACCGGGTGCGGGGTCGCGCTGAGGCGGAACGTACCCTGCGCCGTCGGGAGGCGGAGCTGCGTGGCTTCATCACGATGGCGAGCCACGACCTGAAGTCGCCGCTGTCTGTCATCTCGTCCCACCTGCAGATGCTGCGCGAGGACCACGGCCGGACCCTCGGTGCCGACGGTGAGCGGGGCTTGGCCGCGATGGATCGGGCGACCCGGCGCATCGACCGGCTGGTGGAAGGGCTGCTTGGGCATGCTCGGGCCGAAGCGTCCGCCCTCCGGCTCGCCCCCGTGGCGCTGGACGACATGGTCGCCGACGTGGTGACAGAGCGCGTCACCGCCGGCAACGGGACCCGCGTGGTGACCGACGGCCCGCTGCCGACCTTGACGGCCGACGCGGTGCTACTGCGCCACGTCATCGACAACCTGGTCGGCAACGCCCTCAAATACGCCCCCGCGGGAACCCGGCCGAACGTCACGGTCTCGGCCCGGCACCTCGCTGGCGAGGTGCGGATCGAGGTGGCCGACCGGGGCATCGGGATCCCGGAAGACGAGCGTCCGCGGATCTTCGACGAATTCCACCGCTGCGCCAACAGTCGCGGGTTCCAAGGCACCGGGCTGGGCCTGGCCATCTGCCGCCGGATCGTGGAGCGGCACGGCGGCCGGATCGGGGTCGAGGAGAACCCCGGCGGCGGCAGCCGATTCTGGTTCACGCTGCCCTGATTCCCCAGCCCACTCCTGTTCCATCAGAAAGGATGTCGTCATGAACCGGATCGGTCGTTTGCTGGTCGACCTGCTTCTCATCGCGCTGGTCGGGGTGACCAACCTCCTCACGCTGAGGGGCGTCCGCGAGCCCTGGGTAGTCGTTGTCCTGGTGACAGGTGGTGTCCTCAGCGTCACGTTCGTTGCGTTGCGCAAGCGGATGCCCGGTACGGCCTTCGTCGTCCAAGTCGTTTGGTGCACCGTCGCGCAGCTGCCGGGCGGTCTTACACCGGTACCCGCGCTGTTGGTCGGGCTTTACGCGGTGGCGGCCCGCCGGCCGCTGTCTTGGCTCTGGGCGGCGCTGGTCGCGTGTCTCCTACCGGCCACGGTGTACGCCGTCAACTGGGGTCTGCATCTCAACTCGCTCGCTGCGTCGTCTCAGTACGTCTTAAGCGCAGCAGATGTCGCCCTCGCCGCAATCGTTCAAACCATCTTCATGCTCATCGTGCCCGCGGCTGTGGTTGCGGCTACCGGCTACCGACTGCCGCGCGGCGCCGTGGCACGGCGCGCCGCGGCCGCCGAGGTAGAGGCCCGGCACGAGGAGCGGCTGGTCGTCGCCCGCGAGCTGCACGACATCGTCGCCCACTCGGTCAGCATCATGGTGCTGCAGGCGGCCGGCGCTCGCGGCGTACTCGACACCGATCCGGCCAGGGCGGCCAAGGCGCTCGACGTGATCCAGGATGCGAGCACCCAGTCGATGGACGAGCTGCGGCGGCTGCTGCACCTGCTACAGACCGACGGCGACGACGACAGCGACCGGCCGCTGCCCGGCATCGAGGCCATCGACATGCTGGTGACCCAGTCACGGGCCGGCGGCCTCCGAATAGAGGTGACGGTCGATGGCGAACCAGGCCAGCTAGACCCAAGCGTAAGCACCACAGCTTACCGGCTGGTGCAGGAGGCTCTGACCAACACCCGCAAGCACGCCGACGACAACGTCACCGCGACGGTGACCATAGCCTGGATGCCGGACGGACTGCACCTGACCGTCGAGGACCGCAGGGCCGCGCCCCGCACCGCCCCGGCCCGGCACGGCCTCTCCACCGGCCACGGCCTGCTCGGGCTCAGCGAACGGGTAGCCACGGTGGAAGGCACGCTCAGGGCGGAACCGACCCCGCACGGCTTCCTGGTGAGCGCGGTCCTACCGCTCGCCCGCCAGCCGATCTCCGGGGCGACCCGATGACCACAACGATGCCTCCCCGGCGGGTGCCGACCCGGTTGGCCGACCTAGCGGTACCTTCTATCTTCCTGCTCGCCGGCCTCTGGGCCGCGTTCGGGCAGACCGCTCCGTCCGGGTGGTCTGGCCTCCCGCCTGCGCCGACCTGGCTGGTCGTGGTAAGCGTCGTCGTGTACTCCGCTGTCCTGGTGCCGCGACGCCACTGGCCACTAACCGTGTTCCTGCTCCAGTTCCTGGTGTTCGGCGGGTCGCTGGCGTTGTCGCTGGCGTTCGGTTATCTGCTCACCTTCGCCTCGTACCCCGCGCTGCTGGTGGGTCTCTACTCCGTCGCGGTGCACCGGTCTAAGCGCGTGCTCATCTGGGCACTTGCCAGCTTCGTCCCGCTCTGCTGCCTTGTGTTTTACCACCTCCGGGCCCGGCCCTTCCTCGACATCGGAACTATGGACTTCGACGGCAGCGGGACCTACAACCCCAGCCCCGAGGTCCTGCAGGGCATCTACACCTTCCTCGCAACGCTAGGCGCCGTGATGCTGATGCTGGCCGCGCTGGTCGTCGCCGCCGTCGGACGGCGCCTGCCGCGGCGGGCGGCCGCCCGCCGCGAGGCGGCCGCCGCCATCGATGCCCGGCACGCCGAGCGCACCGTCCTCGCCCGCGAGCTGCACGACATCGTTGCCCACTCGGTGAGCGTCATGGCCTGGCACGCCGCGACCGCCCGGGACGCGATCGCCGCCGAGCCGCGCCAGGCGGCCGAGTCGCTCGAGGTGATCCAGGACGTCGGCAAGCAATCCATGGACGAACTGCGCCGCTTGCTGCACCTGTTGCGGACAGTCCCCGGCGAGGAGGCCGACGCGATCACCCACCCCGGGCTGGACAGCCTCGACCAGCTGGTGGCACAGTCCCGGGCCGCGGGTCTCCCGGTCGAGGTCGAAGGTGAGGGCGAGCCGGCTCGGCTAGACCCGAGCGTCGGCACGGCCGCCTACCGCCTCGTCCAGGAAGCGCTCACCAACACACGGCAGCACGCCGGCCCCAGGGCCCATGCCGCCGTGCGGGTCGTCTGGGGTGCGGACCGGGTTACCTTGACTGTGGACGACACCGGCACTACTCCGGCGACCGGTTTCCACCCGGGGCACGGGCTCGGCGGCCTGCGCGAGCGGGTCACCGCTGTCGGCGGCGAGTTAACGGCTGGCCCCACCGCCACCGGTTTTGAGGTCAAGGGAGTGCTGCCGACCGCACGTCAGCGAACGACCGCCAGCCGTTGGCGACGAGCCCGTTGATGCCGGGCAGTGCGGTGCCGTTCGTCCGCACAGCCGCCGGCGGGATGCTGTACCCAAGAGCCTCGGCCATGGCGGCAGCGAGCAGCGCGATAACAAGAGGTGTACTAGTTCCTCGGTGTTGTCGGCTTTGGAGGGCGAGTTGCTCTGACTGCACCTGGAGACTGGCACGAGCAGGCAACGCGGTACCAGCGACCAGATCCATCACCTGCTGCTGTACACCGACGGCTTGCTCGGGCCAGGATCCGTCGACGATTGCGCCAATCGGCTCGCCGAACGCGTCACCAGCGTCCACGATCCGGCAGTAACTCTCGAGCGGCTCGATTACAGCACTACGGCCGAAGAGGACGCCTGCGTCCTCATCGCTCGACGCACGGAATAGGACGACTCGTAGTCGGCAGGGCATCCCAACCAGGGAAGCCGGGCAACGCATCATGAGCGGCTGACCGCACGCATCGTCTGCGCCAGAGCTTGGCCACCGTCGAGCAGGTCGCCGCGCCCCACGTGCCCGAGCTAATGGAGGGGCGAATTACAGGATCCCAGTCGGTCACGCCTATCCGCCACGTAATCGCCGCTCAGCAAGCGCGTCGAGAACCCGGCCGCCGATACGGGTGATCCGCGCCGCCGAGGAGATCCACGAACGCGTCACCTGCTGTCGGCCCTTGGCGCGCACGCTACCGCCGTGACGTCACGCGGCGCCGCCTTAACGTTCCGCAGGCGCACTTTCCGGGCCAGCCCGTGCCTCGCCACGCCACAGTGGCCACGCCTTTCTGGTGCGGGGTACGCATCGGCGCGGTGACGGTCTTGGAGAACGCCACATCCTCGTCCTTGGCCACGCGGCGCGCCGCGATCCCCATTGATCTCAGGCTCCACGCAGCAGCCTGTGACCGGGTGGAAACGGCTACACGACACGAGTTTCCAGCCTCCGAGTCCACAAGCCACATTGACCGGCTAGCCGCAACCGGACGGCACCTGTCCGGGACCGGGACGCGCCACCACCGAACCGGATTGTTCCCCACACGCCCGGCCGACACCAACGGCCGAACAATGTGGAGGGAATCCGAAATGCGCATCAATCTGGCGAAGCCGCTGACCGTTCTGACCGCCCTGGCCGTGGGGGCTGGCATCGCGGTCGCCGGTACCACGGCCGCTCCGGCCGCTCCGGCCGAGGTTTGTGTCACCAACGACAACCTGGCGCCCTCATGTGGGGTGCTCTGGGGCGTCGCCGCCGGCGGCTTCACCGAGGTCCGCCGCGATGAGGCGCACCAGGACTGGGAGAAGCTGTCCGGCCGCACCGCGACCATCTTCCACACCTACCACAAGGGCGACGAGGTCTTCCCCAACAAGGCCGAGATAGCGATGGCCCGGGACAAGAACAACCCCCGGGTGCTGGCGTTGAATTGGAAGGTCGCCCACGGCGCCTCTTGGGCCAAGGTCGCCAAGGGGGAAAAGGATGCCCGGATCGACAGGCTCGCCGCGCATCTGAAGACGAACTTCCGGGAGAAGTTCTTCCTCATCCTTCACCACGAGCCGGAGAACGACGTCAACGCGCGCAAGGGTTCCGGGATGGAGGCGAAGGACTTCGCCGCCATGTACCGGCACACCATCCAGCGCCTCGAAGCCCAGGGCGTGACCAATGCGATCAGCGTGATGGCGTACATGGGTAACGAGAAGTGGATGGCCCAGCGGTGGTGGTCCGACCTGTACCCGGGTAGCGACGTCGTCGACTGGCTCGGCCTGGACTCCTACGTGAACGCGGAGAAGGGCTACCACCACGGCACGTTCGCCGACCTGCTCGACCGCAAAGCGAAGGGCGGTAGGGGTCTGGGCTGGTACGACTGGGCCACCACCACACACCCCGGCAAGCCCATCATGATCGCCGAGTGGGGTGTCTACCACCGCGAACACGTGCCCGCCGACAAGACCGTCGGCTACAACTCGGTGGTGCCGGAGCTGGTCAAGCGCCCCGGGATCAAAGCCATCGTCTACTTCGACACCAAGGACGACGAGAAGGGTAACCGCGACATCAGCATCGACTCCACCAGTAAGAACCTAGCCGCGTTCCGCAAGCTCGCCGCCGACCCGATCTTCAACGTCAAGATCGGCTAACCCGCACCACCACGCCCCATGAGCCGCCCGGCACCCAGCCGGGCGGCTCGCCCGCGCCCCGGACCAACGGTCTGCGCGGTGCCCAGCTGCCCCAGTTGCCAATGCAGGGTGATGGCCTCGACTGCCCCGCCGCGCAGCCCGGTCTCGTCGACTTCCAGCCCGACAGCTCTACCGTCGCGCTCGATCCGTTTCGCCCGCACGGTGCCGATGACGGTTCCGCCGAGAACCTTCCGCGCCCGCAGCCCGGCCACGTAGCCCAGCACCTCGTCGACGCCGACCTTGCCCCGCGCGACCGGCGACCCGGGCTCCTGCTTAAAGACGAGCGGCTGGTGATAGACGGCTTCCATGGCCCGGCGCAGCCCCTCGATTCGTTCGAGGGCGGCGGCGTCCGACGCGTCGATCTTGTCGATGTCGTCGTGGACGTCGGCGAAGGCGGCCCGGAACTCCCGTAACTCCCGCTCAAGACGCCCCACCGCGTCGAAATCGATCTCCGCCCGCGTGAGCATGCCGCTGGCCCACATGACAAGCCCGGGACGCTCACGGTTGGTAACAAGGGGTCGCAGGTTCAAATCCTGCCCCGACTGCTGGGCGCATGTGGTGGCCCGCCAACGGCCGGGTGGATGCGAGAAGGTTCAGTGCGAGGTAGCCGCGGCGCGGCGGACAGCCCTAGAACTCGCCGACTGCGGGGTTTGGGCCGGGGTCGTCGTGCCGGCGTTCCGGTGATTCGATGCCGAAGCCCCGCGCACCGGGTCCGTTGTCGGACCGGGTGTCGGGCGGGGCCGGGCGGGTGGCTCTCCGGCCCTGCTTGAGCTGGAGGATGGCGCCGCCCGCGCACACCCCGCCCAGGGCGAGCGCCAGCAGGCCGACCACGACGCGTTGCGCGATGGTGCCCTCGCCCGCACCGACGACGGTGACGGTGCCGGAGAAGACCAGGACGGCGCCGACCAAGAAGGCGGTGCCGATGAGAAGAAATCCGATGACTTCGGCGGCGAACGCTGTCCGCGACATGGCCGCCGTGCGTTGGCGTTCCATCTGTCGATGGTAGACACTGGCCCGTTCCGCGAACAAGACGAAGTGGGCCGAGTGTCATGACCGCCGATGAGGTGCACACGGTGCTGGACGCCCTGGCGTCCGTCGGGTGCCGGGCCTGGATCAGCGGCGGCTGGGGCGTCGACGCCCTGGTGGGTCGGCAGACCCGGGCGCACCGCGACCTGGACCTCGCGATCCCCGCCGACGGGGAGGGCGCGGCGCTGGACGTGCTCGGCCGGCTCGGCTACGTCATCGAGACCGACTGGCGGCCGGTCCGGGTGGAGGTCGCCGGCCCGCGGGGGCGGGTTGACCTGCACCCGCTGACGTTCGACGAGGCCGGCGACGGTCTCCAGGCCGGCCTCGACGGTGCTGTCTTCCGGTGGCCGCGCGCCGACTTCACCAGCGGCGTCATCGGCGGCCGCCGGGTCGACTGCATCTCGGTCGGTCGGCAGTTGCTGTTCCACGGCGGCTACGAACCCCGCGACGTCGACCGGGCGGACCTCGCCCTGCTGCGCCGGCTCGCGGGGGAGTGAGGTCAGGCCGCGACGACCCGGTGGCGGACCACGGCGTCGAAGAGGTAGCCGAGTTGATTGTGGACGGTGGTGTCCGGCTGGGTGTTGCCGCGCACGTCCGTGGCCCGGGCCAGCAGCACGTGCTCGCCCGCGGCGGGCCGCCAGTCGAGCTCCCAGCGCTGCCAGGCCGCGCCCTCGCTGCCGCCGACCTTCCGCGCCCGGCGCCAGTGGGTGCCGCCGTCGGTGCTGACCTCGACGTGGCGGATGGCGCCGCCCGCCGACCAGGAGCGGCCGCGTAGTCGGGTGTGCTCGCCGGCGGGTAGCTGGGCGTCCTGGTCCAGTTCGAACGCGCTCTTGATGACCTGCCGGTCGAACGGCTTGCCCTCGGCGGGGTGGTCCGCGCCGAAGAGCCGGTAGAACTGGGTGTTCCACGGCGAGAACAGCGGGGCGTCGGAGACCTCGATGCTGCCCAGCCACTTGATCGAGGCGATGCCGATCCAGTGCGGCACGATCAGCCGCACCGGCCGGCCGTGGTCGGCCGGCAGCGGTTCGCCGTTCATCTCGTACGCGAGCAGCACGTCGTGCAGCGCCTTGCGTACGGGCAGCGGGCGGTGCACCGGGCCGAGGTCGACGCCGCCGGTGACGAAGTTCGGGTCGAGGCCGGACGGCAGCACGTCGACCGCGTTGCGGCCCAGGCCGGCGCGCCGCAGGACGGTGGAGAGCCGCACGCCGCGCCAGCGGGCGACGCCGATGCCGCCGAGTTTCCAGGCGGTGCCGGACACCGTCTGGCCCTGCTGGCTGGTGAAGTAGCTGCGGCCGTTGCCCGCGCACTCCACGGCGGACGTGATCGTTTCGGACGGTAGGCGGCGCAGGTCGTCGTACGAGAAATCGACGGGGCCGTGTCGCAGGCCGGCGCCGAAGAGGCGCAGCCGCCAGTCCGCCGGGTCGATGATCGGGGTGCTGGTGTGGTTGCGGACGAAGAAGCGGTCGATCGGCACCAGGTAGCCCTGGTCGGCCATGGCCGACCAGCGCATCTCGGCGTTGGTGCCGAGGACGTTGAACAGCTCGGGCGGCAGGGGCTTGACGATCGGTCCGGCGGCGGCCCGCGCCGGGGCGCCGGCGGCGGTCGCGCCGACCAGGCCGGCGGCGCTCATCGCGGCGGTCAGCTTGAGCAGGTCGCGGCGGGAGAAGCCGCCGGCCTCGCCGGCCAGCCACTGGCGCAGCCGAAGCCGGTCGTAGGTGCCCTCGTCCAGCATCTCGTCCATCCTCTCCCGGTGCCCGCGGCGGCGGGTAACGAGCATGGTAAACCGATGGGCCAGATAGGAGAAGAGGTATGGCTGGCACTACCTTGAAACTCTGGCCAGTGTCCTGGTTCGCGCCGGCCGTGGCCGCCTAGCCTGCGGTGATGCGTGGTCACCTGGAGTCCTTGCGAGCCGCCGTGCTCGCCGCCCTCGCCGCGGCGCTCGTCGCGGCCTTCGTGGTCGGACCGCGCGCGCTCGCGGCTCTCGGGCCGGGCGGCGGCTTCGACGACGAGCGCGAGCTGTCGGCGGCACTGGGCGCGGAGTTTCCCGGGTACTGGCGCTCCGGCGGCCGGGATCTCCCGCCCGGCCTGGAGCGGGCGGTCGACTACTGGTTCCGCTACCACGTCGCGAAGGCCGTGTTCGCCGCGCTCCTGCTGATCGTGCTGGTGGCGCTCGGCGTCCTGCTCTGGCGGGCGTTCCTGAGGGGCGGCCGCGGACTCTTCCTCGCGCCGGCCGGCGTTGTCGTCGTCGCGCTCGGGCTGTTCGCGACGGTGGCGCTGATGGCCAACATCCAGGGTGCGGCGGCGCCCTTCGCCTCGGCGCTGCCGATGCTGGTGTCCGGCGGGGAGCCTGCCGGGGCGCTCGATCAGGCTCGGCAAGCCCTCGCCGGTGTCGAGAGTGGAGGAAAGCGAATCCCGCCTCCCCTTGCGGGGATGATCTCTGACTTCGCGCGGTTCCATCTGGTGCTCGCCGTGGTCGCCGCGGTACTGGCGGTCGCGCTCGCCGGCGTGAGCGTCGCATCGTGGCGCAGGTTCGCGACGACCGATCGGCGCGCCCGGCGCGTGGTGGGGTCCTTCGGTGTCCTGACGGCGGTGACGTCGGCGGTCCTCATGATCGTCGTCGTGGCGAACGCGGGCACCGCGGCGGATCCGGCGCCGGCGCTGCTGGCCTTCTTCGACGGCGGCTGGTGACCGGTCAGCTGCCGTCGGAGCCGATCTCCGGGGGGATCGCGAGCGGGTGGCGCTCGTCGTCGCGGGCGGCGACGCGCTCCATCTCCCGGACGTACTGACGGCGGGTGATCGCGGCGGCGACCAGCTGGGCGACCAGCACGCCCTCGAGGCTGCCCGGCTCGGGCCGGGATCCGGCCGCGGCCGGGCCGATCTGCTCGTGGGCCGGCCGGGCCTCCGGGTCCGGGGAGGTGTCCTGGACGATCAGCCAGATCGTGTACGCGCATGTACAGGCCACAAATGCCGTGAGCATCAGCAGGAACAGCATCGCCAGCACCTCCGGGCGTCCATTGTCAGGAGACGATGTGCATCTCGTGGCTCGTGCCGTTCAGGCGGCGCCCGCCGTCCGCGGTCACCGTCACGATGTCCTCGATGCGTACGCCGAAGCGGCCCTTCAGGTAGATGCCGGGCTCGATCGAGAAGCACATGCCGGGAACAAGCGTGTGCGTCTCGCCCTCGACCATGTACGGCGGCTCGTGGGTGGTCAGGCCGATCCCGTGGCCGGTCCGGTGGATGAAGTACTCGCCGTAGCCGGCGTCGTCGATCACCTTGCGGGCCGCGCGGTCGATCTCCTGGCAGGCGACGCCGGGCCGGACCGCCTCGAAGGCCGTCTGCTGGGCGCGGCGCACGATCTCGAAGACCTCGCGCTCCTCGTCGGACGGCGGGCCGACGTGCACCGTACGGGTGGTGTCCGAGCCGTAGCCGTCGCGCAGGCCGCCGAAGTCGAGGACGACCATGTCGCCCTCCCGCACGACGCGGTCGCTCATCTCGTGGTGCGGGTTGGCGCCGTTGGGGCCGGAGCCGACGATGGTGAAGTCCACCGTCTCGTGCCCGTGCTCGCGCAGGAACCCGGCCAGGTCCGCGGCGATCTCGCGCTCCTGGCGCCCGGCGAAGCGCACGTCGACGATCTGCCCGTACGCCGCGTCCGCGGCCGCGCCCGCGGCGGCGAGGCGGTCGATCTCCTCGGCGTCCTTGACCGCGCGCAGCATCGGCAGCGTGCTGGTCATCGACGTGTAGCCCGAGGAGGGCAGCGTCTCCTGGAGCGCGAGCAGGTGCATCGCCCACGCGTTGTCGGAGACGGCGTAGCGGCCCTTCGGGTCGAGCAGACGGGCGGTCTGGGCGTACGGGTCGGTGCCGTCGGCCCAGTCGGTCAGTGACACCGCCGACACGCCGTCGGCGCGCTCGGCGTCGCCGCGTTCCAGGGTCGGGACGATCATGGCGGGCTCGTGCCCGGCGCCGAGCACCAGCAGCGTGATCCGCTCGGTGATCGCGGTCGGCTGGTAGCCGGTGAAGTACACGAGGTCGGGCCCCGGCGTCACCAGCAGGCCGGTGAGGCCGGCGTCGGTCGCCTGCGCGACGGCGCGCTCCATCCGCTCGGTGAAGTCCTTCGGGGTGAACTGGCGTGCCGTCATCGGCGAACACCTCCGGTGCTGCGCGTGCGTCGTGGACCGCTCACTGGAAGGTCTGTCGCCGACATGGGTTCTCCTCGCCCCGGCCGTGGTCGGCATGCGGCCACGCCCGAGCACTCAAGGCCGGTCGTCGCGCCCGGCGGCGAGGCCGGATTCGGACACCGGCGCCCTTGCAGCCTCACGGCTGATCGGAAGCGCCAGCATCGCCCGCGACGGATGATTCAACCCGGGCGCCGTGCATCGGCGGCCGACGGCGCCTCGTGCGGAACGCCGGACGGGTCGGCCGGTCCGGTGAGCAGTGTGGGCCGGACGGTGTCCGGGCCGTTGTCCACCGCCGGGAGTCGCCGCCCGGCGATGGTGAGAAAGTCTCGGTGTTCAGCCCCTGTATATCAGCTTCGGCGGCGACGGGAGCCCCAAGCGCGGTGCTTGGTCCCGGCGGGCGTTGATCACCCGCACGGCTGCCTTCGGTTGGATCACGCCGCCCCCGCAGGCCGGCGGCGTGATACTGCAGCCCGGGGACCGATGTCGTGAGCTAACCCGCAGGGGATGAGGCGGGTTCCTTTTCGGCCGCCGATGATACCGCTGGACCGGCTGCCGGGGTTCTGGCGTCGGAGTGTTCGCAACGCCCGGTACGGCGGTGCGGCGTTCTGTTCAGGAGGCAGCATGAGTGCGATGGATGGGCCCGCCTCGGGGCCGGCGGCGACGCCCGCCCCGGCGGCGGGCGGCGGAGCGAAGACACCCGGCAAGACGGTCGCCTACATCTCCTGGATCGCGCTGGCGTTGATGACCACCAGCTCGGTCGCCAGCCTCCGGCCCTCGCCCACGATGGCGGTGTACGGCCTGGCCAGCATCTTCCTCTACGTGGTTCCGGCGCTGGTGTTCCTGCTGCCGACCTCGCTGGTCTCCGCGGAGCTCGCCTCCGGCTGGAAGGGCGGCGTCTACAACTGGGTCAGCCTCGGCCTCTCCAAGCCGATGGGCTTCCTGGCCATCTGGTGCCAGTTCGCCATGACCATCTTCTACTACCCGAGCCTGCTCGGCTTCGTGGCCAGCACCCTGGCGTACGTGATCAACCCGGATCTGGCCACCAGCGGCGTCTGGACCGCGATCGTGATCATGGTCTGCTACTGGACCGGCGTGTGGGTCTCGTCGCGGGGCACCAGCTCGGTGGCCGGCCTGGCCAGCGGCGGCCTGATCATCGGCACGCTGGTGCCGGGCACGCTGCTGGTGCTCCTCGGCATCGTCTTCCTCGGCCAGGGCAACGAGTCGGCGGCGCCGATGACGGCCGACAACCTGCTGCCCGCCTGGGCCGGCCTGTCCAGCCTGGTGCTGATCGTCAACAACTTCCTGTCGTACTCCGGCATGGAGATGAACGCGGTGCACGTGTCCTCGCTGAAGAACCCCGGGCGCGAGTTCCCCCGGGCGATGTTCCTCGCGATGGGTCTCGTCCTGCTGATCTTCATCCTGCCCGCGCTGGCCATCAGTTGGATCGTGCCGGCCGAGCAGCTCTCCCTCACGGCCGGCGTCATGCAGGCCTTCGACGCGGTGTTCGCCGAGTTCGGCACGCAGTGGCTCACCCCGATCCTCGGCATCATGCTGGTGGCCGCGTCGCTGGGCGGCATGCTCACCTGGCTGGCCGGCCCGTCGCGGGGCCTGCTGCTGATCTCCCGCCAGGAGGGCTACCTGCCGCCCTTCCTGCAGCGGCTCAACAAGCACGGCGTGCAGCAGAACATCCTGGTGACCCAGGGCGCGGTCACCACCGTCATCGCGCTCGCGTACGCGTTCATCCCGGACGTCTCCAGCGCGTACTGGATCTTCTCGGTGATCACCACCCAGGTCTACCTGATCATGTACCTGCTGATGTTCGTCGCCGCCGTGCGGCTGCGGCGCAGCCACCCCGACCACCCGCGCGGGTACCGGGCGCCGATGCTGACCGCGCTCTGCGGCATCGGCTTCGCCGCCTCGCTGGCCGCGCTGCTGATCGGGTTCATCCCGCCGTCGCAGTTCGGCTCCGGAAGCGTCGGCTTCTACCTGGTGGTCGTCGCCGGCGGCGCGCTGGGCCTCGGCCTGCTGGTGCCGTTCCTGTTCTACAAGTTCCGCAAGCCGTCCTGGAAGATGGCGTCCACGGATGAGGAGTCGCTGGCATGAAACCCTCTGTCGCGCACACGAGTCATCGCACGGTCTACCTCATCTTCGGCGTCGCGTTCCTGGTGCTGGCCGGAACCGCGCTGCTCACCTTCCAGGGCGCCCAGGAGAGCCGCGAGGCCGACGCGAAGGCCGACCAGCTGATCAGCGAGCTCACCGCGGCCGGCGCGCGCGCACCGTCGCGGGAGCAGATCACCCGGGTGCTCGGCGACGACGGCGGCGCGATCTGCGCGAACGCGGACGAGGCGCTCAGCCGCGGCGTGCTCTACAGCCAGATCACCAACGGCGCCGCCGGCCCGGGCCAGCGCCCGGTCATCGCCGACAGCAAGATCGTCCAGGGCCAGCTGCTCATCATGAAGGTCTACTGCCCGGACAAGGTCGCGGAGTTCCAGGAGATCGTGGACGATCTCGAGTTCGACGACGTGGCCACCCGGTGACCGCCGTGGAGCTCCGCCAGCGGGTCGCCGACCTGATGGGCAAGGCGCGCAGCGACCTCGCCGAGCTGGTGGCCATCCCGTCGGTCGCCGACCCCCGGCAGTTCCCGCCCGAGGAATGCGCGCGGGCGGCCCGATGGGTGGCCGACGCCTTCACCTCCGTCGGCTTCACAGGCATGGGCCTGCACGAGACCGCGGACGGCAGCTCCGCGGTGTTCGGCGAGCGCCCCGGCACCGACCGGGACGCGCCGACGGTCCTGCTGTACGCGCACTACGACGTCCAGCCGCCGCTGGACGAGGCGGCCTGGCGCACCCCGCCGTTCCAGCTGACCGAGGCCGGCGGCCGCTGGTACGGCCGGGGCACCGCGGACTGCAAGGGCAACATCGTCATGCACCTCACCGCGCTGCGCGCGCTCGAAGGCCCGGTGCCGGTGAACCTGAAGGTCATCGTGGAGGGTTCGGAGGAGCAGGGCACCGGCGGCCTCGAGGACTTCGTCGTGCGCCACCCCGACCTGCTGCGCGCCGACACGATCCTGGTGTGCGACACCGGAAACGCGGCGGTCGGGCTGCCGGCCGCCACCGTGACGCTGCGCGGCATGGTCAACGTCGTGGTGACGGTCGAGGCGCTCGCCGGGGAGCTGCACTCCGGGATGTTCGGCGGCGCCGCGCCGGACGCCCTCGCGGCGCTCGTGCAGATCCTGGCGACGCTGCGCGACCAGGCGGGCAACACCACCGTCGCCGGCCTGGACCACACTCAGACGTGGACCGGCCAGCCGTACCCCGCCGATCAGTTCCGGGCGGACGCGGCGCCGCGCGACGGCGTCAAGCTGCTCGGCGACGGCACGGTGTCGGACATGATCTGGGCCCGGCCGGCGCTGACCATCCTGGGCATCGACTGCCCGCCCGTGGTCGGCTCGGCGGCGGCGATCCAGCCGCGCGCCCGGGCCCGGCTCAACCTGCGGGTGCCGCCGGGCACGGACGCCGTCAAGGCGCAGGACGCGCTCATCGCGCACCTGCAGGCGGTGGCGCCGTGGGGCGTACACGTCAATGTGGAGAGTGAGGCCGTCGGCCAGCCGTTCGAGGCGCGCACCGGCGGCCCCGCCTACCAGGCGCTGTCCGCGGCCATGAACGAGGCCTACGGCCGGCCGATGACCACGCTGGGGCAGGGCGGTTCCATCCCGCTGTGCAACGTCTTCGCCGACACCTACCCGGACGCGGAGATCATCCTGATGGGCGTGGAAGAGCCGCAGGCGCTGATCCACGCACCGAACGAGAGCGTCGACCCGCGCGAGATCGCCGACATGGCCCTCGCCGAGGCGCTGTTCCTGCAGCGGTACTCCGGCGGTCGTTAGCACCGGGCCGTCGGAGGGAGCAGCCTGTGCCCAACGCCCGTACCGACACCGTCGAACTGCTGGACGCGCTGACCGACCTGCTGCTGCGGTGGAGCTACGAGGGCACCACCGGCGCCGAGCGCATCGTCAGGGACGTCGCGCGGCGCTACGGCGTCGACGACGTCGACGTGGTCTTCCTGGCGGACGCCGCGGTCGTCACCGTCGGCGGGCACACCATCGCCCGCTCCGCGATGCCGATCGTCCCGCCGCTGCACCAGGTCTCGGAGCTGAAGCGGCTGCTCGCCACGATCGACGAGGGGCGGCTGACCGCGGCGGAGGCGACCCGCCGGCTGGCCGCCCTGCAGCGCCTGCCCACGCGCTTCGGGCGCGGCGCTCGGGTGCTCGGGATGGCGCTGTTCAGCGTCGGGTTCGGCATCTCCGTCCAGGCGACCTGGCAGGAGGTCGTCGCGTCCGCCGTACTCGGCCTGCTCGTCGGCTGCCTGGTCGTCGCCGGCGACGACCGGCCGCGCCTCGCGCTCGTCACGCCGTTCGCCGCGTCCGTCGCGGTGTCCGCGCTGGTGCTCGTGGCGTACCGGGAAGGCTGGATCGACGGCGGGCCCATCCAGCTGATCATCCCGGCCCTGTTCTACTTCATCCCCGGCGACGCGCTCTCCGCCGCGATGCTGGAGCTGGCCGGCGGCCGGGTCACCGCCGGCGCGTCGCGGCTGACCTCCAGCATCGCCTCGCTGCTGCTGCTGGGCTTCGGCGCGCTGGTCGCGACGGTGCTGGTCGACGTGCCGCAGGGCGCCCTGTTCGACGTCGACGTCGCGGGCAACCTCGGGCCCGTCGTGGTGGCGCTCGGCTGGGTGATCTTCGCCCTCGGCGTGCTGCTGACGTTCTCGATGGCGCCCGGCGACTTCGGGTGGGCGCTGTCGTTCGTGCTCGGCACCGCCGCCGTCGCCGCGCTGGCCGGCGCCGCCGCCGGCGACGAGGTGGGCACGTTCGTCGGCGCGACCGCGATGACCAGCGCGGCGCTGCTGCTCGGGCGCCGGCGGCGCTTCCCGCCGCCGTACGTGCTGTACCTGGGCGCCTTCTACGTGCTCACCCCGGGCTCGCACGGACTGCGGGGGATCGAGAGCTGGATCGGCGGCCATCCCGTACGGGGGGTCGCCAGCCTCGCCGACATGCTCGCGCTGCTCGCCGCGATCGGCATCGGCATGCTGATCGGCGCCGCCGCCGTGCGCCGCCCGCTCGCGGCCGGGACCTGACGTGTCCGGACCCGCCGACGGTCACCAGGCGTTCCTGCTCGAGCTCGGGCGGATGCTGAGCCTCGCGGGCACCGCCGTCACCGAGACGCAGGAGCGGCTGGCCGTGATCGCCGCCGCGAACGGCATCCACGACGTGCGGATCATCGTGTTCCCGACCGCCCTGATGATCGCGACCGGCGCGACCGGGAGTACCACCATCGACGCGATACCGCAGAGCACCGGCGCGCTGCGGCTCGACCAGATCTCCGCGCTCTACGAGGTGGTCAAGCTGGCCGAGGCCGGCGACCTGGACCCGGCCGAAGGGCTGGCCCGGCTGCGGGCCGTCCGCTCCATGCGGCCGCGCTACGGCCATGCCGCCACCGTGCTCGCGCACATGGTGATGACCGTCGGGCTCTGCCTGATCCTTCAGCCGACGCCGGTCGACGTGGCGATCGCCGCCGTCTTCGGCGCCCTGGTCGGCAGCCTCACCCCGTTCGCCCGCCTGCCCGGCACCCCGGGCATCCTCGCCCCGGTCGTCTGCGCGGCGCTCGTCGCGGCGCTCACCCTCACCGCCGTGGAGTACGGCTTCGCCGATCCGGGCCTGCAGATCCTGGTCGCCGCGCTCACCACGTTCCTGCCCGGTGGCATCCTCGCCACCGCGACCGTCGAGCTGGCCTCGGGGGAGATGGTCGCCGGGGCCAGCCGGCTGGTCTTCGGCGGCCTGCGCCTGGTGCTGCTCGCGTTCGGCATCGTGGCCGGCGCGGAGCTGGCCGGCCTGCCCGGCGCCGACGCGCTCACCGAGACCCCGGGCGGCGCGCTGGGCTGGTGGGCGCCGTGGCTCGGCGTGGTGCTGTTCGGGCTCGCGGTCGGCGTCTACTTCTCCGCGCCGCGCGGCACCATGCGCTGGGTCCTGCTGGTCCTGCTCACCGCCTGGCTCGGCCAGATCGTCGGCGAGCGGCTCGTCGGCGCGACCGCCAGCGGCTTCTTCGGTGCGATGGCGATGACGCCCGTCGCCCTCGCGGTCGCCCGGCTGCGCACCGGGCCGCCCTCGCAGGTCACCTTCCTGCCCGCGTTCTGGCTGCTGGTTCCGGGTGCGATCGGCCTCATCGGCGTCACCGAGGTGCTCGCCGACCCGGCCGCCGCCGGCATCGAGGCGCTGATCGAGCCGCTCGCCTCTATCGTCGCCATCACGCTCGGCGTCCTCTGTGGCGCGTCCACCTACCGTGGGGTGGCCGCGGCCCTGTCCGGCGTCCGGATCAAGTGAGGCCGGGGCGAGCCCGCCCCGGCCTCACTCACTCACACCGGGCCCGGGCCGCCTGGACCGCCCCGGCCATCGTCATATCCGTATCCGGGTCCACCTTGCGGGCCGCCGTATCCCGGTCCGCTCTGCGGGCCGTATCCCGGCTGGGGCTGGCCGCCGAGCGCCGCGGAGAGCGTCCGCACGATGTCGTCGACGCGGGGCCGCAGCAGCTGCCACTCCCGCCCGGTGGCGAGGGCCTCGTTCTCGGCGTCGACGCCGGAGATCAGGTCCTGCAGGAGCACGCCCACCTGCCCGGCCCGCTGCCGCTGCTCCTCGCCGGGAGCGGCCGCGGCGTGCTGACCCCACCGGGCCGCGAGCTCGGCGAGCTCGGCCCGCACCGGCGGCCAGGCCAGCGCGCGATCGGCGGCGGTCGTCGTGGTCAGGATCGCCGGCAGCCGTACGCCGACGACGGCGCGGCTGTCCGCCGCCAAAGCCTCGGCGGCGACCTGCCAGTCCTGCTTGCGCCGCGACCGCCAGACCACCAGCGCGCCGACCACGCCGGCGGCCAGCAGGATCATCAGGAACCAGAAGACCGGCCCGAGGTCCGAGGTGTCGGAGGCCGTCGAGGTCACCGGCGCGGCCGAGGCCGGGGTGGGCTCCGGCGCCTCGGTCGTCGGCGCCTCGGTCGTCGGCTCGGTCGTCGGTTCCGTCGTGGCCGGCGCCCGGGTGGTCGTCTGCGTCTTCGTCGGCTCGGCCGGCTCGGTGGTGGCCTCGGCCGTGGTCCGGTCCGGCGTCGCGGTCCTGGTGGGGCGGGTCGGCTCCTCAGTCTCCTGTGCGGTCGCCTCGCCGGTCGGTTCCTCCGGTTCGGTGGTGCGGGTGCGCTCGGTCCGGGTCGGCGTCGGCCGCTCGGTCGGCTCCTGCGCCGACGGCCGGGCCGACGGCGGGTTCGGTCTGTTCTCCCCGTCGCCGCAGGCCACCGGGCCGAACAGCAGGCCGAGCGCGACGGCCGCGAGGACCGCAGCGCCGGGCCGTCGGCCGTTGGGTGAGATTCCCATGTGTGGTCCCCTCGTCGCTAAACGTCGGACAAACCCCGCATCGACGTTAGGCGCGGCGGCCCGGCGCGTGATCCTCCGCAACGGGTGACGTCCGGCGTACGCGGGGCGCCATCCCCATGGGGTGAGGCCCTCCGCCCCAGGTTGGGCGACGATGCGGGGGTTTGGTCCGTCTTGGTGAACGGAGAGAGCCATGTGTCGCTGGCTGGCGTACTCGGGATCGCCGATCCTGCTGGAGGAGCTGCTCTACAAGCCGCAGTACTCGCTGATCAACCAGAGCCTGCACTCGCGCCTCGGCGTCGAGCCGACCAACGGCGACGGCTTCGGCGTCGGCTGGTACGGCGTCGACCGCACCCTCGACGCGGCCCTGTTCCGCGGCATCGGGCCGGCGTGGGGCGACCAGAACCTGCGCGAGATCGCCACGCACATCTCCTCGCCGCTGTTCCTGGCGCACATCAGGGCGAGCACCGGCACGCCGGTACAGCAGACCAACTCGCACCCCTTCCGGCACGGCCGGTGGATGTGGGTGCACAACGGCGCGATCCGGGAGTTCCACAAGGTCAAGCGGGACCTGGTGCTCGCGGTCGACCCCGCGCTGTACACCAGCATCGCCGGCTCCACCGACTCCGAGGTGATGTTCTACCTCGCCCTGACCTTCGGCCTGCGGGAGAACCCGGTCGAGGCCGTGGAGCGGATGGTGGGTTTCGTGGAGGCGACCGGCCGGCGGTACGGAGTGGAGTATCCGATCCAGATGAGCGTCGGCACCACCGACGGCGACCGGTTGTGGGCCTTCCGCTATTCCAGCGAGGGGGAGAGCCGTTCGCTGTTCTTCAGCACCGACATGACCGCGCTGCGCGAGCTGCATCCGGAGGTGGAGGCGCTGCGGCACGTCTCGGCGGAGACCCGCATCGTCGTCTCGGAGCCGCTCGGCGAGCTCGTCGGCGCCTGGCAGCCCGTGCCGGAGTCGAGCTATGGCGTCGTCCAGAAGGGTGCGGACCTACTGGCGCCGTTCAAGCCGATCACGCCCTGACCAGGCAGCGCGATGCGTGCATACGTATGACCGCATGCGGCGTAGTAGTGTTCAGGCATGTCGCAGTCCCGGCGGCGCCGGCCGAAGACCGAGAAACCGGCCGCCCCGGCCGTCGACGGCCAGCCCGAGGACGCCACCCCGGCGAAACCCCGCCGCAAGGCGGCGACCATGCGGGACATCGCCGCCGCGGCCGAGGTGTCGCAGAGCACGGTCTCGCGCGTGCTCAGCGGCGTCGAGACCCGGGTGCCGATCGCGCCGGAGACCCGGGAGCGGGTCATCGAGGCGTCGCGCCGGCTCGCGTACCGGCCCAACCCGCTGGCCCGCGGGCTGCGGGGCGCCTCCACGAACCTGATCGGCGCGGTGGTGCGCGACTTCAGCGACCCGTTCTTCGCCGAGGCGATCGAGGCCCTGGTCACCGAGTCGATGGCGCACGGATACAACGTCGTGCTCGGCCACGTGCATCCGCGGCTCGACGAGGCGATCCCGCTGACCTCGGTCCTCGAGACGCGGCACACCGACGCCATCGTGCTGCTGGGTGACGTGCGGGTCCACCCGCAGCTGCTGGACGACCTGCGCATCTCCCGGGTGCCGGTGGTGGCGCTCTGGCAGGGCACCAGCCCGCTGGAGTTCCCGACCGCCGACACCGACGACCGCGCCGGCATCCGGGCGGGCCTGGACCACCTGGCGTCGCTGGGCCACCGCCGCATCGCGTTCGTCGACGCGGAGCTGCCCGGCGGCTTCCGGGTGCGCGAGGCCGCGTACGCCGAGTTCATGCGCGAGCGGCTCGGCGGCGTACCGGAGGGATATCTCGAGCGCTGCCCCAACACCCTGGCCGGCGGCGACGCGGCCGTGCGCCGGCTGCTGGCCCTGCCCGACCCGCCGACCGCGGTGGCGACCTCGACGGACCTGATCGCCGTCGGGGTGCTGCACGCGGCGCACAGCCTCGGCGCCACGGTTCCGGACCGGCTGTCGGTCGTCGGCTTCGACGACATCCAGCTCTCCGGGCACACCGTGCCCGCGCTGACGACCTCGCGGATGCCGACCGCCCGGATCGTCTCGTACGCGATCAACCTGGCGGTCCGCCTGGCCCGCGACCCCGAGGCCGTGCCCGAGCCGGGCATCGAGATCTTCGCACCCGAGCTCGTGGTCCGGGACTCGACCGCGCCGCCCGCCCGCCGGCGCTGAGCCCGGGCTCAGCGCGGCACCCAGACGCGCATGCCGCCGGGGCCGCGGTTGGCCCAGGCGTGGTAGGGGACCGCGGGCACCGTGCCGCCGCCGGCGACGGGCACGTCCACCCCGATCACGCCGTCGCCGAGGTCGGGGCGCGGCGACGCGAGCGGCTCGCGCGCGGGGTCGCAGCGCAGGTCCTCCAGGACGGCGCCGTCCGGCAGGTCGGCCGACTCGAGGCAGTACACCAGCGGGCCGCGTTCGAACGCGACGCAGCCGCGCACGGCGTCGACGCGCGGGTCCGGCTCGGTCCGGCGTACGGGCGTGTCCAGGACCAGGACCGCCTCGTCGCCGGGCTGCCAGGTGCGGGTCCGCTCGGCGGCGCCGGGCGCCACCGGGACCGGTGCCTCGCCGGCGACCGACAGCGTCGCGGCTTCGCACCACCGCGGTACGCGCAACGACAGCGTCCACGGCCGCGCGGGCGTGCACGCGACGCGTACCTCGACGCGGCCGTCCCAGGGGTACCCGGTGCGGACCTCGAGCTCGGCCTCTCCGCCGCCGACGGGCGTGCGGATCACCGCCGGCGTGTACTGGTGCAGCTGGACACCGGTGTCGTCGGCCGTCGCCAGGTACTGCTGCCAGGAGCTCAGCAGCCGCATCAGGTTCGGCGGGCAGCAGGCGCAGGACTGCCACGGCATCCGCCGCCCGTGCCCGGCGGACTCGTAGGTGCGGTGCGTGCGCCGCTGCAGCGGGTTGACGTAGAAGAACTCGGTGCCCGAGCGGGACAGCCCGGACAGCACGCCGTTGTGGACGGCCCGCTCGATGGCGTCGGCGTAGCCGGGCTCGCCGGTCGCCAGCAGCAGGCGCCAGGACAGCATGACGCTCGCGATGGCCGCGCAGGTCTCCGTGTACGCGCGGTCCGGCGGCAGCTCGTACGGGTCGCCGAACGCCTCGTCCCGGTGCCGGCTGCCCAGGCCGCCGGTGAGGTACTGGCGCGTGCGCACCATGTCCTGCCAGCGGCGCCGCACCGCGGCGAGCAGCTCGGCGTCGCCGAGCTCGACCGCGACGTCGACGGCGCCGCAGTCGAGGTAGAGCTGGCGCACGCTGTGCCCGGCGACCTCCGCGGCGTACCGGACGGGCTCGTGGTCCTGCCAGTAGGCCGGGCCGAACCGTCCGTCGCCGAGCGAGCCGTGTCCGCGTAGGTCGAGCATCCGGGCTGCGAGGGCGAGGTAGCGGCCCTCGCCGGTGGTCCGGGCGAGCTCGGCGAGGGCCATCTCGATGCACGGGTGCCCGTCGATCCCGTCGCGGCCGCCGGCGCCGAACTCGCGGTCGATGTGGTCGACCACGCCGACCGCGATCCGCAGCAGCCGGTCGTCGCCGAGCGCCCGGTGCCACGCCACGGCGGCCTGTACGAGGTGCCCGGCGCAGTAGAACTCGTGCCCCCACGGCAGGTCGGTGTACGGCTCGCCGCCCCGGGTGGCCGCGACGAAGCTGTTGAGGTAGCCGTCCGGGCGCTGCGCCCGCGCCAGGACCGCGATCGCCTCGTCCGCCGACGCGCGCAGGCCGGGGTCGTCGCCGCGGCCCAGCTCCCAGCCGGCCGCCTCCAGCCACTTGTAGACGTCCGAGTCGAGGAACGGCAGCAGGGCACCGCCGGAGTCGGCGCTCGCCTGGTAGGTGCCCGCGGCGCCGGCGGCGAGCCGCAGGTTGTCCAGGGTCCCGGCCCGGCCCAGCTGGGCGAAGCCGTGCGGGATGGTGCGCTCGCGGTTGGCGCGCAGCCGCTCGCCCCAGAATCCGTCCAGGACGTCCACCCGCGTCGCGGGAATCGGCCGCAGCGCGGACCTCGCCGCCGGCGACGGCTGCACGACCTCTGCCAGGCTCATTTCACTGCTCCGCTCATCAGGCCCGAGACGTAGTAACGCTGTAGGAGGAGGTAGACGGCCACGCACGGAACGATCGAGATCGTGATGCCGGCCTGCAACATGCCCCAGTCGGTGCCGCCGAGGCTGGTCTCGGTGCGGGCGGCCGCGAGGACGAGCGGAAGGGTGAACTTCGAGCCCTTGCTCATCATCACCAGGGCGCCGAGGAACTCGTTCCACGACATGATGAAGGCGAACAACGCGACCGTGACGACGGCCGGGAACGCCGCGGGCAGGAAGACCCTGCGCAGCGCCTGGTGCGAGTTGGCGCCGTCCATGACGGCCGCCTCCTCGAGCTCGCGCGGCACCGCGGCGAAGCTGTTGCGCAGCACGTAGACGCTGAACGGCAGCTGGATGGCGGTGTGCACGATGGCCAGGCCGACCAGCGAGTTGGTGAGGCCCACCTTGGCGAAGGTCAGGAACATCGGGGTCAGCAGGGCCTGGTAGGGCACGATCAGGGCGAGCAGCAGGACGACGAAGACCAGCTCCTTGGCCGGCACCCGGAACCGGGCCAGCGCGTACGCGGCCGGGACGGTGAGCGCCAGGGTGAAGACGATCGTCAGCACCGCCGTGCCGAAGCTGTTGAACAGGTACGTCGGCAGCCCCTGCTGGTAGTTCCACAGCCGCTGGTAGCTGTCCAGGCTCAGCGCGTGCGGCAGGTAGGTCGGCGGCGTCGCGGCGGCCTCCTCGGTCGGCTTCACCGAGGCCAGCACCGACGCGAGCAGCGGCATCAGCATCACCGTGCACAGCGCGACGCACACCGCACCGACCAGATAGCCCCGCCGTCTCATGCGTGGCTCCGGCGGGTGAGCAGGAGCTGCAGCACGGTGAAGGCCAGGATGGTCAGCGCCAGCACCATCGACAGCGCCGCGCCGTAGCCGAGCTTGAGGTACGGGAACGAGTTCAGGTACACGAAGAACACCGAGGTCGACGTCTGGTTCTGCGGCTGGCCCGCGGTCATGATGTAGAACTGGTCGAACGCGAGCAGCGAGCCGACCACGCTGAGCAGCGTCACCAGCAGCACGGTGCGCAGCGTCAGCGGCAGGATGATCCGGGTCACCCGCTGCCGGAACCCGGCGCCGTCGACCACGGCCGCCTCGGTGATCTCGGTCGGTATCGCCTGGATGGCGCCGATGAACAGCACCATGCCGAAGCCGATCACCTTCCAGACCACGGACGCGGTGATCGCCATCAGCGAGCGGTCGGCGTCGACGCCGAGCCACACGATCGGCTCGCCGATGACGCCGAGGTCCCGCAGGAGGGTGTTGATGAGCCCGAAGTCGGTGCTGAACAGCCAGTACCAGAGCAGGCTCGACACGCCGAGCCCGATCACCACCGGGGTGAACAGCACCGTCCGGGTGATCCGGCGGGTCACGGTGTCGCCGGAGGTCAGCAGCGCGAGCAGGTAGCCGCCGATGATGAGGATCGGCGTGATGATCAGCGTGTATTCCAGGGTGAACCGGAACGACACCCAGAACTGCCGGTCGTGGAACGCCCGGGTGTAGTTGTCCAGGCCGACCCACGTCGGCGGGCTGATCAGCGACCAGTTGTGCAGCGACATCCAGCCCATCTGCGCGAGCGGCAGCACCGTGAACGCGAGCACGAACAACAGTGCCGGGCTCAGGTACAGCAGACCGAGCCACCTGCGTCTCCAGCCGCGGTACACGCCGAACCCTCCTAGCCCTGAGCGGCGATGTCCTTCATGGACTTCTTGGCGTCGGCGATGACGGTGTCGAGGTTGTCGCCGGTGTAGTACGCCCGTTGCAGCATCTGCAGCCAGGGCCCCTGCGGAGAGTTGATCTGCTCGAAGAACGTGGTGGTGTACGGCGTCCGCCCGACGGTGAGCGCCTGCGCCACGTCCTGCACGAGCGGTTCCGCCTCGAAGTACTTGTTCTTCACCATGTCCTCGCGGGTGGTGAGGTTGAGCGCCTTCGCGTACACCTCGACCTGCACCTCGTCGGAGAGCAGGAACTTCATGAAGTTCACCGCGTCGGCCACCCGCTTGCTGCCCTTGGGCACCACCACCAGGTCTCCGCCGATGAACGAGGCGGACGAGTTCGGCGCCGTGCCGGGCAGCAGGGCGATCCCGAACTTCATCTTGGGGTTCTGCTGGCGGGCGAGCGTGATGTTGAAGTTGCCGGTGCCCATCATGCCGACCTTGCCCGAGCCGAACTGCAGGTGGAACGTCTCGCCGTTCTCCGCCCGGTCGCCGGAGTGCACGTTGCCGGCCGTCACCATGTCCCTGGTGAACTGGAGCACCTGCTTGACGCCGTCGCCGGTGAGCGGCTCGTCGCCCGGGCCGGTGGCCTCGATCTTCGCCCCGGAGGCCCACATCAGCGGCCCGACGGTGAAGATGTTGCAGCCCGCGCAGTTGCCGGGCAGGTAGTAGCCCTTGACGTCGCCGCCGAGCGCGGTGATCTTGTCGGCGTAGGCCCGCATCTCGGCGAGGCTGACCGGCGGCTTCTCCGGGTCCAGCCCGGCGCGCTTGAAGAGGTCCTGGTTGTAGAACAGGGCCGAGACGTCGGCGTAGAGCGGCACGCCGTAGAGCCGGTCCTCCCAGGTCGCCACGGTCATGTGGCCCTTGCTCGCGGTCTTGAGCTCCGGCCAGTCGCGGACCCGGTCGGTGAGGTCGACGAGCTGCTGCGCCTTCTCGAACTGCGGCGCGTAGATGAGGTCCATGCCCATCAGGTCGGGCACCTCGCCGGACGCGATGCCCTGGGCGATCTTTCCGACCATCTCGGTGTGCGGGATGTAGGTGAGGTTGACCTTGCAGGTCGGGTTCTTGGTGTTCCACGCCTCGACCAGCAGGTCGACCATCTGCTTGTTGCCGCCCGAGCGCTCCCACATGGTGAGGTCGCCGGTGCCGGCGCAGGATGTCGTGGCCGGGACCACGGGCTCTTCGGCCGTCTCGTCGTCGCCGGAGCTGCACGCCCCGGCGAAGAGCAGCACGGTCGCGGTGGCTATGGCGGCGGCCCGCCGGGAACGGGTTCTCATCGCATGCCTCCTCTTACCTGAGGGGAACCCGGCCGGTCCTCGGACCTCCGGGTAAGCAGGCACGTTACTCGGGTGTGAATACGATTGCACTCATTCGATTTCATACTCTGCGACGGCCGCTCGTCCAGATATGGGATATCGTCTCGTTTATGAGAGACTCCCTGGACTCGCGGCTGGCCGCCCGGGTCGCCGAGCTGCGGGTGGCCCGCGGCTGGTCCCTGGACGACCTGGCCGGGCGCACCGGCGTGAGCCGCTCGACGCTCTCGCGCCTCGAGCGCGCCGAGATCAGCCCGACGGCGTCCCTGCTCGGCCGGCTCTGCGCCGCGTACGGGTGGACGATGTCGCGCCTGCTGGCCGAGGTGGAGGCCGGCGCCGAGCCGCCGGCCCTGGTCCGCGCCGCCGACCAGCGGGTCTGGCGCGACGAGGCGTCCGGGTTCACCCGCCGCTCGGTCTCCCCGCCGCACGCGGGCCTGCGCGGCGAGCTGATCGAGGGCGTGCTGGAGCCGGGCGCCGACATCGCCTACGAGGCTCCGCCGGTGTCCGGCATGGAGCAGCACGTCTGGGTCCTCGACGGCCGCCTGGAGTTCACCGACGACGGCACCCCGCACACCCTGGAGGCGGGCGACTGCCTGCGGCTGCGCCTGCTGGGCGCCACCCGCCTGCGCAACCCCGGCGCCGGCCCGGTCCGCTACGCGATCTTCGTGGCGCTGCCGTGAACATCACCCGGCTCACCCCGGACGGCTTCGAGGCCGCCGTGCCGGCCCTCGCCGCCCTGCTGGTCGACTCGGTGGCCGGCGGTGCCTCGGTCGGCTTCCTCGCCGGCTTCGACCACGCGGCGGCCGTCGCCTGGTGGCGCTCCCGGGCCGCGGCGGTCGCCGACGGCACCCTGCTCGTCCTGCTCGCCGCCGGCCCGGCGGGCCCCTGCGGCACGATCAGCATCGCGTACGCGGAGAAGCCCAACGCCCGGCACCGCGCCGAGGTCCTCAAGCTCGCGGTCCATCGCGGCGCGCGCGGCCAGGGCCTCGGCCGGCGGCTGCTGGCGGCCGCGGAGCGGGCCGCGGGCGAGGCGGGCGCCACCCTGCTGCTGCTCGACACGGAGACCGCCAGCGCCGCGGAGCGCCTCTACGAGAGCGCGGGCTGGGTGCGCTACGGCATCGTCCCGGACTACGCGGCGGGCCCGGAGGGCGTGCTCAAGGACTGCAGCTTCTTCTACAAGAGGCTCGGCTGACTTCTCACGGGGGAAAGGTGCGTTCCGATCGTGGTCTGGGTAAGCGCTGATGTGACAATGCGTTATCACCTGATCATGAGGAGTAATCGTCCATGGGGGTTCGCCGCGCCGGCGGGACGCAGCTGCTGATCGACTTCGGCGAGGTCGTCAGCCTCGCCCAGCCCGCCAGGGAGGTCGCCGAGCTGGCCGGGCTCGCCGGGTTGCCGGTGCCGGAGTTCTCCCGGCGGTACTGGGCGCACCGGCCCGCGTACGACGCCGGCGGCACCGCGCTCGCGTACTGGAGCGCGGTCATCGGCGCGGAGCCCGACGGCGAGCGGCTGCGCCGGCTCGTCGAGCGGGACGTGGCGAGCTGGCTGCACCTCGACCAGGGGACGCTGCGCCTGCTCGACGCCGTGCACGAGGCCGGTACGCCGGTGTCCCTGCTCTCCAACGCGCCCCGGGAACTCGCCCGCGCGCTCGGCCGGCACGCCGACCTCAAGTCGTTCGCCCACCTGCTGTTCAGCGCAGACCTCGCCCTGGTCAAGCCGGACCCGGCCATCTTCGCGGCGGCGCTGGAGGCCCTGCGCGCGGCGCCGGCCGACGTCGTCTTCGTCGACGACCGCCCGGCCAACGTCGACGCCGCGGCGGCGCTGGGCATCCGGGGCATCGTCTTCACGGGTACGGCGGCCTGCCTGGCCGGAGTGGCCCGGGCGGCGAATGTCGGATAACAGCCTCTCCACAATGGATGGCCTGGCCCGGGCGGTGCGCTAACGTGACGCGTCATGGGCAGGCGCTATCGAGTGCTCATGGTCTCCAGCAGCGGGGGCGTGTTGTTGGATCTGCTGGCGCTGCGCCCCTGGTGGTCGGGCCATGACGTGGTGTGGGTGGCGGTCCGTGCCCCGGACACCGAGATCGCCCTCGCGGGCCGGCGGGTGCACTGGCGGCCCGAGCTGTTCGCCTCGACCCGGCTGCGGCTGATCCCCGCGACCTGGCGCGCGCTGCGCCTGCTGCGCGCCGAGCGGCCGGACGTCGTGGTCTCCGCCGGTACGGGGGTCGCGGTCGGGTTCTTCCTCGCCGCCCGGCTGCTGCGCGTGCCCGGGCTGTGGCTGGAGACCCTGAACATGACCGGCCGGGCCGGCCTCGCCGCGCGGATCTGCACCCGGCTCGCGGCCGCGGTGCTGGTGCAGCGGCCGGAGCTGCTCGAGACGCGGCCGCGCGCGGTGCTGATCGGCGAGCTCTACTGATGGCCCGGATCCTCGTCACCGTCGGGATGGGGCGGTGGCCCTTCGACCGGCTCATCGGCGCGCTCGCGCCGCTCTGCGCGGTGCACGAGGTGTTCGCCCAGACCGGGGCCGCGACGGTGCGGCCGCCGTGCCCGCACGCGCCGTACCTGCGCCTGGACGAGTTGCAGGAGCGGCTCGCCGCCGCCGACATCGTCATCACCCACGCCGGCGGCACCGTCCGGCTGGTGCAGCGGCTCGGCGCGGTGCCGATCGCGGTCGCCCGCGAGCGGGCCCGCGGCGAGATGGTCAACGACCACCAGGTCGACTACCTGCGGGCCGAGGAGCGGGCGGGGCGGGTGATCGCGCTCTGGGACGTGCGGAGGCTGGTGGCCGCCGTCGCCGGGCACCGGTCGGCGGCGGCCCGGCTGCTCGCGGAGCGGCCGCTGCCGCCGCCGGTCACCGACGACCGGATGGTCGCCGTGCTCGACGACGTCTGCGGCCGTCTGGTGCGCCGGTAATTCGAACGGGCGATTGTCGGTTCCTTCGCACAGCATGTGCGTATTCCGTCTGGGTTAGCGGGTTGCCTGTAGGACGCAATCCGGGATCGACTCACGCGAGGTTTATCGCGCCGCATCAGAGGAGTGGAATACATGAGTGCGATTCCCCAGAAAACGATCGTTAGGCAGTATGTCCGCCGATCGGTGACAGTATTCCTGGCCGTTCTGCTGAGTATATTCGGCGTCCTCGTCGGCACCCGCCCGGCCGTGGCCGCGCCCGTGCCCGGAACCGTGCTCTCGTCCACAGTGGCCACCCTGCCGCCCGAGCTCGCGCCGCACGGCACTGCCCGACGCATCGAGTACGTCTCCACCGACCTCACCGGCGCGGCCGTCACGGTCACCGGCCTGGTGATCACGCCTCGGCGCAAGGCGCTCCGGACGGTGGCTTGGGGGCACGGCACCACCGGGCTCGCGGACCAGTGCGCGCCCTCGGACCACCAGGACGTGTTCTGGCCCGAGGCCCGCGCTGCGGTCGCTGAGCTGCTCAAACGCGGCTGGACGGTCGCGGCCGCGGATTACCCCGGCCTCGGCACGCCCGCGGCGCACCCGTACCTGATCGGCGGTACCACGGCCCGCTCGATGATCGACAGCGTGAAGGCGGCCCGCAATCTCGACAGCACGCTGACCACCCAGTACGCCGTCGACGGCCACTCGCAGGGCGGCCAGGGCGCGCTGTTCGCCGGCCAGCTCGCGCCCGCCTACGACGGCGTGCTCGAGCTGCGCGGGGTGGCCGCCATCGCACCCGTGTCCAACGTGGACCTGCTCGCCCCGGTTATTCCCGGAACGCCCGGACAGGGTTATCTGGTGATGGCCCTTTACGGCCTGAATGCGGTGGAACCCGGCTTCAATCCGTCCACCGTCCTGGCCCAGCCGGCCCAGCAGAGGATTCCGGTACTGCGGACCGGTTGCCTCAACGAAATCCTCGCGGCCTACGCGCCGTTGACGGCCCGGCAACTGCTGAACGGCGGCGCGCTGCCCCCGCCCGTTGTCAGAAAGCTGGCGCAGTACGACAACCCGGCGCAATCGGCCCCGAGCGCACCCATTCTCATCGTCCAGGGAACCGCCGACGAGGCCGTGCCGTACGACATCACGGCCGGGCCGCTGCTCAACCAGCTCCGCGCCTACGACCAGCCCGTCAGGTTCGTACCCCTGGAGGGCGAGACCCACGACGGCGCGGTCTTCGCGTCGACCACCCTGGTCGCCGACTGGATCGCGACCAGATTCGCCTGAGCGCGGCCGCACGGCGGGAGCGGCGGCGGCGCCCGGACGGCCCGGGTCGCGCGCGTGACATGATGCGCGTCGGTCGGCCGCGTGAGACGGCCCGGGCACGGACGGTGAGGCAATGCTGCAAGCGGGGCTGAGGCTCGGCGACCGATACCGCCTCGACGCCCGGATCGGCGCCGGGGGCATGGGCGAGGTGTGGCGGGCCTTCGACGAGGTGCTCGGCCGGGTGGTCGCCGTCAAGGCCATGCTTCCCGAGGTCGCCGACCAGCCCGACTTCGCCCGGAGGTTCCTGGTCGAGGCGAAGTCGATGGCGAGCGTGAACCACCCCGCCGTCGCGTCCATCCACGACTTCGGGCGCGGCGGCGGCATCACGTTCCTGGTGATGGAGTTCATCGACGGCGAGTCGCTGTCGCAGGCGCTCTCCCGCGCCGGCCGGCTCGGCGCCGCGGACACCATGCGGCTCGTCGCGCAGGCCGCGGACGGGCTGCAGGCGGTGCACGACCGGGGGATCGTGCACCGCGACATCAAGCCGGCCAACCTGCTGGTCCGGCGGGACGGCTCGCTGCTGATCACGGACTTCGGGATCTCGCGGACCCAGGACGGCACGCATCTCACCGTCTCGGGCGCGATCCTCGGCACGCCGACGTACCTGTCGCCGGAGCAGGTGCTCGGGCGGCCGGCGACGGCGCTCAGCGACGTGTACTCGCTCGGGCTCGCGGCGTACGAGTGCCTCGCCGGGCACCGGCCGTTCAGCGGGGAGAATCCCTACGCGGTGGCGTTGCAGCGCCTGCAGGCCGGGCCGCCGCCGCTGGGCGGCGACGTGCCGCCCGCGGTGGCGCAGGTGATCGAGCGGGCGCTGGCGATCGAGCCCGGCGAGCGGTGGGGTTCGGCCGCGGAGTTCGCGGCCGCGGCGCGCGCGGTCCTGCCCGGGCCCGCCGGCCATCCCGCCCCGCAGCCCGGCTGGTCGCCGCCCCCACAGCCGTGGGAACGAACCCCGCCACCGGCCGCCCAGCCGTGGCCGTCCGGGCCCACGACGCCCGGCTCCGGCGCGCGCGGACAAGCGACGCCTGGTTTCGGGGCGCGCGGATACGCGACGCCCGGTTCCGGAGCGGCCGGGTATGCGACGCCTGGTTCTGGGGCAGGCGGTTACGCGACGCCCGGTTCCGGGGCAGGCGGTTACGCGACGCCCGGTTCCGAGGCAGGCGGTTACGCGACGCCCGGTTCCGGGGCAGCCGGATACGCCACGCCCGGTTCCGGGGCGGCCGAGTTCGGGGCGTCCGGGTCAGGGGCGTCCGCGGCCGGTTCCGCGGTGGTTTCGCCGGCGGTGGATCACCCGGCGCAGGCACCGGACGCGGGCCGGCGGCCGGCCCGCCGCCTGGTGCTGGTCGCCCTCCTGCTGGTCACCGTCGTGGTCGGCGGGGTCACCGTCTGGCAGGTATTCGGCCGGGACGCGCCCGGCACCGGCCCGGCGGACGCCGCCGGCGCACCGCGCGTCAGCGCCGCGGCCGGGACGCCGGGCCTGGAGCCGTGCGGCCCCGTGCTCTGTCCCGTCGAGCCGCTCTGCTGGGGCGGTCTCCTCGCGAGCAACGGCAGGGCGGCGCCGCCCTGGCCGACGGACTGCGCGCAGACCCACGTCTGGGAGACCTTCGCGGCGATCCCGCTGCCCGCGGCCGCCGCCAAGAGCCGCGAGGACGAGCTCATCGGCAACAGCGCCATCGCGGAGGTCTGCACGCCCGCGCTAATGGCGTCGCGCAGCCGGAACCGGACCGCCACCGCCGACTGGGCGCTCGAGGCCTGGCCGATCCAGGTCGGCGGCACCGGGCCACGCCTGATCCACTGCATCGCCCAGCCGCAGGGCGAGAACCGCGAGCGCAAGGAACCCGCGTTCCTGGGCTGAGCTATCGCGCCGCGACGGCCTCGGGCACGAGCCGGCCGTCGCGCAGCTCGAAGCGCGCGTCCACCCGGTCCAGGCCCTCGGTGCGGTGGGTGAGCAGCAGCACCGTGTGCCCGGCCGACGCCGCGAGCAGGTCGTCCATCAGCGCGGCCGCGCCGGCCTCGTCGAGCCCCTCGGTCGGCTCGTCGAGGATCAGCAGGTCGGGCCGGGCGAGCAGGGCCCGGGCGGTGGCGAGCCGCCGCCGCTGACCGCCGGAGATCGTGCCGCCGCCGGTGCCGAGCCAGGTGCCGAGCCCGTCCGGCTGCCGCGCCAGCCAGTCGTCGAGCCCGACCCGGGCCAGCGCCACCCGCAGCTCGCCGTCGGTCGCGCCGGGCCGGGCGAGCCGCAGGTTCTCCCGTACGGTCGAAGCGAAGACGTGGTCGGTGCCGTCGCCGACGAGCACGGCCCGGCCCACCCCGGTGACCGTTCCGGCCCACGGGTCGAGCAGCCCGGCGAGCACCGCCGCGAGGGTCGACTTCCCGCCGCCGGAGGGCCCGAGGACGGCGGTCCGCGACCCGGCCGGCAGGTCGAGGTCGACGTCGCGCAGCGCCGGTCCCCGGTCCGGGTCCCAGCCCGCGACCAGCCCGCGCAGCGCCACGTCGCCGGCCGGCCCGGCGGGCCGTGCCGACGCGCTCGGCGGCCGGGCGGCGAGCTCGGCCAGCCGGGCCCGGGCGCCGGCCGCCCGCCGCCGCGCCACGGCCGCGCCGGGCAGCGCCGCGACGGGTTCGCCGAGGGCGACGACGCCGAGCAGCAGGACGGTCGCCCACTCGTGCGACAGGCCGCCGCCGGCTGCCGCGACGGCGGTACCGGCGACCGCGAGGCCCCAGCCGAGGTGGCTCAGCGCCGCGGCGGCGCCGGCCGAGCGGGCCGCGCGCGCCTCGAGGCGGGCGAGGCGCCGGCTCCGCCGATCCGGTACGGCCAGGGCGTTCCCGGGGTCGCCGGCGGCCAGCTCCTCCGCGCCGTCGACGGTCTCGACGACGGCGTCGCGCAGCTCGGCCCGGGCCCGTCCGGTGGCCGCCTCGATCCGGGTGGCGTGCCGGGCGGCGAGTGCCGGCGCGAGCACGGCGCCGATCAGCAGCCCGGCCGCGAGCGGCGGCGCGGCGGCGGGCAGCATCAGCGCGGCCGTGATCGCGCCGGCGGCCAGCGTCGCCGCCGCGGCGAGCGCCGGCAGGGTGCCGCGCAGCAGGCCGTCGACGCGGGCGTCGACGTCGTCGGCGACCCGGGTGAGCAGGTCACCGCGGCGGTGCTGCCGGGGACCCGGCACCCGCGGCACGAGGTCGGCGAAGACCCGCGCGCGCCACTCGCCGAGCCGGGCGAAGGCCACGTCGTGCGAGACCAGCCGCTCCAGGTAGCGCAGCAGCGGCCGGGCGACGGCGCTGCCCCGGACCAGGACGACCGCGGCCGAGAGGGTGAGCACCGGCGGGTGGTCGGCGGCGCGCACCAGCAGCCAGGCGGCGGCGCCGGTCAGCACCGCGCCGGCGAGCCAGGACGCGGCGCCGAGCCCGACGGCGGTGCCGGGCCGCGAGATCCGCCCGGCGAGGCCCGCGGGCAGGAAACCATCCGCCCGCGGCGACGGCCCGGCGGTGGCCGCCGGTGGTGGGCGCGGGGTATCCGACGGTGCGATCGGTGCGGGCGGCGGCGCGGGCGGTGGGACGTCGATGACGCGGTCGGCGGCGGCCAGCAGCGCCGGCCGGTGCGCGACCGCGAGGACCGCGCATCCGGCGGCCGCGGCCGCCCGCAGCCGGGCGATGACGAGCTCCTCGGCGGCCGCGTCCAGGTGCGCGGTCGGCTCGTCCAGCAGCAACACGGCCGGTTCGCGGCGCACCGCGCGCAGCGCAGCGGCCAGGGCGAGCCGCTGGCGCTGGCCCGCCGACACCCCGCCGCCGTGCTCGCCGAGGACCGTGCCGGGCGCGAGTTCCAGCCCGACGTCGCGCAGCGCCGCCCGGATCTCCTCATCCCCGGCGCCGGGGAACACGTCGGCGACCGTGCGGACGTGCGGCAGGGTCGGACGCTGCGGCAGGTACAGCAGGCCCGGGCCGGAGAGCTCGATCCGCCCGCCGGGAGCGGGCTGGAGGCCGGCCAGCACCCGCAGCGCGGTCGTCTTGCCCGCGCCGGAGGCGCCGCGGAGCGCGACGAGCTCGCCCTCGCGCACGGCGAGGAAGTCCAGGGCGAGCGCGTCTGCGGCGGCGCCGGGGTAGCGCACCCGCAGCCGCGACGCGAGGACCGCGGGCCGCGACCCGTCGGGGGAGAACGGCATGAAGCCCGCCTCGTCGGCGGCCGGCCGGGCCAGGATCTCGTCCACATCGGAGATCACCGCCGACGCGTCCGCGCTCGCGTGGTACTGCGCCGCCATCTCGCGCAGCGGCCGGTACACCTCCGGCGCCAGCAGGATCACCAGCAGCGCCGGGCCGAGCGGCATCGAACCCGCGGCGACCCGCAGGCCGGCCTCGACCGCGATGAGGCCGACCGACAGCGTCGCGACCAGGTCGAGCGCGGTCGAGGACAGGAACGCCACCCGCAGCACCCGTACCGTCGCGCGGCGGTGCCGGCCGGTCATCTCGCGGACCACCGCGGTCTGGCGTTCGGCGCGGCCGAAGACCCGCAGGGTCGGCAGCCCGCGGACCACGTCGAGGAAGTGTCCCGCCAGCCGGGCGTCGGACTCCCAGGCCGCCTGCGCCTTGCGTTGGGTGGCCCAGCCGATCAGCGCGCCCAGGACCGGGATCAGGGGGAGTGTCACGAGCGCGATCAGCGCCGACGCCGGGTCCGTCACGGCCATCGCCGCGATGACCAGCGGCGGCAGCGCCACGCCCAGCACCAGCGCGGGCAGGTAGCCGGAGAACCACGGCCGCAGCGAGTCCAGGCCGCCGGTGAGCACCGCGGCGAGCCGGCCGGCGCCGTAGCCGGCCACCCAGGCGGGTCCGCGGCGCAGGGCGGCGGCCAGGGCCGAGCGCCGCAGCTCGTCGGTGACCGCGGCGGCCGTGCGCCGCGCGACGACCTGCTCGGCCCAGGTCAGCGCCGCGCGCAGCGCGAAGGCGCCGGCGAGCAGCGCGAGCCCGTCGCGACCGGTGACGACGCGGGCCAGTGCGACGGCGACGGCGAGCGTCGCGGCCGCCTGCCCGGCGCCGAGCAGGGCCAGGACCCCGATTCCGGTACGGCCGGAGCGCGCGTGCCGCACCAGCCGCGGGTCGAGCGGCCCCCGGCTCAAGACGGCACCCGCTCGCTGGCGACCCGGCGCCGGAACACCCAGTACGAGTACGCCTGGTAGACCAGCACGCCCGGCAGCACGACCACGCCGACGACGCTGATCAGCCGCAGGGCCGAGTCGGTCGCCGCGGCGCCGGCCATGGTCAGCGACCACGCCGGGTCGAGCGTGCTGCGCAGCACCACGTCGCCGTGCGCGGTGAACACGGCGACCACCGCGCCCGCGATGCCCAGCGCCGCGCCGCCGAACGCGAGCGGCTCGGCGCCGTTGCGGGCGAGCATCGCGAGGCCCGCGCACAGCACCGCCGCGGCGAGGGCCGGCCGCGACCCGGTGCCGAGGCCGGCCGCGCCGAGGGCCAGCGCGCCGCCGGCGGACAGCGCGACGCTCAGCCGCCGGGCGCGCGCCCGGACCGGGCCGGTGGTGCGCAGGGCGAGGAACATCGCGCCGATCAGCAGCGCCGCGAACAGGGCCGCGCCCGCGCCGGCCAGGGCGGGCAGGCTGAACAGCGGCGCGGCGCTGCGGCCGAGGCCGGCGCCGGTGACCTGGCCGTCCGCGCCGAGCGCGAGGCCGTGGGTGAGCACGCCGAGCACCGCGCCCCAGAGCAGCACGATCCCGGCCGAGCTGGCCGCCAGCGCCGCGTCGCAGCGCCGCCGCCAGCGTGCGCCCTCGCCCTTGCCGCGGAACTCCAGCGCGACGCCGCGGACCGCGAGTAGCAGCAGGAGCGCGACCATCGGCAGGTACAGGCCGGAGAGCAGGGCCGCGTACCAGTCGGGGAAGGCCGCGAACGTCACGCCGATCGCGGCGACCAGCCAGACCTCGTTGCCGTCCCAGAACGGGCCGACGGTGCGGACGATCGCGCCGCGCTCGTGGTCGTCGCGGCCGGCGATCGGGCCGAGCATGCCGACGCCGAAGTCGAAGCCCTCGAGGACGAAGAACAGCACCCAGCAGAGGACCACCAGGCTGAACCAGACAGTGACCATGTTCCTCGCTCCTCAGTAGACCGGTGCTTCGGCGCGCGCGGCGGCGACCGGGTCCGGTTCCGGTGCCGGGGTGAGCGGCCTGCGGGTCAGCTGCCGGACCAGGCGCAGCCAGACGACGGCGAGCGCGCCGTACACGGCGGTGAATCCGATCAATGAGGCCAGCACCTCGGCGGCGGTCAGGCCGGGGGAGACGCCGTCGGCGACTTTGGAGATGCCGAACGCGAGCCAGGGCTGGCGCGCGGTCTCGGTGAAGAGCCAGCCGAAGGTGTTGGCGGCGGTCGGCAGCAGCGGGATCAGCGGCAGGTAGCGCAGGAACAGCCGGCCGGCCCGGCCCGCGGGGGTGCGGCCGCCGCGGGTCGACCACAGGTAGAGGGCGGCGGCCGCCATGGCCAGCATGCCGACGCCGATCATGAGCCGGAAGGTCCAGAACGCGACCGGGATCATCGGCACGTAGCTGCCCGGCCCGTACTGCGCGGCGTACTGGGCCTGCAGGTCGTCGATGCCCTGCACCTCGGCGCCGGGGGAGCCCTTGGCCAGGATGGAGAGCAGCCAGGGCACCTCGAGGCTGAAGAACGGCCGGCCGCCGCTGATGTCGCCGACCGCGAAGAGCGAGAACGGCGCGCCCGTGGTGGTCTCGTACAGCGATTCGGCGGCGGCCATCTTCATCGGCTGCACCTCGGTGATCACCTTGCCGAGGTGGTCGCCGGTCAGGGCGGTCAGCGCGCCGCCGGCGACGGTCATCCAGGCGCCGAGGCGGGCGAGGGGGTGGAAGCCGGCGTCGGACGCCATCCGCCGTACGGCGATCGCCAGCAGGAGCGACCCGCCCACCATGATCGCCCCGGCCAGGGTGTGCGGGAACGCGGCCAGGTTGACCTTGTTGAGCAGCAGCGCGCCGAAGTCGTCGAGGCGGGCCCGCCCGGTGACCGGGTCCAGGGAGTAGGCGACCGGGTTCTGCATGAACGAGTTCGCGGCCAGGATGATGAACGCGGACAGCACCGTGCCCACGGCGACGACCACGATCGTCGCCGCGTGCAGCCGCCGCGGCAGCCGGTCCCAGCCGAAGTACCACAGGGCCAGGAACGTCGCCTCGAGGAAGAACGCGAGCATGCCCTCGACGGCGAGCGTCGGGCCGAACACGTCGCCGTAGAAGCGGGCGAAGTTGCTCCACGCCATGCCGAACTGGAACTCCTGCACGAGCCCGGTGACGACGCCGACGGCGAACGTGACGATGAGCAGCCCGCCGACGAACTTGGTGAGCCGCAGGTAGTTCTCCCGGCCGGTGCGCAGCCAGGCGATCTCCAGCCCGGCGGCGGCGCAGGCCAGGCTGATCGACAGCGGCACGAAGAAGTAGTGGTAGATCGTCACCACCGCGAACTGCAGGCGGGTCAGGTCGAGCACATCCATGGGCCATCCCCTTCTACGACGATGCGTAGTAGATACTACGTGACGTAGTACGACGCTCTGCAGTAGAGTGGTCCGCATGGCATTGGGGGACCTCGAGCGCGAGGTCATGGCGCAGTTGTGGGACGCCGAGGAGCCGCTGACCGTGCGGCAGGTGCACGACCGGCTGAGCCGCGACCGCGACCTGGCGTACACGACGGTGATGACCGTGCTGGACCGGCTCGCCAAGAAGGGCGTCGTGCTGCAGCAGCGCGCCGACCGCGCCTACCGCTACGCGCCCGCGCAGAGCCGCGAGGAGATGACGGCCGCCCTGATGCTCGACGCGCTCAGCGCCGCGCCCGACGGCGTCCGCGACGCGGCCCTGGCGCACTTCGTCGGCCGGATCGACCCGTCCGCGCTTACCGCCGCGATCGAGGCGGCGCGGAAGGGCCCGGGCGCCGTGTGACCGCGCTGCTGCTCGGCGCGCTCGGGCTGACCCTGTCCCTCGCCGTTCCGGGCGTCCTGGCGAGCGCCCGCTGGCCCGACCGGGCGCCGGCCGCCGCGGTGCTGCTCTGGCAGAGCGTCACCCTCGCCGGGGTGCTCTGCGCGCTCGGCGTGGTGCTGGCCGGCCCGCAGGAGCTGGTCGGCGCGCTGGGCTCGGGCCGGATGGCGGGCGCCGCGGCGCTGATCGGCGCCCTCGCCGTCGCCGCGCTGATCATCCTGCGGCTGCTGGTCTCGCTGGTCCGGGTCGCCACCCGGGCGCGGGCCCGCCGGGCCCGGCACCGGATGCTGGTCGACCTGCTCGACACGGCCGAGCGCCACGGCGAGCTGCCGGCCGAGGTGCCCGACGGGCTGCGGGTGCTGCACGGGCCGCTGCCGTTCGCGTACTGCCTGCCGGGGCGCTCGTCGCGGGTGGTGCTCAGCAGCGGCGCGCTCCAAGTCCTGGACGCCGCGCAGGTGGGCGTGGTCATCGCGCACGAGCAGGCGCACCTGCGGCACCGCCACGACGTGGTGATGGAGTCGTTCACCGCGTTCTACGCCTCGGTGCCCCGCCCGCTGCGCAGCCGCGCGCCGCTTGACGCCGTACACCTGCTGTTGGAGATGGTCGCGGACGACGCGGCCCGGCGGCGCGGCGGCGCGGCCGCGCTGCGCACGGCCCTCGCGCTGCTCGGCGACGCGGTCGGCCCGGACGCGCCGGCCGACGCCGGCGGCGCCGAGGCCGAGCGCCGGCGCCGGATGGACCGGCTGGCCGGCGCCGACCCGCGGTCCGCCGGCCTGACCGTCGCGGCGGCCGGCGCGGCGGCCGGACTGCTGGTGTTACCGACAGTGATCGTGGTGTTGCCCTGGCTCGACCGTGCCCTCTCCGCGTGGCCCCTTTAAGTCTCCATTAATTACTGAGGGTCACTGGGCGTTATGCGGTGTGTGCCCTGGAAATGCCGGGTTCTCATACCCATTGATCGGGAGTACCGTGGTGCCGGCTCGGCAGTCCCCCCTCGTCCGAACCCCCGGGCGAACTGACGGGCCACCGCCTAATCGTGTTTCACGAGCCGGGGACCCAGGAAACCGGGGTCAAGCCACAGCTACATCGTGGCCGGGCGTGCTTCCCGCCCGAACCCGTCAGCTAACCCGGTCGGCGGATGAGGGAAGAAAGGACACTGCACCTACGTGAAACGGATTGAGGCGCGCCGCGCCGCAATTCTGCGCAGCGTCGCGTGCGCCGTCGCCGCGGTCGGGATTCTTCTCGCGCCCGGCGTGGCACATGCGGTGCCGTCACCGTCGAGCATCGAAAAGCAGATCGACGAGCAGTGGAACAAGCTGGAACCGGTCATCGAGCAGTACAACAACGTGCACAACCAGCTGCTCAAGAACCGGGCACAGCTCAAGAAGATCGACAAGCGGCTCGCTCCGCTGGAGCTGCAGGTCAATCTCGCCATGTCGCAGGTGGGCGCCATGGCGGGGCAGGCCTACATGCAGGGTTCGCCCAACGCCTTGAACGCCATGATCGTCAGTGGCTCGCCGACCGGCCTGACCGAGAAGCTCACGTTCCTCGACCAGCTCGGCCGGCACCAGCGCGAGTCGGTCGCGGACGTGTCGAAGCTGCGGGACAAGCTCTCGGCCGACCGTCGTGATCTGGACACCCTGACCTCTGCTGTCGCGGCCCGCGACAAGCTGCTCGGGCAGCAGAAGAAGGACATCCAGAAGAAGGTCGACGCCCTGCAGAAACTGCGGATCAGGGCGTACGGCGCGAGCGGCGGCGCCGACGGTCCGCTCAAGACGGGGCCGTGTCCCGTCGACTACACCAACGACAAGGGCGGCCGGGCGGCGCAGAAGGCGTGCGACCTCATCGGCAAGCCCTACGTCTTCGGTGCCGAGGGCCCGAGCGGTTACGACTGCTCCGGCCTGACCAAGGTGGCGTGGGCGGCCGTCGGGGTACACCTGGAGCACTACACAGGTGACCAGATCAGGGAGGGCAGGTCGGTCAGCCGCAGCGAAATTCAGCCGGGCGACCTGGTCTTCTACGGCAGTCCCGTGCACCACGTGGGCATCTATGTTGGCGGCAACACCATGGTTCACGCGCCACACACCGGTGACCATGTACGCATGGCCTCGATCGACCGCGGCGGTGCCATCACCGGCATCCGCAGACCGGCCTGACCGGGGCAGCAGCACACGGAGAAAGCCGCCACACTCGTGGCGGCTTTTTCTCTGTACCAGAATGATCAGATGTTTCCCGCCGCCTTCACCCGCAACGTGGCCAACAGCTGGGGCGATGCCGGCCGTGACTGGCTGGCCGGCCTGCCGGCGCTGGTCGACGCCGTCGCCCGCGACTGGCGGCTCAGCGTCGGCGCGCCGTACCCGCTGAGCTTCAACTGGGTGGCGCCGGTGCGCCGGGCCGACGGCTCGCCGGCGGTGCTCAAGCTCGGCGTGCCGACGGCGCCGGACCTGGCCGCCGAGGCCGCCGCGCTGTCGTTCTTCGCCGGCGCGGGCGCGGCCGCGCTGCTGGACCACGACGCGGACCGCGGCGCGCTGCTGCTGGAGCGGGTCGAGCCCGGGCGCACGCTGCGCACCCTGGTGCGCGACCACGACGAGCGGGCGACCGCCGTCCTGATCGCGGTGATGCGGCGCCTGCACCGGCCCGCGCCGACCGGCCTGGCCTGCCACGAACTCGCCGGCTACGGCGACGCCTTCGCCGCGCACCTGCGCCGCTACCCGGGCGACGACCCGATCCCGCGGCGCTTGGTCGAGCGGGCCGCCGGGCTCTTCGCCGAGCTGTGCGCCTCCGCGCCGCGGCGGGTCGTCCTGCACGGCGACCTGCACCACGAGAACGTGCTGGCCGGCACCCGGGAGCCGTGGCTGGCCATCGACCCGCACGGCGTGCTCGGCGATCCCGGCTACGAGGTCGGCGCGTCGCTCTACAACCCGTTCGACGGCGACGAGCCCGTGCTCGACCTGCTGCCGGCCCGGGTCGAGCAGTTCGCGGACGGCCTCGGCATGCCGCTCGAGCGGGTGGTCGCGTGGGGTTTCGTGCAGGCCGTGCTCTCGGAGGTCTGGTCCTCCGAGGGCGGGCCGGCGGCGCCCGGCCAGGGGCTCGAGGTGGCGCTCAGCCTTCGCCCGCGGCTGAGCTGACCAGGCGCAGCAGCCGGACCAGCTCGCCGCGCTCGGCGGCCGACAGCGGCGCGAGCAGCTCCTCCTGGATCTCCGCGGCCCGCTGCGCCAGCGCCGCCGCGCGCGCGTGCCCCAGCGGGGTCACCGTGACGGTGTTGCGGCGCCGGTCGGCCGGGTCCGGCCGGCGCTCGACGTAGCCGCCGTCGGTCAGCTCGTTGAGCGCCGCGACCATGTCGCTGAAGTGGATGCCGGTGCGCCGTCCCAGGTCCGCCTGGCTGGCCGGCCCGTCGTCGATCAGCGTGGTGAGCAGCCGGTAGTGGTAGCCGCGCGCGCCGAGCTCGGCGAAGCGCTCGGTGACCAGGCGGTGTGCCAGCGCCGCGGTCCGGGTCAGCAGCCGGCTCGGGAGGTCGTCCATGTGTGCAGACTAACATTTGCCAGACTAACGTTAGTCGGCCTAACGTTAGTCGCATGAACGATATTCAGCCGTTCCGCGTACACGTACCGCAGTCCGACCTCGACGACCTCGACGACCGCCTCGCCCGCACCCGCTGGCCCGACGAACTGCCCGGCGCGGGCTGGGACTACGGGATCCCGCTGTCCCGGGTCCGGGACCTGGCCGAGCACTGGCGCACCGGCTACGACTGGCGCGCGCACGAGGCGGCGCTCAACGCGTACCCGCAGTTCGTCACCGAGATCGACGGGCAGCGGGTGCACTTCCTGCACGTCCGGTCCGCGAACCCGGACGCGCTGCCGCTGCTGCTGGTGCACGGCTGGCCCGGCTCGGTGTTCGACTTCCTCGACCTGATCGAGCCGCTGACCGGCCACTTCCACCTGGTGATCCCGTCGATTCCGGGCTTCGGGTTCTCCGGCCCGACCGCCGAGCGCGGCTGGGACCAGCACCGGATCGCCCGCGCGTTCGCCGAGCTGATGACCCGGCTGGGCTACCCGCGGTTCGGCGCACAGGGCGGCGACTGGGGCTCCGGCATCGCCCGGGCGCTGGGCGCGGTCGCGCTCGAGCGGGTGGTCGGCGTGCACGTCAACTACCTGCCGCTGACCGGCCCGACCGCCGGGCTCTGCGACTCCGACCGCGAGCGCGCCGAGCGAACCGCGGCCTACGCCGCGAACCGGCCCGGCTACCAGGTGCTGCAGGCGACCCGGCCGCAGACCATCTCGTACGCACTCACCGACTCGCCCGCCGGCCAGCTCGCCTGGATCGCCGAGAAGTTCACCGAGTGGGCCGACCCGGCGTCGAAGATCAGCGACGACGTCCTGCTCACCGACGTGTCGATCTACTGGTTGACCCGCACGGCCGGCTCGTCGGCCCGGCTCGCCAAGGAGAGCGGCTACGGCGTGCCCTGCCCGGCGCCGATGGGCGTCGCCGTACTGCCGCACGACATCCTGCTGTCGGTGCGCCCGCTGGCCGAGCGCTCCTACGACATCCGGCACTGGACCGAGCTGCCGCGCGGCGGGCACTTCGCCGCCCTGGAGGTGCCCGGAGAGCTCGCCGCCGACGTGATCGCCTTCTTCGCCGCCCTCTGACCACGCCGGGCATAATCGCCTCTCATGAGCGACAGCCTGATCGACAGCCTGACCGCGGCGGTAGCCGCGCGGCCGGACGACGTGGCGCTGCGGCGGCACCTGGCCGAGCTGCTGCTGGCCGCCGGTCGGCACGGCGAGGCGGTCGGGCACGCCGCCCAGGTCCTGGCCCGCGAGCCCGACGACGACGCCGCCCGCCGGCTGATGACCGCCGCGCTCGCCGGCGAGACGCCGGCCCCGCCCGCGCCGGCCCCGGCGGACCCGCCGGCGCGGCCGGGCGTCGACTGGGCCGCGATGGAGAACCAGTTCCAGGGCGTCGTGCCGCCGCGGTTCGTGCCCGCCGGTGACGAGCCCGAGCCCGTCCGCGGCCCCGAAGACCGGGCGCACGACGTCGAGCGGGCCACGGTGACCCTCGCCGACGTCGGCGGCATGGACGAGGTGAAGCAGCGGCTCGAGCTCGCGTTCCTCGGCCCGCTGCGCAACCCGAAGCTGCGCACCCTGTTCGGTAAGAGCCTGCGCGGCGGGCTGCTGCTCTACGGCCCGCCCGGCTGCGGCAAGACCTTCCTCGCCCGGGCGGTCGCGGGGGAGATGGGCGCCGGCTTCATCTCGCTCTCCATCGTCGACGTGCTCAACATGTGGGTCGGCAGCTCCGAGCGCAACCTGCACGACCTGTTCGCGGCCGCCCGGACCCACGCGCCGTGCGTGCTGCTGCTCGACGAGATCGACGCCCTCGGGCACAAGCGCAACCAGCTCGGCTCGTCGGCCATGCGCACCCTGGTCAACCAGCTGCTCGCCGAGCTGGACGGCATCGAGGGCAACAACGAAGGGGTCTTCGTGCTGGCCGCGACGAACGCGCCCTGGGACGTCGACCCCGCCCTGCGCCGCCCCGGCCGCCTCGACCGGACCGTGCTGGTCCTGCCGCCCGACGCGGCCGCCCGCGCCGCGATCCTCGAATACCACCTGCGCGACCGGCCCATCGCCGACATCGACCTGCGCGCCCTCGCGGCCGCCACCGAGCACTTCTCCGGCGCCGACCTGGCACATGTCTGCGAGACCGCGGCCGAGTTCGCGCTGCGCGACGCGATCACCACCGGCGAGCTCCGGATGATCTCCCAGCACGACCTGACCGCCGCGATCCGCGAGCTGCGCCCGTCCACCGACGCGTGGTTCGCCACCGCCCGCAACGTCGCCATGTTCGGCAACGAGAGCGGCGAGTACGACGACCTGGCCGCGTACCTGAAGAAGCGCAAGCTGCGGTGACCGGGGACGACGCGTACCGCAGGGCCTGGCACCTCGCCGAGGCCGGCCGCTGCACCGAGGCCGAGTCGGTGCTGCGCGCGGCCCTGGCCACCGACCCGGCCGACGCCAACCTGCTGACCATGCTCGGATTCGTGCTGCGCCGGCAGTTCGACTACGTGGCCGCGCTGGCCGCCTGCGACGCGGCGATCGCGGCCCGGCCCGGCCTCGCCGACGCGCACGGCGAACGCGCCGAGTCGCTGCTCTGCCTGCTGCGCGACCGCGACGCGGTCGCCGCGGCGACCGAGGCCGTCCGGCTCGCGCCGCAGCATCCCGCGAGCCACCTGGTGCTGGCCCGCGCGCTGGCGTCGGACCGCCGCTTCGACGCGGCGGTCGCCGCCGCGGACCGGGGCCGGTCCCTGGCTCCGCAGTCGGTCGACGGCCTGCTCGCGGTCGCCGACGTGAACCGCGTCGCCGGCCGGCGGGACGCGGCCGAGCGGGCGGTCCGGGCCGCGCTCGCGATCGACCCCGACAACGCGTACGGCCGCTGGCTGCTCGCCATGCTCGACGCGGAGCGGCTGCGGGTCGGCCGGTCGATGCGGGCCCTGCGCGACGTCGCGCGCGCGAACCCGGCCCGCCCCGACGTGGTCTCGATGACCTGGCCGATCCGGGGCCTGCTCGGCGCACTGCGCGTCTGGTTCGCGCCGGCGATCGCGCTGGTCACCGCCGGCGCCCTGGCCGGCGGGTGGTGGCCGCCGGCCGCGACCCTCGCCCGGATCATGGCCGGGCTCTTCGCCGCGGTGGTCGCCGGCTTCGCGCTGCGGCTGCTGGTGCCGGCGGGCCGCCTGCCCTGGCGCTGCCTGCGCCTCGCGCCGGGCCTGCTGCGCCGCGCCGTTCACGGCGGGGTGGTCACCGTGTGCGCGCAGGTCGCGCTCCTCATCGGGTACGCGGTGACGGGCCGCTGGTGGCTGCCGGTGCTCGCCCTGGCGGCCGTCGCGGTGCTGTGGGTCCTCGGGCTGGCGGAGCTGGTCGGCGCGCGGATGGACGACCCCGGCTACCTGCGCTCGCTGCAGGAGGTCGCCCGGGACCTCCGGGAGTGGCGCGCCGACTTCGGCCAGTGGTGGCGCGACTCGAAGCGCTCGCTCCGCGAGACCTGGAACGACGACAACTCGGACTCGCTGCCGAGGTGACCGGGCGGGTCAGTCCGTCACCCGGATCGAGAACCAGTTGTTCGTGTCGTAGTGCGGCTGCGTCGTGACGTCGCCGGTGACGATCTGCGGCAGCACGTACGCGATGTCCTTGCGGACCACGTCGTCCAGGATCCGGCCGAGCCGGACCGCGGGCCGCCCCGGCGCGTAGCGCAGCCAGAGCTTCCACGTTCCCGCCGGCAGCGCGCCGATCCGCACCGCGAAACCGGACTCGGTGCGAGACGCCGGCAGCTCCCTGGTCTCGGTGCCCCGCAGCTCCAGCACCGGATCGGCGAGCTCGGCGCCGACCACGCGCCCCTCGATCCGCACGCCGTCCGCGTCGATCAGCACGTTGCCGACCTCGGCGTACACCGGCCGGTCCCAGACCCGCACGGCGAGGCTACCGTCGGGCTGCCGGAAGGGCAGCTCGACGCGGGTGGCCGTGCCGGCGATCAGGGCCCGGGTGTCCAGGCGGCCGGCCCGGACCGCCGAGCCGTCCGCGGTGCGCAGCTGCCAGGTGCCCTCGGTCAGGTCACCGCCCACCGGCACACTGTCGTCGCCGCGCCACCAGACCAGGTCCGCGCCGCCCGCCAGCACCAGCTCGCCGTCCGCGGTGACCAGCGCGTCGGCGGTCGGCACGGCCGCCGTCGCCGCCGGGCCCAGCACCGGCTGCGGCGCGCCCCGCCGCTGCCAGCGGAGCCACCAGCGCCGGGCCTTGCGGGCCGCGAGACGCTCGAACAGCTGCTCGTAGCGCTCGGCGATCAGCGCCGGGTCGTAGCGCTCCGAGTTCTTCAGCGCGGCGTCGGCCATCGCCTCCCGTTCCGCGTCGTCGTTGATCAGCCGCAGCAGCGCGGCCGCCATGGCGGCCTCGTCCCCGACCGGCGTGAGCAGGCCGTCCATCCCGTCCTGCAGGATCTCGGCCGGACCGTGCGGCGCGTCCGTGCTGACCACCGGCACCCCGCACCGCATCGCCTCGACCAGGGTCATGCCGAACGACTCCCGGTCGGAGGCCACGGCCGCGATCGCGCCCTTGGCCCACTCCGTCTCGATCGGCGTGTACGGGCCCATCATCAGCACGTTGTTGTGCAGCCCCAGCTCGGCGACCAGGGCCCGCAGGTCTTTTGCGGACTGGCCCTGGCCGTAGATCCGCAGCTGCCAGTCCGGACGCTCGGCCGCCACCGCGGCGAAGGCCCGGATCAGCAGCTCGTACCGCTTGCCGGGCACCAGCCGGCCGGCCGCCACCACGATCTTGTCCCGGCCGTGCGACCGTGGCACGGCCGGCGCCGGCACGCTGTTCGGGATGGACATGAGCTCGGTGTTCGGGAGCTTCACGTGCGTGCGGTAGTCCTCGGCGTCGCGCTCGGTGTTGGTCACGAACGCGTCCAGCTTGCGCAGGTGGAGCGGCAACTCCGTGCGCATCGCCTTGCGCTGGTGCCGCCGCGTCAGGTGCTCCTGGCCGATCTTGATCATCCGATCCGGAGCGAACCGGGCGGCGTAGGCGATCAGTCCGGCCCGGGTGGCGATCACCACGTCGGCGTCGCTCGCCTTCAGGTAGCGCGCGTACCGCTCCTCGATCATCAGGTCGTAGTCGGCGGACCGGTAGTCGGCCTTCGGATAGACCTTCGGTGGCAGACCGCGTTGCGGATCGTCCTTGACATAGTCGGGATGCGCGGTTCGCGCCTCGACCAGCGTCATCAGCCGCACGGCCGGGTGCAGCGGCAGCTGGGGCACGTCGCGCCAGCGGTTGGTGCTGAGCACTTCGACCTCGTGCCCCCGCTCGGCGAGCGCGCCGCCGAGGTTGAAGGTCGTGGTGATCGTGCCGCCGATGCCGAAGCCGTAGTTGATGAGGAAAAGGACCTTCACGGGTCGGAACCTTAGACTGACCACGCGCCCGCTGTCTGTCCCGGCCGGTTTCGCGGCCGGTCGTGTCGGATCCGGACCGTGCGGTTCGTCGTCCGGATGAGCGGCCGCCACGAGGGCGCCGCCACGACCACAGGAGACGCCGGCCGATGCCGCACACACAGGTCAGGGTCCACCGCATGTTCGAACTCGTGGAGCCGATCGCCACCGTCACCTTCTCCGAGATCCCCAACGAGGAGTTCCTGGCCCTCGGCATGCGCAACTACTGGGACGGATACTTCGCGGGCCGCGCCGCGCCGCTGGGGCCGGCACCGGCCGCGGTGGTGCACGCGGTCTTCTACAACTTCGCCGACGGCGAGGTGGCGCGCCACATCCCGTGGGTCTGGGGGAGGACCACCCCGCAGGAGGCGATCGCCGTACGCGAGCGGGGCAGCGCCGCCGCGCTGCGGCAGCTGATGGGTGAGCTCGTCGACGCCCCCGGCCTGGTACGGGTCGCCGACCTCGCCACCCGCGCGGCGCTCAGCGCGCCGACCGAGGGCCGGGCGCTGTACGCCGGGCTCCGGGCACTCGACGTGCCCGAGGAGCCGGTCGCCCGGCTCTGGCACGCGGCGACGCTGCTGCGGGAGCACCGCGGCGACGGCCACAACGCCGCCCTGCTCGCGCACGGCATCGGCGGCACCGAGGCACACGTCCTGCTCGCCCTCTCCCTCGGCATGCGGGCGGAGGAGTTCGGCCGGGTACACCATCTGCCCAGGGAGCAGTTGGCCGCCGTCGTCGACGGGCTGCGCGCCCGCGGCCTCGTGGACGCCGCCGGCGGGTTCACCGACGCCGGCCGGGAGACCAGGCAGCGGATCGAGGCGCTCACCGACGAGCTGGCGGCGCCGCCCTACGACGTACTCACCGAGGCCGAACTGGACGAGCTGATCGCGGCGCTCGAGCCGATCGCCACCGCGGCCCGGGCCGCCTAGCCGCGGTCGAACTGAGCCTGACTCACCGAGGCGGCGGTGTGCCCGCCTGCTCGGCCACCATGAAGGCGGCATACCAGTCCGGCCAGTCGTCGTCGCGCTGCCCGGTGCGCTTCTCGTGCTCGCCGTGCGCGGCCTCCGCACGCCGCAGGGCCTCGCTCAGCTCGTCCGCCGAGGCGTACGCCGTACCGGCGGTGTCGATGCGGCCCGGCAGCCGCGTGGTGACCTCCTGCAGCAGCCAGCCGTTGCCGTCCGGGTCGCGCAACGTGGCGTACGAGCCGTAGCTGGCGCGGTCGTCCGCCGGGCCGCTCACCCGGGCACTCGGGTCGCCCGGCGGGAACTGGGCGCCCGGCGTACCGGGGTGGAAGACCTCGCTGACCTCGGCGCCGCCGGCGGCGAGCAGGTCGCGCGCGGCGCCGATGTCGGAGACGACCAGGTAGAGGCCCTGGGCCGAGCCGGGCTCGGCCGTGGTGACGTTCGTGCCGAACTGGACCGAGCACCCCGAGCCGGGCGGGGTGAACTGGATCACCCGGAAGCCGTTGTCGAAGGCGAAGTCGGCGTCGAGCCGCCAGCCGAGGCCGGCGTAGAACGCCTTCGCACGGTCGACATCGGCGACGGGGATGACGACGGCCTCGAGCTTCAGATCCACCTGACTACCTCCTCGGTGTGGTGTCAGACCAGTGGCCGATCACGACGGTCGGCAACCCGCCTTCTGGCATCCGGCGATCGCTGGTCCTGTGCTCATCTTCGCTGCAAAGCATGGGGCCGTGCAGCGACTTCGGTTGGTCCGATACGCCGGCGCGGTGGCGGCCGTGCTGCTGGCCGCCGCGGCCCGTCTCGGTGGTGCCCGGCGTCGAGCCCGGCTGGGAACAGGTTGCCGACTACGCACTCGAGTGGGCGACAACCCATGCGCGACCGGAACAAGCCTGACCTCCAGGTCCAATCGCCTGCCGCTACTGCTCCGCGCCGGGCAGAATACGCAATCGGGACTATCCACGCGCTGGACGCCGCACGCTCGCGCCGCTCCTGGAACAACCGCGTCCAGCCGGTGACCGGGAAGGACTGCCATGAAGATCGTCGTAATCGGTGGTACCGGCCTGATCGGTTCGAAACTCGTGACGAGACTTCGGGACCAGGGCCACGAGATGGTCCCGGCGTCGCCGAACACCGGGGTCGACACGCTCACCGGCGACGGACTCGCCGACGCGCTGGCCGGCGCGTCCGTGGTGATCGACGTATCCAATTCGCCGTCCTTCGAGGACGACGCGGTGATGAGGTTCTTCGAGACCTCCACGCGTAATCTGCTCGCCGCCGAAGCGGTCGCCGGCGTCACCCACCACGTCGCGCTGTCGGTGGTGGGAACCGACCGTCTACCCGAGAGCGGCTACTTCCGGGCGAAAATCGCTCAGGAGCAGCTGATCGAGAAGGCCGCGATCCCGTACTCGATCGTGCACGCGACGCAGTTCTTCGAGTTCGTGGGCAGCATCGCCGACGCCGCCACCGTCGACGGCACGGTCCGGATGGCCCCGGTGCTGTTCCAACCGATCGCGGGCGACGACGTCGCCCAGGCGGTGGCCCGGGTCGCCGTCGACACGCCGCTGCACGGCAGGGTCGAGGTCGCCGGACCCGAGCGATCCCGGATGGACGAATTCTTCCGGGAGGCCCTGGCCGCCCGCCACGATCCGCGTACGGTCGTCACGGATCCGCACGCCCGCTACTTCGGAGCCGAGCTCAGCGAGGGCACGCTGGTGCCCGACGGAAACACGATCCTCGCCGAGACCCGCTACCGCGACTGGCCCGGGCAGCCGACGCCCGGCAGGTAGGCCCCCATGCCCGACGCCGAGCATGAGCGGCCACCGCCAAACCGCGGCATACCTCACCCGCCGGCTACGCGACGGCTTCGACGTACCACACTGGCCGCAGTCCGATCGGCTCCGCCGGCAAGGGCGGGGCCGATCGTGCTTCCGGGCGTCCCGATCTCGCCGCCCGAACGCCTCCAGGGTGCGCGGGCGTTGAGGCGGACAGATGTGACGGGAGAAGCGCCCGCGGTCTACGAAACGGTCTTGGTCAGCGTCTCGAAGGCGCTGTCCAGGTCGACGTCCCACTCGGTGCCGGCGGCGTCACGGACCTCGACCTCGTAGGCGACACCCGGGTCGTCCCCGGCGCCGACGTCGGTGACGGTGCCGCCGCCGACGGCCGTCAGGGCCGCCTTCTCGGCGGAGGAGCGCTGGTCTGCGGTCAGCGCCCGGTCGTCGCCGTCGGGAGTGTCGACATGCTGGCCGATCACCCTGAGTTCCTCATCGAGGACGACCTCGACCTCGGTGCCGTCCGGCTTGCGGATCTCCACCTCCCAGGCGGGCTCGCCGGGCTCGTCGCCGGCGTCGATGTCGGTGACCGTCCCGCCTCCGACGGCCCTGACGGCGGCGGCGGCGACCCGGTCGTGGTCCTCGCCCCGCGCGTCGGCGTTCGCGGCGGTGGCCCAGACCCCGCCGCCGGCGGCGAGAACGGCGATGACGCCGGCGGTGACGATGACGCGCTTGCTGCGGAGCTTGGCGGTGTTCACGGGAATCGCTTCCTTCCGGTCTGTGGACTTGCTGTCTGCCACAGACTGCGCGTTCGTCCCTGAACCCCCGCTGAACGCGGCTGAAGGTCCGTTCAGACCGGGAGCCGTACGGTGAATCGGGCCCCGCCGAGAGCCGAGGGTGAGACGGCGACCGTTCCGCCGTGCGCGGCGACGATCTCCTTGACGATCGCCAGGCCGAGGCCGCTGCCGCCGGAGTCGCGGGCGCGGGCCTCGTCGAGTCGGACGAAGCGGTCGAAGACCCGCTCGCGCTGGGCCGCGGGGATGCCGGGACCGTCGTCGTCGACGGTGAACTCCACCGCGTCGCCGGTCTCGCGGACGCCGACGGCCACCACCGCGGTGGCGTGCCGGGCGGCGTTGTCCGCGAGGTTGCGGACCACCTGGGCGAGCGTCGCCGCGTCGCCGCGGACCCGGCCGGCGCCGACCCCGCTGGTGTCGACGGCGACGCCGGCGCGGGCGACCCGCCGGGCCTCCGCCAGGGCCAGGTCGTCGAGGTCGACGTCGGTACGTGCCTGCCGGGCCCCGCCGTCGTCCGCCCGGGTGAGCAGCAGCAACTGCTCGACGAGGCGTTGCAGGCGGGCCGACTCGGCCAGCACGGTCTCGGCGAGTTCGCCGTCGGGCAGGGCGCCGGGGTGCGCCTGGGCGACCTCGGCCACCTGGCGGATGCTTGCCACCGGCGAGCGCAGCTCGTGCGAGGCGTCGGCGACGAACTCGCGCTGCCGGTCCCGGCTGTCCTGCAGCCGGGCGAGCATCCGGTTCATGGTCCGGGCCAGGCGGCCGATCTCGTCGCCGGGGCGCGGTTCGGGCACCCGCCGGTCCAGCCGCTCCCCGGTGATCTCCTCGACCTTGCGCCGGATGCGTTCCACCGGGGCGAGCGAGCGGGACACCACTGTCCAGGTCGTGCCGCCCACCAGCAGGACGAGTAGTGGCAACCCGACGAGCAGCGGGGTGACGAGCGCCGCCGTGGAGTCGTCGACCTCCTCCAGGGACACGGCGACCGAGACCCGGTACCCGTCGTCGTCGTCGGTGACCACCAGGTAGGGGTGGTCGGCGCCGGGCAGCCGCACCTCGTCGGCGGGCCGGGAGGGCAGCGGCACCGCGGACCGGACGACGGTGCCGTCGGGCCTGGTCACCTGCCAGACCTGCTCGTCGAGGTCGCTGTCGTCGTCCGGCTCCACCGCCGCAAGACCCCCGGCCGCGGCCTGCTCGACCAGCTCCGACGCGCGCTGCTCGGCGCTGCTCTCCAGACCGTCGCGCAGCGACTCGCGGACCGTCGCCACCAGGAGGAACGCGCCGGCGGTCAGCGCGAACGCCACCACCAGGACGGCCGCGGCCGTGGTGCGTACGCGCACCGACGAGGCACCCGGCCACCGCTCAGCCACCGTCGCTGCCCAGCCGGTAGCCGGCCCCGCGCAGGGTCTGGATCGCCGCGCGGCCGAACGGCCGGTCGATCTTGTTGCGGAGGTGGCGGATGTAGACCTCGACGATGTTCGGGTCGCCGGCGAAGTCGTCGTCCCACACCGCGTCGAGGATCTGCCGTTTCGACACCACGTCGCCGGGGTGCCGGAGGAGAAATGAGAGCAGCGAGAACTCCCGGGCGGTCAGCTCGACCTCGGTGCCGCCACGCCAGACCCGGCGCGCCGCGGGATCGAGCCGGAGGTCGCCCACCTCGAGCTGGGTGGGACGTTCGGGGGCGCCGCGCCGCGTCACCGCGCGCAGGCGGGCCACGAGCACCGGGAAGGAGCACGGCTTGGTCAGGTAGTCGTCGGCGCCGGTGTCGAGCCCTTCCACCTGATCCCACTCGCCGTCCTTGGCGGTGAGCATGAGGATCGGCGTCCAGTCCTTCCCGGCGCGCAGCGCCGCGCAGACCTGGTAGCCGTTGATCCCGGGCAGCATCAGATCCAGCACGATCGCGTCGTACCGGTTCTCCCGGGCCAGCCACAGCCCGTCGGTGCCGTCGTGTGCCACGTCGACGGCGAAACCCTCCGCCTCGAGCCCGATCCGCAGGGACCGGGCGAGCCGCTGCTCGTCGTCCACGACGAGTACCCGCATCGCTCTCCCTCCGGAAGGGTCGCCGACCGCCATCCTCTCGCATCCGTCCTGAACCCACGCTGAAGCCGGAGACTTGCCGGGTGACAGCCAGGCGCTCCGCCGCGCCGCGCCGATCATGGCGGCGGGGTGTCCTGGGTTACCCTGCTGTGCGCCGCTATGTGCCGACCCGGCAAAGGACTGTTTCGTGAAGGCATACGACGTGACGACCGGAACCTACGAGGGCGCCGTCGCCGCCCACCGGGTCGGGCCGCCGCCGCGGCCCGCCGGATGGGCCGGGCCGGCCGGGCCCGCGATCGACCCGGCCGCCTGGCCCCGCTCACCGCGGACCGGGCAGCCCCTCGTGCACGACGCGACGATCGCCCTGCCCCCGGAGTACCGGCGCCGCTCCGCCGACCTGGTCGCCATCGCGGTCTTCGACTGGCCGGACGAGTCCGGCTTCCTGCCCGCCCCTGCGGAGTTCGCCGCGGCCCTGGCGGGCGACCTGTCCCACGTCGCGCACCTGGACGACCCGTTCTGGGGCGACGTCGCCGCCGCCCGCCCGCACCCGCACAGCAGCGTCGTCTGCGACCCGGACACCGGCTCGTTTTACGGCGCGGTCTGGCTCACCGCCGCCGAGTTCACCGGCCCGCGGACCGAGCGTCCACGCCAGGGCCTTCAACTGGCGCCGGAGGAAGACCTCCCGCCGAGCGATGATCGGGTCCGATTCGGCCGCTTCGGTGACCTGTGGCTCGTCGAGCGCGACGGTGATCCCAACGCCGGTCGCGCTCCGGGGCAGGCCGACTACGTCGACATCCGCCTCCTGGACGAAGATGATGATGCCGACTTCATCGACGTGGACGAACGCTTCTCCCATGTGCACTTCGGCGGCACCTTCATGGACCCGAACGGCCCTGGCCGGCGCGACGTGTCCGCGTGGTACCTGGAGATCCACCGGCTGGGCGGGCTGTGGGTCGGCGACGACGAGAATCTCGTCCTCGACCTCGCCACCGATCCCGTCTTCAGCTTCCGCTGAACCGCGATACCGGTCGACGATTACCGCCGGACTACCCGCTGACGGGGATGAGTCAGTCGTTGGCGCGTTTCGTGAAGGTGTTGTGCGCGGGCGGCCTGGCGGGGAACACATGCTCTAAGTTCTCGATCATGAAAGCGATTCGCGCCTGGCTGCTCATTTTCGTGGCCGGACTGGTGCTCAGCGGCGTGACCGCATTTCCGCTGGTCAGCGAAGTGCGGCTGCTGGCCGAGGTGCTGCAGTCCGTGCCGGCGCCGGACGGGCTGGTCGCCTGGATCGACCGCGTCCGAGACGGGTTGGTGCTCACCGCCGCGAACCACCCCTTCATCGCGTACGGAACGGATTGGCTGGCCTTTGCCCACCTGGTGATCGCGATGGCCTTCTGGGGCCCGTGGCGTGACCCGGTGCGCAACATCTGGGTCATCGAATGGGGCATGCTCTGCTGCGTTGCGATCATCCCGCTCGCGCTGATAGCCGGGCCGGTACGGCAGATTCCGTTCTGGTGGACGGTGATCGACATTTCCTTCGGCGTCATCGGGATCATCCCGTTGATCGTGGTCCGGCGGCTCATCAAGCGGCTGGAGACGGCAAGCCACGTCTCACCCGTGCGCTCAGGCCGTGGTGGGCGTGCGGACGGGCGCCCGCTGCGGCCAGACGCAGCAGACGACGATCGCGAGGATCGGGACCAGCGACAGGATGGCGAGCGGCTCGGCCCCGAAGAACACGAAACCGCCCCAGTACACCGAGGGACCGTGGCCGTTGCGATGGGTGTTGGCCAGCAGGGAGCCGGTCGAGGTGGGGATGTTGCCCAGACAGGCCGGGGCGAGCATCAGCAGGGTGGCGACGCAGAGTCTTGAGTACGCCCGCTGCCGGCCAGGCCCGTAGCGGCGCATGCGCCTGGCGGTGTAAAGCCCGAGCAGGGCGCCGAGCAGAGCGCCGGCCAGGCCGCCGAGGATGGTGTCGCGCAGGTGGCCGGGCGGCTCGGACCACATCAGGTCGAGATTCAGCGCGGACGGGTTGGATTCGGCCTGGGTGATCTGCACTGCGGCGAGATAGCCGGCGCGCGTGCCGGTCACCTCGGCGAAAGCGGCGGGCGCGGTCTGCGGACCATCGCGGTGGACCGTGGTCCGGACGTCCTGCCAGCCGTGTGCGCGCATCTGCCGGGTGACGGCGGCGGCGACCTGCTTTACGCCGGCCTGCGGGGGCATCATGCCGGTCACACTGGTCCGGCCGGCGCGTACGCCGGTACCGCCGAACAAAGTGTTCCTGCTGTACGGGTTCCAGAAGGTGTGCCGCCCGAACTGGTCGACCCTGTCGTTGAAAGGGACCGGCAGGACCGTGGGCGCGAGGCCGATCGCCGTGGCCTTGTCCGGCGCCATCGGGTCCACGTCCCGCCAGGCCAGCCACGAGCCGAGCGCGATCCCGCTCAGCCCTCCGAGCACGGCCGCGAATGCCGCGATCACGAACGCCCGACGCCCGAACTCGGCGAGACGTCGTCCGAGGCCGTGCCGCAGCAGCAGCGCGGCCTCACGGCCGGCCGGCCGCGATCGGCCGGGATCGGCGGCGTCCAGCAGCGTCGCGAGGATCTCCGGGCCACGCTCGTGCCGATACGTTCGGGGGTAGGCGATCAGCCACCGCCGGTACCTGCGGGCCAGACGCCTGGTGCGGATGTCGTCGGGCATGTTGATCCCTTCAGGGGCCGGCGATGGCGTCGATTCAGGCAGGGCGGGGAGCGCCGACGGGGCGGGCTGCGCTCAACCGTCGGGTGACCATCCGTGCGTCGCGGCGCATCTGCTCGGCCTCGGCGGCCAGTGCGGCGATGCCCGGATCGGTCAGCCGGTAGTAGCGGCGGAGCCTGCCGTCGACAGTCTCCTCGCGGTCGACCTGGACGAGGCCCTCGTCGCTGAGCCGGTCGAGTGCCGCGTACAACGTGCCGGCGGCGAGGCGGGTCTTGTCATCCGACAGCCGCGCCACTTCCTTGATCACCGCGTACCCGTGCAGTGGGGCCGGAGCGAGCGCCAACAGGATCAGAAAGCTCGGTCGCCGGATGCTCGCCATGGCCGCCAATATACAGTTGATCGTTCTATAGGCGAAGCCGGGCATCGATACCTTGTGCAAATCATCTTAGTCATTAAGATAACCGGATGGACGTATCGACCGACTTCTCGGTGGCGATCGCCGGTGCCGGCCTCTCCGGCCTCTGCCTCGCCCAGTACCTGATGCGCGCCGGCATCGACGTGCACGTCTACGAGCGCGACCCGGGCCCGTTCGTCCGGCAGCAGGGCTATCGGATCATTCTCGACCGGTACGGGCTGGAGGCGCTGCGCGAGAGCCTGCCCCGCCCGCTGTACCGCCTGGCGCTGACCACCGGCGACGAGCCCGGCGGGCATCTGCGCTTCACCGACAGCCGGCTGCGGAACGCGTTCACCATCACCTTCAAGGACGAGCCGCACGCGACCCGCCAGGTCGACCGGCTGACCCTGCGGTCGATCCTGATGTCCGGACTGGACGGGCGCATCCACTACGGCAGAGCGGCCGTCGCGGTGGAGAGCGGCGGCCCGGCCGGGCTGCGGCTGCGGTTCTCCGACGGCGGGGCCGCCGCGGCGACCGTCGTCGTCGGCGCCGACGGAATCGGCTCGGCGCTGCGCGCGCAGCTCGTACCGGACGCGGGACCGGCGAACACCCCGATGGCGGGCGTCTACGGACGGTCGCCCCTGCGGCGCAACGGCGAGAGTGTCATTCCGGACGCGCTGCGTACCAGCGGGGTCCTGGCCATTGCCGACCGGCCGGGCCGCGCGTTCTTCTTCACCTCCATGCGGTTCGGCGAGAGCCCGCGCGAGGCGTTCGCGCGCGTGACCCCCGGCAGCTATGCGCCCACCGGCGATGACTACGTCATGTGGGGGCTGCTGCTGCGGCAGGAGGAGGTGCCGACGGGCGTACACGGGAACCTTCTCGCGCTGCGGGAACTGGCCGCCCGGATGAGTGCGGACTTCCACCCGCTGATCCGGCGGCTGGTCGACACGGCCGAGCTGGACGCCACGGTGCTCAACCTCTTCGCCACCGGCCGTCGCCCGCACCGGTGGGCGGTGCCCCGGGCGACGATGATGGGCGACGCCGTGCACGTCATGCCGCCGTTCGGCGCTCACGGCGGCAACACCGCGCTCCGCGACGCCGCCCTGCTCGGCCGCAGGCTGGCCGAGGCCCGGGCGAGCGGCGAGCCGGTGGAGAACGCGATCGCCGACTACCAGGACGAGATGGTGCCGTACGCCTTCCGCGCCGTCGACACCGCCGCTGGGCTGATGCGCCGCCTCACCGGGGACGCGTCCGCCCCGCACTGGGTGCTGACCCGCGTGCTACCTCGGCTGCACCGGGTCACCGTACCGGAGGCATGATTGCGGGCATGTCCCACGAGCCGGCCCGGGCGTCCGCGATCGCCGATCTCATGCGCGCCGGGCGGGAGACCTCGCGGCTGTCGATGGTGTTCCGGTACGCCATCGCGGACCGGCTGGGCCTGACCGTGAGCGACCTGGAGTGCCTGGACTTCCTGGCGGACGTCGGGTCCGCCACCGCGGGGCAGGTCGCCGAGCGGACCAACCTCACCACCGGAGCGGTGACCAGCATGCTCCGCCGGCTCCAGCAGGCCGGCTACGTCACGGCCGAACGCGATCCGGCCGACCGGCGGCGGGTGATCGTCACCCTGCGGCCGGATCGCATCGCCGAGTTGGAGCGACCGTACGAGCGGTTCGCCGAGCGGGCGAAGCGGCTCGTCGAGGGCTACAGCGTCGAGGAGGTGCTGCTGCTGGTCCGGCACCATGACCGCATGCAGGCCATGTACCTCGCCGAGTTGGACCTCCTCCGCAGCGGCGACACCGCGCAGCAACCCGCCTGAGCAGATTCGCACTAGCCTCGCCGCAGGCGTCGCCACCTTCGCCGCGATGGCAGTCAGCTCACCCGCGCCGGCCTCCTCCCCGGACGGGCCTTCTGCTCAGGTGGCCTCGACCAGTGGGGTGAGGGCTTCGGCCAGTCCGGCGGCCCCATCGGCAGGCCTACCACCAAGAAGACCCTGAAGGTCACCAAGAGCATGCGCGGCGGGCAGATCCTGGTCATCGTGACCGTAACCGTGCCCGGGTACGCGGACGGCACGGCGACCAGCGCTCCGACCGGCAAAATCAAGAAGCCCGTCCTCCAGCGCTAGGAGGGCGGGCTTCGTCGATGTCGGCGTCCGAGACAGAACCTAGTAGCGGAACTTGTGTCGAGCGCTGCGCCGGTTCACCCGAGCCGGCAACTCGTCCAGGTTGTCGCCATGGGGCGGCTGCTCGTTCGGCTCACGGCCCTGGGGAAAATTTCGCATCGTCACCACGAAGCCTTGGACCAGGCGGTCCTCGCGCAGGTCGCGGTACGTGGCTTCGACCAATGCCTGGCTGTCGTCCGCTCGCAACAGCGAGCAGTACACCACGCCGTCGCCAGAGCTGCGGAAGACCTGACGCAGCTGGTGGCGATCGTCCGGATGCACCAGATCGTCGAGTGTGGCCAGCGGCGGAAGGTCGTCGACGCCGAGCAGCTCGCGCAGGGAAGGACTGGCGTACCGGATGCGCTGGTCCTCGTCGATCACCACCATGATGTCCGCGCTGTTCCGGATCACCGCGCGCAGATAGAGGTCACTGTCGCGGCGGCCGACCGCCTCCACCAGGGAGATGCGGTCCAGCGCGAGCGCCGCCTGACCGGCCAGCACCTCGAGGGTGTCGCGAGTGGCGGTAAGGGTGTCCCGGCGACCTGCCAGGATCAGGGCGCCGCCGCTGGGCCGGGCGACGGCGAGCGGCTCCAGCCAGAGCGGACAGACCAGCGTGGCGTGGTCGCGGTCGGCGTCCTCGATCCACCAGCTGCGGGGCGGTGTGCCGGCTTCGAGGCCGGGCACCGCTTCGAGGGTGAGCTGACTGTCGTCGGTGGCGAAGTCGATGCTGCGGATGGCGCCCGGGGGCATGAGCTGGGCGATCGCGGCTCGGACGGCCTCGCCCACGGCCGCTGTGTCGGCGGCGGCGACCAGAGCGGCGCTCGCCTGCCGCAGCCCGCGCTCACGCGTCAAGGCCCGGCGGTTCAGGGTCATCGAGTCGGTCAGCCGCGTGATGGTCAGCAGAAGTGTGATCGCCCCGGCCACGGCGATCACCACGCCGTCGCCGACCGCGCCGTGGACCGCCTCGACCAGCAGAACGACCGGCGGGGTGGCGACGGAGATGCCCAGCAGCACCGCCCAGCGCCTGCGCCACGGGCTCGGACGCGGCGTCGCCGGCTCGGTGAGCCTCACCATCGACGGGTGCAGCGCGGCGGCGCCCCAGGCCAGATAGAGCACCACGAACCCGGACTCGCTCAGCCTGCCCGGCCACAGCGGCTGCGCGATGTCACTGACCAGCACGCCCACGGCGCCGATGACCAGCAGCATGGCCGTGAGGTTGCGGCCCACGGCGAACAGCAGGCGGGTGACGACCGCGAGGAGCAGCAGGGCTCCGATGACGTACGCCCCGGAGATGTCTCCGATCTGGCCCGCATCGCCGATGACGGACACCCAGACCACCAGCAGCGTCGAGCACGCGAGCGCGAGCAGGTCGATGAGCCGTGCCCGGTCGACGAGAATCGCACCGCCGCGGGTCAGTTGCAGCAGGCCGCAGGCGACCAACGCGAACATGACGTAGAAGCAGACATCGGCCACCCCTGGCCGGTTCAGCGCGGTCAGCACATCGCCGGCGGTGCTCGCCACGATGGCGCCGGCGAGCAGCAGCCAGGGTCCGGTCCGGGCAGGTCGGTGACGACGGACCCCGTAGACGATGGCGGCCGCGCTACAGATTCCCAGCACAGCCCATTCGATGGCCCTCAGCACGCCCAACTAGTACCAGCGGCGTCGCGGTGTGTCCATGCCGGTATGTAAGTCTTTCGATGGCAATGGTCCGACTTACCCCTTCGAAGCCTCGACGACGTGATGTCCCAGGCGTCTGCTCAGCTCGCCCTTCCTGGCGCCGACTTGTGCGGGTGGCAACTCCCGGGAAGGGGTAGAAATGCGGATGGCAATCGTCGCTCTGTACGTGGGAGCCGGCCTGATTGCCTCGGTGTACGCCGCATTGACGTATCGGCGGCGGTCCGACACGCCGCTGGCCCTTCCGCTCAGCCTCGTCATGGCCGGCGCGGCGCAATGGGCGCTGGCCAGCGCCTGCTCCCTCGTGGCGCCGACGTTCGGGCTGGCGCTCGGTTTCCATTATGCGATCTTCCCCGGCGTGGCGATGGTCGTCGCGGGCTTCTACTGGCACACCGCGGTCTCCTCGGGGCACCGGCCGCCGCGGCCCGCGCTGATCCTGATCGAGCCTCTGCTCCTGGTGGCCGTCATCGCCACCGATCAATGGCACCACACCTTCTACCGGCAGGTCGAGGCGGGCAGCTTCGGGGTCGTCGCGCAGCCCGGTCCGGGGTACTGGGTGCACGTCCTGTACGGCTACGTCCTGATGGCGGTCGGCACGGTGCTGGTGATCCGGGCGATGCGCCGGGCGGTCCGCGGCCAGCGGAGGAACTACCGGTGGTTCCTGGTCGGCGCGATCGCGCCGACGGTGGGCAACCTGGTGACGGTGTTCCTCGACGTGGACATGCGGGGTCTCGATCTGACGCCGGTGCTGTTCCTGGTCACCGGTGTCGTCTGGTGGTGGTCCGACCGCTCGGGTGTGACCTCCGAACGGGTGCCGGTCACCTACGCGCAGGTCATCTCGGCGCTCAGCGACGCGGTGATGGTGCTGGACCCCCACGGCCGGTTCCTCGACGTCAACCCGGCGGCGACCAGACTGCTCGCCGCCGTGAACCCGGCGGCCGGCGCCGTGATCGGCAAGCGCTGGCAGGAGGTCGCCGACCCGCATTTCACCGCCTTGGTCGCCGACACCGGCCAGACCACCATCTCCGGTGCCTCGGGCGAGGTGTACGACTTCCGGGTCGTCAAGATCGAGGCGGCCGACGGCGGCAGCGCCGGCACCGTCGTGGTGGCGCGGGACATCACCGAGCTGGAGCGGCTCCGCGCCGAGCTGACCGAGCAGGCCGTGCGCGACGGCCTCACCGGGGTGTACAACCGCAGGCAGCTGGACGCGGTGCTGGAGTCGCAGGCGGGCGCCGCCGCCGACGGCCACCCGCTGTCGATCGTGATGATCGACGTGGACCACTTCAAGACCGTCAACGACCGGTACGGGCACGCGATCGGCGACCAGGTGCTGATCGACCTGGCCCGGCAGCTGACCGGCTCGGTCCGCGACGGCGACATGGTGGCCCGCTACGGCGGCGAGGAGTTCGTGGTCGTCCTGCCGGGGATACCCGCGCAGGCCGCGGCCGAGCGCGCCGACCTGTGGCGCCGGCAGTGCGCCGCCACCCCGGTCGACACGCCGCTCGGCACGCTGCACGTCACGTTCAGCGCCGGCGTCGCGCAGCTGGCCGCCACCGGCAGCCCCGACGACCTGCTCCGCCTCGCCGACGAGGCGTTGTACCGGGCCAAGCGGGCGGGCCGCGATCAAGTCCTGGTGGCCGAACCCACGCCATCCGTCCTGGGGTAATGGGCCGCGCGCGGCGACTCTCGCGCGCCGGGGCGGGAACGGCTAAAGTACCGACGCTGTGACCGAACCGGCCCTGCGCCTGCTGGTTTCCCTCCTGCAGGCCCGCCCTGCCCGCCGCGCCGACCTGCCCGCCCTCGGCCTCGACGACGGCCCGCTCGACGAGCTGATCCGGGCCGGGTTCGTCGCGCAGACGGGCGACCGGCTCAGCTACGACGAGCCCGCCGCGGTGCTCGCCCGGCAGGCGCACGCGACCGCCGGCCTGATCGCGGTGCTGCCCGCCCTGACCCGGGAGTGGCAGAACCACCCGCGCACCACCGTCGGCGTCGAGCTCGTGCACGGCCGCGAGGAGCAGTGGCGGGCCTGGGCCCGGCACGCCGCGCTGACCCCGCCGCGCGCCCCGATCAACCTCTACCCGTCGCTCGACGTCGTGCGCGACGTCATCGCCCCGAGCCTCGCCGACGTCGTCGGCCCGTACCCCGAGGGCATGCGGCACGCCCGCGCCGTGCTGCCCGCCGCGGCCGTGGTCACCGACGACGACCGGGCGGTGATCGACGTGCTGATCCGGGCGGGCCTGCGCGTCCGGCTGGCCCGCCGGGTGGAGAGCTGGCTCTACTCCGACCCCGAGGTGCTGTGCGCGCTCCCGCTGACCTGGGGCGAGCACCCGCCGCCCAGCATCATGATCGTCCACGATCCGGCGATCCGGGCGCTCACCGCCGCGTACTGCGAGACGGTCTGGCGGGCCGCCGCGCAGTACCGGACGCCGAAGCCGGAGTTCCACGACGTGCTGCGAATGCTCGCGCTCGGCATGTCCGACCGGGCGATAGCCACCGCGCAGTGCACCTCGCAGCGCACCGTCGAGCGCAGGATCGCCGAGGCGATGGCCCACTACGACGTCGGCACCCGCTTCGAGCTCGGCATGGCCTGGTCAGCGGAACAGGTAGACGAAGGGTGATCCCTGCGCCCGCAGATTGAGGACGCCGTCCACGCACGTGTACGTCATCGGGACGTCGCCCAGCGAGTCCTCCGGCACGGCGATCGGCGCGTTCGCCGAACGCCCGTTGATCGTGACCTTGCCGTCGATCTTGATGCCGCCGGTCCACGCGCCCTGCGGGGTGAGCGCGTTCCCGTCGACCTGCCACCCGCCGGACGCGGTCCCGGTGTGCTTCTGAGTGACCCTCATGGTCAGCCCGCCGCCCAGGTCCGCCGTGACCGTCGTGGTGATGCCGTCGGTGAAGGTCGCCTTGAGCGCCGGCGTCACCGTCAGGGTCTGATCGCCGGTCATGCGCACGCCGGTCACGTCGATCCCGCGCAGCACGCCCTGCAGCTGGGTCTCCAGGTCCGGCTTGGACACGTGCCACGGGCTGCCCTCGATCAGGCACCGCAACTCGGCCGAACCCGTCAGCTCCGGGCTCGGCGCCGCCTCCGTCCCGCCGGCCGCCTCGGCCGCCCCGGCCGCTTCGGGGCCTCCGGCCGCGGCCGGCTCATCGTTGCGGCATCCGCCCAGGACCACCATCGCCAGGCCCGCCATCACCATGATCGCTCGCTTCACAGCCGCACAGCCTAGGGCCGCGGACCTGCCCGGCCGCGGGGTTCGCGCGGCGGACCACCGACGTGGCGGAGATCCGTCGCCCCCTCGCTCAGGGCGCCGCGTTCGGGTCGCACTAGCAAGATCGTGAGCGTACTCCGTTGCCCAGTCACGCCGAGTGATCTGGCTGCGCGGCAGCTTGATGCACCGAAACGTGGTTGCCGACGGATCCGGCGATGCGCGACTCTTCGCCCGTGTCCGGTCTCCTTCCAGTGCTGTGGTTGTGTGGCCCGTCGGGCGTGGGCAAGTCAACTGTCGGCTGGGAGCTGTTTACCGGGCTGTCCGGCGCCGGCCACGTTGACATCGATCAAGTGGGCATGTGCTTTCCGGTGATCCCCTCCGACCCGGCGCGAACGGTCCTGGAGGCACGGATCCTCGGCCGCGCGGTGACCAACTTCCGGGCGGCGGGCGCCACCTGCCTTGTTGTCTCGGGATACATCGACTCCCGGCGCGGGATCCACACCAAGTACCTGGCACACGCCGAGCTGAGCGTGCTGCGGCTGCGCTGCGACCAGGCCGAGCTGCGTCGGCGTCTGACGACGCGGGACCGTCCGGGCGAGCAGCGGGACCTCGCGCTGCGCGAGGCGGAGTTGCTTGACAACAGCGGGCTGCCGTACCCATGCGTGGATACCACCGGGCTGACGGCCGCCGAGGTGCTCGCGACCGTCCGCAGCCGGCTGCCGGTCTATCCGGCCCGGTATCCGGGTCCCTGGACGGAACCGGTGGCCACGCCTGGCCAGATCGTCTGGGTGTGCGGCGCGACAGCGGTCGGCAAATCGACCGTCGGCTACGAGGTGGCCCAGTCGTCACGGCGCGCGGGGCATGTCACCGGGTTCGTCGACCTCCAGCAGATCGGCTTCCTCCGCCCATCATCGGGGCCCGACCGAAACAACCACCGGCTCAAGGCCGCCAATCTCGCCGCCGTGTGGCAGCACTTCTCCGGGTACGGCGCGCGCCGGCTGGTCGTCGTCGGCTCCGTCGAGCAGTCAAACGACGTGCGGCTTTACGCCGACGCCCTGCTCGCGGCCGACATCACCCTGTACCGGCTCCACGCCGGTTCCGACCAGCTACGCGAACGGATCCGGCTGCGCGGTTCGGGAGGCGGCCCTCCTATCGCCGGCGACGAGCTGCGCGGACAAGCCGCCGCCGTGCTCGATCGAGCCCATGAGGCTGCGGTCGCGCAGGCCGAAGCACTGGAGTTCGCCGGCATCGGCGACGTGCGTATCGACACCGACGGCCGGACCGTCGATGACCTCGCTCAGGAGATCGTCAGGCAATGCGATTGGTGATCAGGCCTTGGCCCGCTCGCCGCCGACCGCGCTGAAGCGGAAGGCCGCGACCCGGTTGCAGTTCTGGAAGGCGAGAGCAGGTCGGGGGAGACGGTGACAGGGCCGCGGTCACCTGGACGGACCCGTCAGGCGCTGAGCAGCGCCCAGCTGCGGCGGTCGCCCCAGATCGAGTACGGGTCGAGGTAGGGGCGGACCAGCGTGGTCAGCTCGGCGTCGCCGACGCCGCGCAGCTCGGCCTGGGCGATCTTGCGGACGGTGCCGGCGAGGATGTCGGCGAGCTGGATCCGCGGCTCGGCCTCGGCCGGCGCGAGCCGCAGCCCGGCCAGCCGCAGCGGCGGTGCCAGCAGCGGACCGATCCGGGTGAAGCGCCCGTCCGGCGGCATCATCACCCGGTCGTGCAGGATCGACACCGGCGTACCGTCGGCGCCCCAGCGCCCGACCGTGCGTACCACCGCAGGGATCAGCGGATCGAGCACGCAGAGCGAGGGTTCGTCGCGCAGCCGGACCCGGAACGCCTCGGCGCGGGCCCGGCCGCCGAGCTCGCCGGCCACCCGGTAGAAGGTCTCCACCGGGCCGCGGACGTCCTGGCGGTCCCGGCCGCAGAGCAGGCGGTTGGCGGCGACCAGGTAGTCGTGGCCGGGGCGGCCGGCGAACAGCTGGTCGGACAGGGCCCGGGCCGGGCGGTCGGCGGAGAGCCCGGCGGTGGTCGGGTCGGCGAGCAGCAGGTCGGTGAGCTTGCCGAGGACGAAGTAGACCTTGTCGATGACGTAGACGTGCGCGCGCCGGAACAGCGGGCTGGACGGGCCGAGCAGCCAGACCAGCACCGAGCGGGGCAGCTCCAGCAGTTGGCCGGTGTGCTGGGCCGCCGAGGCGCGGATCCGGTCGCGCAGCTCCGCGAGGCAGGCCCGCGCGGTGTCCGCGCCGAGGCGTACGGCCGCGTGGGCGAACACGTCGGTTGGGGTGTCGATGAGCTTCTCGCCCTCGTAGCCGGACTCGTCACACGCGACCTCGATCGCCTCCACGGGAAGCATTGTCACAGCGCGCGGGCTGCATAGAGAACCCTCGAATCGGCGGCCGGTACGGTCGCAGCGCCGGACGGTCGGGAACCTGCGCGCGGCGGTAGGTTCGTGGCGTGCTCGACTACGACCGGGAAGCCGACCGTTACGACGACTCGCGCGGGGGAGAGGCGCGGGCCGACGAGGCGGCGCGGGCCGTCGAGCGCCTGCTGCCGTCCGGCGCCGGCACGGTGATCGACGTCGGCGCCGGTACCGGGATCGTCAGCACCCGGCTGCGGCGCCCGGGCCGGGTCGTCGTCGCGGTCGACCGGTCGTCCGGGATGCTCGCCCGCGCCGCCGGGCGCCTCGGCGGGCGGGCCGTGCGCGGCGACGCCACCCGGCTCCCGCTGCGGCCGGGCCGGGCCGACGCGGTCGTGTCGGTCTGGCTGCTGCACCTGCTGAGCGACGCCGGCCCGGTCGTGGCGGAGGCCGCGCGGGTGCTGCGCGCCGGCGGGGTGCTGATCACCACCGTCGACAAGGAACAGTCGCGGCTGGTCGGGCCGAGCGATCTCGCCGACCTGGCGGCGAGCTCGCGGCGCGAGCACGGCCCGCTGGCCGCCGACGCGTGGGAACGCGTCACGGCGCTGGCGGCCGCGCGCGGGCTGGTGCCCGCCGGGGAGACGACGTTCGTCGGCGTCGGGCAGGGTCTCTCGCCGCGTGAGCTGCGCGGTCTGCCGGCCGGCTGGCTGCGGGAGCTGGACCTGGCCGCGCTGCCGGATCAGGACCGGCGGCGCCCCGACCCGGTGTACACCCTGGTGGCGTTCAGGAAGACGACGCCCACTGCATCGACAGGCCGGTAGCGGCGCGCTCGGTGCGTACCTCCATCGCCGTGCCCAGGATCGTCGCCCGGTCGACGACGATCGGCCGGTCGTCCAGGCCGTAGGTGATCCGGTCCGAGACGAACACCGGGGTGCCCGCGTCCTGCCGCAGCAGGTCCGCCACCGGCGCGGACAGCAGCTCCGGGCGCAGCACCTCCGAGGCACGGTGCACGACGACGCCGTGGCCGGCGAGCGCCGCGTACAGGGAGGTATCGCTCAGGTCCGTGTCGCGTAGGGCGGCGCCGGCGGGTGAGCGGACCCAGGAGAGCTGGTGCACGGCGGGGCGGCCGGCCAGCAGGCGCAGCCGCTCCAGCCGCAGCGCCCGGTCGGTGCCGAGCCACGCCGCCACCCAGGCGGGTGGGCGGCGCAGCGTCTGGCCCAGGATCTGGGTGCTGACCGTGCGGCCCTGCGCGCGCAGGTCCTCGGCCAGCCCGCGCAGCGAGTCCAGGCGGTAGGCCGCCTTCGGCTCGGCCACGAAAGTGCCGCGGCCCGGCTGCTGCGAGAGCAGGCCGTCGTCCTCCAGCTGCCGCAGGGCCTGGCGCAGGGTCACCAGCGTCACCCCGTACGCGGAGCTGAGCTCCCGTTGCGGCGGCAGCGCGGAACCCGGCGGCAGCTCACCGCCGCGGATCTTCGCGGTGAGGTCAGCCGCGATGACCTGATACTTCGGCGTGCGGCGTTCCAGGAGACACCCCCAGGTCGAGTGCGGCGCGGAGGGCCGCGACCGCCCGGCCGAGGTCGGCGGGCGTGGCCCCGTCGAGAACCCTACGCATGAGCGCCGACGCGACCACGGCACCGTCCCCGGCGCGTCCCGCCTCGGCGGCCTGCGCGGGCGTGGAGATCCCGAAGCCGACCAGCACCGGCAGGTCGGTGACCGCCTTGACCCGGGCCGCCAGCGCGGTCGCCGTGCCGGCCAGGGTGCCGCGCTCGCCGGTGGTGTCCATGACGCTGATCGCGTACACGAATCCGCGGCTGCGGGCGCAGATCTCGCGCAGCCGGTCGTCGGGGGTGGCGGGCGCGGCCAGCAGGACCAGGTCGATGCCGGCGGCGGCCGCCGCGGCCTCGAGCGGCCCGGACTCCTCCAGCGGCAGGTCGGGCACGATCAGGCCGGAGACCCCGGCGGCGGCGAGCCGGGCGATTCCGTCGCGCAGGACCAGATTCGCGTACGTCATGACGACCACCGGCACGCGCAGCGGCGTGTCCCGCAGGTCGTCGAGGATCAAGTCCATGGTGGCGCCGCGGGCGAGCGCGGTGTCGGAGGCCTGCTGGATGGTCGCGCCGTCGAGCATCGGGTCGGAGAACGGGAGCCCGACCTCGATCGCGTCCGCGCCGGCCTCCTGGTAGGCGAGCAGGTAGTCGGTCCAGCCCGCGGTGACGCCGCCGGTCACGTAGGGCACGAGCAGCGGCCGCCCGGCGGCCCGCAACGACGCGCCGAGCCCGGGGCGACCGCCGGTCGCGGTGTCGCCGGCCGTCGTGGGGTGGTGGTCGTGGTTCATCGCAGGCCCTCCATCAGCTGTGAGACGTCCTTGTCGCCGCGGCCCGACAGGGTCAGCAGCACCGTCGAACCGGCCGGCAGCTCCGGCGTGCCGGCGGCGCGCAGCACCCACGCCACCGCGTGCGCGGACTCGAGCGCGCAGATGATCCCCTCCCGCTCGGCGAGCCGGCGCACCGCGCGGACCACCTCGTCGTCGGTGACGGTCACGTAGCGGGCGCGGCCCGACGCGCCGAGGTGCGCGTGCTCCGGGCCGACACCCGGATAGTCGAGGCCCGCCGCGATCGACTGCGCCTCCGCGACCTGGCCGTGCTCGTCCTGCAGCAGCAGCGACCGCGAGCCGTGCAGCACGCCCGGCGAGCCCGAGGACATCGCCGCGCCGCCCGCGGCCTCCACGCCGACGAGGCGGGCGGGCGTGTCCACGAAGCCCGCGAACGTGCCCGCCGCGTTGGAGCCGCCGCCCACGCAGGCGACCACGACGTCCGGGTCCGGGCACTGCCCGCGCGCCTCGTCCCCGATCACCCGCTGAAATTCCCGGACCATCCACGGGTACGGGTGCGGGCCGGCGACCGACCCCAGGCAGAAGTGCGCGTCGTCGACGGCCGAGACCCAGTGCCGCATCGCCTCGTTGGTGGCGTCCTTGAGGGTGCGGCTGCCGGTGGTCACCGGCACCACCTCGGCGCCGAGCATGGTCATCCGGAAGACGTTGAGCCGCTGGCGCTCGATGTCGCGCTCGCCCATGAAGACCGTGGCCCGCAGGCCGAACAGCGCCGCCGCCGTCGCCGTCGCCACCCCGTGCTGGCCGGCGCCGGTCTCGGCGATCAGCCGGCCGCGGCCCATCCGGCGGGCGAGCAGCGCCTGCCCCAGCACGTTATTGATCTTGTGTGAGCCGGTGTGTGCGAGGTCCTCGCGCTTGAGCAGCAGGGTGATGCCGAGCTCGGCGGAGAGGTTGCGGGCCGGGGTCAGCGGGGTGGGCCGCCCGGCGTAGGTGGTCCGGTAGGCGTCCAGCTCGCGGTGGAACTCCGGGTCGGCCCAGGCGGCCCGGAACGCCTCCTCGACGGCGGCGCAGGCCGGGATCAGCGACTCCGGGACGTACCGCCCGCCGAACTCCCCGAAGCGCCCGCCGGCCGCGGGCGGATCCATCACAACGGTCATCGTCTCGCCTCCAAAGTTCTATAACTCCTCCGGCAGTATGCCATAACTATCGGGAGAGTTATAGAACTTTAAGGCCCCGGCTACCGTGTACGCCATGAGTCTCCGGCTGGCGGCGTACGCCGTCTGCGTCGAGGACGGGCGGGTGCTGCTCGCCTGTCACGTGTCACCGAGCGGCGAGACGAACTGGACCCTTCCGGGCGGCGGGGTCGAGCACGCCGAGGATCCGTTCGATGCGGTGATCCGGGAGGTCGCCGAGGAGACCGGCTGCGAGGCGGTGGTCGAACGCCTGCTGGGCGTGGACTCCAGGGAGATCCCCGCGGCCGAGCGTGCGATACCCGGTGGGCCCGACCACCACAATGTCGGCGTCTTCTACCGGGTTCGCATCACCGGCGGCCTGCCGCGCCCCGAACCGAACGGCCAGACCGCCCAGTCGGTCTGGACACCGCTGGACAACGTCGCCGCCCTGCGCCGGTCATCGCTGGTCGACGTCGGCCTCGCCCTGGCCCGGACCGCTCCGGCGACCGGCCACGTCGATCCCGTGCCGGTCGGCGGCCTGATCCGGCACTAACTCCGCGTCGTGCACCAGGAGCGCGACCTGGACGCGGTTGTTCAGGCCGAGCTTGGACAGCAGGCGGGAGACGTGGCCCTTCACCGTCGGCACGCTCATGGTGAGTTCGGCGGCGATCTCCGCGTTCGACCAGCCCCGGCCCAGGGTGACGGCCACCGCGCGCTCCCGGTCGGTGAGCCGGGCCAGGCTGGTGCGGGCGCGGTCGCGGCGCGGCCCGGCGGCGGGGTCCGCGACGTGGTCGATGAGCTGGCGGATGACGGCCGGGGACAGCGTGGCAGAGCCGGCGGCCACCGTGCGGACCGCCTCGATGATGTCGCGGGGCGGGGTGTCCTTGAGCAGGAAGCCGCTGGCGCCGGCGCGCAGCGCGTCCAGCACGTGCTCGTCGGCGTTGAACGTGGTCAGCACGATGACCTGGGGCGGCGACGGGCGCGACCGGAGCCGCCGGGTGGCGGTCAGGCCGTCGATCCGCGGCATCCGGATGTCCATCAGCACGACGTCGGGCCAGTGCGCGTCCGCGAGGGCCGTGGCGTCCGCGCCGTCGCCGGCCTCGGCGACGACCTCGATGTCGGGCGAGCCGCCGAGCAGGATCCGCAGCCCGGCCCGGACCAGCGGATCGTCGTCGACGATGGCCAGCCGGATGGGCCGGGCGGTCAGGTCGGCCACGGCAGCCACGCCTCGAGGCGGAACGCGTCGCCGCGCCGGCCGTACTCGACGCGGCCGCCGGCCAGCGCCACCCGCTCGCCGACGCCGATCAGGCCCGCGCCCGCGCCCGGCACCTCGGGCGGGCCCGCCGCCGGGCCGCACGGGTTGGTGATCCGGATCCGCAGCTCGGCGCCGGCCGCGCCGGAGAGCAGCACCTCGACCCGCGCGCCCGGCGCGTGCTTGCGCGCGTTGGTCAGACCCTCCTGCACGATCCGGTACGCCGTGCGGCCCAGCAGCACCGGCGGCCCGGCCGCCGCCGGCTCGCACCGGTAGCCGACCGTCAGGCCCATCGCCCGGGCGCCGGCCACCAGGTCCGGCACGTCGGCCAGGCCGGGCTGCGGCGGCTCGGGCCGGCCCGCGGCGCCCTCGCGCAGCACCCCGATCACCCCGCGCAGCTCCTGGAGCGCCTCGTGGGCGCTGGCCCGGATCGCGCCCGCCGCGATCGCGATCTCCTCCGGGCGGGCGTCGGTGCGCACCTCCAGCGCGCCGGCGTGCAGGCTGACCATCGACATCCGGTGCGCGAGCACGTCGTGCATCTCCCGCGCGATCCGCGCCCGCTCGGTCAGCCGGGCCTGGTCGACGCGCAGCTGCTGCTCGGCCTCCAGCCGGGCGGCGTGCTCGCGCAGCGACTCCGTCAGCCGGCGGTACGCGCCGACGAACATGCCCCAGCCGAGCGCGCCCGCCGCGGTGCAGGCCCGCACCACGAGGTCGACCCAGAGCGGGAACTCCGGGTCGTCGTGGAGCAGGTAGTACACCGGGACCAGGGCGACGTAGGCCGCGGCCAGCAGCAGGGCGACCGTGCCCCGGCGGCGGATCGCGACGGTGAACAGCGCGACGAGCACGGCGCCGGTCGCCATGACCGAGACCGCCGTCAGCGGCAGCAGCACCACGACGACCGCGACCGGACGGTGGCGGCGCCACAGCAGGACGAGGCAGCCGAGCGTGCCCAGCGCGGCATCGGCGTACCAGGGCAGGGGCGCGCCCTCGCGGGTCGCGTCGCCGAGCCGCAGCATCAGGGCGCCGTACCCGAATGCGAGCGCCACGGCGATGCCGTCGGCGAGCCGGTTCCGGGCCGCCGCGCGGGGACCCGGCACGAGCAGCGCGAACAGCAACGCGGACATGCCGCCGAGCCTACGGGCCGCCACGGCGGGCGGGCACCGCCGGAGGTCGCGGCGACCCCATACCGAAGTAGGTGCCCGTACCGGATCCGCGGGCCGATGCGCGCGGGCGGCGGCCGCGGCCAGGCTCGGGCCATGCTGAATCGGATGTGGTGGGCGCCGGCGGCGCTGTGGGGGATCGTCGCGGGCGCGTGGATGCCGCGCGGCCCGCTGACCGGCGCGGAGGTGCTGTGGTCGGTCGCGCTGAGCGCGGCGGCCGGCGGCCTCGCGGGCTGGGCGAGCCGCTCCCGCTGGTCGATGCTGGTCGCGCCGGCGGTGTTCGTGGTCGCCCTGGAGCTGCTCCGGCTGCGGGCGGACGGCCCGTCGGCGGACGCGCCGCACGCGAGCGCGTTCGGCTTCATCGTGCTGGCGACGGGCCGGGGCGTGCAGCTCCTGCTGACGGCGCTGCCGATGGCGCTGGGCGCCGCGTACGGCGCGGGCCTGGCCCGGCGCGGCACCCAGGGCGGCCGAATCTCCCGGTACGTGCGCCGGGCGCTCACCGCGATCGCGGCGGCGGCGGTACTGACGGCGACGGTGGCGGTGGCCGTGCCCGCCCGGACCGCGCCGATCCCGGGCCCGCGCAGCGTCGCCGAGCTGACCCACGTCGAGGTGGGCGGGCACCGGCTGGGCCTGATGATCCGCGGCGCCGACACGTCCGCGCCGGTCCTGCTCTTCGTGCCCGGCGCGCCCGGCGGCTCCGAGTTCGGCTCGGTGCGCCGGCACCTGGCGGCCCTCGAACGCCGCTTCGTGGTGGTCACCCTGGACCGGCGCGGTGGCGGCTCGGCCTATCCGGCGCTGGACCCGACCATGACGGTCACCCCCGACGGCGAGGTCGACGACATCATCGGCGTCACGGACCACCTGCGCCGGCGTTTCGCCCAGGAGAAGATCTATCTGCTCGGGCACTCCGGCGGGTCGATCCTCGGGGTGCTGGCGGTGTCCCGGCGGCCCGAGCTGTACCGGGCCTACATCGGCACCGGGCAGGCCGTCGACGTGCGGGCCACCGACGGGATCTGTTATACCGACGTGCTGGCCTGGGCGCGGGCCACCGGGCGTGCCGACCTCGTCCGGCGGCTCACCGCCCTCGGGCCGCCGCCTTACCCGGATGTGTACTCGTACGAGCCGCTCATGCTCCATCAGAACGCGGCGTACGACTACGACCGCAGCGGTCTGGACGAGGGTGTCGACGGCGCGTTCGAGAACCTGGACGTCGAGGAGTTCACGCTGCTGCAGAAGGCGCACACCCTCAACGCGCTGCTGGACACCTGGAACGCGCTCTACCCCCGGATGCAGGACATCGACCTGCGCCGGGACGCGCCGCGCCTCGGGGTGCCGGTCTACTTCGTGCAGGGCGGCCACGAGATGCGCTGCCTCGCGGTCCTCTTCGACCAGTGGTACGCCCTGCTCGAGGCATTCGCCAAGCACCTGACCGTCGTGGCGGACGCCGGCCACCGCGCGCTCTTCGAACGGCCCGACCGCTTCGCCACCGTCATGGACGGCGTGCTGACGCAGACGTATCGATGAGCGGCAAGGGCCTTTTGTGTCCGGTATTACCCGTCTGGCGAGGTTTTTCAGCGCCGAAATCCTCAGGTTTCGCTGTTCGGTTGGTTCGCAACCGGGCGGCACCTGTTCGGGACCGGAGCGCGCACCGGGCGGACCGGATTGTTCTCCCCATGCCCGGCCGAACCTGCGGCCGGACAACGGGGGGAAACCGAAAGTGCGTATCAAGTTTGCGAAGTCGTTGACCGTCCTGGCCGCGATGGCCCTTGGCGCCGGAACTGCCATGGCCGGCACCACGGCCGCCACGGCCGCGCCGGCCAAGCCGTGTCAGACCGGCGCGAACCTGGTGCCCTCCTGTGGCGTGCTGTGGGGTGCCGCCGCCGGTGGCTTCACCAGCAACCCGCGTGACGCCGAGCTGAAGGCCTGGGAGAAGCTCTCCGGGCGCACCGCGAGCATTTTCCACACCTATCACAAGGGTGACGA